>NZ_CP069535.1:0-1306504 GCF_016889805.1 Rhodanobacter sp. FDAARGOS 1247
ATTGCTCGCGCATGACCTCGACCGAACGGCGGCCCAGATCCACCATCAACTCGCGATCGGACGGCTTGAGCTTGTCGAAATTGCGACGCGACATCAGCAGGATGTCCGGCGCGCAGGAGTGCTCGGTTTCCGACCAGTAGTGCGCCGACTCGAAGTGGCGGCTGGACTGGAAGCTGAGCATGTTGTTCTCGGCGCCGTCGATCATGTGCGTCTCCAGTCCGGAGAAGGTGTCGCCCAGCGACATCGGCGTGGGGTTGGCGCCGAACATGCGGACCAGCTCCAGGAAGATGTCCGAGCGGGCCACGCGCAGCTTCAGGCCGTGCAGATCCCTCGGCTCCACGATCGGATGCTTGGTGTTGTAGAAGTTGCGCGTGCCCGAGTCGTAAATGGCCAGACCGACCAGGCCGCGGCTCTCGAAGCCGCGCAGCACGGCCGCGGCGATGCCGCCGTCCAGCGCGTGGCGCATGTGCGCCACCGAGTCGAAAACGTAGGGCAGGCACAGCGCCTGGGTCAACGGAAAGGCGTTGTTCAGGGCGCCCGAATACACGCGGGTGATGTCGATGGCGCCGAAGCGCGCCATGTCGATGGCCTCGGACTCGCGGCCGAGCTGGCCGGAGTGGTACATGCGCAGGCGCAGCCGGCCGCCGGTCTGCCGCTCCAGTTCCCTGCCGATCCAGTCGACCGCGACCACGGTGGGGTAGTCGGCCACGTGCACGTCCGAAGCGCTCAGCACGCTGCCGCCGGCCGTTCCGTTCCTGCCGGCCGCGGTAGCCGTGATGCCGCCGGAACAGCCGTCCAGAGCCGCCGCCGCCAGCGTGCCCAGGCCGGCACCGAGAAAGCCGCGACGTGTGATCATTTTCCCCTCCCGCGCATGATGTGGTTTCCCTAGCCGGCCGGGCTGGGTACGGCCCGGCAGACAATCCTGACATCGCCGAAGTCGACCAGCGCGTGCTGGCCCACGTCGATGTCATGAATGCCGGTAGCGTTGCCGGTGGCAATCAGGTCGCCCTTTTTCAGCGGCCGGCCACGCCGGGCCGAGCGGTGCAAGGCGAAGGCCAGGGCGCCGCGCAGGCCGCCCGGGAGATTGCCGGCGCCACCGGTGCCGACGACCACGCCGTCGATCTCGGTGCGCACGTTCAAGTCCCGCTCGTTGCAGGTGGTCCAGTCGCCGATCGGGGGCCCGAGCACCAGGCCGTTGTTGTTGCCGAAGTCGGATACCACCACACGCGGGCCCAGCTTGTTGATCGTGGCCAGCGGGCTGCTGGCCACTTCCACTCCTACATACAATCGTGCAGGCAGCGTCGCGGCTTCCTGCGGGGTCCAGTCCAGCTTGTCGGCCGGTGCGTCGGCTTCCAGTTGCAGCACATATTCCGCTTCGACCGCGGCAAAGCCGCCCGCAGCGGAAAATACCGGGATATCCACGATGGCACCGGTGGCATTCCACAGATGGCGCCGAAATATCGGGCCCAGCAGGCGCTCGTCTCCCGAGTCGTCGCGGCGCTCCGCGGCGATGTAGCCGATCTTCCAGCCCACCACGACATCGTCCCACCGGGCGATGGCCAGATCCTGCACGCGATAGGCAGTGACCAGGTCCGGCGGGATCTCGCCGGGGAAATCCGGCAACGATCGGCCGGCGCGACGCGCTTCCACGAATCGACGGGCAATGTCCTCCCAGGCGGAATCGCTCGGGTTGCGGTGACCTTGCTCGTTGCTCAAGTGACTCTCCTGATGGTGATGCTGCACTGCCCATCGACAATGCGATGGCTGCTATATATGGTCAACCGGTGTCATTTGGCAACATGCAATGCACAAATTTCGCCCCTTGGCCCGCCCGATGAAGCCGCCCATGCCGCCAATCCATCCATGCAAACGACTGTTTCTTTTGGCATTGTCGGCGCTTCTTTGGTCATGCGCCCCGCTTGCGATGGCTTCTTCCGACGGCGAGCCGGCCACTGGCTCGGCGGACCGCGTCGGCTTGTGGCCGACGGCGGTGGCACCGGGGGACAAGCTGCTCGACCAGCCACCACGGATCGTCGAGCGCAGCCGCGATACGGCGCTGCCGGACCGCTACATCACCCATGTCAGCGAGCCCTACCTGGTCGTCTACCGCCCGACCCTACCCAACGGCATCGGCCTGCTGGTCTTACCGGGTGGCGGTTACAAGCGGGTGGTGCTGGACAAGGAGGGTTCGGCGCTGGTGCCGGCCTTCGTCGAGCAGGGCGGCATCACCTTGTTCGTGCTGCGCCATCGCCTGCCCGGCGAAGGCCGCGCCGACCGCGAGGCGGCGCTGGCCGATGCGCAGCGCGCGCTGCGCCTGATCCGCAGCCGGGCGGCGCAATGGCAGCTGGATCCCCATCGCATCGGGGTGATGGGCTTTTCCGCCGGAGGCCACCTCGCCGCACGGCTGGGCACCGGTTTCGACAAACCGGTCTACCCGGCCACCGATGCCGTCGACCGGCTCAGCGCCCGCCCGGATTTCGAGCTGCTGATCTATCCGGTCATCGACATGGCCGGGCCGGATGCCCATGCCGGCTCACGCGAGCGCCTGCTCGGCCCGCACCCGGATGCGCGACTGTTGCGCCAGTACTCGATGCAATACCAGGTCCACCCCGACACGCCGCCCACGTTCCTGGTCCACGCGCAGGATGACCCGGCGGTACCGGTGGGCAATGCCCTGCAGTTCTACCGCGCCCTGCTGCGCGTCGGCGTGCCCATCGAGATGCACCTGTTCCCGCACGGCGGCCACGGCTTCGGCGTGCGCGGCACGAGCGGCCTGACCACCGCTGCCTGGCCGCGGCTGGCGCGGGACTGGATCGCCACCCAGCCGGAGAAAACCTCGCCATGAGCACCGCGCCGATGGATCCGCAACGTCGTCACTTCCTGCGCGCCAGCGCCATTTGCTCGCTCGTCGCCGGCATCTCGGCGCCCCTGCCGGTCGGCGCCATCGCCGCTCCCTCGGCCCGCTCGCGCGGCCAGGCCAGCCCGCTCGCGCGCGTACGCAGCGGCCGCCTCGCCGGACAGACGGAGCAGGGCATCCACGTCTTTCGCGGCATCCCCTACGGCGCCGACACGGCACCACGCCGGTTCCGGCGCGCCGTGCAGGAGCTGCCGTGGCGCGGCGTGCACGATGCACTCGATTACGCTGCGGCCGCGCCGCAAACCAGCAGCGAAGGACCCGGCAGCGAGGATTGCCTGCACCTCAATGTGTGGACGCCCGCGCTGCGCGACGGCGGCAAGCGGCCGGTGCTGGTGTATATCCACGGCGGCGCCTTCAGCACCGGCTCGGGCAGTGACCCGCTATATGACGGCACCCATCTGAGCCGTCGCGGCGACGTGGTGGTCGTCACGCTCAACCACCGGCTCAACCTGTTCGGTTATCTGTACCTGGCCCAGCTCGGCGGGGAAGTGTTTGCCGATTCCGGCAACGTCGGCCAGCTCGACCTGATCCAGGCCCTGCAGTGGGTGCGCCAGCACGCCGCCGAATTCGGTGGCGATGCCGGCAATGTCACCGTGTTCGGCCAGTCCGGCGGCGGCGCCAAGATCGCCACCCTGATGGCGATGCCGGCGGCGAAGGGGCTGTTCCATCGCGCCTGGACGATGAGCGGCCAGCAGGTCACCGCCGCCGGGCCACGGGCCGCCAGCCAGCGCGCGCAACTGGTACTGGATCACTTCCGCGCCGATGCCGACGCCTTGCGCCACATGCCGATGGAAAGGCTGCTGGAGGCGATGAAGATCCACGATCCCTCGCGGATGGAAAGCACCCATCTGTATCTCGGTCCGGTGCTGGATTCGCACACCTTGCCGTCGCACCCGTTCTGGCCGCAGGCACCGGCGCAGTCGGCCGGCATCCCCATGGTCATCGGCAACACCCATGACGAAACCCGCGGCTTTCTCGGCCACGACCCGGCCAACTTCGAGCTCGGCTGGGACCAGCTTCCGGCACGGCTGGAAAAACAGCAGTACGTGGATCTGCTGCCGTCGCAGGTGATCGCCGAATACCGGCGCATGTACCCCGACTACACGCCGTCGGAAGTGTTCTTTGCCGCGACCACCGCCGGACGCTCGTGGCGCGGCGCCCTCGAGGAACTGGAGGCGCGTGCGCGGCAGGGCGCGCCGACCTGGGCCTACGAGCTGGACTGGTACGACCGCCACGGCGACGACGCCACGCTCCGTGCCTTCCACACCCTCGACATCCCGCTGGTTTTCCACAACCCCCAGCAGCCCGGCTCGCGCACCGGCGCCAGCGACGAGGCGACGCGCCTGGCGGATGCGATGAGCGACGCGCTGCTGGCATTGGCCCGTCACGGCGATCCCAACCACCAGGGCTTGCCGCCTTGGGCCGGCTACTCGCTGGCACGCCGGCAAACCATGCTGTTCGACACCGACAGCCGCCAGGTCGACGACCCGCGCGGTGGCGAACGCCGGCTCTACGCCCGGGTACCGTTCATCCAGCGCGGCACCTTCTGAGCGGCAGGGGCGATGCGCACCGGCCTGGCAGATCTCCTTCGAATCGACGCCTGAATCCGGCGAAATTCAGTCAATCCGCACGAAACAGGCATGCAACGAGCTCGACGAGACGGCCTGCGACGAGGATCGCAGCCGCTACATCCTGTAAACAAGCGGGTCAGGCCAGTCTGCTAAAATGGACCCGTGAACAACGTTATCGAATTGAAAAACACCGGCCAGCGCGCCCAGTTGCGCGAGGCGCAGCAGAAGCAGACGCTGGTGCGGTTGTGGCGCGAGGAGCTTGAACACGGCAGCTTCTGCGGTTACGTGGGCGGCGTCGGGCGCGAGTTCTTCCTGCTGTGGGTGGTCGGCGACGGCGTCACCTACGACGGCATGTACGTGATGCGCCACCGCGACATCTCCGAGCTGGAGGCCCCGGACAAGCACCACGCGTTCTTCGAGAAGGCGCTGGCGCTGAAGCACATCCTGCCGCGCCCGCCGCGCGGCTTCCCGCTGGACAACATCCGCGAAGTGATCCAGGCCGCCGGCGCCCAGGCACCGGTGATCGGCGTGCACGTGGACAGCGAGGACGAGTCGGAAGTCTGCTACATCGGCCGCCTGATCGACGTCGAGGAAGACGGCTTCAACATGCAGGAACTGAGTCCCGACGCGGAGTGGATGCGCGAGCCCTCGTTCTTCAGCTGGGACGAAGTCTCCACCGTCAGCATCGAGGATGCCTACGCGCAATCCCTGCTGGCCGTGGCCGGCCCCGCCCCCGACCTGCTGCCCGGCGGCGACACCGGCATCGGTCGCGTTCCGTCCCCCTGACATTCAGCTCTTCTCCCTCTCCTGCTTGCAGGGGTGGGCCGGGGGTGGGTCGCTCTTCGCCCCCGCCCAAGCCCGCCCCACCGCCCGCAGCAGCTAAGCTTTCCCCTCCACCGTGAAACCTGCGCAAGGGGGCTAGAGGCATGACACGCATCGTCGTCGTCGGCAGCATCAACATGGACCTGGTCACCCAGGCGCCGCGCTTCGTCGGCCCGGGCGAAACCATCCTGGGCGAACGCTTCCTCACCGTGCCCGGCGGCAAGGGCGCCAACCAGGCCGTGGCCGCCGCACGACTGGGCGCGAAAGTAGCCCTGGTCGGCGCGCTCGGTCGCGACGCCTTCGGCGACCAGCTGCACGCGGGCCTCGCCGCCGAACACGTCGACCTCACCCATGTCGCCCGCCTCGACGACGGCGCCAGCGGCACCGCCTCGATCACCGTCGCCGACGGCGAAAACCAGATCATCGTGGTGCCCGCCGCCAACAGCCGCGTCACGCCCGCCCAGGTCGAAGCCGCCCGTTCGCTGATCGAACGCGCCGACGCCGTGCTGGTGCAGATGGAGATCCCGCTGGAAACCGTCGAGACCACCGTGCGCCTGGGCCACCGTCTCGGCGTGCCGGTGATCCTCAACCCCGCCCCCGCGCAACAGCTGCCCGTCGACTGGCTGAAGCTGGCCCGCTACGTCACGCCGAACCAGCACGAGCTGGCGATCCTGCTCGGCGCCGATCCCGCCGAGGACTTCAAGGCGCTGATGCAACGCGCCCCATGCCCGGTCGTGCTCACCCGCGGCGGCGAAGGCGCGTGGTATCGCGAGCAGGGCGAACCGCTGCACCAAGCCGGCTTCAAGGTCGACGTGGTCGACAGCACCGGCGCAGGCGACACCTTCAATGCGGCATTGGCGGTGTTCCTGAAAGAAGGCCTGCCCGCCGCCGTGCGCAAGGCCTGCGCCGCCGCCGCGCTGTCGGTGACGAAGCTGGGCGCGCAGGGCGGCATGCCGCGGCTGCAGGAGCTGGACACACTTGTCGCGGACCCTGCCCGCACGTGAACCTGCTGGAAATCGCCGCCAACCTGATCACCGGCGCCTCGATCCTGCTGGCCGGGCGCAACAGCGTGCATACCTGGTGGACCGGCATCGTCGGCTGCAGCCTGTTCGCCTTCGTGTTCCTGGAAAGCCGTCTATACGCCGATACGGTCCTGCAGGCGTTCTTCGTGGTGACCAGCGTGGTGGGCTGGTGGCAGTGGCTGCATGGCAGCCATGGCGAGGCGCTGCCGGTCACGGATTTGCCGATGCGCCGGCTGTTGTGGCAGCTCCTCTACGGCACGCTGGGTGCGCTCGGCTACGGCATGCTGCTGCATCGCTTCACCGACGCCTACGCGCCGTTCCTGGACTCCACCGTGCTGGCCTTCAGCATCGTGGCGCAGTTGCTGATGATGCGCCGCCATGTGCAGAGCTGGCCGTTCTGGCTGCTGGTCAACTCCATCGCGGTGCCGCTGTACGCCAGCCGCGGCCTGTACCTCACCTCGGTGCTGTACGCGGTGTACTGGATCAACGCGGTGGTGTCGTGGCGGCACTGGCTGCACCTGCGCGGGGCCGAACCGGCGGCCGCGGCATGAGCGAGCGGCCTCGTCGCGGCCTGGTGGTCGGCAAGTTCTGCCCGCTGCATCGCGGCCACGAACTGGTGATCCGCACCGCGCTGGCGCAATGCGACGAGGTGCTGCTGATCAGCTATACCCGGCCCGCGTTCGAGCGCTGCGACGCCGACGCGCGCGAGCGCTGGCTGGCCGATCGCTTCCCGCAAACGCGGCGGCTGGTGCTCGACGTCGAACGCTTCGCCGCACTCGCCGCCGCGCACCACGGACCCGGCCCCGCCACGCTGCCGCACAACGACGACGCGGACGCCACGCACCGCGACTTCGTCGGCTGGCTGTGCGATCGCGTGTTCGACTGCAGCGTCGATGCCGTGTTCACCAGCGAGGACTACGGCGACGGCTTCGCCGCCGCGCTGACCGCGTATTTCCGCCAGCGACGCGATCCGCAACACGCCAAGGTCCGACACGTCTGCGTGGATCGCGAACGCCACGCCATCCCGATCTCCGGCAGCGTGCTCCGCCGCGATCCGCACGCCCATCGCGAACACCTGTCGCCCACCGTCTACGCCGACTTCGTGCAACGGGCCTGCCTGCTCGGCGGCGAATCCAGCGGCAAGACCGCACTGGCGCAAGCCCTGGCCGAACGCCTCGACACCGCCTGGGTGCCCGAATACGGCCGCCAGCGCTGGATCGAGCAGGGTGGCGCCCTGGTCTACGGCGATCTGCTGCACATCGCCCAAACCCAGCTCGCGCACGAACGCGAACTCGCCGCCAGCGCCCACCGCTGGCTGTTCTGCGACACCAGCCCGCTCACCACCTTGCTATACAGCCGCGATCTGTTCGGCCGCGCCGACCCCGAACTCGAATGTCTCGCCACCCGCCACTACGACCACGTCTTCCTGTGCGCCCCCGACTTCCCCTTCGTGCAGGACGGCACGCGGCGGGGCGACGCGTTCCGGCGGCAACAGCACGACGAATACCTGAGGGAACTGGCTACGCGCGACGTGCCGTTCACCCTGCTGGAAGGCAGTCCGCAACGGCGTGTCGCCACGGCACTGCGCGTGCTCGCGGCGAGCTGAGCGGAACGCTCCCGCTCATTCCTGCCCGCGCGTGGACACCAGTCCCTGGGTCGCGGCCCACTGGCCGATGTCGTCGCGGCGGATTGCGGCGGCCATCAGGCCGGGGAAAGCGTCGGGGGTGCAGGCGAAGGAGGGCACGCCGAGCGCGGCGAGCTTGGCGGCGAGGGCCTTGTCGTAGGACGGGCGGCCTTCGTCGCTCAGCGCGAGCAGGGTGATGAACTGCACGCCGGCGTCGACCAGTTCACGGGCGCGGGCCAGCAGGCGTTCTTCCACGCCGCCTTCGTAGAGGTCGGAGATCAGCACCAGGATCGCGTTGTGCGGTTCGCGGATCAGCGACTGGCTGTAGCTCACCGCGCGGTGGATGTCGGTGCCGCCGCCGAGCTGCACGCCGAACAGCAGGTCGACCGGATCGTCGAGTTGCTCGCTCATGTCGACCACGCTGGTGTCGAACACCACCAGCCGCGTCGACACCGCCGGCAGCGAGGCGAGCACGGCGCCGAAGATGCTGGAGTAGACCACCGAGGCGGCCATCGAGCCGCTCTGGTCGATGCACAGGATCACCTCGCGCTGCGGCTTGCGCGCCTTGCGGCCGAAGCCGACCAGGATCTGCGGGATGATCGTGCGATGGCTGGGCTGCCAGTGCCGCAGGTTGGCGCGGATGGTGCGTTGCCAGTCGATCTCGGCATGCCGCGGACGGCGGTTGCGGCGGGCGCGGTCGAGTGCGCCGCTGACCGCCGAGCGCATCGGCTCCTCCAGCTTGCGCAGCAGCGCGTCGACCACCTGGCGCACCACCAGTCGTGCGGTTTCTTTCGTGCCGGCCGGGATCACCTGCGATAGCGAGATCAGGTTGGCCACCATGTGCACGTCGGGCTGGATGCTTTCGAGCATCTCCTTTTCCAGCAGCATCTGGCGCATGTCCAGCCGTTCCAGCGCATCGCGCTGCATCACCTGCACCACCGAGGCGGGAAAGTACTTGCGGATGTCGCCGAGCCAGCGCGCCACGTTCGGCGCGGAGCCGCCGCGACCGCCGCGCCGCTGCAGGCCGTGCTTGCCGTCGGGTTCGTACAGCGCGGCCAGCGCCGCATCCATCTGGCCCAGCGCGCCGTCGAGCGTGCCGCAGCTATCGGCGGCGTCGCTGCCCAACACCAGCCGCCAGCGTTCGGCGCGGCTGGTGGAAGGCAAGGTTTCGTCGTGCTCAGCCATCGGCCACTCCCAGCAGTTCGCGCAGCATCGGCAAGGCGCGCCGCGCGCGATTTTCATCCCACGCCAGTTCGGTGACGGCGGCACGCGAGGCACCGGCCGGCCGCTGCACGCGCAGGCCCAGGTCGCGCCGGTCGGCGGCCGCGAATGCGGCGAAGCTGCGCCGCACCAGCGGCAGCACGCGCACGAAATGCTCCTCGCCGAGGCCGGCGATCCACTCATCGATCAGGGCCCACAACGCGTCGCTGTGCAGCAGCACGGTGGCGTTGCGGTTGAGGAAACCGTCCAGCCATTGCGCGGCGGGCAAGGGTTCGGCACCGGACGACAACTGTTGCGACAGCTGCCGGCGCACCTCGTCCAGCGGCAGCACCGCGGCATCCAGCAGCAGGCGGCAGCACAGGCCGCGCAGCAGCGGCGTGCCGCTGTCCGCGTGGGCCACGATGTGCAGGGCGCGTTGCCAGGCTTGCTGCTGCGATTCGCCCTGGCGCAGCTCGACGGCGCGATCGGCGGCGAGGATCTGCTCGCGCGCCTGCACCGCCGATTCGTCGTCCAGATCCGCCAGCGCCAGCGGCAGGCCGAGGCTGGCGCGCAACAGCATGCTGTCGAACAACTGCGCGACCTGGGCCACGTCGGTCTGGCGCACGTTGCCGTAGCGATACACATTGGCCAGCGCGGGCAGGGCGCCGAGCAGGGCCAGCGGATCGGCATCGGTGGCGGCGCGCGCCTGCAGTTCGGCGGCGACCTGCTCGACCGCGTCGGGCAGGTTCGCCAGCAGCACGCGATCGATCAGCGAGGCCAGCTCGGACAGCCGGTTCGCCGCGCGCGCCTGCTCCAGCCCGCGCGCCGAGGCGGCCAACGCCAGGGTGTGGCCGTAGCGACTGGCCACGATCAGCTCGACCGCGAACGACGGCTCCCACGCCAGCTGCCACACCTCGTGGAAGGTGCCGCGGCTGGAACGGCCGACCGCGCCGAGCCGGCCCCACTCGATGCCGAGCAGGGCCAGCCGGTGCAGCAGCTGGCTGCGCTGGCGGTCGTTGTCGTTGCGCAAGTCCAGGTCGAGCGTGCGGCTCAGCGCCTCGGGCTTCAGGCGCAGGCGTTTCTGCTGGGCTTCCAGGTCGCGCTGCAGCGGCACGGTGGGCACCGCGGACGGCACGCTGCCGAGCGCGTCGCCGAGCATCAGCCGTTCGGCGATCAGCCGCATCGGCGCGTCGTCACCCATGCAGATCACGCTGCGGGTGGCTTCGTTGAGTTCGTCCAGCCCGGGGGCGGGACGCTCGCGCAGCGCGGCCAGGGTATCGGCCAGACGGCTGGCCTCGATCAGGTGGGCGCTGGAGCAATCCAGCTCGTGTTCGCGCAGCAGCCGCGCCACCCGCGCGAACCAGCCGATCGCGCGGCTGCCGGCGGCGGGCTGGCGCCACAGGTGGTCGTACCAGCCCGGCGCCGCGATGCCGGCGGCGTAGCCGCTGCGGCGAGCCAGGTGGCGATACGTCCACGGCACCCAGGTGGTCTGCGCCTTGAGCTTGTCGACGCCCTTGAGCACGGCCTTGTCGGCGGCCGCGGTGACGCTGGCGGCGAGCGCCGGCACATGCCACGCGCCGCAGACCACCGCGATGCGCGCGTGGCCGGCCTTGCGCGCATCGCGCAGCAGGCTGCGCATGTGCGCCTCGCGGATCGCTTCCTGCGCCTCGTCACCGCGCGGGCGCTGCGGCGCGTGCGTGCGCAGTTCGGTCATCGCGGCGGCGATCGCCTCGAACAGCCCTTCGCCGTCGCCGCGTTCCTCGACCATGTGATTCCACCAGCTCTCGCCGTCGTCGTAGCCGGCGGCATGGGCCAGCCAGTCGAGCGGATCGTGCGGCAGGTTGGCCGTGGCTTCGTCGACGACCGCTTCTTCATCGGACGGCGCTTCGTCGACGTCGGCGGCCACTTCCTCCGCACGGCGCGCCTGCTGCTGCCAGGCCAGGCTGATCCCGGCCGGCACGTCGATGAACTGCACCGGCACCGCGGCCTGTGCCGCCCATTGCAGCGCCTGCCATTCGGGCGAGAATTCGGCGTAGGGATGGAACACCGCCAGCTGCGGATCGTCGACGGCGTGCGAGAGCAGCGCCACCGGCGGCTGCATCGCGGCATCGGCCAGGTGCGCCAGCAACGGCTCGCTGCCGGCCGGGCCTTCGATCAGCACGCAATCCGGTTGCAGCGTTTCCAGCGCACGGCGCAGGCTGCGCGCGCAGCCCGGGCCGTGGTGGCGGATGCCGAACAGGGTGACCGCGTCGGTCATCGCGAGCTCACGCCTGCTCGCGGAAGGCGCGGTACAGGTCCTTCCATTCGCTGCGTTCCTTCACCACGGTTTCCAGGTATTCGGTCCACACCACCTGGTCCTGCACCGGGTCCTTCACCACCGCGCCGATCATGCCGGCGGCCATGTCGGCCGGGCGCAATACGCCGTCGCCGAAGTGGCCGGCCAGCGCCATGCCGTTGTTGATCACCGAGATCGCCTCGGCGGTGGACAGCGTGGCGCTGGGCGATTTCAGCTTGGCCTTGCCGTCTTCGGTCTGGCCGTTGCGCAGCTCGCGGAAGATCCGCACGATCCGCGTCACTTCCTTCAGCGCCGGTGGTTCGGCCGGCAGCTGCAATGCCTGGCCGAGTTCGGCAACGCGCTTGACCACGATCGACACCTCTTCTTCCTCGCTGGCCGGCACCGGCAGGATCACCGTGTTGAAACGGCGCTTCAGCGCGCTGGACAGTTCGTTGACGCCCTTGTCGCGGTTGTTCGCGGTGGCGATCACGCTGAAGCCGCGGGTGGCCTGCACTTCCGAGGCCAGCTCAGGAATCGGCAAGGTCTTCTCGGACAGCACGGTGATCAGCGCGTCCTGCACGTCGGCCGGGATGCGGGTGAGTTCCTCGATGCGCGCGATCTTGCCCAGCTTCATCGCCTGCATCAGCGGGCTGGGCACCAGCGCCGCTTCGCTGGGGCCGTTCGCCAGCAGTTGCGCGTAGTTCCAGCCGTAGCGGATCTGCTCCTCGCTGGTGCCGGCGGTGCCCTGCACCAGCAGGGTGGAATCGCCGCTGATCGCGGCGGCAAGGTGCTCGGACACCCACGACTTGGCCGTGCCGGGCACCCCGAACAGCAGCAGCGCGCGATCGGTGGCCAGGGTGGCCACGGCGATCTCCATCAGGCGCCGGCTGCCGATGTACTTCGCGCTGACCTCGAAGCCGTTGTCGAGCCGGCCGCCGACCAGGTAGGTGACCACCGCCCACGGCGACATCAGCCAGTTGCCGGGACGCTGTCGCGTGTCGACCTTCCTCAGCTGATCGAGTTCTTCGGCGAATTGGACCTCGGCATGTTGACGCAGGACGGTAGTGCTCATCGAAGCTCCGTGGAACGCGTGGATCGGGCAAGGGAATCGTGCAGCGTGCGGCGCACCGCGACGATGCGCTGGAAGTCGGTCAGGCATTCGGCCAGCGCCGGGGTCTCGTCGCCGCGGCGCGGCGGCAGGCGCAGCGCCGGCAGGCTGTCGGGGTGCAGCAGGGTGGCCAGCTCGAGCAGCACGGCGCGCAAGCCGTAGTCCTGGCGCAGCACATCGCCTTCCAGCAAGGCGTGCAGGCTGGGCAGCAGCGCGGCGGAATAACCGGCGGACAGCGTTTCACCCGGGGCGCACGCGCCGATGATCGGGCCGAGCAGGCCGGCCTGCTGCAGTTCGGCCAGGTTCCGCGGCCAGTGCCGCTCGCGTTGCGCCATCGGCAGCAGCGCCAGCAGGTCGGACATGCCGTGGCGGAAGATGGGCGCGTTCGACGCCAACATCGCCTCGATCCATTCGGGGTCCGCCGCGCCGACGCGCTCGCGCCAGCCGCGCTGCAGCGCCTCGGCCCAGTCCGACCTGGCGGCCCAGGCCAGCAGTTCCGCCGCGCGCATCCCGGTGTGTTCGCACCACCACGCCAGCGGCACCTGCCGCACCAGCTGGTACAGCCACCAGGCACGTTCGCCCAGCGTCTCGTACTGCGGCCGGCTGGACTCGATCGCAGCGCCGGCCCAGTCCGGGTCGGCCATCGCGGGCGCTTCGCATTGCCAGCTGCGGCCAAGCATGCCGCGTCGGGATGTCACCAGTTCAGCCGTCCATAGGCGCAGGCGTCGCGCGTGGGCGGCATCGGGCAGCAGGGCCAGCAGGCGGGCGGCGAGGTAGCGCACCTCGCGGCTGCGATCCTTCAGCAGGTTTTCGAGCAGGGCGACATCGTCCGCGTGCAGGCCGATCGCCAGCAGCTCGACCAGCGCCGCGCGCTCCTTCGCCGCCAGTTCGCCCAGTTGCGCCTGCAGCAGGGCGTTCGCCGCCGCCGGATCGCGGCGGCGCAGGGCGCGGAAATACTGCGAACGCTGTTCGATGCTGCCTTGCTGCCACTGCTGTTCCTCGTCGTTCGCGTCTGGCGCGCTTTCGCCAGACGAAGCGGCATAACGCCAATCCGGATTGCACGCGGCCAGCCACTGCCCGCGCGCGCCGAGCCGCGGCAACAGCGCCGCACGCAGGACCTGCTGCCGCTGGCCGGCCTGCAGTGCCGATGGCAGCAGTGCGGCGGGCAAGTGCGCATCGACCTCCGCCAGCCGGAGGCAGGCCTCGTACTGCAGGCGCAACGGGCCTTCGGCGAAGGCTGAAGCCAGCGCGGCGCAGGCGGGATGATCGTCCGCCAGCGCCTGCGCATCGGCAGTGGCCGCGGTCGGCAGGACCACCGGCGGCGGCAGGCTCAGCGCCGCGAGGCGGCAGGCCGCCAGGACGCCGGCGACGCGGCAGTAACCTTGCGCCGGATCGTCGCCCTGGGCGGCGACCGTCGCCATCAAGGCGCCGATCTCCCCGTCGGCAGGCATCGGCGCGCTGCCTTCGATGCCGACCAGGGCGGCCTTCAACCAGCCGTTCATGCGCGCGTCTCCAGCGCCCACGTCGCGCCCGTCGATGCGCGGGCAGCGAGCACGTGCAGACGCCGGCCATCCCACTCGCCCATCAACTGCAGCGGATGTCCGCCGCTGAACGCGAGCAGCGACCAGCCGTTGGCCAGGTCGGCGCGCAGGGGAAACGTGCCGGCTCGGGTATGCAGCAGCCACTGCTCGTCCTGCCGCAGCGGCGTGGCCTCGGCCAGCAGCAGCGGCACGGCAGGCAGCCACGGATTGCCGGCCAGCGCATGCGAGGCCTGATCGATCGCCTCGTCCGCGTCGACCACCGGCCAGGCTTGCGCCACGCCGCCGCCCTGCTCGTCCGCGATCGCCCGCAACGGCACGCTGCCTGGATAGAAGCGCAGGGTGGCCGGATAGCTGCAGCCATTACTCCACGCGCCTTCCCAGCCACGGCCCTGATACGCGTAATCCAGCAGCAAGGCATGGCGGCCGCTGTCGCGGCCGCGCAGCCAGATGCGTCGCTCGCTGAGCCGTTCGTCGTCGCTTTGCACCCGCTGGCCCAGCACCAGCCAGTGATCGGTGATCGCTTCGCCACCAGCCAGCACCTCGTCCCTGTCATGCGGCCAGCCCAGCGCGCTGCGCAGGTCGGCCAGTCGGGGCGGGGCCAGCGTGCCGCGCCGGGCGACGCCGTCGATCAGCAACTGCAGCAGGCCGAAGCGCTCGATCGCTTCCTCGTGGCGGCCACCGGCGAGCGCATCCAGTGCCTCACCCAGCCGCTGGGCCAAGCCGCTGGCCTGGGCGTCGACCATCCGCGCCGCCATCGCGGCGCCGTCCTTGCGCTGCGCCTCGCCGAAGCGGGCCAGGCCGTGGCGGAACTGGTCGGCCATCCAGCGCTGCAGCTCGACGCTGCCGTCCTCGATGCGCTTCCAGCGCGCGGCCTCGCGTTTTGCGGCCGTCGCGGCGGCCTTCTGCGGATCGGCGGGCGGCTGCTCGGCGGCCTGTTCCTTCTTCGCCGCCTTGTCGCGACGCGAGGCCAGCCATTCGCTGACCCAGGCCGGCGGCTCGCTCGGCGTGGCCAGTCGCGGCTGGCCCTGCGCATGCATCAGCAGCAAGGCCAGCGCGTGCTTGCAGGGAAACTTGCGGCTGGGACAGGAGCAACGCGTGACCAGCGCGGAGAGATCGACCTGGGTCTGGTACGGCCTGGCGCCGCTGCCCTTGCACTCGCCCCACAATGCCTCGCCGTCGACCCCCAGGCTCGGCCACTGGCCGTCGCCGAGCAAACCGCCGGCCGCTTTTGCCGAGGCGCTGTCCGGTGCCAAGGCCAGCACCTGGTCTCGAGTCAACGCGGTGGTCATGTGTCTGCCGGTTCCCTTCGGTCGTCATCCATGTCCGGCGAAGCATAGCCGAGGCAGGACGTTTCTGAAGAGCGGCGTGGCCGGCTTACTTGCCGATGCAGAAGCTCGAAAAAATCGCCCCCAGCAAATCGTCGCTGCTGTAGTCGCCGGTGATTTCGCCCAGCGCGTGCTGGGCCTGGCGCAGTTCCTCGGCGGCGAGTTCGCCGGCGCGGGTGGTGCTCAGCGCGTGGGCGGTCTGGTCGAGGTGGATGGCGACTTGCTGCAGGGCGAGCACGTGGCGCCGCCTGGCGCTGAAGGCGCCTTCGCCGCTGCCGGCGCCGGCCAGCAGCTTGAGATGCTCCCGCAAGGTGTCGAGGCCTTCGCCGGTCCTGGCGGAGGCCCACAGCCAGTGCATGCCTTCGCACTGATCGTGTCGCGCGGGCAGATGGTCCAGGTCGATCTTGTTGATCAGCACGATGCGTTCGACGTCGACGGGTACGCCTTCCAAAAAGGCGAGGTCCTCGGAGTAGCCGCTGTGGGTGGTCACCAGCAAGGCCACGTCCGCGCGCTGCAGTTCGCCGTGGGCACGGCGCACGCCTTCGCGTTCGACTTCGTCGTCGGTGTCGCGCAGGCCGGCGGTGTCGGCCAGTTCGAGCGCGATGCCGTCGAGGCTCAGGGATTCGCGCAGCACGTCGCGGGTGGTGCCGGCGATCGGCGTGACGATGGCGCGGTCGGCACCGGCCAGCGCGTTGAGCAGGCTGGACTTGCCGGCGTTGGGGCGGCCCACGATGGCGACCCGGAGGCCGTCGTTGAGGCGCAGGCCGCGTTGCGCTTCGCGCAGGAGTTCGGCGTGTTCGGCGCGCAGGCTTTCGAGTCGTGCGGTGATCGCCGGGTCGGCGAGGAAGTCGATTTCTTCCTCGGGGAAGTCGATCGCCGCCTCGATGTGCACGCGCAGGGCGATCAGCGATTGCAGCAGTGCCCCGACCTTGCGCGAGAACACGCCTTCCATCGACTGCAACGCGGCGCGGGCGCCGGCTTGCGAGCGGGCGGCGATCAGGTCGGCGACGGCCTCGGCCTGGGCCAGGTCGAGCTTGCCGTTCAAGAAGGCGCGCTCGGTGAATTCGCCGGGGCGGGCCAGCCGTGCGCCGAGTTCGCAGACGCGGCGCAACAGCAGGTCGAGCAGCACCACGCTGCCGTGGCCTTGCAGTTCCAGCACGTGTTCGCCGGTGTAGGAGGCGGGCGCGGGGAAGTGCAGCAGCAGGCCACGGTCGATCAGTTCGCCGGCACCGTCGCGGAACGCGGCGAAATGGGCGTGGCGCGGTTGCGGCGGGCGGCCGAGCAGGGCTTGCGCGATGCTCGGGACGGCGGGACCGGAGACCCGGACCACGCCGACGCCGGCCGCGCCGGGGGCGCTGGCGATGGCGGCGATGGTGTCGGTGGTTTCGGCGGTCATGGGCGGGACTTTACAGGGCGTTTCCGGCTTTCCAGAAACGACACAGCCGCGACGGTTGCCCGGTCGCGGCTGTGGGTTGCCGTTCGGCGCGGGATCAGGCCGCCTTGGGCTTGACCACTTCCTCGCGATCGATGTGATGGGTGATCCACCACTGCTGGCCGAGGCCGACGATGCCGTTGACGGCGTAGTACAGGCACAGGCCGGCGGGGAAGAAGGCGAACATCACGGTGAACAGCAGCGGCATCACCTTCATCATCTTCGCCTGGGTCGGGTCCATGCCCGCGGCGACCGGGTTCAGCACCTGCGTGCCCAGCATCACGACCGCGTAGATGATCGGCAGGATGTACCACGGATCGGGCGCGCTGAGGTCGGGGATCCACAGGAACGGCGAGTGATGCAGTTCCAGGCTGTACTCGAGCACGAAGTACAGGCCGTAGAACACCGGCATGGTGATCAGCACCGGCAGGCAGCCACCCATCGGGTTGACCTTCTCCTTCTTGTACAGCTCCATCATCGCCGTCTGCATTTTCTGCTTGTCGTCGCCATAGCGCTCCTTGAGCGCCTGGACACGCGGCTGCAGCTTGCGCATGCGGGCGCTGGAGCGGTACTGGATGGCGGTGAGCTTCCAGCTCAGGCCCTTGATCAGCAGCACCAGCAGGATGATCGCCACGCCCCAGTTCTTGGTGATGGCGTGGAATTGCGACAGCACCCAGTGCATCGGCACGGCGATGATCTTGAACATGCCGTAGTCGATGGTGAGATCAAGACCCGGCGCGATCGCGTCCATCGTACCCTGGCGATTCGGGCCCACGTACAGGCGCGATTCGCTGGTGGCAGTCTGGCCCGGCGCCACGCTGATGGCGGGACCCACGGTGCGGATCAGGAAGCGCGGATGGGCACTGTCCGGATTGATCGTGTCGGTGAGGTAGTGCTCGGTCTGGCCGGCCGGCGGAATCCAGGCGGTGACGAAGTACAGACGCAGCATCGCCGCCCAGCCGCCCTTGATCTGCGCGTTGAGTTGGTCCTTGGGTTCGGCGAAGTCCTTGAACGGCAGCTTTTCGAACTTCTCGCCGGTGAACCAGGCCGCGCCCTGGAAGCTGCGCTGTTCCGGATTGGAATAGTTCGCCAGCCAGTTGCTGGCCTTCGGCGGCTCGACGCGCAGCAGCTGCTGGTAGGCGTTGCCCTGCCACGGCGTGGCGGCGCCGTTGTCGATGCGCTGGCTGACGCCGATCACGTAGCTGCCGCGCTTGAACGTATAGGTCTTGGTGACCTTGAGCCCCGCGGCGTCCTGCCAGACGAGGTCGACCTTCAGCTCGTCCTGGCCATCGGCCAGGACGTACGAGGTCTTGTCGCTGTGGAACAGCGCCAGGTGGTTCGGCTGGTCCGCCGGGGCGGCATCGCTGCTGCTGACCAGGCCATTCTGGGCGACCGAGTAGTGCGCCTCGTCGCTGGACAGCAACACCGTCGGCGGCGGGTTGGGGTTCTTGTGCGTGCGTGGCGCATTCGGGTAGGCCAGCAGGTCGGCGTGCACCAGGCTGCCTCCGCGGCTGTCCACGCCGAGCTTCAACACGTCGGTCTGCACCGTGATCAGCTGTGCAGCGGCGGGAGCCGGGGCATTGGCCACGTTGCCGACGGCGGGACTGGCCACAGCGGTTGCAGTCGAGCCGGGGATCGCGCCCGGCACGCTGGCATCGCTGCTCGGCGCCGCGGTGGCCGTCACGGTGTTCTGCGGCGACCTGGGCGCGTAGTCCTTCTGCCAGGCCATGAACAGGAAGTAGGCCACGGCGACCAGGGCGAACAAGAGGAAGGTGCGCGTTTGATTCATCGCGTAGCAGATCCGGGTAACGCCACGACACTTGTCAACGCCGCGGAGACAGGTAAGAAGGAGGTCAACGCTCGATTGTGGTGGTGTCGCCGGCGCGCTTCAATGGTCCGGACGATGCGGTCTGGCCGGCCAGCAGCTTTTTCCACAGTGCATCCAGTTCGGTGAGCAACTGCGGCCCCGGCACACCGGCGGCCTGTTCGCGGGCCATCACCATCATGTCCACCGCAGGAAGCTGGTGGCGCACGCGACGGAACGATTCGCGCAACAGCCGCTTGATCCGGTTGCGTTCGACCGCCCGCTTGGAAACGCGCTTGGAGATCGCCAGACCCAGACGGGCATGGCCGAGCTCGTTTTCGCGAAAACGCATATGAAAACAGCGGCCGCCTGCGCGTCCGCTGCTTGTCCGCAAGGCGGCGAAGTCACCCGGCCGACGTAACCGCGCGTCGCGCGGCAGCCCGGCGCTGGACATCACGCCAGGCCTGATTACGGGATCAGGCGCTTGCGGCCCTTGGCGCGACGGGCATTGATGACTTTGCGACCGTCGGCGGTGGCCATACGGGCACGGAAACCGTGGGTGCGCGCGCGCTTGAGCTTGCTGGGCTGGAAGGTCCGCTTCATGGCTTACTCCGAAGGGAATATGGATAAAAAGGTTGGAAAGTATGGCGGGGATTTGTCACGGCTGTCAAATGCCTGCCCGGCGCAAGCTGTGGACATCCATGTGGATATCCGTGCGGTCTGCCTGTGGAGGCAGCTGTTAGACTAGCCCATCACCCCGCGCAGCAGCGCTTCAAAGCAGTGGTTGATTTCATTCATGAGTGATCTGTGGCGGCGCTGCCTTGAGCGCCTGGAGGGCGATCTGAGCGCCGAAGACCTGCACACCTGGCTGATGCCGTTGCAGGCGCGCGAAGATGGCCATGGCCTGCAGCTGTTCGCACCCAATTCGTACACCCTGGAAACGGTTCGCGGACGCTATCTGGAGCAGATCGAAACCGTGCTGGCGCAACTTGCGGGCAAACCCTGCGCCGTGCGTCTGGAAGTGGGTTCCAGCTCGATCCGCCCAGCCGCGGTCAGCAAACCGCCAGCAGCAGCCGCTCCGCGCCCTGCGGCGGCGCCGGCGACTCCGCATCTCCACAACCTGGACCCCCACTACACCTTCGAAACCTTCGTCGAAGGCAAGTCGAACCAGCTCGGCAAGGCCGCCGCGATGCAGGTGGCGACCAACCCGGGGCGGGCCTACAACCCGCTGTTGCTGTACGGCGGCACCGGCCTGGGCAAGACCCACCTGATGCACGCCGCCGGCAACCTGATGCGCGAGCACAATCCGGACTGCAAGGTGCTGTACCTGCGTTCCGAGCAGTTCGTCGGGTCGATGATCGAGGCCTTGCGTGCCAAGAGCATGGACCAGTTCAAGCAGCGCTTCCGCTCGGTCGACGCGCTGCTGATCGACGACATCCAGTTCTTCGCCGGCAAGGACACCACGCAGGAAGAATTCTTCCACACATTCAACGCCTTGTTCGAATCCAAGCAGCAGATCATCCTCACCTGCGACCGCTATCCGAAGGAAGTGGACAAGCTGGAGCCCCGGCTGAAGTCGCGGCTGGGCTGGGGCTTGAGCGTGGCGATCGAACCGCCGGATTTCGAAACGCGCGCGGCGATCCTGCTGGCCAAGGCGCACGAGAAGGGCGTGGCGGTCGACGAGAACGTGGCGATGCTGCTGGCCAAACGCATCCGTTCCAACGTGCGCGACCTCGAAGGCGCGTTGAACACGCTGGCGGCGCGGGCGAATTTCTACGGCAAGCCGATCACCACCGACTTCGCCGAGGAAACCCTGCGCGACCTGCTGGCCACCCATGCGCAGGCGGTCACCATCCCGAACATCCAGAAGATCACCGCCGAGTATTTCAACGTCCGGCTGCAGGACCTGCTGTCCAAGCGCCGCGTCCGTTCCCTGGCACGCCCGCGCCAGATCGCGATGACGCTGTCCAAGGAACTGACCGAACACAGCCTGCCGGAGATCGGCGAGGCCTTCGGTGGGCGCGACCACACCACCGTCATGCACGCGTGCAAGACGATCCGCAAGTTCATCGAGACGGACCCGCGGATACGGCAGGACTGGGAACAACTGATTCGAACACTGACCGGTTGAGGCGGAAATCAGCGAAAGCTATGGATAAGCGGGCGCGCAGGTTGTGGATAATGGGTGGATGGATTGGCCGCTAGACTTATCCACAAATCACGCACCGGCAACCCGCCTCTCGGGACACAGTGTGGAAACGCGACAACTTTTTGATTTGTCTGTGGTTTTTGAGATATAAAAGTTATACACCGCACCAACAACCACTACCAACTTCTTTTAAAGATAGAACAGCAGGTATAGGGGAAGCACAGCCATGCAATTCAGCATCCAACGAGAAGCCCTGCTCAAGCCGCTGCAACAGGTTGTCGGCGTGGTCGAACGGCGGCAGACCCTGCCGGTCCTGGCCAACCTTCTGGTCAAGGTCGGCGACGGCAAGCTGTCCCTCACCGGCACCGATCTCGAAGTCGAGATGGTGGCCACGGCAGACGCGGAGAAGCTGGCCGACGGCGAGATCACCATTCCCGCGCGCAAGCTGTTCGACATCGTGCGCGCCCTGCCGGACGGCGCCCGCATCGACCTGAAGTTGAACGGCGACCGCGTGGCGCTGAATGCCGGACGCAGCCGCTTCACGCTGACCACCTTGCCGGCCAGCGAATTCCCCACCGTTGACCAGATCGAACTGGTCGAGAAGGTCAGCCTTCCGGAGGAGGTCCTGCGGGACCTGATGGAACGCACGGCATTCGCGATGGCAAACCAGGACGTGCGCTATTACCTCAATGGCATGTTGCTGGACCTGCAGGAACACACGTTGCGCTGCGTGGCCACCGACGGTCATCGACTGGCGATGAAGGAAACCGAGCTGCAGAGCTCGGTGAGCACCCGCCGGCAGATCATCATTCCGCGCAAGGGCGTCAACGAACTGGTCGGCCTGCTCGAGACCGGCGATGGCGAGGTCGAGCTGGAGTTCGGCCGCAATCACCTGCGCGTGCGTCGCGGCGAGGTGGTTTTCACCTCCAAGCTGATCGACGGACGTTTCCCGGACTACGAAGCGGTGATTCCGTTGGGCGCCGACAAGACCGCCACGCTGGATCGCGAAGTGCTGCGCGGCGCCCTGCAGCGTGCCGCCATTCTCTCGAACGAGAAGTACCGCGGCGTTCGCCTGGAACTGTCGCCGGGCAAGCTGCGCATCGTTGCGCACAACCCCGAGCAGGAAGAGGCGGTCGAGGAAGTGGAGGCCGATACGCACGTGTCGGATCTGGCCGTGGGTTTCAACGTGGGATACCTGCTGGATGCGCTGGCGGCGTTGCGTGGCGACCAGGCCCGCTTGAGCCTGCGAGACGCGCAGTCCAGCTGTCTGGTGCAGGAACACGACAACGAGCACGCTCGTCACGTGATCATGCCGCTGCGGCTCTGACGGCCACGGCATGGTTTTCAGCAGCTGGGGCAGGAAGTCGAGGCGCCGGGGTATCCGAGAGGAACTCCGGCGTTGCTGTTTGCGGCGTGGCTGCGCATGAACATCGAACAGCTGCGCATTGCCGGCCTGCGCTGCTTCGGCGAGGCAGCCGTGGCGTTGGACCCCGGCATCAATGTCTTTACCGGCGACAACGGCGCGGGCAAGACCAGCGTGCTGGAAGCGGTGTTCCTGCTGTCCCACGGTCGCTCCTTTCGTAGCGGCGCCAAGGATGCCCTGTTGCAGCGAGGGGCATCGGGACTGTCCATCTTTGCCGAACTGCGCCATGCGGATGGCCGACTCGCGCGGCTCGGCTTGGGGCGGACGGGATCCCGCTGGGAAGGGCGGCTCGATGGACTCAACGCCCCGTTGGGTGAACTCGTTCGGGAGTGTGCCGTGGTCTGTTTTGATCCCGGTTCGCACGCACTCATCTCCGGGGGGGCCGAGGAACGCCGCCGCTATCTCGACTGGGGCGTGTTCCACGTGGAACATCAGTTCCTGTCGACCTGGCGCCGTTATCAGCGGGCTCTGAAACAACGGAACAGCCTGCTGCGCAGCTACCCGCTGGCCGCTGACGCACTCTTCCTGCCCTGGGAAGCCGAGCTGGCCCAGACGGGGCAGCAGATCGACCTGCAACGGCAGGCATATCTCGATCTGCTGCGACCCAGGCTGGCCCGAAGCATGGAAGGACTGCTGGGTGAGCTGGGCGCGCTGGAGCTGCGGTATCGCCGGGGGTGGGCGGAAGATCAGGACCTGGCCTCGCAGTTGCGCGTCCAACGGGAGAGGGACGTCGCTCGTGGGCACACCACGATGGGAGTCCACCGCGCAGACTGGACGCTGGCGTTCGAGCATGCTCCGCTGCGCGAGCACCTGTCGCGCGGCCAGGGCAAGCTGGTCGCGTTGGCCTGCATGCTGGCTCAAGCCGAACTCTACGCGGAGCATCACGGCGACTGGCCCATTGTTTGTCTGGATGACCTGGCTTCGGAACTCGACCAAGCCCATCAACGCGCAGTCATCGGACAATTGATGGGGGCCAGCGCCCAGATTCTGCTGACGGGGACCGAGCTGCCAGCAGCGATGCAGGGGCTGCCCGCCCGGGTGTTCCACGTGGAACAAGGTGAGCTGTCCCGCCTGCTATAATCGAAAGGTTGCATCCCCACGGATTGCATAACCCTGTCCGGCCTTCACGGCGCCGCGTCGGGCGGGTAGCTGGCGCCAGGAAACGGTCACCGCATGAACGAATCCACGAACGAATCGCACTACGACTCAAGCAACATCAAGGTCCTCAAGGGCCTGGAAGCGGTGCGCAAGCGCCCGGGCATGTACATCGGCGACACCGATGACGGCACTGGCCTGCACCACATGGTGTTCGAGGTGGTCGACAATGCGATCGACGAAGCGCTCGCGGGTTACTGCGACAAGGTGGTGGTCACCATTCTTGAAGACGGCTCGGTCAGCGTCAGCGACAACGGCCGCGGCATTCCGGTCGACATCCATCCGGAGGAGGGTCGCTCCACCGCCGAAGTCGTGATGACCGTGCTGCACGCCGGCGGCAAGTTCGACGCGAACTCGTACAAGGTTTCGGGCGGTCTGCATGGTGTGGGCGTCTCGGTGGTGAACGCGCTGAGCGATCACCTGTGGCTGACGATCTATCGCGACGGTTTCGAATATTTGCAGGAGTACGCGCTCGGCGAACCGCTGTACCCGTTGAAGGAAGTCGCCCCTTCGACCCGGCGCGGTACCGTGGTGCGTTTTCTCCCGAGCCCGGCCACCTTCACCAACAACATCGATTTCCATTACGAGATTCTGGCCAAGCGCCTGCGCGAACTGGCCTTCCTCAACTCGGGCGTGACCATCGAGCTGAAGGACGAACGCGGGGAAGGGCGAGCGGACACGTTCGCGTACGAGGGCGGCATCCGCTCGTTCGTGCAGCACCTGGCGCAGTTGAAGACCGCGCTGCACCCGAACGTGATCAGCCTCCTCTCCGAGCAGGACGGCATCGTCGTCGACCTCGCGATGCAGTGGACCGACTCCTACCAGGAGACGATGTTCTGCTTCACCAACAACATTCCGCAACGTGATGGCGGTACCCATCTCACCGGTTTCCGCGCCGCGCTGACCCGCTCGCTGCAGAACTACATCGAGAAGGAAGGCCTGGCCAGGAACGCCAAGGTGGCGCTGTCCGGCGACGACATGCGTGAGGGCATGATCGCGGTGCTGTCGGTGAAGGTGCCCGATCCGAAGTTTTCCTCGCAGACCAAGGACAAGCTGGTTTCCTCCGAGGTGAAGACCGCCGTGGAGCAGGCGGTCAACGAGAAGTTGAGCGAGTTCCTGCTGGAACACCCGAACGAGGCCAAGGCGATCGCCTCCAAGGCGGTCGATGCCGCGCGTGCCCGCGAGGCTGCGCGCAAGGCGCGCGAGATGACTCGCCGCAAGGGCGCGCTGGACATCGCCGGCCTGCCCGGCAAGCTGGCCGACTGCCAGGAAAAGGATCCGGCACTGTGCGAACTGTTCCTGGTCGAGGGTGACTCCGCCGGCGGCTCGGCCAAGCAGGGCCGCAACCGCAAGACCCAGGCCGTGCTGCCACTGAAGGGAAAGATCCTCAACGTCGAGAAGGCGCGCTTCGACAAGATGCTGTCCTCCGCCGAAGTCGGGACCCTGATCACCGCGCTGGGCACAGGCATCGGCAAGGACGACTACAACCCGGACAAGCTTCGCTACCACCGCATCATTCTGATGACCGACGCCGACGTCGACGGCTCGCACATCCGCACCCTGCTGCTGACCTTCTTCTACCGCCAGATGCCGGAGCTGATCGAGCGCGGGCACGTCTACATCGGCCTGCCGCCGTTGTACAAGGTGAAGCAGGGTAAGCAGGAGCTGTACATCAAGGACGACGCGGCGCTGAACGACTACCTGATCTCCAGCGCGGTCGACAACGCTTCGCTGACCTACAGCCCGGATGCGCCGCCGATCACCGGCGAGGCCCTGGAAAAGCTGTTGCGAGGCTATCAGCACGCGCTGGATCAGATCGCCAAGCTGGCGCACCGCTTCGATGCGGCGGTGTTCAACGCGCTGCTTGAACACCCGCCGATCCATGCCGAGCTCTGGGCCGATGAAGCCGCCATGCAGGCATGGCTTGATGGCGCCGCCGGGCGGCTGGCCGCCAGTGGCCTGGGCAAACCGCACTACCGCATGGCGTTGCGCCCGGCGCAGGGCGAACAGGTGGCCGCGATCGAGGTGGTCAGGGAACAGCACGGGCTGACCCACACCTGGCTGTTGCCGCAGCCGTTCTTCAGCAGCAACGAATTCCGGCCGATCCTGGCGATGAGTCAGCAGATCGCCGGCATGATCCAGCCCGAAGCCGTCGTACGCCGTGGCAACGCCTCGCGTGGCGTGCTGAGCTTCCTGGAAGCACGCAACTGGCTGCTGGACGAGGCCAAGAAGGGCCGCAGCATCCAGCGCTTCAAGGGTCTGGGCGAAATGAATCCCGAACAGCTGTGGGACACCACCGTGAATCCGGAAACCCGGCGCATGCTGCAGGTGGGCATCGAGGACGCGATCGCCGCCGACCAGATGTTCTCGATGCTGATGGGCGAAGCCGTGGAGCCGCGTCGCGACTTCATCGAGGCCAACGCGCTGAAGGTCGCCAATCTCGACATCTGACCATTCGCCAGAGTATGCACGAGTCATCGCCAAGTGGTTGATTTTCAACAAGCTTCCATGCGGCGTTGCAGCTTGTTATCGCACGCCGGCTCGGGTTAATCTCCACAGTTCCCCCGCGTCACTCGATCGATACGCGCAGACAAAACGAGGATCACCATGAAGCATGTCCGTGGATTGACCATGCTGGCGAGTGCGGCACTGTTGCTCGGCCTTGCCAGCAGCCCGGTTCTGGCGCGCAAGCACGAGGACACGCCAAAGAAGGAAGTGCTTTATCCCGACACCAGTCGCAAGGAGCCGAAACTCGACCTGACCAGCGAGAAGGACCAGAAGAACCTCAGCGAGGGTCTGGACGCGGTCAACGCAGGCGACAAGGCCAAGGCCCAGGAACTCCTGCAGCCGATCGTCGACCACAGCAAGAGCAAATATGCGCAAGGCCTCGCTCTCCAGGGGCTGGCCAACCTCGCCTACAACAACCAGGACGTGAAGGGGGCGATCAGCCTGCTGCAGCGCTCGTTGGCCGTCGGCCTGCTGCCGAACGATACCTATTTCCAGCTCCAGTACATGCTCGCCCAGTTCCAGATGGCCGACGAGCAGTACCAGGCCGCGCTCGACACGATCACGAAGTGGCGCGCGGAAGGCAAGAAGGAAACCGCCGATTCCTACGCGCTCGAGGGCAACGCGTATTACCGTCTTGCCAAGTATCCCGAGGCGATCGCCGCGATCACCAAGGCCAAGTCGCTGAGCACCAAGGCCGAGCCGAGCTGGGACCAGCTCCTGATGGCCAGCTACGCCGAATCCGGCCAGGACGACAAGGCGGCCGCGCTGGCGACCGATCAGCTCAATTCGAACCCGACTGACCCCAATGCGCTGAACAACGCCGTGGCCGTGTTGATGCAGGCGCACAAGTATCCCGAAGCGATCCAGCTGATGGAGAAGGCTCGTGCGGCCGGTACGCTGACCAAGGAATCGCATTACGTGAACCTTGCCAAGCTGTACCTGATCACCGGCCAGGAAAGCGCGGACCCTGGCCCGAATGCGGCCAAGGCTGCACAGGCCCTGGAAGAAGGCATGAGCAAGGGTGTGGTCAAGCCGACAGCGGAAACCTATGTGCTGCTCGGTCAGGCCGCCGAGATCGGCAACAAGATCGACAACGCCGTCGGCTACTACGCGAAAGCCCAGCCGCTCGCCAGCGACGGCGAACCCGCGCTCCGTGCCAGCCGCCTGATGCTCAGCGAGAGCAAGTACAAGCAGGCCAGGACCCTGGTGCAGACCGCCCTCGACAAGGGTGTCAAGGAGAAGGGCAAGGCCTACATGATCCTGGCCGAAAGCGAGCGCGGCATGAAGAACAAGCCCGCTGCAATCGCGGCCATGAAAAAGGCCGCGCAGGATCCGGAAACCGCCGCGAAGGCCAAGGCCTGGCTGCAGAAGGCCGGTGCCGGCTGAAAGCGGAAAGATCATGGCAAGCTGCGGGATGGAATGGCCGCCAATCCGCCCCGCAGCGCTATACAAAAGCCATGTGCTGTTGTAACGTTGAAACCTTCCCCTGCGTCTCCCCAGTGGCAAGTTCTCTCCGGCTCCGTCCAGACATCAGACGGATCCGGGCCAAGCCCTGCGGCAACGTTCTCTTCCGATTGATCAGCTCCAGACTAGTGACAGATGGCCTCAAGTAACGAAGAAATCGGGCGCGAGCCATTCAGTTGGAAGCGCACCTGGGCATTGGCTGTAGCTATTGGGCTGCACGCGTTTGCGTTCCTGTTGATCGTGGCGCCGATGGCACCACCGCATCAGAACCACAAGGAGAAGGAACGCATCGTCCAGGTGAACTTCATCGAACCGCCGCCGCCGCCGCCGCCACCGCCGCCGCCGCCGCCGGAGCCGCCGAAGCAGCCGCCACCGAAGGTCATCAAGCAGGTGGTGCCGCCACCGACGCCGCCGCCGCCGACCCCGCCACCTCCGGTGGAAGAAGTCTCGGCGAACGCGACCCCGGCGCCGCCGCCGGCGCCGCCTGCTCCACCGGCGCCGCCGTCGGACATCACGGCCAGTTCGGATCTCAGCTACAACAGCAGGCTTCAGCCGAAGTACCCGCCGCAGGCGATCCGCCAACGGCATGAAGGTACGGTGGTGCTGATGATCCTGGTGGGCGTGGATGGTTCGCCGAAGGACATCAAGATCGACCGGTCCAGCGGTTACCACGAACTCGATCGTGCCGCCATGGATGCCGCACGTCGTTGGCGCTTCAATCCAACGATTCGAAATGGACAAAAAGTCGAGGGGTACGCCCGCGTTCCCGTCAACTTCAATCTCAGCCAGCTGTAACCGGATCCACCCGGTTACAGTTACAGTTCACGCTTGACTTCCCTAGGGTAGCGTTATGTTCCTACAGACTCCTGCAACGACCGATGCCGCACAGGCCATGGGTGGCAATACCAACGCCGAAGCCATGAAGCAGATGGGCTTCGACAACCTTATCCAGAACTTCGACTGGCTCGGCTGGGTCGTCTTCGTGACCCTGGTCGTGATGTCGTTCCTGTCGTGGTACTTCATCATCGCCAACGGCATCCGCAACGCCACCGTCCGCGCTCGCGCCGACAAGGTCATCGACGGCTTCTGGGGCAACGGTTCCACCCAGGACGCGATCCGCGAACTCGAGGCGCAGCCGCGCAGCGAGCCGTTCTCGAAGATTGCGCTGGACGCCGCCTCGGCGGTTGCCCATCACCAGCAGGCCACCGCGGCTGCCGGCACCACCGGTCGTCTGGCCGAGTCGCTGAGCCGTTCGGAGTTCATCGATCGCGCCCTGCGTCAGGCCGTGGCTCGCGAGAGCCTGCGTCTGGAAGGCGGCATGACCCTGCTCGCCACCGTCGGTTCGGCGGCTCCGTTCGTCGGTCTGCTCGGTACGGTGTGGGGCATCTACCACGCGCTGATCCGCATCGCCGCTTCGGGCAACGCCTCGATGAACGCCGTGGCCGGCCCGGTCGGTGAGGCGCTGATCATGACCGCCTTCGGTCTGTTCGCTGCTATCCCGGCGCTGTTCGCGTACAACTTCTTCAGCCGCTCGAACCGCCTGACCTACGCCCGCTTCGACGAATTCGCACACGACCTGCACGACTTCTTCGCTACCGGTTCGCGCGTCGACAGCTCGAAGTGAGGGATTGACCCATGGCGATGAGCACTGGAGGCAATTCCGGCGGTCCGATGTCGGAAATCAACGTCACGCCGCTGGTCGACGTGATGCTGGTTCTGCTGATCATCTTCATGATCACCGCACCACTGATGTCGCACTCCATCACGATCGACCTGCCTACCGCCAATCCAAAGACCAAGGAACCGGAAATGGTGGTTCCGCCCCTGGATCTGGCGGTCAAGCAGGACGGCAGCATGTACTTCAATGACCATGCGGTCACGGAAGCCGAGCTGAGGTCGCTTCTGGCGGTGAACGCCCAGAAGTCGCCCCAGCCGGAGCTGCAGATCCGCGCGGACAAGGGCACCGAGTTCAAGATCGTGAAGAAGATCATCGGCGACACGAAGGATTCCGGCATGGTGCATGTCGCCTTCATGACCACTGACGCGCCGAAGGGGTGACCTGAGATGGCTTTCACTACCAAGACAACAGGTCCGATGTCGGAGATCAACGTCACGCCGCTGGTCGACGTGATGCTGGTCCTGCTGATCATCTTCATGATCACGGCGCCGGTGCTGGCCCACAAGATCCAGGTCGACCTGCCGCAGCCGAACGTGAACAATCCGCCGCCGACCAATCCGCTCGATCCGATTCATCTGAAGATCGATCAGGCCGGCGCGCTGTATTGGAATGACACCCCGGTCGACGAACTCGGCCTGAAAGCCCAGCTGGCAGTGATCGCGCAGCAGAGCAATCAGCCGGAGATCCAGATCGCGGCAGCCGACGGCGTGGCCTATGAGCACGTGGCCCGCGTGCTGGCGGATGCGAAGAGCTACAACCTGGTCAAGATCGGCTTCACCGAAGACTTCTGATCGGGCTGCCTCGGCAGCATGCAACAGACAAGACCCCCGCCCCGTGCGGGGGTTTTTGTTGGCGTGACGGTTTGTCGGAACGGTGTCAGCGCAGGATCTGCAGGTAGTTGCGCACGGTGGTGGCAAGTCCCTCGTACAAGGCCTCGCCAATCAGTGCGTGTCCGATGGACACCTCGGCCAGGCCGGGAATCGCGGCGCGGAAGGTGCCCAGGTTCGCCTGGCTGAGATCGTGCCCAGCGTTCACGGCCAGCCCGGCCTGTTGCGCGCGCCGCGCGGTGTCCGCACAAGCGGCCAGCACCGTGGCGGGCTCGCCGTCGGCAAAAGCCTGGGCGTAGGGTCCGGTGTAGATCTCGATGCGCTGTACCCCGATCACCGCGGCCAGATCGAAATCCTGGCTGCCGGCGTCGACGAACAGGCTGACCCGGCAGCCGAGATCGCACAACTCGCCCACCAGCGGACGCAGCTGCGCAATGTCCCGGCGCAGGTCGAAGCCGTGATCGGAGGTGATCTGGCCATCGCCATCGGGAACCAGGGTCACCTGGGTGGGACGCACTTCGCGGGCCAGTTCGACCAGGCCCGGATAGTCTCCCCGCGCGCCGGCAAACGGGTTGCCTTCGATGTTGTATTCGACCCGTCCGCGCAGCATCGCGGCGAGCGCCCGCACGTCGTGTGGGCGCACATGGCGCTGATCGGGCCGGGGATGGACGGTAATGCCGCCGCAGCCCGCGTCGATGCAGGTTTGCGCGGCACGGCAGATGTCCGGTTCGTCGCCGCCGCGCGAATTGCGCAGCACCGCGATCTTGTTGAGGTTGACGCTGAGCAGGGTCATGGCGTTCCGGCAATCCGCTGGGGATGAAAGGCTATCGCAAGGACGATCGGGCGAGGCGGCCGACGGCCGATACGTGGCCGTCGATCGACCGGAAACAGTGCACCGATCACTCGCTGCTGGCAAGCGTCCCGAACCGTATCCGGCGCTCGTCCCCCCGCCACGCCAGTGCCGCGACCAGGCCGGTGTCCAGCTCGAGCCGGCGCAGTTGCCAGGCGTCGACGTCGTCACCTTGAAGGTGTCGCAGGCGCAGCTGTCCGGCATCGCTGGTGACGCTGAAGCGGTCGAGCCCGAACGCGATGCCGCGTCCCAGCGCCTTCACCACGGCCTCCTTGGCCGTCCACAGTTCCAGAAAGGCCGCGTCGCGCGCCGCCGCCGGCTGCGCCGCCAGGGCTGCCGCTTCGTCGGCGCTGAAGAAGCGCCGGGCAATCTCCAGACTGCGCTGGCGCGGTCGCGCGCGCTCGAGGTCGATCCCGGGCGCCACGTTCCGTCCCACCGCTATCAGCGCCTGATCACCGCTGTGCGACCAGTTGAAGCCCAGCGACTGATCGTGGAACGCGCCCAGCGCGGGACGGCCATGCTCGCCATCCACCAGCGCCACCCGTTCCAGGCTGACATCGAGATAGGCGGCAAGCACCGTGCGCAGCGGCTTCCGTCCCAGCGCCTGTCGGTAGTGCACTCGCCACACATGAATCTCGTCATCGCGCAGGGCCTCTGCTACGTTGGCAAGCACGAGTTCGGGCGGGGCGATCATCAGGGCATGGTGCCGTCCGGCCCGCCGGGGCACAAGCGCGGATCGCCCGCTGCGCCGCCCATCTGCCGGGGGAGATTGGCTTGATCCAGGGCTGGCTGCTGCTGCTGGTGTCGCTGCTCTACGTGGGGCTGCTGTTCGTGGTGGCCTACGCGGGCGACCGGCGACCGCTGTATCCGCGTCAGCCGCGCCTGCGCCCGATCGTCTACAGCCTGGCGCTAGCCGTCTATTGTTCGTCGTGGACGTTCTACGGCGCCGTGGGCACGGCCGCGCGCGACGGCCTGGCCTATCTGCCGATCTATCTGGGCCCGATCCTGCTGTACGTGTTCGGTTTCGGCCTGCTGCGTCGGCTGGTGCAGGTGGTCAGGCAGCGCAACATCACGTCGATCGCCGACTTCATCGGCGCGCGCTTCGGCAAGTCGCACGGGCTGGCGGCGCTGGTCGCGGTGATCGCGGTGATCGCGGTGGTGCCGTACATCGCGCTGCAGTTCAAGGCCGTGGCGATGTCGTACGGCGTGCTGGGCGGCGCGGCATTCGGTGCGATGAAGGCGGGCGGGATCGACAGCGCGATGTGGTGTGCCGTGCTGCTGGCCCTGTTCGCGATCCTGTTCGGCACGCGCAGCATCGATGCGACCGAGCACCACCATGGCCTGATGCTGGCGATCGCGCTGGAATCGCTGATCAAGCTGTTCGCCTTCGTGGCGCTGGCGGGCTACGCGCTGTGGCGTGGCCCCGGCCTGCTCGGCACCGTGCAGCCGCCGATGGCCCAACTGAGTCACGGACTGAGCCCCGGCTTCATGGCCCAGACGATGCTGGCCTTCTGCGCGATGTTCTGCCTGCCGCGCCAGTTCCAGATCGGCATGGTCGAATGCGAGGACGCCAGCGATCTCAGCCGCGCGCGCTGGATGGTGCCGCTGTACCTGGTGATCGTCAGCCTCGCGGTGCTGCCGATCGTGGCGGCCGGCGCGCACATGCCGCTGGTGCGCGACGGCGCGGCTGACGCGTGGGTGCTGACCCTGCCGCTGTCGCACGGCGATCGGGGCATGGCCCTGCTGGCCTTCGTGGGCGGATTCTCGGCCGCCACCGGCATGGTGATCGTGGCGGCGGTGGCATTGTCCACGATGATCAGCAACGACCTGGTGATGCCGGCCCTGCTGCGCATCCGCCGCCTGCGGCTGGAACATCGCAGCGACCTGTCGCAGCTGGTGCTGGGCGTGCGGCGAATCGCGATCATCCTGCTGGCGGCGATGGCCTACGCGTACTACCGCGTCGCCGCCAATGCGGAGAACCTGGCCGCCACCGGACTGCTGGCATTCGCCGCGGTGGCGCAGTTCGCCCCGGCCCTGGTCGCCGCGATGTACTGGCGCGGCGCCAGCCGTCGTGGCGTGGTGGTGGGCCTGGCCGGCGGCTTCATCGTATGGGTCTACACCCTGCTGCTGCCGGCGCTGATCCGCTCGGACCAGTGGCTGCAGCACGGTCCGTTCGGCTGGGACTGGCTGCGTCCGCAGGCGCTGTTCCACCTCAGCGGCTGGGAACCGGTGATGCACGGCACGTTCTGGTCGCTGCTGGTCAACGTCGGCTGCCTGGTGTTCGTCTCGCTGCGCTTCCGGCCCAGCCTGGAGGAGCGCCTGCACGCGGCGGTGTTCATGGATGCCGATCCGGCCAGTCGCAGCGGCGCGGGCGACTGGCGTGGCCGCGTGGTGGTGGCGGACCTGCGCACGATCGCCGAACGCATCGTCGGCGAGCGCAGCAGCGCGCGCGCGTTCGAGGAGTACGGCCACCGCCTGGACAAGCCGCTGCTGCCCGGCGCCGCCGCGGATCGCGCGCTGATCCAGTTCACCGAACGCCTGCTCGCCTCGGCCGTCGGCGCGGCGAATGCGCGGCGCATCCTGATCAGCGCGCTCTCCGGCAGCGGGCTGGACCTGGCCGAGTCGATGGCGCTGCTGGACGAAGCCTCGCAGGAACTGCGCTTCAACCGCGAGCTGTTGTCCACCACGCTGGAAAACGTGTCGCAGGGCATCAGCGTGGTCGACGCCAGCATGCGCCTGGTGGCATGGAACCGGCGCTACCTGGAGCTGTTCGACTATCCCGACGGCATGGTCCACGTCGGCGTGCCGGTGGCCGAGCTGATCCGCTGGAACGCTGAGCTGGGCGAGTGCGGTCCCGGCGAAGTGGACGGCCATGTGGCCAAACGCATCGACTACATGCGCGCCGGTTCCTCGCACCTGTTCCAGCGCATCCGGCCGGACGGCACGGTGATCGAGATGCACGGCCGTGCATTGCCCGGCGGCGGCTACGTGACCACCTATACCGACGTGACCGCCTACAAGAATGCCGAGCAGGCGCTGATGGAAGCCAACGAGACGCTGGAGCTGCGCGTGGAGCAGCGCACCGCCGAACTGTCCGAAGCGCTGGTGGCCACCGCCCAGGCGCGTCGTGCGGCCGAGGCGGCGAACATTTCCAAGACGCGCTTCCTCGCTGCCGCCAGCCACGACCTGCTGCAGCCGCTGAATGCCGCGCGACTGTTCACCTCGGCGCTGCGCCAGCATCCGGGGCTGGACAGCGAGGCCGAACAGCTGGCCGAACGCATCGATGCCTCGTTCCGCGCGGCCGAGGACCTGCTGGACGCACTGCTCGACACCTCGCGCCTGGACACCGGCAGCTATCGTCCCGACGTGTCGGGCTTTGCGCTGGCCGACCTGTTCGATTCGCTGAAGGCGCAGTTCGCCGTGGTGGCCGAACAGCGCGACCTGCGCCTGCGCGTGGCGCCGACGCGACTGGCCGTGCGCAGCGATCCCCAGCTGTTGCGGCGGATCCTGCAGAACTTCCTGTCCAATGCCTTGCGCTACACGCGCCACGGCGGCGTGCTGCTGGGCGCGCGCCGGCTCGGCGACCAGGTGCGCATCGAGGTGTGGGACACCGGGCCGGGGATTCCGCCGGAGCAGCGGGCGCGGATCTTCGACGAGTTCCAGCGCCTGGAGCAGCCGTCGCCGTGGGGCGAGAAGGGCCTGGGCCTGGGCTTGTCGATCTGCGACCGGCTGGCCGGCATCCTCGGCCATCGCCTGGACCTCGACTCACGCGTGCAGCATGGCAGCCGTTTCGCGGTGAGCGTGCCACGCAATGAAAGCGTGCCGATGCGGCGTCGGCGCGTGGCGCGCAGCGGCCCGGACACGCAGCTGCCGCTGACCGTGCTGTGCCTGGACAACGACGAGTCGATCCTCGATGGCATGCGCGCGCTGCTCGGGCGCTGGGGCATCGACTGCCGCACCGCGGTCGACGTGGACCAGGCGCGGGCCGAACTGCGGCGTGGCCCGATCGACCTGATCCTCGCCGACTACCACCTGGCCAACGATGTCGATGGCCTGCAGGCCCTGCAGCAACTGCGCGACGCGGTGGTGCAGATGCCGCCGGCGGCGATCATCACCGCCGACGGCAGCAGCGAGCTGAAGCAGCGGGCGCGGGCGCTGGGCTATCCGCTGTTGCACAAGCCGGTGAAGCCGGCGGCCCTGCGCGCGCTGCTGGCTGCGCCGTTACGCGGCCAGCACTGAGCAGGCTTCAGCCAGCTCAGCGCGGCAGCAGCGAACCGCCCATCAGGTACTCGTCGACCGCACGAGCGCACTGGCGGCCTTCGCGAATCGCCCACACCACCAGCGACTGCCCGCGCCGCATGTCGCCGGCGGCGAACACCTGGTCGACGCTGGTGCGGTAGTCGTCGGTGCCGGCCCTGGCGTTGCCGCGGGCGTCCTTCTCCACGCCGAACGCGTCCAGCACATGCTGCAGCGGCGAGACGAAACCCATCGCCAGCAGCACCAGCCCGGCAGGCACCTCGAATTCGCTGCCGGCGATCTCGGTCATCCGGCCGTCCTTCCACTCCAGCCGCACCGCGGTGAGGCTGCGCACGTTGCCCGCGCCGTCGTCGTTGAAACACTTGGTGGCCACCGCCCAGTCGCGCTGGCAGCCTTCCTCGTGCGAGCTCGAAGTGCGCAGACGGATCGGCCAGTACGGCCACACCAGCGGCTTGTTCTCCTGCACCGGCGGTTGCGGCAGCAGCTCGAACTGGGTCACCGACGCGGCACCGTGGCGGTTGGAGGTGCCCACGCAATCCGAGCCGGTGTCGCCGCCGCCGATCACCACCACGTTCTTCGCGGTGGCCAGGATCTGCCGGTCGAGCCGGTCGCCGGCGACCATCTTGTTCTGCTGCGGCAGGAAGTCCATCGCGAAATGCACGCCGTTCAGTTCGCGACCGGGCACCGGCAGGTCGCGCGGCGTCTCGGCGCCGCCGGCGATCACCACCGCGTCGAAATCCTGCTTCAGCTGATCGGGCGTGATCGTCTCGCCGGCTCCTTCCGCGGCGGCATCGCCCACGAAAACGCCGGTGCGGAACTGTACGCCTTCGCCCCGCAGCTGCTCCACGCGGCGATCGATCAGCATCTTGTCCAGCTTGAAATCGGGGATGCCATAGCGCAGCAGGCCGCCGATGCGATCGTTCTTCTCGAACACCGTCACCGCATGTCCCGCCCGCGCCAGCTGCTGCGCGGCGGCCAGTCCGGCCGGTCCGGAGCCGACCACCGCGACGCTCCTGCCGCTGGGCCGCGCCGCCGGTTGCGCGGTGACCCAGCCTTCTTCCCAGCCCTTGTCGATGATCTTGTGCTCGATCGACTTGATGCCCACCGCCTCGCTGTTGATGTTCAGCGTGCACGCCGATTCGCACGGCGCCGGACAGATCCGCCCGGTGAACTCGGGGAAGTTGTTGGTCGAGTGCAGCACCTCGAGCGCGCGCCGCCAGTCCTGCTGGTGGACCAGCTCGTTGAAGTCGGGGATCAGGTTGTTGACGGGGCAGCCGTTGTGGCAGAACGGGATGCCGCAATCCATGCAGCGGGCGGCCTGGGTCGACGCGTCGGCGTCGCCCAGATGGCGGATGAACTCGCGCCAGTGCTTCTTGCGCTGCGCGGGCGCCTCGCTGGTTTCGCTGAGCCGCGGATAGTCGAGAAAGCCGGTGATCTTGCCCATCTGTCTTCCCCTGGCCTCAGGCCGTGGCCTTCGCGGTGGATGCCGTGGCGGGCGCGGCGTTCGCATCGCCCAGTGCGCGCCGGTATTCGTGCGGCATCACCTTGACGAAACGCGCGCGGGCGCTTTGCCAGTCGTGCAGGATGTCCTTGGCGCGGAAGCTGCCGGTGTGGCGGAAATGCGCCTCGATCAACTGGCGCAGGATCGCCTCGTCGGTGGCCCGCGGCGCACCGCGCGAAACGGCATGCCAGTGATGCGGCGGCACGCGGACCTCCTGCTCCACGCCGGCAAGCACCGGCTCCAGCGCCACCATGGCGAGGTTGCACTTGCGCTCGAACACGCCGCGCGGGTCGTACACGTACGCCACGCCGCCGGACATTCCCGCCGCGAAGTTGCGCCCGGTATCGCCCAGCACCACCACGGTGCCGCCGGTCATGTACTCGCAGCCGTGGTCGCCGACGCCTTCGACCACCGCGCTGGCGCCGGAATTGCGCACGGCGAAGCGTTCGCCGGCGACGCCGTTGAAATGCGCCTCGCCCTCGGTGGCGCCGTACAGCACGGTGTTGCCCGCGATGATGTGCTCCGGGCCGAAGCCGTGGAAGTCGTTCGGCGAGCGCACGATGATGCGGCCGCCGGACAGGCCCTTGCCCACGTAGTCGTTGCCTTCGCCGACCAGGTCGAGGGTGATGCCGCGGGCCAGGAACGCGCCGAAACTCTGCCCGGCGACGCCGGACAACTGCACGTGGATGGTGTCGTCGGGCAGGCCGGCGTGGCCGTAGCGCCGTGCCACTTCGCCGGACAGCATGGTGCCCACGGTGCGGTTCACGTTGCGCACGCCGAGCATGAAGCTGGTCTTCTCGCCCTGCTCCAGCGCGGCGCGGGCCTTCTCGATCAGCACGTGGTCGAGCGCCTTGCCGCCTTTCTCCAGGCCGTGGTCCTGCGATTCCACGTGGCGGCGGGCGACCTCGGCGGGCACCTCGGGGCGATGGAACACCCGCGAGAAATCCAGCCCGCGCGCCTTCCAGTGCGCGATGCCCTGGCGCACGTCGAGCAGGTCGGCGCGGCCGACCAGGTCGTCGAAGCGGCGGATGCCCAGCTGGGCCATGATTTGCCGCGCTTCCTCGGCGACGAAGAAGAAGAAATTCACCACGTGTTCGGGCTTGCCGGCAAACTTCCGGCGCAGCACCGGGTCCTGCGTGGCCACGCCAACCGGGCAGGTGTTGAGGTGGCATTTGCGCATCATGATGCAGCCTTCCACCACCAGCGGCGCGGTGGCGAAGCCGAACTCGTCGGCGCCCAGCAACGCACCGATCACCACGTCGCGGCCGGTCTTCATCTGGCCGTCCGCCTGCACCCGGATGCGTCCGCGCAACCGGTTCAGCACCAGGGTCTGCTGGGTCTCGGCCAGGCCCAGTTCCCATGGCGTGCCGGCGTGCCTGATCGACGACCACGGCGAGGCGCCGGTGCCGCCGTCGTGGCCGGCGATCACCACGTGGTCGGCCTTGGACTTGGCCACGCCCGCGGCGACCGTGCCCACGCCGATCTCGGACACCAGCTTCACCGAGATCGAGGCCTGCGGATTGCAGTTCTTCAGGTCGTGGATCAGCTGGGCCAGATCCTCGATCGAATAGATGTCGTGGTGCGGCGGCGGCGAGATCAGGCCCACGCCGGGCACCGAGAAGCGCAGCCGCGCGATGTATTCGGACACCTTGTGGCCGGGCAGCTGACCGCCCTCGCCGGGCTTGGCGCCCTGCGATACCTTGATCTGGATCTGGTCGGCCGAGACCAGGTACGCCGCGGTGACGCCGAAGCGGCCCGAGGCCACCTGCTTGATCCGCGAGCGCAGCGAATCGCCGGCTTCCAGCGCGATGTCGCTTTCGATGTGCTGCGCGCCGATCACGCTGGCCAGGGTGTCGCCGGACTGAATCGCGATGCCGCGCAATTCGTCGCGGTAGCGCGCCTCGTCCTCGCCGCCTTCGCCGGTGTTGGACTTGCCGCCGATCCGGTTCATCGCCACCGCCAGCGTGGCGTGCGCCTCGGTGGAGATCGAGCCCAGCGACATCGCGCCGGTGGCGAAGCGCTTGACGATCTCCCTGGCCGGTTCCACCTCGTCCAGCGGAATCGCCGCCGCCGGATCGATGCGGAACTCGAACAGCCCGCGCAGCGTCATGTGGCGGCGGGTCTGGTCGTTGATCAGCTGCGCGTATTCCTGGTAGGTGCCGGGGCTGTTGGCGCGGGTGGCGTGCTGCAGCTTGGCGATCGAGTCCGGCGTCCACATGTGCTCGTCGCCGCGCGTGCGCCAGGCGTACTCGCCGCCCACGTCGAGCGCGTCGGCCAGCAGCGGGTCGTCGCCCCAGGCCGCCCGGTGCTGGCGCAAGGCCTCCTCGGCCACCTCGAACAGGCCGATGCCCTCGATGTTCGAGGTGGTGCCGGTGAAGTAGCCGTCGACCAGCTCGCGGCTGAGGCCCACCGCCTCGAAGATCTGCGCACCGGTGTAGGACATGTAGGTCGAGATGCCCATCTTGGACATCACCTTCTGCAAGCCCTTGTCGATCGCCTTGATGTAGTTGTGGATCGCCTTGTCGGCGCTGACCCCGCCCGGGCTGGCGGCGAACTGCTGCGCCAGCACCTCCATCGCCAGGTAGGGGTGGATCGCCTCGGCGCCGTAGCCGGCGAGCAGGGCGAAGTGATGCACCTCGCGCGCCGAGCCGGTCTCCACCACCAGGCCGGTGCTGGTGCGCAGGCCGCGGTTGACCAGGTGCAGATGGACGGCCGAAGTGGCCAGCAGGGCCGGGATCGCCACGCGCTCGCGGTCGGCGTGGCGGTCGGACACCACCAGGATGTTGTGGCCCTGGCCGATCGCATCCACCGCCTGCGCGCACAGCGAGGCCAGGCGCGCCTCGATGCCCTGCTTGCCCCAGCTTGCCGGATAGGTGATGTCCAGTTCGAAGCTGCGGAACTTGCCCTTGGAGTAGCGGCCGATCTTGCGGATCTTCGCCATCTCGGCGAAATCCAGCACCGGCTGCTGCACTTCCAGTCGCAGCGGCGGGTTGATGTTGTTGATGTCCAGCAGGTTTGGCTTGGGCCCGATGAAGGACACCAGCGACATCACCAGCTGTTCGCGGATCGGGTCGATCGAGGGGTTGGTGACCTGGGCGAACAGCTGGCGGAAATAGCTGTACAGCGACTTGTCGCAATCGGACAGCACCGCCAGCGGCGCGTCGTTGCCCATCGCGCCGATCGCTTCCTGGCCGTCCAGCGCCATCGGCAGCAGCTGGAATTTCAGGTCTTCCTGGGTGTAGCCGAACGCCTGCTGGCGATCGAGCAGGTCGTCGCCCAGGCGCGCCTCGGCGCGGGGCTCGGGCAACGCGTCCAGCTTGATCCGGATGTGCTCGATCCACTGCTTGTACGGCTTGGCGTTGGCGAGCTGGTCCTTCAGTTCCTGGTCGTCGATGATCCGCCCGGCTTCCATGTCGATCAGCAGCATCTTGCCCGGCTGCAGCCGCCACTTCTTCACGATGCGCGATTCGGCCACCGGCAGCACGCCGGCTTCGGAAGCCAGGATCACCAGGTCGTCGTCGGTGATCAGGTAGCGCGCCGGGCGCAGGCCGTTGCGATCCAGCGTGGCGCCGACCTGGCGGCCGTCGGTGAAGGTGATCGCCGCCGGTCCGTCCCACGGCTCCATCATCGCGGCGTGGTACTCGTAGAACGCGCGATGGTTGTCGTCCATCAGGGTGTGCCGTTCCCACGCCTCGGGAATCATCATCATCATCGCGTGCGACAGCGGGTAGCCGGCCATCGTCAGCAGTTCGAGGCAGTTGTCGAACGAGGCGGTGTCGGACTGGCCCGGGTAGATCAGCGGCCACAGCTTGGCCAGGTCGTCGCCGAGCACCGGCGAGGAGATCGCGCCGGTGCGCGCGTTGATCCAGTTGACGTTGCCCTTGACCGTGTTGATCTCGCCGTTGTGGGCGATCATCCGGTACGGATGGGCCAGTTCCCAGGCGGGAAAGGTGTTGGTGGAGAAGCGCTGGTGCACCATCGCCAGCGCCGACACCGTGCGCGGGTCGGCCAGGTCGAGGTAGTACTGGCCGACCTGGTCGGCCAGCAGCAGGCCCTTGTAGACCACGGTGCGGGTGGACATCGACGGCACGAAGTATTCCTTGCCGTACTTCAGGCCCAGCGCGCGGATTGCGTGGCTGGAGGTCTTGCGGATCACGTACAGCTTGCGTTCCAGCGCGTCGGGCACCATCACGTCCGGGCCGCGGCCGATGAAGATCTGCCGGATCACCGGCTCGCGCCCCCGCACGGTGGGCGACATCGGCATCGTGGCGTCCACCCGCACGTCGCGCCAGCCCAGCACCTGCTGGCCCTCGGCTCGCACCGCGCGTTCCAGTTCCTGCTGGCAGGCCAGCCGCGACGCCTGCTCGCGGGGCAGGAACACCATGCCCACGCCGTACTCGCCCGGTGGCGGCAGCACGATGTCCCGGGCGGCCATTTCCTCGCGATAGAACTGGTCGGGAATCTGGATCAGGATGCCGGCGCCATCACCCATCAGCGCATCGGCGCCGACCGCGCCGCGATGATCGAGATTGCGCAGGATCAGCAGGCCCTGCTCGATGATCGCGTGGCTTTTGCGGCCCTTGATATGGGCGACAAAGCCCACGCCGCAGGCGTCGTGTTCGTTGCGCGGGTCGTACAGACCCTGGGCCTGCGGCTGATCCATTGACTCCCCTCCACGGGCATGGCTGCTTATCGACTATAGTGCGATGCAGCAAAAGCGCAAGGGATTTTTCGCAATTGGACGTCTATAGGGATGGACGGCTATTCGCCTGGCCGTCTGAACCAACGGGCGGAGACCGTCTGCGACCGGCTCAGTCTTCTTCGGGCGGCAGCACCGGCATCGCTTCCTGGTCCACCGCCAGCTGGCTGGCGGCCAGCGCGACCTGGGTGCGGTTGCTGACCCCGAGCTTGCGCATGATCGCGGTCATGTGCGCCTTCACGGTCGCCTCGGAAACGCCGAGCTCCCAGGCGATCTGCTTGTTCAGCAGGCCCTCGGCGATCATCGTCATCACCCGGAACTGCTGCGGCGTCAGCGTGGCGATCTGGGCGGCGGCGGCGGCTTCGTCGGGTCGCAGTTCGTCGGAACCGCCCAGCAGGGCGTGCGGCAGCCAGACGTCGCCATCAAGCACGGCGCGGATCGCCGCCACGATGTCCTCGCCCGCGGTGGACTTGGGCACATAGGCCGACGCACCGTGGGCCAGCGCGCGCCGCGCCACCTGGGCCTCTTCATGGCCGGACACCACCATGATCGGCAGTCCCGGATACTGCCCGCGGATATGCGCCAGCGCCGAATAGCCCCGCGCGCCGGGCATGTGCAGGTCGAGCAGCAGCAGCTCGGCGTCGGGGAATTGCTCGATCAGCCCGAGCAGCGCATGCACGCTGTCCGCACTGTGCACCCGCGCCTGCGGCACGGCCGCCAGCACCGCGCGCTGCAACGCGTCGCGGAACAGCGGATGGTCGTCGGCGATCAGGATGTCGGGCATAAGGCGAGTAGTGAGAGGTGAGGAGTGAGAAACGAGAGAGAACGTCGAGCTGGCCGGCCTTCTCTCACTTCTCACTTCTCTTCACTCACTCCTGCTTCACTTGATCAACCGCTCGTCGACCAGGTTCTTCACCACGCCCGGGTCGGCCAGGGTGGTGATGTCGCCGAGCTGGTCGGGCTGGTTCTCGCCGATCTTGCGCAGGATGCGGCGCATGATCTTGCCCGAGCGGGTCTTCGGCAGGCCGGGCGCCCACTGCAGGTAGTCCGGCGTGGCGATCGGGCCGATCTCCTTGCGCACCCAGGCGATCAGCTCCTTGCGCAGTTCGTCGCTGCCGGTCTCGCCGGCGACCAGGGTGACGTAGGCGTAGATGCCCTGGCCCTTGATCTCGTGCGGGCAGCCGACCACGGCGGCTTCGGCCACCTTCGGGTGGGCCACCAGCGCGCTTTCCACCTCGGCGGTGCCGAGGCGATGGCCGGACACGTTGATCACGTCGTCGACGCGGCCGGTGATCCAGTAGTAGCCGTCCTCGTCGCGGCGGGCGCCGTCGCCGGTGAAATAGTTGCCGGGATAGGCGCTGAAATAGGTTTCGATGAAGCGCTGATGGTCGCCGTAGATGGTGCGCACCTGGCCGGGCCAGGAGTCGGTGATCAGCAGGTTGCCTTCGGCGACGCCGTCCTTCACCTCACCGTCGGCGTTGACGATGGCCGGCTTGATGCCGAAGAACGGCAAGGTCGCCGAGCCCGGCTTGGTGGCGATCGCGCCGGGCAGCGGCGAGATCAGGATGCCGCCGGTCTCGGTCTGCCACCAGGTGTCGACGATCGGGCAGCGCTCGTCGCCGACCACGCGGTGGTACCACTCCCACGCTTCGGGATTGATCGGTTCGCCCACCGAGCCGAGCAGGCGCAAGCTGGCGCGCGAGGTCTTCTTCACCGGCGCCTCGCCTTCGCGCATCAGGGCGCGGATCGCGGTGGGCGCGGTGTAGAACAGGCTGACCTGGTGCTTGTCGATCACCTGCCAGAAGCGGCTGAAGTCGGGGTAGTTCGGCACGCCCTCGAACATCACCGTGGTGGCGCCGTTGCACAGCGGACCGTACACCACGTAGCTGTGGCCGGTGACCCAGCCCACGTCGGCGGTGCACCAGTAGACGTCGTCCTCGCGCAGGTCGAACACCAGTTCGTGCGTGTAGCTGGTGTAGACCAGATAGCCGCCGGTGGAGTGCTGCACGCCCTTGGGCTTGCCGGTGGAGCCGGAGGTGTACAGCACGAACAGCGGGTGCTCGGCCTCGACCGGGGTGGGCGGGCAGTCGGCGCTCTGGCCTTCCATCAGGGTGTGCCAGTAACGGTCGCGCGGCGACTGCATGTGCACCGCGCTGCCGGTGTGGCGCACCACGATCACGGTCTCCACGCTATTGGTGCCGGGACGTTCCAGCGCGGCGTCCACGTTGACCTTGAGCGGAATGTGCTTGCCCGCGCGCAGGCCTTCGTCGGCGGTGATCACCACCTTGGCCTGCGAGTCGACGATGCGCCCGGCCAGCGAGTCGGGCGAGAAGCCGCCGAACACCACCGAGTGGATCGCGCCCAGCCGGGCGCAGGCCAGCATCGCCACCGCGGCTTCGGGAATCATCGGCAGGTAGATCGCGATGCGATCGCCCTTGACGACGCCCAGGTGCTTCAGCGTGTTGGCGAACTTGCACACTTCGGTGTGCAGCTCGCGGTAGCTGATCCGGCGCGAGTCCTTCGGGTCGTCGCCCTCGAAGATGATCGCCACCTTGTCGCCGCGCTCGGCCAGGTGGCGGTCGAGGCAGTTCGCGCTGACGTTGAGCTCGCCGTCCTCGTACCAGCGGATGTGCAGGTCCTGCGGATCGAACGACACATCCTTGATCTTCGTCGGCGGCTTGATCCAGTCCAGTCGCTGGCCGATGCGACCCCAGAAGCCTTCCGGGTCGCTGACCGACTCGGCATACAGCCTGGTGTAGTCGTCGTGGCGCAAACGCGCTGCGGCGGCAAACGACGGGTCGACCGGATAAAGCTTGGACATGGCTGGCTCCTGCTGGCGGCGTCACCAGTGGCGACGGGATTCGCGCGCCTGGCGTCAGCGCCCGGCGCAGCACGGACTTCGAGTGTAGCCCGATCAAGCCGGGGCCTGCGGCGCCGGGCGCGCTCGACTTTGGTCGAACTTCGACCAATGGCGAATAGTCGCGCGCGCTGCAGCATGGCCATGCTCGGCCTGTCATCGACCTGGGGAGACGCACGCATGACTACGCGACACACCAATCGCCGCAACGCGCTTGCCCTGAGCATGGCATGCGCGCTGATGCTTCCGCTCGCCGGCCACGCGCAAAGCGACACGCGCGAACAGCAACTCGAACAACGGGTGGCCCAGCTCGAACAACAGTTGAACGAACTCAAGGCGATGGTGCAGGCGCAGAAGGCCGCGCCTGCTCCCGCGCCCGCCCCGGTGCAGCAGGTCGCTGCCGCGCCGGCGACACCGGTGTTCAGCAGCGCGCCCGGCGTGTCGGTGGCCCTGCATGGTTTCATCAGCGCCAGCGCCTTCAGCCAGAACAAGAGCTTTTCCTACGGCAACGGCCAGAACGCGCTGTATCCGACGCCGGGTTCGACCGGCTCGCTCAGCGGCGTCGACGTGCGCAACACGCGCTTCTGGCTCGACTTCAAGGGCGCCAAGTTCGCCGGCAACTGGAGCGGCGGCGGTCGCATCGAGATGGACTTCTTCGGCGGCTTCAACGGCACCGGCGCCTATAGCCAGCAGCAGCCGACGCCGCGCCTGCGCCAGGCCTACATGGACCTGACCAACCCCGAGAGTGGCACCACGGTGCGCATCGGCCAGCAATGGGACCTGATGTTCCCGATCGACAACTCGGCCACCTCGCTGGCGCATATCGCATTCCCGCTGGGCTACGGCTCGGGCGTGATCGGCTGGCGCTTCCCCGGCCTGGTGGTGATGCAGGACCTGAACCACGGCAGCACCGGCGCACAGTGGCGACTCGACGTGGGCGTGTTCGAAGGCCACTGGAGCGGTCCGGGCAACAACGTCAATTACCTGACCGCGGGCAGCGCCGGCTTCCGGCCGCAGCTCGAGGCGCGCCTGCACGTGCAGGACAAGAACTGGCTAGCCTACTTCGCGGCGCATTACAGCAAGGTCGACCTGCGCGGGGTGGGCGGCACCGCGGCCACGCCGGTGAAGTCCGAGGTCACCAGCGTGGGCTACGAGCTCGGCGGACAGTGGAAGCCCGGCCCGTGGACCTTCAAGGGCGCGGCGTACAGCGGCAAGGGCCTGGGCCAGATCTTCGGCGCGATGTCGCAGTTCGGCGACATCCAGGAAACCGGCGGCTATGCACAGGCCGGTTACAGCTTCACGCCGAACTGGAGCCTGTACGCGTTCTACGCCTACAACAAGCCGGACCGGAACGACGTGGTCGACTGGATGGGCAACGGCGCCACCGGCCTGCTGCGCAATCGGCAGACCGCGTTGAGCCTGCAGTACGCGGCCGGTTCCTACGAGCTGGGCATGGAGTGGCTGCACGACAAGCTGGATTCGACCAGCAACGGCACCGACCACAAGACCACCAGCGGCAACCAGGTCAGCCTCAACGCGCTGTACCGCTTCTGACTTCACCGGCGATGCCTGGCATCGCCGCACAGCCTCCCGCCTTGCGGGGGGATGACGGGGTGCGGTCCGGGGCTTGCCGGGGGACCGCATCGGTCGACTTCTCTTCCACCCTGGCGGAGAGCGGCATCCCACTATCCTGAGAGGGGAAACATCCATGGCCACCACCGCGATCGACGGGCGCGCCGCGCTCGATGTCAGCCACAAGCGGGTCATCCTGGCGTCCAGCCTGGGTACCGTGTTCGAGTGGTACGACTTCTACCTGTACGGCTCGCTGGCCGTGATCATCGGCAAGCAGTTCTTCTCCGGGCTCAACGAGGCCAGCCAGCTGGTGTTCGCCCTGCTGGCGTTCGCCGCCGGCTTCGCCGTGCGTCCGTTCGGCGCGCTGGTGTTCGGCCGGGTCGGCGACCTGGTCGGGCGCAAGTACACCTTCCTGATCACCATCGTGATCATGGGCCTGTCCACCTTCTTCGTGGGCCTGCTGCCCAGCTACGGCTCGATCGGCGTGGCGGCGCCGGTGATCCTGATCCTGCTGCGCATGCTGCAGGGCCTGGCGCTGGGCGGCGAGTACGGCGGCGCGGCCACCTACGTGGCCGAACATGCACCGCCGGGCAAGCGCGGCCTGTACACCAGCTTCATCCAGATCACCGCCACCTTCGGCCTGTTCCTGTCGCTGCTGGTGATCCTGGGCTGCAAATGGATGATGGGCGACAAGTTCGAGGACTGGGGCTGGCGCATCCCGTTCCTGATCTCCTCCCTGCTGCTGGCGGTGTCGGTATACATCCGCCTGCAGCTGGCCGAGTCGCCGGTGTTCAAGCAGATGAAGGAAGAGGGCAAGCAGTCGAAGGCGCCGCTGACCGAATCGTTCGCCCGCTGGGGCAACCTGAAGCTGGTGATCCTGGCCCTGCTGGGCGCCACCGCCGGCCAGGCCGTGGTGTGGTACTGCGGCCAGTTCTACGCGATGTACTTCCTCGGCAGCACGCTGAAGATCGACTCGACCACCACCCAGTTGCTGATCGCGGCCGCGCTGCTGATCGGCACGCCGTTCTTCGTGGTGTTCGGCTGGCTGTCGGACAAGATCGGCCGCAAGCCGGTGGTGCTGGCCGGCTGCCTGCTGGCCGCGCTGACCTACTTCCCGATCTTCAAGGCGATCACCCACTACGGCAATCCCGGCATCGAGGCGGCCCGCACCACCGCGCCGGTCACCGTGCACGCCGACCCGGCCAACTGCCACCTGCAGATCAACCTCACCGGCACCTCCACCTTCACCAGCTCCTGCGACATCGCCAAGAGCACGCTGGCCAAGCGCGGCGTGCCGTACGACAACCAGGCCGCCCCGGCGGGCACGGTGGCAAAGGTCACGGTGGGCAGCGCCAGCATCGATGCGTTCGAGGGCAGCACGCTGGCCAAGGCCGACTTCGCGGCCCAGGGCAAGGCGTTCGCGGCCAGCCTCGGCGCGGCGCTGGACCAGGCCGGCTACCCGGCCAAGGCCGATCCGGCACGCAGCAATTACCCGATGCTGGTGTTCCTGCTGTTCCTGCTGGTGCTGTACGTGACCATGGTCTACGGCCCGATCGCGGCGTGGCTGGTGGAAATGTTCCCGACCAAGATCCGCTACACCTCGATGAGCCTGCCGTACCACATCGGCAACGGCTGGTTCGGCGGTTTCCTGCCCTCGGTGTCGTTCGGCATCGTGGCGCTCACCGGCAACATCTACGCGGGCCTGTGGTATCCGGTGGTGATCGCGCTGATGACCTTCGTGATCGGCATGCTGTTCGTGCGCGAAACCAAGGATGTCGACATCACCGCCTGAGCCATGCGGGCGCGGCACGAAGAACGCAGCGGCGGGAGCCGCTGCGTTCTTCGTTGCGAAGCGCGTCAGGCGCGCTTGATCAGTCCGATGATCACCAGCAGCACGATCGCACCGATCATCGCGTAGACGATGCTGGTGACGATCGGGTTGCCCAGGCTGAAGCCGACACCGAGCGTCGGCAGCAGCCAGCCGGCCAGGAACGCGCCGATGATGCCGACCACGATGTTGCCAAGCAGGCCGAAGCCGAAACCGCGCACGATCAACCCGGCCAGCCAGCCGGCGATGGCGCCTATCAACAAGAAGATGAGCAGGGCGGTAAGCGTCATCATGAACTCCTGGTTCGAGCGGAAGAGTCGACGGTGGCCGCATGCCGGGCCACGCCGCCGCAGCGTCCGCGCTCGCGTGTGCAGCGGTCGTGACGGCTGTGGGCCGGGGTATGCTGGCGCCCAGCATTCAGCGGTGACGCCACCGGGAACCGGCCGATGACCACAGCCACACCGAGTTACGTGCATGGCGCCAGCCTGCAGCCGCTGCTGGGCGAAACCGTCGGTGGCCTGCTCGATCGGGTGGCGGCGAAATACCCGCAGCGACCGGCGCTGGTCGCGCGTGCGCAGGACGTGCGCCTGGACTACCGGGCATTCCATGCCGAGGTGGAACGTGTCGCGGCGGGCCTGCTGGCGCTGGGCCTGGAGCGGGGCGAGCGCATCGGCATCTGGGCGCCGAACCGGGCCGAGTGGGTCGTGCTGCAGTTCGCCGCGCCGAAGGCCGGGCTGATCCTGGTCAACATCAACCCGGCGTATCGCACGCACGAGCTGGAGTACTCGCTGAACAAGGTGGCCTGCCGCGCACTGGTGCTGCCGCGCCGCTTCAAGACCTCGCACTACCTGGCGATGCTCACCGAGCTGGCGCCGGAACTGGCGACGGCGGCACCGGGCCAGTTGCAGGCGGCCAGGTTGCCCGCGCTGCGCGAGGTGATCCTGCTGGACCAGCAGGACGAGCCCGGTACCCGCCGCTGGGCGCAGCTGGCCGCGCTTGGCGACGAGGCGGCGCGTGCGCTGTTGCGCGTGCGCGAAGCGGCGCTCAACTTCGACGACGCGGTGAACATCCAGTTCACCTCCGGCACCACCGGCGCGCCCAAGGGCGCCACCCTGACCCACCACAACATCGTCAACAACGGCTGGTTCATCGGCGAGGCGATGCGCCTGACCGAGCAGGACCGGCTGTGCATCCCGGTGCCGTTCTATCACTGCTTCGGCATGGTGCTGGGCAACCTGGCCTGCGTCACCCATGGCGCCTGCATGGTGATCCCCGGCGAGGGCTTCGACGCGTTGACCACCCTGCAATGCGTGGCCGAGGAACGATGCACCGGCCTGCACGGCGTGCCCACCATGTTCATCGCCGAGCTGGAGCATCCGCGCTTCGGCGAATTCGACCTGAGCTCGCTGCGCACCGGCATCATGGCCGGCTCGCCCTGTCCCATCGAGGTGATGCGCCGGGTGGTCGGCGAGATGCACATGGCCGACGTCACCATCGCCTACGGCATGACCGAAACCAGCCCGGTGAGCTTCCAGACCGTGCCCGATGATCCGCTGGAACGCCGCGTCGACAGCGTGGGACGGATCCACCCGCAGCTGGAGGTGAAACTGGTCGACGAGGCCGGCCAGGTGGTGCCGCGCGGCAGCACCGGCGAGCTGTGCACGCGTGGCTACTCGGTGATGCTGGGTTACTGGGACGACCCCGCGCGCACCGCCGAGGTGATCGACGAGGCGCGCTGGATGCATACCGGCGACCTGGCGGTGATCGACGCGGACGGCTACTGCAGCATCGTCGGCCGGCTCAAGGACATGATCATCCGGGGCGGCGAGAACGTGTACCCGCGCGAGATCGAGGAGTTCCTCTACGGCCATCCGAAGATCCGCGACGTGCAGGTGTTCGGCGTGCCCGACCCGAAATTCGGCGAACAGGTGTGCGCGTGGATTGTCCTGCGCGACGGCGTCAGCGCCAGCGTGGCCGAGATCCAGGATTACTGCCGCCATCACCTCGCCTATTACAAGGTGCCGCACTACGTGCGCTTCGTCGACACCTTCCCGATGACGGTGACCGGCAAGATCCAGAAATACCTGATGCGCGACGCGATGGCGGCCGAGCTGGCGCCCTGACCGGCGTCAGGGACGCTCGTGCCGGAGTGGCGGCTTGCCCTCGCGCAGACGCTTGAGGTCGTACTCGGACAAGCTGGCTTCCCGTGTATTGCCGGCGATGCGGGCGTGGACGAAGGCCAGCGTGCTGGCGAACACCCCGAGCAGTCCGACCAGCATCCAGAAACCCCACGCGCCGGCACTGTGGCGGGTGAAGCAGAGCACGAAGGCGAATACGGTGGAAATCAGCAGCAACCAGCGCATGGGCACGACCCGGCAAGTGGATGGAGCGTCGCTCCCGCAGCGACGGACGGGCAGATCATAGCGCCGCCCATGCGCGCCGGGCGCGCGTGGAATCACAGCTTGACGCGGTGTCGCCACGACTGAGATTCCGGCACGCCACACTGCCCGGATGAGCTCGCCACCACCACCCGATTCGCCCTACGCCCCGCGTGCGCACAAGGGGCGCGGCGCCGCGTCGAATCCCGAAGGCCGCTTCGAACACGTCCGCCACCAGGCCGAAGATGACGGCTGGCAGGGTGCGCTGCTGGACGAGGATGCGCCGCGCCCGCGCACGGAAGTCACCGACGAGCGCGCGCGCAGCGTGATCAGCCGCAACGACTCGCCGGACATCGCCTTCAGCCAGGCGATCAATCCGTATCGCGGCTGCGAGCACGGCTGCATCTACTGCTTCGCGCGGCCCTCGCACAGCTATCTCAACCTGTCGCCGGGTCTCGACTTCGAGACGAAGATCCGCGCCAAGGGCAACTTCGCCGAGGTGCTGCGGGCGGAACTGGGCAAGCCCGGCTACACGATCAGCCCGATCAACATCGGCAGCAACACCGACCCCTACCAGCCGATCGAGAAGCGCTGGCGGCTGACCCGCGCCGCGCTGGAGCTGCTGGCCGAATGCCATCACCCGTGCACCATCGTGACCAAGAACGCGCTGGTCGAGCGCGACCTCGACATCCTGCAGCCGATGGCGCGCGAAGGACTGGTGCAGGTCCTCGTCTCGGTCAATTCGCTGGACAACCATCTCGCCGCGAAACTCGAACCGCGCGCCAGCGCGCCGCACCGGCGGATCAAGGCGATCCGCAACCTGGCCGAGGCCGGCGTGCCGGTCGGCGTGCTGGTGGCGCCGATCATTCCGGCGTTGAACGACAAGGACATGGAAGCGGTGCTGGCGCAGGCCTTTGATGCCGGCGCGCGCAGCGCCGGCTACACCACGCTGCGCCTGCCGCACGAACTGAAATCGCTGTTCCGCGAATGGCTGGCGCTGCATGCGCCGCAGCGCGCCGAACACGTGATGAGCCTGGTGCAGCAGATGAACGGCGGCCGCGACTACGACAGCGACTTCGCCACCCGCATGCGCGGGCAGGGCGTGTTCGCCGACCTGCTGCGCCGTCGCTTCGAGCTGGCCTGCCGTCGGCACGGCTTCGCCCGCGCCCGCGAACTGCAACTGGATACCTCGCGCTTCGTGCCGCCGCGCAAGCCCTCGCCCCAGGGCGAGCTGTTCTGAGAGCCCGCTCAGCTCTGCACAAACGGATGCGGCAATTGCATCAACCCGCGCCAGCCGCGCCGCGCCAGCCAGATCATGCCGGCGCCCAGCAGCAGCCACGCGCCGACCAGGGGCAGCAGCAGTGGCTCGACGCCCGCGACCGGGTGACGGCCCCAGCTGATGGCCGGCAGCAGCAGGCTCGACAGGCAGAGCACGAAACTGGTGACCAGCACCGCGCCGGTCACCCAGATGGACAGCCGGCGGCCACCGAAAAGATTGAGCAGCATCGCCACGGTGACGGTCGTGGCACCCAGCTGGGCCAGCAGCAGGAACGACAGCATCGCGACGTGGCCATGCCAGCACAGCATGGCGACACCGATCAGCAGCGCCAGCAGCGCGTGCAGAACCAGCGGCAGGCCGAGCCCGGCGCGCACCACCTGCCGCCGCGCCTGCGCGGGTTCGCCCAGCCCCGGCAGGAGTGCCAGCAGGGGCAGTTCGGCATTGGCCTGTTGCCAGCGCCTGTTCAGCCAGATCAGGCTGAACGTGCAGATCATCGGACCGGCAACGCCGCCGACCATGCCAAGGCTGCCGATCAACACGCCACGCATCGCGACGGCGGCCTGCGCGTCCTGTCCGCCCCAGTGCAGCAGCCACGCGACACCCAGCAACGGCAGCGCGACGAAGGCGATCATCAGGCCCAGTTGCCTGGCGTAACTGCGCCAGGTTTGCGGCAGGTACCAGCCGCCCAGCGCCACCCGCAACGCCTTGCGCGGCGCCGTGGGGCCCACGCCGTCGAGGCTGACGGCCAGCTGCAGCCAGTCCGGTCGCTGCTGCAGTTGGCGCAGGTCGCCGATGGCGCTCCACTGGCCCCAGCCGCCGCTGCGATACTGCAGCACCATCGGCGAACTCCAGCCCTGCGCGCGGCTGGAGCCGCCGCGCAGCAGCCGACGCCAGCGGATCACGATCAGCAGCAGCGACAGCAGGATCAGCGGCAGCGCGAGCAGCACGAAGCGGGGGTCGTCGATGCCGGGCAGGTGCAGGCGATGCCACAGCGTATTGCCCAGGGTGGGCATCAGTCCGAAGAAGATGGCGCAATAGCGCGGCATCAGCGCGAATGCGAGCCCGACCGCCGTGCACAGCGTCAGCACGACCGCGGTGTTGAGCACCGGCGCGCCCAGCATGCCCAGCACGAGGGTCGGCACGGCGATGCCGAGCCCGGCATGCAGCAGCAGGGACGCCACGATCTGCCGCTGGATCGCCGGCACGCGCAGCTGCCACGCATCGATCGCCAGCAACAGGGTGGTCGGCAGGAAGAATGCCCACACGAACAGCAGGCCCACGCCAAACATGAAGATCGCGCCGGCGAAATGGCCGGGCTTGCTGCCGAACAGGCCGAGGCCGATGGCCGAACCGGCACACACGGTCAGTAGCACCACCGCCATCCAGCGCAGCGAGCGATGGGCCGCGTACCAGGGAATCCGGAACAGCTGCGACGGTTTCATTCGGCCACCTCCACGAACAGATCCTCCAGGCCCAGTGCGTCGACGCGGGCGCCGGCCAGGCTGGCGGCCTCCGGCCAGCGGCCGTGCTCGTCGAGCTCGACCACCAGGCTGAGGCTGCCGTCGTCGTGGCGACGCCGGCTCAGGCTGTGCGCGGGAGCGGCTGCGCTCAGCCGCCCGGGCAGCCACAGCCGCGCGTAACGTTCCTTGGTCTCATCGACACTGCAGCGCATCAGCAACTTGCCCTGATGCAGGAACGCCACTTCCGAGGCCACGCGTTCCAGGTCCGACACGATATGGGTGGAGAACAGCACGGTGGTGCCGGACTCGCCGGCGCGCAGCGCCACCTCGCGCAGCAGTTCGCGGCGGGCGACCGGGTCGAGCGCCGCGGCCGGTTCGTCCAGCACCAGCAGTTCCGGTTGCGAGGCCAGCGCGCGGATCAGGTCGACACGCTGGCGTTCGCCCGGCGACAGCTTCGCCAGCAGCCGGTTCGGCTGGATCTGCCAGCGTTCCAGCGTGTTCCTGACGAAGGTCTTGTCCCAGCGCGGGTAGAAACGGCCGACGAAGTCGAGCATCTGTTGCGCGGTGAGCCAGGCCAGCGCCTCGGGCTGCTGCGGCACATAGGCGATGCGCGCCTTGGCTTCGTCGCCGAGCGCCAGCGCCGGTTCGCCGAATACCGTCGCGACCCCGGCCATCGGTTCGAGCAGGCCCAGCATGATGCGGATCAGGGTCGACTTGCCGGCGCCGTTGCGGCCGATCAGGCCGAGCACGCTGCCCGGTTCCAGCGCCAGGTCGACGCCGTTCAGCGCATGGCTGCCTTCGTAGCTGTGGACCAGGCCGCGCACCGCGAGCGGGGCGATGGTGGATTCCGTTTCACTCGGCATCGCGTTCATTTCATTCTCCCAGCAGTTTGGTCAGGCGCCGCAGCACCGGCGCGGCGGGCAGTTCGAGTTCGTGGGCATGGCGCGCCAATGCCTGCAATTGCGGTTCGAGCAGGGCGAGCCGATGGCTTTCGCTTTGCGCGGCCTTGCGCGTGGCGATCACCGCCATGCCCTTGCCGCGCAGGCGCTCCACCAGACCCTCGCTTTCGGCCATGCCGTAGGCGCGCGACACGGTCATCGGGTTGATCGCATGGAAGCCGGCGACGTCGCGCACCGACGGCAGCAGTTCGCCATGGGCGAGCTGGCCCCCGGCAATCAGCCGGCGCAGCTGTTCGACGATCTGCCGATAGATCGGCTCGCTGGCGGTCGGTTGAACGGTGAGCAGGGAGGCATCCATGTGTATCAGTACAGCAATACACATGGAGCCTGTCAACAATGACTTCCGACCTGGTCGGCCGGTGGCCTGCCTCTTGCCGGGGAGCACCGCGTCGACGGCGCCGGGGAGCGCCTCAAGCCTTCTTCACGCGCCGATGAAGTCCGATCGGCTGCAATGCGGCCATTCGTCGAGGCGCGTACGCCGCGGCGACCTGCACCAGGGAGGCACCGATGTCCTCGTTCGCGCTCTACCTGATCGGCATGATCGTCGTGATCGGCGGTCTGGTCTACATCGCCACGCTGCTGCACGTGCCCAACCAGTGGATCATCGGCGGCGCGGTCGTGCTGGTCGGCGCGGGCATCCTGGGCGCGGTCACCAAGACCCGCAGCAAGGACCCGCCCGAGCACTGACGGCGAGGCGTGACAAAAAAAGAGCGGGCCAGTCGGCCCGCTCTTTTCATGTCGGTCGGTTCATGTCGGCCGGTTCGTGCCGTTCGGCTCAGCGGCTGGCCGGCAGGTACTTCTCGAACCAGCCCAGCGCCCGCTGCAGCACATCGCGCTGGTGGGCGGGATCGACGAAGTGGTGGCCTTCGTTCGGATACACCACCAGCGAGGTGGGCACGCCCTGCGCGCGCAGCGCATGCCACATCTCGAACGATTGCGGCGCCGGGCATTCGGCGTCGCGGTCGCCGACCACGATCAGCATCGGCGTCTTCACCTGCTTGATGAAGTTGATCGCCGAGCTCTTCGCGTACACCGCCGGGTCGTCGTAGACGCTGGCGCCGAAGAACGGCGGCATCCACTGGTCGATCAGGTTCTGGCCGTAATAGCTCTGCCAGTTCGAGATGCCGGCGCCGGCCACCACGGCGCGGAAGCGCTGGGTCTGGGTCGGCGCGAACATGCTCATGAAGCCGCCGTAGCTCCAGCCGGTGAGGCCGAGCCGCTGGTCGTCCACCGGGAATTTCTTCTCCACCGCGTCCACACCGGCGAGGACGTCGCGCAGGTCGCCGTAGCCGAAGTCCTTGCGGTTCGCCTGCACGTACTTCTCGCCCTGGCCGAAGCTGCCGCGCGGATTCGGCTGGAACACGAAATAACCCAGCGCGGACAGCGGCGCCGCACCGTAACCCACGCCGGGCCAGCGCGGGATCACCGCGCTCGAAGGGCCGCCGTGCACCACCACCACCATCGGATAGGTCTTCTTCGGATCGTAGTGGGCCGGGTACAGCAGCCAGCCCTGCACGTGGAAGCCTTCGTTGTTCCATTCCACCGATTCGGCCTTGCCCCAGGCCGGTTTCAGCGCGGCGTTGAACGAGGTCACCGCCGGCGGCGCGGCCTTGCCCAGTGCGCCGGCGTGCACTTCGGTGGCGCGGGCGTACGAGCTCTGCAGGAAGGCGACGTGCCTGAGGTCGGCGGACAGCGACATCGCCATCGAGGCGCTGCCGTCGCTGATGCTGGCCGGCACGGTGAAGTGCACGCGCTGCTGCTGCGCCTGCGTGGCGGACACGGCGTAGTCGGCCAGCTGGCTCTGGCCGTTGCTGACCTGGCTGACCAGCATCGACTGCGGCGAGGTCCAGCGCAGCCAGCTCGGCGTGACCTTGATGCCGGGGGTGAGGTTGACCAGCGTGCCGCCGGCGGCGGGCACCGCGTAGATGTCGCCGCCGGTGGCGCCCTGGTCGCTCATCAGGCCACCGATGAAGGCGATCCGCGAGGCATCCGGTGACCAGCGCGGCAGCGCGATCTGAAGATGCTGCAGCGAGCCGCTGGCGGCGTCGGCCGGATCGACCAGCACGGTCGCGGTGGCGTCCACCTGCGCGGGTTGCACGTAGAGTTTGGCGATCCACCAGTTGTTGTCGCCCGGCGGCAGCGCGGCGGTATAGGCGATGCGCGAGCCGTCCGGCGACCAGTCGAACTCGTACGCGTACATGTCGGCCGGCGTCAGCTCGCGCAGCGTGCCGCTGGCCACGTCGAGGCTGGCCACGCGCTGCACTTCCACCCCGGTCACGCCGATCTCGCCGGCGGCCGGTTTGGCCGCGGCGGTGGCGCTGGCGTGGCGGGTGGCGCCTGCCACGTAGAGGAAGCCGAGCGACTTGCCGTCATCGGTCCACTGCAGCGCGCGCACGTAACCCTTCAGCTCGGCCAGCCGCGCCGGCGCGTCGTGGCCGGTGGTGTCGGCCAGGTAGATCGCGTTCTGCATCACCTTGGTGCTGGTGAGGTCGACGTTGCAGTTGGAGACGAAGGCGAGATGGTGCGAATCGGGCGCCCAGGCGATGCCGGATTCGGCGCAGCTGCCGGACCGCGCCGCGGCGGTCACCCGGCGCGCATGGCTGCCGTCGGCATTCGCCACCTCGATCGCCGGCTTGCCGTCGCGCTGGATCACCCAGGCGAGCTGCTTGCCATTCGGCGAGATCGCGGTGGCCTGGATCGACTGCGCCTTGCCCAGTTCGGTCAACACCTGCTCGATGCGCGGATCGACCTCGGCCGTGGCGGCGAAGGCTTGCGGTGCCAGCGCGAGAGTGAGCAGCGACAGCGGGACGATCAGGCGAGAGCGTTTCGGCATGGGAGGGATTCCGGCGTGGGGAATCCCGAAGCTACAACCCGGTGCCACACACGCCAAGTGCAGGACGGCATGGCGACCGGATCAGCGCTGCGCAGCCTTGCTGCCGGCGGCCTGGCGCGCCGCGGCCATGGCGGCCAGCTTTGCCCGGATCGCGGGGATCGCCGCCAGCGCGGCCTTCTCGCCGGCCAGGATGGCCTGGTTCTTCTGCTCGAAATCGGTCGGGCCGATGCCGCGCAGGTCGGGCCGGATCACCACCTCGGCGCGCGCGCTTTCCTGCGCCGCCAGTTGCCGCCCCATGATGTCGATCGACTGGCCCACGATGCCCATCATGTCCTGCGGGTTGCTGCCGTCGGGCGCGGCGGAGATGTCCACCGCGATCACGAAATCGGCGCCGAGCTGGCGTGCCGCGTCGACCGGGATCGGGCTGACCACGCCGCCGTCGACGTAGTGCTTGCCGTGGATCTCCACCGGCTCGAACACGCCGGGAATGCTGGACGATGCGCGCACCGCGCGGCCGGTGTTGCCGCGCACGAACACCGTGCGCGTGCCCGTTTCCAGCTCGGTCGAAACAGCGGCGAACGGCATCTTCAACTGTTCGATCGGCTGCTTGTGCACCAGCTGGTTGACGTAATCCTGCAGCGCCTGGCCCTGCACCAGGCCGCCGGAGAACAGTCGCACGTCGCGGATCTTCGCCTCGTCCAGACCGAACGCGGTCTGCTGCAGCGCGAACGCGTCCATGCCGCTGGCGTACAGCGCGCCGACCACGCTGCCCGCACTGGTGCCGGCGACCACGTCCGGATGGATGCCGCTGGCCTCCAGCATCTTGATCACGCCGATGTGGGCGAAGCCCTTGGCCGCGCCACCGCCGAGCGCAAGGCCGATCTTCAGCTTCACCGGCGCCATCGGCGGGGCGACCACCGGCGCGGGTTTGCTGGCGTGCGTGCAGGCACCGAGCAGGAGCGTGGCGAACAGTGGCAGCAAACGGCGGAAGGGCATGGGCATCGGTGTCGGAAGATTCTGATCTGCTCCTCCCCCTGCTGGCGGGGGGAGGTTGAGGTTGCCCCTCCCCTGCAAGCAGGGGAGGGAGCAGGAGGGTCAGCCTTGGGCGGCGTCGGCTTCCTGGTGGTAGCGCGTGGCCAGTTCGACTTCTTCCTTCGAGCCGAGGAACACCGGCACGCGCTGGTGCAGGCCGGTGGGCTGGATCTCCATGATGCGCTGGCGACCGGTGGTCGCCGCGCCGCCGGCCTGCTCGATGATGAAGGCCATCGGGTTGGCCTCGTACATGATGCGCAGCTTGCCGCCCTGCTTCTCGATCTTCGCGTCCAGCGGGTAATAGAACACGCCGCCGCGGGTCACGATGCGGTGCACGTCGGCCACCATCGAAGCGACCCAGCGCATGTTGAAGTCCTTGCCGCGCGGCCCGGTCTTGCCGGCCAGCAGTTCGCCCACGTAACGCTGCATCGGCGGCTGCCAGTGGCGCTGGTTGGACATGTTGATGGCGAACTCGGTGGCCTGCTCGGGAATGCGGATGGCGCGCCGGCTGAGGATGAAGCTGCCCACCTCGCGATCGAGCGTGAACTCGTGGGTGCCGTGGCCGAAAGTCAGCACCAGCACGGTGGCCGGGCCGTACACCACGTAGCCGGCGGCGAGCTGGGTGGTACCCGGCTGCAGGAAGTGCTCGGCCTTCGGTTCGGTCACGCCGTCCGGGCAGCGCAGCACCGAGAAGATCGTGCCGACCGAGATGTTCACGTCGATGTTCGACGAGCCGTCCAGCGGATCGAACAGCAGCAGGTGGTTGCCCTTCGGGTAGCCGTCCGGAATCTGCTGCGGGTCTTCCATTTCCTCCGAGGCGCAGGCGGCGAGGTGGCCGCCCCAGGCGTTCGCTTCCAGCAGGATCTCGTTGGAGATCACGTCCAGCTTCTTCTGCGCCTCGCCCTGGATGTTGCCCGTGCCGGCCTCGCCCAGCACGCCGCCCAGCGCGCCCTTGCCGGTGGCCACCGCGATGCGCTTGCAGGCGCGCGCGACCACTTCGATCAGCAGCGAAAGTTCGGCATTGATGTGGCCGGCGCGGCGTTCCTCGATCAGGAACTGGATCAGTGAGACAGGCTTCATGTCGGGTCCATGGCGTGGGGGACGGGCATTGTCGCATTTGTTTTGAGCGGGGAACGGGGAAGGGGGAGCGGGGAAGAGCAGCGCGCGGGAGCGTGAAGCCTGGCGATCCCGCTTTTGTTCCCCGCCCTGCTGACAACACGCTGGCAGCAGCCCCCCGGCAAGCTGTCCCTCCAAGGCGGAGGACCAAGACATGCGCGATACGGTTTATTTCCTGGTGTTCGAGGGTTTTGCCGACTGGCAGGCGGCGCTGGCCCTGTGCGAAATCCGGCGCCCCGGCGACTGGGAGGTGCAGACGGTGGGCTTCAGCCGCGCCCAGGTCACCTCGATGGGTGGGCTGTGCGTGCAGCCGGAGCTGACGCTGGATCAGCTGGACGACGCGCGCGCCGCGATGCTGATCGTGCCCGGCGGCCATCTGTGGCAGCGTGGTGAGGGCGCGCCGGCGGTGGCGGCGATGCGCCAGTTGCACGCGGCCGGCGCGGTGGTGGCGGGCATCGACAGCGGCATGCTGGCACTGGCCCGCGCCGGCCTGCTCGACGATTGCCGTCACACCGGCAACTGGTCGGGGCAGATCGCCGCGCAGGTGCCCACCTATGCCGGCGCGGAGCAATACGACGCCGAGGTGCTCGCGGTCAGCGACGGCGGCGTGATCAGCGCCAGCCACCTTGGCAGCGTGGAATTCGCCCGTGAGGTGATCCGCACGCTCGACCTGTACGGCCCCACCGATCGCGATCACTGGTATCGCCTGTTCAAGCATGCGCAGCTGCCGCCCTGGTGCGTCGGCGAAGCCATGGCGGCATGAGGAGGTCGCGATGAACAAGATCCTGCAACGCACCTTGATGGCCTATCGTCCGCTGTACCTCAATGGCCTGCTGCTGGACGGCCAATATCGCTTGCCGAAAGCGAACCCGGCCGGAGCCAGTGGCGCGACGCCGCGGCGACAACGCGCGCTGCTCGCCGCACTGACCCACACCTTCCATCACCGGAGCAAATGATGACCAGGACTTATCACGGAAGTTGCCATTGCGGCGCGGTGCGCTATGAAGCCGACATCGATCTCGCCGCCGGCACCGGGCGTTGCAACTGCTCGATCTGCACCAAGACGCGGCAGTGGGGCGTGATCGTCAAGCCCGCGGCCTTCCGGTTGCTGAGCGGCGAGGACGCCTTGTCGGACTATCAGTTCAACACCCGCAGCGCCCACCACCTGTTCTGCCGGCATTGCGGCGTGCGCTCGTTCGGCCGCGGCCATATCGCGGAAATCGGCGGCGACTACGTGTCGATCAGCCTGGCCTGCCTTGATGACGTCGAACCGCAGGAGTTGATCGAGGCGCCGCTGCGCTTTTCCGACGGTCGCCACAACAACTGGATGTCCGCACCGGCCGAAACGCGGCATCTCTGAAACTTTCCACCCGTTCGCCAGGAAACCACGATGAGCAAGCCACGCGTCAGCTTCTTTCATTCGCCACAAAGCCGCTCCGCCGGTACCCGCGCCCTGCTCGAGGAACTGGCTGCCGACTACGAGTTGCACGTGCTCAGCCTGAAGGCCGGTGAACAGCGCCAGCCGGCGTATCTGGCGATCAACCCGATGGGCAAGGTGCCGGCGATCCATCACGACGGTGCCCTGGTCACCGAGCAGCCGGCAGTGTTCATCTACCTGACCGACCTGTATGCCGAAGCCGGGCTGGCGCCGCCGATCGGTGATCCGCTGCGCGGCCCGTACCTGCGCTGGCTGGTGTTCTACGGTTCGTGCTTCGAACCGGCGGTGACCGACAGATCGCTGCAGCGCGAGCCGGCGTCGACGTCGACCTGCGGCTACGGCGACTACGACACCATGCTGAAGACCGTGGTCGACCAGCTGGAAAAGGGACCGTACCTGCTGGGTGAGCGTTTCAGCGCGGCGGACGTGTTGTGGGGCACCGCGTTGAACTGGACCACGCTGTTCAAGCTGGTGCCCGAGCTGCCGGTGATCCGCGCCTACATCGGCCGCGTGCTGGCACGGCCTGGCGTGCAGCGTGCCGCCGCGCTGGATGCCGAACTGGTGGCCGCCCAGGGCGCGTGATGCGATGAGTCGTGACGTTCGACGCTGTTCGCCGTCATCGTTCCCGGGGATGATGTGCGAATGCGTCGAGCGGACCGGCTATTCCTCATCATTCACGCGCTGCGCGGTCGACGTACCGCACTGCAGGCGCGATCGCTGGCGCAGACGCTGGGCGTGTCGCTGCGCACGGTCTATCGCGATGTCGCCGACCTGCAATTGTCCGGCGTGCCGATCGAGGGCGAGGCCGGCGTCGGCTACGTCCTGCGCAAGGGTTCGGACATCCCGCCGCTGATGTTCAACGCCAGCGAACTCGAGGCTCTGGTGGTCGGCTCGCGCTTCGTGCGTGCATTCGCCGGCACCCGGCTGGCGGAAAACGCGCAGACGGCGCTGCTGAAGATCGAGGCGGTGCTGCCGCCGGAACTGCGCGAGCGCGCCAGTCGCACGCGCATCTTCGCGCCGGTGTGGCGCGACCAGTACCGCGACGATTTCGCCGCCCTGCTCGATCAGCTGCACGCGGCCATCGTCGGCAACCAGGTGCTGCGGATGGCCTATCGCGACGAAGGCGGCAACCCCAGCACCCGCGAGATCGAGCCGCTGTGCCTGTCGTTCTGGGGCGGCAAGTGGACCCTGGGCGCGTGGTGCCGCATGCGCGGCGACTTCCGCAATTTCCGCCCGGACCGGATCGCCGAGAGCACGGCCAGCGGCGAGGTTTTCATCGAAACCGAAGAGCGCAACCTGGCTGCCTACCTGCGCTCGGTGGGAGTGGGCGAGCTCAATCTGGGCTGAGCGGGCCGTGGGCGGACCGGGGCGTCGACACCGCCGCTGGATGCCGGGTGCCGTTGCCATGCGCCGTCATGACCGCCACGATAGACGCTCGCATCACGTCACCTGATCGATGACGCCGCCGCCCGGAAAGAGGAACCCGAGTGAACAAGACCCCGATGATGGCCCGATGGGCCGTGCTTGCGCTTGTCTGCAGCGCGCCGGCCTACGCGACCGCCACCCCGGCCGGCGAAACCACCGTCGCCGCCGATGCCCGGTTCAAGAACATCTACACCACCGAATGGGCCTGGCGGACGGGGCAGGCCGGCATCAGCGCGTCGGGCGAGTCCCAGCCCAACAACGGCCGGCTCGATGACGTCGACGCGGCCAGCCAGCAGCGGCGACTGGATTACTGGCAGGACGTGCTCAAGCAGCTGGAACGCGTCGACGTGGCCGCGCTGTCGCCTGCCGAACAGGTGAACTTCGCGATCTATCGCGAGCAGATCGGCAACTTCGTCGCCGACCAGCGCTTCAAGAACTGGCAGATGCCGTTCAATAGCGATTCGGCGTTCTGGTCGGACATCGGTTACCAGCTGGGCGGCGGCCGGTTGCGCACCCGGCAGGACTACGAACAGTACCTGGATCGGCTCGACCAGATCCCCGCCTACTTCGACCAGCAGATCGCCAACATGCGGGCCGGGCTCAAGCGCGGCTTCAGCGTGCCCCGCGCGGTGCTGGACGGGCGTGACGTGTCGATCGCCGCGGTCGCCGAATTGAAGGACCCGACCGCGAGCAGCTTCTACGCGCCGTTCAGGCAGCTGCCGGCCACGATGCCCACCGACGAGGCCCAGACCTTGCAGGGACAGGCCTTGCGCCGCCTTCGCGACGAGGTGATTCCGGCGTACGCCAGACTGCTGGCGTTCTTCCGCAACGAGTACCTGCCCCGTGCGCGCAAGACGCTCGCCGCCGAGGCGCTGCCCGACGGCAAGGCGTTCTATCGCCAGCAGATCCGCGAGTACACCACGCTCGACCTCAGCCCCGACGCGATCCACCAGATCGGTCTGGACCAGGTGGCGCAGATCCATGCGCAGATGCTGGAGGTGATCAAGGACACCGACTTCAAGGGCAGCTTCGCCGAGTTCCTGCAGTTCCTGCGCAGCGACCCGCAGTTCTACGCGAAGTCGCCAGAGGAGCTGCTGATGCGCAGCGCCTGGGTGGCCAAGGAAGTGGACGGCCAGATGGCCAGATATTTCGGCCACCTGCCGCGCCAGCGCTTCACCATCGTGCCGGTGCCGGCGGACATCGCGCCGTACTACACCTCCGGTCGCGGCGGCCCGGACGAATACATGGTCAACACCTATGACCTGCCGTCGCGGCCGCTGTACAACATGCCCGCGCTGACCCTGCATGAGTCCTATCCGGGCCACGCGCTGCAGCTGGAGCTGGCCGACGAGCAGCACGGCCAGCCCGCGTTCCGCCGCAACAGCTACATCTCCGCCTACGGCGAGGGCTGGGGCCTCTATTCGGAATATCTCGGCAACGAGATGGGCATCTACAAGACCCCGTACCAGCGTTTCGGCTACCTCACCTACCAGATGTGGCGGGCCTGCCGGCTGGTGGTCGACACCGGCATCCATCACCTGGGCTGGAGCCGGCAGCAGGCGATCGACTACCTCACCGTCAACACCGCGTTGTCCGCTCGCGAGATCGCCAACGAAGTCGACCGCTACATCAGCTGGCCCGGCCAGGCGCTGTCGTACGAACTGGGCTACCTGAAGATCCGCGAGCTGCGCGCGAAGGCGGAGCAGGCGCTCGGCGCGAAGTTCGACATCCGCCATTTCCACGACACCGTGCTGTCCACCGGCTCGGTGCCGTTGCCGGTGCTGGAACAGCGCATCGACCGCTTCATCGCCGACGGCGGTCCGGAGCCGGATTACGGCTGCGACTGTGCCGCAAAGGCGAAGGAGCAGCCGTCGGGACCGTGAGCCGGCACTGGTCAAACATTGACCAAAGCTTCCCTTGTAGAGTAAATTGCATGTCAACTTTACAAGGAGAGTGACCGTGCTGGCCCAGTCGCTGCCTGAAAACACTCCTGACGCGGACCTCGATGGTCCGGCGTTGCGCGCGTTCTTCCGTCTTGCCGAACACTGGAAGCTGCGCATCGCCGATCAGCGCAAGCTGCTCGGTGATCCGCCGGAATCGACCTTCTACAAGTGGAAGCGCCAGCAGGATGGTGCCCCGGGACGCGACACCATCGAGCGGATCAGCTACCTGCTCGGGATCTGGAAGTCGCTGCAGATCCTGTTTCCCGAACCGGCCCAGGCCGACGCCTGGCTGCACAAGCCGAATACGGCGTCGCTGTTCGGCGGCCACTCCGCGCTGGAACGCATGCTGTCGGGCAATGTCGCCGACCTGTACGTGGTGCGGCAGTATCTGGACGCGCAGCGCGGCTGAAGCGGTGACGGGCGTCGCGGCGAGCGAGACGGCGATGCCGCACGCTTTGCGCCTCTCCCTGCAGGCAAGGAAGCACTTCCAGGAACCCTGATGCCAAACGAGTTGCCGCCCCTCAAACGCGTCCGCTGGAGCCAGGCGTACCGCATCGTGCCCAGCCGCTTCCCGCCGGTCGGGGTGTACGACCGCATTGCCGACCCGGCCGACATGGACGCGGTGTTCGCGATCGAAGCATTGACCAATCCGCGCCTGCGCGAGGAGATCGACGCGCTGAAGCTGGTGCCGAAGGCGCACCGGGTCAGCGGCCCGGGTTCGACGCCGGTGATGGCGGCATTCACCCATCTGAATCCGGAAGGCAGCCGTTTCTCCGATGGCACGTGGGGCGTGTTCTACGCGGCGCACAGCGTGGCCACCGCGGTCGAGGAAACGGTGTATCACCGCGAGCAATTCATGGCCGCGACCAGCGAACCGCCGTGCGAAGTGCAGATGCGCTGCTATCGCACCAGCGTGGACAGCAAGCTGCACGACCTGCGCGGTGGCTGGTCGGCGGAACAGGCGGCCGACAGTTACGTGGCCAGTGTGGCGCTGGCACGCAGGCTGCGCGGTGCCGGTTCGCCCGGCATCGTTTTCGACAGCGCCCGGCATGCCGGCGGCGAATGCATCGCGGCGTTCTTCCCCGACGTGGTCGCGCCCTGCGTGCAGGCCAGGCACCTGGTCTACCGCTGGGACGGCACCCGCATCGCCCAGGTGCTGGAGGTGAGCGAGCTCAAGCGGTCCGGGCCGAACAAGTCGTAACAGCGCCGATCGTCGCGGAGTGGGCACGATCGGCTTCCGGGGCGGGTGCCGAAGGCGACCTGCCGTTTCCCCCGGTCGCGCCGCGGCCTTGCTCGCGTCTACAGCTTCTCGAATTCCCGTTTGAGGTCGTAGCCCTTGTCGGTCACGATGCGTTCCAGCGTCCTCACGCGCTGCTCCAGCGTGTCCATGCGCGCCTGGTATTGCGGGTCCTCGCGTGGCTGGACCTGCTTGAAGCGCAGGTGGTCGCGGATGATGCGCGCGCCGAAGACGACGATGATGATGCTCAGTATGAAAAATTGACCGTGGTCCATCGTTGATTCCTAGTGTTCCAGATCGCGAAATTGGCGGTCGAGATCGCGTCGACGCGAAGTGACGTAGCCTTCCATGTGCTGCAAGTTGCTGTCCAGCTCGCGCCGGCGATGGCGTCGCTCGCGGAAGCCGTCGCCCGCCGGGTACCTCACGCTGCCCCAGTACGCCTCGTCGACATCGTGCCGCATGTCCGTCCTGGCGGGCAGCAGGAAGCCGAGAACGACATACGCCGCCAGCGTCACCACGCCGAACCAGAACAGCGCGATGACCGCGATGATCCGGACCAGGGTGACGTTGCAGCCGAGCTCGTCCGCCACGCCTGCACACACGCCCATGAGCCTGCCGTGGCGGGGATCGCGATGGAAGCGCTGCGCGCGCCCGTAGTCGTCGCGTGCCATGGCTCCTCAGCTCCGGTGACGCGTCGATTGCCAGTAGCTGCGCTCGTCGCCGTCGCCGCAGTAACGCAGCGGTCGCTCCGGCATGACCAGCGCGGCGACGACGTAGGCCACCACGGCGGACACCGGGAAGCACCAGGCCAGCGCCAGCGCGCCGGCGCGGGTCAGCCATACCGGCCAGTCGAAGCTTTCGGCGATGCCGGTGCATACGCCGAGGATCAGGCCGCGTTCCGAATCGCGATGGAGCGGGCGTCGACGATCTCCGTCCCGTGTAGCGTTCATGCCTTGTCTCTCCAGTGGGTGTTGGGGTATCCGGATGGCTTCCGGCGTTGTCACGCCGCTTCCATCGGGCGGTGCCTCGTCTCGTTATTCCTTGTTCGCCGGCTTCGCCGAGCCCAGGCGTTCCTTCAGCGCCGCCAGTTCGGCCTCGACGTGGTCGTTGGTTTCCAGCTCCGCGAATTCGCGGTCGAGATCGCGCTGCTTGCCCAGGTCGTAGGCTTCGACCCGGCCTTCCATGTGTTCCAGCTTGCGCTCGTAGTGCTCGAAGCGACCCAGCGCGTTGTTGATCCGCTCGTCGTGGGTGCGGCTGCGCGCCTTCAGGCGGTTGGCCGCGGTGTGGTGGCGCAATTCGAAGGATTTCTGCCGATGCTTGGCATCGGCCAGCTTGACCTGCAGCGCGGCGATGTCGTCGTTGAGCTTGGCCAGGCCCAGTTCGACCTCGTGGCACTGGCGCTGCAGCGATTCCCGCGCGGCGTCCATGTGCTTCTTTTCGGCCAGCGCGGCCTTGGCCAGGTCGTCGCGCCCCTTGGTGATGGCCAGCTCGGCCCGACGCTGCCACTCGTCGGACTCGCGCTGGGCGTGTTCCACGCGCCGCTCCAGTTCCTTGCGGTCGGCGATCGCGCGCGCCGCGGCGGAGCGCACTTCCACCAGCGTGTCTTCCATCTCCTGGATGATCAGCCGCACCACCTTTTCCGGTTCCTCGGCCTTGTCCAGCATCGCGTTGATGTTGGAGTTGATGATGTCGCTCATTCTCGAAAAAACGCCCATGTCTGCTTGCCTCGTGATGGTGAAGGGCCACGAAGTATCCAGAGCACGGGTCGTGCCAAACGCCGACGTCCTCTCAAGTCATTGATTGGTCCAGGTTTGACTCCTTGCGGCCGTGGAGGCGTGTCGTTCGCAGCGGTTGGATAAACCGATTTATGGTTGAATTCACCAATACCGGGTTGAATGAGCCATTCGACCATTCCCCCCTCTGCGAGTTGATGTCCCATGCCAGATCCGCGGCCATCGGATACCGAAATCACCGCCATGCTGGGCGAGTCGACGGCCTTCCTCGATTTGCTGGAACACGTCTCGCGGGTGGCGGCGGTGAACAAGCCGGTGCTGGTCATCGGCGAGCGCGGCACCGGCAAGGAGCTGATCGCGGCGCGACTGCATTACCTGTCGCCGCGCTGGGAGGCGCCGCTGGTGAAGCTCAACTGCGCGACCCTGACCGAAGCCCTGCTCGAAACCGAGTTGTTCGGCCATGAGGCGGGCGCGTTCACCGGCGCCAGCCGCCGCCACATCGGCCGTTTCGAGCAGGCCCACGGCGGCACGCTGTTCCTCGACGAGCTGGCCACGGTTTCCCTGCGCGTGCAGGAAAAGATCCTGCGCGCCGTCGAGTACGGCCAGTTCGAACGCGTCGGCGGCAACGAGACGCTGACCGTGGACGCCCGCATCGTGGGCGCGACCAATGGCGACCTGCCCGCCGCCGTGCGCGCAGGAACATTTCGCGCCGACCTGCTCGACCGCCTGGCCTTCGACGTGCTGACGGTGCCACCGCTGCGCGCGCGCACCGGTGACATCCTGCAACTGGCCGAGCACTTCGCGCTCAACATCAGTCGCGAGCTGGGCCGGGACCTGTTCGCCGGTTTCAGCGAATCCGCCCGCGGCGCGCTGATCCGCTATCCGTGGCCGGGCAATGTGCGCGAGCTGAAGAACGTGGTCGAGCGATCGGTGCACCGCACGCCGGCCGACGACCCGGTCGACGCCATCGTTTTCGATCCCTTCGCTTCCGCGTTCCGGCCGGCGGTCGAGGCCGAGCCGGAAGCCGTCGAGGTGGCAGCGCCGGAAAGAAAATCGATCCGGCTTCCCTGCGACATCAAGACCGAGATGGCGCGCCTGGAAGTGGACCTGGTCCAGCGCGCGCTCGTCGAAGCCCGCCACAGCCAGGTCGAGGCAGCGCCACTGCTCGGACTCAGCTATCACCAACTGCGCGCGCTGTTGCGCAAGCACGGCATGGTGAAGTCGCGCCGTCGCGGGGACGCTCCATGAGTGACAACCGTGAAATCACCCTCGTCGTCGTTGCGCTACGCTCGGGAACGGCGTTTCCCGCTGTCTGCAGGCAGCATCGATAATCTGCAGCCGGCATGACCACGACGGAGCGAACGATGAAATGCATGCGTCATCTGCTGTGGATCCTGCTGCTGTGCCCGCTGCTGGCGGCGGCACGCGACAACCGGGAAAACGAACATGCGCAGTGGAACCGGGATATCGCCGCGTTCCAGGCCACGGATCGGGCGCAGCCACCGGCGGCGGGCGCGGTGTTGTTCATCGGCAGTTCGTCGATCCGCATGTGGCGCTCGCTGGCGACGGATTTCCCGCAGGTGCGCACGCTCAACCGCGGCTTTGGCGGTTCGGAGCTCGACGATGCCACCTTCTTCGCCGACCGCATCGTGGCGCCGTACCATCCGCGCGCGATCGTGATGTATGCGGGCGACAACGACCTGGCCGACGGCGACAGCCCGGCCCGTGTGCGCGACGACTTCGCCGCCTTCGTGCGCAAGGCGCGCTCGTACGACGCTGATGTCCCGATCGCCTTCATCGCCATCAAGCCCAGCGTGGCGCGCGCGGTGTTGCTGCCGAAGATCCGCGAGGCGAATGCGCTGGTGCGCGCCTATGCCGTCAGCCAGCCGGGCGTCAGTTACCTGGACGTGTTCACCCCGATGCTGGGCAGCGACGGCCAGCCGCAATCGCGTTGGTTCATCGCCGACGGGCTGCACATGAACCGGCAGGGCTATGCGCTGTGGACCGGCGTGGTGGGTCCGTGGCTGGACGCCACGTTGCGCTGATCCGGCGAATCAGGTGTCCGCGTTGGTCGCCCAGCCCACGCGGTCGCCGCGGGTGAACACGCGGTCCTCATCGAGCACGTCGCCGGCGGCGTGCGCGGGCGATTCGCACAGCTTCGCGTAGATCGGCGTGAAGTCCGGATGGGTGGCCTCGAACAGCTGCTCGAAGCTGTCGATCACGAAATAGGTCTGCTGGTAGGTGTCGATGCGGTAGCGCGTGCTCATCACGCGTTCCAGGCCGAAGCCGATGCGGTTGGGCGAGGGCGAATCGAGCGAGTAGATCGACTCGCCCTTGGAGCTGACGATGCCGGCGCCGTAGATGCGCAGGCCGTCGCCGGTGTTGATCAGGCCGAACTCCACCGTGTACCAGTACAGCCGGGTCAGGTTCATCAGCGCTTCGGGGCCGATCGCGAACGCCTTCATGCCGCCGCGGCCGTAGGCCTGCATGTAGCCGGCGAACACCGGGTTCAGCAGCAGCGGCACGTGGCCGAACATGTCGTGGAACAGGTCCGGCTCGCTGAGGTAGTCGAGCTGGTCGGGTTTCCTGATCCACCAGCTGACCGGGAAACGGCGGTGGGCCAGGTGGTCGAAGAACACCTCGTCCGGCAGCAGGCCTTCCACCGCGACCAGCTCCCAGCCGGTGGCGGCGCCGAGCACCTTGTTCAACTCGGCAAATTTCGGGATGCCGCCATCGCCCAGGCCGAAGCGCTCGACGCCGTCGAGGAATTCCCGGCAGGCGCGGCCCGGCAGCAGTTCGCGCTGGCGCTTGAACAGCGTGTCCCAGACTTCATGATCGGTCGCGCTGTAGCTGTCCCATGGCTGTTCGACCACGCCGGTGGCATAGACCGGCACGTAGCCGCGGTCGGTCTGCTGGTGTTCGACTTTGCGAGGGGTGTCCATGGCGCGGCTCCGGGTGGGACAGGCGATCTCAAGGATACGGTGGATCGCCCGCAGCAGGCTTGCCTTATTGTCCGATTACGGGTCGAGAATGAACTATTCTTGCGTCAAGCGCCAAAAGAGAAGGAGATCATTGCATGACCTCGCTGGATCGCACCGACCTGCGCATGCTCGCCGTGCTGCAGAGCGAAGGCCGCATCACCAATGCCGAACTGGCCGAGCGGGTCAGCCTGTCGCCGTCGGCCTGCCTGCGCCGGCTGCAACGGCTGGAGGCGGACCAGGTGATCACCGGCTACGCCGCCCAGGTCGATCCGCAGGCGGTCGGACTGGGCCTGCAGGCCTTCGTGAGGGTCCAGCTGACCCGCCACGAGAGCGCGGCGATCGAGGGTTTCGTCGAGCGCGTCAGCGGCTGGGACGAAGTGGTCGCCTGCCATGCGCTGACTGGCGACATGGACTACCTGCTGCACGTTTACGTGGCCGACCTCAAGGACTTCTCGCGCTTCCTGCTCGACCATCTGTTGAACGCCAGCGGGGTCGGCGATGTCAATTCGAGCTTCGTGCTGAGAACGGTGAAGCGTTCGCCCTCGCTGCCGCTGGCGCAGCTGGAGCGATCGGGGCCTGCGGCGGCGCGGAACTAACGTTAAACTGGGCAGCTGATGAGCATCGACACCACCTCCGTGCCCGAACGCGACCTGCTGCGCCCGCTGCGCTACCTGTGGCGCGTGCCGCTGGTGGTGCTGCACGTCGTGCTGGGCATCCTGCTCTGCGCGCTGCTGCTCAGCTGGAACCAGCAGGCCGTCATGAAGAACGGACGCGAACCGTTCGCGCACCGGATGATCCGGCTGTGGTCGGTGACCCTGCTGCGCATCCTCGGCATGCGTGCTCGGCGTTTCGGCGAGGCGCTGCGCGACCCCGTGCTGTTCGTCGCCAACCACACCTCGTGGCTCGACATCATCATGCTGCACAGCCAGCGCGCGGCCTGCTTCGTGGCCAAGGCGGAGATCGCCGGCTGGCCGCTGATCGGCTGGCTGGCCGCCAACGGCGGCACCATCTTCCACCGCCGCGGCAACAACCATTCGCTGGCGACGGTGATGCAGGCCATGGTCGAGCGCCTGCGCGCCGGGCGTTCGGTGGCGGTGTTCCCGGAAGGGGGCACCGGTTACCACGGCGTGCTGAAAGTGTTCCACGCGCGCATCTTCCAGGCCGCGCTCGATGCCGAAGTGACGGTGCAGCCGGTGGCGCTGCGCTTTGCCCGTGGCGGCCGGCGGGTGGTCGATGCGGGCTTCCGCGAAGACGAGAGCTTCTTCGGCAACATCGTGCGCCTGCTGGGCGAGGCGCCGATGGATGCCGAGATCCACTTCCTGGCGCCGGTGCCCGCCACCCCCGATGCGCGCCGCCGCATGGCCGAGCTGTCACGCGAACGCATCGCCTCCGCACTGGAAGACCGCCAGGAATGAGCCTGCTTTACGGAAAGGATTTCCGTCCACCCTGGCCGCTGCGCAGCGGTCATATCCAGACCATGCTGTCGTCCAGCGGCGTGCGCCGGCTGCTGCTGCCGCGCGCGGCGAAGACCGTGCTGCAGGGCGCCGAGCCGGTGGTGGTCGATGGCGGTGGCGGCGTGCGCCTGACCGGTGCCTACACCGCGCAGAAGACGCTTGCGCAGTCGCGCGGACTGGCCGTGCTGTTCCATGGCTGGGAAGGCAGTGTCGACTCCACCTACGTGCTGCAGACCGGCAGTCGCCTGCTGGCCGATGGCTGGGACATCTTCCGCCTCAACTTCCGCGACCATGGCGACAGCCACGGCCTCAACGAGGCGCTATTCCACTCCTGCCGGCTCGACGAAGTGGTGCACGCGCTGGGTGACATCGCCCGGCGCTACCCGGCCCGGCCGATGGCGCTGGCCGGCTTCTCGCTGGGCGGCAACTTCGCGCTGCGCGCCGCGATGCAGACCTCGCTGCTGGGCATTCCGCTGAGTTACGTGCTGGCGGTCTGCCCGATCATCGATCCGGGTGCGGGGCTGTTCGCGCTGGAGGAATCGGCGCCGTGGTTCTACCAGGCCTACTTCATGCGCAAGTGGCGCCACTCGCTGCTGGCCAAGCAGCGGGCGTTTCCCGAGCACCAGTTCTTCGAGATGTCCGAGCTGAAGCAGCACCTGCGCGGGCTGACCGAATCGCTGGTGCTGCGCCACACCGACTTCAAGTCGCTGCAACAGTATCTGGACGGCTATTCGGTGGCCGGCGACGCGATGCAGGCGATGCAGATTCCCGCCACCATCCTGACCTCGCGCGATGATCCGGTGATTCCGGTGGGCAGTTTCGAAAAGCTCGAACTGCCGCCGAACATCGAACTGGACATCGCCGAGTACGGCGGCCACTGCGGCTTCATCCGCGACTGGGGCATGACCAGCTTTTCGGACGACTACATTGCCGGCCGCTTCAACGCGATTGCCGACGCCGGAGCGCCGGCTCAGGCATCCGCGCCCACGGCGCGCTGACGCATCCAGCTGGCGATGCTCATGCGGTCGCGCGCGGCCGGCAACACCTCGTGCTCGAACCGGCCGGACAGGAACAGCAGCAGCTCGCCCGCGCGGGGGAGGATGTCGCGATGGCTGCCGTCGTCCAGATACAGGCGCAGCGCGCCACCGTCCGTGTCCAGCCAATCCTGGTTGAGATAGAACACCGCCGAGAGGACCCGGGTGTCGCTGCCGCGCAGGCGATCCAGGTGCCGCGCGTAGCCGGCGCCGGGCCGGTACATCGCGTAGTGCGATTCACAATCGACCAGGCTCAGCATCAGTTCGCGCCCCAGCCTCTGGCGCAACGCGTCCATGCGGTCGGTGAAAACCCGCTGCGGCCCGGTCAGGGCATCCGTGGCAAACCAGTGGATGCTGTCGCCACGCAGCGACGATGTCGTGCGGCCGATGCCGGTGCGGGCGGGCAGCAGTTGCCGGGCATCGTGCAGCGCGGCGCATTCGAGCCCCAGCGCACGCGTCTGCGCGTCATCCAGCAGGCCGGGCAGCATGCACCAGCCATCGACCGCCAGCGCGCTGGCGGCGGCATCGAAACAGAAGGGGGAAGACATCGAACGCCCGGAGTGCGCGAAGCAGCGAAGTGGCCGTTCCGGTGCATGCCTGGTCGGGCGGCGCTGGGGGGCAGGCTGCCATGACCGGCAGCGGCGCAGCATACGATGATTCGTCAGCGCGTGCGCAACGGATCGAGCAGGCGGCCCAGGCCGTTGTGATCGAGCTCCAGCATCAGGGCCAGCAACCGGCCCAGCTGACCGGGCGGGAAGCCCTCGCGGGCAAACCAGGCCAGGTAGGCACCGGGCAGGTCCGCGATCAGCCGGCCCTGGTATTTGCCGTACGGCATGCGCACGGTCACCAGTTTCTGCAGATCGGCGGCGTCCATGTGATGGCCTCGGTGGCAGGGAGGAACGGCATGGCGGGAACGACACGACTGCATGCGGCAAGGCCGGTCCCGAAAGCGCCATGCGCGACCTGCTGGACTGAAACCGGGCGTCAGTCCGCCGCCACGCAACGCCCCTGCGCCCAGGCCCGCAGCGCGTCCACCTGTTCGCGCATCAGGACCGACAGCGGGCGGGTCTGCTTGAGGGCATGGAGCAGGGTCGGCTGGTCCGGCGGCGTGCCGTTGCCGGCCGCGTCGTACAGCGCGCTGACGATGGTCTGTTCGATTTCCGCGCCGGAAAAGCCTTCGCTCGCCGCCGCCAGCGCGGGTAGCTCGAAGCTGGCCGGGTCGAGCTTGCGGCGGGCCAGATGCATCGCGAAGATCTGTTCGCGCACCGCCGCGACGGGCAGGTCGACGAAGAAGATCTCGTCGAAACGGCCCTTGCGCAGCAGCTCGGCGGGCAGCTCGTGCACCGCGTTGGCGGTGGCGACGACGAACACCTTGGCCTTGCGCTCGGCCATCCAGGTCAGCAGGTAGCCGAGCACGCGGCGCGACACGCCGCCGTCGTCGCCGCCACCGGCCAGGCCCTTCTCGATCTCGTCGATCCACAGCACGCACGGCGACAGCAGCTCGGTGCTGGCCAGCGCCTCGCGCAGGTTCTTTTCGGTCTCGCCCTGGTACTTGTTGTACAGCGTGCCGAAATCCAGCCGCACCAGCGGCACGCCGAAGCCGCCGGCGATCGCCTTCGCCGCCAGGCTCTTGCCGCAACCCTGCACGCCGAGCAACAGCAAGCCCTTGGGCGGGTCGAGCGCGGGGTCGGGCGTGGCGGCGAGGAACACCGCGCGCCGACGCTGCACCCATTCGCGCACGCGGCTGACCCCGGCGATATCGGCGAAGCTGGCGGTGGCGTATTCGTAGTGCAGCAGGCCGGAGCGGTTGAGCAGGTCGAACTTGGACTGCATCAGCACCGGCAGGTCGCTCGCCCCCAGTGCGCCGTCGGCGTAGATCAGCTTGCGCACGATGCGCCGCGCATCTGGGGCGGACAGCCCCAGCAGGTTGCGCACGATGGTGCGCGCGGCGTCGTTGTCCACCTCGATCTTGCGGTTCTGTTCGCGCTGCCAGGCCACCGCCTCGGCGCGCAGGATGCCGGCCAGCTCCTTGATGTCGGGCAACGACAGCGGCACCCGCAAGGCCAGCGCTTCCAGCTCCTCGGGCAGCTCCACCTTGGCGCCGACCAGCACGATGGTGTGCGCGGCCGAACGCTGGCGCTGCACGATCTCGCGCAACTGGCGCAGGCTCATCGCGTAGCGCAGCAGGCTGTGGAAGTCGAACATCAGGTAGATGCCGCGCTCGTCCTGGGCGCGGATCGCGTCCAGCGTGGCGGTGGCGTCCGGCGCCACGTCGCCCTCGCGCTGGGCGAAGTCGAGCCGGTTCAGGCCGTCGGTGAGGGTCCAGCGCCACAGCGGATGCAGTGCCTGGGCAATCACGTGGCGGAAGCACTCGATCACCCGCTGCTCGTCCACCGTCTCGATCACCAGCAGCGGCGTGGCCGCGCGAACCAGCGTGGTGAGATCCTGCAATTCGCTCATGTTTCCCCCTCGAAGAGGACGAGTTTACAGAGCGCCGACGCTTCTGGCTTCACGCGCGGCGATATACGCTGGCCTTCCGCCCACCGAAGGAGCGCCGCCATGCGTCTGCTGTTGTCGTTGTTGCTGCTTGGTTCGTCGTTGCCTGCGCTGGCGGCGACGAAGCTGGACAGGCTGGTCCTGCCGAAAGGTTTCCACGTTGCGCTGTATGCCGACCAGGTGCCGAACGCCCGCGAAATGGCGGTGGGCGCCAAGGGCACCGTGTTCGTCGGCTCCACCGGCGCGGGCAAGGTCTATGCGCTGACCGACCGCGATGGCGACGGCGTGGCCGACCAGGTGCGGGTCATCGCCAGCGGCCTGCAACTGCCGATGGGCGTGGCCTTCCATGATGGCGATCTGTACGTGTCGGCGGTGAGCCGGATCGTGGTGCTGCGTGACATCGAGCAGCACCTGGACGCGCCACCGAAGCCCGAGCTGGTCACCGACCAGCTGCCCACCGAGACCCATCACGGCGGCAAGTTCCTCGCCTTCGGTCCCGACGGCAAGCTGTACGTGCCGATCGGCGCGCCCTGCAACATCTGCGATCCGGCGCCGGACCACGGCAAGCTGATCCGCATGAATCCCGACGGCGGCGGCTGGGAAGACGTGGCCCGCGGCATCCGCAACACGGTCGGCTTCGACTGGCAGCCCGGCAGCGGCCACCTGTGGTTCACCGACAACGGCCGCGACCTGCTCGGCGACGACATCCCCAGCGACGAACTGAACGAGATCACGGCGACCGGCCAGCACTTCGGCTACCCGTACTGCCACCAGGGCGACACGCTCGATCCGGACTTCGGCAAGGGCAGGAGCTGCAAGGATTACGTGCCGCCGGTGCTGAAGCTCGGTGCGCACGTCGCCTCGCTCGGCATGCGCTTCTACGACGGCAACCAGTTCCCGGCCAGCTACAAGGGCGCGATCATCGTGGCCGAACACGGCTCGTGGAACCGCACGCAGAAATCCGGCTACCGGGTGATGACGGTGCGCCTCAAGGGCGACAAGGTGCTGTCGTACGCACCGCTGATCACCGGCTTCGAACAGGACGAGAGCGCCTGGGGCCGCCCGGCCGACGTGCAGCCGCTGGCCGACGGCAGCGTGCTGGTCAGCGACGACCTGGCCGGCGCGGTGTATCGGGTGACGTACAAGCCCTGAGTTTCGCGTCACGCTCGTCATTCGTGCGCCGGCAGGAAGCGCACTCCACACCCAACCAGGTGGACACACACCATGCAACTACGCAGCGACAACTTCGAAAACAACCAGCCGATTCCGGCCACCTTCACCTTTGGCAAGCGCGCCGATCCGTTCGCGCTGTCCGACAACCACAGCCCGCACCTGGCCTGGAAGAACGCGCCGTCGGCCACCCGTTCGTTCGTGCTCACCTGCATCGACCCGGACGTGCCCAGCCGCGGCGACGACGTGAACCAGCCCGGTCGTACCGTGCCCGCGGACCTGCCGCGGGTGGAGTTCGTGCACTGGCTGATGGCCAACATCCCGGCCGAGTGCGGCGAGCTTGCCGCCGGTGCGTGCAGCGACGGGATCACCCCGCGCGGCAAGCGCGAACCGTTCGGCCCGCCCGGCAGCGTGCAGGGCGTGAACGATTTCACCGGCTGGTTCGGCGGCGATGCCGACATGGGTGGCGAATACCTCGGCTACGACGGCCCGTGCCCGCCGTGGAACGACGCGTTGCTGCACCACTACCACTTCACCGTGTACGCGCTGGACGTGGCGGCGTTGCCGCTGGTCAGCGGCTTTTCGCTGGCCGAGCTGCGCGCGGCGATGGCGGGCCACGTGCTGGAGCAGGCCGAGCTGGTCGGCACCTGCACGCTCAACCCGGACGTGGCCGGCTGAACTGTCGCGGCGCTGAACGTCGGCGCCGCGTGCATGCCCGCCCGTTTTCTCTTCACACCGGCAAGGCACGGGCTATGGGTGAATGGCTGCACGCGGTTGCACCGCGGGCACGTCTTCCCCCATACGAGGATTCCCCCATGCTTCACTACGCCCTGGTCTTCCTGGTCATCGCCATCATCGCCGCCGTGCTCGGTTTCGGCGGCATCGCCGGCGCCGCTGCCGGCATCGCCAAGATCCTGTTCGTGATCTTCCTGATCCTGGCGATCATCGCGTTCTTCCGCCGCGCCAGTTGACCCCTGCCGATCGCGACGCGGGCGCGCCATACTGAGTCTTTCCGGAGCCAAGCAATGAACAATCAAGTCAGCAGCAACGACCAGCCGGCCGGCGATCGCATCGACGAGCGCGCCGAGCGGATCAAGCAGGCCACGTCGGCCGCCGTCGCCAGCACCAAGGACAGCGTCGAGCGTGCCGCCGACCACGTCGAGGAAGGCCTGCACCGCGCCACCGACAAGGCGGCCGGCGCGGCGCACAAGGCCAGCGACAAGGCTGCCGAGGTCAGCGAGCGCAGCCGCGAGGTGTATGACCAGACGATGGATCGCGCCGATGCCTGGCTGGAGCAGGCGCGTGACTACGTGCGCGAGAAGCCGGTGCAGTCGGTGGCCATCGCGCTGGGCGCCGGCTGGCTGCTCGGTCGCATCCTGCGGCGGTGAGCCATCCGGACCAGACCGATCCCGTGAACGGCGACGGTGCATCGACTCATGCGACAGCGGCGCCGGGCCCGGCGCCGCTGTCGTCTGGTCTGCTGGCCGAACTGGGCCAGTTCGGGCGCGCGATCCGGCATCTGTTCGGCGCCCAGCTGGCCTTGCTGGCCGCCGAGCTGGGGCTGGCGCGCAGCGCCGTTTCGTGGATGCTGCTGGCCGCGCTGGCGGCCACCGTCGCGGGCGTGGGGCTTGGCCTGACCCTGCTGGGCCTGGTCGGGGTGGCGCTGGCCGCGTGGTGGGGTTCGTGGTTCTGGGCGCTGCTGGGGCTGGCCGTGCTGCAACTGCTGTTCCTGCTCGGCGCGATCATCCTGTTCCGCCGCTGCATGCACTGGATGAGCCTGCCCGCCACACGCAGCGAATGGGGTGCGATGATGCGCGAAACGCTGCACGAGGACGCGGACAAGCCGGCCGCACCTTCCGGGCAGCGTGATGGGGGAACGCCATGAGCCTGTTCGACCGCCTGGCCAAAGTGAAAGCCGCCCAGCTGCGCATGCGGCTCGCGCGGCATGAACTCGCCGCGCCGGCTGCGCGGTTGCTCGCCCGCGGCCGCGAAAACCCGCTGACCACGGTGGGCGTGGCCGCCGGTGCCGGCGTGGTGCTGGGCACGCTGGACGTGCATCCGCTGCGCGTGCCGGGATTCGGCTCGCTGTTGAGCGGCGGCCTGGCCGAAGTGGTGGCGCAGGGCACCCGGCTGGTGGCCGACTTCGCCGAGGTCAGCATGGCGAAGCACGCCGCGGCGGACATCGCCGAGCCCGGCGAACAGGCATGAGCAAACCGGCATGAGCGAACCCGAACCACTGCAGACGCTGGCGTCCGGTACCGCCGTTGGCGTCGCCGCCGAGGTCGCGGTTGCCGAAGAGCTCGAACCGCCGCCCGGCCCGGACACCCCGCTGCGGCGACGCAACCCGGTGCTGGGCATACGCCGCCACCTGCGTGCGATCCGCCTGGTCTTCAACGCCCTGCTGCTGCTGGCCCTGCTGTACACCATCACGCTGACCAAGGCCTTGCTGATCCCGCTGGTGCTGGCCGCCTTCATCGGCCTGGCGCTGAATCCCATCGTGGCCTTCGGCGCCCGCCTGCGTATCCCCCGCTGGCTTACCGCGATGGTGCTGATGATCGGCCTGATCACCGGCATCGGCAGCGGCGTGGGCCTGCTGGCCCAGCCGGCCATCGGCTGGTTCCACGGCGCGCCCACCGCGATCCGGAGTTTCGTGCCGAAACTGCGCAGCTTCACCAAGCCGCTGGAGGCAGCCAACCGCGCCACCCAGACCCTGGTCAGCGGTTCCAGCACCCGCGCGGCCGTGCCGCAGTCCGCGCCGATCTCGATCAGCGCCTGGGACGTGGTCTCGACCGCGCCGAAGGTGCTGGCGGCCGTGCTCAGCGTGCTGCTGCTGGTGTTCTTCTTCCTGATCTACGGCGATTCGATGCTGCGCCGGCTGGTCGAGATCACCCCCAGCTTCGCCTACAAGCGACACGCGGTGACGATCGTGCGCGGCATCCAGACCGAGATCTCGCGCTACCTGCTCACCGCGCTGCTGATCAACGCCAGCCTAGGCGCGATCACCGCCGGCATGCTGTGGCTGTACAAGGTGCCCGACCCGCTGCTGTGGGGCGCGGTGGCGATGTTCGCCAACTTCATTCCCTATGTGGGCGCGATCGTCACCACCACCTTGCTGGCGGTGGTGTGCATGCTGTACGCCAACGACGCCAGCCTCGAAGTGTTCCTGCCGGTGCTGACCTTCGCCGGCATCACCGCGGTGGAAGGCAACCTGATCACCCCGCTGATCCAGGGCGCCAGCATGCGGCTGAGCCCCATCGCGATCCTGCTGTGGCTGCTGGTCTGGGGCTGGCTGTGGGGCATCCCCGGCGCGCTGCTGGCCGTGCCGATGCTGACCTGCACCAAGCTGATCACCGAACGCGTGCGCGGCTGGGAGTGGTTCGCGCACATCGTGCAGCGCTGAGCGCGATCCGCGTCGTGTCCGTCAGAGGTCGTCCCGCGACAGGTTGAGCAAGGTGTAGGAGCGCTGCTCGCCTTCGAACCTGTCGCCGCTTGCGGATACCAGCGTCACGTGCCGCTGCACCATGATCACGTCGCTGATGATGACGCCCCGGCGGATCGTCGTGTAGCCGCTCCAGCTGGCCTTGCCCGGGATCACCGACACCTCGATGGTCTTGCCGGCGGTGGTGGTGATCTGCATCGGCTTGCCCCTTTTCTCGCGCGACTGGTCGTCGGACGACCGGCCTTCGCCGCTGCCGGTACGGGTCAGCGTGACGACCCCGTCGCGCGGATCGGCACGCAGCACGCGCACCTGTTCCGTTCCGGCCGGGCCGATTTCCCAGGGCTTGGGGATGGCGACGTCCCAGCTCACGCCGGCGCGGAGCTGCTCCGGCGCCTTGCCCCACAGCAAGGGATTGAAGATCACGCCGCTGGTCTGGTCGTTGATGCGGCACTTGCCCGCATGGCAGTTGGTGATGCCGTCGCGAAGGATCTCGATGCCGTGCACCGGCCCGTGGGCCGGATGGCCGTCGTAGCGATCGTCTTCGTCGAAGACGAAGGCCTTCGCCGTCACGCCGGTCACTGCGTAGTCGGCGGTGCCGCTGATGCGATCGACCGTTTCCTCGAACCCCGCGCCCCGGGTCGAGACGGTCTTGGCGAACACGTCGGACAAGTGTTCGCCCACCTTGAGTTCGGGGCGCAGGAAGTTCGTGGCGGGTTCGGCATGGACCCATGAGATGCCCAGACAAGACATCGAAACGCACAAGGCGAGATGGCGGGTGGCGCGGAAGCGGCGGGTCATGACGGACTCCAGGAGTGGGGGCTGTCGATGGTCGTCCATCGACGCGGGCGCGATGGCTGGTCAGTGCGCGATGCCATGGGCGCGCAGCACCCCGGAAATATCGAAGCGCCAGAGATTGCGCGAGCCGTTCAGCGGCGACTGCAGCCGCCGCTGCAGCGAGTCCGCGTCGTCGCGGGGCTTCGGAAAACTCACCTCGTCGCGGCGCGCGCTCGACACGAACAGTTCGCCGAACGCCGGACCCAGCGAAGGCGCGTTTTCCAGCGTGCGGCTGTTGACGTCGCCGCCCAGGTGCTCCGGCTTGCTCCAGCCGCCATCGGGCTGGCGGAACACGATGTAGATATCCGCGCTGCCCAGCGCATCGCCTTCGTTGCCCGCGTACAGCAGGAAGCGCCCGGCCGGGTCTACCGCGGGGTCCATGCGATTGTTCGCGAGATCGCCCAGCGGCACCTGCTCCGGCATGGCATGGCCGTGATCGCGCGCCACGTAGATCTGGTAGGCCTTGCCGGAATCCGCGCGATGCGCCGAGAAATAGACGTCGCCGTTGGCCGCCACCGACGGGTTGTAGATCATCGCCCCGTCGTTGAGCGCGCCGTCGACATGCACCGGCGCGGCCCATCCGCCAGCGGCCTGCCGTTCGACGAACCACAGGTTCGTGCCGGGAAAACTGCGTCCGTTCATCGTCGCCGTCACCGGCGTGCCGCCCGGCCGCAGCGGCCGGTTGGAGACGAAGTACAGGCGCCGGCCATCGGGCGACAGCGTCGGCTCGGAGTCGTGCCACTCGCCGGAGAACCCGGCGACCCGCGGCGTCGACCAGCGATCGCCCGCGCGATGCGAGACCATGATGGTGTCGTCGGCTTCGGCAAGATCCGAGCGCATAAAGTACAGCGTGTTTCCGTCCGGCGTCAGCGCGACCGAGGTTTCCTGCAGGCCGGTGGAGATCACGCCTGCCCCCAGCAGCGCGCCGGCGCAGGCGAGTGGTGATGCGAAGGCGAGTGCGAGGCTGGCGACGAAGGCGAGGTTACGTGGCGTCATGGCTGTTCCCGGTCGAGTGATGGGAGCTTGCCGCGGCTTCGCGCGAGCGCGGCGCGTCGAGCCACGGTGCCAGCGACATTTTCCAGATGTGGTCGTTGCCGTTGTCCCACGCGCGCATCCGCGCCAGGTCGTCTCGCGCCTGCGCGTCCGTGCGCGGGTAGCTCACCTTCGCCGTGTAGTTGCTGGTGAAGTACAGCGTGCGGGCGTCCGGGCCCAGGTGCGAACCCCAGGGCTCGTAGCGGTTCACCGCATCGCCCAGGTCGATCGGCGCGCCCCAGCCCGCGCCGTCGCGGAAGGCGATGTACAGCCGGTCGGGTTTGTCCTTGCCCGCGTAGTTCGCGTCGAACACGATGAACGACTGGTCCGGCGCCACCGCTGGATCGAGTTCGTGTGCCGCCGGATCGCCCAGCGCGAGGCGCTGCGGCGCCTGGTAGCGGCCATCGCGCCAGGCCGTGCGGTAGAGATGGAATTCGCGGGTGGCCTCGTCGCGCCGCTGGTAGTACACGTCGCCGTTCGCCGCCACGCTGGGCGCGTACACGCTGGTGCCGACGTTCACCGCGTCGGGCAATCGTTGCGGCTCGCCCCAGCCGCTGCCGTGGCGGTCCACCCGCCACAGCTGGCCGCCATGCAGCGCCGGTGCGCCGGCCGCCGCGGCACGGTTGGAGGTGTACACCAGGAACGAACCGTCCGGCGCCATCGCCGGATCATGGTCCTGCCATTGTCCGGAGAACGGCGCGATCCGCGGCGTCGACCAGCCATTGCCCACGCGATGCGCTTCCATGATGAAACCGTTCCAGCGCGCCTGCTGGTCGAAGTAGACGGTATTGCCGTCCGGCGCGAAGGTCAGGCAATCCACGCCGGAAGGGCCGGAGATCGCGCCGGGGGCGAAGATTTCCGGCGATGGGGAAGTCACGCTGGCGGCGTGGGTCGCAGTCGTGCCGAAAATTCCCAGCGCGACGAGGCTGCTGGCGAGCAGGGTGAGCGAGCGGTGGGCCATGCGTGTTCCTCGGCGCGATGATGTGCGGCCGAGTCTGCGCAGCGGCGCCAGCGCATCGCCGCCGCTTTGTGACGAGCGGAGAGCCGCCGTGACCAGCGGTTGCTCGCGCGGGGCGACCGGTGCGTTCCCGTCGGGGAATCTTGTCCCGAGTCACGAGCATCGCCCTGGAAGTGGCGGCCATTGCAGGAGCGACTGCAGTTGCTTTGCCCTGCTTGCCCGGTTGCGCCAGTGCGGACGGCGGAAACCCCGACCTTGCTGGTGGCGCGCATCTTCCCGTCCAACGCCTTGACGTCGTCCGGCGCCATCGCAGCGAAGTTCTCGGGGATGAATCAGGCCAGGCGGAGGTAATTCATGAGAGATCCTCTGGTGGGGATGCACGAAGCTGAAGACCGGAATTGGCGATGCGCCGGGAGGCTTCATTGACGGGTAGCGGGGTCGCCGGAATTGTCGTATGATGATCGTCATGCGAAATACGTCAACCAATGCCCGAACCGCCGCCAAGGACGCCACGCGCGAACGCATCCTGTCCGCCGCCGCGCGGGCGATCCGCCGCAGCGGATACGATGGAACGGGCGTTGCGGACCTCATGAAGGAAGCCGGCCTGACGCATGGTGCCTTCTATTCGCATTTCCCCTCACGCGAGGCCATGCTGGCGGCGGCGGCGGCGGCGGCGTGCGCTGAGTCGGCCACCGGCGCCGCCGAGCTTGCGGCCAGTACACCTCCCGACGTGGCGCTTGACGTCATGCTTGCCGCATACCTTTCAAAGGAGCATGTCGCGCAACCGGAGGCGGGCTGCCCTTTGGCCGCCCTGGGGTCAGAGACCTCGCGACAGACGCCCGAAGTGCGTCGAGTGCTGACGCGTCATGTCAAGGCGACGGTCGATCTCCTTGCCCGCCAATCGGCGGACTGGGGCAAGCATGGCGCACACGACAGGGCGCTCGTGATGCTCTCCACGATGGTGGGTGCCGTGATGCTTGCTCGCGCGGTCGATGAGCCCGGTCTTTCGGACAGCCTGCGCGAAGCGGCGCTCAAACACCTGACCTCGATCGGACACTGAGTCCTCGATGCCCGTGATCCCGTCGCTCGCCATTACGCATGATGATCATCATGCGAAACTGATCGAACAAGCTTCTCGATGACCGCGGTCCACCGCGCGGTCGTTGCCGCCAGCGACATTCCCCATCCCTGCAACCTGACAGAGAAGCGCCATGAACATGAAGAAGCCTGGCAACAAGGTCGCCCTCGTGACAGGTGCCTCATCGGGCATCGGGCAAGCCACTGCGGAGCTGCTCGCGAGCGCGGGCTACACGGTGTACGGCACGAGTCGACGCGGCGGCAGTACGGGCGAACGGCCATTCGAGATGCTGACCCTGGACGTTACCCGTGATGCATCCGTCGCCGACGCCGTCGCGCAGTTGATGCAACGGGAGGGCCGTATCGACCTTCTCGTCAACAATGCCGGCTTCGGAGTGGCTCCTGCCGGGGCAGAGGAAAGCTCGGTCGAGCAGGCCCAGTCCATATTCGATACCAACTTCTTCGGGATCGTCCGGATGACGCGGGCCGTTCTTCCCCACATGCGCAAACAGGGCGTGGGGCGCATCATCAACATCGGTTCGGTGCTTGGCTTGTTGCCCATGCCCTACGGCGCGCTCTACGCCGCGACGAAGCACGCGATCGAGGGCTATTCCGAGTCGCTCGACCATGAGTTGCGTACGAGGGGCATCCGGGTCTCGATCATCGAGCCTGCCTACACGAACACGCCATTCGACGCGAACTTCCTGCAGCCCGATGTCAAGCTCGATGCGTACCGTGAAGCTCGCATCGCCGTCGGCCAGCGCGTGAAGGAAGTGATGGCGCGTGCAGACCAGCCGCGTGTCGTGGCGCAGGTCGTGCTGAAGGCCGCCGATGCGGCTCGCCCCCGACTTCGCTACACGGCTGGTGGGCTCGCTGGCCGACTGGCGTGGTTGCGGAGATTTGCGCCCGCCGGAATGATGGATGCCGGGATTCGAAGGGATCTGCGGCTCGATGCAATGGAGGTGGTGAAGTCATGAAAGCCTTCGTCGTCGACCGCTATCGGAAGCAAGCCGCCCTGCGTCTGGCGGATGTGCCAATCCCGGATATCCATGAAGACGAGGTTCTGGTCGAGGTACATGCCGCCGGCCTGAACCTCCTCGACGCCAAGATCCGGAGCGGCGAGTTCAAGCTGATCCTGCCCTATCGCCTGCCTCTCATCCTCGGTCACGATGTGGCGGGCGTCGTCGTGAAGGTCGGCAGGCGCGTGCGGCAGTTCAAACCAGGCGACGAGGTGTACGCGCGGGTGGATGACTTCCGGATCGGTACGTTCGCCGAATTCGTCCCTGTCAGGGAGACGTCGCTTGCACTCAAGCCCAAAGGGCTGACGATGGAGCAAGCCGCTTCCATTCCACTGGTGGGGCTGACGGCATGGCAGGCGCTCGTCGAGAGGGCCGGCCTGAAGAAGGGCCAGAAGGTCTTCGTCCAGGCCGGCTCCGGCGGCGTCGGCAGCTTCGCCATCCAGTTGGCCAGGCATCTGGGCGCGACCGTCGCCACGACGACCGGCTCCACCAACGTCGCGCTAGTCAAGGGCCTGGGCGCCGACATCGTCATCGACTACCGGGCACAGGACTTCAAGGACGTGCTTCGCGACTACGACGTGGTGTTGCACAGCCAGGACGCCAGGACACTCGACAGGTCGCTTGGCATCCTGAAGCGCGGCGGCAAGCTGATCTCCATTTCCGGGCCGCCCGACCCGCAGTTCGGACACGAGATCGGAGCGCGTTTGCTCGTCAGGCTGGTCATGCGGTTGCTGAGCTCAAGAGTGAGGCGGAAGGCGCAGCAGTCGGGCGTGGGCTACTCGTTTCTTTTCATGAAGGCGAGTGGGCAGCAGCTGCGCGAGATCACACGACTCATCGACGCCGGGGCCATCAGCCCGGTACTCGATCGGGTGTTTCCGTTCGCTTCGACCAACGAAGCCCTTGCCTACGTCGAGGCAGGGCACGCGAAGGGGAAAGTGGTGGTCCGATTGAAATGAATCCTTCACCTCTGAATCTTGCAGTCAGGGCGCACTCTCCGTTCTTTGCATCTCAGCGGCGGGTGCTTGCCATGGGTTGAGGCATCCATCCGACGCCAGTAGCCGCGGGCTGTCGCACCCGCGCAGCGGCTGCGCAAGGAGTGCGCTGCGGATGGCCCGCCGCTCCACCTGCGCCCCGGCGAACGGGCTGGCTGGCCGGCCAGGCGAGGGCATGGATGCCCGAGCCGAGGCAACGCAGGCACCGTTGCCCGAGTCCGGCAGGCGCCAGGCGGGCGGACCTTTTCGATGGTTGTCTTTCTCCGCAACCGCGCAGAGAGCAAGCAACTCGGCTGCCGAAGGCAGACGAACTTAAATGCCGGCGCGCCAGGCAAAAGCATCGTGCACGGGGCGCGCTCCCGGCGGCGGCGTGCCTGTCTGGCAAGGCATCGTCGATTGACGAGCAGCGCATCAGAGGCTCAGAACTAACAGGGTCAGGTTCACTTCGAGCTTGGACTAAGTGACCTGACCGCGCTCTCGCAGATCGAGCCTCACCCTCCAGACCTCGCCGGTAAGACCGCAACCAAGCTGGTTGATTTAAGTAACATAAATGTTACCATAAGCCATGACATGGAAAGTCGAGGAATACATCGCCGAGAACGGCCGCATTCCCTATCGGGACTGGTTCGACAGCTTGCACGTGCAGGCGGCGGCCAAGGTGGCTATCGCGGTGTTGCGGATGGAGATGGGCAATACCGCCAGCGTGAAGTGGTTCGATGGCATCGGCGAATACCGCATCGACTGGGGCCCGGGCTATCGAATTTATCTGACGCGGGATGGAGACAAATTGATCCTGCTGTTTACCGGCGGCACCAAGGCCAGCCAGAAAGGCGACATCAAGCGAGCGAAGCAATTGAACGACGAGTATCGGGCGCGCAAGTCGCGTTCAAGCAAGGCGAGGTGATGGCATGCCACTGACGAGAGACTTCAAGCAGACCGTGGTGGAGCGCGTGCGGCGCGAGCCGGCGTTTGCGCGGGCCTTGCTGGACGAGGCCGGGTCGTTGTTCCTCAATGGCGATCCGGCGATGGCGCGGGTGGTTCTGCGCGACCTGGTCAACGCCACCGTGGGCTTCGAAGGGCTGGCGTCGGCCACCGAGCGCCCGAGCAAGAGCCTGCATCGCATGTTGTCCGCCACCGGCAACCCGAGCATGGACAACCTGGCCGCCATCTTCGATGTGTTGCGCCGAAGCCTGCAGGTGGACATCGAGGTTCGCGCCGCCTGAGAGACAATGTCCCGTCGTCCATGAAAGCCGAAGGGAAAACGGCGAAGAAGGGGGCGAGAGGATGCAGCGGCGCCCGCTCAGGGTTGCAGGTGCCGTTCCGCTCAGAATCTCGGACGAGGCTTCTTGGGCGGTGGGCCGAGTTCGACAAGGGCCATGCCCACGATCGCAGCTTTGGTAATGATGGCTTCCAGCGCAGCCTTGCCCGCTTCGTTGACATAGAGAACAGCCGCCGCGGTCAGCGGGTCCTTGAACACGGCCGCGTCGATCGGGATCTTGTCATCGAAGAATCCTTCTTTCGCGATCGAGCCGCTCGGGCGCTTGGCCGAGCGAGCCTCGTCGATGCAGGGAATGAGGTTGGTCACGTTGTAGAACCAACGCGGCTCGCCCGCGCAGTCCATCTCCAGGAACTGCCCGAAGCGCGACAGGAAGGGTTCGAGCACGAGCTTCGCCTTGTTGTTCATGACCAACGCGCCGGGAGTCAGCGCACTGACGTCCGCCAGCGGCTTGGGCTTCTTCTTTCCAGGCTCGATGAACACTTCGACCTTGGGCTTTCTTGACCAGGAGAGGCTGGCGCCGGAGGTGTCGAACATTCCCGATGCGATGTCCTTGTCGCTGGCAGAGACCAATGGCGCATAGTCATTGACGGAGCCGCTTTGGAGCTTCCATACCATCACTTCCATCACCTCGGTAGTCGAAGTCATCACGGAGGATGTCATATCGGATGTCATGCAGCGCCCTCCCGGCGCAGCCAAAAGGCATCGCGAGGGAAGCCTCTCCAGCGAAGTTTGCGTGCCCGTGTGCCTAAGGGTTCCTCGCTTGACGCACGGCGAATCCACGGCTCAGCGCAACCCCAACACCGACCGCGCCCCGGCCCGGAACCGTCGACTCAGATCCAGCCTCGTCCCGTCATGCAGCACCACCTCTGCCCCACCCTTGAACATCGGATGCACCTCGCGAACCCGCGCCAGGTTGACCAGGGTGCCGCGGTGGATGCGCAGGAACTGGGCGGGGTCGAGTTGCGCCAGCACGTGGCGCAAGGTGTCGCGGTGCAGGTAGCGGACGGGGCCGACGTGGATGTGCAGGTAGTTGCCGTCGGCGCGGATCCAGTCGATGTCGTCGATGGCGAGGACGCGGATATGTTCGCCGTGGCGCACGCTGAGGCGTTGCGCGTAGCCCCCGGCGGCCGCGCTTTCGAGCGCCGGGCCGGCGGTGGCGTGCAGGCCTTGCCAGTGCTGGTTGACGCGCGCCATCGCCTGGTCGAAGCGGGCCTGTTCGATCGGCTTGAGCACGTAATCGAGCGCCATCGCGTCGAACGCGCGCAGCGCGTGTTCGGCGAAGGCGGTGGCGAACACCACCAGCGGCAGGCGGTCGGGGGCGAGTTCGTCGAGCAGTTCGAAGCCGTCCATGCCGGGCATCTGGATGTCGAGGAACAGCAGGTCGGGACGCAGCACGCGCACGGCCTGCATCGCCTCGGCGGCGTTGCCGCATTCGCCGACGATTTCCACTTCGTCGTGGCTGGCCAGCGCCTGGCGCAGGGCGAGGCGCGCCAGCACTTCGTCGTCGACCAGCACGGTGCGCAGGCGCGGCGTGCTCATGCGGCGTGCTCGACGTAGGGCAGGCGCACTTCGGCGCGGGTGCCGCCGCCGGCGATCGCGCTGAGCTCGAGCTGCGCCGCCTCGCCGAACAGCATGCGCAGGCGCGAGCGCGTGTTGCCCAGGCCGATGCCTTCGGCCGTGCCCGCCGGCGACAGGCCGAGGCCGTCGTCGTCGACGCGCAGTTGCAGCTGGTCGCCGTCGCGTCGGGTGGAAATGCGCAGGACGCCGGCGCCGGGCTTGTCCTGCAGCCCGTGGCGCAACGCGTTCTCCACCAGCGGTTGCAGGATCAGGTTCGGCACCGCGGCGGCCAGCGTGTCGTCGTCCACGTCGAGCTCGGTGCTGAGCCGGTCCTGGAAACGCACCTGCTGGATGCCGAGGTAGCAGGTGAGGAATTCCAGCTCGCGCGACAGCGGCACCTGCGGCGCGTGGCGCTCCTCCAGGGTGAGCCGCAGGAAGTCGCTCAAGCGGGCGATCATCAGTCGCGCCTGCAGCGGATCGGCCAGCGCCAGCGCGGAGATCGCGTTGAGCGTGTTGAACAGGAAGTGCGGCTGCAGCTGCATGCGCAGCGCCTGCAATTGCGCCTGTGCCAGCTGCGTCTCCAGCTGCGTGCGGCGCAGCCGCTCGTCGCGCAGGTGGCGGCGTGATTCCATCCCGCGCAGCACTACCAGGATCACCCAGTAGGTGAGCACGGCCAGGTGGAAGCTGTAGGCGAACTCCATACGGATGTACGCGCCCAGCGTGTGCACCTCCATCCGGCCCGGGCCGCTGAGGTTCCAGAACAGCACCAGGTGGGCGAGCAGTTGCAGCAGCGCCACGCCCAGGCTGGCCGGCACCTGCACGGCGAGGAAGCGGCGCCAGCCGTGCGTGGCGGTATGCCGCCCCAGCCAGGCGACCAGCGGCACCAGCGCCATCCACAACCAGAAGTTGGAAAGGTTCCAGCTGAGCGCGCGCAGCCAGCTCGGCGGATAGCCCTCGCTGATCGAGGACAGCCCGCCGCTCAGCGCATAGGACAGCGCCAGTCCGGTCCAGAAGGCGAACGCCAGCGCGTGTTTCTTCCAATGGGTGGACTCGTGCCTCATGCGATGCTCCCGCGCGTCAGTCGATGGGTGACACGTCAGAACGGCAGTGTGCCGCCGTGGCGCGGGATGGAACAGTGCTGGACGATCGACGCGTGCAGCGCGCCCTATCGCGCGTCGCGATGACAGCGGCATCGCCGCGGTGACCTGCGGGGTGCTGGTGCCGTGGAGTCGGCGGGATTCATCGTCCGCTGTCAGGCGCCGGATCATCAGCGAACCTCACCACCGTGTTGCTGCCGGGCCATTCGTGGTGCCGGACGATGTCGCCGTCGGCGGGCCGCCACGGCTTGCCCAGCCGGGCGATGTCGTCGTAGCGGCCCAGCCGTTCGAACCTGCGAATTTCGAACGGCAGGCCTTCGCCGCCCAGCGGAGAGCTCGCGTCGGCGACATGAAAGTGCAGGTGCGGGCCGGTGGATTCGCCGGAGAAGCCCAGCGCTGCGATGACCTGGCCCGTACGCACGCGTTCGCCCACGGCGACGCGGATGCTACCCTTGCGCAGGTGCTCGTAGAACGCGTAGCGGCCGTCGGCAAGCTGCAGGGCCACGTAGTTGCCCGCATCGTCCTCGGGGGCGTGATGAGTGCGCTGCGAGATGCGCGACGGTTCGCCCATGCCGTCTCGCACCGCCGCCACGCGTGCATCCGCCACCGCCAGCACGTCGGCGCCGTGGCCGTACCATGCCTGTGCCAGGTCGGCGTCGCCGGTGGCGAAGCGGCCGTGTTCGTCCAGCTTCACCCAGTCGATGGCGAAGCGGCCGGGCAGACGGGCGTGGCCGTCGACGCGGTAGAACACGCGCCGGTGGCCGCGTGGCCAGTCCGCGTCGTGGAACGCGGCCCACGGCCCGCCGCGCAGCGGTGGCGCCAGCAGCGATGGTCTGGTCCGCGGCAATGCCAGTGGAGCGCCGCTGCTCCGAAATGTGCCGTTTGCCCCGGCAACGCGATAGCCCACGCGGTGACGGAGGGTATCGATGCCTTGGTGTCCCGGCAGGGAAACATCGATGAACAGCACCACCTGCTGGCCGGGCTCGATCAATGTTCCTGCGACTGGCAGCGAAGATTCCGGATCCGATGCGGGCGCTGGCACCGCGCCGAAGCGAGCGATGTGCTGATCCAGCGTCTTGCCCGACAGTTTCGCGATGAGCCGTCCGTCGCGCCCGTCGCGCACGACAAATTCCTCGAGCGTGATGCGCTTGTCGGAGTGATTGGCCAGCAACACCTCATAGTCGAGCTGCCCATGACCTTCCACGCGCACCGGTGTGGGCGGTAGCGGAATCGTCAGGTCCAGCCCATCGCCAACCGGGGCGCCGTGTGCGCGGGAAGCGATGGCGCAGGCCGCGATCAGCACCAGGGCCAGCCAGGCGTTTGTCGCAAGGGGAGGTTGCATGGCTACGTTCCTGGTCATGACGCCGCCGCGGGAGTCGAGCAGGGTGACAGCGGCCGATGTCGTTGTCGCCGATACCGTGACGACCGGCGCCTTGGCGATGACAAGCGGTACGGCGGCGGTACGGGCGGCGTTCCGTGCAATGCCATGACCGCCGGGTGCCTCGTTTCATCCGCCTGTCACCGCATGACGCGCCTTCGTCACCTCGACGATGCGGCGCATGCGCACGTGCCCCACATTGGTCTGGCGGCATGTCGTCCGCGCACAGAGGGTCGCAGCAATGCACAAACAACGCAGGTTTTCCGTGGCCGTGGCGTGCACCGCCGTGCTGGCGCTGGCCGTGAACTGGACCATTGCGGCGACCGTCGCCACCGCGACAGGCAGCGCAGAGGCAGAACATTCGAGGGCAGCGGTGATCGCGGTCGACCAGCACTGGCTGGAAGCCGAGCTCGGTGGCGACACCGTCTGGCTCGACGACCTGCTGCTGCCCGAGTACCGCTCGATCAGTGCCGACGGCACGGTGCATGCGAAGGCCGCGATCATGGCGCACGCCGCCAGGAACCGTGGCAATGACGAGGAGCGGCGCAAGGTCGAGGCGTGGCTGAAGACGCACCCGTCGGGCCAGGACGTGGTGATCCACGGCGACACCGCGATCCTCACCTTCCACGACCCGAAGCAGGGCGCGGCCAGCGGTGTGCGTTCGTCCGACGTCTTCGTCTACGTGGACGGGCGCTGGCACGCGCTGTATTCCCAGCACAGCGCGGCTGCTGCCGGCTAGCGCAGGGAGTCTGCCCGCCGAAGATGGAAGCTGCTCACCGGTGGAATGCGTCGCCGTTCCATCGAGCGTGGAGGGTCGATGCCGTTCGACTTCGGTGCTGCGCACCTGGGTGCCGGGCGAACGGCGGGACAGGCATCGAACCTTGGGCCTGCTCCGTCCGCGCAAGCAGGCCTACGCGGGAGTGGCCATGGATGGCCGCGGCAGCGGGAGCAGGCAAGTCGACGTGCCCGGCCTCACCAGGCGATGCGCTGGCGGTCGCGATAGAAGCCGCCGGTGAGTGGCGCGGGCAGGCAGGCGGCCCACACGATGCCTGCCGCGCCGTCGGCGACGGGGCGTCCGCCGGGGCCGCCCATGTCGGTGGCGACCCAGCCGGGGCAGACCGCGTTGACCTGGATGCCGCTGCCGTCGAGTTCGCTCGCCAGCACACGCGTATACGCATTCAGCGCCGACTTGGAGACCCGATAGGCCGGGCAGTTGGCGCTGTCGGTGGTGCTGGCGCCGCAGCCGCTGGAAACGTTGACGATGCGGCCGTAACCGTGCCGGCGCATCAGCGGCAGCATCGCGCTGGACAGCCGCCAGCTGCCGAACAGATGGATGTCCATCGCGTCGCGCGCCGCGGCAATGTCGGCGGTGGCCGGTCGCACCGCGGGGTCATAGTGGGCACCGGCGTTGTTGACCAGCACGTCGAGCCGGCCATAGGTGATCTCGATCCAGCGCGCCAGCGTGTCGATCTGATCCTGCTGGGTGACGTCGAGCTGCACCGCGATCACCTCGCCGGCTGCGCCGGCGAGCTTGCGCGCCGCATGCAGGCCCTTGTCGAGATCGCGCGCGCCCAGCAGCACGGTCATGCCGCGCTCGCTGAGCTGGCGCGCGACCTCGAAGCCCAGGCCGCGATTGGCGCCGCTGACCAGCGCCACGCGGTAGACCGGCGTGGTCGCGGGCGCCGTCGGGACGCGTCGGGCGGGCCGGCTCATGGGGCCGCGTCGCCCTTGGCCACGGCGCTGCACTGCTCGTCGCCGCAGGCCTGCCAGCCGCCGCCCAGCGACTTGTACAAGGCCACGGCGCGGGTGTTGATCGCCGCCTCGGCCTGGGCCAGGTCGTCTTCGGCGGCGAGCTCGGTGCGCTCGGCGTCGAGCAGTTCGAGGAAGCCGGTGGCGCCTTCCTGGTAGCGCACGCGGGCCAGGTCGGCGGCGCGCTTGCTCTGCGTGGCCTGCTCGATCAGGTGGTCGACGCGGATGCGCTGCTGGTTGAAGCCGGTGATCGCGTTGTCGATGTCCTCGATCGCCTCCAGCACACTGCGCTGGTAGTTCGCCTGCGCCGCGTCGGCGCGTGCTTCGCTGGCGTGCAGGTTCGCGCGCACGCGCTGCACGTTGAGGCCGGACCAGCTGATGCTGGGCGCCAGCGACCAGGCCCGCGTCGACGGGCTGCCGAAGTCGTTGCTGCGCCCGGACAGGAAGCCGAGGAAGCCACCCAGCGAGATGTGCGGAAAGAAATCCGCCTTGGCCACGCCGATCCGCGCGGTGGCGGCGGCGTACTCGCGTTCGGCCATCTGGACGTCCGGACGGCGCGACAGCACGTCGCCGGCGTCGCCGATCGGCAAGGTCGTGGCGATTGGGGTGAAGCTCTTCGGCGACACGTCGATGTCCAGCTCGCCCGGGCGCTCGCCCAGCAGCACGGCGAGGCGGTATTCGCTGGCGCTGGCCTGGGTCTGCAGCAACGGCAGTTGCGCCTGCACCGCGCTGAGCCTGGCCTTCGCGCTGGCCACATCCTGCTCCGCGCCGGTGCCGACCTGCTGGCGCACTTCGGTCAGGTGCACGGTCTGGCGCTGGTTGTCGATGTCGCGGCGGGCGATGTCCAGCCGCAGCTGGCTGCCGCGCAGTTCGAAATAATTGCGCGCGACCTCGGCCAGCAGGCTGACCTGGGCATCGTGCAACGCGGCCTCGCTCGCGCCGAGATCGGCGCCGGCCGCTTCCACCGAGCGACGCACGCCGCCGAACAGGTCCAGCTCCCACGACGCGTCGAAGCCGGCCTGGTAGGTCGTGGTGGTGCTGCGCTGGTCGCTGAAGCCCGGTTGCTGGCCGCGGCTGCGGGTGTAGTTCACGCCGGTGTCGATGGTCGGCAGGCGGTCGGACTTGGCGCCGCTGAGCAGCGCCCGCGATTCCTGCAACCGCGCCACCGCGATGCGCAGGTCGAGGTTGTTCGCCGCCGCGCGCTGGATCAGGGCATCCAGCGTCGGATCGTTGAACTGCTTCCACCACGTGGCCTGGAACGCTGCGTTGCTTTCCTGGGCGGCGTCGAGGCCCTGCAGTTGCGGCGCGGTGACTTTCTCGGCGCGATAGTTCGGGCCGACGCTGGCGCAGCCGGCCAGTGCGAGGGCGGCGGCCAGCAGTGTGCTGCGAACTACCACCGTCATTCCTGCGAAAGCAGGAATCCAGTGCCTTCGGGGCGTCGCGAAAGTCCCTGGATCCCAGCTTTCGCTGGGATGACGAGTGGAAGTTTCCCGCATGGGGTTGTGAATGAAGGTTTTCATCAGTGGTTCTCCAGCGCCGGCAGCGCATGCGCCGCGGCGCGTTCGGCCGCGCGCGCCTCGCGGCGTTCGACCAGGGCGCGAATCAGGACGTAGAACAGCGGCGTGTAGATCAGGCCGAAGATGGTGACGCCCAGCATGCCGGCGAACACCGCCACGCCCATCGCGTGACGCATCTCGGCACCGGCGCCGTGCGAGGTGACCAGCGGCACCACGCCCATGATGAAGGCGAACGAGGTCATCAGGATCGGGCGCAGTCGCAGCTTGGCCGCTTCCAGCACCGCCTCGTGGCGGCTCATGCCTTCATGCTGGCGTTCGCGGGCGAACTCCACGATCAGGATCGCGTTCTTGCACGCCAGTCCGACCAGGACGATCAAGCCGATCTGGGTGAAGATGTTGTTGTCGCCACCGCTGAGCCACACGCCGGCGATCGCGGACAGCAGCACCATCGGCACGATCAGGATCACCGCCAGCGGCAGCGACCAGCTCTCGTACAGCGAGGACAGCACCAGGAACACCAGCAGCACGCACAACGGGAATACCAGGATCGCGGTGTTGCCGGCCAGGATCTGCTGGTAGGTCAGCTCGGTCCACTCGAAGCTGAAGCCGTTCGGCAGGTTGTCCTTGGCCAGCTTCTCCATCGCCGCCTGCGCCTGGCCCGAGCTGTAGCCCGGCGCCGGGCCACCGTTGATCTCGGCGGTGGCGTAGCCGTTGTAATGCTGCACGCGGTCCGGGCCGGCGCCCTGCTGCACGGTGACGAACGAGCCCAGCGGCACCATCTGGCCCTGCGCGTTGCGCGTCTTCAGCTGCAGGATGTCCTGCGGCGTGTGGCGGAACGCCGGGTCGGCCGATACATTGACCTGGTAGGTGCGGCCGAAACGGTTGAAGTCGTTGACGTAGAGCGAGCCCATGTACGCCTGCATGGTCTGGTACACGTCGCCCAGGTTCACGCCTTCGGCCTTGGCCTTCTCGCGGTTCACGTCGGCGTCCACCTGGGGCACGCTGACCTGGAAGCTGGAGAACAGCCCGGCCAGTGCCGGATCCTTGCGGCTGGCCGCGATCAGGTTCTGCGTCTGCTTGTACAGCTCGTCGAAACCGCGGTCGCTGCGATCCTCGATCTGCAGGCGGAAGCCGCCGATCGTGCCCAGGCCCATCACCGGCGGCGGCGGGAACACCGCGATGTACGCGTCCTGGATCGAGGCGAACTTCTGGTTCAGCGCGCCGGCGATCGCACCGGCCGACAGCGAAGCGTCGCGGCGTTCCTCGAACGGCTTCAGCGTGACGAACACGATGCCGGAGTTGGTCGAGTTGGTGAAGCCGTTGATTGACAGGCCGGGGAAGGCCACGGCGTGCTCCACGCCCGGCTGCTTCAGCGCGATCGCGCCCATCCGCTGGATCACGTCCTCGGAGCGGTCGAGCGAGGCCGCGTCGGGCAGTTGCGCGAACGCCACCAGGTACTGCTTGTCCTGGCCCGGCACGAAACCGGTCGGCACGTGCGAGAAGCCAAACCAGGTCAGCGCGATCAGGCCGGCGTAGATCACCAATGCCAGCTTGCCCTTGCCGACGATGCGCTTGACGCCGCCCACGTAGCGCTCCGAACCGCGATGGAAGATGCGGTTGAACGGACGGAACAGCCAGCCGAAGGCGCGATCGATGCCGAGGGTGAGACGGTCCTTCGGCGCGTCGTGGCCCTTCAGCAGCACGGCGGCCAGCGCCGGGCTCAGGGTCAGCGAGTTGAACGCGGAGATCACCGTGGAGATCGCGATGGTCAGCGCGAACTGGCGATAGAACTGGCCGGTCAGGCCGCTGACGAAGGCGGTCGGGATGAACACCGCGCACAGCACCAGCGCGGTGGCCACGATCGGGCCGGTGACTTCATGCATCGCCTTGCGTGTCGCGTTGCGCGGCGTTTCGCCGAGTTCGATATGCCGCTCGACGTTCTCCACCACCACGATCGCGTCATCGACCACGATGCCGATCGCCAGCACCAGTCCGAACAGACTCAGCGCGTTGAGCGAAAAGCCGGCCAGGTACATCACCGCGAACGTGCCGATCAGCGACACCGGCACCGCCACCAGCGGGATGATCGAGGCGCGCCAGGTCTGCAGGAACAGGATCACCACCAGCACCACCAGCAGGATCGCTTCCAGCAGCGTGTGCGCCACCGCCTCGATCGAGCCACGCACGAACACGGTCGGGTCGTAGACGATCGAGTAATCCACTCCCTGCGGGAACTCCTTCTTCAGCTGCGCCATGGTGGTGCGCACTTCGTCGGAGATCTGGATCGCGTTCGAGCCGGGCCGCGCGAAGATCGGCAGCGCCACGGCGGGCTTGTTGTCGAGCAGGCTGCGCAGCGCGTAGTTGTTCGAGCCCAGATCGATCTTGGCCACGTCGCTCAGGTGGGTGACGCCACCGTTCGCGTCGGTGCGCACGATGATGTTGCGGAAGTCGTCCTCGCTGACCAGCCGGCCGCGCGTGTTGATGTTGAGCTGGAAGGCGGAATTGGACGGGCCGGGCGGCGCGTTCAGCGCGCCGGCGGCGACCTGCACGTTCTGCTCGCGGATCGCGTTGATCACGTCACCGGTGGTGAGCGAGCGCTGCGCCAGCTTCTGCGGGTCCAGCCACACGCGCATCGAGTATTCGCCGGCGCCGAAGATCTGCACGTCGCCGACGCCGTCGAGCCGGCCCAGCACGTCCTTCACGTGCAGGCGCGCGTAGTTCGACAGGTACAGCATGTCGTAACGCTGGTCGGGCGAGGTGAGATGCACCACCATGGTGAGGTCGGGCGAACTCTTCTGCGTGGTCACGCCGAGTCGCTGCACTTCCTCGGGCAGCTTCGGCAGCGCCTGCGCCACGCGGTTCTGCACGTCGACCTGGGCGGTGTTGAGGTCGGTGCCCAGCGCGAACGTCACGGTCAGGGTGAGCGCGCCGTCACTGGTCGCCTGCGAGGAGGTGTACAGCATGCCCTCCACGCCGTTGATCTGTTCCTCCAGCGGCGTGGCGACGGTTTCGGCGATCACCTTGGGGTTCGCGCCGGGATAGGCGGCACGCACCACCACGGTGGGCGGCACCACTTCGGGGTATTCGCTGATCGGCAGCTGGAACACCGCGATGGAGCCGGTGATCACGAACAGCAACGACAGCACGGCGGCCATGATCGGCCGGTCGACGAAGAATTGGGCGATGTTTTTCATGCAAAGAGTCCTCGACGAAGCCGTGTTGCGGCTTCGGTCTTCTTTTGCTCCTCCCCCTGCAGCGCAGGGGGAGGTGGGGAGGGGGTAACGCTTTTGCTCTTGGCTTCTTGGCTGGCTGGAGGGCTTCACCCCTCCCCAACCCTCCCCTGCACGTCCCGCAAGGGGACTTCCTTCGGTCGCAGGGGAGGGAGCGCATCGTCAGCCTTGCGGTCGTTTCGGCGCAGCCGCGGCGGCCAGCTCCACGTCCTGTTTCGGTGCGGCGGCGTCACGCTCGACCAGGGCCTTGTCCGCCGCTTCCAGCCGGTAGCTCATCGCCACCTTCTGCGGATTGACCTCGACGCCGGGGCGCACGCGCTGCAGGCCGTTGACCACCACCAGGTCGCTCGGCTGCACGCCGCTGTCGATCACGCGCAGGCCGTGGAACAAGGCACCGGTGTCCACCTTGCGGTATTGCACCTTGTGCTCCTTGTCGACCACGTAGACGAACTGGTTGCCGAGGTCGGTGCCGATGGCGCGGTCATCCACCAGCACGCGCGGCTTCGCCTGGCCGCTCTGCAGCTGCACGCGGGCATACAGGCCCGGCGTGTACAGGCCGTCGGCGTTGTCGAACACCGCGCGCAGGCGCATCGTGCCGGAGCCGGTGTGCAGCTGGTTGTCGACGAAGTCGAGGCGGCCCTCATGCGGGTAACCGGATTCGTCGGCCAGGCCCATCGCCGCCTCGATCCGCGCGTTGTGGCCCGCCTGCTTCGCGCTGGCGCGCAGGTGGTCGAGCTTCAGCCAGGTCTGCTCGTCGACGTCGAAGTAGACATAGACCGGGTTTACCGAGACCACGCTGGTCAGCACGTCGTTGCTGGTGACCAGGTTGCCGGGAGTGACGCGGGCGTTGCTGACGCGGCCGTCGATCGGCGAGCGCACCTTGGTGAAGTCCAGGTTCAACCGCGCCGCGGCCAGGGCGGCGGTGGCCGCACCGAGCTGGGCCCGCGCGCTTTGCGCGGTGGTGTCCTGACGATCGGCTTCCTGCTTCGCGATCGCGTGCTGGGCCAGCAGCATTTCGGCGCGGCGCTGGTTGGTCTGCGCCAGGTTCAGTTCGGCCTTCGCCTGCGCCTGGTTGGCGACCAGCCGGTCGACTTCGGCCTGGTACGGGCGGGCGTCGAGCTGGAACAGCACGTCGCCCTTGTGCACCAGTGCGCCTTCCTGGAAGTGCACCGACTCGACGAAGCCGCCGACCCGCGGCTGCACCTGCACCGTGTTGACTGCTTCCAGCCGGCCGGTGAAATCGGCGCTGTCACTGACCTTGCGGGTCAGCGCCTGGGCCACGGTGACTTCGGGCGGCGGACCGCCAGCGGGGGTTTGTGCCTGGCTGTCGGTGCCGTGCAGCAGCACCCAGCTGCCCAGCACGGTAACGGCGATCAGGGGGACCAGCATCCATTGTTTTTTCATCTTGCGCTCCCAGAACCTTGGTGACCGGGCAGGGGATTCCCGGCGAGGGTCGAGAGAATAGGTGTACTTCCCGGTATAGAAAACCCGGTTCTTGCGCATTACACTCGTGCGTCCCAGTCACGAATCGACGAGGAATTGAAGCAATGGAAGACTTTTCCGCCATATCGACCTTCGTCCGCGTGGTCGAAGCCAAGAGTTTCGCCGCCGCCGCCAGCCAGCTGGGCATGACCCCTTCCGGCGTCAGCCGGGCGGTTTCCCGGCTGGAAACCCAGCTTGGCGCCCGGCTGCTGTTCCGCTCCACCCGGTCCCTGCGCCTGACCGACGATGGGGCCTCGTTCCACGCACGTTGCAAGGAGATCCTCGCTGATCTGGCCGAAGCCACCGAGGCGCTGAACTTTGCCAACAGCAAGCCGACCGGCAAGCTGCGGGTGGGCATCTCGCTGTCGGTAGGCCGCGCCGCGGTGATCCCGCGGCTGACCGAGTTCGAGCAGCGCTACCCGGACATCCGGCTGGAGCTGTCGATGAGCGACTCGCCGGCGGATCTCAATGGCGAGGGCCTGGATTGCGCCATTCGTGTCGGCGAGCTGGAGGATTCCAGCCTGATCGCACGCAAGATCGGCTACCTCAGCAACGTCGTGTGCGCCTCGCCCGAGTATTTGCGCAAACACGGCGCGCCGCGCAGCATCGAGGACCTGAAGGACCACCGCTGCATCAACTACGTCTACCCGAACGGCCGTCCGCGCCAGTGGCAGTTCGACACGCCGGGCGGACAGATGAGCGTGGACATCGACGCGCACATGCTGATCAACGACGGCGAATCGGTGCTGCAGGCGGTGGCGGCCGGCATGGGCATCACCCAGATGCCGCGCATGATGGCGGCTTGCATGCTGGACAAGGGCATGCTCGAACTGGTGATGACCGACACCCGGTCGACCGGCAAGCCGGTGTGGATCGTCTACCCGCAGAAGAAGCACCTGTCCGCCCGGGTGCAGGCCTTCATCGAGTGGGTGCGCGAGCTGTTCGACCGCACCAACCAGTGCACGGCCGGAGCGCCGAAGGCCATGCCGAAGCCGCTGCGCAAGGAAGCGCTGGTCGAAGCGGCGTAGGAACGATCGCGCCGGGGCCTCAGGCTCCGGCGGGCACCAGCAACAGCAGGGCCGCGCCGAACGCGATGCGGTAGATCGCGAACGGGGTGAAGGTGTGCGCGCGGATGTAGCCGAGCAGCCACTTCACCGCGATGAAGGCCACGATGGCCGAGACCACGAAGCCGACCAGCAGGGCGGTCCAGTCCTCGTGCACCGCGCCGCCGTCCTTGACCACCTTCAGCAGTTCGTAGCCGGTGGCTGCGTACATGGTGGGAATGCCGACAAGGAAGGCGAACTCGGTGGCCGCGGCGCGGTTGCTGGTGCCGAACAGCATCGCCGCGAAGATCGTCGCCGCCGAACGCGAGGTGCCGGGGAAGATGCCGGCGATCATCTGCGCGATGCCGACCAGGATCGCCACCCGCCAGGTCACCTCGCTGCGGTCGGGCTGGCGCTCGGCCAGCCGCTCGGCGGCGATCATCCACAGGCCGCCGACCACCAGCGCCCACGCGATCGGGGTCACCTTCTCCGGCAGCTTGAAACCCAGCTTCACCGCGATGAAGCCGAGCACGGCGGTGATCGCGAAGGCGACGGCCAGCTTCAGCAGGTAGTCGCGGTTGACCGGATCGCGCCATTGCGTCAGCAGCTGCCAGATGCGCTTCCAGTAGATCAGCGTCACCGCCAGGATCGCGCCGGCCTGGATGCCGATGTTGAACAGGTCCGAGCGGGCGCCCAGCCCGAACTTCTCCGCGATCAGCAGGTGGCCGGTCGAGGAGATCGGCAGGAATTCGGTGATGCCTTCGATGATGCCGAGCAGGATGACGTGGAGCAGATCGATCACGGGTAAGTCCGTTGCGTGGATGGAGTGCGCCGGCTGGCAGCAGGCGCCATAGCTTACGGGTTTTGCCCCCGTGGTGGCGTGCGGCCAGGGGGCATCGGCATCGAACGGACCGCGCACTGGAACGGTGCAAAGCCCGCAGGGCCGCGCGTGCGACTGGTGCGAATGCTCCTGCGAATGCTCCATGGCGGCGGCCCGGCTGCAGCCGGGATCGGGCTGCAGCAAGGCCTGCGCCCGCTGGCACGCGGCTTGCTGAAGCGGCTTGAGGGTCATGCGCAGCGCGACCCGATGAAGATGTATGGACGTCTGGACGTCCATCTGCCGCAAGCCACCAGCGCAAGGGGATGAGTTCATGAAGCGATACGGAATGGCAGTGCGGTTCTTCGCCGCGTCGTGCATGGCGTCGGCCATGGCGCCGGCCAGCCAGTGGGTCGGCAATGCCGGCGTGGTCAGCGACTACCTGTTCCGCGGCATCTCGCAGACCGACCGCAAGCCTGCGCTGCAGGCGGGCGCGGAGTTCGATCACGCCAGCGGCTGGTACGTCGGTGGCTGGGGCAGCAATGTGAGCTGGCTGTCCGATGGCTCGACCACGGCCGCGCCGGTGTCTAGCAGCGTGGAGCTGGATCTCTACGGCGGCTGGCGCGGCAACCTCGGCGGTGACTGGAGCGTCGACCTCGGTGCGTACCGCTACCAGTACCCGGGCAGCTACCCGGCGGGCTACACCCTGCCGAACACCAGCGAGCTGTACGCCGCACTCGCCTGGAAAAGCCTGTCGCTGAAGTACTCCCACGCACTCACCAACCTGTTCGGCTATGCCGACAGCGAGCACAGCGGCTACGTGGACCTGTCGTGGAACCAGGAGTTCGCGCCGGGCTGGCAGCTCAACGCGCATGCCGGCCACCAGCAGGTGCAGAACGTGCCCGGCGCCTCGTACAGCGACTGGAAGCTGGGCGTGACGCGCAATTTCGCCGGCCACTGGTCGCTGGCGCTGGGCTACTACGACACCAATGCACGCCGCTCCGTCTACACCAACGCACGCGGCCATTACCTGGGCCGCGCCACCACGGTGCTGAGCCTGGCCCGGTCGTTCTGAATCCCTCCACCCGGAGCTGTCCATGAAACTGATCACCAGCATCATCCGTCCGTACAAGCTCGACGAGGTCCGCGATGCGCTGGCGCGCGCCGGCGTGTCGGGCATCACGGTGACCGAGGTCCGCGGCTTCGGCCGCCAGAAGGGTCACACCGAGCTGTATCGGGGTGCCGAATACGTCGTCGACTTCCTGCCCAAGCTCAAGGTCGAGGTGGTGGTGCCCGACGAACTGCTCGACGCGGTGCTGGAGGAAATCCAGCAGGCCGCGCGCACCGGCAACGTCGGCGACGGCAAGGTCTTCGTCACCGGCGTTGACCAGGTGATCCGCATCCGCACCGGCGAGCTCGACGCCGATGCCCTCTGACCCGCACCGCGTGAGGTTTTCCATGAAAGAGATCAAGTTCCCCCGCGCCCTCGCCGCGGGCCTGGTGCTGGCCCTGCTCGCGCCGATGCTGCATGCCGAGGCCGCCGTGCCGGTGGTCGACAAGGGCGACGTGGCGTGGATGCTCACCTCCACCTTGCTGGTCCTGCTGATGACCGTGCCGGGGCTGGCGCTGTTCTACGGCGGCCTGGTGCGTTCGAAGAACGTGCTGTCGGTGCTGATGCAGGTGATGACGGTGTTCTCGCTGCTGCTGCTGTTGTGGGTGGCCTACGGCTACAGCCTCGCGTTCAGCGGCGGCGGCGCGCTGATCGGCAACTTCGACAAGCTGTTCCTGCACGGCGTCACGAAGGACACGCTGGCCGCCACCTTCAGCGCGGGCGTGGCCTTGCCGGAATACGTGTTCGTGGCGTTCCAGGCCACCTTCGCCGGCATCACCGGTGCGCTGATCGTGGGTTCGTTCGCCGAGCGCATGCGTTTTCGCGCGGTGCTGCTGTTCGCGGCGATCTGGTTCACCTTCGCCTACCTGCCGATCGCGCACATGGTCTGGTACGGACCGGACGGCTACCTGTTTGCGAAGGGCGCGCTGGACTTTGCCGGCGGCACGGTGGTGCACATCAACGCGGGCGTGGCCGGTCTGGTCGGCGCCTACCTGGTCGGCCCGCGACTGGGTTTCGGCCGCGAGCCGATGAAGCCGCACAACGTGACCTTCACCATGATCGGCGCGGCGCTGCTGTGGGTGGGCTGGTTCGGCTTCAACGCCGGCTCCAACCTGGAAGCGAACGCGGGCGCGGCGCTGGCCTTCATCAATACCTTGCTGGCCGCGGCGGCGGCGGTGCTGGCGTGGCTGGCGGTGGAGGCGATCATGCGCGGCCACGCCTCGATGGTCGGCGGCGCCTCCGGCGCGGTGGCCGGCCTGGTCGGCATCACCCCGGCCTGCGGCACGGTGGGTCCGATGGGTGCGATCGTGATCGGGGCGCTGGCCAGTGTCTGCTGCGTGTGGGGCGTCACCGGGCTGAAGCGCCTGTTGCGGGCGGACGACGCGCTGGACGTGTTCGGCGTGCACGGCATCGGCGGCATCGTGGGCGCGCTGCTGACCGGCGTGTTCACCGCACCGGCGCTGGGCGGCACCGGCGCGGCGGGCTTTTCGATCGCCCACCAGCTCGGCGTGCAGGCGTTGGGCGTGGGCATCACCGTGGCGTGGAGCGGGCTGGTCTCGATACTGGCCTGGTTCGCGGTCAAGGCTGTGTTCGGCCTGCGCGTCCCCGGCGATGCCGAGCGCGAGGGGCTGGACATCACCACCCACGGCGAAAGCGCCTACGATGTCTGAGCTGGCCGGCCGGCCCGGATGAGTGTCAGTATTGGTGCAACAGCCCAAGGCCGTTGCACCAATACGCGGCATCCGGCTGCGCCCGGAATACCAGGAAAGCCCGCCAGGCCTTGTCCCGCAAGGATTCCGGCCATTGGCACGGGGCTTGCTCAAACCCGTCCATCATCCATCGCCGAGGTTGCTCCATGTCCGCCAACAAAGTGCTCGACCTGATCCAGGAACACGAGGTCGAGTTCGTCGACTTCCGTTTCGCCGACATGCTCGGCGTGCACCACCACGTCACCTTCCCGGCCCACGCGATCGACGAATCGACGTTCGAGGACGGCAAGATGTTCGACGGTTCCTCGATCACCGGCTGGAAGGGCATCAACGAGTCGGACATGATCCTGCTGCCCGATCCGGACACCGCCCACCTCGACCCGTTCAGTGCGCACGTGCAGCTGATCCTGCACTGCGACGTGCTGGAGCCGTCGACGATGCAGGCCTACGGCCGCGACCCGCGCTCGATCGCCAAGCGCGGCGAGGCGTTCCTGAAATCCACCGGCATCGCCGACACCGCGTTCTTCGGCCCCGAGCCCGAGTTCTTCATCTTCGACTCGGTGCGCTGGCAGAACGACCCGGGCCGCGTGTTCTACGAGATCGGTTCGGAAGAAGCGGCGTGGTCGTCGCGCTACAAGTACGACGGCAGCAACACCGGCCACCGTCCGGGCGTGAAGGGCGGCTACTTCCCGGTCAGCCCGGTCGACTCGCTGGGCGACCTGCGCGCGGACATGTGCAAGGTGCTCGAATCGCTGGGCCAGACCGTCGAAGTGCACCACCACGAAGTGGCGAACGCGGGCCAGTGCGAGATCGGCGTGAAGTTCAACACGCTGGTGAAGAAGGCCGACGAACTGATGACGATGAAGTACGTCATCAAGAACGTGGCGCACCAGAACGGCAAGACCGTCACCTTCATGCCCAAGCCGCTGGTCGGCGACAACGGCAGCGGCATGCACGTGCACCAGTCGCTGGCGAAGAACGGCGAGAACCTGTTCGCCGGCGATCTCTACGGCGGCCTCAGCCAGACCGCGCTGTGGTACATCGGCGGCATCTTCAAGCACGCCCGCGCGATCAACGCGTTCGCCAACTCCACCACCAACAGCTACAAGCGCCTGGTGCCGGGCTTCGAGGCGCCGGTGATGCTGGCGTACTCGGCGCGCAACCGCTCGGCGAGCTGCCGCATCCCGTACGTGGCCAGCCCCAAGGGTCGCCGCATCGAGGTGCGCTTCCCCGATCCGATGAACTCCGGCTACCTGGTGTTCACCGCGCTGATGATGGCCGGCCTGGACGGCATCATCAACAAGATCGACCCGGGCGCGCCGGCCGACAAGGACCTCTACGACCTGCCGCCGGAAGAGGAGAAGAACATCCCGCAGGTCTGCTCCAGCCTCGACGCCGCGCTGGAAGCGCTGGACAAGGATCGCGAGTTCCTGAAGGCCGGCGGCGTGTTCACCGACGACTTCATCGACGCCTACATCGAGGTGAAGATGAAGGAAGTCACCAAGTACCGCGCCAGCACCCATCCGCTGGAATTCCAGATGTACTACTCGCTCTGAGCGAGGCTGGCGAGTGTCGAAAAAGCGGGCGCTGCGGCGCCCGTTTTTTTTGGAAACGATGCGGCTGTCCGCGACTGGCCGCCCGAGCCTCGCGACGCCGGAGTCGAGCGATCAGTAGCCCACCGTGAAGCGTCGCCGCGAGTGCTTCGGGGTTTCCAGTTCATCGACGAGGGCGATCGCATAGTCCTCCATCGAGATCCAGCTCTTGCCGTTCGCATCGCTGAGCAACGGGTCGGTGCCGAGGCGGAACTTGCCGGTGCGCTCGCCGGGGACGAATTCGGCCGACGGCGACAGGAAGGTCCAGTCGAGTTCGTGCTCGCCGCGCAAGGCATCGAGGAAGCGGCGGCCGCCTTCGGCCTCCGGCCGATACGCCGCGGGAAAGCCGGGCGCGTCGAGCAGCATGTGGCCCGGCGCCACCTCCAGCGTGGCGGCGCCGCCGACTACCAGCAGCCGCGTGACCCCGGCCTGCTTCACCGCGGCGAGCAACGCGGCAGCGTCGGTGCTGGCGAACTTCAGCGCACTGATCACCGCGTCGTGGCCGGCCAGCAGCGGCACCAGTTGCGCGGGCTGGCCGGCGTCGGCGTTCTTCAACACCAGACCCGGCTGGCCGGCCAGCTTGCCGGTGTCGCGGGCGATGCCGGTGACGCGATGGCCACGGCGCAGCAGTTCGGCCAGCAGGCGCGAGCCGACGCGTCCGCTGACGCCAAGCAGGACGATGTTCATGATGGTGTTCCTGTGCCGGCCACGCGCGGTTTGCCGATGGCGCCGCGTCGATGATCACGCGAGACTAACGCCGCCAATGTAAGCAATGCGTGGATGACGGACACAGGTGGACGCCGCAATGCCAGACCGGAATAGTTCGCCCCGGATGCCGACCATCTTCTTCGGCCACGGCAATCCGATGAATGCGTTGCACGAGAACGACTGGAGCCGCGGCTGGGCCGCGATCGGCCGGCGCCTGCCGCGCCCGCGCGCGGTGCTGTCGGTGTCGGCGCACTGGTATCTGCCGGCCACCTTGCTCACCGCGATGGCCAGGCCGCGCACGATCCACGACTTCGGCGGCTTCCCGCGCGAGCTGTTCGAGGTGCAGTACCCGGCGCCGGGCGACCTCGACCTGGTGCATCGCGTGCGCGAACTGCTGCAGCCGCTGGACGTGGAGGAGGATCGCTCATGGGGGCTGGACCACGGCACCTGGTCGGTGCTGCGCCATGTCTATCCCGACGCCGACGTGCCGGTGGTGCAGCTGTCCATCGACGAGTCGCAGCCGCCGGCGTTCCACTACGGCCTGGGCCGATTGCTGCGACCGCTGCGCGACGAAGGCATCCTGCTGATCGGCAGTGGCGACGTGGTGCACAACCTGCACGCCTATGCGTGGGGCCGGCATCCGGCCGAGCCGTTCGACTGGGCGCTGCGCTTCGAGGCGAAGGCGCGCGAGCTGATGCTGCAGGGCGACCATCATGCGCTGGTGGATTACCCCGCGCTGGGCCGCGATGCCGAACTGTCGATCCCTACGCCGGACCATTACCTGCCGCTGCTGTACGTGCTCGGCGCCAGCGACGAGGGCGACGCGGTGACATTCCCGGTCGAAGGCATGGACGGCGGCTCGATCTCGATGCTGAGCGTGCAGTTCGGCTGAGTCGTCCGCCGCAGGGATCAGTCGCCGGCCTCGTTCGCCAGCCACGCCCGCGCGGTGCGGGTCTCCTGCATCGAGAGCTCGGGGTGCGCGTGGATGTCGGTGTACAGCGCTTCCAGTTGCGGCAGCAGGTCCTGCAGGTTGCCGGGCAGGGATTCGGTGGCAGGTGTGGGCTTCTCGTTCATGGTTCGGGTCCCCCGAGTCGATCGCCGAAAGCTACTCCACGGTGATCCTTCGCAGGTGAAGGCGACGCGCCCTGATCAACGGCATTGCACCAAAGCGGAACATTGTCCATAATGGTGCAATGAACGAACTGGCGTGGCGGACGTGGGCGGAGCAGATGGCGACCGGGCTGGTGCTGGTCGACGCGGAGCTGCGCCTGAGCTGGGTCAATCCGGCGCTGACCGAATGGCTGGAACTGGGCTTGCGCAGTCCGCTCGGACAACCGCTTGGCGTGTTGCTGGGCGACGACGGTGCGGTGGCGCAGGCGGCGCGGGTGCTGACCGAACAGCGGCCGGCGCAGTGGCGCGGGGTGTCGCTGGCGGCGGCCAGCGGACGCCAGCTCAGCGCGGACATCGCCCTGCAGCCGTTCGATGACGGTCTGTTGCTGGAAGTGCACGCGCTGGCCGAACCCCCGGCGAGCAGTTCGCCGCTGTCGGCCACCCTGCGCGGCTTCGCCCACGAGGTGAAGAATCCGCTGGCCGGCCTGCGCGGTGCGGCGCAGCTGCTGCAGCGCCGGGTCGACAGCGACGACCTGCGCGCGCTGGCCGGGCTGATCATCGACGAGGCCGACCGACTCGGCGTGCTGGCCAATCGCCTGCTGCATCACGACGGCGCGCCCCAGCTCGGCCCGGTCAACATCCATCGCTTGCTGGAACGCCTGTGCGACCTGCTGCAGGCGGAACCCGCGCCGCCACGGCTGTGTCACGACTACGACCCCAGCGTGCCCGACCTGTTGGGCGACGCCGATCGCCTGCAGCAGCTGCTGTTGAACCTGGCCCGCAACGCGACGGAAGCCGGCGCGCAGACGCTGACCTTGCGCACGCGGATCGAACACGGCCTGCGCGTGGGCGAGCGGATGCTGCGCATGGCCTTGCGCGTGGACGTGATCGACGACGGCGCCGGCGTGCCCGCGGCGCTGCGCGACACCCTGTTCCAGCCGCTGGTCTCCGGCCGCGCCGACGGTACCGGCCTGGGCCTGGCGCTGTCGCGCGAGATCGCCCACGAACACGGCGGCGAACTGCGCTGCGCCAGCCGCCCCGGCCACACCGTGTTCTCGCTGTACCTGCCGCTGGAGCGCGCCCATGACTGACCCGCGCGCACGTGCTCCGCTCCCTCCCCTGCGCAGCAGGGGAGGGTTGGGGTGGGGTCAGCTCTTGATCTTCCTCACCCACCCGAGCGACCCCCTCCCAACCTCCCCCTGCCACGCAGGGGGAGGAGCACAGCGGACTCGCTGCACGGCTGACGCACGTGCTCTGCTCCCTCCCCTGCTCAGCAGGGGAGGGTTGGGGTGGGGTCAGCTCTTGATCTTCCTCGCCCGCCCGAGCAACCCCCTCCCAACCTCCCCCTGCGAGCAGGGGGAGGAGCCAAGCGGAACACGCGCATGACCACCACCGACATCTGGATCCTCGACGACGACCGCGGCGTGCGTTTCGTGCTGGCCGAGGCCTTGCGCGACGCGGGCCTGGCGGTGCGCGAGTTCGGCGAGGTGGCCGCGGTACGCGCGGCGCTGCAGACGGCACGTCCCGCGCTGCTGCTCACCGACGTGCGCATGCCGGGCGAGGACGGCCTGAGCCTGCTCGGCGAACTGCAGGCGCAAGGCATCGGTCCGGTGATCGTGATGAGCGCGTACACCGACGTGGCCACCACGGCGGCGGCGTATCGCGCCGGCGCGGTCGACTACCTGGCCAAGCCGTTCGACCTCGATCACGCGGCGGCCTCGGTGCAGCGCGCGCTGGCCAGCGTGGCGGCGCCCACAGCGGCTGCCGTGCATACGCTCGCAGCCGGTCATGCGCTGCTGGGCGAGAGCGCGCCGATGCGCGAGGTGTTCCGGCTGATCGGCCGCGTCGCCGCCAGCGACCTCAACGTGCTGGTCACCGGCGAAACCGGCACCGGCAAGGAACTGGTGGCCCGCGCGCTGCACGAGGAAAGCGCGCGCCGCGACCAGGCCTTCGTGGCGTTGAACACCGCGGCGATTCCCAGCGAGCTGCTGGAGAGCGAACTGTTCGGCCACGAGGCCGGCGCATTCACCGGCGCCACCCGTCGCGTCGCCGGCCGCTTCGAGCAGGCCGAGGGCGGCACGCTGTTCCTCGACGAGATCGGCGACATGCCGCTGGTGCTGCAGACGCGCCTGCTGCGCGTGCTGGCCGGCGGCGAGTTCTATCGGGTGGGCGGGCGCGAGCTGATCCGCTGCAACGTGCGCATCGTCGCGGCCACCCACCAGGATCTCGCAGCGCGTGTCGCCGCCGGTGCGTTCCGCGCCGACCTGATGCACCGGCTCGACGTGGTGCGCATCGAGCTGCCGCCCCTGCGCACCCGTCGCGGCGACATCGCGCTGCTGGCCCAGCACTTCCTGGCCGCCACTGCGCAGGAGTTGAAGCTGCCGCCGAAGCGCTTCTCGAAGGCGGCGCTGAAGCAGGTCGCCCAGCGCGACTACCCGGGCAACGTGCGCGAGCTGGAAAACCTGTGCCGCCGGCTGGCGGTGATCGCGCCGGGCAGCGAAATCCTGCCGGCCGACCTGGGCACGACGGAAGGCGGCAGCCGCGGCGGCGAATGGACCGACGCGCTGCGCGAGTGGGCCACGCAGGCGCTGGCCGACGGCGAGGCGGACATCCATGCCCGCGCCCGCGAGGCGCTCGACCAGATCCTGCTGCAGGCCGCGCTGCAGGCGCACGAAGGCCATCGGCAGAACGCCGCCCAGGCGCTGGGCGTGGGCCGCAATACGCTGACCCGCAAGCTGGGGGCTTCGCGTACGCGGCGGCGGTGAGCCGAATCCCGAACGGGCCCGCTCGCCCGGGGCCGGCTCCTACGCGGCCACCCGTCCCAGGGTGATGCACAGCCGATGCACCGCGCCGTCGGTCGCCAGCGCAATGGGCTCGGCCGCATCCAGCGTCTGGCCGTCCATTTCAACCTGCAGCACGCCGCGACAGACATGCTCCGGATTGCGCACTTCGATCTCGTGAATCGTGCCGCGATGACGGTAGCTGATCCGGAAGCCGTCCCAGGCCTTCGGGATGCACGGCGCGATGCGCAGCCGGTCGCCGCGCAGGTGGAAGCCCAGCACCGCCTCCAGGCCTGCCCGGTACAGCCATGCCGCCGAGCCGGTGTACCAGGTCCAGCCGCCGCGGCCGATGTGGGGCGTCACCGAATAGACGTCCGCGCAGACCACGTACGGTTCGACCTTGTAGCGGGCGATGGCTTCGGCGCTGCCGCCGTGGTTGATCGGGTTGAGCAGCCTGAACTGGTCGCCGGCGCGGTCGCCGTCGCCCAGCCCGGCCCAGGCGAACACCGACCACGTCGCGCCGTGCGTGTACTGCCCGCCGTTCTCGCGCACGCCGGGCGGGTAGCCCTTGATGTAGCCGGGGTCCTCCTTGCCGTCCTGGTCGAAGGGCGGCGTGAACAGCCGCGCGAGTTGATGGGGATGATCGACCAGCAGGCGGTCGACCGAGGCCATCGCCTGGGCCGCGTGCGCATGGTTGTCGGCGCCGGCCAGCACGCTCCAGGACTGCGCGATGGTGTCGATCTGGCATTGCGCGTCCTGCGCCGAACCCAGCGGCGCGCCGTCGTCGTAATAGCCGCGGCGATACCACGCGCCGTCCCACGCCTGCTCCAGCGCCCGGCGCAGCGTCGTGGCGTGGTCGCGCCAGCGCCGCGCGCGTTCGTGCTCCCCGCGTTGGTCGGCGATCGGCGCCAGCTGCGCGATTGTGGCCAGCAGGAACCAGCCCAGCCAGCTGCTCTCGCCGCGGCCCTGGGCGCCCACCGCGTTCATGCCGTCGTTCCAGTCGCCGGTGCCGATCAGCGGCAGGCCGTGGGCGCCCCGGCTCAGGCTGGTGTCGATCGCCCGCGCGCAATGTTCATACACGGTGGCGGTTTCGTCCGAGACGCCGGGCTGGAAGAACGCGTCGGTGGCGTCGTCGGGAATGGCCTGGCCGCTGAGGAAGGGCAGCACCTCGTCGAGCACCGCGCGGTCGCCGCTGACCTCGACGTAGTGCATCGCCACGTAGCCCAGCCAGACGCGGTCGTCGCGGATCTTCGTGCGGATGCCCTGGCCCTTCGGCGGCAGCCACCAGTGCTGCACGTCGCCTTCGGCAAACTGGCGGCCGGCGGCGCGCAGCAGGTGTTCGCGGGCGAGGTCGGGCCGGCTCACGCACAGCGCCATCACGTCCTGCAACTGGTCACGGAAGCCGTAGGCGCCGCTGGCCTGGTAGTAGGCGGTGCGCGCCCACAGCCGGCAGGCGGTGACCTGGTACAACGCCCAGTCGTTGAGCAGCAGGTCCATGCTGCGTTCCGGCGTGCTCACCTGCACGGTGTCGAGCACGCCGTTCCAGCGCGCGGCGACTTCGCCCAGCACCTCATCGATGTCGATGCCGCGATACTTCGCGACCAGGGCCTGCGCCGCCGCGGCATCGCCACCTTCGCCGAGCAGGAAGTGCAGCTCCAGCGACCTGCCCGGCGGCAGTTCGATGCGGGTCTGCAACGCGCCGCACGGGTCCAGGCCGGCGCCCACGCGTCCGTCCAGCGGCGCCTCGCCCTGCAGCGCGGCCGGGTTGGCGATGCTGCCCAGCGCACCCAGGAAATGCGCGCGGTCGCCACTGATCGACTGCTGACTTCCGCCCATGTCGAAGAACGCCACGCGTTCGCCGAAATCCGCGCGCCAGCGATTGCGGGCGAACAGCGCGCCGGTGTCGTCGTCGCGCGAGGTCACCACGAACGGGGCCGGCGTGCTGCCGTTGGGGCCCAGCGCCCATTCGACGTAGCCGGTGATCGCCAGTCGCCGCGTGCGGGCGGAGCGGTTGCACAGGCGCAGGCGCGACAGCTTGATCGTGTCGTCGACCGGCACGCACTGGACGAGCTCCAGCGCGATGCCGTGCGCGTCGTTGCGGAAGCGCGTCCAGCCCTTGCCGTGGGTCGTGGTGCAGCGGGCGCCATCGACGCGGATCGGCAACGCGGTGGCCGTCCACAGCGCGCCGTCGTCCGCGTCGCGCAGGTAGATCGCTTCGTGCGGCATGTCGCTGACCGGATCGTTCGGCCACGGCGTCAGCGGATTCTGCTGGCTGTTGCCCGACCACGCGTAGCCGCCGCCCTCGGCGGTGACCAGGAAGCCGAAGGCCGGGTTCGCGATCACGTTGCTCCACGGCGCCGGCGTGGGGCGTGCCGCATCCAGCTCGATCCGGTAGGCGCGGCCATTCGCCACGAAGCCGCCGTGGCCGTTGGCGAATTCGGCTGCCGCGGCGTCGTCGTCGAAGTCGATCGCCGCGGCGCCGGAGATGATCGGGGAAGGCCGGGAAGCGGTTTCCGGTGGCGGCGAAGGCGACGCCGCGACCGGGTTGTTCAGCACCAGCCGCGCCACGGTCAGCAGGCCGTCGCGCAAGGCGTCGCCGATCTGGTCGTCGCGCAGGCAGAACAGTTCGGCCTTGGGCGCGTCGTCCTGTTCCTTCAGTTGCTGCCGTTGCCGATCGACGCGCTGGCTGAGTTCGTCGCGCTGCGTGCCGGCATCGGCGCCCAGCTGATCGAGCACCACCACGTCCATCGCCAGCTGATGGGCTTGCCACCAGCGCTGGGCCAGCAGCAACTCGTCCAGCTGCGGGACATCCGCCGGAGCGCGCAGGAACAGCAGGGCGATCGGCCGATCGCCCGAGATGCTGGCGCCCCACAGCGTGGGCGGCCCGCCCTGGCCGCGCTGGCGCTGGTCGGCATGGGCGCGCTGGCTGGCGTCGCTGACCAGCAAGGCCTGTCGCCACTGCGCAAATTGCCGGTCACGTGCCGCATCGACACCGAAGCGCTGGCGTTCGTCCCGCGCGTGCCGGGCCGCGGTCGCGAACAACTGCGTGGCCGCGTCGGCATCGTCGAGGCGTGCACGCAGCTCCGCGGCGCCGTCGCGGGTGTCGGCCAGCCGCGTCCACAGCAACAGGCGGATGCTGCCACCCGCGGCCAGGGTGAACCCGTGGCGCAGGGCGAACACCGGATCGAGCACGCAGCCGGTGCTGCCGGAAAGTTTCGCCCCGGGCTGCATCGCCATCGCGTTGCGCAACGTGCGGCAGCGGCCCAGGAAACGGGCGCGATCGGTTTCGTGCGTGGTGGCGACATGGGCCGCGCCTTCGACCAGCAGCGCCTGCGCCGCCCACACCTGTGCCTGGCTGTCGCTGCGCCGGCGGCGTGTCGCCAGCAGCAGTCCGCGTTCGTCGTCCCATTCGGTCTGCACGAACATCTTGGAGAAGGCGGGGTGGGCGTTGTCGTCGCCGATCGGCCCCAGCACCAGTTCGGCGTAGCTGGTCAGCGACAGGTGCCGCGTTCGATCGCCGTGATGGGTCACCGTGAGCCGGCGCAGTTCGATGTCGGCATCGGGCGCCACCGCGATTTCCAGCGAACTTTCGATGTCGCCGTGTCGATGGCCGAACACGAGGCGTCCGGCGTCGTACCCGGCTGTGCCGATCGTCGCCGTCTCGCCCAGTGGCTGCGCGGTGGCGCCCCACACCGCGCCGCTTTCCTCGTCGCGGAGCAGCAGGAAGCTACCCCAGGGATCGGTCACCGCATCCTCGCGCCAGCGCGTCACGGCCAGGCCGTGCCAGCGGACGAAGCCGGCGCCGCTGGCGTCGAGCATGCTGGTCAGCTTGCCGTTGGAGAGCAGCGGCAACGCCGTGCGGTGGCCATCGGCAGCGGAGGAAACGGGGGATTGGGAAGACATGGCGGGCGTGGACTCCTGACGCGATCATCGCGGGCCTTGCGCGCCGCGATCTCCATCCAGCCTACGGCGGCGGCGGGGAAACATCGCGTGAAAGCAGCGCTCGATCAGCGCGGCCTTACACGCCATCCATGCAGTCGCCTGCGCAGACTGGCGGATGGATGGCCGCGCCGCAGCACCGGGCACGAATGCCGGGTGCGGTTGTCCCAAGCCTTGCCCGATGCCGGACGATGCCGTGCGCATGGCGCGCCCGTCCTGCCCTCAACGACTACAGGGACCCGCTGGATGCCACCGATGCCGCCGCTGTGCTCGCTTCCCGACGACGCCCTGCTGGAGCGCCTGCAACGGGCGGCGCTGGGCTACTTCGTGGAGCTGATGAATCCCCGCAACGGACTGGTGCCGGATACCTCGCGCGACAACTCGCCGGTCAGCATCGCGGTGGTCGGCTTCGCGCTGTCGGTGTATCCGCTGGCGGTCGAGCGCGGCTGGATGGATCGCGAGGAGGCGGTGCAGCGCTGCCTGCTGGCATTGCGCTTCTTCCACGACAGCGACCAGAGCGGCAGCCCCACCGCCACCGGCTACAAGGGCTTCTACTATCACTTCCTCGACATCCACCAGGGTCGGCGCGTGTGGCAGTCGGAGCTGTCGATGATCGACAGCGCCCTGCTGATCGCCGGCATGCTGACCACGGCCACCTGGTTCCAGGCGGACAACGCCGCCGAAACCGAACTGCGCGCGCTGGCCGACACGCTGTATCGCCGCGTCGACTGGCGCTGGGCGCAGGATGACGCGGGCACCATCCGCCAGGGCTGGAAGCCGGAGTGCGGCTACCTGCACTACGGCTGGGAAGGCTACAGCGAGGCGATCGTGCTGTACGCGCTGGCGCTGGGCTCGCCCACCCATCCGGTCTCGCCGGATTGCTACGCGGGCTGGGAGTCCACCTACCAGTGGGAAAACCTGTACGACCAGGATTTCCTGTATGCCGGGCCGCTGTTCGTGCACCAGTTCTCGCACGCCTGGGTCGACCTGCGCGGCATCCGCGACGGCTTCATGCGCGAAAAGCAGTCCGACTATTTCGAGAACACCCGGCGCGCGATCAACGTGCAGCGCTGCTACGCCGAACTCAACCCCCACGAATTCGCCGGTTACGACCGCAACTGCTGGGGCCTGTCCGCCTGCGACGGCCCCACCGATGAACGCCCCGATGTCAACAACGAACGCCGTCGCCTGTTCGGCTACGCGGCGCGCGGCGTGCCCTACGGCCCGGACGACGGCACCCTGTCGCCGCCGGCGGTGCTGGCCTCGGTGGCGTTTGCGCCGGAGCTGGCGCTGTCCGCACTGCGCAACATGCTGCTGCGCTGCCCCGAGATCCTCGATGGCGACCGCCTGGCCACCAGCTTCAACGCCAGCCTGGTCGACGCAAATGGACGGCCATGGGTGTCGGGCGGGCAGTACGGGCTGGACCAGGGCGTCATCTTCATGATGATCGAGAACCATCGCAGCGGCGGCATCTGGCGTACGTTGCGCCGCTGCCAGCCGCTGGTCGACGGCTTGCGCAAGGCCGGGTTCAGCGGCGGCTGGCTGGATGCGCCGACAGCGGAGGCCGCGGCATGAGCACGAAATTCGACGCCAGCGTCAGCACGCCGGTGGACGCGTGGGAACGCAAGCGCCTGGCCGCGGTGCGCCCCGCGTCGTGGAACAACCCCGCGCCCGCCGCGCCATATCAGCTGGTGATCATCGGCGCCGGGCCCGCCGGCCTGGCCGCGGCCCGCGAGGCGGCGGCGCTGGGCCTGCGCGTGGCGCTGGTCGAGCGCCACGAGATCGGCGGCACCTGCTTCAACACCGGCTGCGTGCCGTCCAAGGCCTTGCTGCGCACCGCCGCGGTGTACGCGGAAATGCGCGACGCCGCCCGCTACGGCGCCGAGGTGCCGGCCGACATCCGGGTCGACTTCAGCGCCGTGATGGAGCGCCTGCGGCGCATCCGCAGCCACCTCACCAACACCACCTCGGTGCGCCTGCTGGCGGCCAGCGGGGTGGACGTGTTCTTCGGCAGCGCGCAGTTCAGCGGGCCGGACAGCCTCACCGTCAACGGCCAGCCGCTGCAGTTCGACAAGGCGCTGATCGCCACCGGCGCGCGCCCGGACATCCCCGACGTGCCGGGGCTGAAGCAGGCCGGCTTCCTCACCAACACCACCATCTTCGAGCTGGCCGAACTGCCGCCGCGGCTGCTGGTGATCGGCGGTGGTCCGCTCGGCTGCGAACTGGCGCAGGCGTTCCAGCGGCTGGGCTCGCGGGTCACCATCGTGCAGAAGCTGCCGCTGTTCCTCGAACGCGAGGAACGCGACGCGGCGCAGACGCTGTCCGACGCGTTCGCCCGCGACGGCATCGAGGTGCGCCTGAACACCCTGGCGGTCGCCGTCCGCAGCGACGGCGACGAGAAGGTGGTCGACCTGGTCAGCGACGATTACCACAGCACGATCCGCGTCGACGCCATCCTGACCGGCGTGGGGCGCCTGCCCAACGTGCAGGGGCTGGCGCTGGAAAAGGCCGGCGTCGTGTATGACGACGTCGCCGGCATCCGGGTCGACGACCAGCTGCGCACCGCCAATCCGCGCATCCACGCCGCGGGCGACGTCTGCCTCGACGAAAAGTACACCGACACTGCCGAGGAATCCGCGCGCGTCGCGATCCGCAACGCCGTGCTCGGCGGCTGCGAAAAGATGAGCGAGCTGGTGGTGCCGTGGTGCACGTACACCGACCCGGAGATCGCCCACGTCGGCATGTACGTGCGCGAGGCCAATGCGCGGGGCATCCCGGTGAAGACCTTCACCGTGCCGATGCATCAGGTCGACCGGGCGATGACCGACAGCGAGCAGGGCGGCTTCGTGAAGATCCACGTGCGCGACGGCAGCGACCGCATCCTCGGCGCCACCATCGTGGCGCGCGACGCCGGCGACATGATCAGCCAGGTCACCCTGGCGATGGTGGCCGGCGTGGGCATGCGCACGCTGGCGAAGGTGATCCACGCCTATCCCACCCGCACCTCGGCGATCCGGCTGGCGGCCAAGGCATACAACCAGACGCGGCTGAGCGCGCGCGTGGTGGCGCGCCTCAAGCACTGGCTGGCGCGGCCGCGCTGATGTCGGTCACGCCGGCTTTCCCCGCCAGCACCTACACTGTTTTCCCTTACTCCACTGACGCAAGGACTCTCCCATGCAACTCGGCATGATCGGCCTCGGCAAGATGGGCGCCAACATGGCCCAGCGACTCCTCCAGGGCGGCCACCAGGTGACCGGCTTCGACCCCAGCGCCGAAGCGCGCAAGGGCCTCGAAGGCCACGGCGGCGGCGCGGCCGAGTCGCTGAAGGCGCTGGTGCAGGCGCTGCCCGCGCCCCGCGTGCTGTGGCTGATGGTGCCCTCGGGCAAGATCACCGACGACACCGTCGACGCCTTGCTGGCCCTGCTGGACAAGGGCGACACGATGATCGACGGCGGCAATTCCAACTACAAGGATTCGCTGGGCCACGCAGCCAAGTGCAAGGACAAGGGCGTCAACTACGTCGACTGCGGCACCAGCGGCGGTGTGTGGGGACTGGCCGAGGGCTACAGCATGATGGTCGGCGGCGACGAGCAGGTCGTCGATGGCCTGAAGCCGATCTTCGAGACACTGGCGCCGGGCAAGGACAAGGGCTGGGGCCGCGTCGGCCCGGTCGGTTCCGGCCACTTCACCAAGATGGTCCACAACGGCATCGAATACGGCCTGATGCAGGCCTACGCCGAAGGCTTCTCGATCCTCAAGCACAAGGAGGAATTCGGCCTGGACCTGGCGCAGATCGGCAACATCTGGCGCGACGGCAGCGTGGTGCGCTCATGGCTGCTGGAGCTGGCCACCGACGCGCTGAGCAAGAACCCGACCATGCAGGGCATCGCGCCCTACGTGGTGGATTCCGGCGAGGGCCGCTGGACGGTGAACGCGGCGCTGGAACTCAACGTGTCCGCCCCGGTGATCACCCTGTCGCTGATGGAACGCTTCCGCTCGCGCGACGACGACTCGTTCACCGACAAGCTGCTGGCCTCGCTGCGCAATGAATTTGGCGGGCACGCGATCAAGAAGGAATAACCGGCCGTGCTCCCTCCCCTGCTCGCAGGGGAGGGTTGGGGTGGGGTTAGCTCTTGATCTTCTTTTAGTCCACCTAGCCCACTTGGCCTTGCTGACATCAAGAGCGAAAAGCTTTCGTCTGCCTGCGGCAGCCGAGCCACCTTTCTCTGTGTGGCCAGAGAAACGTGGCCCAAAGAGAGGCCACCCCGCTTCCGCGCCTTGCGGACATCCTGTCCGCAAGGTTCGCGAGTCGGGGCCGGGCTTTTCGACAGCACATCCATGTGCTGGCGAAAAGGCATCGGCATCCATGCCGATGCCCGCTACGCGGCCTGTCGACCCCGCCTCGCCGCTGCAGAGGGGCCCTGGGTAGAGCAGCGGGCCATCGTGGCCCGCACACTTCAGAAGAGCTGGAGCAGAGCAAAAGCCGCAGTGCAAAACCGAAGCTAGGAACAAGCGCTTCGTCATTCTTCGAAGATGAGGCGATGCAGGATCAAGCTTCGGAAGTCGACTTTCGACCCGTAGCGGACATGAGGCAGCGAGAAATGGGAGCCTACGCATGCCGAAGAGACGAATAGATCTGGAGCTGGCAATTAGGATGCTCATGGTCGAGGTGAAGGATGGGGACACGCATGATTGACAGTTCCGGCGAACAAATCGATTTCAGTAAAACCTTGCTTGGTAACGATCCTATCGGTCCGCTTTCGAAGCTGCTTTGGGAATGCCAGGCAATCTATGGAACCGAAGTGGCAAACCCGCTGATCCGAATGTTCATGTCGCAGAACGCTGCAACAACGGCGTGGCATCTGGCCGACTGGACATGGATGAGCTGTCCGCCTGAAAAGCGGACAGCGTTGGCGGACGTAGTGGGAGCGGCTGACCAAAGCTGGCCGGCTTTCGCCACCAGAGTTCGCGAAGTCAGCCTTGCTCTAGCGATCTGCCGTGAACTCGCAACGGCCGGAAAGCACGTTGCTATTAGTCGTGGCGAGATGAAGAACCTCACCGTTGAGGTCGAACACGATGATGAAACCAAAGAGACCCGCGTTTGGATTTGCATCGACGGCGAGCGCATACCTGACCTCGACATCTATGGCCGAGCACTGCGTTGGTGGATTGAACTCTACATTCACATGGGATTCTCTGAGGCGGCGAGACTCCGGGAAGCTCTTGACCAAGTAAATGCGCCCGATTGAAATCACGTCGCCGGATAGCTCCCGCTTTCGACACGAAGCGGACATCAGTAGCGTCTAGCTCTCGGGGCGCCGTGCCCTATATGGGGCGGGACGCTGGCCATATGGCCGAGGCGGTGTTATGTTTTTCTTGGCGCTCGGCAGGCGCCTGACACCCGTCTGAGCGAAGCTGGAAACGGCACTGCCTGTAAACGTCGACCGATCATGGCCTTGTTCGGTCCTCAGCGGTGGTTACGGGTGACGCTGCGCTTACGGACCGTGGAGCAAAGTCATGTATAGCGTTGCCGTGCCTCCGTCCTCCGTGGACGGCATCAAGCGTCTCGCCAAAACTCTCAAGCGCGAGCGCTCCATTCCCCACCACCAAGCCCTCGAAGAAGCTGCGCGCATTGCCGGCTTCGAGAATCTGCGCCACGCGCAGCGCCAACTGGAAAGTGGGTCGAGTCCGAGCCTGTATCCTGTTTTTCTCACGGCCTACTGGCGTGAAAAAGGGCGTGGAGGACGGGAAACCTTGCGGATCGAACTGCCAACGCCCTTGCCCCAGATTGTCCGCCGGAATCAACTGAACGCCGTTCGCCAACTTGCTGGTTTCCGGCTCGACGCCGATGATCATCTCGAGCGGAAGCTCGACGTTGAGCGTCAGGATGCAGCCCAGCATTGTCTGCACGATGCTGCCGATGCGCTGCGATTCATGGTCGCCACGGGGCTCGTTCCCGTGACTACCCAAGCCATGTATCGAAAACTGCGTTTCTTGCAGGGCATGCCGGGGCATGATCATCCGAGCGAGTGGCTCGACGAAGTGAGCGGCTCCTGGCTCTATATGGATGAGCCCTACAAGCACCACGGTCCTGAATTGCTTGATCGCCGGAGGATCTGGGTGCGCGATTCGAACCTGTTCGTAGTCGCGCCGGAGTGGGAAGGTCTCTATGCCCCTGGACGGTCGGTTCCGTATCTTGTCTCCGCCGATTCAGCGCTCCTGGCACGCGTCACCCGTCAGGTAGCTACCTTGTCGGCAGGAACGTCGCCACTACCATGGGCCGGCGAGTCGGATCGCTATGGCACGGGTTTCCTGAGTCCGGCGCGGAAGGCCGCGAGCCTCAAGGTGCGGCGGCGTCCGATGCCCGCGTGGCGGGGTGAGGTACGTCATGGTGCAACGCCTTATAGCAGGCCAATTGGTGGTGCTCCCTCGCGATGGCGTCCAGCGGTCGCGATGCCCATCGAAATGCATCTGAAGGTCGGTCCGTTGCTACACGGTCTGTGCAACTCGAAGCTGCCTAAGCGCGTGCACGACGCGCTCAGTGCCGTGCGGTGTGAACTGGACAACTGGGTCATGGCCGAGTATCCCGGCGATGCCATGAGTCAGGAGCAGTTCCTGGGCATGTACTACGGCGAATATGTCGGTCCTATCGACGGCGTCGCCGCGCAACTGCGGACCATCAGCGAGGTGCACGACCTGCTCAGGCGAAAATACGCGGATTGCCCACCCTTGAAGTCGTTGCTCAAGCACTTGGAGAGGGCCAGGATCGGACTCGAGAAGTCGGGCTGACCGTACCGACACCCGCACGTCCCATGGCTTCCCCTGCCGTCGCAATGTGGGGGAAGCTCTAACGAGGCCGGTGCCGCTGGTCCCCGCAAGCCCAACGCAGACTCGTTTCATCGCGCCAGGCAAGCATCTGAAAGATGAGAGACTCGCAGCATGACGACATTCTCGACTAGGCATGGACTCTCTCGACCCGACGCGGAGATCACCATCCGACAGGACGCCCCGGGCGAAGTGAGGGACGCGCTTGCCATCATCGCCTATCAATGCGGACTCAGACCGAGCACTTTGCGCGAAGTATTGTGCCGAATCCGGTACCGCGCGCCCGATAAGGGAAACTGGTCGGAGTTCCCGAACATTGAGGGTGAAGTCAGGGAACTGCTCGCGGAGTGCGAGTGGTTTGAGGTCTACGACTTCGTCGAAGCGATCGCTTCCCTCCACGCAGGGACATCGGCGGCGTTCGCCGAAGAGGTCAACCGTTACTTCCGGGTTGCAGGAGTCGGCTGGCAGCTCGTCGACGGCCGGCTCGAAATGCGCGGCGCCGAGGTTTTTGAGCACGCGATTCGCCAGGGCCAGCGAGATTTGCGTCTCCAAGGCAAGCTCACGGCGGCCAGTGAACTACACGAAGCCATCCAGGATCTCTCACGTCGACCGGCTGCCGAAATCACCGGTGCAATACAGCACGCAATGGCTGCGCTCGAGTGCGTGGCGCGCGACGCCTGTGTGAGCAAGGACACTCTGGGGGACTTGGTTCGGCGGAATCCGGATCTCTTCCCCAAGCCGGTTGACCAGATCGTCGAGAAAGCCTGGGGCTATACGTCCAACTTTGGCCGTCACCTGCAGGAGGGGAGGCCGCCAGAGTTCGAGGAGGCGGAGTTGATGGTGGGCCTCAGCGGGGTGCTGTGTCGTTATCTCACACGGCGTGCAACCGGCTGTGGCTAGGTTGGAATGGTGATGACGGACACCGCCACGATCGCACTCTATATCGGCAATACCATAGAGCACGCGTCGGAGCGGGAAGTGCTGGCCTCGCTCGTCGAGCACCTGTCGAGTATCGACGGATGGGCGTTGATCTTCGCCAACATCCACATTGGCGGCCGTCAGATTGATTTCCTGGTCGCCACCGAGTCGCTGACGCTTATTGTCGAGGCGAAGCATTTCTCGCGCCGTGTCCGTGGCGAGGTCAACGGGCTTTGGCAGATGCACAGCTCGGGTGGTGTTTGGAAGAATGTCGGAAATCCGTACCTCCAGGCATTGGAGGCAAAGAATGCGTTGAGGGACCAGCTCCGAGCGTCTCACGGCGAGCTACCCGGCTATCCAGATGCCTGTGTTGTCATCGCCCCTACGTTACCCGCGGGATCGGATGTGCCTTCGTCCGACTTTAAGGTCTCGATCATAGGCGCAGGTGCCCTTGCAGAGGTCATTGCGAAGCGGTCCGGGCTGCTTCTTTCCAAAGAACAGTGGGCTGCATTTGCGCAGAAGTTGTGCCTTCAGCGCGTACAAACGCTGGGCGCTGCGTGCGACGCCAAACTACTAGAACAGGAAGAGTTGCTGGTGGCCTACAGGTCAGAGTTCCTCCGCACCTACTCCCCAGATATCGGGTCGCTGAAGAGTGACCGCTACGTGTTCGGGGCCGAAGAGCTCGATTCTATCGGCGTGGCGGAACGCGTTGCGCATGACGATGACCTGCTGATTCTAGGGCCATCCGGCTGCGGGAAGACCCTGCTCGCCAAGAAGATCGCCATCCACTGTCTGGAGCTAGGCTACATCCCGATATTCCTGCAGGGGAAGTACTTCGCCGGAAGGCTGGGCGAAAGCATCGAGCGGGAAGCTGGCCTGCTCGGTGCGCCATCAGCGACTTGGCTGATCTCGGCGGCCAAGGCAAATGGCTGCTCGCTTGTGCTGATCTTGGACGGGTACAACGAATGTACGGTGGCCGACCAACTGGCTCTCACGAGGAGCTTGGCGGCTGCGGCCCGGCGCTACCGCGGGCGGCTGATCGTGAGCGGGCAGTCCGACATTGTTCGTCCAGATCTTGTTGATGCCAAGCATGTAGTAGTGAGAGAGCCTGGTAAGGCGCTGAAGATGGCGATTGCGGAATCGATCGCCGGTCAGGCGGGTCATCGATTTGCCTATCTTCTTGATTCCGTATCGAGCGGACTTGAGGCGGACCTAGTCGGCCGAGTCGGGGCGACATTGGCTGAAGGGGCAAGTCGTTTTGCCCTGTTTGACGCCTATGCGAGGCAGAAGCTGGGTGACGACGCATCCGATGGGATTCGATTCTTGGCTGTTGTCGCAGGGCAGCTGATCAATCGGATGTCATTCAGCCTGTCAATCAGGGACTTCGACCGTCTTGCGGCTACCGAGCGTATCCATGGTGAGGCACTCGGCAGGATTGTCGCCGCTGGCCTTGTGGTAAGACGATCGGATAGGGTCAGTTTCCGTCATGAACTGATCTTCTCGGCATTCGCGGCCGAATCCGTTGCTCGGCAGACCGGCCATGATGTCGAGAAGGTGCTTCTGACGCTGGTCGCGCCCAAGTATCGGAACAGCCGTTCGTTGATCTTGGGCGCCTACGATGATGATCGCTTCGTCGCAAGCGTGCTTGCAGGGACCGAGGATGCTGGCCTACTGCGTGCTGCATCGGATGGAGAGTGCGGGGTGGTGGCGCGCGACTGGGTCGTTGCCCGGTGCGATCAGGTGCTTGAAAAGTTGACGGCCGAAGCCGCTGCTGTCCAGTTCTCGCTGCGGGATGGCACCTGGGGTGGGGCCGGTGTGTGCGAAGACAGTCTCTGCGACTGGACTCCCATGGAACGCGCGCTTATGACGACTATTTCAAACGGTTTATGGCGAGGAACTTATCTTGACCAGGTCCTGCAGGCGGTCGGTGAGATGGATCGATCGCTTAGCCGAGCGTTCGATGTGCTGAAGGAGGAGGCAAGGGAAAAGAAGGTCAGGCTTCGCACCGCATTGTTCGCCGATGCCTACGTCATGTCGCGGCGGCCGGGGATATCGCAACTGGCGGACCACGTCTCCCACGGTGACTTTCCGCCTAAGGTCGGCAAGAGCGAAGTTGCGGACAGTCTGAAAAGCGCGTGGGAAGGTTCTCGCACGCCCGGGCAGACACATCTGCTGCTGACCTTGGTCCGATTTGAGAAGGACAAGGAGTACGTCGTCCCGCATATCCTGCCGTTGCTTGGCGAGCAGTGGAGGTACCAACCCTATCATCTGCAGCTTGCACTTCTGGACTTCGTACACTTTCTTCGTCTGCCTGATGGCGAGCTGAAACGACGGCTTGTCGAGGCGTTGGATGCCTTGCTTCCGACGGTAGGGCCGATGCTGTCTGGGATCGTGATTGAAGCGCTCGAGCACATGGGTGCCCTGGAGCAGGAGGCCAACCAGCATCTCGACACAGTGAGGGAGGATCTACAGAATCTCCTGTCGGGCCCCTTGGACGAGGCGCAGTATGCGAACGCCTGGACAGCTTATTCCTACCAGTTTGATCACCCGTTCTCGTCGGCGTACTGCGAGGCTATACAGGAGTTGAGCCAGGACAAGCGGAAGCGTCTGTTGACGATGGCCTGTCGGGGGGCCGAGCAAGCGACGATGTTCGTCTGTCCCTTGATTCAGGAGCTAATCAAGTACCAAGATTGTATGGTTACTCCGGCTCTCGAGAGATGGACAACGCTCCCCGAACTCAACAGCTTCATGCCAGACGAGTCGATCTCGATCTTCGTGTGGGCACACATCGCTTTGGGAATGCTCGGATCTCCGCTGCCAGCGGATCGAGGGGATGTGGACTCCCCGGCGAAGGACGCCTTGATCGCTTTCGGGGATATTTACTACTGGATTCATCGCGCGTATCTCGACGCTGATCGTCTCGATCAATCCTGCTCGCCTGCGCTGGACGTCCTGTTGCGGCCGGATCAGTTCGGAGCGGCATCAGTCCTGTATATGGTGACCAAGTCAATGTCGCACGAGAACGGAATCCGCGCATCGGTCATACAGAGATTCCCAGGCAAGATGGCGTGCATATGCCGGAATGCATTGCGGCAGCAAGATGACCAAATTGGGTACTTTCCGCATTTCGCCTACGATAAGCGCGATGTGCTTCAATTCTCGGTTGGCTTGATTGGCAATCTCGGTGGTACTGAAGATCTACCTCTTCTGCGTAGTTTGAGTGAGGACCTGCAGATCGGTGAATCGGCGATCCAGGCAATCCAACTGATCGAAGGACGCGTCGGCAATATGGGGGACTAGCATCTCTCTCGGTAGGGTCGCGGGATTGCCGGTCAGCGTCCCGCGCCAAAATGCATGCAATGTTCTCTTCTCGGCTGCCGCGAAGGCTGGTGGCGAGCGGAATTCCCGCGATCCGGTTTCCAACGTTCCGAGGAGCGACTGGACCGAGGTGACCCACGTCGCAAGCTCACGCGAAGGTGACGATTTTTCCTGCCGTGCGCTGGTGACGCACCATGACTTCGAGTCCGTCCGTCGCTTGAAGAGCTGGGCAGTGCTGGTACCGGAGCTGTCCTCGCTGTATCAGGTTGATGGCCGTGCCGGCCTCTATCAGCGGCGACATCCGTACCTGCATCACCGCATTGCAGACCTGTTCGCCAAGCTCAACTTCCAGAGTCGCTCCTACTACCGCTATCTGTGCTCGACGGTGTTGCTCACGTTCGACCGTGCTTACCAAGCCAACCAGGAAGCCTCATTTCTCCCCACGCGATGTTCGAGACAGTCGACGAAGCATTCGATGCGGAGGTGGACGATCTGGACGCCTTTCTGTCTGCACGACACACGGCGAGCAGCTAAGTCGAGGGCTGCGAGCGGCCGCCTTTGGCCGAACTGAGACATTCGCGGTATTGAAAGGGCCCGCTCGCAGCGGGACTTTCCTGTTCTTGGCTCTGCGGCTTTCGCAACCGCAACGCGGTTGCGCACCGAGTGTGCGCCATGGCGAGGCCAGGCTCTCAAGCGGCGAGGTCATGTTCGCCCCCGATCACCCACAACCGCGGCTGTGCCAGCACGCGGGTCACGAAGCTGTTGCGCGCGGCGATACGCTTGCGCAACTCGGCGCGGGTGTAGAGCGTGGGTTGGATCTCGCGGCCGAGGCGTTCGATCAGCGGATGCAGGGCGGCCATGACGTCTGCATAGGTCAGCGTATCGGACACCAGCATCAGGTCGATGTCGCTGGCCGCGGTGTCGCTGCCCTTGGCCACCGAGCCGTAGACGAAGGCAACCGCGACGTGTTCGACCAGGGGTGCCAAGGCTTCGCGCAGGGGAGCGGCCAGGCCGAAGGTCTTGCGCACGAGGGAGACCAGCTCGGTGTGGATCGGTGAGGCGGGATCGGCGCGGTAACGCTTCTGGTTGCCGACCGGTTCCACGGTGAGCAGACCGCTGCCGGCCAGTCGCGCGACTTCGCGTTGCACGGCGCCGCTGCCGGCGCCGGTGGTCTGGATCAGTTCGCTCACCGTGAAGCTGCGCTCCGGCTGGCCGAACAGGCAGCCGAGGACGCGTTGCTGGGTGGTGGTGAACAAGGCATCGGACAGGCTGGTGCTGGCGTAGAGCGCCGCTGCCTCGCTGATTCCCTTGTTGGCTTTTGTGCCCATATTGGGCATGTTAATGCCCGAAATGGGCATGTGCAAGATCGCAGGGCTCAGGGCGGAAGCTCTCCCGCTTCCGAATGGCGGGTCGATCTCGCCTTATGCAAAGCGAACGGCATACTCGCTATCCATGCATTCGCAAACCGACATGCCCATGACATCGACTTCTCCACCGCTACCTGACGACTCCGCCCGCGATCTGGCCCGGCTGCAAGGGGTGTGGGAGCAGGTTCGCATGGAGGCCGATGGCGTGGTGGAACCACCGGATGAACACGGCGGGCCCGGCGCACTGACCACGATTGCCGGCACGCAATTCAGCGTGCGCAGCCTCGACGGGGAATTGCTGCTGGCAGGATCGTTCGTCATCGATGCATCGACCCGCCCCAGGTCGATCACCTGGATCGACGCGATCGGTGAGGATCAGGGCAAGCTGTTGCCCGCCAGCTACGTGCTGGATGAGGACCGCTTCGAATTCATCGCGGGCGAAGCAGATGGCCCGCGCGCCATCGAGTTCCGCACGACTCCTGGCCAGACCATGCGGACCTTCGTGCGACACCGGCAAGCTCCGGCAACGCCGCCCCGATCCCGCCTGGACGACTTGTGACGCACGGCGGCAAGACGGCCGGAAACTCCCTGTTAGACTCGCCCGACCGATCCGCGAAGGCGCTGGCGCACGCGGGATCGTCCGGGGTTTTCGACTGTCTTGCTGGGGGTTGGACGTGATGGCCGTGCCGTTGTCTTGGAAGGTGGGAGGTGCGGTGGCGGCTGTCGTCGCTGCTGCGCTGGCGTGGCATGGGGTCTCGCTGTATCTGGCCGCGCGCCACGCCGACGAGCTGACCATGGACGTCGCCCGCAATGCCGAGCTGGAGGCGCAGCAGGCCAGGGCGCAGGCGCAGCAGCGCAGCGCGCAGCTGGCCGCCACCTTGCAACGCCAGCGCGAGGATCTGGCCAATACCTATCGGCAGGTCAGCGAGGATGCCGCGCAATACCACGCCGAACAGTTGCGGCGCGAGGAACGGCAGCGGCAGGAAGCGCTGCGGATCAAGGCCAGTTATCGGCTGGGGCCGGATCAGCGCTGCGCCGACGGCATCGTGATCAATCGCAAGGGCTCCAGCTTCACCCAGGCGATCGGCAATACCGGCGCGCCGATCAAGTGCAGCGGCGACACGGCGGAAGAGCCGCTGCGCTGACGCGGCGCCGCTACAGCAGTTCGCCCTGCGCGGGCGCGTAGCTGAGCCGGCCGTCGACGATGTGGGCGGGCGAGGTGTACGGATGTTCGGTGGCGTGGCTGGCGTCGATGATGTGGATGACCTCGATGCCGCGCAGTTTCAGCACGTCCGACACGATCGAGCGGTGGCAGCGCCACCAGACCACCTCGGCGCACATCATGGCGGTGCGCTTGCCGGCGGCCAGTTGCAGCAGTTCGGCCAGGCCGTCGGCGAATTCCTCGCTGGCGGTGTAGTCGGCGTAGCCCTGGAACGAGGCGTTGCGCCACGCCGTGTTCGGCGAGCCCGGCTGCACCTTGCGGCGGCCGCCGAGTCTGGGAATCCACTGGTAGGCGATGCCGTGCGCGGGCAGCGACCGGGCCAGCGCCTCGCTGGCGAAGTGCGGGTGGCGGCGCGAACCGGGGAAGCGGCGCACGTCGGCGATCGCCTCGATCCGGTATTCGTCGAGCAGGCCGAGGAACTCCTCCAGTGTGCGAGTGGAGTGACCGATGGACCAGATCGTGGCGGGAACGGCGGGCATCGCCTCAGTCGATCCTGTGCAGGGCCGCGCCCTTGTGCATCGCCACGTGGTCGGTCTTGTCGCTCCTGATCTCGTACTGTGGATCGTCCTCGCTGCAATGACGCGTGTGACCCTTGTAGTCGGTGTCGCGGGTGTGCACCTTGATGATCTTTCCGCTGACGTGGCCGGCTTCGGAATTCCAGCGGACGTGGTCGCCGACCTTGAAGGCATGGCTCATCGCGATGTTCCCCGCAGCGTGGACATGCCGATCATTCCAGCACGAGTGCCGTGCACGGAGCGTGGCGACCGGGGCCGCGCAGCAGCACGACCGTCACCGCGTGCCGACGTTGCGCACGAAGATCAAAAAGAACAACACCTGCATCGCCACGAGCGCGGCAAGCCAGTAGCCGACGACGTCACCGCTCCACACCCGGTACAGCGCCAGCGGATGCACCAGCAGCACGAACCACCAGCACAGGCGGGCCAGCTGGCCCGCCAGCCCGGAGTGTGACTCGCGGAAATGCAGGGTGCCGAAGCCGCCGGGAAAGACCGCCCAGCCGACGCTGAAGACCAGGAAGAAGGTAAAGGCCAACCGCCCCAACACCCACATGCGCGACTCCTTGCGTTGACGCGTTCCGGCGGGAACGCGTTGTCGTTTGTCTACAGCGGCCGCAGCAGCTTGCGTACCGCGGGCAGGTTGCGCCGGCTGATTTCCGGCGCCAGTTCGGTGCCATCCAGCCGGGCCAGCACGCGGCCGTCGGCGAGGGTCTTCAGGCCCAGCAGCCGCGCCGGCGGCACCAAGCAGTTGCGATGCAGGCGCACCAGTTGCTCGGGGTAGGCCTCTTCCAGCTGGCGCAGCGATTCCTCGATCAGCAGTTCGCCGCGGCGATGATGGACCACCACGTATTTCTCGTCGGCCAGCAGGCAGGTCACTTCGTCCAGCGCGATGCGCACCTGTTCGCTGCCGTGGCGACCGTGCAGCCAGGCGACGGCTTCGCGGGGCGCATCGGCCAAGCGCCGCTGCGCGCGCTGCAGTGCTTCGCGCAGGCGCTCCAGCCGCACCGGTTTCAGCAGGTAATCCGCGGCGCCCAGGTCGAAGGCCTTCAGCGCGTGCGCTTCGTAGGCGGTGCAGAAGATCACCTGGGGCCGGCTGCGGCCGGCCAGGCGTTGCGCCACGCCCACGCCGTCGATGCCGGGCATGTTGATGTCCAGCAACAGCACGTCCGGCTGCAGTTCGCCGATGGCGACCAGCGCCGCTTCGCCATCGGCCACGTTGCCGACGATCTCGACGCCGCCGCATTCGCCCAGCAGGGCGGCCAGGCGCGCCCGCGCCAGCGGTTCGTCGTCGACGATCAGCACGCGGGTCATGCCGGGCCTCCGGGAAGCTGCAGCAGCACCACGAAGCGATCGCCACGGGGCTCCGCCACCACGCGGGCCTGCGGCCCGTAGCGCCAGCCCACGCGGCGCCGCACGTTGTCCAGGCCGTGGCCGTTGCCGCCGACCGCGGGCGTGGCCGGCAACGGATTGATGATCTCGATGCGCACGCCGCGGCCTTCGCGCTGCCCGCGCAGGATCACCTCGCCACCTTCGCGCAGCGGCTGGATGCCATGGCGCACGGCGTTCTCCACCAGCGGCTGCAGCAGCAGTCGCGGCAGCGGGAAGTCGGCCGGCAGGTCATCGAGTTCGCGGGTCACCCGCAGCCGCGGGCCGAGCCGCAGCTGTTCGATCGCCAGATAGCGCTCGACCAGGGCCAGCTCCTCGCCCAGCGTGCCGTCGGCGCTGTCGTGCTGGCCCAGTGCCGCGCGGAACAGTTCGGACAGATCTTCCACCGTGCGTTCGGCGGCGGCCGGATCGACCCGGATCAGGGCGGCGACGGTATTCATGCTGTTGAACAGGAAGTGCGGCCGGATGCGCGCCTGCAGCGCCTCCACCTGGGCCCGCGTCACCGCGGCCAAGCGCGCCTGCCACTGCGCCAGCACGTAGAAGTAGCGCAGCATCGCGGCGCCGAGCAGGGCCGCGATCACCAGGTTGTCGCGGGTATAGGCGAGCGTGCTGCTCTTGATCAGCCGCATCTGCAGGGCGCCGTCGAACCAGTGCGCGACCAGGCTGGCCAGCAGCACGATCAGCATGATCAGCAACCACACCCCGACATACGGCAGGTGGCCGGGCAGGCGCTGCAGCGCCGGTCGCAACTTGCACAGCAGCACGCCGACCACCAGCACCAGCCAGGTCACGAACAGCATGCTGACGCTGTACGCCGACCACACGCGCGGGTCGTCGCCGGCCAGCCACATCACGGTCACCGTCAGCGCGCCGACCACGAACATCGCGAACAGCGCCGGCAGCCGGCAGAAGTCCGGCAGCGGGCTTTGTTCGGCGGGGCCGCGAGGCTTGCGGCTGGGCGTGGATTCGCGCATGCGGCAAGTATGCCGCAGGCTAAGGCAATGCTGATCAAGTATCGCCGCCGTCATGATGACTGGAAGGCCCGCAGGTGGTGTTGCGTGGTGCCGGCAAGACTGGCCGTCTTGTCAAGCCGCGCGGCACCGCCTGCGGGCCTTCCAGTCATCACCTCCTCATTTCAAATTGAAGTTGAGGCCCACCCTCTCTGTCCGCATACCTTCGGTCCGTCGCCTCGACAGACGGCCAGTCTGCCTTCGCCGACGGCCCTGTGGTCTGCGAACAGAGAGGGTGGGTGACGGTGGTGATACTTGATCAGCGTTGCCTTAAGCCGGCTTAGGCCAGCCGCTGGCCGAGCCAGTGACGCAGGTCGCCGATCTCCTCGGCGCAGACCGCGTGGGCCATCGGATAGGTGTGCCAGTCCACCGGGTAGCCCAGCGCCTGCAGCGCGTTGCGCGAGTCGCTGCCCCGCTGCAGCACGACCACCGGATCGGCGGTGCCGTGGCCCCAGAAGATCGGCGTGGCGGCGTTCGCCGCATGGCGCTCGCTGGCCACCGTGGCGGAGATCGGCAGGTAGGTGGACAGCGCCACGATGCCGGCCAGTTTCTGCGCATGGCGGACGCCCGCCGAAAGCGCGATCGCACCGCCCTGCGAAAAGCCGGCCAGGATGATCCGCTCGGCAGGCACGCCGCGCTCGTGCTCGCGGGCGATCAGCGCCTCGGTGGCGGTGACCGAGGCGCGGATGCCGGCCTCGTCCTGGCGCGAGGTGAGGTCGAAGCCGGTGATGTCGTACCAGGCCCGCATCGACATGCCGTTGTTGATCGTCACCGGCCGCACCGGCGCATGGGGAAACACGAAGCGCAGCGCCGGCCATGCCGGATCGACCAGCTCCGGCACGATCGGCGCGAAGTCATGGCCGTCCGCGCCCAGCCCGTGCAGCCAGATGACGCTGTGGGTGGGATGGGCGGCGGTTTCGTGTTCGACGGCGGGCAGGGTCATGGGGAGTTTTCTCGTGATCAGGGTTGCATGGTTACCGGATCGATCGAGCGTACCTGCAGCACGCTGGAAATTTCCGGTGTTTCCATCCGGGTATGGTCGCCGGTGTCCCTGAAGCCGACCTGCAGCAGCGCCGCCCTTTCCTTTTCGCTGTGGGGTGGTGGGCTGGCGCGCTTCGCCTGGTTGCGATCATCGAGGCGGAATTCGATGTACGCCCGTATCCGGGCCGCCGCCGGATGGCCATCGACGGTTTCCGGGCTGACGGCATGTCGCTGGAACCAGTCGGTGGCGGCCGCCTTCAACAACGAAGGACGGCCGCGTCCGCCGCTGACGACGCTGCGCGCATCGGTCAGGCTGATCTTGCCGTCTGGCCGAACCGTGCCGGCCATCGCGACGAGGCCGGTTGCGCCCAGCCCGATGGCGACGGCGGGATAGCTCGGCTGCAGCCGTCGATCCCATGTCGGTCCGTGGCGCACGTAGCTGATGCGCAGCGTGTAGTTGCGGCTGTCTTCGGGGATCGCGTCCAGTCTCGCCTCGATGAAGGTGTGTGCGGGTACGGCCTTTCCGTCCTGACGCGCCGGCTCGAACCGCCACTGCTTCAGTGCCAGGTCGAGCGCGGCAGCGAGGGGTTTGGCGGTGTCGGCTTCCGGCTGGGTTTGCGTTACCTCGCCTTGCGCGTTCACATCCGCGCCAATGACGAATACCTGTGTGCGCGTGTCGGCTGCGCGTGCTGGCAACGCCCACAACAGCAGCAGGGTAGCGCAGAGGAAAAGGCCTTTCGTCATGGATGTTCCTGCCCTTGCGGTGTTGCCGCCCGCAATCTGCGTGCTGGCATCGTACCGATCGCGCGCAGGCTCATGGGCCGGCGATGATCGTGGCCACGCGGCTGGGTTGGAGCGGACTGTCCAGCGCCACCTCCTGCTCCGATGGCAGCGGGATGCCTGCCCGTGCATCCTCGGCGGCTTCCTTCTGCTGGTCCGCCCGCAGGATTGCGAGCTGGCGGGCGGTGAAGTTGGGTGGGGTGAGCGTGAAGTTCACCGGAATGCGCAGGCGCGTGGCCACCGGCTTGCCCTCGACCTGTTCGGGGTCGGCGTTCCAGTGCCTGGCCGCGGCCAGCACCGCGGCGTAGAAGACCTTGTCTGCCGGCCACTCCTCGAACCGGTTGCTGACTTTCATGTCACTGAGATGGCCGTCCGGCTGCACGGTGGCGTCCAGGTAGACAAAGCCGGCCCGGCCCATGCTCACGGCTTTCACCGGGTACTTCGGCAGCAATTTATGTTTGGCCAGTCGCGGTCCGTTGCCCTGGAAGATGATCCGGACGTCATGGCCGCCGCGGGTATCGGGAGTCACCCGCAACTTGAGCTTCACGAAGGTGTGCGCCGCCACCGCCTGACCATTCACCGTGGCCGGCACGAATTGCCATTGCCTCACGGCGGCCTCCAGGATCTTTGCCAGGGGCGCCGGAACGTCGGCCTCCGGCTCGGTGGCCGTGACGTGCCCGCCGGCATCCACGTCGGCGCCGATCGCGAAATAAGCCTCGCGCACCTCGTCGGCGTGCACCGCTTGGGCGCAGGCCAGCAGCAAGGCCGCGCCAATCAGGAAATGTCTCATGTCTTGCCTCCCTGTGGGCGTCGCCCCGAGCGTCCGCCGAGGAACATCATCGGCGGACGGCGAGCTTTGTACCAGTACCGCACCATCGACCGAAGAGGAGCGGCCCGCGCCGGACCGGCGATCCCTGACCTTTGGCACGGTGCTCCGGCTTCGGCGTGTCGGCTCGGCTATGCTGGCTTTTTGTCCGGGAGGAATCCATGCGTCGATTGCTGCTTGCCGCTCTCGTTGCCTTGACCGTCGCGCCGCTGGCAGTGGCCGCCGCACCGGCGTCGACGCCGCTCGACCTCGAAACCATCATGGCCAACCCCGACTGGATCGGCCAGGCGGTGGAGTCGCCGTACTGGAGCGTGGATGGTCGGCAGGTCTACTACTCGCTGAAGCGCGACGGCAGCCAGCTGCGCGATCTGTACCGCGTCGATCCGGCGGGTGGCCAGGGCGTGAAGCTGGACCCGGCGGCACTGGCGCAGGCGGACGGCCCGGCGGTGTTCGATCGCGAGCACCGGCACGCGGCGTTCGTCCTGCATGGCGACGTCTTCATGGTCGACCTGGCCAGTGGCCGGCGCAGCCAGGTCACCCGCACGCCGCAGGAGGAATCCGCGCCGCGCTTCTCGGCCGATGGCCGCGCGCTGCAGTTCCGCGACGGCAACGACTGGTACAGCCACGACCTGGCCAGCGGCGTCACCGCGCCCGCGGCGGTGCTGAAGTTCGTCGACGATCCGCAGGCAAAGCAGCCCGATGCGCTGGGCGCGCGCCAGCTGGAATTGTTCAAGACCTTGCGCGACATCAGGGACGAGAAGCAGGCCCGCCATGAACAGGAGAAGACGCTGGCCGCCGCCGATCCGGGCCGGGTGCCGGCGCCGTTCTTCCTCGGCGACCAGGTCAGCCTGGTCGACAGCGAGCTGTCGCCGGATGGCCGCTGGCTGCTGCTGGTCACCATGCCGAAAGACCACGAGGCGGGCAAGGCACCCGAGCTCACCCATTACGTCACCGACTCCGGCTATGCCGAGCAGCAGGAGACCCGCGTCTACGTGGGTCGCAACGATCCGGCGCCGCAGTCGCTGCTGCTGCTCGACCTGGCCAGTCACCGCTCGTGGCCACTGACCAGCGACATGTTGCCGGGCATCAAGGACGATCCCCTGAAAGACTTGCGCGCAAAGGCCATCGCCGCGTTGCAGAAGGCCGGCAAGGACGACCAGGCCAGGGCGCTGAAGGCGCCCGCCGTGCGCGCCGTGCGCATCATCTCCAGCGCCGACGACGGCGGTGGCGGTGGCATCGTGTGGAGCGACGATGGCCGCAACCTCGCCATCCAGTTGCGCGCGATCGACAACAAGGACCGCTGGATCGCCAGCGTCGATTTTGCGAAACACGCGCTGGTGAACCAGCAGCGACTCACCGACCCCGCCTGGATCAACTGGAACTTCAATGATTTCGGCTGGCTGAAGGACGGCCGCACGCTGTGGTACCTTAGCGAGCAGGACGGCTATTCGCATCTCTATACCAAGGCGCTGGACGGCAAGCCCAGGGCGCTGACCAGCGGTTCGTTCGAAACCAGTCATCCGCAGCTGAGCGAGGATGGCCACTGGTTCTACCTGCGCACCAACCAGGCCGCGCCGTACAGCTACGACGTCTACCGCGTGCCCTCCGCAGGCGGGCAACTGGAGCGCGTCACGAACTACCAGGGCATGGACGACTTCGCGCTGTCGCCCGACGGCACCCGGCTGGCCGTGCTGCATTCCTCGCCCTACGTGCTGTCGCAATTGGCCGTCCAGCCGTCCGCGGGCGGCGCGCCGCGCGAGCTGACCGACACCATGAAGCCGGCGTTCACCGCCCGCGCCTGGATCGCGCCGAAGATCGTCGAGGTGAAGTCCAGCCACGGCGCCGGCAGCATCTACGCGAAGTATTACGGTCCGGCCGACGAGAGCGCCGCCTCGAAGCCGGCGGTGATCTTCGTGCATGGCGCGGGCTACCTGCAGAACGTCACGCTGTCGTGGTCGAACTACTTCCGCGAGCAGATGTTCCACAACCTGCTGGTGCAGCAGGGCTACGTGGTGCTGGACATGGACTACCGCGCCTCCGAGGGCTACGGCCGCGCGTGGCGCACCGCGATCTACCGCCAGATGGGCCATCCCGAACTGGAAGACCTGCTGGACGGCAAGGCCTGGCTGGTGCAGAACCACCACGTCGATCCGCAGCGCGTGGGCATCTACGGTGGCAGCTACGGCGGCTTCATGACCGAGATGGCCCTGCTGCGCGCGCCGGGCGAATTCGCGGCGGGTGCGGCGCTGCGCCCGGTCAGCGACTGGACGCTGTACAACCACGAGTACACCTCGGACATCCTCAACGACCCGCAGCTCGATCCTGAGGCGTTCAAGACCAGCTCGCCGATCGAGTACGCCGACAATCTGCGCGATCCGCTGCTGATCCAGCACGGCCTGATCGACGACAACGTGCTGGCCGAGGATTCGATCCGCCTGTACCAGCGCCTGATCGAACTGCACAAGAAGAACTTCTGGATCTCGCTGTACCCGATGGAGCGCCACGGCTTCGTCCACGCCGATTCGTGGCACGACGAATACCGCCGCATCGACGAATTGTTCGAGACGTATGTGAAGCCGGTGAAGGACGCTTCCGTCGCGCACTGAAGGCGGGCGCACGAGGGCCGTCGGCATTCCGGTGCCGGCGGCCTTGTTGCATGATGGAGCCGGGGCAGCGCCACAACGGGACATCAGGGGAAGACATGAAGAAGTCGGGTTTCGCCGCGATCGCGGCATCGATGCTGTTGGCGTGCACGGGTTGCACCGTGGTGTCGCCGGATGCCGGCCAGCAGGCCGTGCTGATCGACAAGCCGGTCCTGTTCGGCCACGGTGGCGTGCGCGACCAGCCGGTGACCACCGGCCTGACCTATACGTGGTTCTCCACGAAGCGCATCTACGTCAACATGTTTCCGCAGCAGTACGACGGCAACTTCGGCGACCTGATGTCGAGTGACGGTGTGCCGCTGGATTTCCACGCGATCATCCGCCTGCAGGTGACCGATCCGGTGGCGCTGGTGAAGAACTTCGGCCAGGACTGGTACAAGAACAACGTGGAGCAGGAGTTCTTCAACCGGGTGCGTTCGGCGGTGAAGAAGCACGGCATGAACGAGACGGCGATCCAGACCACCGCCATCGACGAGATCGACAGCGAAGTCAGCCGCGAGATGACCGAATACCTCAACCAGAACAGGCTGCCGATCCGCCTGCTCAAGATCACCGTGGGCAAGGCCAATCCGCCCGACGCGGTGCGCAACCAGCGCGTGGAAACCGCGCAGCAGGAACAGCGCGTGCTGACCGAGCAGAAGCGCGACCTGGCCGAACAATCGCGCAAGGCCGCTGAGCAGAGCCGCGCCGAGGCAGACAACGCCTATCGCCTGGCGATGAACCTCAGCCCGGCCCAGTTCGTCGAGATGGAACGCATCAAGATGCAGACCGAAGTGTGTGCGGTGAAGGATGCGAAGTGCACCTTCATCATCGGCAGCGCGGTCGATCCGGTGGTCAACGTGAAATGAGCCGACCTCCCGCACGCCGACGCGTGCGCGCCGCATGCCAAGGGAATGGTTGCCGATGAATCTTGCCCTGTTCGATTTCGACGGAACGATCACCAGCCGCGAAATGTTTTCCGACTTCATGCATTTCGCGGTGACCCCGCGGCGGCTGGCTGCCGGCAGGGTGCTGCTGGCGCCGGTGGTGATCGGCTACAAGCTGGGGCTGGTCTCCAGCAACGTCATCCGCTCGCAGGTGGTGCGCTTCGGCTTTCGTGACGAACCGCTGGCGCGGTTGGACCAGGCCGGGGAACGGTTTGCGCGCGAAGTGCTGCCGGGCGTGCTGCGCGCACAGGCGATGGAGCGCATCGCCTGGCACAAGGCGCAGGGCGACGTGGTCGTGGTGGTTTCCGGCGCGCTCGACGTCTACCTGCGGCACTGGTGCGAGCAGCACGGACTGGCGCTGATCTGTTCGGAGCTGGAGCGGGTCGACGGCCGCTACAGCGGCCGTTATCGTGGCCGCCAGTGCGTGGGTGCGGAGAAGCCGCGCCGGGTGCTGGAGCGGTACAACCGCGGCGATTTCGACCGCGTCTACGCCTATGGCGATACCAGCGAAGACCTTGACCTGCTGCGCATCGCTGACCGAAAGTATTTCAACTGGCGGGAAGTGGCCTGATCACGCAGCGCAGGGCGAATGCCTGCATGGGGGAAACATGCGCAACAAAGGGATAGGTGTGCTCGCGTCGTGTTGTCTGCTGCTGGCCGCCTGTGCCAAGCCGCTGCCGCCGGAGAAGGCGGCCTACGCGGGCTACTGGCGGGCGCAGAAGATGGCATTGCTGATCACCGCGGGCGGCAACGTCCAGTACAAGCGCATGCAGGACGGCAGCAGCACCTCGGTCAATGGTCCGCTGCAGAGGTTCGAAGGCGACAACTTCGTGGTCGGCGTCGGCCCGGTCAAGACCACCTTCGTGGTGTCGGTGCCGCCGCACCAGGACCAGGGCGCCTGGAAGATGGTGGTCGATGGCGTGGAGCTGACCCGCACTCCGCCGGGCGGCTGAGCCGCAAAAAGAACCCGGCCACGACGGGCCGGGGTGGGGCGCGTGTCATGGCCGGGAAGCCGGCGACGCCGCAGGTGGCCAGAGCGGACCTGCAGCCTCGGGGGTGGCGAGTTTGCCGCCGGATTACCTGACCACCATTACCTGACCACCAGGGTGGCGGTCATGGTGGGGTGGAACTTGCAGAAGTACGTGTGGCTGCCGGCGGCGACGGTGAAACGTCCGCTGGCGCCGGCCTTCAGGTCGAGATCGACGCTGCCGTCACGCGCGGTGACGCTGTGTTCGAGGATGTCATGATTGGTCCATTCGATGATGTCGCCGGCGCGTACGCCGGTCGGCATCGGGCCGTACTGCATCTTGTCGATCATGATCACGTGCACCCGCGCGGCATGCGCCGCGGGCGCCGGCGCAGCGGCGGCCGGGGCGACGGGCAGCGAGGCGGCCGCCAGCAGCCACAGGCCGCACAGCAGTGTCGTCATGCGCAGCATCGCGCTCTCCCTACTTCAGGCTCTGCGCAAGATGCTCGGCATGCATCTGGTGCGACTGGAACAGTTTCAGCCCGGTTTCCAGCAGCGACTTCAGTTCCGCGTTCTGCGCCGACGGGATCAGGGTGTCGGCCAGGGCCGCGTTGACCGCCTTGTGGTAGGCCACTTCGTTGGCGGCATAGGCCTTGTCGTAGGCGCTGCCACTGAGCGCGGCCAGCTTCTTCTGCTCGGCCGCGGCGTTGCCGGCCAGCGACTGGCTGGTCGGGTTGTCCTGCGGGGTCACGCCCAGCTTCTTCACCAGCGCCAACGCCTGGTCGTTGACCGCGGCATGGTCGCGGGCCATTTCCTCGGCGAACGCGCGCACCGCCTTGTTGTGCGACTTCTGCAGCGCCTGCTTCGCCGCGGTGACGTCGATCACGCCGGCGGTATAGGCGATGTGGGCGATCTGCGCGTCGTTGATCGCGGGCGCTGCGGCCGGTGCCTGCGCGGCGTATGCGCTGGCGAAACTGCCCAGGCCGAGGGTGAGGACGAGGGCGAACAGGGACTTGGTCATGACGAATGCTCCGTGAGGAAGGGGGCCGGCATTGCTGCCGGCGCCCATGAGATGCAGCAGCGGGGCACAGGTTCCGGCCGGCGAAGCGGGCGCCGCGGGAACCTCGCGCGGGGCGCCTGCATCGGATCAGCTGTCATCCCACCGATACCGCCCGCATGCTCGAACTGGATCAGAACCCCACGCCCGCCGCCGCTGCGCCGTTGCCGATCGCGGATTGCCCGCGCCCCACCCGCGCCGAGGCCGAGGCCGCCGTCCGCACGCTGATCCGCTGGGCCGGCGACGACCCCGCCCGCGAAGGCCTGCTGGCCACGCCCGCCCGCGTGGTGCGGGCGTACGAGGAATGGTTCGCCGGCTACCGGCAGGATCCGGCCGAACTGCTCAGCCGCACCTTCGGCGAGGTCGGTGGTTACGACGAGGTGGTGATCCTGCGTGACATTCCGCTGCAGTCGACCTGCGAGCATCACATGGCGGCGATCGCCGGCGTGGTGCACGTCGCCTACCTGCCGAGTCGGCGCGTGGTGGGCATTTCCAAACTGGCGCGGCTGGTCGAGGCGCTGGGTCGCCGTCTGCAGATCCAGGAGCGGCTGACCGCGGAGATCGCCGATACCCTGGCCCGGGTGCTGCAGCCGCGGGGCGTGGCGGTGATCGTCGAGGCCAGCCACGCCTGCCTGTCGTCGCGCGGGGTGCGCGCGCACGGGGTGTCGATGCAGACCCGGCGCCTGCTCGGCGAATTCGCCCGGGAGCCGCGGCGGCGGGAAATCCTGGCGGCGCTGGCCGGCTGAACGGGAACCCCGGAGCGCCCTGCCGCATCGGATCGGTGTAAAAGGAGAAAACCATGTCAGGCCATGCCCATCTCGCATCCATTGATTACGCCGCGCTGGACGACCACGCGCTGGTGGCCGAGGTCCGCGCCGGCCATCGCGAGGCGTTCCGCCACATCATGCAGCGCTGCAACCAGCGGCTGTTCCGCGTGGCGCGCGCCGTGCTCGGCGAAGACTCGGAAGCGGAAGACGTGCTGCAGGAATCGTATATGCGTGCCTATCACAAGCTGGATTCGTTCCGCGGCGACTCGACCCTGCTGACCTGGCTGACCAGCATCGTGCTGAACGAGGCGCGCGGCCGGCTGCGCAAGCGCCACACCATGGTGGGCCTGGAGCAGGTCGACGCGGCGCCCGACGACAGCCACCAGATCATCCAGTTTCCGTCGAAGTTCGGCAGCGAGGACCCTGCCGTGTCCGCCGCCCGCGCACAGATCCGCCGCCTGCTCGAACACGCCATCGACGCACTGCCGCCGGCGTTCCGCACCGTGTACATGATGCGCGACGTGGAAGAGTGTTCGGTGGAGGAAACCGCGACCCTGCTGGCGATCAAGCCGGAGACCGTGAAGACCCGGCTGCATCGCGCCCGGCGCCTGCTGCGCGCCGCGTTGCACGATCAGCTGGCCACCACCATGGGCGAAGCCTTCCCGTTCATGGGCCAGCGCTGCGCCCGCGTCACCGACGCGGTGATGGCGCGACTGGAAAGCGAGTTGGCCGGCTGAGGGTTACAGCGGGAATTCGCGGGCGGCCGCCGTCCGATCACGACACAGCCAACTTGCCGCCAACAGCAGCCACGCCAGGATCAGCGCGATCACCAGCCGCTGCTCCAGCCCGCGCGGCATGCCATGCCACAGCGCATCCACCCAGATCGCGGCGAAGCCCGCCAGCGCCAGCCCGAAGGCCGGCGCGAACCGCCGGCGCCAGCGTGGATCGACGCGCAGCCGCCACGACTGCAGCAGCGCGGCCACGGTGACGCACAGGAAGGCCGCCTGCGCCGCCACGCCGTGCACGAAACCTTCCAGCGTGGGCGCACGGCCGGGCAGGTTGCTGTGCGCCAGCGCCGTCACGCACAGGCCGAGGCCGGCAGCGGTGAACAGCAGCCACGGCGCCGCGCTGCGCTGGCGCGCGTCGAGCGCCCGGTAGTAACCCGCGCCCAGCGCACACAGCGCGATGGCCAGCACGACGTAGGCGGCCTGCAACCAGTGGCCGTACGCATCCAGCAGGTAGAAGCTGAGCGGCGCATCCCGCCAGTCCATGTCGCTGCGCAGCAGTTGCACCGCCACGGCAGCCAGGATGAAGAACAACAGCCCGGCCAGCGCGATGTGGCCGAGCGTGGCGGGCGTGGGTGCGTGCGACCGTCCCATCAGCGCCTCGCGGGGGACGGCGGCAGATCCGCCTCGATGCGTTGCAGGCGATCGGCCAGGGTCGCCGGCGACAGTTCGCCCATGTGCGTGTCGCGCAGCCGGCCGCGGGCATCGATGAACAAGGTGGTCGGATAGCCGCGCACGTTGTAGTAGTTCGACAGCTGCAGGTTCTCGTCGGTGAGCACGTGCTGCAGCGTCAGTTGCTGCGCCTGCAGGAACTGCTTCACCGTGGCCGCGGACTCGCCCTGGTCGGCAAACACGAAACGCACTTGCGGCATCGTGCGTTGCGCCTCGGCCAGCACCGGCATCTCGCGCCGGCAGGGACCGCACCAGGTGGCCCACAGGTTGATCACCGTGGGCTGGCCGCGCAGGCTTTCGACATCCACCGCGCGCCCGTCGAGATCGCCGAGCTGCAGCGTGGGCAGCGGCGCCTGCGCCTGCGCGGTGAGCTTGTAGGCGAGCAGGCCGGCGAAGCCCGTGGCCGCGATCCCGATGACCACACTGGCGGCCAGCGGACGCCGCAGCGATGGCCGGCGCCAGCCGACCAGCAGCGCGGCCACGATCACGCCCAGCGTGCCCGCGAGCGGATCGAAGCCGTGATCGCGGATGTTCAAAATGCTCAGCGGTTGCTGCGCGTACTGCGGCCACCAGCCGGCCACATAGGCCAGCCGCGCGCCGAGCAGGCCAAGGCCGAGGATCAGGAACAGCGGGTTGCCGGTGTCGGCGTAGCCACGCCGATGCAGGAAGCCGGCCGTGGCCAGCGCGGCGATCACGCCGAACAGCAAGGCCAGCAGGCCGGAGGAAAGAGCGAGTGGTCCGAGATTCACGCGATGAAGTCCTGGCCGAACAGGCGCGCGTGGGCCGCGCCGGGTACGGCCCACCTTAACCGGTTCGGCGCCCGGGACGGACGTTCAGGACAGCGCGGCGGCCTCGCGGGCCAGCTGCTCGATCCCGGACCAGTCGCCCGCGGCGAGCTTGTCCGCCGGGGTAAGCCAGGAGCCGCCGACGCAGATCACGTTGGGCAGGCGCAGGAATTCCGGCGCGCTGGCCAGGCTGATGCCGCCGGTGGGACAGAAGCGGATCTGCGGCAGCGGGCTGGCCCAGGCACCGAGCAACTTGGTGCCGCCGGCGGGCACCGCGGGGAAGAATTTCAGGTGGCGATAACCGCGTTCGAGCAGGGCCATCGCCTCGCTGGCGGTGGCCACGCCGGGCAGCAGCGGCAGCTCGCTGTCGTCGGCCGCATCGAGCAACCGTGGCGAGGTGCCCGGCGACACGGCGAAGCGGGCACCGGCCTGCCGCGCGGCTTCGAGGTCACGCGCGGTCAGCGCCGTGCCGCAGCCGACCACGGCACCTTCCACCTCGGCGGCGATCGCACGGATTGCGTCCAGTGCGGCGGGCGTGCGCAGGGTGACCTCGATGGTGGGGATGCCGCCGGCGACCAGTGCTCGCGCCATCGGCACGGCGTGGCGGGCGTCGTCGATGATCACCACCGGGATCACCGGCGCCAGTCGCATCAGGGATTCGACTTGCTGCTGCTTTTGTTCGATGGAGGTGGTCACGTGAGGCTCCGGTTTTTGGACTCCTCCCCCTGCATGCAGGGGGAGGCTGGGAGGGGGTTGCTCAGGGTGGCGAGGAAGATCAAGAGCGACCCCACCCCAACCCTCCCCTGCTTTGCAGGGGAGGGGGCAAAGGCTACAGCACGCCGGCGCCGAGGTCGGCGTTGGCGGCGGCCTGGCGGAACAGGCCGAACAGCTCGCGGCCCATGCCGCTGTGTTCGCGCGACAGGTCGGCCACGTGCGGCAGGCGGGCGTCCAGCTCGTGCGCTTCCATCAGGACGTCCAGACGTCCATTCGCCGCGTCCAGCCGGATCATGTCGCCGTCGCGGATCTTGGCGATGTTGCCGCCGGCCACCGCCTCGGGAGTGACGTGGATCGCCGCCGGCACGCGGCCGGAGGCGCCGGACATGCGGCCGTCGGTGAGCAGGGCGATGCGGTGGCCGCGATCCTGCAGCAGGGCCAGCGTGGGAGTGAGCTTGTGCAGCTCGGGCATGCCGTTCGCGCGCGGGCCCTGGAAGCGCACCACCGCCACGAAGTCGCGGTTGAGTTCGCCGCGCTTGAACGCGCCGACCACGTCGTCCTGGTCGTCGAACACGATCGCCGGCGCCTCGATCAGCAGCCGGTCGTCCGGCACCGAGGACACCTTGATCACCGCGCGGCCGAGGTTGCCTTCGAGCATGCGCAGGCCGCCGTCGGCGCGGAATGGTTCGTCGATGCCGCGCAATACGCCGCGGTTGCCGCTCTGCTTGGCTACCGGCGCCCAGTGCAGCGCGCCGGCCTCGTCGAGTTGCGGGATCTGCGCGTAGCCGTCCAGGCCGGTGCCGAAGATCGTCTGCACGTCGGCGTGCAGCAGGCCGGCGCCCAGCAGCTGGTCGATCAGGAAGGCCATGCCGCCGGCGTCGTGGAACTGGTTCACGTCGGCGTACCCGTTCGGGTACACGCGGGCCAGCAGCGGGACCACGCCGGACAGCGCGTCGAAATCGTCCCAGCGCAGCTGGATGCCGGCCGCGTGCGCGATCGCCACCAGATGCAGCAGGTGATTGGTGGAACCGCCGGTGGCGTGCAGGCCGATCACCCCGTTGATGATCGCGCGTTCGTCGATGATGTGACCCAGCGGCAGGAAGGCCTCGCCCAGCGCGCTGTGCGCCGCGACCCGGCGCACGATTTCGGCGGTGAGCGCGTCGCGCAGCGGCGTGTCCGGGGCAGTGAAGCTGGCGCCGGGCAGGTGCAGGCCCATGATCTCCATCAGCATCTGGTTGGAGTTGGCGGTGCCGTAGAAGGTGCAGGTGCCGGCGCTGTGGTACGAGGCTGCCTCGGCTTCCAGCAGTTCGGCCTTGCTCGCCTTGCCGTCGGCGTAGGCCTGGCGCACCTTTGACTTTTCCTCGTTCGGGATGCCGCTGGGCATCGGCCCAGACGGCACGAAGGCGCCGGCCAGGTGGCCGAAGGAGAGCGCGCCGATCAGCAGGCCCGGCACGATCTTGTCGCAGATGCCGAGGAACAGCGCGCCGTCGAACATGTCGTGCGACAGCGCCACCGCGGTGGCCAGCGCCACCACGTCGCGCGAGAACAGCGACAGCTGCATGCCGGGCTGGCCCTGGGTGATGCCGTCGCACATCGCCGGCACGCCGCCGGCGACCTGGGCGGTGAAGCCGGCGTCGCGGGCGATCTGGCGGATCAGCGCGGGATAGCGCTCGTACGGCTGGTGGGCCGAGAGCATGTCGTTGTACGCGGTGACGATCGCCAGGTTGGCGCGCCGGCCGCTGCGCAGCGCGGCCTTGTCGTCCGTGCCGCAGGCGGCGAAGCCGTGTGCGAGGTTGCCGCAGGAAAGATGCTCGCGCTGCGGTCCGCTGCGGTCGATCGCGTCGATGCGCTTCAGATACGCCGCGCGCGTCTCGCGACTGCGCTCACGCAGGCGTTCGGTGACTTCGGCGACGACGGGATGCAGCGTGGTCATGATTCAAATCCGGAAGTGAGTGGGGAGGAGCGAGAAACGAGAGACGAGGAGTGAGAAGTGAGAGAAACCAGCGCCAAGGCATGGGACAGGAGCTCTGGCTCCGGCTCTCTCTCGTTTCTCACTCCTCTCCACTCACTTCTCGCCATCAAGGGCACCAGTACACCGCCACCGACACGCGCTGCTGGGTCAGCACCGCGCGCACCGGATAGTCCCGCGCCGCGCCGATGCCGAGGCGTGCATCGGCGAGCAGGTCGCGCTTCTTCTCGCCGGTCACCAGCAGGTACAGCGCCCGGGTCTGCAGCAGGGTCGGCAGGGTCAGCGTGATGCGTGGCTCGCCCGCACCTGCGGCATGCATCGGCAGCACCGGCGCCGATCCATCGGGATCGAGCGCCTCGGCCAGGTGGTCGCCGCCGGGGAAGAACGAAGCGGTGTGACCGTCGTCGCCCATGCCCAGCACCACGGCGTCGAACGGCAGCGGCAGCGCCCCGATCCGTGCGCTGGCGGTGGCCAGTCCCGCTTCGGGGCTGGCATCGCCGGTGTACAGCGGAACGAAGGACGCCGCGGCGGCGGCGTGCTGCAACAGCAGCGACTGCACCAGTCGCGCGTTGGAGCGTTCGTCGGTATCGGGCACCCAGCGCTCGTCGACCAGGGTGACCTGCACCCGGCTCCAGTCGAGCTGCTCGCGTGACAGCTGTTCGAACAACTGCTTCGGCGTGCTGCCGCCCGAGACCGCCAGCACGGCGTGGCCGCGTTCGGCCAGCCCCGTGCGCAGGCGCCCGGCGATGCGTTCGGCCAGCGCGGTGGCCTGGATGCGGCAGTCGGTGAAGCTGTGGGTGGTGACGTTGAGTGATGGAGTCATGAGGAATGGTGGCGCCGTGGGCAGTCAGCGGATGCCGGTGCGCGTCGCTTCGGGAAGGAGGCTGCAGTCTGTGTCACGCGTCGGCATGGCGGAGTGAATCGTGCGGCGCGAGGACGACTTACTCACCGTCTTCGTTCCAGGTGCGGCCGTCGCGTTCGATCAGCGCCACCGCGGCGCTCGGCCCCCAGCTGCCTGCGGTATACGGCCGCGGCGGCTCGCCGCTGTCGGCCCAGGCGGCCAGGATCGGACCGGCCCAGTGCCAGGCCGCTTCCACTTCGTCGCGGCGCATGAACAGGGTCGGGTTGCCGCGCACCACGTCGAGCAGCAGGCGTTCGTACGCGTCCGGCTGCTGCACGCCGAAGGCCTCGGCGAAGCTCATGTCCAGCGGCACGTGGCGCAGGCGCAGGCCACCGGGGCCGGGATGCTTGATGGTCAGCCACAGTTTCACGCCTTCGTCCGGCTGCAACCGCAGCACCAGCCGGTTCTGCGCCAGCGTGCCGGCGTCGCCGCCGAAGATCGAATGCGGCACCGGCTTGAAGGTGACCGCGATCTCCGACACCCGGCTGGGCAGCCGCTTGCCGGTGCGCAGGTAGAACGGCACGCCGGCCCAGCGCCAGTTGGCGATCTCCGCCTTCAGCGCCACGAAGGTCTCGGTGTTGGACTTGTTGTTGCCCAGCTCCTCCGGATAGCCCGGCACGCTGGCGCCGTCGGCCACGCCGGCGCGGTACTGGCCGCGCACGGTGAGCTGGCTGACGTTGCTTTCGTCGATGGGTTTCAGCGAATGCAGCACTTTCAGCTTCTCGTCGCGCACCGCATCGGGCGCCAGCGACGAGGGCGGTTCCATCGCCACCATGCACAGCAGCTGCAGCATGTGGTTCTGCACCATGTCGCGCAGCGCGCCGGCGCGGTCGTAGTAGGACCCGCGGTGGCCCACGCCCAGCGTTTCGGCCACGGTGATCTGCACGTGGTCGATGTGCCCGGCGTTCCACAGCGGCTCGAACAGCGCGTTGCCGAAGCGCAGCACCAGCAGGTTCTGCACGGTCTCCTTGCCCAGGTAGTGGTCGATGCGGAAGGTCTGCGATTCGCTGAACACCTTGCCGACCGCGTCGTTGATCTGGTTCGCGCTGGCCAGGTCGCGACCGATCGGCTTTTCCAGCACCACCCGCGAGGCGCCTTCGTTGAGCTTGTAGTGGCCGAGCCGGGTGCAGATGTCGACAAAAAGCTCGGGTGAGGTCGACAGGTAGAAGACCCTGACATGTTCCGGTTCGCTGCCGATGAAGGCGGCGAAGTCGTCCCAGCCCTCGTCCTTGCGCGCATCCAGCGGGCGGTAGAACACCTGCTGCAGGAATACGTCGAGCTGGCGCGCATCGCAGATGCCGATCAGCGCCTCGCGCAACTGGGCGCGGTAGCCCGCGTCGTCCAGCGTCTCGCGGGCGATGCCGACGATGCGGCTGCTGCCGGGGATCTGGCCATCGAGGAAGCGGTGGAAAAGTGCGGGCAGCAACTTGCGCAGGGCGAGGTCGCCGGTGCCGCCGAAGATCACCAGGTCGAACGGATCAACCGATTGGGTAGAAGCAGTCACGCAGTCACCTCGAACGATGCCGGCTGGCGGGCAAGGCCGGATGGCGCGTCTTGCCCGAAGGAGGGTTGATAGTACCAGTGAAATACCAGAACGACTACGGGGCTGCATACGAATTCATTTGATCCGGCGGGCAGGCCGGTGCGGCGCGATCGGTTGCATCTGAAACGACCGGTTGCCGGCCCGGCCTTGCGGTCAGTGGTTTGCCATTGGTATCTTTACCGAATGGAAATCGCCTTGGCCAACGAATATCGCCGGATCTGCCAGGATCCGGCCACGCACCAGCCGCTGGCCTACCTGCGCCTGCGCCGGGCGATCCGCAACATCGTCGAGCACCGCGACATCGAGCCGGGCCAGGCGCTGCCCAGCGAGCGCGACCTGTCGCAGGTGCTGAAGCTGTCGCGGGTGACCGTGCGCAAGGCGATCGCCGGCCTGGTCGAGGAGGGCCTGCTCACGCAACGCCACGGCGCCGGCACCTTCATCGCCGAACGCATCGTCAAGCCGATGTCGCGACTGACCAGCTTCACCGAGGACCTGCGCGAACGCGGCCTGCGTCCACGTTCGGAATTCTTCGAGCGCGGCATCGGCGAAGTCACCCCGGAAGAGGCGATGGCGATGAACCTGTCGCCCGGCTCGCTGGTGGTGCGCCTGCATCGCGTGCGTTATGGCCAGGACGAGCCGCTGGCGATCGAGCGCAGCGTGGTGCCGGCCAGCGTGCTGCCCGATCCGTTGCTGGTGCACGACTCGCTGTATGAAGCGCTGGAGAAGCTCAATGCGCGCCCGCGTCGCGCGCTGCAGCGCTTGCGCGCGGTATCGCTGAACGCGCAACAGGCGCGACTGCTGCACGTCGGCGTGGGTAGCGCCGGCCTGAGCATCGAGCGGCGCAGTTTTCTGGACGACGGCCGTGTGGTCGAGTTCACCTGTTCCTGGTATCGCGGTGACATCTACGACTTCGTCGCCGAACTGCAGACCGACTGAGGCCATCTTGAACACATCCGCCATGCATGCCCGCGACACCCTGATGTACCGCGAAGCGCAGGAGTCCGCCGAGGTGGTCGCGCGCCAGTTCGCGGCCAACGAGGCGGTGGTCGCCGCGCTGGCGCAGTCGCTGCGCGCGCAGCCGCCGCGCTTCATCGTCACCTGCGCGCGCGGCAGTTCCGACCACGCGGCGGCATATGCGAAGTACGTGTTCGAGACCCAGCTCGGCATCGCCACGGCATCGGCATCGCCCTCGGTGACCTCGGTGTACGCGGCCGAACAGCAGTGGCAAGGGGCGTTGTTCATCGCGATCTCGCAGTCGGGCAAGAGTCCCGACCTGCTGCGCAATGCGCAGGCGGCGAAGATCGCCGGCGCGCGCGTGGTGGCACTGGTGAACGTGGAGGATTCGCCGCTCGCGGCGCTGGCCGACACGGTGATCCCGCTGCACGCGGGGCCCGAGCGCAGCGTGGCCGCGACCAAGAGCTATATCGCCGCGCTGGCCGCGGTGCTGCACCTGTGCGCGCGCTGGCGCGGCGACGACGAGCTGGGTGCGGCCTTGCAGCGGTTGCCCGATGCCTTGCGCGCCGGCTGGGACGCGGACTGGTCGGCGCTGAGCCATGGCCTGGTCGACGCGCACAACCTGTTCGTGGTCGGACGCGGCTTCGGCCTGGGCATCGCGCTGGAAGCGGCGCTGAAGTTCAAGGAGACCTGCGGCCTGCATGCCGAGGCGTTCAGCGCGGCCGAGGTAAAGCACGGCCCGATGGCCCTAGTCGGCGCGGACTTCCCGGTGCTGTGCTTTGCACAGGACGACGACACCCTGGCCAGCACGCTGGCGGTGGCCGACGAGTTCCGCGGCCGTGGCGCGCAGGTGTTCGTGGCCGCGCCCGGCCTGCACGGCACCGGCATGCTGGCAGTGGCCGGCGGGCTGCCCGCGCTGTGCACGCCGCTGCTGATCATCCAGAGCTTCTACCGCGCCGCCAGCGAGCTGTCGCTGCGCCGCGGCTTCAACCCCGACGTACCGCCGCACCTCAACAAGGTCACCGAGACGGTCTAGGAAATCGCCATGACGACCGCCCTCACCAACGCCCACGTACTCACCCCCGACGGCTGGCGCGACGATCTTGCCGTGCTGCTCGATGGCGAACGCATCGTCGACCTGCTGCCGCCCGCCGATCCCCGCGTGCGCGAGGCGCAGCAGCACGATCTTGACGGCGCGACGCTGCTGCCGGGTTTCATCGACGTGCAGGTCAATGGCGGCGGTGGCGTGCTGTTCAACGAGGCGCCCACGGTGGAAACCCTGCGCCGGATCGGCGCGGCGCATCGCCGGTTCGGTACCACCGGCTTCCTGCCCACGCTGATCAGCGACCGCGTCGAAGTCATGCGCGAAGCGCTGGCGGCGGTGGAGCAGGCGCTGGCCGAAGGCGTGCCCGGCGTGCTGGGCATTCACCTGGAAGGCCCGTACCTGGCCCCGGCGCGCAAGGGCGTGCACGACGCGAAGTATTTCCACGCGCCCGGCAGTGACGAGATGGCGCTGCTGTGCGCGCCGCATCGGGGCGTGCGGCTGATCACGCTGGCGCCCGACCAGGTGCCGCTGGCCAGCATCGGCGCCCTGGTCGACGCTGGCCTGGTGGTCTGCGCCGGGCACACCGCCGCCGACTACGCTACCACCCGCGCCGCGCTGGATGCCGGCGTGCGCGGCTTCACCCACCTGTTCAACGCGATGACCCCGTTCGGCAGCCGTGAGCCCGGCGTGGTCGGCGCGGCGCTGGATGACGCGGACAGCTGGTGCGGCATCATCGTCGACGGCCACCACGTGCACCCGGCCAGCCTGCGCGTGGCGATCGCCGCCAAGCCGCGCGGCAAGATGCTGCTGGTCACCGACGCGATGCCGCCGGTGGGCGCCGACAGCCCGGAATACATGCTCAACGGCGAAACCATCATCGTGAAGGACGGCATCTGCCAGACCGCCCAGGGCGTGCTGGCCGGCTCCGCGCTGGACATGGCCACGGCCGTGCGCAACGCGGTGCACCTGCTCGGCCTGCCACTTGACGAGGCGGCGCGCATGGCCAGCACCTATCCGGCGGATTTCCTCGGCCTCGGCGAAAGCCACGGCCGCATCGCAGCGGGCCATCGCGCCGACCTGGTCGTGCTCGACGACGAGTGCCGCGTGCAGCAAGGCTGGGTCGGCGGCGTGGCTTCATGATGCTGTTGCCGTCGTCGTTACCGCGCGGGCGATGATCAGGCCGTGGCGGAGTCGTCTTCGGCGATCGCCCGGCGCAAGGGCTCCAGCTGCTTCGCATAGTGACGCCACTGACCCACCCCGCGGGTATGGATCGACTCGCGCACCTGGGCGCTGCTCGGCGTGGCGACCGGTGAGGCATTGAGTTCGGGACGCAGGCAGCTTGCTTCCAGCGCCAACCCGCAATGCTCGAGTACCTGGCGCAGCGTGTGCTGCGGGTCGCGCACCAGCGCGGAGTAGGAAACATCGAGCATGGCGCCGGGAAGATGGTCGTGCCAATGCCGGCTCAGACGTGCGTACTGGCGGTAGTAATGCGCCAGTGCCTGGAGGTCGTAACTGTAGGGAGAAACATTGCCGAACATGGCCTTGAAGTTCGAGAAGCAGGTGTCGACCGGGTCGCGCACCATGTGCAGGATCGGCGCGTGCGGCAGGGCCTTGCGGATGAACGCGACCATCTGGATGTTGGCGGGCAGCTTGTCGATGTAGCAGGCGCGACCGTGGGCGCGCCACTGGGTCTGCCGAAGGTAGCGTGCGCCCAGTTCGGCGTAGTCGATATCAGCGCTGCGCTCGATCACCTTCAGCTGACCCCGCGCCTTGGCCGGCGGCACGTCCGCCATCCAGTGCAACTGGCGCCAGAAGTCGATGATCTCGCCAGCGGAGGCGACCTGCGAATGGCTGGACAGCATGCGGTCGAGCAAGGTGGTGCCCGAGCGCGGCATGCCGACGATGAAGATCGGTGTGGGGCCCTCGAATGCGGGCGACGATGTCGCCGCGGTGGCGTCGCCGAGCGCCGGCATCCGGATCAATGCCTCGGTGACCGCAGCTTCGCCCTCGGCGTTGTACGGGTTGAGCTCGTGCATGATGGCGTTGCAACGCGCCAGGCAGTCCCATGCCTCCTGCTGGCGTTCGAGATCGTCGAGGATCTTGAATTGCGCGTACTCGAATTCCGCGCGGACAAACCTGGCGCCGGGATCGCGGTCCTGCGCGGGCAGCTGACGCAATTGTTCCTGCACGAAATCCAGCCGGTTGGCATGCGGCGTCTGCTTGCGCAGATTGACCAGCACCATCGCCGCATCGCCGAAATTCGGCCAGCGTCGCAGGCATTCCTCCAGCACCGTGCAGGCGCCCTCGATGTCGCCGCTGAACTGGAGCAGCATCGCATGCAGGTGCAGCTCGCCCGGCGAGTCGACGCCGGCGGCCAGCGCCCGTTCCAGCAAGGTCTTCGCCGGAGCGATCTCGCCGAGGCTGAAGCGCAGGTGCGCCTGGGCCACCAGCAGTTCGGGCGGCGGCTCCGGGGCCTGCGCGAGCAGGTCGAGGCAACCGCGCGCGGCGAGAGTTTCGCCCACGGCGACCAGGCGTTGTGCCACGGTCATGATCAGCCGGGCATCACGCGGAAGCCGGCGCCCCACGCGCAGCAGCAGGGCGGCCGATTCGCGCAGTCGTCCGCGACGGAAGACGACGTTGGCCAGTTCGACCAGCACTCCCGCGTCTTCGGGTACCAGCGTGGCGAGCGACTCCAGGGTTGCCTGCGCCGCCTCCCATTGCTGCGTGTCGATGCACTGCCTGGCCTGCTGGCGCAGGCCGCTTTCCGCGGTGGAGGCGTCGGGCGAATTCATTCGGGCATGGTACGTCACAGTGAAAGCGCCGGGTTCTGCCGACGTGGCCGGGTCGGCACGACGGGCTTGCCGAAGTTCCGGCGCCGGACAAGGAAAAGCCACCGGCCGGAGCCGGTGGCTTTCATGTTTCAGTCAAGCCGAGCGATCAGTAATCGTAGGTGACCGACAGACGCACCGTGCGCGGTGCCTCGTAGAACACGGCGTCGCCGTAGCTGTTGTTGACGTAGACGGTATCGGCCGCCGGATCGCCATTCGCATCCACGCCGCCGTTATAGGCCGACTCGCCGATCGGATCCGTCTGGGTGGCCTTCTGCTCGTTGAACACGTTGAAGACATCCAGGTTGAACGCCAGCTTGTGCTGGGCGAACTCAGGCATGTAGTGGATGCCCAGGTTGAGCGGCTTGGTCCACGGGGTATGTCCCGGATCTCCCGGCGATACGCGGGTACCACCGCACCAGTGGTAGTTGCCGCTGCCGCCGGCGTTGTAGCCGCTCGGATCGCCTACGCCATCCGCGCCGTAGTAGCCAAGGCAGGACTTGCCGATGCCGGACTGCGCCAGCAGGGTCGCCGAGACCAGCCACTCTGGCGAGATCTGGTAGTTGCCGCGGATGCGGAGCTGGTGCTTGCGCGTGTTGGCCAGTGAACCGTTCTGGCCATCCATGAGCTGCCAGGAATCCCAGTCTTCCGTCTTGGAAACGTCACCCTGGCCGAAGTCCGAACGCACCTGACCTTCGGTGTTGCCGAAGCCGCGGCTGTAGGTGTAGTCGATGCGCGCCTGCCACTTGCCGTCGAACGGATGCTCCAGGTACAGGTTCAGCGAGCCGACCTTGCGCTTGACGCCCTGGCTGTAGCCCCAGTCCTTGGTGCTCATCGACACGATCGTGTCGCTGGCGCCGCTGCCGGCGTTTGCCCGGATCAGCATGTCGTTGGTCAGACCGGGGTTGATCAGGCGGCAGTAGGCCGGGCCGTACAGCGAATCGGAGTAGTCATCCGGGTTCAGGCCATTGGACGCCATCTTGGCGGCGATCTGGCTCGGCGAGCACTCGTCGTCGATCGCGGTCTTGAGGTCACGCCACATGGCCTTGGCGCCGTAGTTCCAGCTCGCGTTGAGCTGCTTGTCGAAGCCCACGATGAACTCGTCCAGGTACTCCGGCTTCAGGTTGCGCGCGGTGACCTGCTCCGGATCCTTCGGCAGACCGTACTCGCCATCGGGCGAGGTGGTCGGGTCGAGCACCTGGAGACCGGTCGGGACACCCGTGGCCGGGTCGATGCCGGTGTAGCTGTAGTGGGTGGTGAGGAAGGTCGAAACGTTCGCGGCGCGCTCGGCCGCGTTGTCCGGCAGGGCGAGATAGTAGCGACCCACGTTGCCATAGATCTTGAACGTCGAGTCGCCGTTCACGTCCCAGCTTGCGCCGATGCGGGGCTCCCACTGGTTCTTCTCGTCGACGAACGCCTTGCCGACATTGTTGTAGTTGGTGAAGTGATCGTTGCGCAGGCCGATGTTCAGCAGCACGTTGGGCGATACCTGCCAGGCGTCCTGCAGGTAGTAGGCCTTCTGCGACATCGTCATGCTGGTCTGCCAGCCGATTTCGCGCGAACGGACGGTGCCGTCGGCGTAGTAACGCCAGTAGTAGTTCAGCGCCGGGTTGTTCGGATTGACCTGCGACGGACCCTGGTTCTGGGCGGCGTTCTTGATGTTGTCGATACCAACGGCCAGGTCGTGGTCACCCAGGTGGTAGTCGAAGTCGACACGCAGGCCGCGGGTCGAGTTCGAGGCATTCGACGAGGCCCAGCTGGTGTTGGTCTGGTTGTTGCGGATCGGCGAGCCACCCACCCAGTAGGCCGGGTTCTGGTTGGTTGCCTGCGAGATGAACGGCAGCGGGCTGGTGTTGCCGTAGATGGTCGGGTTATCGAAGTCCGCCTTGCCGTACAGGACGCTCAGCGTGGCGTTGTCGGTGATGTAGCTGGTGAAGTGACCGATGTAGAACTGGGCGTTGTCCTTGGTCACGTCGTTGGCGGAGGAGAAATCCGTCGCCTGCAGCGTGTCGTAGTCGTAGTTGTAGGTCGAACCCATGCCGGTGCTCTTACGGTTGTTCAATGCCGTCAGTTCGAGCACGTTGCTGTCGGTGATGTTCCAGTCCAGCTTGGCGTAGATCTTGGTGTTGCGGTCCTGGTTGTACTGGACCTTGGCGGTGTCCACGTCCTGCACGTTGGTGGACTTGGTCTTGGTGGTTTCCGCGGCCAGGAACATGAACAGCTTGTCCTTGATCAGCGGGCCGCCAAGATAAGCCGAGTAGACCGTCTCCCACTCGGTGTTGTCGTTGCGGTACTGGTGCAACGTGCCGGGCTTGGTGTCATCCGCCAGCTGGTAGTGGGTGAGGCCGTCGATGCTGTTGGGATTGGCCACCGACGCAGGAATGGACGGATTGCCGTAACGGTTGTTCTTCGGGGTGCCTTCGAGGTACTTCGGCTGCCAGGAGACCTGGGCGCCAAAGTGCCATTCGTTGGTGCCACGCTTGCCGAGCTGGTTGATCACGCCGCCGTCGGAGCGGCCGTACTTGGCGCTGTAACCACCGGTCAGCGTTTCCTGCTGGTCGATCGCGCCGTAGGGCAGCTGGAAGCCGCCGATGTTGCGGTACGGTTCGCCGGTGTTGTAACCGTTCACGTAGTAGGCGTTCTCGGACACGCTGGAGCCGCCGAAGGCAACCGCATTGGCAAAGTAGCTGCTGCCGCTGACGGTGCCCGGGGCCAGCAGCGCGATGGATTCGGCGCTGTGCGTCACCGGCAGCCTGCGCAGGTCCGCGGCGGTGATCACGGTGCTGGAGTTGACGCTGGAGACGTCGATGGCCGGCAAGGCATTGGCCTGCACGGTAACCGCGCCGAGCGAGGTCGTTTCGGTATTGAACGTGACCGTGCTGCCGGCGCCGGGTGCCAGGGAGACCTTGCGGGAATCGACGACGGCTCCGTCCTTCTTGAGCGAGACCGTGTAGACACCCACCGGCACGTTGCTGATCTGGAAGCGACCGGAACTGTCGACGGCAACTTCGCGGGTCAGGCCGGAGGTGTTGGTGGCAACGACGGTTTCGCCCGCGGCGGCCGGTGCCTGGCCGAAGATCGAGCCGGTGGTGGACTGGGCCATGGCGACACCGCCAAGGCTCATGCTCAAGGCCAGCGCCAGCGCGGTATGGCGCCAGCCCGGATTGCGGTTTTTATTCTGCTTGCTCATTGGTAATGAATCTCCCCGGATGAAAGGCTCGAAAGCCGAGTGACGTAAATCAGTCAAATGATTGAACTGCAAACTGGTTGCGGGCCGGTTGAAGGCAGAGTGGCGATCAACGAATGTTCCGGTCGTTCAGGCAGATAGCCGGGCATCAGCCCCGTACCCGCGACGTCCAGCAACCTTCTGCCCGAAGGTAAATCCACACAAATGTCGACGTCAACAAAATGTTCAATAAATATTATTGGTCAGTAAAAATTTGCGATGTTTTTGCGCATTAATCGCAAGATTCTTCGATTAATGGATTAATACCGACAATTTCTCGCGGAAGCTGACTTGAGCATTAATGGCGGGACTCCGGTCTCCCGCAGATGGATCTCCGCGCCGCCACGGCTCGATTGCGGCAACCCGGCGCCGGCGCTAGAGTTGCGCGGTTCAGGTGTCCCGCCGGCGTACAAGCCAAGGGATGAAACGGGAAGCCGGTGCGTGGTGTGCGATCACACTGCAAGGCCGGCGCTGCCCCCGCAACGGTAAGCGAGATCCACGAGCGGCGAATGCCACTGTGCAAGGCACGGGAAGGCGTCGTTCGGGGCATGCGCATCACGGCATGCCGCTCGCCAGCCCGGAGACCGGCCCGAACGATTCCTGGTGGCTCGCGGTGGGCGAGGCCGAACCACGTGTCGGTCGTTCCTGCCTGCCCGTCGTTCCGTCTTCCTCCTGCGCGCTTCCGGCCCATGACATTGATGGCGGCGCGCGGGTGCGTCGCCTTGAGGAAACGAACCGACATGAAGAAGACCTTGCTGGCAGCGGCGCTGCTTGGCTGCACCCTGGCGGCGCACGCCGCCGACCAGAGCGAAGCGGCCCATCCGGGCGCCGTGGTGGTCACCGCCACGCGCACCGCGATCACCGTGGACGACGCGCTGTCGTCGGTCAGCGTGATCACCCGCGCCGACATCGAACGGCTGCAGCCGCTGTCGCTGGCGGACCTGTTGACCGGCCTGCCCGGGGTGAGCTTCGCCAACGCCGGTGGCTATGGCCAGCAGACCTCGCTGTTCCTGCGCGGCACCAATTCGGCGCACAGCCTGGTGCTGGTCGACGGCGTGCGGATCGGCGGCATCGGCAGCGGCCTGGCCGCGTTCGAGCAGATTCCGGTGGAACAGATCGAGCGGATCGAAGTGGTGCGTGGCCCGCGTTCCAGCCTGTACGGCGCCGACGCGATCGGCGGCGTGATCCAGATCTTCACCCGGCGCGGCTCGCAGGACGGTGCCCTGCGGCCCTCGTTCAGCGTGACCACCGGCAGCCAGAACCTGCTGCGTGGCCAGTTCGGCCTGTCCGGCGGCAGCGAACACGCCTGGTACAACCTCGCGGTGGGCGCGCAGCACACCCGCGGCATCAACTCCTGCCGGGTCGGCGCCGGCACCGTGTTCGCCGGCTGCTACACCGACGAGCCCGACAACGATCCCTATCGCAACGAGAACCTGGTGGCCAATGGCGGCTACCGCTGGGACAACGGCGCCGAACTGCGCGGCAGCTGGCTGCGCAGCCTGGGCGAGATCCACTTCGACGGCAGCTACCAGAACCGCAGCCGCACCGTGCAGCAGACCGCCGGTGCCGCCTTCAGCTTCAATCCGCTGCAGGCGTGGAAGACCACCTTGAGCGCTGGCCAGAACATCGACCGCTACGACAACTACGAGAACGAGAGCTTCGTCGGCTACATCTGGTCGAAGCGCAACCAGGCTTCGTGGCAGAACGACGTCAGCCTCGCCGACAACCAGCTGCTGACGCTGGGCGTGGACTGGCAGGGCGAGAAGATCGAGAGCGACACCGGCTTCCTGGCCACCCGCCGTCACGACACCGGCAGTTTTGTGCAGTACCAGGGCACGTTCGGCCGCAACGAAGTGCAATTGTCCGCACGGCGCGACCACAACAGCCAGTACGGCGACCACGACACCGGCGCGGCGGCATGGGGCTATCGCTTCGATGGCGGGCTGAAGCTGTCGGCCAGCTATGGCAGCGCGTTCCACGCGCCGACCTTCAACGACCTGTATTACCCCTACGGCAGCGGCAACCCGGACCTGAAGCCGGAGAAGTCGCGCAGCGCCGAGCTGGGCCTGAGCCGGCAGCTGGGCTCGTGGAACTGGGCAGTGAACGCGTATCAGACCCGCATCGACCAGTTGATCGCGCTGGACAGCAACTACTTCCCGATGAACGTCAGCAAGGCGCGCATCCGCGGTGTCGAGGGCCAGCTCGGCGTGAACCTCGGTGGCTGGCAACTGCAGGGTTATGCCAGCTGGCTGCAGCCGCGCAACGACGACGGCGGCGTGAACGACGGCAGGGTGCTGCAGCGGCGCCCGGAACACACGGCGCGGATCGATCTGGATCGCCGCATCGGCGAGTGGGGCATCGGCGCCACCGTCAACGGCGCCGGGCGCGCCTTCGACGATGCGGCCAACCGTCATGCGCTTGGCGGCTACTCCACCACCGACCTGCGCGCCAGCTGGCACTTCGCACCGGGCTGGCAGCTGGAAGCGCGCATCGCCAACGTGTTCGACCGCCAGTACGAAACGGTCTGGTACTACAACCAGCCTGGGCGCAGCGGCTTCCTGACCCTGCGTTACAGCCCCGCGACACGCTGAGTCGGCCGGCGAAGTTCGAGCCGGCAGGGAAGCCGGCGCTTCGGCGCCATCGACGGAACGCAGGCGGAACGAACAGGGATGTTCGTGTCCTTGCCGGGTGCATTGCCGGCGCCGGGACGCCCTCGCGATCGGTTCTCGCCGACCGCCTTGCTCCGCCTGGACCACCGCGGTTGTCGATCGGTGGCGCGCTCCCGTTATGCTTGCGCATCAGGGAGGGCCATTTGAATATTTTCGCACCGTTGATCCGCCGCCCCGTCGGCACCTCGTTGCTCGCCATCGGGTTGATGCTGGCCGGCTTGTGGGCGTACCTGTTGCTGGGCGTGGCCGCGTTTCCGTCGATCGAGTTTCCCGGCGTGGCGGTCTTCGCCCAGATGCCCGGCGCCAGCGCGCAGACCATGGCATCGACCGTGGTGGCGCCGCTGGAGCGTCACCTGGGCCGCATCCCCGGGGTCAAGCAGATGTTCTCCAGCGCCAGCGAAGGCGGCGCCCAGATCCAGGTGCTGTTCGACTTCGGCCGCACCACCGATGCCGCGGCGCGCGACGTGCAGGCGGCGATCAACGCCGCGGCCGCCGATCTGCCGCCCGGCCTGCCCAGTCCGCCGGGCTTCTTCAAGTTCGACACTTCCCAGGTGCCGGTGCTGCTGGTCTCGCTGACCTCGACCAGCCTGCCGCCCGACCGCCTGTTCGACCTCACCGACACCTTGCTGAAGCCGGCGGTGGCGCAGATACCGGGCGTGGCCCAGGTGCAGGTCAGCGGCGGTACGCCCCATGCCGTGCGCATCGCGCTGAACGCCTCGTCGCTGGCGGTCAAGGGGCTGACCACCAACGACGTCGCCAACGCCTTGCGCGCGGCCAACGTCACCTCGCCGCAGGGCATGCTGAGCAACGGCGTCACCCGCATGACGGTGACCGCCAACGACGCGCTGCACACCCCGCAGGACTTTGCCTCGCTGATCATCTCCAGCCGCAACGGCGTGCCGGTGCGGCTGTCCGACGTGGCCACGATCAGCAGCGGCCAGCAGGACCAGTACACCGCGGCGTGGTTCAACGGCACCCGCGCGGTGACCATGCAGATCAGCAAGCGGCCGGAAGCGAACGCGGTGGCCACCGTCACCGCGATCCGCGCGCAGTTGCCCGTGCTGCGCAACCTGCTGCCCGCCGACGTGACGATCACCCCGATCTTCGACCTCACCCCGACCACCGAATCGGCGCTGCACGAGGTCGAGGTGGCCCTGCTGATGAGCATCGTGATGGTGGCGCTGGTGATGCTGGTGTTCCTGCGCCGGCTGCGTCCCACCCTGATCGCGATGCTCAGCGTGCCGCTGTCGCTGGCCGGCGCGCTGGTGGTGATGTGGATGATGGGCTTCACCCTGAACATCTTCTCGCTGGTGGCGCTGGTGCTGTGCGTCGGCTTCGTGGTCGACGACGCGATCGTGGTGATCGAGAACATCGTGCGCCACATCGAGCGCGGCATGGCGCCGCTGCAGGCGGCGCTGACCGGCGTGCGCGAGATCGGCTTCACCGTCATTTCGATCACGCTGTCGCTGGTGGCGGTGTTCGGACCGATGGTGTTCGGCAACAACATCTTCACCGTGCTGATGCGCGAATTCGCGGTGACCCTGGTGGCGACCATCGTGATCTCCGCGGTGGTCTCGCTGACGCTGACCCCGGCGCTGTGCGGCCGCAGTCTGCTGCAGGAGCGGCCCGAAGAGCACGCGCCGGGCCGGCTGGAACGATGGGCTGAACGTTTCGACCGCTGGATGCTCGGCGTCTACGAGCGCGCGCTGGACTGGGCCATGCACCACCGTCGGGTGATGCGCTGGCAGCCGCCGATCCTGCTGGTGCTGACCGTGGTGCTGGCGATCGCCGTCGGCATCACCGCCGGCGGCGGGCTGATGCCGAAGGAAGACACCGGCCTGTTGCGGGCGCGGATCAGCGCGGCGGCGAACATCTCGCCCGCCGAGCTGGCCAGCCGCACGCGGGCGATGGCGGCGATCATCCAGGCCGATCCGGCCGTGCTGGACGTCTCGACCATCTTGGGCGGCGGCAACAGCGGCGGCGCGGTCGGCAATCACTCGGTCCTGTTCGTCGACCTCAAGCCGGTGGGCGAGCGCAACGTCAGCGGGCAGCAGGTGGTCGACCGTCTGGCCGTCCACTTCAAGAACGTCAGCGACCTCGACGTGTCGCTGTCCGCGGTGCAGTTCTTCGGCGGCGGTGGCGGCGGCGGTGGGGATGGCGGCGTCGGCCAGTATTCGTTCCAGCTCAACAGCACCGACGGCACGCCGCTGCAGGAGCCCACCCTGCGACTGGCGCGGGTGATGCGCGGGATGACGCAGTTCAAGGATGTCAGCAGCAGTTTCGACGGCATCGGCAAGCAGCAGATGGTGCAGGTCGACCGCGATGCCGCCGCGCGGCTGCAGGTGGGCATGGGCCAGATCGACTCGGCGCTGTACAACGCGTTCGGCCAGAACCAGGTCTCCATCATCTATTCGGACATCAACCAGTACCGGGTCGTGCTCACCGCCGACCAGGCCGGCGAGCTGAGCCCGCAGGCCCTGCTGGGCGTCTACGTGCGCAACAGCCAGGGAAAAATGATTCCGCTGTCCGCGCTGGCGAAGATCGAGCCGCACCTGGCGCCGGTCACGGTCAGCCACTTCGACCAGCTGGAGTCCGCCTCGATCAGCTACAACCTGGGCAAGGGCATCAGCCAGGCCGACGGCCTCAAGCTGGTCGACCAGGCGATCTTCGCCGCCCGGCTGCCGCCCGGCGTGCAGAAGAAGTACACCGGCGACAACCAGAACCTGCTGGACGCCCTGAACAACGCGCTGCTGATGCTGCTGGCGGTGATCCTGGTGATGTACGTAGTGCTGGGCGTGCTGTACGAAAGCCTGATCCATCCGCTGACCATCCTGTCCACCCTGCCGGCGGCGGGCATGGGCGCCTTCCTGGCCATGCTGGTCACCCACACCCAGCTGACCCTGATGTCGATCATCGCGGTGCTGATGCTGATCGGCATCGTCAAGAAGAACGCGATCCTGATGGTCGATTTCGCCCTGGTCGCCGAACGCGAGCGCGGGCTGTCGCCGCCCGCGGCGATCCGCGAGGCGGCGCTGGTGCGCTTCCGCCCGATCACCATGACCACCCTGGTGGCGATGGGCGCGGCGCTGCCGCTGGCGATCGGCTTCGGCTACGGCTCGGAGCTGCGCCAGCCGCTGGGCATCGCCATTCTCGGCGGCCTGCTGGTGTCGCAGCTGCTGACCCTGCTGAGCACGCCGGCGATCTACCTGTGGCAGCATGACCGGCGCGAGCGCAAGGCGGCGCGGCAGAAGCTGCGCGCCGAAATCCGGCGCCAGCGGGCGCTGCAGCAGCAGATGCCGGCCTTGCCACGATGATCTCCGCCACCCCTGCCTTCCGGCAGGGTGTGGACTTCAGGCACATTCGCCGCGCCCCCCGGGCGGGCATAAAGCCCGCATGAACGGAACTCTCGCCTTGCACGTCGCCACCTTGCTTCGCCGCCGCCTGCGGGTGCCGGCACGATGAATGTCTTTGCGCCACTGATCCGCCGCCCGGTCGGGACCTCGCTGCTGGCGATCGGCCTGATGCTGGCCGGCCTGTGGGCCTACCTGCTGCTCGGCGTGGCCGCGCTGCCGTCGCTGGACTTCCCCGGCGTCTACGTGGTGGCCAACCAGCCCGGCGCCAGCGCGCAGACCATGGCCAACACCGTGCTGGCGCCGCTGGAGCGGCACCTGGGGCGGATTCCCGGCATCGACGAGATGTACGGCAACGCCAGCGAGGGCTCGGCCTCGGTGATGGTGCGCTTCACCATGGACCGCACCGCCGACAGCGCCGCCCGCGACGTGCAGGCGGCGATCAACGCCGCCGCGGTCGACCTGCCCAGCGGGATGCCTTCGCCGCCGCAGTATTTCAAGTTCGACACCTCGCAGATCCCGATCCTGTTCATCACGCTGACCTCCAGCGGGATGCCGCAGGACCAGCTGTTCGACCTGGCCGACACCTTGCTGAAACCCGCGGTGGCGCAGATCGATGGCGTGGCCCAGGTGCAGGTGTTCGGCGGCACCCCGCATGCGGTGCGGATCGAGCTGGACACCACCGCGCTGGCGGCCAAGAACCTCACCGCCAACGACGTGGCCAATGCGCTGCGCGCGGCCAACGTCACCTCGCCGCAGGGCATGCTCAGCGACGGCCGCACCCGGATGACGGTCAGCGCCACCGACGGCCTGCAGTCTCCGGCCGAGTTCGCGCACCTGCTGATCTCGGTGAAGAACGGCACGCCGGTGCGGCTGTCCGACGTGGCGAAGGTGTACAGCGGCCAGCAGGACGAATACCAGGCCGCCTGGTTCAACGACCAGCACACCGTGGGCCTGCAGATCAGCAAGCGGCCGGAAGCGAACGCGGTGGCCACGGTGGAGGCGATCCGCGCCCGCCTGCCGCAGCTGCGCGCGTCGCTGCCCTCGAACATCGAGATGTCGCCGGTGTTCGACCTCACCCAGACCACCAAGTCGGCGCTGCACGAGGTGCAGGTGGCGCTGCTGATCTCGATCGTGATGGTGGTGCTGGTGATGCTGCTGTTCCTGCGCCGGCTGCGGCCGACCCTGATCGCCACCCTGAGCGTGCCGCTGTCGCTGGCCGGCGCCTTCGTGGTGATGTGGACGCTGGGCTACACGCTGAACACCTTGTCGCTGGTGGCGCTGGTGCTGTGCATCGGCTTCGTGGTCGACGACGCGATCGTGGTGATCGAGAACATCGTGCGCCACATGGAACGGGGCGAGCCGCCGATGGCGGCGGCGCTGACCGGCGTGCGCGAGATCGGCTTCACGGTGATCTCGATCACCCTGTCGCTGGTGGCGGTGTTCGCGCCGCTGCTGTTCGGCAACAACATGCTGGTGATGCTGCTGCGCGAGTTCTCGGTGACGCTGACCGCGGCGGTGGTGATCTCGGCGCTGGTCTCGCTGACCCTGACGCCGGCCCTGTGCGCGTGGATGCTGGAACACGAACCGGCGACCCGCAAGCCGCCGGGCCGGATCGAACGGGCGGTGGAGAGCTTCGATCGCCGCTTGTCGCGGGCCTATGAAAGCGCGCTGGACTGGGCGATGCACCATCGCCGCATCATGCGCTGGCAGCCGCTGCTGCTGCTGTTCCTCACCTTCGCGCTGGGTTTCGCGGTGGCCAAGACCGCCGGCGGCACCTTCATGCCCGACGAGGACACCGGCCAGCTGCAGGTCGACGTCAACGCCGACGCCAACATCTCGCCGGCGCAGATGACCGAGCGCACGCTGGCGGTGGCGAAGATCATGCAGGCCGACCCGGCCGTGCTCGACCAGCTGACCATGCTGGGCGGCAACAACGCCGGCGGCGCGGTGGGCAACAGCGCGCAGATGTTCGTCGACCTGAAGCCCCGCGGCCACGGCCCCGGCCAGCGCGAGGAAGGCATCAAGCAGGTGGTCGAGCGGCTGTCGAAGCAGTACGACCAGCTGGCCGGCGTGAAAGTCTCGGTCAGCGCGGCGCAGTTCCTGGGCGGCGGTGGCAGCGGCGACGGCGGCGGCCAGTACGAATTCCAGCTGGTCAGCAACAACGGCGAGGACCTGCAGCCGTGGGTGCTGAAGATGGTGCGGCAGATGCGCACCATCAAGGAGTTCCGCGACGTCGGCAGCAACTTCGACCAGGTCGGCAAGCAGCAGCTGCTGAAGATCGACCGCGAGGCGGCGGCGCGCCTGCACGTGGGCGTGGGCACGATCGACTCGGCGCTGTACAACTCGTTTGGTCAGCGCCAGGTCTCGCAGATCTACTCCGACATCAACCAGTACGCGGTGGTGCTCAGCGCCGCCGCGGCGCAGACGGTGAGCCCGGAGTCGCTGCTGAACATCCGCGTGCGCAACGAGCAGGGCCTGATGATCCCGCTGTCCGCGCTGGCCACCATCGCGCCGAACATCGCCCCGCTGCGGGTGCGCCATCACAACCAGCTGGAAGCGTCCACCATCACCTACAACCTGGCCAAGGACGTGCCGCAGGACCGCGGCGTGAAACTGGTCGAGCAGGCCGCCTTCGCAGTGGGCCTGCCGAACGGCATGAAGGTCGAGTACACCGGCGCCAACGAGCGCCTGCAGAAGTTCCAGTCCAACGGCATGGTGCTGCTGTTCGGCTCGATCCTGGCGATGTACATCGTGCTGGGCATCCTCTACGAAAGCCTCGGCCACCCGCTGACCATCCTGTCCACCTTGCCCGCCGCGGGCGCCGGTGCCTTCCTCGCGATGCTGGTGACCCAGACGCAGATCTCGATGATGGCGATCATCGCGATCCTGATGCTCATAGGCATCGTCAAGAAAAACGCGATCCTGATGGTCGACTTCGCCCTCGTCGCCGAACGCGAACGCGGCCTGTCCGCGCCCGAGGCGATCCGCGAAGCGGCACTGGTGCGCTTCCGCCCGATCACCATGACCACCCTGGTCGCGATGGGCGCTGCGCTGCCGCTGGCGATCGGCTTCGGCATCGGCTCGGAAATGCGCCAGCCACTGGGCATCGCCATCGTCGGCGGCCTGCTGGTGTCACAGCTGCTGACCTTGCTGAGCACCCCGGCGATCTACCTGTGGAACCACGACCGCAAGATCCGCAAGGCGGCGCGCAAGGCGCGCCGGGCGGAGAAGAAGCGGTTGAAGGCGCTGGGCAAGGTGCAGGTTGCAGGCTGAGACTGCGCATGTCTTGACCACTCGGAAGGCCGAGTCCCTGCGTGCATTCCGGCTCTGAAGCATGCCGCGTGCTGCGGACTGAACTGCGCTTGTCGCAAGAACTTGCTCGTTGACACGGCGCCGCGACGAGGCAGAGTCTTTCCACGAGCCCGAGCATCAAGCAGCCAGGATCAGGTGGCCGCCTCGGCCAAAACCGCTCGCACCTACGACGCGATGAACCGGGTGCTGACGATCAGTCCGCCGACGGGAACGCAGGGCACGACGTACACGTGCGACACCCGAGGCCACGTCGCCAGCGCCAGTTCGGGCATCAGCCTGTGGTGGCCAACTACGACACCCGTGGAAACATCACCGGCGAGGCCCTGTGGGTGAATGGCCAGAACGCTTGGGGCATCGGCTACTCCCACGATGTCTATAACCATCTATCGGCCATCGGCTACCCGGGCAGCCCCGGTGAAGGCGTCGCCTACGCACCCGATGCACTGGGCCGCGCCACCCAGGCAGGCAGTTACGCCAGCGGCGTGCACTACTTTCCCGACGACAGCGAACAGGGCCACCTGTTGGGCAACGGCATCAGCGCCCTGATCCAGAAGAACACGCGTCTGCTGCCGTCCGGCCTCAGCTATGCCCGCGGCGGTACGCAGCGCCTGAATGAGGCTTACCTTTACGACAAGGACGCCAACCTCACCAGCGTCACGGATCTGGTCAACGGCCAGAACAACCAGACCCTGGGCTACGACGGGCTGAACCGGCTGATCTCGGCGATCGCGCCGAATGCGTGGGGTACGCAGTCCTACGCCTACGACGCCCTCAACAACCTGCGCCAGAACGTCAACATCGGCTTTCCGATCAACATGCACGTGGACGCCAACAACCGCCTGACCAGCGTGACGTTCGGCACCACTCCGTTCACCACCTACCAGAACGACGCTCGCGGCAATCGCACCGCGATGACCTACAACGGCGTCACCACCCAGTACAGCTTCGACGCGAAGAACCAGCTGCTGGCGGTGCCGGGCGTGGCCAGTTACGCCTACGACGCGGCGGGGCGGCGGATCATGAAGACGCCCGCCGTGGGCGGCGCTACGGCAGCTACCTACAGCTTCTACAACCAGGCCGGGCAATTGATGTTCGGCTACGACGCGGCCACCGGGCAGGGCACCAACTACATCTACCTCAACGGCAAACTGATCGCGCGGCACAAGGGCAACACCGTCACCTACCTGCTGACCGACCGGCTGGGCAGCCCGGTGCGCGAGGCGGATGCCAGCGGCAATGTCACGGCGAGCTTCAGTTACGCACCGTACGGCAGTCTGTCCAGCGGGCCGAACCAGAGCCAGCCGGGGTTTACCGGGCATGTGAATGATCCGGAGACGGCGTTCGTTTATATGCAGGCGAGGTATTACGATGCGGGAACGGGGCATATGCTCAGCGTCGATCCGGTGGGGTCGGTGCCGGGGGATATGTTTGGGTTTAATCGATATTCGTATGCCAATAATAATCCGATTATTAACGTCGACCCGGACGGTCGTGCAACCGATCCGGTGGAAGATGTAAAAGAGGGTCGTGTGGAAACACCGGGTGTTGCATTGCGGAGCGCTATGAATGAGGCCGTTGGAAGAGATCTGGTTTCTCAGATACGCAGCATTGATCCAAACTATCAGTTGCCATCTGTTTCAGGGCCCGCGGGTGGGCCATATTATACAGATATCACAAATGATATACTTTCAAGCGATTTATCCAATTTGCAAAAGAACGGGACGCCTCAATGTCTAAATCCTGATACGCCGACAGCTGGGCAGCAAGCTCCTAATTTTGTTGTGTCGCCGAATGGTACCGCCTTTCCCATTCCGGAAGGGGCTCAAGGGCCAAAGCCGGTGATTAATAATTCTGGAAATCAAACGGGAATTTCGTTCACTGGCGGATCTGGTGGCTCCAATGGGCAAGTTTCGACTATTAGGATAATGAATCCAACTCCAGCTAGGGTAGAAGTCCCGGTTATCCAGGGGGATACATCAAGTATGAAAACTCGGCATCACCCAAGCCGCAAGGGGTAGACCCATACAGTGGTCAGACTTTGCCAAATTCTCAATCGCACTTTCCAATTGAATAGCCAGGACTGTGATGAATAAGTCAAAATTGAGTGCCATTCTTGGTTTAAGCGTTTCTGATGCCGTTTTGACTGGTGACGATGCCGGAATCGCCTTTGAAAATGGAGCTAGTCTCGCCGTTTACAATAAGTACGAGTTGGCGGGATTCACTTTAAGCGAGGCGCATCTATTGATTGGTAGCGCTGTAACATATGTAAACGAAACTGATGATGCGGTTATCATTGAATTTGGGGGCAAATTTTTGCTTAAGGTGAATATGCAAGATGAGGCTTATACGGGGCCGGAGGCAATGCAGATGCGAGTACCCGGAACGCCAGTTGTGATCTGGAACTAGAAATAAAAAAAGCTTTGTGAAGCCTTAGGGTCAGGTCCTGAGGTTTCCCCACGAATTCATGTCGGCACACCGAGTTGATTGCGGCAAAAGGGGTCAGAGACATTATCCGACGAGGAGTGGTGGTCTGAACTGATGGTGGGGCTTGGTTCGGGCTGCGAGGATGGGGCTGGTCAGAAGATGGCGGGAGGCCGTCATGCCACGTCAGCGCCGTCTTGACTTGCCCGGGGTTCCGCAACACGTCATCCAGCGCGGGAACAATCGCCAGCCGTGCTTCCTGCGCCTGCAGGACTACCGGTGCTACCTGAGTCAGCTCGGCGAGGCGGCGCTGGCACATGGTTGTCGAGTCCACGCCTATGTATTGATGACCAACCACGTGCACCTGCTGATGACGCCGGAGGTGACCGGTGCGGTCGCGCGAACGATGCAAGCTCTCGGCCGCCGCTATGTGGGTTACTTCAATGCGACCTATCGGCGCAGCGGCACGCTTTGGGAGGGGCGCTACAAGTCCTGCCTGATCGACAGCGAGCGCTACCTGCTCACTTGCTACCGCTACATCGAGCTCAACCCCGTGCGCGCCGCGATGGTGGAGGTGCCGAGCGACTACGCCTGGTCAAGCTACCGCGCCAACGCGGAGGGCGTGACCGACCGTCTCGTTCACCCGCACGACGCGTATGCTCAGTTGGGTGCGACAGTTGATGAGCGGTGCGCTGCCTATCGTGCCTTGTTTCTTGAAGCGATCGGGGAGGACCGAATGAGCGAGATTCGCGCTTACGTCCAACAGCAGCGCGCCCTGGGAAGCAGCCGGTTTCAAAACGCCATTGAGGCAGAACTGCGACGCGTCGCGACGATAAGGCCGCGAGGCTGGCCGCCAGGGAAGGCCCGAGCTACCGGGGTCGGTCGTGAATAATGTCTCTGACCCCTTTTGCCTTTCCTTTTGCCTTCGTTGATGTATCAGGTGGAGCCCGGCAAGGCGCGCACCACCAACTTCATTTACCTGGGCCGGAAACTGGTGGCCGATAACGAGACGCTTCTGCTGGTGGCGCCCGGTGCGGTCAGCTTCGACCCCGCGCCGAACAACGGCAGCTATACGGTCAGTTGGGGCGTCGTACCCGCCGCCACCAGCTATCTCTTGCAGGAGAGCGCCAACGGCGGCGCATGGACCACGGTCTACAGCGGCAGCGCGGCCAGCAAGGCGCTGAGCGGCAGGGAAGGTGGCAGCTACGTCTATCGGGTGGAAGGGTGCGTGGGCACCACCTGCGGCGGCTGGACCACGTCGGCCACGCTGGGCGTGCGCCCGGCACTGCCGACGGTCAGCGTGCCCAGCGGCACGATCAACGGCAGCTACACGGTGAGCTGGACGGCACCGGCCAGCGCGACCGGCTACGACGTGCAGGAGCGCCTCAACGGCGGCAGCTGGACGACGATCGCCAGCAACACGGCCGCCACGTCGATCAGCCGTCCGGGCACCACCAGCGGCAGCTACACCTACCAGGTGTCGGCGAAGAACACCTCCGGTAGTCGCGGTTGGGCGGCCTCCAGTGCCGTGACGGTGGACACCACCTACGGCGTGGTGCCGGATGTGCCGGTCAGCTTGACGGTGCCGGCGACCAGCGCCACCGGCAGCGTCACGATCAGTTGGAGTGCGGCCAGCCTCGCCACGACCTACGTGCTGCAGCAGAGCGGCAACGGCGGTACGACGTGGAGTGCGGCCTACAACGGCAGCGGCACCAGCACGGCGATCGCCGGGCTGGTCGACGGCAGCTATGTCTATCAGGTACAAGCCTGCAACACCTATGGCTGCAGTGCCTGGCAGGCCGGCAGTGCGACGCTGGTGGTGACCCATCCGCCAGTGTCGGCCCCCAGCCTGACGGCACCGGCCAGCAGTGCCAGCGGCAGCTATACGGTGAGCTGGAGCGGCGTGCCCGGGCCGGTCAGCTACACCTTGCAGGAACAGGTCAACGGCGGCAGCTGGGCCACGATCCAGAACAATGGCACGACCAGCAAGGCGATCAGTGGCAAGGGCAACGGCAGCTACGGTTATCGGGTGCAGGCATGCAACGTGAGTGGCTGCGGGCCGTGGAGCGCCACCGACACCACCACCGTGCTGCTGCCACCCGCGGCGCCATCGAGCATCACCGTGCCGGCGACCAGCAGTGGCAGCATCGCGGTGAGCTGGGCGGCGAGCGGCACGGCGACCAGTTACACCTTGCAGCAGCGTCTGGGCAGCGGCAGCTGGGGCAGTGTCTACACGGGCGCGGCCACCGGCAGCACCCGCACGGTCACGGCCAGTGGGAGCTACACGTACCAGGTGCAGGCATGCAACGCGAGCGGTTGCAGCGCATACAAGGCCAGCAGTGCGGTGACGGTGACGATCCCGCCGGCCACGGCGCCGAGCCTGAGCGTGCCGGCCAGCAGCAGCACGGGCAGCTACACGGTGAGCTGGGGCGGGGTGGGCGGCGCGACCAGCTACACCTTGCAGGAGCAGGTCAGTGGCGCTAGCTGGGCGACGATCCAGAGCAGCAGCGCGACCAGCAAGGCGCTCAGCGGCAAGGGCAATGGCACGTACGGTTACCGGGTGCAGGCATGCAATGCCGGTGGCTGCGGGGCGTGGAGCGGTACCGGCAGCATTGCGGTCACCCTGATTCCGGCTACGCCGGGCGCGCCCAGCCTCAGTATCAGCGGGCCATCCTACAAGCCGGTGGTGAATGTAAGTTGGACAGCCGTGACGGGGGCCACCAGCTACCAGCTGGAAGAGACGCATCCGCAGGATGGCGTGATCGTCATCAACAACGGCTCGGCCACGTCGTGGCAGGAGTTGATCTACGCCAGCGGCACGGTGACGTTCCGGGTAAAAGCATGCAGCAGTGCGGGCTGCTCGGCATTCGGCGCATACGGCAGCATCATGTTGAATTCCGGGCTGGATATGCCGCTGACGGAGCCAGAGGACACGCCCACTGACGACCAGGAGCCGACGCCATGATCCGGTACGCGCAATGCTTGATGTGGCTGGTGGTCTTGCTGGCAACCCCGCTGGTACACGCCGGCACGCACCATCATTACTACACCGATCCTCAGGGCACGGTGCTGGCGAAGACCGACGCGCAAGGCAACATCATCGCCACCTACGAGTACACGCCGTACGGGGTGCCGGTGACGAGCATGGGGGCGGCACCGGATGGGGTGGGGTATACCGGGCACGTGAACGATCCGGAAACGGGGCTCGTTTACATGCAGGCGCGGTATTACGATCCGATGGGACGAATGCTTAGCGTGGATCCGGTGGGGCCAACGCCGGGGGATGTGTTTGGGTTTAATCCGTATGCTTATGCCAACAACAATCCGATCGTTAATGACGATCCGACTGGGCGGTGCACGAGGTCGTTTATGGGTGGCGGTGATGGCGATTGTTTAGATAGCGGCTCCATTGCCGGGCGTGAACACGCAACTTTTGCGAAATCTAGAGAGGCAGATGGGCATGTCAACCAGGCGCAACAACAGACAGGTCGGCAGCCCGATGGTTCCTACATTGCTCCAACAGGTCCTGGCTCAGAGATATACAACAGGACACACGGTGGAACCAATGGCCAAGTTCTTCATCTGCCGAATGACACGGAAGGCCAATGCGTGACGGCATGCAAGCATTTCTCGGGTATCACGGCCCCTACAAAGGTTTGGAAGAAAGGAGCGGCTGTATCGGGTAACAGTTCCCTCCCAATCGGCACGGCGATTGCTACCTTCGGGAGTAATGGCAAGTACCCCACAAACGGGGATCAAAACTCGGGAATTTACATGGGGCAAGGAAGTAAGCCGGGGAGCATTCTGATTTTGGATCAATGGCCAGCCTACGGACCACCAACGAATACTCCGGCCCATCCCCCATCGATAAGGGAAATGCCCTTCAACTCCGACTATGGGCACTCCATGGCAAACAGTGCGTCGGCTTATCACGTCATTATCGTTCCCTGAGGTGAGACATGAAGGGTTATTCTTGCATCTCTTTTATGCTGTTGCTTAGCACGTTGGCGCGAAGTCAGGGTGCGCCGCAAAGCAAGCCGCCTTCCTTGCCTAATCAGCCTGAGATAGCAGTTGGCGCCCTCTATAAACAGGTGGTGATTCGGCGCACCCTCGGCATTCCATCCGGTGCGGACATGCGTGCTTTTACGCCATACTTAAGCAGGGAGTTGCGTCACCGATTTGATCTCAACAATGCATGCCTCGTTGACTGGCGTAAGCAAAATCCAGGCCCTAATTTGAAGCCGCCGGTTGGACTGATCGAGAACGGAATATTCTCGGGTGCCAATGAGGAAGCTGAGCCGCAGACTTTTCATATCGAAAGAACCGAGCCGGGGAAACGCTTCTCTCGCGTGTACGTGCGGCTTACCGTCGGCAATCCTCCAAACAAGCCACTGGTGTGGTACGTGGCAGCGGTGGTGGTTCACGAAAACGGTCGCCCTGTCGTTGACGATGTTCTTTACCTAAAAGACGAGAATGGCGAGGTCGAATCACGTCTGTCGACAGACCTCTCTTCAGGATGCAACGGTTCTCGCTGGGTAGGAAAAAAAGGAGCCGGAGGCTGAGGTTTCCCCACGTTTTCAAAAAAGGCAAAAGGGGTCACCATTTCGCCGCCCAGGTCAATAGGCACGCAAAAACCCGTCTCCGTCCTGCGTCGGAGATGGTGATGTCCCGTCTTGCCGCTGACCACCAGCCGCTGTGTTTCATGCGGCGCGAAGATCGCGCCAGTCACCGTTCTGGTTAGAGCCGTGTCAGCGGCCCTTGCTGCTTGCCAAACACTCATCGGTCATCGCGGATCCCGTCCAGATGCACGTCATGCGTGGCACAGAATCACGGGCTCAAGGCCCAACCCTTGATGGCTCGGTCCGCGTGCGGTCTTGCGTACAACACGGGTGCCGACGGTCGCGACCTTTCAGAGTGACTGGCTCGAAGCCAAACCCCAGTTCCGGCCTGCGACCGCCAGCGCAATCAGAATCAAAGGGGACGGAGGTAGTTAAGCCTCGCTTGTTGATCCTGGCCGCCTGCGTGGACGGCAGACAGCGGGCCGCCCGAGGGTCATCTCCACCATGCGCTGAAACCGCTCATCGCCCAGTGCACGCCCCTGACTCACGTGTTGCGGGATACGCGTAAGGTCATCTCCCCTCATGCCTTCCCGCAACCACGTTCGATAGTCTTCCCCCCGCTCTTCGGAGCTGCAGCCCGCGCCAGGCAGGGCGCGCAGCGCAACCAGCGTCATGGGATTTGCCCGAGATGCGCGTGAACGCCTGACCAGCTATAGCCTTGCGCGCCTGCGGTGATGGCGGCACAAACAGGATCCAGTCCGATGGTTGTAGGCTGATGCGGTTTGCCGGCGATGGTGCCGGTCATTGGCGGGCAGGGGCATTCAATTGCCCCGTCTTCTGGATGGGAGTCGGGTTGTCATGGTCGTGAAGGTTTGGTGCGGAATGTGTGCGAGCGCCGCAGGGCATGTCTCATGAGACATGCGGACAACGAAAAGGGCGCACATGAACGGCCGTCGTCCTCCACCTTGAATGTCGGCGAGCAGTTGCGCGAGGTGGATCGACTGGCCCAGCTGGGCGAACTTGCGGAAGCGTCGCGATTGGTCGACGGGCTGCTGGCGGGACAGCCAGGGCGAGCGGAGCTTCTTCAGCGCAAGGCCAGGTACAGCATCCAGCAGGGAAGGCCGAAAGAGGCGATTCCCGCTTTGCGTTCGCTGTTGCTGCAATTCCCGGCTGTTGCGGCCCTGCATAACAGTCTGGGGGCGGCTTATGCCGGATGCTCGGATCACCGGGAGGCGATCGGCTGTTTCGACCGTGCGTGTGCGCTCGCACCGCAACGCTCGGACTACTGGTACAACCTGGCACGTGCGCATGACGCCGTGGGAGATGCGGAGGCGGTGAAGAAGGCCTGCGACCAGGCCATCGCGCTCGTGCCGGATCCGGAGACCTGCACTCTTCGTGGCAACAACCTGCGCATCCTGGGTCAGCTGGATGCCGCCGAGGCCGACTTCAGGGCGGCCCTGCAGCTTCGCCCCGGCCTGCTCGCCGCCTGGGTCGGACTGCTCGGCTTGAAGTCGGTGCGCCTGGATGACGCGGAACTCGAGCTTCTCGGCGAGCTGTATCGTCAATCCGCCCCGGGCACTGCGGAGCACGCGGGCTGGGGCTTCATTTATGGTCAGGCGCTGGAGGCCGCGAAACGTTACCCCGAGGCATTTCCGATCCTGGTCGAAGCGAATGCCTCGAAAGCGGCCCTGGTGCGCTGGCAGCCCGCCGAGCTGTCGACGTTTGTCGACGCTGCGGTGGCAGGCTTCTCCGGGGCCATCGGGCAGGCGTCGGATGCCTCGCTGGGACGGGAAGTCATCTTCGTGGTGGGCATGGCGCGGTCCGGCTCGACTCTCACCGAACAGATTCTCGGCGCGCATCCGCAGGTCGAAGGCGCCGGCGAGCTGCTGGATGTCCATGCCGTGCTGGCGGGCGAATCGGAGCGGCGGGGGGAGGCCATGCCGGGGTGGGCGGCCAAGGCCACCGGGGACGACTGGGCCCGCCTGGGACGGGAATATCTCGCGAGAACCGCCGCATGGCGCCGGTCGAAACCGGTGTTCACCGACAAGCAACTGGACAACTGGCGCTACGTGGGGGCCATCCGCGCGATGCTGCCTTCGGCAAGGTTCGTCTATTGTCGCCGAGATCCCGTCGAGACCTGCTGGAGCTGCTTCAAGCACTCCTTTCTTGGAAGCGATGCGGCGTATACCTACGACCTTCGCCATCTGGCAGCCTACAGTGCCGACATGTCGAGATTGATGCGCTTCTGGGAACAGCAGCATGCCGGGTCGATCCACGAGCAGGTGCATGAAACCTTCCTGGCCGATTCGGAGGCCGGGATCCGCGCATTGCTCGATCATTGCCGGCTGCCGTTCGATGCCGCGTGCCTGAGCTTTGACCGCTCCACGCGCGCCGTGCGCACGGCGAGCGCAGGCCAGGTGCGCCGGCCGCTCAGTGCCGCGACGAAGGTCTCCGCGTGTTACGGCCCGTTGCTCGATCCGTTGCGCACCGCGCTGCGCGACAGCGGCGTGGCATTTGCGGACGCCTGACGGCCAAGGCGGCCAGGGGATCGGCTTCATTTGCCTAGCATCAGGTCGCAGGTTCACGGTGGCGCTTTCCTGCACGCAGTGACGTGGCCTGCCTCCGCAAGTTTGCCTTCTGAACGCAGCTGGCATCGTGAGCCGGCATGCAGGAAGCGCGGCCGTTCGACCTGATGCCGCCAGGCGGTGCCGTGCTCCGGCGGCCTCGACGACATCGCCTCCGCGCGCGGCGCCGTCTTCGCGCCAGATGATCCGGGCGGATCTCGTGGCGCTGGCCAAGTTGTGGGCTGCCCTGGCGTCTTCGCGCAGGAGGCCGAGGCTGGCATCGTGGTGGCCCAGCCCGGCGTGAAGAAGCGCGGTGCGGAGCCAGCGTCGAGAAAGGCCCGCAGCGTTCTGGTTGAACGACATCCGGAGATCCCCTGAAATCGCGACGCCCCGGTCATCGCCGGGGCGTCGTCGTCAGAACGCCAGGCTGAAGCGCGCGACATCATCTGCGCATGATCGCGCTGGCCCATCTCGCAGTCGGCCGCCATGGCTGCCGGCCAGCGGAACTGGCATGGCGCGACACGAGGACTTGCGCAATTCGTGTTCAGGGTCTGGTTCCGCCACCTTGCCAGACCTGGTCCGCGTTGTAGGCTCTGCGTTCACGAGATTGGCGAGGGCACATGGGCCAGAGTCCCGAACTGTTGCGGCGCTTGCTGCGGGCGAAGGACCGGATGGACGGGGCGCCCCACGAGGAGTGGCCGGTGCGCCGGCTGGCGCAGGTGAGCGCGGTGTCGGCGGCGCATTTTGCGCGCTCGTTCCGGGATGCGTTCGGCATGCCGCCGCACCGCTATCTGCTCACCCGCCGCATCGAGCGCGCCACGGCACTGCTGCGTGATACCGACCTGCCGGTCACCGAGGTCGCGCTGCAGACCGGCTGGAACAGCATCGGTACCTTCGGGCGGATTTTCCGCGACATCACCGGCGAGAGCCCGGGCGAGTTCCGCGCGCGCCAGCGGGTGATGCCGCATGGGCGCGGGCATGTTCCGGAGTGCATCGTGCGCGCCGCGCATCGGCCCGATCTCAAGAGCGCAGTTTCGGAGAAGCGGCGCAGTGCGGTGACCGGTAAAAAGGCACTCCAATCCACGGAGGTTCCACCATGACCCAAGGTGTCGATGTAGCCGGACTGTATGTCCGCGATCAGGATGAAGCGCTCGCGTTCTATGTCGGGAAGCTGGGCTTTGTCGTCCATGCCGATGCGCGCAACGGCGACTATCGCTGGCTGACCGTGCGGCATCCGGAGCAGCCCTCGTTCCAGCTTGGCCTGTTCCGGCCGGGGCCGCCGATCCACGACGCGGCAACCGCGCAGACGCTCTGCGAAATGGTGGCCAAGGGCGCGATGCCGCCGCTGGTGCTGGTGGTGGACGACTGCCGGGCGGCCTCCGAGCGGCTGCAGGCGCTCGGCGTGGAATTCACCCAGGAGCCGATCAGCCGCTATGGCACCGTCGATGCGGGCTTTCGCGACCCCTCGGGCAATGGCTGGAAGATGATCGAGGCGAAGGCGTCTGCGCAGGGGGCGTCGTGAGCGCGAGCCAGTGGATCCGCCAGAGCCACCGCTGGCTGTCGATCGTGTTCACGCTGACCGTGATCGCGAACTTCGCATGGCGCTGGACGAGCCCGCACGAACCGCCGGCGTGGCTGACCTACTCGCCGCTGCCACCGCTGTTCCTGCAGTTGTTCAGCGGCCTGTACCTGTTCGCGCTGCCCTACACCGCGAGAGGGCGCAGCAAGGCCTGAGGTCCGCTCATGCGGCGTTCTCCGACGGTGCTGCCAGTAGCGCCGTCGCCGGCACGTCCAGCCCGGTGCTGGCCGCCTGTTGCGTGGCGCCGGGGCCGAGCATGCTGGCATGGCGCCAGTCGCCCCAGCGGTAGTAGGCGGCGGCAAGCACGACCGCCACCACCGAACCCAGCGGGAAACTCCACCACACCGCGTCGGCGCCGTAGTGGCCGCGCAGCAGCCAGGCGAACGGCACGCGCACGAACCACAGCGCCACCGCCAGGATGATCAGCGGCGCCATCACCGCGCCGGTGGCGCGCACCACGCCGAACAGCACGAAGCTCAGGCCGAAGAACAGGAACGACCACACCACGATCGCGTTGAGGTGCTGGGCAATGCCGATCGCCACGCCGTCGTCGGGCAGGAAGATGCCCAGCGCGCCGCGATTGAACAGGTACACCACCGCCACCAGCGCGCCGGTGAGCAGGAGGTTGTACGCCACGCCGGCGCCGGCGATGCGCGAGACCCGATCCCAGCGTTGCGCCCCGACGTTCTGCGCGGCCATCGACGACACCGCCGCGCCCACCGCCAGCGACGGCATCTGGATGTACGTCCACAACTGCGAGGCGGCGCCGTAGGCCGCGGTGGTCTGCGAACCGTAGGCGTTGACCATGCTGATCATCACCAGCGCCGAGGACGAGATCACCACCATCTGCAGTCCCATCGGCAGGCCTTTCAGCACCAGCGCCCGGACCAGGGCGAAGTCGGGCTTCAGGTAGTGCAGCTCGCCCCGGTACAGGCACAGGAAATGTTTGCGTCGATACAGGTGGGCGACCAGGCCGGCGAGGGCGACGGTCTGCGCGATCAGCGTGGCCAGCGCGGAGCCGCCGATGCCCAGCGCGGGCACCGGACCCCAGCCGAAGATCAGCAGCGGGTTCAGCGCGATGTCCAGGCCCACCGACAGCAGCATGAAATGGAACGGCGTGCGCGAGTCGCCGGCGCCGCGCAGGGTCATCATCAGGAAGGCGTAGAAGTACATCGGCGGCAGCGCGATGAAGATCACGCGCAGGTAGGCGATGGCGTAGGGCCGCGCGTCCGCCGGTGTGCCCATCGCATCGAGGATGTTGCCGGTGAACACGTAGCCCAGGATCGCCACGCTCAGCGACAGCAGCACGAAGAAGCCGGTGCTGGTGCCGACCACGCGCTTGGCCTGGCCCGTGTCGCGGGCGCCCACCGCCTGGCCGACCAGGATGGTGTTGGCCATGCTGATGCCAAACACCACGCCGAGCAGGAAGAACAGCACCAGGTTGGCGTTGGACACCGCGGTCAGCGCCGCCTCGCCCAGGAAGTGGCCGATCCAGATCGCGTTGACCGAGGCGTTCAGCGACTGCAGCACGTTGGCGCCCAGGATCGGCAGCGAGAACAGCAGCAGGCTGCGGGCGATCGGGCCTTCGGTCAGGGCGGTGGCGTGGCGGGCGGATGGTGGCATGGGAATCCGGTGATGGCGCATGGAGGGCGTCGGCCCGTCCCGCAAGTTACGGAGTCGGGGATGTGCGTGGCGTCACGACGCAGCGCGGGCGTCGGCCTGTTCGTCCCAGGCCACCGCGGCCAGTTGCTGCAGATGGATGCGCACATCGGCCGGCCAGTCGCTGACCAGCGCCGCGAAGCGTTCGCGCTCGCCCCGATAGAACGCCCGCGACGCTTCTTCGTAGCCGGGCGCGTCGCCGGCCATCACGCGCATGAAGCGGTCGACCGACTCCATGGCGTGGCGCGCGCGTTCCTTCGCGCCGCCCTGGCGGATGGAATGCTCGACCAGTCGCCGCAGCACCGCCGAGGCGCCGCCGGGTTGCTGGCCCAGCCAGTCCCAGTGCCGCGGCAGCAGGGTGACTTCGCGCGGCACCACGCCCAGCTTCGGGCGACCCGGGCCGCGGCTGGCCGGTTCGGCGGGCGTGGCGGACGGCAGGCGGGCCAGCACGTCGTCGACGCTGCCGCGCAAGTCGATCTCGATCGGCCGGCTGTCGCGCTCGTCGAACACCAGCAGCGGCCCGGTGGCACCCGCGTCCAGGCGCTGTTTCGCGGCGCGGGCGACATCGGCCAGCGCGCCCTGGGCGATCCGTTGCGGGCCGTCGAAGGCGATGCATGAGGTGGTCGGCGACATGTTTTGTCCGGGTAAATTCGTCCGGCGGATTTTATACGGGTCAAATCCCTTGTCAATACTGCCCGGGTAAAAATAAGAGGTGCGGCCAGGCATTCCCGCCGGCCGCGTGCGCCTTGTATGGTTGGGGCTTTCCACCCGAAAGGACTACGGATGACCAAGCGTCTGCGCACGGCCAGCTTGCTGGTTTCACTCGGTGTACTTGCCGCCACCGCGATTCCCCCGCCGGCAGCGGCCGCGGAACTCGCCGTGCCGCCGATCGCCTACCACCAGCGCACCTTGCCGAACGGCTTGCAGGTGCTCAGCGTGGAGGATCACGCCAGCCCCAACGTGGCGGTGCAGATGTGGTACCACGTCGGCTCGAAGGACGACCCGCAGGGGCGCTCCGGTTTCGCGCACCTGTTCGAGCACCTGATGTTCAAGAGCACGAAGCACATGCACGCCGAGCAGTTCGACCGGCTGACCGAGGACGTGGGCGGCGCCAACAACGCCTCCACCGGTGATGACGTCACCAACTATTTCGAGATCGTGCCCAGCAACCACCTGCAGACCCTGCTGTGGGCCGAGGCGGAACGGCTGTCCAACCTCAACGTGGACGAGAAGAACTTCAAGTCCGAGCGTGCCGTGGTGGAAGAGGAATACCGCCAGAGCGTGCTGGCCAATCCCTACGGCAAGCTGTTCAACGCGATCGACCCGAAGTCGTACACGGTGCACCCGTACCAGCGCCCGACCATCGGCAGCATCGAGGACCTGGAGGCGGCCTCGCTGCAGAACGTAATCGACTTCCACGGCACCTTCTACCGCCCCGACAACGCCACCCTGATCGTCGCCGGCGACTTCGACCCGAAGCAGCTCGATGCCTGGGTCGACCAGTATTTCGACGGGATCGCGAAACCGGCCACGCCGATTCCGCAGGTCACCGCGAAGGAACCCGCGCGCAGGAAGGACCAGCACTACACCATCACCAGCGAGACCGCGCCGCTGCCCGGCGTGGCGATCACCTGGCTGATTCCGCCGGCGTCCGACAGCGCCGACAGCATCGCCCTGAAGGTGGCCGCGGCGCTGCTGTCGCAGGGCGAATCCTCGCGCCTGTACCAGTCGCTGGTGTATCGCCACCAGGTTGCCCAGGAAGCGGGCGCCGATGCCGACAGCCGTGTCGGCCCGGGCCTGTTCACCGCCTATGCGATCCTCGCCAGCGGCCATCAGCCGGCCGAGGCGGCCAAGCTGCTGCATGAAGAGATCATCTGGCTGGCGACCCAGCCGATTCCCGACGCCGAGCTGGACAAGGTGAAGACCCAGTTGCTCACCTCCGCGTTGAAACAGCGCCAGACCGCCCAGGGCCTCGCCTTCGCCCTGGGCCAGGCCAGCCTGATCGACGGCAACGTGGAGCGCGTCAACACCGACCTGGATGCCTTGCAGGAGGTCAGCGAGAAAGACGTGCATCGGGTGCTGCAGAAATACGTCACCGGCGCGCACAGCGTCACCATCGACTACCTGCCGCAGGCTGCCGCAGCCAAGCCGGCCGCCACACAGGGAGCAGTGAAATGAGCCGTCCGATGAAGCCTCTTCGCCTGACCGTGCTGGCCGCTGCGCTGATCGCCAGCGGCAACCTGCTCGCCGCCGACTTCCCGGCCACGCCGCCGGCACCGGGCCCGGCGCCCACGCTGAGCGTGCCCACGCCGTCGTCGCAGACGCTGGCCAACGGCCTGCAGGTGATCAGCGTGCGCCGCGCCGGCCTGCCGCTGGTCACCGCGCAACTGGTGGTGCGCAGCGGCGGCGAGATGGACCCGCCAACCCTGGCCGGGCTGGCCGACCTCACTGCCAACCTGCTGACCAAGGGCGCCGCGGGCAAGACCGCACCGCAGATCGCGGCGGCGGCGGAGGCGCTGGGCGGCTCGCTCGGCGCCAGCGCCGGCTGGGACGAAAGCGCGGTGGGCATCACCGTGACCACGCCGAAAGTGCCGCAGGCGCTGCAGCTGCTTTCCGAGGTGGTGCGCCAGCCGGACTTCAGCGAGGCCGAGTTGAAACGCTCGAAGGCACAGGCGCTGGATGACCTGCACCTGATGCTGAGCCAGCCCACCACGCTGGCCTCGTTCGCGGCCAGTCGCGGCGTGTTCGGCGATGGCGCCTACGGCCATTCGCGCAGCGGCACGCCCAGCTCGATCCCGCGCGTCACGCGGGCCAGCGTGCAGCAGCTGCACGCGGCGTTGTATCGTCCGGACAACGCGATGCTGATCCTCACCGGTGACATCACGCCGGCGCAGGCTCAGCAACTGGCGCAGGCCAGCTTCGGCGACTGGGCCAGGCCGGCCACGCCGCTGCCGGCGCGACCGACCGGCCGCCACGCCGGCCGGCTTCCCGCGGTGCTGCTGATCGACCAGCACGGCGCCGGCCAGGCCGGCGTGGTCGCCGCGCATCCGGCGCCGTCGCGGGCCGATCACGGCTACTACGTGGGCACGGTGGCCAATGCGGTGCTCGGCGGTTCGTACTCGGCACGCCTCAACGAGGAGATCCGCATCAAGCGCGGCCTGTCCTACGGCGCCAACAGCCGCCTGATGCCGCTGCACGACGCCGGCATGTGGCTGGCCTCGGCGCAGACCAAGAACCCGTCCGCGCCCCAGGTGGTCGAGCTGATGCTGGGCGAGTTCAAGCGACTCGGCGGCACGCGGGTTTCCGCCGAAGAACTGGCCGCGCGCAAGGCCACCCTGATCGGCAGCTACGGCCGCAGCCTGGAAACCACGGCCGGGCTGGCCAGCGAAGTCGGTGACCTGGCCGTCTACGGCGTGCCGCTGGACGAGATCGGCAAGTACATCGCCCAGGTGCAGGCGGTGACCCCGAAGCAGATCGAGAAGTACGCCGACAAGTACCTCACCGCCGACGCCGGCACCGTGGTGGTGGTGGGCGACGCCTCGAAATTCGCCGCGGACATCCGCAAGACGCATCCGCAGGCCGTGCTGCTGGAGTCGACCGCGCTGGATCTGGACAGCCCGACCCTGCAAGCCGGATCCGCCGCGAAATAGCCGTCCCGACAGAACCGTCTCAACCCGACGTTCACCCGACCCCGGCCATCGTGCCGGGGTTTTTCATGTCTGGCGAAACACCGTGTTGCCGAAATCACCCAAAAGGACGAGTCGGAAGCCTGCGACATTTGGTAAACTGAGAGGTACATTAATTCACTTCCCCTCCCCGGAATCCCCCATGTCCCTGCGCAACCTTGCTCGACACGCCATCGCCCTCGGCCTGATCGCCGCCGCCATACCCGCCACGGCCGCCACCCGCATCGAGATCCAGGGCGGGCGCAGCTACATGGACAGCTACGGCAGCCATGCCGCCTTCGTCGAGGCGGTGTTCCCGGCGCATCCGCTCGGCGGCACCCGCTACAGCTGGTCGCCCGACGTGTCGCTGGGCTGGATCGGCGGCCGCGACGTGCACCGCTACGACTACAGCCCCTACACCACGCGCCCGTCGGTGGCACTGCTGGCCGGCGGCGTGCGCGTCCACCGCGGTGACGCCGGCGACTGGTACCAGCCCCTGTTCGCCAGCTTTCAGGTGGCCGCCACCAACCACACCACCCAGGCGCTGTCCAGCCATTACCAGTTCGTCAGCACGCTGGGTTGGCAGGCGAAACACTTCACCCTGGCGATCCGCCATGTCTCCAACGGCAGCCTGAGCGGCCCGAACCGCGGCGAGACGATGGCCGTGGTCGGCGTGGCCTTCGATATCTGAATCAGCTGAAACACGACGGCCCCGTTCGGGGCCGTCGTGCTGTTGCCGGTTGCGCGGGCGACCCGCTCAGTGGCCGCCGGCGGCCGGGCCGGCCTTGGCACCGAACGGCGGCTTGGCCAGCCAGATCACCAGCACCAGTCCCAGGAAGATCCAGCCCAGCGCATGGAACACCTCGTTGAACGAGATCTGGTAGCCCTGCTGGGTGATCATGTTGTTGATCAGGCTGCTGGCGCCTTGCGCGTCGCCGTGGCCGAGCTGGCTGATCGCTGCCTGTGAGGTGGGGTCGTAGGCGGTGATGTGTTCGGCGAGCTGCTCGTGGTGGCTTACCGCGCGGCGCTCCCACAGCAAGGTGGTGATCGAGGCCGAGAAGCTGCCGCCCAGCGTGCGCAGGAAGGTGGCCAGGCCCGATCCCGAGGCGATCTCGTTCTGCTGCAGGTCCGACAGCAGGATGGTCAGGATCGGCATGAAGAACAGCGCCACGCCGAGACCCTGCCACAGCTGCACCATCGCCACGTGGTAGAAGTCGATGCCGATGAAGAAGTCCGAGCGCATGAAGCAGGTCATGCCCATCACCACGAACGCCACCGAGGCCAGCAGGCGCAGGTCGACCTTGGTGGCGTACTTGCCCACGAAGAAGGTCAGCAGCACCGGGATGACGCCCAGCGGCGCAGTGGCGTAGCCGGCCCAGGTCGAGGTGTAGCCCAGGTTGCGCTGCAGCCACAGCGGCACCAGCAGGCCGATCGAGAAGAACGCGGCGTAGGCCAGGATCAGCGCGATGGTGCCCGCGGTGAAGTTGCGGTGCCGGAACAGCTTCAGGTCGACGATCGGGTCCTTGTCGGTCAGTTCCCAGATCAGGAAGATCGCGATGCTGATCGCCGAGACGATGCTGGTGACGATGATGAAGGTGGAGTTGAACCAGTCCTCGTCGTTGCCCTTGTCCAGCACGATCTGCAACGCGCCTACGCCGATGATCAGGGTGATCAGGCCGACGTAGTCGATCTTCGGACGCTCGGTCTTCTCGACCTTGCCGCGCAGCTGGCTGGCCACCACCATGCTGGCGAAGATGCCGATCGGCACGTTGATGAAGAAGATCCACGGCCACGAATAGTTGTCGGTGATCAGGCCGCCCAGGATCGGGCCGGCGATCGGCGCCACCACCGTGACCATCGCCAGCAGCGCCAGCGCCATGCCGCGCTTGGCCGGCGGGTAGATGCCGATCAGCAGGCTCTGCGTGATCGGGTACATCGGCCCGGCCACCGCGCCCTGCAGGGCGCGGAACAGGATCAGCATGCCCATGCTCTGCGAGACCCCGCACATGAACGAGGTCAGCGCGAACAGCAGGGTGCAGGCGGTGAACAGCCGCACCTCGCCGAAGCGGCGGGTGAGGAAGCCGGTCAGCGGCAGCGAGATCGCCATGCTCACCGCGAACGAGGTGATCACCCAGGTGCTCTGGTTGTTGCTGACGCCGAGGTTGCCGGCGATCGTCGGCAGCGACACGTTGGCGATCGTGGTGTCCAGCACCTGCATGAAGGTCGCCAGCGACAGACCGATCGTGCTCAGTGCCAGATTGGGTGGGCGGAATTGGGTGGTCATCGGCGTCGGTCAGTGATGGGGCTGAATGGCTCCTCACCCTGCAGGCAGGAGGAGGTTGGGAGGGGTAACCCCACCCCAACCCTCCCCTGCGAGCAGGGGAGGGGGCTTCATTTGTCGCCGGCCATGTTGGCGTGGATGATCCGGTTGATCGTCGCGTCCGCGGTGACCAGCTGCTGCTTGTAGACGTCGGTGCTGAAGGCCGGCTGGGTGGGCGACTTCTGCGCCAGGGTCGGGCCGTTCTGGTCGTGCAGGCTCACGTCCACCGTCACCGACATGCCCAGCCGCAGCGGGTGCTTTTCCAGCATCGCCGGATCGTCGAACACCACGCGCACGGGAATGCGCTGCACGATCTTGATCCAGTTGCCGGTGGCGTTCTGCGCGGGCAGCAGCGAGAACGCGCTGCCGGTGCCGACGCCCAGGCTCTGCACCTTGCCCTTGTACTTCACCGAGCCGCCGTAGACGTCCGACTCGATCTCCACCGGCTGGCCGATGCGCATTTTCGTCAGCTGGGTTTCCTTGAAGTTCGCATCCACCCACACGCCGTGCAGCGGCACCACGGCCATCAGCGCGGCGCCGGGCAGCACGCGCTGGCCGACCTGCACCGAGCGTTTGGCCACATAGCCGTCCACCGGCGCCACCAGGCTGGCGCGGGCGTCGTCCAGATAGGCCGCCCGCAACCTGGCTGCGGCAACCTGCACGTCCGGGTGCGAGGCGACCATGGTGTCGTCGACCAGCACCTTGCTGGTCTGGTACTGCTGCTGCGAAGTGATCAACGCGCTCTCCGCGGTGGTCAGCGCGTCGCTGGCGTGCGCCAGTTCCTCGGCCGAGATCGCCCCGGACTTGGCCAGCGCCACGCGGCGCTTGTAGTCGGCGCGGGCCTTGTCGACCGCGGTCTTGCGCGCGGCCACGTCGGCCTGGGCGCCGTTGACGCTGGAATACAGGCCGCGCACCTTGCGCACGGTGTTGGCCAGGTTGGCCTTCGCCTCGGCCAGCGCCACGTCGGCGTCGCTGGGATCGAGCTGCACCAGCACGTCGCCGGCGTGCACCAGGTCGCCGTCGTCGGCACCGATGCTGACCACGGTGCCGGGCACCTGCGGGGTGATCTGCACCACGTTGCCGTTGACGTAGGCATCGTCGGTGCCTTCGTACCAGCGACCGTCGAGGAAGTACCACAGCGCCCAGGCGATGATGCCGAGCAGCACCACCAGGCCGAGCAGGCGCAGCATGAAGCCGCGCGGATTCTTCTTCGGGGCGGTGGGAGTCGTGGCGGCCGTGCTATCGGCCGGAGTGGAAGTCGGGCTGGACATGGGGCTGCCTCAGGAACGTGGGATGGGGGAAGAAGAGGAGGGAGCGGGCGCGTCGGCCTGCGGCTGGAAGCCGCCGCCGAGCGCCTCGATCAGCTGTACGGAAAGGTCGACCTGCTGCGCTTCCAGCGCGGCCACGCCGCGGTTGGCCGTCAACAATTGCTGGCGCACCACGAGCGCTTCGAGATAGCTGCCGATGCCGGCCTTGTAGCGCTGCTCGGCCAGTTGCCAGGCCTGCCGCGCCGCGGTCTGCGCCCGCCGCTGCGCGTCCAGCTGCAGTTGCACGGCATGCGCGGCGGAGAGCTCGTCGGCCACTTCGTTCAGCGCGCCGACCAGGGTCTGGTTGTACTGCGCCACGGCCAGGTCGTACTGCGCATCCTTGCCGGAAAGGTTGGCGCGCAGGCGGCCGCCGTCGAAGATCGGCAGGCTCAGCGTCGGGCCGAACTGGTAGAAGCGCGCGGGCAGGGTGAACGGATTGCCGCCACCCAGCGTGATCACGCCGGCCATCGCGCCCAGGCTGATGTTGGGCAGGAACTCGGTCTTCGCGGCCTTGATGTCCTTGCCCGCCGCCTCGACCCGCCAGCGCGCGGCGACCAGGTCGGCACGGTGGCCGAGCAGGTCCAGCGGCAGGTTGTCGGGCACCGCGAGCTGGGCCGGGGTGAGCAGGTGCGGGCGGCCGATCTGCAGGCCGCGATCCGGACCCTTGCCCAGCAGCACCGACAGCGACGAACGGGCGGCGTCCACCGCGCGGTCGGCCAGTGCGGCGTCCTGCTGCGCCACGGCCACTTCGCCATCGGACTGCCTCAGCGCGATCTGGTTGTCGATGCCGGCGGCGACCCGCTGGCTGGTCAGCGTGCGGGCCTCGCTGGCGCGTTCCAGCTCGCCCCGGGCCAGGTCCTGCTGGGTGAACGCATAGCCGAGCTGCGCATACGCGCGCGCCACGTTGCCGGACAGCTCGATGCGCGCGGCGCGGGCGTCGATCTCGGCGGCGCGGGCGGAACCCAGCGCGGCTTCCCACGCGGCGCGCTTGCCACCCCACAGGTCGATGCCCCACTTGAAGCTCACGTCGGCGTACTTGGCCAAGGCGAAATGGCCGCCACCGGAATCCGCCGGCATCACCGTGGTGGGGATGCGTGCGCCGGACACGCTGGCGCCGGCGTTGATGCTGGGCTTGCGCGCCGCGTCGGCACGGCCGGCCTCGGCCTGGGCCGCGCGGGCGCGCGCGTCGGCTACGCCAAGGCCGGGATTGTCGTGCAGTGCCTCATCGATCAGCGCGTCCAGCTGGCTGTCGCCCAGCGTGTGCCACCAGTCCTGCGCGGGCCACGCGGCCGGCGTCAGGTCCAGCCGCGCGAGGCTGCGCTCGGCTTTCAGCGAGGCGGCATCGATGGGCGTGCCATCCGGCTGCAGGCCGCCGCTGCTGGCGCAGCCGGCCAATGCCAGGGTCAGGGCGGTCGCAGCCGCCAGTAGGTGCAGACGCATGGGTGGAAGTCCGGGGAGGAGGAGGGGGATTGGGGGAAGGATCAGTTCTTGTCGCGGAGCGCGCTCAGCACGCGCCCCAGGTAGTCATGCAACCGGGCCTGTTCGGTCGACGTCATCGAGCGCTGCGCCGCCGTCATCACCCGCTCGCTGCACAACGAGGCGGAGTTCTGCCAGACCGCGTTGCCGGCGCTGGTCAGCTCGATGCGCAGGGCGCGGCGGTCCTGTGCGTGCGGCGTGCGGCGCAGCAGGCCCTTGCGTTCGAGCTGGTCGAGCTGGCGCGTCATTGCGCCACCGTCGAGCTCCACCGCGCGGGCCAGCTCGGTGGCCGACACCGCGCCCAGCTGATGGGCCTTCTTCAGGATCAGGAACTGGGTGAAGCTCAGGTCCAGGTCCTGCTTGGCCAGCTCCGCCTCGACCGCACGCACGATTTCGGCGCGCACCATGTTCAGCAGCATGCCCAGGCTCGGCGGGTGTGCCGGGTCGCCGGGGGTCGAGTGCAAAAGCGGGGCTTCGGTCTTCATGCCGCGCATTCTATTGCCAAAACTATAGTTGTCAAGGCAAATATGTCTGTGTTGATGCTTGCACGGGCAAGTTACGTTCGAATGCCGCCCCCGCCCAGTTCCGCCAGTTCGTCGGCCAGCCAGGCGCGCAAGGCGGGGTCGCGCAATTCGAACAGGTCGAACACGCCCAGCGCCCGCAAGGTGGGCAACTGGGCCAGCAGCCGCGGTTCGACTTCGCGGCGCAGGGCTTCGGGGGTGGCGGGATCGAGCATCAGCTGCGCCGCGGCGACGAAGGTGACGCAGGCTTCGTTGGCGTCGAGCGTGGGCCGGGTTCGCAGCAAGGTGGGGGTATTCACGGGCATCGGTTTCCTCCGGGATCAGATGGAAGACGTTTCTGCCGGCAGGGAATGGACAGAGCGCCAGAGGGACGTGCTGGATGGGTCGACCCAGTGTAGTTTTCCGCCCGCCTGGCCTGATAACGTGAATAAGTCAAAAAGTGTCGAGAACCCGCCAATGGGACACCAGGAACAATTTCTGCGCATCGAGCGGGCGGACGGCCCGGGCCTGATTGCCTTCGTCGTGAACGACCTGGCGCCGGAACGGGAGAGCGTGTGGCACAGCCACCTGCGCGGCCAGTTCATGTACGTGGAAAGCGGCCTGGTGTGCGTCCGCACCCGGCTCGGCCTGTGGACGCTGACGCCGCATCGGGTGGGCTGGATGCCGCCGGGCGAGGAACACACCGTCAGCGTGATCCAGAGCACCCACGGCTGGGGCGTGTTCGTGGCGCCACAGGCCGCCGTCGGCATGCCGGACGAGCCCAGCGTGCTGGGCGCCAACGAGCTGATGCGGGCGCTGGTGCACCGCGCCTCCGCCTGGGCCCACAGCGATCGGCTGGACGAGGGACAGCAACGCATCATGGACGTGCTGATGGACGAGATGCGCCGCGCGCGGATCGCTGACCATCCGCTGCATCTGCCGATGCCGGATGACCGGCGCCTGCTGCGCATCTCGCGCAAGCTGCTGGCCGAGCCGCACGACAACCGCAGCCTGGAGGCATGGGCCGACTGGGCCGGGCTCTCGGCGCGCAGCCTGAGCCGGCTCTTTCGCAGTGAAACCGGCTGCAGCTTCGCCCAGTGGCGACAGCAGGCCCGGCTCAGCCGGGCGCTGGAACGCCTGGCCGCCGGCGAGCAGGTGGGCGAGGTCGCCGATGCGCTGGGCTACGTCAGCGTCAGCGCCTTCGTGGCCATGTTCCGGCGCCAGTTCGGGCGGCCGCCGGGGCGCTACTTCGCCCAGCGCTCCGCACCGGTGTGATGGGCCGGTGTGATGGGCCTGGCGGGCACCGATAAGCCCGGCTTATCGGCCTGATCACAAATCCGTCCTTGGTCGACGACGCGGTGCGGGCATAGCATGACCCGGCGCCATTTCGCGCTGCCGGAAAGTCAGCGAGGTCATCATGATCCGTTCGTTCGTGCCCGCCTTGCTTGCGCTGGCCCTGTTTTCCACCGGCGCCGTTGCCGGCAACGACTTCTGGCAGACCCCGACCATCCACGGCGCCGGCCGGATTCATCCGATGCCGCAGGCGGCCTACCAGCCCGATCGCCAGGCCACCTACAAGGTCGTGTTCAGCCTTAGCAAGGCCGGCGACAAGCCGACCACGGTGAGTCCGTCGCTGGATCACGTGGCGCGGGCGGTGAACCTCTACGTCAACGCCGGCGTGCCGCTGTCGCACCTGAAATTCGTGGCGATCGCGGCCGGGCCGGCCACGCCGATCGTGTTGAACGACGCGCAATACCGCAAGAAGTACGGCGTGGCCAATCCCAACCTGCCGCTGATCGCCCAGCTGCGCAAGGCCGGGGTGGATGTCGCCGTGTGCGCCCAGGCCGTGGCCGAACACGACTTCCAGTACGACTGGGTCGATCCGCAGGTCACCGTGGCACTGTCCGGGCTGACCACGGTGATCGACCTGCAGCAGCAGGGTTACGCGTTGAGCCCGCAGTAAGTCCATCCGCAGGAGCCGATTGTCATGCGCCATCCGATTCCCCAGCTGTTGCTGGCCGCCGCCGCATGCGTGCTGAGCGTTGCCGCCAGCGCCGCCGACCAACCCGACTACCTGCCGCCGTGGAATCCGCCGCCGGCCGGCCTGCAGTTCAGCGTGCCGCCGTTCGACGCGATCGCCGACCTGCACGGCGACATCGTCGATCCGCAGCTGGTGGTGTTCTTCGCCGGCAACCAGTTCATGGTGGTGCACGACCTGATGGATGCGTTCCGGCAGGCGCATCCCGCCTACCGGCGGATCTTCGTGGAAACCCTGCCGCCGGGCATCCTGGCCAAGCAGATCGAGAGCGGCTCGCTGGTCATGGGCAACCTGCGCATCACCCATCGTCCGGACGTCTATACGGCCGGCAAGGGCGCCATCGCCGACCGCCAGAAGGAGCACGGCTGGTTCGCCGAGACGCATGACTACGCGCGCAATCCGCTGGCGATCCTGGTCGCCCGGGGCAACCCGAAGCACATCACGGGGCTGGCCGACCTGGGCCGCGGCGACGTGCGGGTCAGCATGCCGAACCCGGCCTGGGAAGGCATCGCGAAGCAGATCGAGGCGAGCTACCGCAAGGCCGGTGGCGAGGCGCTCGACCACACCATCATGCAGGCCAAGGTGGCCGACGGCACCACCTTCCTCACCCGCATCCATCATCGCCAGTCGCCGCTGCGCGTGCTGCAGGGCGCATCGGACGCGGCGCCGGTGTGGTCGACCGAGGCGTATTTCCAGCAGCAGATCCTGCATCACCCGGTGGAAACCGTGGCCATTCCCGAGGCGCAGAACGCGGTCGCCACGTATACCGCGGCGCGCATGAAGAACGCGCCGCACGAGCAGGCGGCAAAGGACTTCATGGCCTTCATGCAGAGCCCCGCCGCGGCCGCGGTGTATCGCAAGTACGGCTTCCTTCCCGCTCACTGAGGTGCACGCCATGTTCCGGCCGGCCATACGTCGTTTGTTCGGGATCGCCGCGCTGGCCGGCATCGGCATGCCGCCTGTTGCGCTGGCCGTCGATGCCGCCGCCATCGCCAACGCGGGCAACGGGCGGGGCGCCGCGCCGTGCATGGCCTGCCATGGCGCGGACGGCGCCGGCCAGGCGGCCGCGGGCAATCCGCGACTGGCGGGCCTGGATGCCGCGTACCTGCAGAAGCAGCTGGACGACTTCGCCAGCGGCGCGCGCAGCAACCCGGTGATGCAACCCACGGCAACCGCGCTGAGCGAAGACGAACGCCACGCGATGGCGACCTACTACAGCCAGCTCCCGCTGCCGGCGAAACTGGCGACGGCGCTGCCCGCGCCCGACAGCGCCGGCGCAGTGCTCGCCACGCGGGGCGACTGGAGTCGCGGCGTGCCCGGCTGCGTGCAATGCCACGGCCCGGGCGGCAGCGGCGTGGGTGCGAACTTTCCGCCGCTGGCCGGCCAGCCTGCCAGCTACATCGAGGCCCAGTTGAGGGCCTGGCAGCAGGGCACGCGACACAACGATCCGCTGCAGCTGATGCAGCATCTGTCCGCGGCGCTCGGCGCGCAGGACATCGAGGCGGTGGCGGCATGGTTCGCGGCTCAACCCGTTCCGGCTGCGGAGACTGCGCCATGAAGTCCGTGCTTGCAGGTTTCGCGTTCGTCTGTGTCCTGACCGCTTGCACGCAGAAGCCAGCGCCCGCGCCTGCACCGGCGCCCGCCGCCTCGGTGCCGAAAGCGGTGGCCGCCGCGTCCGCGTCGACGACGTTCTCGCCGCCGGCCGAGTCGGCGATTCCCGCCGGGCCGCTGGGCGACGTGATCCGCCAGGGGCGCGACATCTTCATCGACACGCCCACGCACGCGAAGGCGTACGTCGGCAACGGACTGAGCTGCAGCAACTGCCATCTCGATGCCGGTCGGCAGGCCAACTCGGCACCGTTGTGGGGCGCCTATGGCATGTACCCGCAGTACCGCAAGAAGAACGGCAAGGTGAACACCTTCGGCGAACGTCTGCAGGGCTGCTTCCGCTTCAGCATGAACGGCAAGGCGCCACCGCTGGACAGTGCCGAGATGGTGGCGCTGGAAACCTACGCCTGGTGGATGGCCACCGGCGCGCCGGTGGGGAAGAAGTTGCCCGGCGCGGGCTATCCGAAGGCCGGCTTCAAGCCGCCGCAACCACCGGACTACGCGCGTGGCGAAACCGTGTTCCGGAAGAACTGCGCGCTGTGCCACGGCGATGACGGCCAGGGCCAGCAGGTTGCCGGGCGCAACGTGTTTCCGCCGCTGTGGGGGCCGCAGTCGTTCAACTGGGGCGCCGGCATGCACCAGCTGGACAACGCCGCCGCCTTCATCAAGGCGAACATGCCGTTCAGTCGCGGCAACACGCTGAGCGACCAGGACGCATGGGACGTGGCGATGTACATGGACGCACACGAGCGTCCGCAGGACCCGCGCTTCGACGGCAGCGTCGACGAGACGCGCAGGAAGTACCACGACACGCCGATGTCGCTGTACGGCACCGAAGTGCAGGGACATCGGCTGGGGTCGCCGGCCGGCAGACACTGAATTTCCAGGAAGCTGCCGGCTGCCTGATGATGCTGCCCAACGGACGGGCACTTGCAATGATGGCCGCATCGCCATACATTCGCATATTCTAATATACGTGGAGCGACCGACGTGCATCCGTGGCTGATCGCAACCCTGGGCGGCGTCCTGATCGGCGCGGCGGCCGTGCTGCTGATGGCGGCGCTGGGCCGGATCGCCGGCATCAGCGGGATTGCCGGCAGCCTGATCCGTTGCGGCGTCGGCGATCGCGGCTGGCGGATCGCCTTCGTGGCGGGCATGGTCATCGCGCCATGGCTGCTCTGGCTGATTCGCGGCGACAGCGGCATCGGCGCGCCGCAAACGGGTTTGCCGTGGATGCTGCTGGCCGGCCTGCTGGTGGGCTTCGGCACGGGCATCGGCAGCGGCTGCACCAGTGGCCACGGCGTCTGCGGCATCGCGCGCCTGTCGCCCCGTTCCCTGCTGGCCACTGCGGTCTTCATGGCCTTCGGCATCGCCACGGTCTACGTGGTCCGCCACCTGCCCGGAGGGCTGTGACATGAAGCTGCTACTCGGCCTGCTGGCCGGCCTGCTGTTCGGACTGGGCCTGAGCCTCGGCGGCATGACCCAGCCGGCGGTGGTGCTGGGTTTCCTCGACATCTTCGGCCAGTGGGACCCGCGCCTGGCGTTCGTGATGGCCGGTGCGGTGCTGACCACGGCGATCGGCTACCGGCTGGTGCTGCGGCGTGCGCGTCCGCTGCTGGCGGACGCCTTCCAGCTGCCCACCTCGCGGCGGTTCGATATGCGGTTGGTAGGCGGCGCGGCGCTGTTCGGCATCGGCTGGGGCATCGCGGGATACTGTCCCGGTCCTGCGCTGGCCTCGCTGGGCGCGACCGATCCGTCCCTGCTGGCGCTGGTGGCAAGCATGGTCGTTGGCTGGTGGCTGGCATCACGGTTGCCGGTGGCCCGGCGTTGAGGGAGCACGTCATGCAACGTCCCGAAGTGAAGTCGTTCTTCCACGAACCGAGCAACACCTTCAGCCACGTGGCGTGGGACCCGGCCACGATGAAGGCGGCGGTGTTCGACGTGGTGCTCGACTACGACGCGGCGTCCGGGCGCACCGGCCACGCGTCGGCCGACGCGGTGATCGCCTTCGTGCAGGAGCAGCGACTCGACGTCGATTGGCTCATCGAGACGCATGCCCATGCCGATCACCTGTCCGCGGCGCCGTACGTGCGCGAACAGCTGGGCGGCCGGCTTGCCATCGGCGAGCACATCCGCGAGGTGCAGGCGACCTTCGGCACGCTGTTCAATGCCGGCGCCGGCTTCGCCCGTGACGGCAGCCAGTTTGATCACCTGTTCGCCGACGGCGAGCGCTACCTGCTGGGCGGCATCGAGGCGCAGGCGCTGCACACGCCCGGCCACACGCCGGCGTGCATGGTGCACGTGATCGGCGACGCCGCCTTCGTCGGCGACACCTTGTTCATGCCCGACTACGGCACGGCCCGCTGCGATTTTCCCGGCGGCGACGCGGCCACGCTGTACCGCTCGATCCGCAGGATTTTCGCGCTGCCGGACGCGACGCGGCTGTTCCTGTGCCACGACTACCAGGTGCCGGGACGCGACGGGTTCGTCTGCGAAACCACCGTGGCCGCGCAGCGCACGGGCAACGTCCACGTGCGCGACGGCATCGATGAGGCGGCCTTCGTGGCCATGCGCCGCGCCCGCGACGCCACCCTGAAAGTGCCGCAGTTGCTGTTGCCCGCGGTACAGGTGAACATGCGCGCCGGCCACCTGCCGCCGGCCGAGGACAACGGCGTGCGCTATCTGAAAATTCCGCTGGATGCGATCTGATCGCCGGCGCGGCTTCACTCTGGAGGGAAACCCATGCAACCCCGTCAACTCACCGAGCAGCTCAGCGTCGCCCCGCAGATCGCCGCGGCGGACATGCCGGCGATCGTCGCGCAGGGCTTTCGCAGCGTCGTCAACAACCGGCCCGACGGCGAAGAGCCGGGCCAGCCGGACAACGCCGGGCTGGAAGCGGCGGCGCTTGCGGCGGGCCTGGAATGGCGGCATATCCCGGTGGTGTCGGGCAAGGTCAACGATGACCAGGTGCGCAGCTTCAGCGAGGCGATGGCGCAGCTGCCCGGGCCGGTGCTGGCGTTCTGCCGCAGCGGCACGCGCTGCAGCGCGCTGTGGGCGCTGTCGTCCGACGACACCGTCGACAACATCCTGGCCACCACCGAGGCGGCCGGTTACGACTTGTCGATCCTGCGCGGCTGGCTGGAAATGAGCCGCCGTTGATGGCCACCGTCACCCGGCGCAAGCCTCGGGCGCGGCAGGCCGCCGCGCCGGTCCTGCCGGCGCAGCTGCATCGCCACGCCGACGAGGCGGTCGCGGTGCTGAAGGCGATGGCCAGCCACAACCGGCTGATGCTGCTGTGCGAGCTGGTGCAGGGCGAACGCTCGGTGGGCGAGCTGGCGCAGGCGCTGGAGCTGGCCCAGGCCACCGTGTCCCAGCACCTGTCGCTGTTGCGTCGCGACGGCGTGGTCAGCGGCCGGCGCGAAGCGCAGACGATCCATTACCGCATCAGCGACCCGCGCGTGCAGGCGCTGATGACCACCTTGTTCAGGCAGTTCTGTGTCGACGACTGACCTTCCACCTGCATGGAAACCGCGATGACGCATCTGCTGACCATGCAGGCCCTGCTGGCGATCGCCTGCGGTTCGGCCGTGGGATTCTCGCTGGCCCTGATCGGCGGTGGCGGTTCGATCCTGGCGGTGCCGTTGTTGCTGTACGTGGTCGGCGTGCACGACCCGCACCTGGCGATCGGCACCAGTGCGCTGGCGGTGTCGTTCAACGCGTTCGCCAACCTGATTCCCCATGCGCGTGCCGGCCACGTGCGCTGGAAGGTGGCCTTCACCTTCGCCGCCACCGGTGTACTCGGCGCCTTCATCGGCTCCAGCATCGGCAAGGCGATCAACGGCCAGCACCTGCTGGTGCTGTTCGCGCTGCTGATGATGGTGGTGGCCGGCTTCATGCTGCGCGGACGGCGCGGCGGCGTGGATCGCTATCCGCTGCCGGGCATGTATCCGCGACTGGGCGCGGTGGGCCTGGGCACCGGCAGCCTGGCCGGCTTCTTCGGCATCGGCGGGGGCTTCCTGATCGTGCCCGGGCTGATGTTCGCCAGCGGCATGGAGATCATCTACGCGATCGGCACCTCGCTGTTCGCGGTCGGCTCGTTCGGCCTCACCGCGGCGACCAACTACGCGATCTCCGGCCTGGTCGACTGGCCGGTGGCGGCCGAGTTCATCGGCGGCGGCATCGTCGGCGGCTGGCTGGGCGCGATGGGTGCGAAGCGGCTGGCGAAGACGCGTGGCGCGCTGAACATCATCTTCGCGCTGGCGATCATCGCGGTGGCGATCCTGATGCTGGTGAAGAGCCTGCGCGGCTGATGCCCGATCGCGACAAAGAATTTGGCCGGTGCTGCGGCACAATGCGCCCTGGTCGCGCTGGAATGCCCCGATGATTTTCGTGTTGCTGAGCGTGCTGTGCAGCGTGCTGGTGTCGGTGTTGCTGAAACTGGCGCGCCGGTTCCGGCTCGACGTGGGCCAGGCGATCGCCTGGAACTACCTGGTGGCCAGCGTGCTCACCGCACTGCTGCTGCAACCTGCGCCGGCCAGCTTGCGCGCACCGGGCGTGCCGTGGCTGGCGCTGGTCGCGCTGGGCATCCTGCTGCCGACCATCTTCCTGGCCCTGGCGGCCGCGGTGCGCCACGCCGGCATCGTGCGCAGCGACGCGGCGCAGCGGCTGTCCCTGCTGCTCTCGCTGCTGGCCGCGTTCGTGCTGTTCGGCGAGCAACTCTCCGCGTTCAAGCTGGGCGGCATCGCGCTGGGCCTGCTGGCACTGCTGTGCATGGTCTGGCGCAGCGGCCACGCACCGGCGAGCGAAGGCGCCGCCGGCTGGCTGTATCCGCTGCTGGTGTTCGCCGGCTTCGGCGTGATCGACATCCTGTTCAAGCGGGTGGCCCAGGCCGGCGTGTCGCTGGGCACCTCGCTGCAGGCGATGTTCGCGCTGGCGCTGCTGGTCGCGTTCGCGATGCAGCTGTGGCGCCGCGTTCGCGGCAGCACCCGCTTCACCGTCCGCAGCGCCGTCGCCGGACTGCTGCTGGGCCTGGCCAACTTCGGCAACATCCTGTTCTACCTGCGCGGCCACCGCGCCCTGCCGCAGCACCCGGCGCTGGTCTTCGCCAGCATGAATATCGGCGTGGTGGCGCTGGGTGCGGTGGTGGGACTGGTGCTGTTTCGGGAGCACCTGAGTCGGCTCAACCTGGCTGGCGTGGGGCTGGCGGTGATCGCCATTGGCGTGCTTGCACGCGGCTGATGCATCGCCGGCGCCGCTTCATCTCCCCCTCGCGAGTCGCGCGAATGCGCGTGGTGAGGCATTTTCAAAACGGTCCAGCAGCAGTTTCACGAAGGCGGCCACTCGGGCGCTCACATGTCGATGTGAGGGATACAGTGCCCACACTTCGACCGGGTGGTCGGCGAGTACGCCCCAGTCGAGCAGCCGGCCGGCGTCGATGTCGGCCTGGACCAGCGAGCGCGGCATGGCAGCGGCGCCCACCCCGGCGGTCACCGCATCGTGGATCATCGCCATCGACGACAGGCGCAGCACGGTGCGCGTCGCGATGTGGCGCACGCTGCGTGTGCGGGTGAGCTGCCAGGTGGCATCGGCGGGCGTGCGTGACAGGGTGATGGCGGGCACGGCGACGCCATTTCTTCCCGCTGGACGGGGCAGCGACGGCGCGGCCACGACCACCATCACGTCGCGCAGGAAGCAGCGGCCGGCCAGGTCGGTCGAGGGATCGGGGTTGGCGCGGATGATCAGGTCGAAGTCGTCATCCACCGGGTCGACGAAACGATCCTCGGTGACCACTTCCAACTGCACCTGGGGATAGGCGAGCGCGTAGTCCGCGGCGATGCGGCCCAGGCCGCGCTGGCCGAACAGCACCGGCGCGCTGATGCGCAGCCGGCCGCGTGGCGTGCCGATGCCTCCGCGCAACACCTCGCCCACTTCGTCGATGTGTTCCAGCAGCGACTGCGTCCGTTCCTGCAGCTCGCGTCCCTCCGGCGTCAGCCGGAGCGTATGGCCGCCGCGCTCGAACAGGCGCACGCCCAGCGCATCTTCCAGCTGACGTACCCGCCGCGACAGCGTGGCCTTGGGTCGACCGGTGGCTCGGGCGGCGCGGCCGAAGCCGCCGTGTCGCGCCACGTCGTTGAAATCGGCCAGGGCGAGCAGATCCACGGGTGTTCCATGAGTGAGACGGGATGTCCAGATTATGCGGCTATCGGGACGCTTCTTGAAACAGCAGGATGGCGTTGTCCACCACCTGAAGGAGATCCCCATGAACATTCTCGTCACTGGCAGCACCGGCACCATCGGCAGCCTCGTCGTTCGCGGGCTGGCCGCCCAAGGCGCCAGCGTCCACGCGTTGACGCGCGACCCGGCCAAGGCGTCGTTTCCCGAGGGCGTCATCGCGGTCAAGGGCGACATGACCGACGTTCCCTCGATGCGTGCGGCGCTGAAGGAGGTCGACACGCTGTTCCTGCTCAATGCCGTGGTCGCCGATGAAGTGACCCAGGCGATCGGCACGCTGAGCCTGGCGCGCGAGGCGGGCATCCAGCGCATCGTCTATCTGTCGGTACTCAACAGCGATGCCTACACCGACGTGCCGCATTTCGCCGGCAAGTACACGGTGGAACGGATGATCGAGCAGTTCGACCTGCCGGTGACCGTGCTGCGCCCGTCCTACTTCATGCAGAACGACGCGGCGCTCAAGGACGGCCTGCTGCAGGGGCGTTACGGCATGCCCGTCGGCAACGTCGGCGTGGCGATGGTCGACGTGCGCGACATCGCCGAGATCGCGGTGGCCGCGCTGCTGCGCCGCGCGCGGTCCGCGACGCCGCTGCCGCGCGAGGTGATCGAGATCACCGGCCCGGACGTACTGACCGGTGATGCGCTGGCGACGATCTGGTCCGGCGTGCTGGGCAAGCCGGTGACGCCCGCGGGCAACGACCTCGATGCCTGGGAGAACGTCATGGCCGGCTTCATGCCATCGTGGTCGGCTTACGATTTGCGCCTGATGCTGGCGCGCTTCCACGTCGACGGCATGCTCGGAAAATCGAACGCGGTGGATCTGCTCACCGGCCTGCTTGGCCATCCGCCGCGCCGCTATCGCGACCTTGCCGGGGAGCTGGCGAAGGCGTGGGAGGCGGCTTGAGGGAGCATAGGGAGGGCAGAGACATTATCTGTCGTAGGACACTGGGTCGCCCCAAATTCCAAGGCATTCAATAATGTCTCTGACCCTTTACGATTAAATTTGTCCCTTAATGTTGCTTTGGTAAGTTAGCCGTCATGACGAATGAAGTTGGGCGGTCGAAGTGGGAATGCTGATGCAAGCGATTTTAATGCTGAGATCACGTCTGGGTAGAGCTCTGGCAGATTTGAAAAAGATTCCCCCTCAATCTTGTATAGATGGACCTTCGGGGCCGAGATATTTTGCTCGGCCCATTTACTCGCATGGTAAAGGACAGTAGGGATAAGTTGCTCTGCGCGAGAAACCTCTGCAGCTGTCTTCCCCAAGGCAACAAGCATGAGCCTGGTTTGCGTTGGTAGATGACAAGAACATAGTGAAACCCCGTACACGCGGGTGCCAGAGAATTCTATGCCGCCAAGCATTTCCCTAATTGCGGGCCGAATTTTGAGTTCGTACAGCTCGTTAAGTGCGGTCGTTGCGAGCCATGACCCCATGAAAGCGCAGATTCCGATAAAGCCTTGGAACGCAGTTAGATAAGCTTGCGGATGAGAGCTAACTTCCCAAAGCGTTTTGTCAGTATCCGCGACGACTAGCGCCTCAGGTTCCCTAGACAAGTAGTCCGCCAAATCTCCGAACGGCCCGACGACAGCTCGTATAAACCTAGAGCCTCCAAAAACTATCAAACTGTCTGAAACACTGATGTCGGCATGATTCATGGTGTCGACTCCCCGCGAAATTCGATCTAGACATACCCAGTGATAGTCATGAGTTGGCAGTCGATATGATGACCGTGTGCAGTCGATGTTATGCCGCAGGCTTGCGCCGCCCACCACCACCCCGCCCCGCCTGCGCCACATGTCGCGGCGCCGTCGATCCGCGCACCACCAGCTCCGGGCTGAAGCCTTCGTTTGCATGCTGGGCCGGTTCGCCGTTGGCTTCGCGCTGCAGGTCGCCGATCAGGCGCTGGGCGGCATGCCGCGCGATTTCCTCGGTGGCCTGGCGGGCGGTGGTCAATGCCGGCCAGGACTGCTTGGAGAACGGGCTGTCCTCGAAGCCGGCGATGGACAATTCATACGGCACGTTGATGCCGTCGGAATGGGCGGCGGCGAGCACGCCGGCGGCGATCTCGTCGTTGGAACCGAAGATCGCGGTGGGGCGGTCCTTCAGCGCCAGCAGTTTGCGGGCGCCGCGGAAGCCGTCGTCGAAGGTGTAGTCGCCGGCGAGGATCAGCTTGCGGTCGAGCGGGATGCCGTAGTCCTTCAGCGCGTCCTCGTAACCCTGGTAGCGCTCGGGGCTGGAGCGATGCTCGCGGCCGCCCCACAGGAAGCCGATGCGCTGGTGGCCGAGCTGGATCAGGTGCTCGGTGATCGCGTAGGCGGCGTCGCGGTCGTCGACGTAGACGCAGGGAAAGCCGTCCTGCGGGTCCTTGCGCGCGGAGATGATCCGGATGAACGGGATCTTCGCCTCGACCAGGCTGCGGATCAGCTCCGGCTGTTCGGACATCGGCGGCGCCAGCACCAGGCCGGCCAGGCGCGAGCGCTGCACCAGGGTGCGCAGCTCGTCGGCCAGTTTCGGCGAGGCCGAATCGCAGGGATGGATCTGCAGGCCGAAGCCGCTGGAACGGCACACCGACAGCACGCCGCGCTGCAGGTTGATGATGTAGTGCGCGTTCGGATTGTCGTAGACCAGTCCGATCGCGTAGGCGCGGGTGCTGCGCAGGCTGCGCGCGGAGGGATCGGGCTGGTAGCCGAGCGCGTCGATCTCGCGCTGCACCTTCTCGCGGGTGCGGGCATGCACGGACGGTTCGTTGTTGATCACTCGCGAAACGGTCTTCAGCGAGACGCCGGCCCGTTCCGCGACATCCTTGATGGTGGCACTGCGCACCCGTTGAACCTCATGCATCGTGATTGGTGACGCCGCTGCCGTCGAACCGAAGCGGGCGCCGCCGGATTGCGCGGCGGCGCATGCATCCTAGCTCAAGTGCCTTGTGCCGCGCTGCTGGCGGCGGCCTGGCCGATGCGGTGCCCGGCCATGCCGTAGTAGAGGATGTACAGGTAGCACGGCACCATCACGCACAGGAAGGCCAGCTGGAAGTCGATCAGCTGCTTCAGGTGCACGAAGACCTGCGGGATCAGCGCGCCACCGACGATGCCCATGATCAGCAGCGCGGAGGCCGCCTCGGTGTGCCGGCCCAGCCCCTTGATCGCGAGCGGGAAGATCGCCGGCCACATCATCGCGTTGGCGAAGCCCAGCGCGGCGACGAAGCCCACCGACACGTAGCCCCGGGTGACGTACGCGCCGATCGCGAACAGCACGCCCAGCACCGCCGACACGGCCAGGTAACGCTGCTGCGAGATGAAGCGGGGGATCACCAGCAGGCCCACGACGTAGCCGGCCAGCATGCCGAGCATGGTGTACGAGGTGAAATGCTTGGTGGCGTCCAGCGGCAGGCCGAAGCCCTGGCCGTAGATGCCGATCGCGTCGCCTGCCATCACCTCCACGCCGACGTAGAGGAACAGGCACAGCACGCCCAGCCACATGTGCGGAAAGCTGTAGATGCTGCGGCCGGCATGGCCGATCGCCCTTTCGTCGTTCGCGCCGGCGGGCTTGATCTCCGGCAGCGACGAGCGCACCACCCAGATCGCCAGCAACACCAGCAGCGCCGCCATCGCCATGTACGGCCAGTACACGCGCGCCGCGAAGCCGTTGAGCAGGGCCTCGCGCGCCGCCGCGGTGGGCGCGTCCTTCACCTGCTGGTCCAGCGTGTCGATGCCGCTGAGCACCAGCGCGCCGAACACCAGCGGCGCCAGGGCGCCGGCCACCTTGTTGCAGATGCCCATGAAGGCGATCCGCTGCGCCGCGCTGTCGATCGGTCCCAGGATGCTGATGTAGGGATTGGACGCGGTCTGCAGCAGCGACAGCCCGGCGCCGATCACGAACAGCCCGACCAGGGCGCCGTGGTAGATGCGGATGTTGATGAATTCGCCGAACAGCACCGCGCCGATCGCCATCACGAACAGGCCCAGCGCCATGCCCTTCTTCATGCCGGTGCGTCGCAGCACCACCGACGAGGGCAGGGCCAGGCAGAAGTACGACAGGTAGAACGCCACCGGGATCAGGAAGGCGCTGACGTCGTCGAGGTTGAAGGCGAGCTTCACGAAGATCGTCAGTGGGCCGTTCAGCCAGGTGACGAAGCCGAAGATGAAGAACAGCACGCCGATGATCAGCATCGGACCGAAATAGCCGCGTTGGGACGGTGCCGCCGTCAGCGTCGTTGCCATGGATGTTTTCCCCGAGTCGCCGCGTGCGCCGATCGGATGACCGGGCTGGCTGGAATGTCTCTTTATTCGCTGAAAAGTGCAACGTTGTCAATTATGGCCGGACGCGAACGGCCGGATCCCGCTACTGGCACGGCCGTCCAGACGTCCGAAACCGGTGTTTGTGTGGCGTTGCGTCAGTGCCTGGCCGGAGGGTCGGATCGGGTGCTTTCGCTGTGCAACAACGCTGCGTGGCGCAAAGTTGGACGCCGACGCAGGAGTGTCATGACAGCTATGTTGCGGCGCCACAGAGGGCTTTGAAAAAATCGCATCGAACCCTGTTGACAACGTTGTCATTTTGACAGCAGACTCGGCCCTCATCAGCCCCGGCCGGGTGCGTCCATCGCATCGCCGACGCCAGCGGGCCAGACACGGGAGAGGGCAGTGGGGGAACGCGCCAACCAGCGCCATGCATCCGCGGCAACCGGCACGCCGCTGGGCGACGGCCTGTCGTCGAAAGGCGTCGGTCGTGCCGGCCTCGTTGCGGCGCAGCCGTTCCTGGCCGCCGATGTGGGCGGCACGCACGCGCGCATCGGCCTGGTGGTCGCGGCGCCGGGCGGCCAGTCGGTCAAGGTGCTGCATTACCACCGCTACAGCTGCGCGGACTGGTCCGGCCTGCCCGCGATGCTCGGCGATTTCGTGGCGCAGCTCGAAGCATCACCGCATGCGGCCCTGTGCAGCCAGCTCAGCGATTGCGCGGTGGCCTGCGCCGGCTACGTGCTGGACGACGCCATCGTCAACGAGAACCTGCCGTGGCCGGTGTCGATCGGCGAGATCCGCGCCGCGCTCGGCATCCGCCAGCTGGCCGTGATCAACGACTTCGAGGCGGTGGCGTACGCCACCCAGTTCATCGGCGCCGACGACGCGATGTCGATCATCGAGAGCAGCCGGCCCGCCACCCGCGGACCGGTGCTGGTGATGGGCCCGGGCACCGGCCTGGGTTCGGCGGTGCTGCTGCCGGGCCAGCCGCGCGCCCAGGTGCTGGCCACCGAGGCAGGCCAGATTTCGCTGGCGCCGGGCACCGAGCGCGAGATCGAGATCCTGCGGCTGTTCCGCCGCGAGCGTTCGCACGTGTCGTTCGAGGACGCGCTGTCCGGCCCTGGCCTGCTCAAGCTTTACGGCGCGCTGTGCGAGTTGCGTGGTTGCACCGAGCGCCAGCTGACCCCGGCCGAGATCACCGCTGCCGCACTGGCCGGCAACGACGCCGCCGCGGTGGAGGCGCTGCAGGTCTTCTGCGGACTGCTGGGCAGCTTCGTGGGCGACCTGGTGCTGCTGTACGGCGCCCGCGCGGTGTACCTGGCCGGCGGCATCCTGCCGCAGATCCAGCCGTTCCTGCTGGCCAGCACGTTTGCCGAACGCTATTTCAACAAGGGCGTGATGCGCGCCTGGCTGCAACAGGTTCCGGTTCGACTGATCGAGCACGGCCAGCTTGGTGTCATTGGCGCCGCCGGCTGGTTTCTGGATGAGCACAAGGGAGATTGAGATGAGATTCCGTCCGCCATCCGGCGACACGGCGCCAAGCAAGTCACAACCAACGTCCGCGACCGTCATCAGCCGGTCCTGATTCAAGCCAGCCTCTGAGGGGAGGAGATCATGAATTACCGCAAGACATTGCTAGCCGCGAGCATCATCACCAGTCTGTGCGTATCGGGCGCGCTGTACGCGCAAGACGCCAACCAGACCACCACCGGCACCGCCAGCAGCACCAGCACCAGTAGTCAGGGCAAGCAGGAACGGGACAAGGCGACGACCCTCAACACGGTCACCGTCACCGGCATCCGCGGGTCGGTGGAGAAGGCGCTGGACATCAAGCGCGATGCCGTCGCAAACATCGAGGTGGTCACCGCCGAGGACGTCGGCAAGCTGCCGGCGCACAACGTGGCCGACACCCTGCAGCGCCTGCCGGGCGTCAACATCAGCTCGTCCAGCGCCGACGAAGGCGGCTTCGACGAAGCCGATCGCGTCAGCCTGCGCGGCACCAGCCCCAGCCTGACCCAGACCCTGATCGACGGCCACAGCGTGGGCACGGCCGACTGGTTCGTGCTCAGCCAGGGCAGCACCATGGGCCGCAGCGTGAGCTACACCCTGCTGCCGTCCGAGCTGGTCAGCCGCGTGGAAATCCACAAGTCGTCCGAGGCCCGCCTGCAGGACGGCGGCACCACCGGCAACGTCAACATCATCACGCGCAAGCCGCTCGACTTCGAGAAGCAGTTCACCACCAACCTCAGCATCGGCGGCGTCCATTCCAGCCTGCCGGACACCACCGATCCGCAGCTCTCGGGCCTGTTCAACTACAAGAACGATGCAGGTACCTTCGGCGTGATGGTGCAGGTGTTCAAGCAGAAGCGTCATCTGCGCCGCGAAGCGCAGGAAATCCCCGGCGGCTTCGCCACCATCGCCCCCGATTCCGCGCTGGCGCAGAGCAACCCCGACCTCGCCGGCGTGAAGGTTCCCGGCCTGCTCGGCTCGACGCTGTTCGAGCAGACCCGCGACCGCAAGGGCGGCCTGGTCGAGGTGCAGTTCAAGCCCAGCGACACCTTGACCATCGGCGCCAGCGGCTTCCGTTCGGACATGGACGCCAACAACTACAACCGCAACTTCATGTTGTGGGGCGGCAACTTCGGCACCAGCCAGGCGCCCGATCCGGGCTACACGGTCGAGAACGGCGTGCTGACCCATGCCACCTACGCGGGCGTGCCGGGCACCAACTACGTCGTGTACGACATGATCTATCGCGAAGCCTCGTCGAAGACCACGTACTACACGCTGGATGCGGACTGGCAGGCTTCGGACAGCCTTTCGGCGAAATTCCAGGCCGGCACCACCAAGGGCGTGGGCGAGACGCCGCGTCAGTTCATCGCCGAAGTGACGGCCGCCAACGGCGGCGGCGCCAGCTGGACCACCCACGGCAACAGCGCGCCGGTCGACTGGAACGTGGGCGGCGACATCAGCCCGGCGGGCGTGACCAGCTTCGGCACCTGGGGCAACCAGCAGGTCAAGGCGATCGACAAGGAAAACTGGGGCACGGCGGATTTCACCCAGTACTTCAACACCGGCGTGCTGAGCTCGTTCAACTACGGCCTGCGCTACGCCAAGCACACGCGTGAGGCGCAGTCGCCCGAGGGCGCGAGCCCGGGCGACATCTGGTCCGCACTGCAGAACGGCGCCACCGCCAGCTACCCGGGCAACTTCGCCCAGGGCATCGGCGGCAGCTTCCCGCGCGACCTGTGGTACTTCACCCCGGGTGCGCTGCAGAGCGCCATCGTGGGCAACTCCACCTGGCTGTACGACAACGACGGCCCCACCGGTCGCCACAACTACGGCGCCGAGTATTCGGTCGACGAGAAGAACCTCGCCGCCTACTTCCAGGCCAACTTCGAGGGCGACAACTGGAGCGGCAACGTCGGCCTGCGCTACGTCAACATCGATCAGGACATCAACACCTACCGCGCCGATACCGTCAGCCCCGACGTGAGCAGTCTGTTCGGTGCGTGGGATCGCGAATACACCAACAACAAGTATCACCGGGTACTGCCCAGCGCGAACATCAAGTTCAACATGGCGGAGAACCTGGTGTTCCGCTTCGCGGCCTCGCAGACCCAGACCCTGCCGGACTACTCGGCGCTGGGCGCGGCATCGTGGGGCTCCGATCTGAACAAGACCGGCGGTGGCGGCAACCCGAAACTGAAGCCGGTGCTGTCCACCAACTTCGATGCCGGACTGGAGTGGTACTTCATGCCGCGCGGCCTGCTGTCGGCCACCGGTTACTCGATGAGCATGAAGGACTACGTTGCCTACGGCGTGCAGACCCAGATGCTGTTCAGCGAACTGACCCATCAGCTCGAGGCGTACCAGGTCGCCATGCCGATCAACGCCGACGCGCACGTCAACGGCGTGGAGCTGGCCTACGAACAGCCGATCGGCAAGTATTTCGGCTTCAATGCCAACTACACCTATGCCGACGGTTCCACCGACCACACCTGGGCCGATGGCAGCGACCATCTGCTGGGCACCTCGAAGAACACCTACAACGTGGGTGCCTATTTCGAGAACGAAACGTTCGGCGCACGGGTCAGCTACACCGCCCGCTCGTCGTTCCTGATCGGCCTGTCCGGCGCCAACCCGTACTACCAGGACAAGTTCGGCACGCTGGCGGCGTCGTTGAGCTACAAGGCCACCGACTGGCTGAGCTTCAGCCTGGACGCGCTGAACCTCAACAACCCGACCTACAAGTATTACCAGAGCGCGAACATTCCGACCTCGTTCTACGAGAACGGCCGTCAGTACTATCTGAGCGCCCACCTCTCGTTCTGATCCGCGGCAACCACGCGCAGGCCATGGACGGCCTGTACTCTCCCCGAACGGGCCCGGTGGATTCTGCGGGCCCGTCTTTTTGTCCCGAACGTCCTCGACGATGGCTGGCGGACCCACCGCGCAGGAGATACCGATGAATCGCCGTTCGATCCTGTCCTGCTGCAGCTGCCTGCTGCTGGCCCTTGCCGCGCTGCCGCTGCGCGTCGCCGGCGCCGGCGAGATGGCGCCACCCTCCCTGATTCCGCAGCCGGCGCAGCTTCAGCGGCAATCCGGCAGCTTCACCGTGGATGCGAGCACGCCCCTCGTGCTTGCCGACCGCAGCGTCGCCACGAAACAGACCGCCGGCTATCTGATCGACCTGCTGGCCCGCACCCGGGGCCTGCGCCTTCGCGTCGTCGACAACGTCCCGGCCGCGGGCGCCATCGTGCTGCAACGCGACCTGCAGATCGTGGCCGGAGGCTACGCGCTGACGGTGGCACCGCAGGGCATCCGCATCGCCGCGGGTGACGACGCGGGCCTGTTCCACGGCGCGGTGACGCTGTACCAGTTGCTGACGCCCGACGCGAAACAGGGCGCGGTCGAGGTACCGGCCATGACCATCCACGACCAGCCCCGCTTCGCCTGGCGCGGCCTGATGCTGGATTCGGTGCGCCACTTCCAGAGCGTGGACGAGGTGAAACGCCTGCTCGACCAGATGGCCCAGCACAAGCTCAACGTGTTCCATTGGCATCTCACCGACGACCAGGGCTGGCGGATCCAGATCAAACGCTATCCCGAGCTCACCCGCATCGGTGCGTGGCGCACGCCGCCGGACGCCGGCAAGGATGGCGAGCCGAAACGCTACGGCGGCTTCTACACACAGGCGCAGATCCGCGAGGTGGTCGCCTATGCCGCCGCGCGCCACATCACCATCGTGCCGGAGCTGGACATGCCCGGTCATGCACAGGCCGCGGTGGCCGCGTACCCGCAGCTCGGCGTCACCGGAAAGCGGCCGGAAGTGTCGGTCGACTGGGGCGTCAATCCGTATCTGTACAACGTGGACGATGCCACCTTCGACTTCATCGACAACGTGCTCGACGAAGTGCTGGCGCTGTTCCCCTCCAGATACATCCACGTCGGCGGCGACGAGGCGATCAAGGACCAGTGGCAGGCCTCGCCCGCCGTGCAGGCGAAGATGCGCGCGCTGGGCATCACCAGCGAAGACGCGCTGCAGGGCTGGTTCATCGACCGCATCGGCCAGTACCTCGACCGGCATGGCCGCAAGCTGATCGGCTGGGACGAGATCCTCGAAGGCGAGCACCTGCCGGCCGACGCCACGGTGATGTCCTGGCGCGGCACCGACGGCGCGATCAAGGCGACGATGATGGGTCACGACGTGGTGATGTCGCCCGCGCCTGCGCTGTATTTCGATCACGTCCAGGGCGACCTCGCCGACGAATACGCCGGCCGCATGGGCGTGGAGTCGCTGCGCAGCGTCTACGCTTTCCAGGTGGTGCCTGCCGTGCTGGGCCCGAAGCAAGCCGCGCATGTGCTCGGCGTGCAGGCCAACGTGTGGGCCGAGCACATTCCCACCTTCGCGCATGTGGAACATGCCGTGTTCCCGCGGCTGGATGCGCTCAGCGAAGTGGCGTGGTCGCCGGCCAGCAGCGACTGGCCGGGCTTCCTCGCCCGGCTGCCGGCGCAGCTCGCGCGTTACCGGGCGCAGCATGTCGGCTATGCCGACAGCGCGTTCGCGGTGGACATCGCCATCGATCGCACGCTGGCCCTGGCCACCGGCAAGGCCACCGTCACGCTGTCGAACCAGACGGATTTCGGCACCATCCGCTACACGCTGGACGGCAGCGCGCCCACGCAGGCTTCGCCGCGCTACGACGCGCCGTTCAACGTGACCCTGCCGACCACCGTGCGCGCGGCCAGCTTCGCCGCCGACGGCAGCGTGCTGGCCAGCTCGCGTCGGCGCGTGCTGGATCGCGCCAGCCTGCTCGGCCTCGACGGCAACGACTTGCCGAACTGCCCCGGCAGCGATTTCCGCCTGCGCGTGCAACCGTTGCCCGATGCCGCCTCGGCGTCGCCGGTCTACAGCATCAACGTGTTCAACAGCTGCCAGCTGTATCCCGCCACGCCGCTGGACGGACTGCGCCGCATCCATGTCGAGGCGGTGCGGCTCGAACGCAACTTCGCGCTGGCGCACGAGCAGAAGCTGGTGGTGTCGCACCCGAACAGGACGCCGTTCGGCGAACTGGTGGTGCACCTGGACACCTGCGCCGGCCCGGTGCTGGCCAGCATGGCCTTGCCCGATCCCGCGCACAGCGCCCGCAACTTCACCCTGGACGCGGCGCTGCCCGCGCAGCAGGGCGAGCGCGCGTTGTGCCTGATCTACACCGCGCCGATCGACGGGCCACTGTACGCGCTGGGCCGCGTGGCGCTGAGCCCGTGAGATCGATCGTGCACGCGCGCTGCCCGTCTCCCTCCCCTGCGCAGCAGGGGAGGGTTGGGCGACCGACAGGGAGTCCTTCAGGTGAGGGGTCCGCTTTTGATTTTCCCGGCGACCCTGAGCGACCCCCTTCCTTCGTCTCCCTGGAAGGGGGAGGTATCCCGGCACTTTTGCGCTTTCGTTCTTGCTTGCGCTCCCCATGAAACGCCTCGCCTCACTCGACGCGCTGCGCGGCTGCACCGTGGCCGCGATGCTGCTGGTCAACGATCCCGGTGACTGGGGGCATGTCTACTGGCCACTGGAACACTCGGCGTGGAACGGCTGCACGCCGACCGACCTGGTGTTTCCGTTCTTCCTGTTCGTGGTCGGCGTGTCGGTGGCGTTCTCGATGCTGCCGCGACTGGAGCAGGGCGCGGCGCCCGAGGCGCTGATCCGCGGCGCGATGTGGCGTGCGCTGCGCATCCTGCTGCTGGGCGTGGCGATCAATATGCTGGCGGCGCTGGTCATGCCGCAGGCCCATCTGCGTTTTCCCGGCGTGCTGCAACGCATCGGGCTGTGCTTCGCGGGGGTGGCGCTGTTCGCGGTGTACACGCGACCGCGCACGCAGTGGACCGCCATCGCCGGCCTGCTGCTGGGATATTGGGGGCTGCTGGTGCTGGGTGGTTCGCTGGAGCCGTGGACGAACATCATCAGCCGTTTCGACAGCGCGCTGTTCGGCCGCTTCGTCTACCAGATCGACCCGGCGACCGGCAGTGGCCACGACCCGGAAGGCCTGCTCGGCAGCTTGCCGTCCCTGGCCAGCACCTTGCTGGGATTGCGCGCGGGTTGCTGGCTGCGCCGCGGGAAAATCCGGACGCTGTTGCTGGCCGGTGTCGCCTGCCTTCTGCTCGGCGCGCTGTGGTCGCTGTGGTTGCCGCTGAACAAGAACCTGTGGACGCCGTCGTTCGTGCTGTGGACGGCAGGCTGGGCCACGCTGGCGCTGCTGGCGTTCCACGGCCTGATCGACCGTCGCGGCTGGCCCGCCCTGGGCCGCCGCTTCGGGGTCAACGCGATTGCCGCCTATGCCGGCTCGGAGCTGATGCAGATCGTGCTGCCCACGCTGGGCCAGGCGTCGTGGTACCGCACGTTGTTCGCCGACTGGATGACGCCGCGCTTCGGTCCGTACGTGCCATCGCTGGCGTTCGCCGTGGTGTTCGTGGCGGTGTGGTGGCTGATCGTTCGGGCGATGGATCGCCGGCACATCCATCTCAAGCTCTAGCGCCGCCGCCGCATCGCCCGGACCAGCAGGATCATCAACGCCAGGCCAAGCGTCAGGCCGACGCCGCCGCCCCAGATGCCGCCGACGTCGCCGCCCACCAGATAGCCAAGCCCGAAACCCAGCGGAAACAGCAGCAGCACCGGCAGGCAGCCCATCGCGTCAGCGCGCCGCGGCCACGGCTTCCGGCTGCGAGGGCGGATGGCGCAGCAACACCTGCTTCGCCAGCCGGGCATCGGCCGCCGACAACTCGATCAATGGCACGACCTTGCCGCCGACCAGCGCGGCGATCGGCATGCCGTCGCGATACAGCACGCGCGAGCCGGCCAGCGCCGGTACCTTGTCGCCGACCAGTACGGTGCCGACCAGGTTCAGCGGATCGCTGCCGCTGACGCAGACCAGCTCGCCGTCGTCCGCGCGCTGGCGAATCGCCCGCAGCGGCGCGATCGCCTCGGGCAGGGCGAACTGCTCGCCGACCAAGCCTTCGACGAAACGCCCGCCGCGGATTTCGCCGCGCGCCTCCAGCCGGTGATAGACGCGCAGCAGTTCGCGCCATGACGGCAGCCACGGCGCCTCGCGTTCCAGCAGCTTCCAGAACACCACGCCGTAGCGGCGAAGCAGAGCACGTGCAACGTGCTCTGCTTCATCCGAATCAAGCCGGCGCGAAGCGCCACGTTCGCTTCCTCTCCCCTCCGGGGAGAGGATTGAGGTGAGGGGCTGTCTTTCCCGCGAATCGACATCCGACTTTCCCGCGAGCACCCGCCCCTCATCCGACCCCTTCGGGGCCACCTTCTCCCCGGAGGGGAGAAGGGAAGCACTGCGCGCCAATGCCCAGCGCCCTGCATCCTCGATTCCGCCGAACGCATGCCGGCGCAAGCGCCGCTGCCGCACACCGTCGCGCTTGGCCGCCGGCAGCAGCAGGGCGCGCAGGCCGGCGAAGCTGTCGGCGCTGATCCGGCCGGCGGCGACCAGTTCGCCCAGTGCGTCTTCCAGCTCCGTCCGCAGCAGGCGGGTGTCGGCCAGCAGTTCGTCGAAGAACAGCGCGCCATGTTCGCGCAGCGCGTCGGCCACGGCCTGGGCGCGCGAGGACAGCAGGATGTCCTGCGGATCGCCCGCGGCGACGGCCGTCCAGACGGCCATCTCCCGGCGGGGCAGCAGCACGATCGGCGTGTTGCGCACCGGCCCGCCACCGCCGCCGCTGCCGGTGCGCAGCCGGCTCCAGGCGATGCGGCCGGAACGGCACAGCTCGTCCAGCCAGCTGATCGAGTAGTCGCCCACGCGCGCTGGCAGGATCTCCGCTTCCCACGCGCCGGCCGCGGCCTCGTAACCTTCCAGTTGCGCCAGCGTGGCGACCAGCGCATCGGGGCCGTTCAAGCGGGTGGCCGCCGACACGTGCTGCCAGTCGAACAGGAAACGCATCAGCGCGCGCCGGCTGACCGGCTCGATCTCGCGGCGCAACCGGCCGATGGTGTAGCGGTGGATGCGTGCCAGCAGGTGCCGCTCGCACCATTCGGTGTCGGCCGCATCGGCGGTGAAGCGGCCCTGCATCACGTAGCCTTCGGACTGCAGCCGCAACAGCGCCTGCTCGATCTCGCCCGCGTCGGCGTTCATCGACTGCGCCAGCTCGCGCACGGTGACCGGGCCGAGCCCGCCGAGACGGTGGCGCACCAGTTCCAGCAGCGCGTCCTCGCGCGTCCACGCCCGCGCGGCGTATTCGGCCGGTGCCGCGATCGGCGGTTGCATGCTGGCGGCGGGGTGCAGCGCCAGCCACAGCGGCAATTGTTCCGCAGTGGTCCACACGTCGGTGAGGCGTGTCGCGCGCTTTGCCCCGGCGAGCGCCTGCAGTCGTTCGGCCCAGCCCGTGTTGGCATCGACCTCCGCGGCGGTGACGAAACCCAGCAAGGTCAGCGCCTCGTGCATCTCGTCGGTATCGCGCACCTGCGGCCACGCCTCCTCGCGCACCGCGGCGATCGCTTCGGGATCGAGCCGGCCCAGGTCATCGGCGCTGTCGGCATTCCAGCGGCGGGTCTGCACGGCTTGGGTGCGACGCTCCTCCAGCGGGGCGTCGTCGAGGAAGGCATACGGAGCCGCGTTCAGCACTTCGGCGGCCAGCGGGCTGGGTGCGGTGAGATCGCGCGCGACGATGGCGATCTCGCCGCCTTCGAGTTTGCGCAGGATCTGCAGCAAACCATCCACGTCCATCGCCTCGCGCAGGCAGTCGTGCATGGTCTGGTTGACCAGCGGGTGATCCGGCACCTCGCGTTCGCCCACGATGTTTTCCAGGCAGGCGACCTGGTCGGGGAATACCGCGGCGAGCAGGTCCTCGCTCTTCATCCGCTGCAGCGGCGGCGGGGTCTTCTTGCCGCCGGTGAAGCGTGGTAACGCCAGTGCCGTCACCGCGTTCCAGCGCCAGCGTGCGGGGAACAGCGGTGCGTCGAGCAGGGCCTGAATCAGCACGTGTTCGGCCGTGTTCGAATGCAGGTAGTGCGCGACTTCCTCCAGCGGAAAACTGTGGCTGGTCGACAGCGACAGCACGATCGCATCCTCGGTCGCCGCCGCCTGCAGCTCGAAGTTGAACTGGCGGCAGAAGCGCTTGCGCAACGCCAGTCCCCACGCACGGTTGATGCGGCTGCCCCACGGCGTGTGGATCACCAGTTGGGTGCCGCCGGATTCGTCGAAGAAGCGCTCCAGCACCAGGGTGTGCTGGCTGGGGAGGACGCCGAGTGCGGCTTTGGCGCGGGCGAGGTAGTCGGCCAGCTGTTGGGCGGCGGCGTCGGGGAGGCCGAGTTCGTCGCGCAGCCAGGCGAGGGCGCGCGCGTTGCTCCCCTCTCCCTGCGGGAGAGGGGCTGGGGGTGAGGGTGCGCTCGGAGCGATGGAGTTCAAGGCTCCGCCTGAACCCTCACCCCCACCCCTCTCCCGGGGGGAGAGAGGCTCAAGCAAGGCAGAAATTTCCTCACGCAATCGCGACACGCCGAACGACAGCTCGTTGCTGCGCCCGGGCGCCTCGCCCAGCCAGAACGGAATGCTTGGCGGCGCGCCGTGCGCATCCTCCACCCGCAAGCGGTCGCGCTCGACGCGCTGGATGCGGTAGCTGGCGTTGCCCAGCTGGAAGATGTCGCCGGCCATGCTCTCGACCGCGAAATCCTCGTTCACCGTGCCCACGATGATCGCCTGCGGCTCCAGCACCACCTTGTAGTCGGCGGTCTCGGGAATGGTGCCGCCGGAAGTCAGCGCGGTGAGCCGCGCGCTGCGCCGCGGGCGCAGTTGGCGGTTCACCGCATCGCGATGGATGTACGCCGCGCGCGGTCCCTGCCGCGTGGTGAAACCTTCGGCCAGCATGCGCACCACGGCGTCGAAATCCGCGCGCGACAGATCGCGATACGGATACGCGCGGCGCACCAGTTCGTACAGCGCGTCCTCGTCCCACTCGGCGCAGGCGACTTCGGCCACGACCTGCTGGGCCAGCACGTCCAGCGGCTGCGGTGGCAGGATCAGCGCGTCCAGCTCGCCGCGGCGCACGCAGTCGAGCAGGGCGGTGCATTCGATCAGGTCGTCGCGCGTCGCCGGGAACAGCCGTGCCTTCGGCGTGCCGTCGATGCTGTGGCCGGAACGCCCGGCGCGCTGCAGGAAGGCGGCGATCGAGCGCGGCGAGCCGAGCTGGCAAACCAGGTCCACCTCGCCGATGTCGATGCCCAGCTCCAGCGAGGCCGTGGCCACCAGCACCTTCAATTCACCGCGCTTCAGCCGCTGCTCGGCGTCCAGCCGCAGCTCCTTGGCTAGGCTGCCGTGGTGGGCGGCCACGTGTTCCTTGCCCAGCCGCTCGGACAGGTGCCGCGCGGCGCGCTCGGCCATGCGCCGGGTGTTGACGAAGACCAGGGTGGTGCGATGCGCTTCGACCAGTTGGGCGAGGCGGTTGTAGACCAGCTCCCAGCTGTCGTTCGACATCACCGCTTCGAGCGGGACGGGGGGGACTTCGATGGCGAGGTCGCGGGGGCGGGTGTGGCCGGTGTTGATGATGGTGCACGGATCTTCCTTCTCCCCTGCGGGGAGAAGGTGGCCCGAAGGGTCGGATGAGGGGTGGGTGCTCGCGGGGGAGTCACATTCGTGAGCCGCTTTGTTGTGGCTCTTTCGCGACCCCGAACCCTCATCCGCCCTTCGGGCACCTTCTCCCGGAGGGAGAAGGGAGGGTTGAGCGCCGACCAGAAAGTCGGCGATCTTTTCTATGGGCTTCTGCGTCGCCGACAGCCCGATCCGCAGCAGGCGCCGCTGGCACAGCGATTCCAGCCGCTCCAGCGACAATGCCAGGTGCGAGCCGCGCTTGCTGCCGGCGATGGCGTGGATCTCGTCGACGATCACCGAGCGCACGCCCGACAGCATGGCGCGCCCCGAGGCCGAGCCCAGCAGCACGTACAGCGACTCGGGCGTGGTCACCAGGATGTGCGGCGGCAGCTTGCGCAGCAGAGTCCGCTCGGCCTGCGGGGTGTCGCCGGTGCGCACCGCGGTGCGGATCGCCACGTCGGGCAGGCCGAGTTTTTCGAGTTCGGCGCGGATGCCTTCCAGCGGCGCTTCCAGGTTGATGTGAATGTCGTTCGACAGCGCCTTCAGCGGCGACACGTAGAGCACGCTGGTGGTGTCGGCCAGCACGCCGCCATGGGTCGCGCCTTCGCGCACCAGTTCGTCGATGGCGGCGAGGAAGGCGGTCAGCGTCTTGCCCGAGCCGGTGGGCGCGGCGACCAGGGTGTGCTGGCCGGCGCGGATCGACGGCCACGCCGCCGCCTGCGCCGCGGTGGGCGCAGGGAAGGTGCGGCGAAACCAGGCGGCGACGGCCGGGTGGAATGCGTCCAGCGGGCAGGAGTCGTTGCGCATCGGTGCGGATTCGCGTGACAGTCGGGAAGTGCTCACCGGTCATATATGGGGCCTTGCGGGCCCGAGTCCACCGGTCCGACGGCCATTGTCATGACTTCGGCCGATCGCCGCCATCAGCCCGCCGGTGCAGCGCTGGACCTGTCATGGCAGTATTCGGAATCGGCAGTATCCAGATTCGGCCGTCACAGCCAGGGGCCCGCGGGGGGAATCCGGTGGCGGCGTTCACGCGAAGGACACTCATGCACGTAATGGAATCGCCGCGGCGCAAGCCCGGCTTCATGCGCACGGCCTGCAGCCGGTTCGCGCTCCTTGCCCTGGTGAGCCTGTTCGCTGCGGCCGCCAGCCATGCGGCCAGTCTCGATCCGGCCGTGTTGCCGAAGATCCAGGCGGCCACCTTCGAAGTGGTGGCGGCCAAGCCGGTCAAGGACCCGCTGACCTACGAGAAGCCGCTGCCGCTGGAGCTGCTGCCGTTCCAGGAGCGCAACGACAAGTATTACTCGATCGGCACCGCCTTCGCGCTGGGCAACAACCGCTACGTGACCGCGGCGCATGTACTGCAGGTGGGCATCGACAGCCTGTGGGGCGAGCCTGCGCTGCGCGATGCCGGCGGCCATGTGTATGCGATCGGCAAGATCGAGAAGTATTCGCTGCAGCAGGATTTCGTGGTGTTCAGCCTGGCCACGCAGCCGGCGCAGGCCGCCGCGCTGGAGGTGGACACCACGCCCAGCCTCAATGGCGTGGTCTACGCGGTAGGCAATGCGCTGGGCACCGGCGTGGTGATCCGCGACGGCCTGTACACCTCCGACACGCCGGAGGACCAGGACGGCCGCTGGAAGTGGATGCGCTTCTCCGCGGCGGCATCGCCGGGCAACAGCGGCGGTCCGCTGCTGGACGCGAACGGCAAGGTCATCGGCATCGTGCTGATGAAGTCGCAGAACGAAAACCTGAACTACGCGCTGCCGATCGGCCGCGTGCTGGACGCGCCCGATCACCTCGCCTCGATCGACCAGCGCATGCCCTACCAGTTCGACGTGTTCGACACCACGCTCAGCAACACCTTCAAGGCCGAATTCAAGTTGCCGCTGAGCTTTGCCGACTTCAGCGCGGCATTCCAGCAGCGCTTCAACGCCTATGCCGACAGCCAGCTCAAGGCCTTGCTGGCGAAGGAGCCGGAGCGGCTGTTCCCGCGCGGCCAGGGCTCCAACGAACTGCTGCATTCGACGCCGTCGATGGACGACTTCCCCTCGCTGATCACCCGCGACAATGACGGTACCTGGAGCCTGGCGAAGAAGGAGGGCGGCAAGACCAGCCTGCCGAACAACGGCTACGTCACGCCGGGCGTTGTCGGGCGCAACCTGCTGTTCCACGTGCGCCGGCCCGACAACGTGACGGCCGCCGTGCTGTATCGCGACCCGGTCAAGCTGATGGACATGATCGCCAGGGTCGGCTTCCTCACCCGCAACGTCGGCCCCGAGCAGGTGCGCATCACCTCGCTGGGCAAGCCGGTGCGCGACACGCTGTACACCGATGCCTGGCAGCGCCGCTGGCAGGTGCGGGTGTGGCCGATACCGGCCGAGAACGCGGTGGTGATGAGCTTCGCCCTGCCGGTGCCGGACGGCTACGCGGTGCTGATGCGGATCGCCCCGGCCAGCCAGGAGCACGACTTCCTGATCAACCTGCAGGCGCTCACCGACTTCTTCTACGTCACCTACGACGGCAGCCTGGCCCAGTGGCAGGATTTCCTGAAGCAGAAGGACCTGCTGCCGGCGGCGTTCGACGACATCCACATCGACATCGACTACGGCCATCGCTTCGCCTACAGCTCGAAGCGGCTGCGCTACGCCTACACCCCGGCGCTGCAGAAGATCGACAAGGACAGCATGCTCACCATCGGCTTCAGCTACTTCCTCGACCACGGCAAGGTGGTCTGGGACGTGACCGACGTGTGGCAGGCGGCCAGTGCGCACGACAAGTACTGGAGCAATTTCGCCCGCGTGGTGGTGCCGTCGGACGACCTCAACGACGACTACAAGAGCAACTGGAGCAAGATCAGCAACCGCCAGCGGCCGTTCGATGGCGTGCCGCGCAGCGAGAACGACGTGATGAAGATCAGCAGCGTGCTGGCCGCGCCGGGCCAGGCCAGGCCCGACGTGCTGTACACCGTCTACCACTACGCCGAGGGCAGCCACCCCGCCGCCGAAATGAAGGCCAAGCTCGACCTGCTGCTGAAGGACGCCCGCGTCACCGAGCACTGAGCTTCGGGCGCATCGGCCGGTGGTGACGACACCGGCCGATCCGGCTACGGTATCCCGTTGAAACAGGCGAGGAGGATGCGGGTGGAACGACGGGTACGGGCGCCGACGCCGGATGCGCCAGCGCAAGACGACAGCAGCATCAGCTGGCTGGAGATGGCCGACGGCCAGCCGCTGTGCCTGCGTGACTGGCCGCTGGCACAGCCGCACGGCGCGGTGCTGATCGTGCACGGGCTGGGCGAACACAGCGGGCGTTACCAGCGCCTGGCAGCGTGGTTCAACCAGCGCGGCCACGCGGTGCGCAGCTACGACCAGCGCGGCCACGGCCGCAGCCCGGGACGGCGCGGTGCCCTGCGTCAGGCTGACGACCTGCTGGAGGACCTGGCCACCGTCTACAACGACTACGCCGCCAGCCAGCCCCACCCGCCGCTGCTGCTGGGCCACAGCATGGGCGGCCTGGTCGCGGCGCGCGCGGTGCTGGATGGTCGGGTCGCGCCGCCGGCGCTGGTGTTGTCATCGCCGGCGCTGCGCAGCTGGGAGTCGCCCCGGATGATCGCGCTGGCCCGGCTGCTCAGCCGGCTCGCGCCGAACCTGCCGCTGCGCAACGGGCTGGATGCCAGCAAGCTGTCGCACGAAGCCGGCGTGGTCGCCGCTTACCGCAGCGACCCGCTGCGCCACGGCTGGATCACCCCGCGACTGGCCGACTTCATCTTCCACGCCGGGGCCGCCTGCATCCGCGACGCCGCCGGCCTGGCGGTGCCGACCCTGCTGCTGGTCGCCGACAGCGATGCGCTGGTCGATCCGTCCGGCAGTCGCTCGTTCGCCCGCAAGGCGGCCGGCAGCGGCCAGCTGACCACCCGCTTCTTTTCCACGCTGTACCACGAGCTGTTCAACGAGGCCGAGCCGGGGCGCAGCCAGGTGCTGATGCAGCTGGCCGACTGGCTGGGCCGGCAGGATCTCGCGGCGGCTCCGTAAGGACCTCGCGGGGAAGCGCGCTGCGGCCCGTTTTCGGCGGGCCGGCTGGGGCACACTGCGTTCGACGCGAAAAAAATCGGCGCGCCCGCTGCGCGCCTCCGGATCGCCATGATTGGCGGCGATACTTCCACGCAAACCTACAGGGAGAAGGTTGCATGTCACCTCGATCGAGCCGGCGCATCTCGCGCCACCTTGCGTGGCGAGTCCTCGCCTGCCTTGCGATCGGCCTGGCGCTGGGCGCCTGTCATCGCGGTGGCGACGACGGCAAACCCGCCCTGCAGGGCAAGCCTGCCGGCAGTGCGTCGACTGCGCCCGCGAAGGACGCCGGCACGACCGGCTTCGCGCTGGTCTCGGCCAGCTCCACACCGCGCGATTCGCGCACCGCGCTGATCCTGCGCTTCAACGCGGCACTGGCCTCGGCCCAGGCGTTCGACAGCCTGATCGCGGTGACCGGCCCGAACGGCGAGGTGGTCAGCGGCAGCTGGAGCCTGGACGACGACGGCAAGACGCTGAGCTTCCCGTTCGTGCAGGCCAACACGCGCTACGTGGTGCAGCTGAAGGCCGGCGTGCTGGCCGCCGACGGCCGCACCCTGGGCCACGAGGTGAAGCACGAGGTGTATTCCGGCAACCTGCCGGCGGCGGTCGGCTTCGCCTCGCATGGCAGCGTGCTGCCCGCGCGCGGCACCCGCGGCCTGCCGCTGGTGTCGATGAACGTGCACGACGCCGACGTGGAGTTTTTCCGCGTGCATGACGACGCCTTGTCCGACCTGTTCTGCGCCTATCCGCGCAACGGCCATCGCGAGAGCTACGAGCTCGACCACGAGGTCCGCTACTACAACCAGTGCGGCGAAGGCGACGATCGCCGCGCCAGCGTGCCGATCACCGACATCGCCGACTCGGTCTACGCCAACCACTACACGCTGGGTGGCGAGGCGAACGAGCGCACGGTGACCTACCTGCCGGTGCAGAACATCAAGGAGCTGGCCACGCCGGGCGTGTACATGGCGGTGGTCAAGGCCGGCGGCACCTTCAAGGAAGGCTACGACACCGCCACCTTCTTCGTCAGCGACCTCGGCCTGCACCTGCGCGTGTACCGCGACAACGTGCTGCTGCACGTGGCCTCGTTGCGCGACGGCACGCCGGTCAATGCGGTGGATGTCGAAGTGCGCGACGTGAACGGGCGCAGCAAGCTCAAGGCCACCACCGACGCCGACGGCAACGCGCTGATCGCGTACAAGGTCAAGGCCTCCGACGTGCTGGTGGCGCGCCACGGCAAGGATGTCTCGGTGCTGCCGTTCAACCGGCCCGCGCTGGACGTGTCGAACTTCGACATCAGCGGTCGCAGGCAGGCGCCGTTCGAGGTCTATGCGTGGTCCGGGCGCGACCTGTACCGCCCCGGCGAGACGCTGCGCGCGTCGGCCTTGCTGCGCGACTACGACGGCAAGCCGATGAAGCCGCAGTCGCTGTTCGTGCGGGTGAAGCAGCCCGACGGCCGCACCCTGGTGGAGAAACGGCTGGAGCCGCAGCAGCTGAACTACTTCGAGCTGAGCCAGGCGATTCCGGCCGATGCGCCGACCGGCCTGTGGCAGCTGGAGTTCCGCCTCGACCCTTCGGCCAAGGACACCGTGCAGGCGTTCCCGTTCCACGTCGAGGAGTTCCTGCCCGAGCGGCTCAAGGTCGAACTGTCCAGCCCGCAGCAGCAGCTGGCGCCGGACGAGCCGCTGAAGCTCAAGGTCGCCTCCAGCTATCTGTACGGCGCTCCCGCCGACGGCAACCGCTTCACCGCGAAACTGCTGGTGGCGCCGGAGGTGCATCCGCTGGAGAAGATGAAGGACACCTTCTTCGGCAACCCGCTGGTCGAGCTGCCCAAGAGCGCCGACGACGTGATCGACGCCAAGCTCGATGCGCAAGGCGTGCTCGAGCAGGACGTGGCCCTGCCCGACGACGTGCAGCCGGTCGCGCCGCTAGCGGTGACCCTGTCCGGCAGCGTGTACGAAAGCGGTGGCCGCGCGGTGACGCGGCTGCTCAAGCGCAGCTACTGGCCGGCCGACGCGCTGGTCGGCGTGCGCCCGCTGTTCGACCCAAAGCAGGGCGCCGAAAGCGAAGCGCCGGCCGGTTTCGAGATCGTGCGGGCCAACGCGAAGGGCGAGCTGATCGCCGGCAGCCACCTGAAGGTGCGCCTGCAGCGTGAGCTGCGCGACTTCTACTGGCTGTATGAGCAGAACGGTGGCTGGCAGTCCAGCGCGAACCAGCGCCTGCAGCTGGTCGACGAGAAGGATGTCGACGTGGCCGCCGGCCAGTCGGCCCACGTCGAATTCCCCGTGCAGTGGGGCAGCTACCGCGTCGAGGTGTACGACCCGGCCACCAAGCTCACCACGGTGTTCCCGTTCTTCGCCGGCTACAGCTGGGATGATGAGAACCTGGGCAAGGAAGCGCGTCCGGACAAGGTCAAGCTGCAGCTGGACAAGGCCCGCTATCGCGCCGGCGACACCATGAAAGTGACGGTGACGCCGCCGCAGGACGGCCCCGGCGTGTTGCTGGTGGAGTCGGATCATCTGCTCTACACGAAGAACATCGAGGCCAAGGCCGGCGCGGTATTCGAGATCCCGGTGACGAAAGACTGGGAGCGCCACGACGTCTACGTCACCGCGCTGGTGTTCCGCGGCGGCGAGGCGGCCGAGCACACCACGCCGGCCCGCGCGATGGGCGTGGAATACGTGGCGATGGACCGCAACGACCGACGCATTCCGCTCAAGCTCGCCGCGCCCGCGCTGATGCGCCCGGGCAATCCGCTCGACGTCGGCGTGCAGGCCACCGGCCTGGCCGGGCAGAAGGCGTTTGTCACGCTGTCGGCGGTCGACCAGGGCGTGCTGAACATCACCGACTACCCGGTGCCCGATGCGTGGGCGTGGCTGTTCGGCAAGCGTGCGTTGAGCGTCGATGCCTACGATCTCTACAGCCGCATCATCGAGGCGATGGACGGCGAGCAGGCCAGGCTGCGCTACGGTGGCGACATGAGTGCGGGCGCGTTGCCGAAGGCGAACCGGCTCAATCCCAAGGTGCAGATCGTCGACCTGTTCAGCGGCCCGGTGGCGTTCGACGCCCAGGGCAAGGCCACCCTGCATGTGGACGTGCCCGACTTCAACGGCAGCCTGCGTCTCGCCGCGCTGGCGTACACCGACAGTCGCTACGGCAATGCCGACGGCAACGTCACCGTGCGCGCGCCGCTGGTGGTCGAGCCCAGCACGCCGCGGGTGATGGCGGCTGGCGACAAGGCGATGATCAGCCTCGACCTGAAAAACCTCTCGGGCAAGGACGGCACCGCCAAGGTCAGCGTCAAGAGCGGTGGCCCGATCACCGTGGACAAGGCCGTGCAGAACGTGGCGCTGAAGGACGGCGCCGCCACCACCTTGCACATGCCGGTGGCGGCGCAGGCCGGTGCGGCGGTGGCGACGGTGGACATCCACGCCGAACTCAACGACTACCGCGTGGATCGCCACTTCGAGTTCGCGGTGCGCCCGGCCTGGCCGGAAACCGTCACCACCACGCCGCTGGCGCTGGAAGCCGGCAAGTCCCAGCGCTTCGGCGCCGCCGCGATCGCCGGCCTGTTGCCGGCCACGGTGAACGCGCGGCTCACCCTGAGCACCTTGCCGCCGCTGCCGTATGCCGCCGCCTTGCGCGACGTCCTGCGCTACCCGTACGGCTGCATCGAGCAGACCACCAGCAAGGGATACGCCGCGCTGATTCTGGACGGCCAGACGGCCAAGGCGCTGGGCGCACCGGTGATGAGCGATGACGTGCGCAAGGCGGCGGTCGAGGGCGCGCTGTCGCGGATCGCCTCGTTCCAGGCCAGCAACGGCCACTTCAGCTTCTGGGGCGGCAGCAGTCCGATCGTCACCTTCACCACGCCGTACGTGGTCGACTTCATGCTGGACGCCCGCGACGCCGGTTTCGCCGTGCCGCAGGACGTGCTGCAGAAGTCACTGCAACGGCTCAACGACGACCTGCTGGCCGGTGGCCATCCGTACTACGACTACGAGCACCACGACCACATGCGGCTGGCCGACGAGGCGTACTCCGGCTTCGTGCTGGCGCGGGTCAATCGCGCGCCGCTGGGCACGCTGCGCGCGCTGTTCGACAACGAACGGCAGAAGCTGGTCGCGCCGCTGCCGCTGGTGCACTTGGGGCTGGCGCTGAAGCTGATGGGCGACAACGAGCGCGCGCAGAAGGCGATCGACGAGGCCTTCGCGTGGAGCAAGGAACGCCCGTGGTACGTGGGCGACTACGGCTCGGACCTGCGCGACCTGGCCCTGATGGTGGCGCTCACCCACACCTACGGCATGAACAAGCCGGCCTACGACGCCAAGCTGGTCGACTGGGCCCGCAACGCCACCGCCAACGTGCGCCAGCGCCAGCAGCAGGACAAGGATTACCGCTGGTCGTGGTCGTACCTGAGCACGCAGGAACAGGCGGCGATCGCCCGCGTGGCGAGTGCGTTCGACGCGAAGAGCAACGCCCCGCTGGCCGCCACGATCACCGCCGGCGGCAAGACCGAGCAGGCGCCCGACCAGCGCGTGTGGAGCCGCCCGCTCAGCGTGGCCGAACTCGACGCCGGCGTCAGCGTGCAGCCGACCAGCGACGCGGCGATCTTCGCCACGCTCGACGTGGCCGGCATCCCGCAGAAGGCGCCCGCGGCCGACGACAGCCAGATCGACGTGCGTCGCAGCTACTTCACCACCGACGGCAAGCCGTGGACGGGCGATGAGCTGAGGGAGGGCGATACGCTGATCGTCGAACTCGACATCGAGGCGCGCATGGACATCCCCGATGCCTTGGTCACCGACCTGCTGCCCGGCGGGCTGGAAGTGGAGAACCTCAACCTGGGTGGCGCGCAGACCTGGTCCGGCGTGGTGATCGACGGCATCAACCTGGACGAACACGCTTCGGCCGCCGACATCCAGCACGAGGAATACCGCGACGACCGCTACGCCGCCGCGCTGAACCTGCGTCGCGGCGACAAGGCCCGCGTGTTCTACCTGGTGCGTGCGGTGACCCCCGGCAATTACACCGTGCCGCCGCCGCTGGTGGAAGACATGTACCGTCCCGCCGTGCGCGGCATCGGCAAGGTCGAGCCGGCGAAGATCACCGTGGTCGAACCATGATGGCGAGTGCGTGTGGCGAACGTTTCACAAATGCGTCATCCCCGCGAAAGCGGGGATCCAGTGCCTCCCTGCCATCGGGCAAGGTAGACGGCACTGGATTCCCGCTTTCGCGGGAATGACGGTGTGAGGGTGCATGGTCATCACCCATGCCGCATGAATCCGCCACCACTCCGGTTGCCGGCGGGCCGGTTCCGGCAGCATCACACCGCCATCGCTGGCTGCGAATGGCCCTCGTCGGCATGGTTCTTCTGCTGCTCGTCGCCTTCGCCCTCGACCGCCTGTTCCCGCTCCACCTCCCCGCCCCCGACACCGGCAGCACCGTGGTGCTGGCGCGCGATGGCACGCCGCTGCGCGCGTTCGCCGACAGCGACGGCGTGTGGCGTTATCCGACCACGGCGAAGCAGGTGTCGCCGCTCTATCTGCAGGCGCTGCTGACCTATGAGGACCGCTGGTTCTACCGCCACCCCGGAGTGAATCCGTATGCGCTGCTGCGCGGCTTTGCCGGTGGCCTCCTCCATGGGCACATCGTCTCGGGCGGCTCCACCCTGACCATGCAGGTGGCGCGGATCATCGAACCGATCCCGCACACGTTCCGCGGCAAGCTGGTGCAGATCTTCCGGGCGCTGCAACTGGAAGCGCATCTGTCGAAGGCGCAGATCCTCGACCTGTATCTCAACCACGCGCCGTTCGGCGGGCCGATCGAAGGCGTCGAGGCGGCGTCGTGGGCGTACCTGGGCAAGCCGGCCACGCGCTTGTCGCATGCGGAGGCCGCGCTGCTGGCGGTGCTGCCACAATCGCCCAGCCGGCTGCGCCCGGATCGTCGCGCGCAGGCGGCGCGGGCCGCCCGCGACAAGGTGCTGCGCCGCATGCGCGATCTTGGCGTGTGGAGTCCGGCCGAGGTGCGTGACGCGGCGATCGAGCCGGTGGTGGCGCGTTCGCTGCGCGCGCCGTTGTCGGCCGCGCTGCTGGCCGAGCGGCTGCAGCGCCAGCAGCCGACCTTGCGGCGGATCACCAGCACCATCGATGCGAACCTGCAGCGCGCCGCCGAGGAGCGCGTCGGCGCCTACCTGTCGCGATTGCCGCCGCACACTTCGGCCGCGTTGCTGGTGGTCGACAACGCCACGCTGGAGGCGCGCATCTACGTCGGCACCAGCGACTTCGCCAACCCGCAGCGGCACGGCTACATCGACATGGTGGCCGCGCCGCGCTCGCCCGGTTCGACGCTGAAGCCGTTCCTGTACGGCCTGGCGCTGGACGACGGCCTGATCACTTCCGAAAGCCTGCTGGTCGACGCGCCGCAGGATTTCGGCGGTTACAAGCCGGGCAATTTCGACGAGGCATTCTCCGGCCCGGTCAGCGCGGCCGAGGCCTTGCAGCGCTCGCTCAACGTGCCGGCGGTGGACGTGCTGGACCGGGTCGGGCCGAGCCGTTTCGTGGCGCGACTGGCCGCGGGCGGCGTCGACCTCGGACTGCCGGCGGGCGCGCAGCCGAACCTGTCGATCATCCTCGGCGGCGCGTCCACCCGGCTGGAAAACCTGGTGGGCGCCTATACCGCGTTCGCCAACGGCGGTATCGCCGGCACGCCGCGTTACACCGCCGACCAGCCCGCCCGCCAACGACGGCTGCTGTCGCCCGGCGCGGCGTGGATCATCCGCGACATCCTTGCGCACAACCCCGCCGACGTCGAAGGCGCGCCGCTGGCCGGCGCGATCAACCGCCACGCCAGCGTGGCGTGGAAGACCGGCACCAGCTACGGCTACCGCGACGCGTGGTCGATCGGCGTCACCGACCGCTGGACCATCGGCGTATGGATCGGCCGTCCGGACGGCACGCCCTCGCCCGGCCAGTACGGCGCGGTGACCGCGCTGCCGCTGCTGTTCCAGATCGCCGACATGCTGCCGTCGCGGGGCGGTCATGTCGCGGCGCAACCGGCCAGCGTCAGCCAGCGCGAGATCTGCTGGCCACTGGGTGGCGCGCTGGAGTCCACCGCTCCGGCACTGTGCCGTCAGCACCGCACCGCCTGGCTGCTGGATGATGCGCTGCCGCCCACCTTCGCCGAACGCGGCCTCGGCGCGTGGTCGGCGGGCCTGATCACGCTGCGTGTCGACGGCCGCGGACATCGGCTCAGCGGCGCCTGCCATGCGCCGCACGAGCAGACCGTCCAGCTGGCCCGCTGGCCGGCGCTGGCCACGCCGTGGCTCAGTCGCGACGACCGGGAGAGTTCGGCATTGCCGCCACTGGCGTCGGGCTGCGCCGCCGACTCACTGGACAGCGCCAACCCGATCCGCATCAGCGGACTCGGCGATGGCGTCACCCTGCGCCAGGCGCCGAACAGCGACCAGCCGCTGCGCATCAACCTCCGTGCGCTGGGCGCGCAAGGCCCGGTGCAATGGCTGCTCAACGGACGACTGCAAGGCCGCAGCGAAGCCGCTACCACGATATCGATCGACCTGCCGCAAAGCGGCGAGCAACGCGTCACGGCGCTCGCTGGCGACGGGGCCTTCGCCACGATCCATTTCCAGGTGCTCGGAGCAGTCGACGGATCGACCCGCCGCTGAGTCGTGAATCTCCCAACCTCTCAAGCCGGTCATTCCGGCGCGGCCACACCGGCGTGCGGCAGTTCCTTGCGTTGGCAGGCAATCGTCTTCACCAGGATCTCGCAATCTTCCATGAACAGATCCCACCAGTCTTCCCATGGCTCGGAGTTCATGCGCGCGATATGAAAATCCACCGTCAACAGCACGTCGGGCAACAGGGTTGTGGTGTAGATGAGAGTGTTCGGCAAGGCGGGTCGGGGAGCCCAAACGTAACGTAACCAATGCATGCCACTGCTAATCAAGGGTACGTAATTCAATGGTGGTGACAGAAGGCCATAAGCAATGTCCTCGTCGATCCGGTACTGCGGCAACGGATCGCCGCCAAGCGTCTTGCCGTTGTACGCGTCCTCCCGCACCTTCCAATTGGGACCGCCCTCGGATTCCAGGTAGGCGACGTAGTCATGGCGCAGGTAATCCTCGAGCATCGCCATGTCGTCGGGCTTGAGCTGGATGTCGTGCTTGACCCGTTCGAGTTGCCAATGAGCCGTAATGACGGCATAGGGAGGGTGCGGGACAGGAAAGATCCTCGAGCTGTGCCAGCGCGGCAAGTGATAGATCCAGTTGCTGATCCCCAGCCAGATCGCTTGATGGTTGGCCCGTGCGTTGGGGGCTTCGGTCAGGGTAAAGGCGTCCGCACCCAGATTCACTTGATCGGGGTCGGGCGTGCCCATGCCCTCACCGAACGTGGCCGCGGGTTCGAGGAAGCTCAGGATGAAGGGCCCGCAATCGATCCGCCGGGGTACGACGGGTGCAGCCGGCACACCGCCGCGTGGAGCGTTGAACGCCGAGCTAACCCGCTTGTACCAGGGTTGTGGACGGCGCTTGAAGGGCGTGGTCGATGGTGGGGACTCGTTCATGATTCAGGCCATCTCGGAAGGGTGAAACTGCTGCGCATAGCGTGCCAATTCATGGTGCCCGGTGAACCTCAGTTGCTCCACATAGGTTTCCAAGCCCAGATACGGCAAGGTGTGCGGACTGGCCAGCGGACCACCCTCCTTCACCAGACCGCGGAATTTCAAGGACCGTTCCAGCCCGCCGAGGCTCCAGTCGTTGGGGCCGAAGATATTGGGCACCAGGTCGAACGGATTGTTGCGCACGCGCTCGATCGTGATGCCTGCACGGGTGCAGACGAGCTCGGCCTGCCTGACGTTGCAACCGGTGCCGTGCAGGCAAACGCTGTGGTGATCGAGACGGATCCCGTCGTGCTTCAGCGCAAACTCGACGGCGGTGATGAAGATGATGGCGCCCTGGCTGTGCGCCACCCAGCGCGTGCGGTGTCCGCGCCGTTGTGCCTCCACCAGGACAGCCGCCAGGTGCCGGCTGTTGTGACTGCACTCCATCAGGTTCTGTTTGTCGAAGCCGCATTCGAAGAAGTCCCGACCTTTTCCCTCGGTGGGGTTGAAGAACAAGGTGTAATTGTCGATGGGCACAGAGTTCTCCCCGTAGGCGGTTTCGAGGTGCGTACCCATCAGCCAGGCCGCCTTGGCCAGGTTGTTCTGCATGCCGTTGACGGCGGCGTGGAGGGTGTCGATGCGGTGCGTAGGCAAGGGACTGTCAGTTCCCCAACTGCCAGTCAGCGCTTTGATGACATCCCCTGGTTCCTTACCCAGTTGTTTGAACTCGGGCGTAAAGCGCGCCGTCCCCACCTTGCTCACTTGGTACAACGCATTGCGCTGCATGGAATCCGGCAAGTCCGGCTGCAGCGGTTCCTTGTCCAGATAAATATCGACGATCACCACCGGTTTGCCAGGCACGATCGCATAGCGGATCTTGTAGTGGTAGCCCTTGAACGGGTAGCGACTGGGAAGCAGACGCTGGAACCAGTCCCTGCGTCCGGTATCGGCGTCCAGTCGGTTCGGGTGCAGGGCGATATCCAGCAGCTCTTCCGTCACCTTGCGTCGGTCGAAGTCATTGAGCGCACGCAGCATGCGAAGAGCCTCATCGCCGAGTACGAGCTTCTTGTCCAGCGTGCGGAACGTGGGGCTTCGGGGTTCGAACAGGGCGGCGATCTGTGGCGCCCCGGCCGCGGCTTCTTGCCACGTATGGCGCCGTGCGGCGCGCTGCTGCAACTGTTCGCGACTCAACGACTGTCGGCTCATCGGCACGTCTCCTTGTGCGCGCGGTCATCGGGAGTGGCCACGCAATCCTGGTGGCCATGGTATCTCCAAGGTATCTCCGCACCGCTGCGGCGATTCCGCCCTGTCGCTTGTAGGGCAGTTCCGATCGACTGGAGGGCAGTCGATCCGCGACCCAGCTTCGGGACAGCTGCGCCGCGGGAATGAGTCGGCCGATGCAGACGTGGCGTGGTCGCCAGCCGACCACGCCACGCCGAATCACCTCGCAGCGAAAGCGCTCAGAAGCGGAAGCGCACGAACAGCGAGGGGCCGTCGAGCTTCATGTCGAGGTTGGCGTTGTAGTCGTGCTTGCGCTGATGCAGCACGACGCGGCTGTAGCCGTATTCGGCGCCGAAACCCACGTTCTTCCACGGGAAATACTCCACGCCCAGCGCGGCGTTGACGATGTGTCCGTTGAGGTTGCCGCCGTTCTTCTTCACGCCGGCGGCGTCGATGTACATGCGCCACTGGTCGTTGAACGCATGTCGCCAGCCCAGCTGCAGCATCGGCGCCCAGGCGCTGTCGGTGGTGCTGGACGAGGCCTGGCCCACGGGATCGCCGTTGACGCTGGCCTCGCCGCTGATGCTGGCGTGCACGCGGTAATAGGCGCCGCCCAGGCCGAGGCCGAACACGTCGTTGCCATGGCCGAACCACCAGCGCCAGGACGCGCTGCCGAAGTCGAAGTTGAGCTTGCCCTTCACTGTGGCCGCCGCGCTGTAATCGTTGCCGGCGTAGCTGATGTCGCGCGCCAGCGACTTGCTGCGGGTGCGATTGACGCTGTAGTAGTCCAGCGAGAATCCCTGGCTGTCGCCGACCAGGAAGTCGAGCCGGGCACGGGGCACCGTCTTGCGGTCGGGAAAGCCCAGGTCCTTTTCGAGATTGAAGTCGCCGTTGTACTGGCCGCTCTTGTCGCTGGCGCCGATGGTGGTATCGGCGTTGGCGCTGTAGGCGCCCAGCCAGACGCTGACGCGATCCAGTGCCGGCGACTGCTGCGCGCTGGCGACGTGGCAAGTGAGCAGCAGCGGGACGAAGGCGAGCATCCCGCCGGCACGGCGAAGCCGACGTGGCTGTCGATGGGTCATGTTGTTTTCTCCGGGGTCGCGGAACGGATGGGAAGGCTTGGCCGGTCAGGCCATCCTGGGGATTCCCGCGTGCATGGTACGAAGCCCGGGCGTGCAGGCTGCGTGCACGCGCCGTGGCCGGCGTGACGATCGTGCCTATCCGGCGGCGGGCGTCGCGCGCACCACCAGCAGGTCGCCGGGCACGGCCTGCACGATCCGTTGCGCGGTGCCGCCGATCAGCAGGCGAAAGGCCAGGCCGCGATTGAACGCGCCGATCACGGTGAGGTCGGCGCCTTTCTCCAGGACGTACTGGCGCAGCATGATCTCCGGATGGCCGTGCTCGACCAGCGGGTGGATGCGCCGGCGTGCGGCCTCGGGCAAGTCGCTGTCGGCCAGGAAGGCCGCGACCGTGGCCATCTCCATCTCGATGAATTCCTGGCGGCGCGCGGCATCGAGCCAGAGCGACTGGTAGGGAATGTCCAGCGCGTGCATCAGCACGATGCGGGCCTGCGGAAACAGCGACGCGGCGGCACGCAGCCCGTCCCGCGATTCGACGGTGAAATCGGTACCCACCAGGAGGTGCCGGTACGCACCACGCGGCCGCTGCCTCACGATCAGCACGGAGGCCGGCGAGGCGCGCACCAGCCGTTCGGCGATACGGCCCGGCGAGCCGTCGGCGAAACCCGCGCGCGCGGTGCCCAGCACGATCAGGCCATGGCCTTCGCGACGGGCCAGTTCCAGGATGACGTCGGCGGGCTCGCCTTCGGCCACGTGGATGGACAGCCCGGGCAGGTCCTCGCCCAGGTCCTGGCGCAGTTGCCGCTCGATCGCCGCCGTCCGCTCCGGTGGCGGCCTCGGTGACGCGTCGTGGGCGAAGGTCGGCCACGCGTCCACCGCGCCGGCCGGCGTCGCATGCACCACCGACAACGGCAGCTGCCATTGCCGCGCCAGCTGCGCCGCGCGATCCATGGCGCGGTCGCAGCCCGCGCCGAGGTCGGTGGCCAGCAGCAGCCAGTCCGGCCGGGTTGCGCCAAGGGGTTCGCTCATCTTCGATCTCCCGCCGGGTCGATGCGTCGCGACGCGCGTTGCGTCGACCATTGCACAATCGACGTCGCGCCGCGACCGCCCGCATTGCCCGTCGTTCGCGCCGGGCGATAGACTGCGGGGGCAGCGGGCGAGACGCGCGCTGCAGCAAGTCCCGAACGATCCTGTCATTCCCGTTCGAGGGGCTGCGCCTGTCGAGCGCAGTGCCATGGCGGATCCGAAACGTTGTCCGCGCTCACCGCTGTCGCCGAGGTTTCAGCGACCCAGGTGCGCGGACGCTCTTGAAGTGCCAGGTTTCGCCGCCTGGGTTTCTTGCCGGAGACACCGACAAATCCCAGGAGCCCGTGACCGATGCCGCATTACCTGCCCAGCCTGATCCTCTGCCTGCCCTTCGTGGCCAGCGTGGTGGCGTGGCTGATGCGCGGCCGCGGCCACAACCGGGCGGCGTGGCTGATGACCGCCACCGCGCTGCTCGGCCTGTTGCTCTGCCTGTGGCTGGCCCCGCTGATCCTCGCCGGCGGCGTGCTGCGCCAGGTGATTCCGTGGGCACCGGGGCTGGGCCTGGATCTGGTGCTGCGGATCGACGGCTTCAGCTGGCTGATGCTGCTGCTGGTCTGCGGCATCGGCGCGCTGGTCGGCTTGTACGCCCGCTACTACATGTCGCCCGACGATCCGCTGGCGCGCTTCTTCGCCCTGTTGCTGGCCTTCATGGGCTCGATGCTGGGCATCGTGATGTCGGGCAACGTGATCCAGCTGGTGTTCTTCTGGGAGATGACCAGCCTGTTCTCGTTCCTGCTGATCGGCTACTGGCACCGCGGACCTTCCGCGCGCGACGGTGCGCGGATGGCGCTGATCGTCACCTCCGGCGGTGGCCTGTGCCTGTTCGGCGGCATATTGCTGCTGGGCCACATCGCGGGCAGTTACGAGCTGGACGCGATCCTCGCCGCGGGCGACACGGTGCGCGCGCATCCCTGGTACACGCCCACGCTGCTGCTGATCCTGCTGGGCGCGTTCACCAAGAGCGCGCAGTTCCCGTTCCACTTCTGGCTGCCACAGGCGATGTCGGCGCCCACGCCGGCCTCGGCCTATCTGCATTCGGCCACCATGGTGAAGGCCGGCGTGTTCCTGCTGGTGCGCTTCTGGCCGGTGCTGGGCGGCACCGCGGAGTGGTCGTGGATCGTCGGCGGCGTGGGCCTGGTCACCCTGATCCTGGGCGCGTACGCGGCGATGTTCGAGCAGGACCTGAAAGGCGTGCTGGCCTATTCGACGATCAGCCACCTGGGCCTGATCACCATGCTGGTGGGGCTGGGCAGCGCGCTGGGCGTGGTGGCGGCGATCTTCCACATCGTCAACCACGCCACCTTCAAGGCCTCGCTGTTCATGGCCGCCGGCGCGGTCGACCACGAAGCCGGCACGCGCGACCTGCGCAAGCTGGGCGGCCTGCGCCGGTTCATGCCGGTCACCGCCACGCTGGCGCTGGTGGCTGGCGCGGCGATGGCGGGCGTGCCGCTGTTGAACGGCTTCCTGTCCAAGGAAATGTTCTTCGCCGAGACGCTGGCCGCGCGGCAGGGTCCGCTGCTGGACGCGATCTCGGTGGTGATCGCGGTGGCGGCCAGCGCGTTCGGCGTGACCTATTCGATCCGCTTCGTGCGCGGCGTGTTCTTCGGCCGCACGCCGGCCGAGCTGCCGCGCCAGCCGCATGAGCCGCCGTTGTGGATGCGCTTCCCGATCGGCTTCCTGGCGCTGACCTGCCTGCTGGTGGGCGTGCTGCCGGCGCGGGTGATCGGACCGACCCTGCAGGCGGCGGCCGGTTCGGTGCTCGGCAGCGACCTGCCGGTCTACAGCCTGGCGGTGTGGCACGGCGTGACCACGCCGCTGCTGATGAGCGTGTTCGCCTTCGTGGCCGGCTGCCTGCTGTTCGCGGGCCTGCGCCGTCGTTTCGCCGAGCGCGAGTCGGCACCGCTGACCGGCCGGCTCAGCGGCAAGCGGATCTTCGAGCGGGTGATGGCGGTGCTGGCCGCCGACCTGCCGCAGCGGCTCGAACGGCTTTATCCGAGCCGGCGGCTGCAGTCGCAATTGCTGTGCATCGTGCTGCTGGCCATGCTGGCCGGCACCCTGGCCGCGACCGGCGCCTCGCTGGACATGGAGCTGCGCTGGTCCAGCATCGACCCGGCGTTCGCGTTGCTGTGGCTGCTGGGCGCGGCCTGCGCGATCGGCGCGGCCAGCCAGGCAAAGTTCCATCGCCTCGCCGCGCTCGTCCTCACCGGCGGCGCGGGGCTGGTCTCGTGCGTGAGCTTCGTGTGGCTGTCGGCGCCGGACCTGGCGGCGACCCAGTTGCTGGTCGAGGTGGTCACCACGATCCTGATCCTGCTCGGCATGCGCTGGCTGCCCAAGCGGATCGAGGGGCTGTCGGTGGAAAGCCGCCGGCAGCGCTTCCGCCGCCGCCGCGACGTGGTGATCGCGATCGTGGCCGGGCTGGGCGTGGCCAGCCTGGCCTATGCGGCGATGACCCATCCCGTGGCCGATTCGATCTCGCGCTTCTTCCTCGAACGCGCCTACACCGAGGGCGGTGGCCACAACGTGGTCAACGTGATCCTGGTCGACTTCCGCGGCTTCGACACGCTGGGCGAGATCAGCGTGCTGGCGATCGTGGCGCTGACCGTGTTCGCCCTGCTGCGCCGGTTCCGCCCCGCAGCCGAGAGCATCAGCGCGCCAATGCAGCAACAGCAACAGACGGCGCTGGACGCGGCCGCACCCGATCGCGCCGCGGATCACTCGCTGACCGACTACCTGATGATTCCCGGCCTGATCATCCAGCTGATGTCGCCGGTGATCCTGCTGTTCGGGCTGCACCTGTTCCTGCGCGGCCACGATCTGCCCGGCGGCGGCTTCGTGGCCGGCATCACCGTGGCGGTGGCGCTGATCCTGCTGTACATGGCCCGCGGCGCGCGCTGGGTGGAGACCCGCCTGCGCGTGCTGCCGGTGCGCTGGCTCGGCGCGGGCTTGTTGCTGGCGGTGCTGACCGGGCTGGGCTCGCTGGCGTTTGGACGTCCATTCATGACCACGTACTTCCAGTACCTCGACCTGCCGCTGCTGGGTCGCGTGCCGCTGGCCACGGCCCTGCTGTTTGACCTGGGTGTGTTCGCGGTAGTGGTGGGCACCACCATCCTGATGCTGATCGCGCTGGCGCACCAGTCGCTGCGCCGACCGCGCCAGGCGCCTGCGCCCGCCGCGGAAGGAGAGCGCTGATGGAACTGGTACTGGCCGCCGCGATCGGCATCCTCGCTGCCTCCGGCGTGTGGCTGCTGCTGCGCCCGCGCACCTTCCAGGTGATCATCGGACTGACCCTGATCTCCTACGCGGTGAATCTCTTCATCTTCTCCATCGGCGGCCTGCGCACCGGCGCCGACCCGGTGCTGCACGGCGGCGACATCGCGCAGTACGCCGACCCGCTGCCGCAGGCGCTGGTGCTCACCGCGATCGTGATCGGCTTCGCCACCACCGCCTTGTTTCTGGTGGTGCTGCTGACCTCGCGCGGGCTGACCGGCAACGACCACGTCGACGGCGAGGACGGCACGCCGTGAGCAACCACCTGATCATCGCGCCGATCCTGCTGCCGCTGCTGGTCGCCGCGCTGCAGTTGCTGGTCGGCGAGAAGCGGCGGCGCACGGTGCTGGCGCTGAGCATCGCCTCGTGCGCGGCCCTGGTCGCCGCAGCCGCCGCGCTGATGCTGGCGGTGTCCGCCGACGGTGCGCTGGTCGCGGTCTACCGCCTCGGCGATTGGCCGGCGCGCTTCGGCATCGTGCTGGTGGCCGACCGGCTGTCCGCCTTGATGGTGCTGCTCACCTGCGTGCTGGCGCTGGCCGTGCTGCCGTTTGCGCTGGGCCGCTGGCAGCATCGCGGCGGCCACTTCCAGCCGCTGCTGCAGTTCCTGCTGATGGGCTTGAACGGTGCCTTCCTCACCGGCGACCTGTTCAACCTGTTCGTGTTCTTCGAGGTGCTGCTGGCCGCGTCGTACGGCCTGGCGCTGCACGGTTCGGGCGCGCGGCGGGTCAGCGCGGGGCTGCACTACATCGCGGTCAACCTGACCGCCTCGATGCTGTTCCTGCTCGGCGTCAGCCTGATCTTCGGCGTCACCGGAACGCTCAACATGGCCGCGCTGGCCGAGCTGATCCCGCACGTGCCCGAGCGTACCCGCGCGCTGCTGCACGCGGGCGCCGCGATCCTCGGCGTGGCGTTCCTGATCAAGACCGCGATGTTTCCGCTGGGCTTCTGGCTGCCGCGCACGTATGCCGCCGCCTCGCCGGCGGTGGCGGCGATGTTCGCGCTGATGACCAAGGTCGGCATCTACGTGCTGCTGCGCCTCGGCCTGCTGCTGTTCGGTGACGACGCAGGTTCCGCCTCCGCCCATTTCGGCAGCGACTGGATGCTGTGGGGCGGTGTGGCCACGGTGGTGGCCGGCACCGTCGGCATGCTGGGCGCGCGCGACCTGGCCAAGCTGGCCGGTTACAACGTGGTGATTTCCTCCGGCACCCTGCTCGGTGCGATCGGCCTGCAGCAACCGGCGGTGACCACCGGCGCGCTGGCTTACCTGGTGATCTCCACCCTGGCGATCGCCGCGTTCTTCCTGGTCGCCGGGCTGCTCGCCTCCGACGGCGACGACGACACCGACGACACGCTGAGCCTGGAGCCGTACGAGCAGGCGGGCGAGAGCATGCCCAACGAAAGCCTGTACGCGCAGGAGGACGAGAGCCGGGTGGTGATCAGCGCCCCGATCGCGATGCTGGGGCTGAGCTTCTCCGCCTGCGCGGTGCTGCTGGCGGGCTTGCCGCCGCTGTCCGGCTTCCTGGCCAAGTTCGCGCTGCTGGCGCCGATGCTCGAAGACAGCGGGCGACCCGGCGCGGTCGCGCTGTTTGCGTTGATCATCGTGGCCGGCTTGTGCACGGTAATCGCGCTGTGCCGCGCCGGCATCCAGATCTTCTGGGTCGAGCCGGAGCGGATCTTCCCCAGGGTGCGCCTCACGGAAGCGACTTCCATCGCGATCCTGCTGGGGCTGTGCCTGCTGCTGACCGTGCTGGTCGAGTCGCCGCTGCGCTACCTGCGCGACACCGCCGGCCAGCTGCACGCGCCGGCCGGCTACATCCACGCGGTGCTGCCGTCGGCGGAGGCCGCGCCATGATCCGCCGCTGGTTGCCGTATCCAATCCTGTCCGCGCTGCTGCTGGTGGTGTGGTTGCTGCTGAACCAGAGCGTGGCACCGGCCACCATCCTGCTCGGCACGCTGCTCGGCGTCGCGCTGGCGAAAGTGTTCGGCCTGCTGCGTCCGCCTCAGGCGCGCGTGCGCAACTACCGTCTGTTCGGCCTGCTGTTCGCGCGCGTGATGCTGGACATCTTCCGCTCCAACCTCGCCGTGGCGCGGATCGTCCTGCGCCGCGAGCGGGGCATGCACTCCGGTTTCGTGGCGATCCCGCTGGCGCTGACCGATCGCCACGGCCTCGCCGTGCTGGCCTGCATCATCACCTCGACGCCCGGCACGATCTGGGTGAACTACGACTCCACCGCCAACATCCTGCTGATCCACGTGCTCGACCTGGTCGACGAGCGGGGCTGGATCGACACCATCAAGCAACGCTACGAACGCCTGCTGCTGGAGGTCTTCCAATGAGCCACGGCCTGCTCCACGTCGCCATCATCGCGGCGCAACTATTGCTGCTGCTGGCGATGAGCTTCTCGATCATCCGCATGGTCCGCGGCCCCCGCGCGCAGGACCGCGTGCTGGCGCTGGACGCGCTGTACGTCAACGCGATGCTCCTGCTGCTCACCGTCGGCATCCGCAGCGGCAGCATGCTGTACGTCGAGGCCGGCCTGATCATCGCTTTGCTCGGTTTCGCCGGCACCGTGGCGCTGTCGAAATTCCTGATGCGCGGGCAGGTGATCGAATGAGCCACCTCGACGCCCTGCCGCCGTGGGCCGCCATCACCGTCGCCGTGCTGGTGCTGCTCGGCGCGTTGTTCGCCTTCGTCGGCTCGCTCGGCCTGCTGCGCCTGAAGAACTTCTACCAGCGCGTGCACGCGCCCACCCTGGGCACCACGCTGGGCACGTTCTTCATGCTCGCCGCCTCGATCACCTGCTTCTCGGTGCTGCACGGCCGCCCGATCTTCTACGAGATCCTGATCGGCATCTTCCTCACCCTGACCACGCCGATCACCCTGATGCTGCTGGTGCGCGCCGCGCTGTACCGCGATCGCGAGGAAGGCTCGCAGGATGTGCCGCAGGTGACGCCACCGGAGTAGCTCCGCGATGTGGTGATGGCGGCGCATGAGCCGACATGAGCTGTCGCACCGATTCGGAAAATGGTGTTCCCACGGCGGAGTGCACCATGATCAAGCTGAACCTTCCGGACATCGACCCGAGCGGTTTCGATAGGGATTGGCACGAGACATACGGGGAGAAACATGTCCTGCCGATTTGTCCCCTGGTACGCCAATGGGTGCTGCGCGTGCTGGCCTGCATCGACGGCGGGATGCTGCGGGAAATAGAGGAACACCAGGGCTCCATGGCAGGGGTGTTCACTGCCGTGGGCTTGGGCAAGGTGGCCAGTGTCGCAGGTAGAAGCAAGCGGAGTACCCGCAAGATCGCCCTGCAGGCACGGCTGGAGCAACTGCTGCGGGACGCCCGGAAATCTCCCGCTTCGCTGCCGGTCGTGCTGGTGGAGAACGTGTCGCGCATCGCTCGACTGGTGGGACTGTCGGAGGTGGATCGCGGGATTCTCGCGTTCACCGTGTTGCTGCATGGCAATCGGGTTCTGCGCAAGGCGGTTTCCCTGCTGGAGTACCTGACGACCTCGCAGACATTCCAGGTTCTGGCTGACGTGTTGTGCCTGCCGGTCGAGCAGGTTCGCGCAGCCCTGAGCCCGCGCGGCGCCTTGGGTCGGGCCGGCCTGGTCAGGCTGGATCGCACCGAAGACATGGAGCTGACCGGCAAGCTGGAGATCCTGTCGATGGACTTTGTCGCCGAAATGCAGATGCCGGACATGACGCCGGCAAACCTGTTGCGCGGCATCCTGAGTGTTGGCTCGCCGCCCGAACTCGCATTGACTGACTATGAGCACGTCGCCGCACCCCTGGCGATACTTCGCCCCTACCTGGCACGGGCGATGGCCGATGCGCGCGTTGGCGTGAACGTGCTGATCCACGGCGCGCCGGGCACCGGCAAGAGCCAACTGGCCAGGGTGCTGGCAGCGGAACTGGGCAGCGAACTCTACGAAGTGGCCTGCGAGGACGCCGAAGGCGATCCGGTCGAGGGCAAGCAGCGCCTGCGCGTGGTGAGTGCGGCGCAATGCTTCTTCGCGCGCCAGCGGGTGATCATCCTGTTCGACGAAGTGGAGGACGTGTTCAACGACAGCGAGGGCCTGTTCGGCCGCAAGAGCACCGCGCAGACCCGCAAGGCATGGGTGAACAACACGCTGGAGAGCAATGCGCTGCCGATCTTCTGGCTGGCCAACAGCATCGACAGCGTGGACCAGGCTTTCATCCGCCGCTTCGACATGGTGCTGGAGCTGCCGGTGCCGCCGCAGCGGCAGCGCGAACGGATCATCGGCAACGCCTGTGGCGCGACGATCGATGCCGGCACCGTTGCACGCATCGCCGAATCGGAAAAACTGGCGCCGGCCGTGATCACTCGCGCCGCTTCCGTCGTCGCCAGCATTCGAGACGATTTGGGAGAGCAAGGCGCGGCGTCGGCGATCGAGCTGCTGATCAACCAGACCCTGCGGGCGCAGGGTCATCCAAGGCTGCGAGCAGCGGCCATGTCGACGCTGCAGGTGCCATACGATCCGGCGCTGGCCTGCGCCGACGCAAATTTGGAGGAGGTGATGACCGGCTTGCAGCGCGCACGTTCGGGCCGACTATGCCTGTACGGCCCGCCCGGCACCGGCAAGACCGCGTTCGGCCGCTGGCTGGCCGACCGGCTGCAGATGCCGCTGCACGTGAAGCGCGCCTCGGATCTGATGTCGATGTATGTGGGCGGTACCGAGCACGCCATGGCCGAGGCTTTCGAGCAGGCCTGTGCCGAAGGCGCCGTGCTGCTTATCGACGAGGTGGACAGCTTCCTGCAGGACCGACGCGGTGCCCAGCGATCCTGGGAGGTCACCATGGTCAACGAGATGCTGACCCAGATGGAATCCTTCCCCGGCATCTTCGTTGCCTCAACCAACCTGATGGACAACCTCGACCCCGCCGCCCTGCGCCGCTTCGACATCAAGCTGCGCCTCGACTACTTGACGACGGAACAGGCGTGGAGTCTGCTGCAACGGTATTGCGAGACGTTGGGGCTGGGGATGCCGGATGATGAGTTGAAGCCGAGGTTGGCGCGGCTTCGGCAGCTGACGCTCGGGGATTTTGCGCTGGTGGGGAGGCAGCATGGGTTTCGGGCGTTGGGGTCAGCAATGGCGCTGATGTTGGCGTTGGAAGCGGAGTGTGCACTTAAGAAGTATGTCAGGGCTCCAATAGGGTTTGTCGGCTGATCTCGCCCGCCGGACCGAGACGTGACAGCAATCTGTATGCCAAAGTTGTAATGATTCCGCTTCTGGAGCTCTTGAATCGTCCCGACATCGCAAAAAAGTGTGCGTTATGTGCATGAAGATTTTTAGCGACTTTTTAAAATGCGGACGACATCGGAAAGTGGAATTACAAGCTGAATATCATTATTTACCAAGCTTGACGAATCCTCCCATAGATCTTCCAAGTAATCGGTAATAGTTGCTTCGAACTGCTTCCTCTGGTTGGATCCAAAAAGCTCCCCATAAAATGTCTTTGTGCGTATGGCAATGTCTAATTTTTCGTTCACGCCATCACGGTTACGAAAAGTGGTGGTTGGATATTCTGGGATCGTTGCAGCGCCATAGCACTTGACCTTACCCCTGTTCCCCCAATAAAGATCGATAAATGCCGCACCATGTTTTGGAAAGTGTGCCCAGTCCTGATAGCCCCAAAGCAACGGGGCGCTTGTCTTTTTCTTGTCGAATTCATCTCGCACCTTTTCAAGCGCACCCTCGGCACTTTCATCCAGATATTTGCGGTAGATAAGAAGGTATAAGTGTCGATCCTTTAATTCTTCCTGGGTGTGGTTTTTCACCGCGAAGATGGATGTGGCGTCCTTTCTGGGGCGCGAGTTGCGCCGAGAGTCCCAATTGCTTTGAGCGGCTTCCATGTCTTCGTCAGATATCGTACGCGCCTTTTTTGAACACCATAGTTCGTCGAACCAGACGCGCATGGACCTTAAGTGCCCTGGGTCGTTGGTTAATATGCCTGCCTCTACCCAGTTACCAGCTTCATCATCCTGCAAGCTCAAGCCATTACTCGACAGATTGGCCGAGCCGATCAATGCCTGGTTCTTGCCTAGCACGACTTTGGCATGAAGTTGGTCGTGATGCCGGATTTCCAGCCTCTTTGGAAACTGTCGTGCGAGATCAAGTAGTCGCTGTATTTCGGTTGGATTTGTTCCGCCGCTCCGAAGGTTGCAGATTACTCGAATCCTTTGTTTTGCCTTATTGGTATAAATATGGTCGACGGCCCCGTTACCCCAGAACGCTACTGCAATGTCGAGACTATCTTCCTCGGCAACCAAGGTCTTTAGACGATTTTTATAATCATCTGAATTGACAAACATGGAGGTTCCTTGTCCTATGTGCGGATGGAATGCGAGATCCAGTCGGGGCAATCGTCTGGAATTCAGGTCGCCGGCGTTTTGTTCGGTGAATCGCTCGGATCTGTCAAATTATTGATGATACGAACAATCTCGCTTTCGCAGTGCGCCGTTTTTTTATCGTAGGCGCGCGGTAGTTCGATAGCAACCACCCTGTCATTGCAAAACTCAAGCCCATTCTTCGCGTTCCATTCCCAGCCCAGCCGATCAAGCGACTCCGCCGTAGCCGGCTCCGGCACTTCACCATTCCAACTTACCCAGAGCTGTTGCACGGGGATGTATACGGCGCCCGCGTGACCGCTCATAGTCCGGGTTCGCCGTGTGCGTTTCGGCGGCAGCCACCGCCACTGATCGCCAATGGCGACCTGCAGTGCCGCGCGGAGGCGATGACCGGCGGGGCGGTTGAAGTGGCCCAGCAGTTGCGGTTGGGTGGCGTCGCTGCCGATCGAGAACGACAGTTCCAGCGGCGCGGTGTCGTCGTAGCCGTGGCCTTCGCGCAGCTGCGCCAGCAGGGCGGGATCATCGCTGGCGACGATCGCGATGGCATTCACTGCAGCCCCGTCATGCACGCAGTGCAGCAGGTATTCGACGTGCACGAAGGCCGGTGTCGGTGTGGAACGGCTCATGAGGTTACGCCATGGTTTGCACTGGCGCGGAGAGTCACCGGCAGGTGGGCTTCCAGGAGGTCGCCTTGTCGACCTTGCAGGGCCTGCCTGCGCTTGAAAGCGAGGGGTACGTGCGTTGTTGGCGGCTTGTCTGGTCCGGGCTGCAGGCGCAGCAGGAAGCAGCATTCCGACCGTGCGCGCAGCGTGTCGACCAGGGCGGCCCGCGCCATCAGTCTTTCGAGCAGGCTTGCCGCATCCGCCTGCATCGCTGCTGGCAGTGCAGAGGTATCCACGGCAAGTGCGCCATCACAGGGAAACCAGTAACCCCGTTGCCGGGCGAGCGGGCCAGGGGAGGTCGCGCTGATGCGTTGAGGCATGCCGTTGCCATGGATGAACCAGGCTTGTCGCAGCGGAAGGGCCACGCTGCCGGCGGCAGCTTCGAGGTGGGCAACGCCCCGCGGCGGCTTGGGCGAGCGTTCCGCATAGGAACCCGCTTCGAGCTGGGGTAGCAGCCGGCGCGCGTAACGCTGGCCCTTGTTGGCGTTGAACGCGCAGTGCAGTTCGATGTGGGGTGGGTCGCCGACGTAGCCGGCCAGCCAACGACTGGGATTGTCGGACCATTCGCCATGTTCGCGCAGCAGGCTGCGCAACAAGCGGGTTCTGGTTCCGATGAAGACCGGCATGCCATACAGCACGTTGCGGCTGGGTTCGAACAGGATCAGGTCGAGGTCGATCGGCATGGGACGGCACCAGTGGGATGCCGTCAATCTGCTCGGGTCGAGCGACGTCTCATGTCGCTTCAGGCAGGCATGCTCGGGTTTGGTCAATCAGGAGGTTTTCATGACAAAAGGAACGAGCGCGGCCGAGGTTGCGACATGGTTTCGCGAGGCGCGTAGCGTCGTGGTGCTGACCGGTGCCGGGATGTCCGCAGAAAGCGGTATCGCCACGTTTCGCGATGCACGGGATGGACTGTGGTCGCAATTCGATGCGCAGGCGCTGGCCACGCCGTCGGCCTACCGCGCGGACAAGGCGCTGGTGTGGGGGTGGTACGTGTGGCGGATGGCCAAGGTGCGTGCGGCGCAGCCGAATGCCGGTCACCTGGCGCTGGTGCGGCTCGCCGCTTTGAAGTCTGGCGGAGTGGTTGTGGTGACGCAGAACGTGGACGACCTGCACGAGCGCGCGGGCAGTGTCGGTGTCATCCACCTGCACGGTGATCTGTTTGCATCGCGCTGCTTTGCCTGTGCGCGATCGTTCGACGGCTTCCAGCCGCCAGCCGATGCCGCCGATCATCCCGTGCTGCGCCTGTCGCCGCCGCGCTGCGCGCATTGTGGCGGATACGTGCGCCCGGGCGTGGTGTGGTTCGGCGAGATGCTGCCGCAGAAGCCGTGGGCACAAGCGCAGGACGTTGTGCGTCGTTGCGACCTGATGCTGCTGGTAGGTACGTCCGGCGTGGTCCATCCCGCTGCGGCGTTGCCTGGCGCGGCCCGGGCACGTGGCGCACGCGTGGTGGAGATCAATCCCGTCGTCACCGAACTGTCGGAACACGTCGATCACGTCTGGCGTGCGACGGCCGGCGAAAGCCTGCCGCTGCTGCATGGGTTGCTTGGCGAGGGCTGATGGTATCAATGGGAGGCGCGCCATGGCTGTGCCCATCCTCTCCACGGCGAGTGTTTACGCCCGATAGGTGTTGGCCAGTTCGGCAAACTCGGCGGCCAGCTCGCGGCGCAGTTTCGCGGGCTTGAGCACTTCCACGGCCGGACCATGACTGCGCAGCCACCAGCGCAGTTGTGCGGTGTCCGCGACGGTGGCGCGCAGGCGCATGAGGTCGCTGCCGCGGATCGGCGAGAGGGTCTGGTCGGCGGCCAGGTGGCGTTCGCCCAGATAGCGGGCGAGCCACGGGCCGACGCGCAGTTCGAGGCGAAGATCGCCGCCACCGGGTTGCTCGAAAGCGCGCTCCTCCTGCACGTAACGATTCAAGTCGAACCCGTCAGGCACGATCGCGGGCTCGTCGAGGCCCGTGGCCCTGGACATGCGGTGCAGGGCGTAGATGCAGGGATTGGAGTAGTCCCTGGCGGTACCCACCAGATAGAGCACGTTGCCATACAGCACCAGACCCAGCGGATTCAGCGGGTAGCGCTTGGAACGTTCCGTTTCGGCCGCGCGGTAGCTGACCTCGAAGCGGCGGTTGTTCAGCAGCGACTCGTAAACCACATCGGTGACGTCGGCGGCGACCGCTGGCGACAGCAGTGGCTGCGCATGCGGAACCACCGCGATCCTGTTCGGCCAGCGGCCCATCGGCGAGGCTTTCAGGTCGCCCAGCACCTGTCGCGCGGCGATGAACTGGGGCTCGAGCGCAGCCATCAGTTGTCGCGGCAGTATGGGAGTGAGATAGCGGGCGACCAGCTCGTGGGTGAGTGCGGTGGCCGGATCGAGCCCGGGCAGCGACAGATGCGGTGCCTGGCGCACCCAGTGCCACAGGGATGGGCGTGATCCGGTGCTGGTGATCGGATACTGCGCGGACAGGTGGCCAAGGTCGCGTTCGACGCTGCGCCTGTCGATCCTGAATCCGTCGTTGCTCAGCCTGGCGTGCAGCGCCGCCACCGTGATGCCGCCAGGGTGACGTGGCAGGTACTCCAGCATCTTGATGTAGCGAAGCACGGTCTCGCTCACGTCGTCTCCCGGTGTGGGTGAAGCAAGCTCGATGATCGCACGCAAGGCGACATCTGGTGTCGCATGCATGGAGCTTCATGTCGGTCCACTCTTCGACAGGATCAGCCACGTGAATCCCGAGCTCGATCATTCCCTGTGCGCGCGTTACCCGCAGATATTCTCCGATCGCGATGCGCCGAAGAGGTTGTGCGCGATGGGACGGGGTTTCGAGGTGGGCGATGGCTGGTATCCGTTGATCGACCTGCTTTGTCGCGCATTGCAACGGGAAACCGGGTGCCGTGGCGCGCCACAGGTGATGGCTTGCCAGGTCAAGGAGAAGCTGGGTTCGCTGCGCTTCCGCGTCCGGCATGCCAGCGAGCGCCAACACGCGATGATTACGTTTGCCGAGGCAGTTTCGACGCGTGTCTGCGATGTTTGCGGTGTGGCGGCCTGGCCGGGTCATGCCACGGACGCGACCGGTGCGCCCCGTTGCCGGCAGCATGGCGATCCAGGGCGCATCGGTTGATGCCGCAGTTCAGATATCCCGGAACCACTTGACGGCCGAAAGATGGACGGCTGAAAGATGCACGCCCAGGCCACTGAAAAGAGCGAGCAGGGCATGTCCGACGACCGGTGTCGTCACGATCCAGCTCAGGCTTGCGCCAACGTGCGAACCAGGCGAACCATCGCCAGCGTGTCGTACCCGCAGTACCTCCGCAGTGCCTTGTCGATCACGCTTCGCCTTCTGGCCGTGGTTTCGGCATGGATGGCTTCGAGGTAGGCCAGTTGGGCCTGCCCGCCGTCGGCGACGTGTGGCAGTCGCGCGTAGTCCAGATCCGCTGCGATCGTCGGCAGCACGGCCTTGATCGACCACGAGCCCATCATGGCAGGGTGGTAGTAGTGCTCGCGGGTGATCGGAAGCAGGTCGATCATCCGCGCGTTCAGGGCCAGCAGGTCATCAGCCAGCTCGGGGAGCATGACGGCGAGTTCGCGAACCCGCGCCGCCTCGAATGCCTGGTTGTAGACCAGGATCGGACCGTGCCGCCCCACCGCACCGAGCAGGGATGCGGCAAACGCGCGCATTGGCGGCTTGCCGCTGAGGTCCAGGAACAGGCGTTCCTTGAGCGAGCCATCGCGGCGCTCTACGTGGCACGACCACTGGAACGGTATTTGCTGGTACGGACGAGTGCCAGGCCAGCGGGGTATGGCGAAGTCGATGGTCTCGAAATCGAGATAGTGGCGCGGGTAGCCCAGCCTGCCGACGATATCGGCGGCGGCCGGATCTAGATGGCGCCGCCCGCTGATCGACGCGGTGCGAATGCGCCGGTGGCGCGGATTGGCGAGGCGGGCGGCGGGTACCTTGCGCAAGTCGAGGTAGCCTTCGCTGACCAATGTCCTGACGAGCTTCCCGGCATGGGGAAGAATCGTGACCGGATACTTCGGAGCCGCCGGTTCCTGCGCCCGGCAATGATCGAAAAAGGGGCAGGGGAAGGGACGCTGGCAGTGCTCGCCGGTGGTGATGGCGGGCTCGTTGCCTCGTAGCGTGCGCTTCTGCGTGCGTACCCAGCCGGCCACCTCGGGCATGAGGTCGCGAACCTGGTTCGTGATGTCCTCGTCGACCAGCAGGCCGCGATAGTCGTCATGGCCGGTATAGACGAAGCCGTTGTCGATATGGGCCAGACGGATGCGCCGGAGCGGCACACCGGCGTTGTCGATAACCCATGCCTGGATGGCGCAGTCGATGAGGTGGTAGTCCTTGACCTCGGTCGATGCCTTCACCTCGATCAGGTCGTAGCCGCGGACTGCCGGCTTCAGTACGTCGGCGCGCACGACGACATCGTCATGCTGGAACGCCGCTTCGAACAGGGTCTGGCGCCTGCCTTTGCGCGCCAGCAATGCAGCGGTTTCGGCGAAGGCAGCGTCGAGTTCGTGCACGTGCCCGATCAAGTGGCCCGGGCCATGCGAAAGGCGGGCGAGTTCGCCTACCGCATTGCCGCTGTCGAAGGCCGCCTGGGTGGCCGCGTCGGTCTCCCCGAGTTCGCGGCGATGGGTTTCCAGCCATAGCCTTCGCTTGCACTGACGGCCGGAAAGCATGCGGGTCTTGGAAAGACGTGGGGCGGTCGATGGCATGGGACGGTTTCCCTGGCTGGCGCGTATGCGGAAAGTGGCTGCAGGCAACCTACTTCCGGCACGCGACAAGTGATGTCGGCTGACTATCGCGGCACCGGCGACACGACATGTCGCTGGCGCAAGGCAGGCTGCGGGTATTTCCCGCGGAGCCCGGCCATGCCCCTTGTATCCCGCAACCATCGACTGATGTCGCTCCAGTTGGGCAGCAATGGCGCGCCCATCTTCAAGTGCATCGCCAGTGATCTTGATCCGGAAGATGCCATACGGCTGGTGCGTGCGGGATTGGCCCGGCCACGTGATGTGCTGTTCGCCGGGCACCCGGATCAGTTTGCGCTCTGGCTGGACGTGCATGCCGGCGAGGAAGACGGTTGGGATGACGAGGCGCGCGCGTACCTTGAGGGCACCATCACGGCGTGGCTGCATGCGTTGCGCAGTTGTGGAGCGCTCACTTTTACCGACATGGTGTCCGGTGCAGGGCTGACGGTGGACGGCTGTTTCGGAACCGTGCCGCCGTTGCTGTCCAGCTATCTGCGAGGCTTGCCGCCAGCTGACGATGGCACCAGGCCCAGGCTGGACGCGGTCGGCATGATCCGCGACGCACCTGCGTTTTCGATGCTGGCTCTGCTTCGTGATCGGGCGGACGCCGCACGCCTGTTGGCCTGGATGCGGAACGTCGGCCATCCGCAGCGGCTGACGTGCCTGAGCCAGCCCTTGTTTGGTCAGGCTACGCAGGCGGAGCTTGAAGCGATGCAATTGCGTTTTGCCGCGTGGTGGCAAGGCGACTGGCGATGGATGGGGACGCAACCGGTTTGTGCCATCCACATGGTTGCGGTGGATTTTTCGGCGCGTCTGGTCACGGCAAGCTGCGTGAGCGCTGGCATGACCGCCTGGTCGGTCGACGCGATGTGGGCGACGCTGTCGAACTCGATCGATCCGGTATTCGATGCACGCCAGGATGTGGCCAAGGCCGATCCACTGAACATGCCCGGACGGCTGGATCGTCTGTGGCACGCCATGTTTCGGCATTGGCTGGAGCCCGTCCTCGGCATCCACGCGCTGCCGCGGAAATTCCACGACGCAATCGAGTCGACGCTGCGTGAGGCCAGATTTCGCATGCGCATTGGCCTGCTGTCTTCGCTTGATATGGACTCGCTTGTCCAAGCTCAGCACATGCGGCAGTACAACGGCTTTCTCGACGAGGGATTGCCACCTGAAGTTCCGCCGTGATCCGCTTCCGTTGCATGCAAGTTGACGGGTGGCGACTGCGGGGGCTGGCCGCACCGCTCGGCGCGCCACCATCGGGCTCCCTTTCCGGGAGCCCGACGGGATTTACAGCGTGTTCTCGAACTCCCTGACCTGCCGGGCCGCTTCATCCTTGGCGATGCCGTAGCGTTCCTGCAGTTTGCCCACGAGGTACTCCTGATTGCCTTCGGCAGCGGTCAGGTCGTCGTCGGTGAGGTCGCCCCACTTGGCCTTGATCTTCCCGGTCAGCTGCTTCCAGTTGCCCTTGATGCGATCGTTGTTCATCAGTCGTGACTCCGTCATTGAGGGGTACGCGGCAGGTGTCGATGGAAGCCTGTGCGCGCCGACCACTCTCCGGAATCGGCGTGAGCGGCAGGTCGTCAGGATGTTCATGGGAGAAGCGGGGGTTCACAATCTGCGCGTGCCAGACGCGTTTCGGAAAAAAACTTCACGCGCGATTCGCTACCCTTGGCCAGCAGCAACGCCATCCGACCCGCCTCACCTTGCCCGGTGCCACAGCATGAATGCGACTCCCTGGAAGATCGACATCGCGGAAAAATTCGCGTTGTTCAGCGAGCACTGGCGACCGAAGACGATCGCCGCGCTGAATGGCCAGGAGCTCAAGCTGGTCAAGTTGCAAGGGGTCTTCCCCTGGCATGTGCACGAGCACGAGGACGAAATGTTCCTGGTCTGGCGCGGGAAGTTCCGCGTCGAATTTCGCGACCATGTCGTCGAGCTCGAGCCCGGCCAGCTGGTCGTGGTTCCGCGTGGCCGTGAGCACCGCACGGCCGCCGGCGAAGAGGTCGAGGTGCTGATCTTCGAGCCTGCCGCGACGCGCAACACCGGCAATGTCGAGGACGCGCAGTTCACCGCGCCGCTGCATGTGGAGATCTGAATCGGGCGCGGTTCGGCATGCCCATGCACGGCGGCGGGATCGTTTCACCCCGGCCAGGCCGCGTGCGTCATCATCAGCAGTCCCGCCATGGCGAACGCGGTGCCGATGGTTCGCGCGGCACGCCTTCCGTCGGGGGCCAGGCGCTCGATCGTGATCACCATCGTCGCGATCGCCATCATGCGCAAATCCATGATGCCGCCGACCAGCAGGATCGCCATCGGGCCGACGCAACTGCAGCTGCAATGCAGGCCCAGGCGCAGTCCATGTCGCCAGCTTGTGGCGAGCCGCGGTGCGATGACCGGCGTCGCGCGGCAGCCGGCGAGATGACGGGCTTTCCACCCGGTGAACTGCAGCGCGCCAGCGGCGAGGACGACCGCGGCGCCAGCGATCGGCACGGCGCGCGCCAGCGCCGGCCATTGCATGACGACGGTGGCGAGCAGGGCACCGAGCGCAAGGACACCGGTGCCGAGCACGAGCCACACCGTGAAATACGCCGCGCCCATCAGCGCGATCAGTCGGCCCGCGGGTGAATGGCCGGAGCGGTCAATGGCTGCGTGACAGCGCCACAGCACCGGCAGCAGGGACGGCAGCATCATCGCCACCATCATCGCCAGCCACATGCCGAGAAACGCCGCCACGACGTCGGGCCAGGCCTGGCCGCACATCGGCATCCATGCCATCGACAGCGTCCAGCCGCCGGGCATCGGCAACTCGCCCATCGATGCCATGGCGGTGCAGCCGATGATCGTCAGCGTGGCGCTGGCGGCAAACGGCAGGGCGGCGACGCCGAAAAAGCGCAGCGGGAGGTTCGTCCGGCAAGCCCGGGTCGAAGCGATCCCCATGCCGTGCGCATCCACGGGGGCGGCTCACTTGCCGCCGTATTCGTCATGGCGGCGCCACCACACGCCGGTTTCGTTGCGCCCCAGCGGCGCGCGATCGAGCCACTGGTACATGCCCCACAGGCCGTCCAGGCCGCGCGCGTAGGTGGAGTAGGTGTGGTAGATCACGCCGTCCTCCTGCACGAAGGCGCTGAGGCCCGGGCGGTCGCGCGTGTAGGTGGGCGCGTCGGTGCCGCAGCTGGCGGCCATCTGGATGACCGGCGCGGGGGCCGAGCTCGCGTCCATGGCGTGGCCATCGCGCCGATAGTTGTATTCGATGTCTCCGGCGCGCTGCTCTGCTTCGGTGAACGAGACGTTGAAGTCGAAGTTGAAGTCGCCGTCGGACGAGGATGCCCAGGGGAAGCGCCAGCCCATGCGCTGCCGGTACGCCTGCAGCTTCGCCAGTGGTGCCCGCGATACCGCCGACAGGGTCACGTCGTGATTCGCCAGGTGCACGGCGAAACCGTCGAAGCCGTCGGCGATCGACGAGCACGAGGGACACCCCGCGCTGTAATCGGTGCCGAACATGAAGTGGTAGACCAGGAGCTGCGAGCGGCCCCGGAAGAGGTCGGCCAGCGAGGCGCTGCCTTCGTCGGTGTCGAAGCGATACGCCTTGTCGACCTTGACCCACGGCAACGCTTGGCGTTGCCGGGCCACTTCGTCGCCGCGTCGGGTCAGCTCCTTTTCTGCATCGAGCAGGCCGAGTTGTGCCACCAGCCATTCGTCGCGGGTTCCGGTCGTGTGCATGGTCATTGCGTTCTCCCGATGGGTTCCGGCATTCGCTCGGGGATCGATGCGACTTGCCGGTGGATCGTGGGCTAGATTAGAAACCGGACATCGAAGGGTGGGAGTGACAAGCGTGGCGCGATTGGTTCCGGTCCGATGGATTCACTGATCACGGCGGCGGCGCGTGCGCTGGCGGCGGGTGACCCGCTGGGCGCGCTGAACCGGATCGCCTTGCGCGACGATGCGCCCGCGCTGGCTTTGCGCGGCATCGCGATGGCGCAGCTCGGCGATTTCGTGCGGGCGAAGGCGCTGGTGCAGCGCGCGGCGCGCGCGTTCGGCGCGAGGAAGCCGGTGGCCCGCGCGAAGTGCGTCATCGCCGAAGCCGAGATCGCGCTCGCCTCGCGCGAGTTGGGCTGGCCGGTGAAGGCGCTGGATGCCGCGCGGGTGACGCTGGAGGCGCACGGCGATCCGGTGAACGCGGCGCATGCGCGCTATCTCGCGGCGCGGCGCCTGCTTCTGCTCGGCCGCCTCGACGAGGCCGAGCGGGCGCTGGCCGGATTCGATGCCGCGCCGCTGCCACTCGCCTCGCGCGCGGCCCGCGAGCTGGTCAACGCCGGCATCGCCCTGCGCCGCCTGCGCACGAAACCGGCGCGTGCGGCGCTGGCCCGGGCCAGCTACGCCGCGCGCCATGCCGGCATCCCGGCGCTGGTGGCGGAGATCGACGATGCTGCCCGCGTGCTCGACGCGCCCGCGGCGCGGCTGATCACGCATGCCGGTGAACGGCTGATCCGGCTGGAGGACGTCGAGGCGCTGCTGGCATCGAACGCCTTCGTCATCGACGCCTGTCGTCACGTCGTCTGCCAGTCCGGCACGCGGGTGGCGCTGGCGAAGCGGCCCGTGCTGTTCGCGATCGCCCGCCTGCTGGCCGAGGCATGGCCGGGTGACGTGTCGCGGGACACGCTCATCGCCGAAGTCTTCCGCACCAGGTTCGCCGACGAATCGCATCGGGTACGCCTGCGCGTCGAAATCGGCCGGCTGCGCACCGAACTGCAGGCACTGGCCGGCGTGGACGCGACGAAGCGCGGCTTCGCGCTGGCGCCGCATCGGGCCGATCAGGTCGTCGTGCTGGCGCCGCCGTTCGACGAGCGCCACGCAGACGTACTCGCCCTGCTGGCCGACGGCGAGTCGTGGTCGAGCTCGGCCCTGGCGCTGGCGCTGGGCGCCAGCCAGCGCAGCGTGCAACGCGCGCTCGATGCGCTGGCAGCGGCCGGCAAGGTGCAGTCGTTCGGCCGCGGGCGGGCGCGCCGCTGGCTGAGCCCGCCCGTGCCCGGATTCCCGACGAGCTTGTTACTCCCCGCGCCGCTGCAGGGCGACTAGGCTGCCTGCATCGAGACCCATCAGATTGACCGGCGCGCCAACCACGAATCCCGAAACTCCGCCATGACGTCATTCCCGCGGAAGCGGGAATCCACCTTGATCTCCCAACAACACGCCCCGGAGGACCCGCTTCGCCGTTGATGGAACGCCTCCCGACTTCGCGGGAATGACGGCGCGGAAGCAGGTTCCAAAGCCTCATCAGGAAGCAGCATGAAACGATCAGCCGCCCGAATCGTCCGCGAACAAGGCCCCTTTGCGGGCGTCGACGGCGTGCATGGCGTCACCTACGACGGCCGGCACGTGTGGTTTGCCTCAGGCGACAAGTTGAACGCGCTCGATCCGGCGAGCGGCCAGACGCTGCGCTCGATCGACGTGGTCGCCCACGCGGGAACGGCGTTCGATGGCCAGCACCTGTTCCAGCTGGCCGAGGACCGCATCCAGAAAATTGACCCGCACAGCGGCCAGGTGCTGGCCACGATCCCTGCGCCCGGTGGCGGCGCCGACTCGGGGCTGGCCTGGGCCGAAGGCTCGTTGTGGGTGGGACAGTACCGCGCGCGCCAGATCCACCAGATCGATCCGGCCACCGGCGCGATCCTGCGCACCATCGAATCGAACCGTTTCGTCACCGGTGTCTGCTGGGCCGCCGGCGAACTCTGGCACGGCACCTGGGAGAACGACGAAAGCGAACTGCGCCGCATCGATCCGCGCAGCGGCGAGGTGCTGGAAATCCTCGAGATGCCGGCCGGCACCGGCGTGTCGGGACTGGAGTCGGACGGCGGCGATCAGTTCTTCTGTGGCGGCGGCAACAGCGGCAAGCTGCGAACCGTGCAGCGTGCCGGTTGAGTTCGACGCCTCACGAGTCCGCGTCGCCGCCTTCGTCCCGTGGCGACATGCTGACCGGCTCCGGCGCGATGGGCGCAGGCGTCGGCGATGCGCCCCGCGCCATGCTGGGGAACACTTCGTCGCGCCGCACCCAGGCGTGGAACAGCGCGGCGGCCAGGTGCAGCAGTACGGTGGCGAACAGCAGCAGGGCCAGCCAGGTGTGGGCGCCGCGCAGCGCGGCGTAGACGGTGGCGTCGTGGGGCATGATCGGCGGCAGGTTGAAACCCTTGAACATGGTCACCGGATAGCCGCCGGCGGACAGCATCGACCAGCCGATCAGAGGCATCGCGAACATCAGCGCGTAGAGCAGCCAGTGCGAGGCCTTCGCCGCCAGCACCTGCACGCGGGGCAGGTCGGCCGGCAACGGTGGCGGGCGATGGCGCAGCCGGTTCACCAGCCGCACGATCGCCAGCAGCAGGATCGCGATGCCCAGCGGCCGGTGCAGGCTGACCAGGGTCGGGCGCAGGCTCAGCGAGGCGACCATGCCGACGCCGACGAACAGCATGGCCAGGATCGCCAGCGCCATGCTCCAGTGCAGTACGCGCGCGGTGAGGTTGAAGTGCCGCGGAGCGAGCCTGGCGGGATGAAGATCGTTCATGGCCTGGCCTCCGGTGCGGCGGGCTTGCCGATGGCGGTGTCCGCCTTGCCGCTGGCGATGTCGTGTTCGCGGCGGTTGAACGACACCGAATAGACGGCCGAACGGGCGGCCAGGATCGGATCGTCCGAACCCTGCACACCGGCGGGCAGCACCAGCGGGTCGTAGTTGATGTCGCGGCAGGCGCCGGTGGCCTGCGGCGTGCTGCTTTCGATCACCACGGTGCCGACGGTGACGTGCTGGCGATCCCGGGGCCAGGGCTGGGCGGGGTCGGCCGTGGCGTCGCCGGGTTGCGCCAGGGTCACCACCATGTCCCAGCGCAGCGGCGCACGGGTCAGTCGCGCCTGCAGATCCTCGCTGAGGAAATTGCCGTCGGCGGCAGCACGCTGCTCTGGCGTCATCGCCGCGAAGGCCGCCTGCGGCTGCATCGACCAGCGCACGTTGCGCACTTCGCCACGGTCATTGGTGAAGCGGAAGGCGTTGACGCCGTTGAACGTGGTGTTGGCCCAGCTGGTCGACCACGGCGCGGTCTTGGCCCAGTCGGCGAAGCGGGCGAATTCCGGATGGGCGCGGACGAAGGCGGCCTGCTTCGCCGGATCGGGCTTGCCGATGGCGGGGTCGGGGGCATTGGCGCGGGTCTGCTCGTAGAACGCCGACACCGTGGACACGCCGAAGAACGGAAAGCTGTTCATCGCCATGCGCCACTGCTGGCCGTCGTCGCTGTTCAACTCCAGCGCCATGCTGCGCACGCGCGCCTTGCCGTCCAGCCCGTAGGGCGCGCCGCCGGCGATCGACAGGCGCCCGGTGAACGGCGTGCGCACCGGCGCAAACAGCCGCGCGCTCGACAGCGCCACGCCTTGCCCGTTGCCCTCGAAATGGCCGGCCACGCAGATGCCCTTGGCATGCGCGCGACGATAGCCCCGGTAGATCTGCCCGTTGCCGCTCTCGATCGCGTCGGTGAAACGTTGCGGAGTCAGCCGGTTCGGCGTCAGCCAGCCGGCGATCCAGCCGAAGGCCAGCGCCACGCCGCCCACGATCAGGGCGATCGCCAGCAGGGCTGGCCAGCGTTGGCGGGTCGATGGGTCGGTGGCGGGTTCGATGTCGGGCATGGTGGCGGCGTGTCCTGGCGAGTGCGTCAGTCACTACATTCGCCGCCGCGGTCGCGTCGGTTACATCGCCGGCACGGATTCACCCCGTGTTCGGACGTCGAGGCCCGGCCATCGACCGGCCTGCCGCATCGTTGGCACGAGTGCGCTGCGGCGTGGACGTCGTGATCTTCCGGTTTTTTCGGGCGGCCAAAAAAAACACTCCCCGAATCGGGGAGTGTGGCCGGCATGCATCATGGTGTCCGCTGCTGCGCCGCAACCCCGGCATGGAACACGGGCGCCGGGGTCAGTGCACGTTGACCGCGTCCCACGCCGCGGCAACGGCGTTGTAGTTCGCGGGCGTCGCGGAGGTCGGGCCGCCGAACAGGTCGGCTGCCGCCTGGAGCGTGGCAATGCGTGCGTCGACGTACTTGGTGGTCGAGGTCATGTACACCGTCACCGCGCGATACCAGATCTGCTGGGCGGCACCGCGACCGATGCCGGTCAGGCCGACGTTGCCGTTGCAGACCAGGTCGTTCGGGGCCAGGCCCGCCGGCACGCCCACCCCGGTCGGTACCACGGCACCCTCGGCGAGCAGGTAGAAGAAATGATTGCCCACGCCCGAGGTGAAGTGCGGGTCCTTCGCGGTCTGGAAGAACTGCAGGTAGGCGCCATTGTCGACCGACGCGTCCGGGTAGCAGTCGTCCGAGATGCCATCCAGGCTCGGCTTGAACATTGCGCGCAGCGCCGGTTGCCCGTACGCGGGCAGCACCAGGGTTTCGCCGATGAGGTAATTGCCCGGCTCCGCGGAGTTGTTGGCGGAAAATTCCACCATCGTGCCCATGATGTCGGAGTTCGCCTCGTTCAGACCGCCGGTGTCGCCCGGCACGTAGGCCAGGTCGGCCGTGGCATGCATCACGCCGTGGCTCATCTCGTGGCCCATCACGTCGATGGCGACCAGGGGCTTGAAGGTCAGGCCGTCGCCGTCGCCGAACGACATGCAGAAGCAGTCGTTGTTCCAGAAGGCGTTGTTGTAGTTCGACTCGTAATGCACGATGCCGACCGGGCCGACGCCGTCGTCGGCGATGCCGAGGCGGCCGAAGGCGTTCTTGTAGTAGTCCCAGGTCTTGCCGAAACCGTAGGCGGCGTCGACGGCCACGGTCGCGCGATCGCTCATGGTGCCGTTGCCCCACCGGTTGTCGCCATCGACCACCAGCGTGCCGAAGCCCCGGAAGCCGTTGCCGAGATCGTTGATGTAGCTGTTGCCGCGGGTCGTGTCCTTCAGTTCGTAGATGCGGCGGGTCGCGTTCCACTGGGTGTTCAGCGGGACGGCGCCGGCGAGCAGCGAGCGGCCGCTGCCGGTGGCCGGCGTCGTGGACGGAGTGCCCGCCGGAATGCCGGTGCCGGGGGCACCGCCCGGCAGGATGCCGGTCTCGATGTCGTTCTCCTGCTCCAGGATCGCTCCGCTGGTCGCATCGACGAAGTAGTGCATGCGGATCGGCGTCTTGTCCCTGGCCGTGCCGACATACAGCACGTCGTAAGCGAGCTTTGGCGTGGTGCGGCGGAAGTAGACGGCCAGGCGCGCAGTCGGCATGGCATGAAAGTCCGTGCCGAACTCCGCGCCGGCATTCACGATGGCCTGGCTGGCCGTCAGCTTCGGCGTGACCGGGATGTTGATGGGCGCGACCATGGCCAGGCTGGCATCACGGAAGACCCCGGCACGCGAGTGCACGACCAGGTCGCCGCCGATCACCGGCAGGCCCTGGTAGGTGCGGTTCATGCGGACGTGTTCGGTGCCGTCGCGATCGACGATCACGCTGCGTGCGCTGAACCCGTCGCCGGCGGACGTGCGGGTCGCCGCCGGGTTCTTGTGGATGGCGTTCAGGGCGCGAGTGATCGCCCCGGATTGGTCGGCCGCGGCGGACTGGCCGGCGACTCCCATGAGAATGGCCACGGATACGGCCTTGGCTAGCGACGACATAGTTCCCCTCCCCTTGATGATGATGATCGGCGCGGAACGCCGCGACCCGGGCAAGACTCTGGGCTGCGAGGCTGCATCCGAAACCCCCCAGCGTGGGGGGTGTGGGGGTCCGGTCCGGGTGGTCCACTGATCTCCGGACGCCAGGTCGCGCGCGGGTAGCGGTCAGCTGCCGCAGCGATGCCGTGGACCGCGGCGAACCTTCCCCCGATCGGACCACGTCATGCAGCAAGTCGATCTCCAACCTCTCTGGCAGCAGGCTGTTGAGCACTTCGGGCAGCATCGTCTTGCGGAAGCCGAAGCGGCATGCGTGAAACTGATCGGGCAGGCGCCCGAGCAGCCGCTGGCCTACGCCATGCTGGCGCAGATCTGTCATGCGGTCGGGCGCACCCGTGGCGCCACGTTCAACGCCTTCCAGGCGAGCCAGCGCGTCGCCGGTCAGGCGGCGGGCGACATCCTCATCGTCGCCGACGTGTTGCTCGAGGTCGGGGAGCACCACCTGGCGCATTCGCTGCTGGGCTTTGTCGACGCCGGGCATCCGGCCAACACGGCCCAGCTGGTTCCGCTCGCCCGTCTGTACAGCGCGCTCGATGACCAGCCGCAGGCCCTGCGTTGCATCGAACTGGCCCGCGCCAGCGGCTGCGACGGCGCGTACGTCAGGCACATGCACGGGATCGTGCAGAGCTTCACCGGCCCGATCGAGGCCGCGATCGACGCCTGCGAGCAAAGCGTCGCCGAAGCCCCCCATTACGGTCACGCGCACTGGTCGTGCGCGCAGTTCGGTCGCAGGGAGGGCGCGCTTGAACGCGTGGCGCGCATGCGCGCGGCACTGGAACGGCCCGACCTCGACCACGACGACGTGACCTACCTGCACTACGGGCTGTTCAAGGAGCTGGACACGCTCGGCCAGACCGACCAGGCCTGGCTATCGCTGATGGCGGGCGCCGATGCGCGCCGCAGCGTCACCGGGCATGACGCGGCACTGGAAACGGCCGCTTACGACGCGCTGATCGCCGCCACCCCGCCAGGCTTCCTCGCCCGCTGCGCGGACGTGCCCGCGGACGTGACCCCGATCTTCGTGGTCGGCATGCCCCGCACCGGCACCACCCTGCTCGAGCGCATCCTCGGCAACCATCCGCAGATCACCACCTGCGGCGAGCTCAACGACTTGCGCCAGCAGATGCAGTGGGTCAACGACCAGCGCCTGTCGCTGACCCTGGACCCCGGCATCGGCGACTATGTCGCGCGCCTGGACGCGGACCTGCTGGGCCACCGCTACCTCGCCAAGACGCGCTGGGCCACCCGGGGCAGGGCGTTCTACGTCGACAAGCACCCGATGAACTTCCAGTGGTGCGGCGCGATCCTGAAGGCGCTGCCGCACGCGAAGATCATCCACCTGCGCCGCCACCCGATGGACAGCTGCTTCTCCAACCTCAAGGAGCTGTTCGCGCACAAGTACTACCCCTACAGCTACGCGCTGGACGACCTGGCCACGCACTACCGCAATTACGCGCGACTGATGCGGCACTGGCACGCGATCGCGCCCGGCCGGATCCTCGATGTGCGCTACGAAGACCTGGCCACGCAGCCGGACGAACAGGCGCGCCGGGTGCAGGATTACCTTGGCCTGCCGCTGGTCGAGGGGGTCACCGACATCCTCGCCAACAAGACCGTCACCACCACCGCCAGCACGCTGCAACTGCGCCAGCCGATCCACCGTCGCAACATCGGTGGCTGGCGACGCTATGCGACGGGCCTGGCGCCGCTGCAAGCCCGGCTCGCTGACCTGATCACGGCCTACGACCCGGATGAAGCACCGTCGCTTGCCGTGCCGGCCGCTGGCGTCGCCTGACGCGGGGAGGCACGCCGCGCCAGGCGTCGTGAGTGGGGCGAGACGCGGAAAGCCGTCGAAACTCGTTCGCGTGCGCACACCGATGAGGTTGGCCGTCCGAACCAAAAGCAGATGATCAGCTTGCTGGAGGTTGATCGGGTCTGGTCCGGGCGGTGGCTACCGGCCAAGAGTGGACGCTCGGCTCTCTGCCGGTGTAAGGGAGTTCGAGTGAAACGTCGCAGCTAACGAGACTGCGGCCGCTTTTCTTGATAAGCCTCCGAACACTCTTATATTGCACTAGAGGCTATCCATCGATCATAGGGGGGGCGAGTGAACAAGGACCTGTTGCTCAAAGACATTGCCGAGAGCGGTTACAACATCGGTTACGCAGCGAAGAAGCACCTTGCGACCTATGACATAGTCGAGAAGGCGCCGGGCTGGATCAGTATCATCAGCTTTGCCTTTGGCGTTCTCGCGCTCGTCGTTCCGGAGCTCAACAACAACATCCTGGCAGCGTTACTGCTCATCGTTGCCTACGCAGTTTTCTACTTCAACTCGTACCAAGATGGTCGACATAAATATTCCAAGGTCGGGAGTCGCTTAACGACCATCTTCACCACCCTCCGCTCGCTGTACTACGAGGTCAAGAGTCGAGACGCTTCCGCCAACCTTGATGATTTGGAGGCGCGGTATCGCGAGCTGCTCAATGAGTCGCAAAGCATCGGGATTAGCAAACAAATTTTCCTGAGTGACTGGTACGCACACTACAAGTTCTTCTGGCAAGCGGAGCGAAGCTGGCTGGAAGAAAAGCGAATTTTCACCTTCTGGCGAGACAAGATTCCGCTGTCGGCGACATTGATTGGAATCTTTTTGATTATCGCTATTGTTTATGGCTTTATCCGGGTAGTGCGCCTGTGAGCGACGCATCGCTCTTCTCACTCCGGGTGCGGGAGGCTGCATGAATCTTCCCGCCAGGACGGCAAACACGGGCGATTGGCTGGAGCGCGTCGCCTCGGCGCTCGATCTACCTCCCGCCAAGTACGAAGCGGCCGAGCGCAGCTACCGCTCGCTCGCCGAGTGGCTGGACCGGCCGGGGTCTCGATTCGCCGAAGACGACGTGGCCGTCTATTTACAGGGGTCGTTCCGCATGGGAACGGCCATCGCGCCGATTCGTGGCGACGAGTACGATCTGGACGTGGTGTGCGAGGTCCAGTGGTCGAAGGACCGTCGAACCCAAGAGCAGTTGCACGAGGCGTTGGGCGCGGAAGTGATGGCCTACACCGCGCGTTACAGCATGCAAGCTCCTGATGAATGGGACCGCTGCTGGACGTTGACGTATACCGAAGCAGCGAAGTTTCATATGGACGTGTTGCCCTGCGTCCCGGATGCTGCACACCAGCTCCTCTTGCGCGAGGCAGCGTCGATGAGCCTGGCCCACGTGGAGCAGGCCGTCTCGATCACTGACCGCACCCACGGCGAGTACCGTTTCATCTCGCAAGACTGGCCCGCGAGCAATCCCAACGGTTACGCCGACTGGTTTTATGGTCGGATGCGGACTGTGTTCGACGCACGCCGTGAGTACATGCGTCTGGTCGAGGCCAAGATCGATGTTGCGGATATTCCGAACTTCCGCGTCCGCACGCCGCTGCAGTTGGCTATCCAACTATTGAAACGGCATCGGGATTTGCAGTTTTCCGAGCAGCAGATATCGGCCAAGCCGACCTCGATCATCATTACGACGTTGTCCGCCTTGGCCTATCAGCAAGAAGCAACGGTCGCCGAAGCGCTTACCCGCATCTTGGGTGATATGGACCGCTTCATCCGCCAGGACGGCCGAGGATTCTGGATTGCAAACCCAGCCGACCCTAGAGAAAACTTCGCCGATGCCTGGAACGAAGACGCGGCGAAGGCTGAGGCGTTTCACAGCTGGCTTGCAGTAGCGCGCCAGGACTTTGGTCGCGCGCTTGCGAGCGATTCAAGCGCCGATTTTTCCGAAGCATTGGCGCCCCGGATGGGTCGAGCGCTGGTTGAGGCGGCGCTGCGACCAGTGTTTGCGACTGCGAGATCGACGGTCTTGGGCGACTCGGCGCGCCATGGGCTAAGGGATGCTCCGCATCGACGCCCGGTTCGGTGGCCGGTGGTCAGCGGCGGCCAAGTCGCCTTGAGCTCCGTGCAGGTGCTCCGAAACGGCTTCCGGCCCCAGCCTTTGGCTTCCGATAGCAGCCCGGTACCGTGCGGCTGCGCCCTTGTTTTCGGGGCAAGCACGAATGTTGGCGTACCATTCGACGTCTACTGGCAAGTGGTCAATACCGGAGCTGCCGCGAAAGCTGCGAACGATCTGCGCGGCGAATTTGAACTGCCGCGCGCTGAACACGGTTACCTCGTCAAGCGCGAATCCACCTCTTATCCCGGGACGCATAGCATCGAGTGCTTCATCGTAAAGGGCGGCTATTGCGTTGCGCGCTCAGGTATCTTCGTTGTCAACGTGGCATAACCTGGGTACAGCGCTAATGGGACTAGCAAACTGGTTCGAAACGTTTTGCACTGATCTTCAGGTCGATAATTCCACGACGGTTGCGAACCGCTACCGGGTCTTGACGACGCGCCTGAACACCGATTTTTGGAACACGGCATCCACCACCGCACACAGTTTTTACGTCGGTTCATATGGCCGGAACACCGCGATTCGCGGTTTTAGCGACGTTGACATGATCTTCGAGCTGCCGTGGGCCATGTACACCAGGTACAACGATTACGTCGGCAACGGGCAGTCGGCGTTACTGCAAGCGGTCAAGTCCTCTATTGAAAAGACCTATTCTCAAACGGGTATCCGCGGTGATGGTCAAGTCATCCAGGTTAACTTCTTGGATATGACCTTCGAAGTGGTTCCCGTCTTTCCACACACGGATGGATCCTTCACCTATCCCGACGCCAATGGTGGGGGCTCTTGGCGAACGACGAATCCGCGAGCCGAGATCTCCGCGATCAGAAGCCGAAATATCCTGTGCAACTATAATCTCGTGCTCTTGTGTCGAATGATGCGGCAGTGGAAGGGCTATTGGGACGTGCCGGTCGGTGGTTTGCTGATCGATACACTTGCTTACCAGTTCATTGACACTTGGGCGAATCGGGACAAGTCTTACCTGTACTACGATTTCATGTGCCGAGACTTCTTTCGCTTCATGGCCGATCAAAGTCGAACTCAAGCGTACTGGCGGGCACCGGGCAGCGGCCAATCGGTTTACGGAGGCGAATTGTTCCAGTGGAAGGCCGGGCGCTGCTATAACTTGAGTCTTGAAGCGATCGAGCACGAGATGGCGACGCCCAAACGCGAATGGTCGGCAAAGCAGAAATGGCGTGAGATTTTTGGAACGAGATTTCCTGGCTAGGTAAGTGAAAGAGTCCTCTTTGGGTCGTTCGCCGCCTTTCCACGTGTCCTCCGTTGATCATAGCGGCTTGGTCTGCTGATCATCGAAATCCGCTCGTGTGATGCATTCACTCCGGTGCGCACACACAAACGCCGTGCCGGCCTCGCGGAACATGCGGGGCCGGCACGGCGCTGTGACTGCGCAGAACGAGTTTCGTCGCGGGCTTGCCGGACTCAGAGATCGATGCCGAAGCCGGCGCCGACGCTGGATTCGCTGCCACTGAAGGAGCCGCCGACACTGAACGAAGCGTGTTCGCCGACGGCTTTGGAGTAGCCGACCGACATCGCCGCTGCGCCGCCCTGCCAACCCACGCCCGCGCCGATGCGACCGTTCGGGCTGCGGCTGTTCGCGGCATTGATCGCCATGTTGAGCATCGCCGAACTCATCGCGCCCTGGCGATCGATGCGCCTGTCCTGCTGATCCAGGCGTGCACTGACCTGGCGGCCGAGGTTGCTGAACTGGTCGTCCAGTGCGCTGAGCCTGCTGTCCGTGTAGCTGTTGGCGCGGGTCAGCGTCTGCGTCGCGGCGTTGTCGGTGTAGCCATTGGCCGCCGTGATGGTCGCCGCGTCGGCGGCCTGCATCTGGCCGACGTTGGCGGCGTCGGTGGCGGCCGTGCCGGAAGCGACGTTGGTGATGCGCCGTTCATTGCCGGCCGAGCCGACCGAGACCGTGTTGGCCTGGTCGGCAAGCGAACCCTGTCCGATCGCGACTGCACCCGCGCCGGTGACCGTTGCGCCCTGGCCCACAGCCGTGCCGTCGGTCGCGGTGACGCGGCTGCCGGCACCGACCGCGACGGCGTTGGTTGCCGTGGAGGAAATGGTCGCGCCACTGCCGATCGCGGTACCGCTGTCGGCGCCAACGTTCGCCCCGTTGCCGTAGGCGGTGTCGGTGCTATCGGTGGCGTTGCTGCCGCTGCCGAGCGCGAGGCCGTTGCCTGTCCCCACCGGCAGGCCGAGGCCCGGGGTCTGTTCAAGCAGGGACACGCGGCTGTTCAGGCCGGTGAGCGCACTGTCGATCGCCGAGAAACCCCCGCCGACGTCCGCGTAGATCCCGCCCTGTATCGCATAGGAGGGCGCGCTCCACATCCCGTTGGCGCCGAACACCGAGCCGCCGCCGAAGATCGAGGCCACCGAGTTCAGCTGGTCGAGGTTGACCGCCTGGTCGCCGGACAGGCCGGCCTTGAGGTTGCCGAGGGTGGTGCCGGCGAGGCCGCCGAATGTCACCGTGTCCTTGCTGGCTGCGTCGTCGTACTTCACCGCGGCGGCGTCGAGGGAGCCGACCGCACCGCCCACATTGGCGATGGCGACATCGAGCTGGCCCTTGTTGACCGCATCCGTCACGTCCGTGCCGTCGGCAACATGGGTGATCTGGCGCTCGGCACCGGCACTGCCGACCGACACGGTGTTGGCGCGATCGGCGAGGGAGCCGGCGCCCAGGGCGATGCTGTTGTCGGCACTGGCGATGGCATGGCTGCCGAGCGCGACGCTGTCGATGCCGACGGCGTTGCTGTACGCACCGGTCGCCGAGGCGCGGTCACCCGAGGCCGTGGCGTAATAGCCGGTGGCGTTGCTGCCGATGCCGTTGGCCATGCTGTAGGCGCCCAGCGCGGTGCTGTAGTCGGCGAGCGCGGCCGAGGTATCACCGAGCGCGGCACTGGAGATGCCGCCGGCGACCGAAAGCGAACCGAGCGCCGTGCTGAAGTCGCCGATGGCCAGGCTGTAGGTACCGACGGCGGTGCTGTAGGCGTTGCGAGCCTGGGCATAGGCGCCTTCCGCCGTGCTCAGGCTGCCGAGGGCCACGCTGTAGGCGCCGGCGGCGCTGCTGCTGAGGCCGCTCGCCGTGGCGTAGGCGCCGGTGGCATTGCTGAAATCGCCCAGCGCACTGGAGTAGGCGCCCAGCGCGGTGCTGGCGAAACCGTAGGCATTGGAGACGGCACCGACAGCCGTGGCATAGGCGTTCCACGCATTGGACAGGTAGCCCATCGCCGAGGTGTGCTTGTAGGCGGCCATGGCATAGGAGCCGAGGGCAATCGAGTCCTCGCTGATCGCCTGGGAGTAGGAACCGATCGCCGTCGCGCCCAGATCGCTGGCATAGGCACTCCCGCCAAGGGCGATCGTGAAGCCGCTCTTGGCCACCGAGCCGCCGCCGATCGCGACCGCATGGGAGGCGTAGGCACGCGTGTAGCTGCCGATGGCAACGGCGGCCGTGCCCGTGGCGTGCGTGTCGGAGCCCACGGCCGTGGAGAACTGGCCCGAGGCTTCGGATACCACGCCGACGGCGGTTCCCAGCAGTCCCGTCGCCTGCGCCTGGGCGCCGAGCGCCGTGCCGTACGCGCCGCTGGCGTTGGCCGACTTGCCGAGTGCCGTCGCCCACAGGCCGGCGGCGGTGGAACGGGCGCCGATGGCCGTGGCATACGCGCCGGCGGCATTGGCGCGATCGCCGACCGCGGTTCCGCTGGTGCCGGTGGCCGTGACGGTGGCGGAGCGGCCGAGCGCGGTACTGAACTTGCCGAGGGCGGAGGCATAGGTACCGACCGCAGTACCGGCCTGGCCGCTGGCGGTGGACGCGGCGCCGATCGCGGTGGCGCCGGAGGTGCCGCTGGCATTCGCGTTCACGCCGAACGCGCTGGCCTTGCTCTGGGTCGCCTTGGCGTTGTAACCCACCGCCGAACTGTAGGCACCGGTGGCGGTCGCGAAGGCGCCCACGGCGGTGGCGTCGGTACCGCTCGCCTGGGCGTTGGAACCGAAAGCCGAGCTGTAGGCCGAGCTGGCGCTGGCGAAGTTGCCGACCGCCGCCGAATTCCTGCCGGCGGCGCTGGCGTTGTTGCCGAAGGCGGAACTGTAGTCGCCGGTGGCCGCAGCCAGGTTGCCGAAGGCGCTGGAGTAGGCTCCGCTCGCCGTGGCGGCGTCGCACTGGGTCTGTCCGGGAAGTGTGCCGGCGCAGTCCGCCGCCATCGCCAGCGTCGGCGACAGGCCCAGGGCCAGCAGCAGCGATGCGGCGAGGTTGGCGCGGACCAGGGTCTTGGAACGGGCGTGATGACGAGCGGTATTCACAGAAAGATCTCCCCTCAGAGATAAAAGATCGGCAGCGCCGAGCAGGCGTCGGGTCATGGGCACCAACGGGCTCCGACAGTGCGGGTAACCGCCTGCGGCTGACTCCCCCCCGCGGTGGGGGGGAGTGCGGGGGTACGAAACACCCCCCAATGGCGGCCCCTCCTGTCCGGTACACACTCGTGCGCAAGTTGTTCCCCGTCGTCTTCCTCGTACTGGCCACCCTCGTCGCGCCCTCGTCCGCGCAGTCGTCCACCCCGGTCGGCGCAGCGAAGGTGCCAGCGCCCACCCAGGGTGACGCCGCTGCCAGCGAGGCCGTGCAGGTCGTCGACACGTTCATGCTCGAACTCGGCAAGGGGCAACTGGAGCGCGCCCGCCAGTTGATGGCGCCCGAGGCGATCGTGCTGGCCGATGGCCGGGTGCTGGGCAATCGCGACACGTACATCGACGGCGCAGCGAAGGCGGATGTCGCCGCGCTCGGCAGCGTGCAGCGGGAGCTGGTGCGCCGCGACGCCCATGCCGGGCCGAACTTCAGCTGGGTGATGAGCGAGCTACGGCTGCGCGGCCCTTCCGCGGCCCGGGGCCAGGGCGACGTGGTCGTTGAAACCATGTTGCTGGCCAGGCGCGGGAACGGCTGGAAAATCGTGCACATCCACTGGTCGAGCCGCCGGGCCGGATAACGTGTACAAAGGGACAAACCCCGGCGTCCGCGATAGCAGCAATGTTTCGCTTCTGGCCATGGCAATGAGAGACTCCGAATTCACCCTCAAGGCGATGCCGCCGCGCTTGCCGCGCGCGGCGCTGGAGCGCGCGCGTCTGCAGCGCGAATGGATTCGCGTACATGATCGCACCGCGATCGTGGTGGCCGCGCCGGCGGGGTTCGGCAAGACCACGCTGCTGCTGCAGTGGCGTCGGCGCTGGATGGAAGAAGGCGCGCTGGTGGCCTGGCTCGACGCCGATGAAGAGGACGAGCCCGAACGCTTCACCATGGCGTTGCTGCATTCGCTCTGCACCGCCACCGGCCGGCCGGTGGACCGCATCGCCGTACCCCGCGTCGAGGCGCTGACCAACCTGCTGTGCACCGTTGCCACCCGCGGCACCCAGACCGTCCTCATCGTCGATGAAGCCGACTGCCTGCCCGAGGCGACGGTGCGCACGGTGCTGCAATACCTGCTGATGAATGCCCCGGCGAACCTGCACGTGGTGGTCGGCACCCGCGTGCCGCTGCCGCTGCAGACGGCCGAGCTGGCGGCGAAGGGAAACCACGCCGCGTTCGGTACCGAAGACCTGCGCCTGCGCGTCGAAGAGGCAATGGAGATACTCGACCGCCGGCTCGGCGAACGACTGGGCACCGACGACCGCGCCCGCCTCCACGATGCGACCGAAGGCTGGCCGAGTGGTTTGCAACTGGCGATCGCCGCGATCGAGCAGGAGCCCGACCTTGCCGCCGCGGTCCGCTCGCTCTCCGCCCGGCACGGTACCTTGCAGGACTACTTTGTCGAGTCGCTGGTTTCGCGGCTGCCGGCGGCACTGGTGGCATTCCTGACCCACATCGCGATCCTGGACCCGGCATCCCCGGCGTTGTGCGAAGCCGTCACCCTCGATGCCAAAGCGGGCTCCTACCTGGAATGGCTGGCACGCGAAACGCCCATCCTGATGGTCGGCGAGCGCCCGGATTGCCTGCGCCTGCACACGCTGGCGCGCGACTTCCTGCGCGGCCGCTTCGAACAGCTGCCCGCAGCCGAGCAGGCGGCGGCGCACGGGCGCGCTTCGCGCTGGTATGCCGCGGAGAGGCGTTTCCACGAAGCGGCATTGCACGCGCTGGCCGCTGGCGATGAACAACAGGCCGAGACCCACGCGGCACATTCACTGTGGGAGCTCGGTACGTCCGGCCAGCTGGCCGAGGCGCGGGAGTGGCTGGCGCGGTTGCCAACATCGCTGTTCGCCGGCGACACCGGTCTGCGCCTGGCCGCGGCCTCGATCCTCGCCTTCAGTGACCGAAACTCCGAGGCACTGCGCATCGCCCGGAACGTGCTTGCCGATACGGCGAGCGCACCGGAATCACGTTCGATCGCCTTGCGCATCGCCGCCGGCGCGAACGCCTTTGCCGACGGACTCGACGACATTCCGGATCTGCTGCCGCGCTGGCCCGCGCTGGGCGAACCTGGCGGTGCGCCGTTGTATACCGTCGCCTGCCTCAACACGCGCGCCCTGCTGGCGCTGCACGCCGGCGAGACGGTGCAGACGCGCGAACTGATTGCCGAGGCGGCCACTCACGGCCGTGCGGGACCGCTCCGCCTGGCCGCGGGACTGGGCCAGATGCTGGTCGGCCTGAGCCATCTCTGGGACGGCGATGCCTACCGTGCCGAGGCCGTGCTGCGCCCTGCGCTGGCCCTGGCCGAACGCGACGAAGGGCGTCGCAGCCTGCGGGCCTGCCTGCTGGCGGCGCCGCTGGCCCAGGCGCTGCTGCAGCGCGACCAGCCGGAGGCGGCACGAGCGCTGCTGGCCGACCGGGTGGACGTGCTGGAGCGCGGCGGTTTCGCCGACACCTTGTGGTGCACGTATCGCACCTTGTCCCGCATCGCGCTCGGCCATGGCGACGAACGCCGCGCACTCGCCGTGCTCGACGATCTTTGCGCGCTCGCCGAGCGCAGGCGCCTGCCGCGGCTGCGCCTGTATGCCTTGTGCGAACAGGTCCGCATCCATGCCTTGCGCGGGCGCATCGAGACCATCGCGGCCTTGATGGAATCGGTGGCGCAGCTTGCGCCCGTCTTCGGCCAGGCGCCGATGCGCTGGTTCCTGCTGCAGTATCGGGTCGCAGTTGCGATCGCCGCCGCCCATGCGGCGATCGCCAGGCGTGACTTTGCCGATGCGGAGCGCCAGCTGACCACGGCCGACGAGCTCGCCGGTCAGCTGCATCGTGGCCACGACATGCTGACCATCAAGGTGCTGCGCGCGATCGTTGCCCGCCAGGGCGATGCCGAACACGCGCTGCCGTTGCTTGCCGAAGCCCTGAGTCTCGCGCAGTTGTCCGGTCACGAACGTCTGCTGGCGAATGCTCCTGCATCCGCCACGGAGCTGGTCGAGGAGCTCCGCGCTACCCCGGCCGGAAGGCAACTGCTGGGCGCATCGTCCACGCCGCGCCCGCCTGCGGTGTTGCGTGCGCCTTCGCGCAACGCACTGCTCACCAGCAAGGAATCGGAGATCCTCGAACTGCTTCGAAAAGGCATGAGCAACAAGCAGATCGCCCGCACGCTGGATGTGAGCGGCGAGACCGTGAAATGGCATCTCAAGAACCTGTTCCTCAAGCTTTCCGCCGGAAACCGCAAACACGCGGTAGACCGTGCCTGCCTGCTGGGCATCGTGCATTAGGAGGCCCGCGTCGAGTTCGCCTCTGACGACCGGGTCAGGCAGCCGGTTCCTGCTGCGCGGGAAACGGGGGAGTGGATGCGCGCGGATGGCGACGGCAACGTTCGTTTACAGCGGATGCTGGCGATAGAACAGCTCGAGTTGCCGATAGACCGCGGGCAGGTGTTCGCGCAAGGCGGCGGGCGCTTCGAAGAACTGCTCGCTGAGGACGGCGAAGAATTCGGCATGGCTTTCCAGGCCGTATGGATCGATCGGCAGCTCGATGCCATGGCGCCGGGCTTCGCTCAGCTGCTCCCACGCGCTGGTGAAAGCCTGCGCCCAGGCGCGGCGATCCATGCGCCGGTGCAGCGGCGGGAAGCCGTCGGCGTCGCCGTTCAACATGTCGAGCTTGTGCGCCATTTCGTGGACGACCACGTTGTGCCCGGGTTGCCGCCCGATCGCCTGCACGTCATCCCACGACAGGATCACCGGCCCGCGGTTCCAGGCTTCGCCGGCCAGGATGTCGCGGCTGCGGTGCACCACGCCCGCGTCGTCCACTCGTTCGCGCTGCGGGCTGAAGGCGCGTGGATAGACGATGATGCTGTGCCAGCCGTCGTACCAGTCGAGCCCGAGTTTCAGGATCGGCAGGCAGGCATGGGTCGCCAGCAGGACGCGGTCGGCGTCGTCCAGATGCAGGCCCTCGACCGGCTCCAGCGACTTGCGTTCCAGGAACAGGGTGACCAGCACGCGCAAGCTGGCCTGGTCCGAGGCACCCAGCCGGCGCGCGGCGGCGCAGCGTCGCAGCGCGTCGCGCCAGAGTCCTTCGGCGATCGGCCGTCGCGCGACGAGGCGTCGTATGCGCCAGTTTCTGATTCTGTCGAACATGAGCACATCCCGAAGAGTCGTACGAACGCGAATCGGCGGCGTCGGCGGCGAGTCCTGTTCCGATGCCTGGCGGGCACGTGCTGGCGAAGCGTTGCCACGGCCTTTGGCCACGAACCCAGGAGATGGGGCGGGCGCGGGCTCTTCACAATGCGCGGGCGGGACTTCCCGCACAGTTGCCACAGACACGCTCCGCTACGGGAGCCCCGCACGCACGCATATCCGGAGCCAGGCATGACGCACGCGAAGCAGTTCCTCGGTCTGGTCGGCTGGCTGTTGCTGAGCTTCGCAGCCGCCGCCATCGGTGCGGTGGCATCGGTGCAGGCGGCCGACTTCTATCAGCAGCTGGCCCAGCCCTCGTGGGCCCCGCCGTCCTCGGTGTTCGGCCCGGTATGGTCGGTGCTGTACGCGTTGATGGGCATCGCTGCGTGGCTGGCCTGGCGCGAAGGCGGCTGGCGCCGGCAGCGTGGCGTGCTCACGCTGTTCGTGATCCAGCTGGCGCTGAACGCGTTGTGGAGCTGGCTGTTTTTCGGCTGGCATCGCGGTGCGCTGGCCTTTGCCGACATCGTGCTGCTGTGGCTGCTGATCGTGGCCACGGTGCTCGGCTTCTGGCGCGTGCGAGCGCTGGCCGGCGCCTTGCTGCTGCCGTACCTGGGCTGGGTGGGTTTCGCCTCGGCGCTGAACTTCGCGGTGTGGCATCTGAATCCGCAGATGCTGGGTTGACGCTGCGGCGGGTTTCGATGTCAGCGGGTCAATGCCGCGTAGGCATCCAGCGCCTGCTGGCGTGACTGGCCGAGGTCGACCATCGGCGCCGGATAACCGCTGCGCCTGAGCAGGGCCGCGTCCTTCCACGGTTCGTGCAGCAATGCCACGGGTGCGTCAGCCAGCTCCGGCAGCCAGCGGCGCAGGTAAGCGCCGTCGGGATCGAACTTCTTCGCCTGGGTGAGTGGATTGAACACGCGGAAATACGGCGCGGCATCCGCACCGCAGCCAGCCACCCATTGCCAGCCCAAGGTGTTGTTGGCCAGGTCGGCGTCGACCAGGGTGTCGTGGAACCAGCGCGCGCCGTGCTGCCAGTGCTGGCGCAGGTTCCTGGTCAGGAAGCTGGCCACGATCATGCGCACGCGGTTGTGCATCCAGCCGGTGTGCCACAGTTCGCGCATGCCGGCGTCGACCAGCGGAATGCCGGTGCGGCCGCGTTGCCAGCGTTCGATTGCGACTTCGTCGGCAGCGGCCCAGGCGAAATCGTCGAAGCGCAGGTTGAAGTTTTCCGTGGGCGTGTGCGGAAAATGGAACAGCAGGTGATGGGCGAACTCGCGCCAGCCCAGTTCGCGCAGGAACGGTTCGAGGTCGGGTCGGCGCTTCGTGTCGATGGCGCGGGCGCGGCGGCCCAGTTCGAAGTGGATCTGCCATGGCGAGATCTCGCCGAAATGCAGATGCGGCGACAGCCGCGAGGTGCCGTGCCGCGCGGGCAGGTCGCGCGCGTGGGCGTAGTCGCTGATGGCGTCGTCGGCGAAGATTTCCAGCAGGTCGCGCGCGCCGGTTTCGCCCGGCCGCCAGTGCGCGCGCAGGCCACCGGCCCAATCGATGCGCGGCAGCAGTTCCAGTGCATCGAGCGGAACGCCGTCGGGCAGTTCGTGCCAGCCTGGCACGCGCGGCGCCGGCAACGGTTCGACCGGCTGCAGTTCCGGCCGCAGCTTGCGCCAGTACGGCGTGAACACCTTGTACGGCTGGCCTTGCCCGGTGGCGATCCGCCATGGCTCGCACCACAACGCGGCGTTGTGGCTGTGCACCGCGATGCCGTCCTGCCGCAGGGCGCTCTTGAGCTGCGTGTCGCGCTCGATCGCGGCCGGCTCGTACAGGCGATTCCAGTACACCGCGCCGGCACCGCTGCGACGGATCAGTTCGCGCAGGACGGCCAGCGGCTCGCCGCGACGCAGGTGCAGCGCGGCGCCGGCATCGCGCAAATCCTGGTCCAGCGCACGCAGCGAATGATGCAACCACCACTGGCTGGCCGCGCCGGCCGGGCAGGCTTCGTCATCGGCATGGATGAACACCGGCAGCACGTGGGCGTGCTCGGCGCAGGCCGCGCTCCACGCGGGGTTGTCCGCCAGGCGCAGGTCGCGCCGGAACAGCACCAGCGCCGTGCTCATCGGGACACGCTGCACAACGGCATCGCGCTCAGAATCCGCACAGCGGCTGCAGCGTGCACCAGTGCGTCGGCGATCGACTCGGCCACGCCCAGGTTGCGCAGGTAGCGCTGCAGGCGCGGCGCGAAATGATCGTGGATGCGCACGAAGCTCGCGCGGTCGCGCTGTACCGACACGGCCGCCATCTGTGCCGACCAGGACGATGCATCAGGCACGTTGTGGTTCATGGGGGCGGACACGGATCGTTTGGCCCCGGCGGGCGTCATCCCGGTGACAGAGGGGTTCCGGACCATCATACGCAACTTCCCGCCCACGGCTGCGACGCCCCCCTGACGCGAGGGTGTGCTCCATGCCGGTGCATACGGAGTAGCTGCGGATTCGGATTCATCGCGACCGAGGCGACGGCTGAAGATGCCGCTTCGCGAATGGTGGGCCCACGAGGACTCGAACCTCGAACCAAGGGATTCGCGTGTTCCGGAGGTTTCCCTTCGGCGCGGACTATCTCTTCACCCTTCGCACGTTGCATGGCTTCGTGCGGTTGGGGTGCGGGACGCTCTAGCCTGTAATGAAGGGCGCTGAAGCCCTCAGGTAGTCTCTGCACCTTCCGCCGGTGTACCGGCGGCTTGGCTCAGGGTTGCCACCGGCCGCGTCTGCGCCGCTGAGGTTTCCCTGAATTCATCCCGTTCCCGTCCATGCATTCCTGCACGGCGGCACCTTTCGATGAGTCCCCTGCTCTAACCATTGAGCTATAGGCCCGTATGCCTATGGTAGCAACGCCCGCAGACAAAGCCACGCCTTGCGCGCGCTTTGGATTATGCTAATAAAATGAAATCCGAACTTGCCTGTATGGTGTGCGGTGCCATCCTGACAGGCAGGCAGCGCCGATTCTGTTCCCGGGTCTGCAAGAACCGGGATACCAATCATCGACACCAAAGCTACTCCAGCCAGCAGTCACGCGGCCTGTTACGCAAACGGCAACTGGTTGAGTCAGCGGGCGGATGCTGCGTGCGGTGTGGCTATCGCGCGAATCTTGCAGCGTTGACCTGGCACCATGGCAAACACGCACGCAAATCGTTCAACCTCGACCTGCGCGCGCTCTCGAATCGGAGCATGGCTGAAGTCGAGCGAGAGCTGACCAAATGCATCTTGTTGTGCGCCAATTGCCATGCGGAAGAGCATCACCCCGAAATGGCCACGACAAACCGTGGTTCCAGAAAAGACAACGGCCGCATGCGCGGCCGTTGAAAAGAAGCATCGCGGGCGAGCAGCTGTTACTCGACGTCGAGGAACGAGCGCAGCTGTTCGGAGCGGCTGGGATGACGCAGCTTGCGCAACGCCTTCGCTTCGATCTGGCGGATGCGCTCGCGGGTGACGTCGAACTGCTTGCCGACTTCTTCCAGCGTGTGGTCGGTGTTCATGTCGATGCCGAAGCGCATGCGCAGCACCTTCGCTTCCCGCGGCGTGAGGCCGGCGAGCACGTCGCGCACGGTTTCCATCAGGCCGGTTTCCGTCGCCGAGTCGATCGGCGAGCTGGCGTTGCCGTCCTCGATGAAGTCGCCCAGGTGGGAATCCTCGTCGTCGCCGATCGGGGTTTCCATCGAGATCGGTTCCTTGGCGATCTTCAGCACCTTGCGGATCTTGTCCTCGGGCATCTCCATTTCCTTGGCCAGTTCTTCCGGCGTGGCCTCGCGGCCGAACTGCTGGAGCATCTGGCGGGAGATGCGGTTCAACTTGTTGATCGTCTCGATCATGTGCACCGGGATGCGGATGGTGCGGGCCTGGTCGGCGATCGAACGGGTGATCGCCTGGCGGATCCACCAGGTGGCGTAGGTCGAGAACTTGTAGCCGCGGCGGTACTCGAACTTGTCGACCGCCTTCATCAGGCCGATGTTGCCTTCCTGGATCAGGTCGAGGAACTGCAGGCCGCGGTTGGTGTACTTCTTGGCGATCGAGATCACCAGGCGCAGGTTCGCCTCGACCATTTCCTTCTTGGCGCGACGGGCCTTCGCCTCGCCACTGGCCATGGCGCGGTTGATGTCCTTGATGTCGATCAGCGGCAGGAACAGCTTGCGCTCGATCGCGGCGAGCTTCTCCTGCTCGGCGTCGATCGCTTCGCGATGGGTCTTGATGTTCGGCGACCACTTCTGGCGCTTGCGGCCCAGTTCGGCCGCCCACTCGAGGTTGCCCTCGTTGCTGGGGAAGGTCTTGATGAATTCGGCCTTGGGCATCTTCACCTGCTTGACGAAGATGTCCAGCAGCACGCGCTCGTGATGGCGGATGTCGCCCACCACTTCGCGCAGCTTGCGCACGAAGCCGTCGATCAGCGCGGACGGCAGCTTGAGCTTGAGGAATTCCTCGGCCATCTGGTCGCGCAGCTTGACGATCTTCTTGTCGGTGATGCTGGCGGCTTTCGGGGCGGCCTTCTGGAACTTGCCGTAGTAGTCGCGCAGCAGCTCCATGCGGCGCTTGACCTCTTCCGGGTCGGGACCGCTGGGGCCGGCTTCTTCCTCGTCCTCGGCGGACTCGTCCTCGTCCTCGTCGCCTTCCTCGCCTTCCTCGACTTCGGGCGCGAGCAGGGCGGCGGCTTCCTTTTCCTTGCGGGCGAGGTCGGCGGCTTCTTCCAGATCCAGGAAGCCGGCCAGGATTTCGCTGAGTCGGCGCTTGCCGTCCAGGTGCTGGTCGTATTCCTCCAGCAGCAGCTCGATGGTCAGCGGGAAGCTGGCCAGCGCGGTCTGCACCTGGCCGAGGCCTTCCTCGATGCGCTTGGCGATGGCGATCTCGCCTTCGCGGGTCAGCAGCTCGACCGTGCCCATCTCGCGCATGTACATGCGCACCGGGTCGGTGGTGCGGCCCACTTCGGCGTCCACGGCGGAGAGCAGGGCCACCGCTTCTTCGGCGGCCGAGTCGTCGTCGCCGGAGCCGCCACCGGGGGCGGCGCCATCGGAGATGGTGTCGGTGTCCGGTGCGGCGTCGTGCACTTCGATGCCGACGCCCTTGAGCACCGCCATGATGTCTTCGATCTGCTCCGGATCGACGATGTCGTCGGGCAGGTGGTCGTTGATCTCGGCGTAGGTCAGGTAGCCCTGCTCCAGGCCCTTGGAGATGAGCGCCTTGATTTCAGACTGTTGCTCGTGGGGAGCTTTGCTATTCATTCACCGACCGCCGCAAGGTTCAAGAACCGGACATTATAGCGATGTGCTGCTTTTTTGACCAGTTTTCAAGTAGGAAAGGGTTGCGATCAGGCACGCAAAAATCGCGCCAAATCACGGAATTGCCGTGCATCGGCTGGCATCGGGCCGGGCCTCGCACGCGTCGATCCGTTCAGCCGGTGTCGAGCCAGAAAGTCACCGGGCCATCGTTCACCAGCTGCACCACCATATGGGCACCGAAGCGGCCGGTTTCCACCCCCGGGTGCGCCGCCCGCGCCGCGGCCAGCAGGTGCTCGAACCAGCGCCGCCCATGCTCGGGTGGCGCGGCGCGGGTGAAGCTGGGGCGCATGCCCGAGCGGGTGTCGGCGGCCAGGGTGAACTGGCTGACCAGCAGCAGGCCGCCGCCGGTGTCGCTGAGCGAGCGGTTCATCTTGCCGTTGTCGTCGGCGAACACGCGGTAGCCGAGCAGGCGTTCCAGCATGCGCCGGGATTGCGCCTCGCCGTCGTCCGGCTGCACCGCCACCAGCGCCAGCAGGCCGGGGCCGATGGCGCCGACCGTTTCGTCGTCCACACTGACGCTGGCCGAAAGGACTCGCTGGATCAGGGCAATCATGGCGGTGCGGTGGCGGGGGAGTGCCCAGCTTACGGTGCCGACCGTCGCGGTGAAAGATCGGCGGAGCGTCGCTTACACTGCGCGGATGCGTATCGACATGTTTCTCGTCTATCTCCTGCTGCGCCTGCTCGCGTTGCTGCCACTGCGCGCGCTGCATGGCGTCGGCGCCGGCTTCGGCCGCCTGCGGCTGCGGCTCGGCGGCCGCACGGTGCGCAACACCGCGGTCAATCTGCGCATCGCGCGACCGCAGCTGGACGCGGCGGCACAATCGCGCCTGCTGCGTCAGGTCATGACGGAGAACGGCAAGTCGGGCAGCGAGATCGTCAAGGTCTGGGGCGCCGGTGCCGAGCGTGCGCTGGCGCTGGTGCGCGAGGTGCGCGGCGAGGCACTGCTGGATGCCACGCTGGCGGCGGGCAAGGGCGTGATCATCGCCGCGCCGCACCTGGGTTGCTGGGAACTGCTGAATTACTGGCTGTGCCGCAAGACGCCGATGGCGATCCTGTACCGGCCGCCGCGCTTCGCCGCGATCGAGGGGCTGCTGCGCAAGGTGCGCGGGGCGCTGGCGCCGGAGCAGGTGCGGGCCGATGGCGCCGGCGTGCGCACCTTGTACAAGCGACTGGCGGCGGGGGGCACGGTCGGCATCCTGCCGGACCAGAAGCCGCGCGCCGGCGAGGGCGAGTTCGCGCCGTTCTTCGGTCGCGATGCGCTGACCATGGTGCTGCTGCCGCGGCTGGCCGCCCGCACCGGCGCCAGCGTGCTCTACGCGTTTGCCGAACGGTTGCCGCACGGGGCGGGTTTCCGCATCCACCTGCTGCCGGCGCCCGCGGACCTCACCGATGCGGATCCGGCGATCGCCTGCCGCGCGCTCAACCAGGGCGTGCAGGATTGCGTGGAGCTGGCGTTCGCGCAGTACCAATGGCAATACCGGCGCTATTCCGCGGTGGGGCTGGTCAATCCCTATGACGGGAAAAACGACTAGGACGCCGCCACACGCGCCGGAGTTCTCCGGCGCTCAGCCGAGCCGGCGCAGGAACACGGTTATCTCCTTTTCGGCCTGCTTGTCGCCGCGCGCGATGGCCGCGGCGATGCCGCTGCGCCACGCCGCGGCCGCCGCTTCGTTGTCGCCGTCGGCCAGGCAGGCCTTGCCCAGCAGCTTCCACGCGGCCGAGTAGCCCGGGTCGAAATCCGTGGCGCGCCGCAGCTCCCCGATCGCCGCCGCGTGGTCGCCTTCGGCGAGCAGGGCGCTGCCCAGCGAGAAGCGCAGCAGCGCGCCGTCACGGGGACCGCCGCATTGCCGGCGCAGGTTGGCGATCTGTTCGGCGCTCATGGCCGTGGCGAGTAGCGGCGGTCGTCCGACGGGTAGACGCGGGTGGGCTGCGCCGGCTCGGGCGGCGTTTGCCCCGCGCGCAGGTCGGCGAGTGCAACGGCTGGCCAGACTTCCAGCCACGACGAGCGGAACGGCTGCACCAGCAGGGCATAGCGCAGTGCCGTGGCATCCGGCTGGTCCACGCGGCGCACCACCACGCCATCCGGGTGGGCGCGGGAGAACTCCTGGATCGCCTGGTCCTGCACCGCTTGATTGCCGAGTAGTTCCTGGATCGGCCGGGTCAGTCGTCCTTCGAAATGGAACTGGCCCTCGTAGTTGCCGAGGAAGGCGATCGGCCGCCCGGCCTGCTCGGCGGCGCCCAGCATCTGCGAGATCGGCCGCAGGTCGAAACGGTTCCACAGGGTCAGGGTGAACAAGGTGTTGAGGGCCAGCACGCCGATCAGCCCGGCCACCGCCAGGCGACGCAGTTCGCCACGGCCGCGCAGCAACACCAGGGCGCCCAGCAGCAGGAACACCACGCTGAAGTAGCGGCTGTAGGGCGCCGCGGCATCCGGCCATTCGCCATGCAGGTGGTTGCCGGCGACCAGCAGCGGCAACGCGAACAGGAGCAGGGCGAACACGATGCTGCCCAGCGCCAGTGGCCAGGTGCCCAGCCAGCCGCTGGCCGCCACGACCGGGCGGCGCTCGCGCAGCACGGCGATCGCACCGGCCATCAGCAAGGCCATGCCACCCAGTTCCGGCAGCGGGTAGTAGACCTGCTTGCCGCTGATCAGCGAGAACACCACGAAGCCCGGCAGCAGCCAGCACAGCGCGAAGCGCAGGCCCGACTCCAGCGGCCGACGCAGGCTGGCCACGGCCACCCACATGCGCGGCCAGCCGCTGAACGGGAACAGCATCACCGGCAGCCACAGCAGGTAGAACCAGAACGGTTCGGCGTGATTCTGCAGGTCCTTGCCCTGGGCCAGCTTGTCGACCACGCGACCGGCGGTCTGGGTGAAGAACAGCCGCTGCCGGTACGCCTCGCCGCCGGAGAATCCGGCCGGCAGCGCCCAGGCCAGCAGCATGGCGCCGCCAAGCAGGAAGGACAGCAGGCCGCGACCGTACCAGCGCGCGCGATGCTCGCTGGCCCAGTCGTTCCACAGCGGGCCGAGCAGCCACGGGAACACCACGTGGAGCAGCATCACCGGGCCCTTGGTCAGCAGGCCGAAGCCCAGGCACAGGCCGAACAGCAGCCAGCGCGGCTCGGCGCGTTGCGACTTCGGGGTCAGGCACAGCAGCGCCGCCAGCGTCCATGTCGCCAGCAGCACGTCGTACATGATCTGCAGGCCGAACAGGAAGGCGTAGCCGAAGGCCAGCAGCATCCACGGCGTCGCCCTGGCCATCCACGGCCGGTGCGGGAAGAGTCGGCGTGCCAGCAGCGAGACCAGCACCAGCTGGGCGCCGCCGACCAGCACCTCGAGGATCCGCGGCCACACGTCGCTGACGCCGAACACGAACCAGCCGCCCTGGATCAGCCAGAACAGCAGCGGCGCCTTCTCGCTATAGGGCTGGCCGTTGATGTGCGGCACCAGCCAGTGACCCTGGTTCCACATTTCCCACGCCACCGCCAGGGTGCGGGTGGAATACAGCGGCATCGGCCCGTGCGAGAAGATCGCCGCCAGCGCCACCACGGCCCACAGCGGCAGCCACGGCCAGACGGCGCGAAGATGTTCGGAACGGCTATACGGGCTCAGTGACACGGGCAGGCTCTTGGCGGGCAGGGGATGATTCTAGCCTGCGCGGCGCGGCGGCAAGTGGCGCAGGCGCACGCATCGGTCAGGCCGGGCCCCAATAACCGATGCGCCGGCGGATCTTCAGCTTGCGCCACAGGTTCAGCGGCTTGCGCCGGCGATTCTTCGCGCCGCGGGCGATGAAGGTGTCGATCGCGTCGAGCACCCGTTCGCTGGAATGGCCGTCGCGGTAGGGATGGATCGCGTCGGCGTAGTCGCGGATCGCCTGCATCAGCTCCGGCGGCCGCGCCAGCGCCCGCTCGATCGCGCTCTCGAACTGCGCCGGGTCGTCGATGTCGATCAGCTGCGGGCCGGGGCGGCGGTTCCTGAACGTCACCACCGGCTTGCCGGTGAGCAGGAATTCGTTGAGTGCGGAGGAGGTGTCCGAGCACATCATGTCGACCTGCGGGAACAGCTCCAGGATGTTGTCGTTCTCGGCGAACGTGAGGTACTCGTTCTGCAGCGCCTTGAACTTCGCCGTGGTCTCCGGGTTCATCTTCGGGTGGAAGGTGACGATCCAGCGCCAGCGGCCATCGCGCGACAGCCGCCGCACTTCCTCGTACAGCGTCTCGGCCGCGCTCCACGAGGGCGAGAAGGTGGAGTGGTAGAGGATCACCGGGGGCTGGCGCACCGGCGGCAGCGGGCCGTCGATCTGCTTCATGAACGGATCGATCTTGGGGAAACCGGTCTCGATCACGCTGAAGTGGCCGACCTTGTCGGCGATCGCCTGGAACTGGGCGGTGTCGCGGGGGCCGGTGGTGCAGTACAGGTCGAAGAAGCCGCGCACGTAGATGTGCCGGGGCTTGCCGGCGTCGAAACCGTGGAAGGTCTCCACCTTCACGCCGGGAAAGAAGTGCGGCACCGCGTTGGACGAGGTGATCACCGCGATCGGATGCCAGGCGCGCACCTCGGTCACGCTCAGCAGGCGCTCGCCTTCGACCAGGTCCTCCGCGCCGGGGCCGTCGAAGAACCAGGCGGTCTCGTCACCGCGGGCGCGGATGGCTTCCTGCAACGGGCGCAGGATCGCCAGCGCGTAACGCTCGGAGCCGTACAGGAGGTAGTGCTTCTTGGGAGTCATGGGCGAGTCGGGGTGGGATGGATGGAGGTTATGGCAGGCCCCGTACCCTCACCTCAATCCTCTCCCGGAGGGAGAGGAGGCAAAGGTGCCGTGCGGGTTCGCTACCTCGTGCATGGCCGCAAATCTGTGTTCAGCGATCTATGTGATGTTTGTTCAATAAGTCGGTCGCATCCGCGACCGACTCCGGATGGTTGACCATCTCGTAGTAGCGCATGCGCTTGTACAGCGCGTAGCTGGCCGCGGTCTGGGCGATCAGGAAGCCCCGCCAGCCATCCAGGAAGGCCAGCCGGAACAGGTAGTCCTTGAGGAAGGCCAGCAGGTAGACGAACGGCGCCTGCCACATCCGCACCGGCTTGCGCCGATCCAGCCAGTCGCGGCATTTCAGCTCGGCGTAGCGCAGCACCTTCAGCTGCTTGTGCGGCAGGCTGGGGTTGTTGGCGTGGTCGAAGGCGGCGTGCAGCGTGGGCGCGACACCGTCGAAGCGCAGCGATTCGTGCACCCGCGCATCACTCCAGCGCGCACGGCCGCGATGGTATAGCCGCGCCAGTTTCTCGCCCACGTTCGGCCGGTACCAGCGCATCGGCCGGCCCATGTAGATCGTGCGGCGGCGCAGGTACGCCGCCGGGGCGTCGCCGGCCATCAGCCCGGGCAGGCGCTGCTGCAGCTCCGCCGCGAGTTCCGGGCTGAGCCATTCGTCGGCATCCAGCACCAGGATCCAGTCATGGCTGCATTGGCTGCTGGCGAAATTGCGCTGGGCACCGAAGCCGAGCCAGTCCTGCTGGATCACGCGGGCGCCATGCGCCCGGGCAATCGCCACGGTGTCGTCGTCGCTGCCCGAGTCCACCACCAGTTTTTCGGCCGCGAACGGCACGCTGTCCAGGCAGCGGGCGATGCTTCCGGCCTCGTTGTGGGTGATGACGGCGAGGGTCAGCGGGAGGGTCGGCATGGGCGGGATTCTAGCCCATGCCCCGATTCACCCGGGTGGAGGCGACGTGGCAGCGGGCAATTCGCCCATTCGGCCAGCCAAGTCGCAACTTCACGGCGCCATCCATGACAAAATTCACTGGCGTCGATCAACCATGCGTGCGTCGGCACGCCCCCCGCCATCGCTAATTAACGGCTTTCCATGAAACGAATCCTTGTCACTGGTGGCGCCGGCTTCCTTGGCTCGCACCTGTGTGATCGACTGCTCCGCGACGGCCATGACGTGCTATGCGTGGACAACTTCTTCACCGGCAGCAAGCGCAACGTGGCGCACCTGCTCACGCACCCGTATTTCGAACTGATGCGGCATGACGTGACCTTCCCCCTCTATGTGGAAGTGGAGCGCATCTTCAACCTGGCCTGCCCGGCCTCGCCGGTGCACTATCAGCACGATCCGGTGCAGACCACCAAGACCAGCGTGCATGGCGCGATCAACATGCTGGGCCTGGCCAAGCGGGTGAAGGCGCGCATCCTGCAGGCTTCCACCAGCGAGGTCTACGGCGACCCGGAAGTGCATCCGCAGGTGGAAGGTTACTGGGGCAAGGTCAACCCGATCGGCATCCGCAGCTGCTACGACGAAGGCAAGCGCTGCGCCGAAACGCTGTTCTTCGACTACCACCGCCAGCACGAGCTGGACATCAAGGTGGTGCGCATCTTCAACACCTACGGCCCGCGCATGCACCCGAACGATGGGCGGGTGGTGAGCAACTTCATCATGCAGGCGCTGCGCGGGGAAGACATCACCATTTACGGCGACGGCAGCCAGACGCGCAGCTTCTGCTACGTCGACGACCTGATCGAGGTGATCGTGCGGATGATGGATTCCGAGCGCGGCTTCACCGGCCCGGTGAACATCGGCAACCCGGTCGAGTACACCATGCTCGAACTGGCCGAGAAGGTGATCGCCCTGGTCGGCGGACGCTCGAAACTGGTGAACAAGCCGTTGCCGTCGGATGATCCGCGCCAGCGCCAGCCGGACATCTCCGTGGCGCGCGACCGGCTCGGCTGGCAGCCGAGCGTGACGCTCGAAGACGGCCTCAAGGAAACCATTGCCTATTTCCGTCGGCTGCGCGAGGAGGGTGCGGCGGCATGACCAGCTTCGCGGTCGTCATCACCAGCTACAACTATCGGGATTTCGTCGGTACGGCGGTCGACAGTGCGCTGGCGCAGACCCGCGCGGCGGCGCAGGTCATCGTGGTCGATGACGGCTCCGGCGACGGTTCGGCGGAGCTCCTGCGCGAACGTTACGGCAACGATCCGCGGGTCACCCTGGTCTGTGGCGAGAATGGCGGCCAGCTGGTGGCCTTCCAGCGCGGCGTGGCACGCGCCACGGCCGACGTGATCTGCTTTCTCGATGCGGACGACCGCTGGGAAGCGGACTATCTGTCGCGCCTGGGCGAGCTGTACGACGGCCGCCGCGATGTCGATTTCGTGTTTTCCGACATGCAGCTGTTCGGCGACGAAAATCGCTGGATGGGCTATTCGGAGCACTCGCGTGACCTGGGCTATACCGCCATCAGCACCTACATGCTGATGCACTGGTACGGTGCGCCGACTTCGGCGCTGTCGATGCGCGCGCTGTGGGCGCGGCGCACGCTGGAACTGCCGGAGGAATTGAGCCATACGTGGCGGCTGTCCGCCGACAACTGCCTGGTGTTCGGCGCCAGCGTGCTGGGCGCGCGCAAGTATTACCTGCGCACCGGCGCCGTGCATTACCGCATCCACGGCAACAATGGCTGGTGGGGAAAACAGACGGCGACCAGCCTCTATCTCAACCGCTTCCGCTCGCGTTGCCTGATCGAGATCTATGCCAGGAACATCGGCCTGGACACGCGTTCCGTCGACAACGCCAAACACGAGTTCCGCACCAAGCCCGAGCCATCCTGGCGTGAGGCCAGACGCTACGCCAGGCTGGTGCGCATGCGTCGCGGCAGCTGGCTGGGCAATCTGAATCGCGCGCTGGCCATCCTCGGCCCGGTCTGGTGGCGCGGCATCCGCGGCGATCATCGCCTGACCGACGACGAATGAGCGAAGCTGCCGTGCGCATCAGTGTCGCCGTGATCACCTACAACTGGCCGAGCGCGCTGGCGCTGGTGCTGCAGGCGCTGGCGGCGCAGAGCGAGCTGCCGTACGAAGTGATCGTCACCGACGACGGCTCGCAACCGGCCACCCGCGAGTTGCTCGAAAACGTCGCGCCCGGCTATCCGGTGCGGCTGGTCCACCTGTGGCAGCCCGACGACGGTGCGCGCATGAGCCGCGCGCGCAACCGGGCGATCGCCGCCGCCCGGGGCGACTACGTGATCCTGCTCGATGGCGACATGGTGGCCGAGCGGCACTTCGTCGCCGACCACCACGCGTTCGCCCGCCGCGGCTGCTTCGTGCAGGGGTCGCGGGTGCTGACCGATGCCGGGCTGACCCGGCGGATGCTGGAAGAGTCCGCGCCGACGCCAGGGTTCCTCAGCCGGGGCATCGAGCGCCGGCGACACACGCTGCGGCTGCCGGCGCTGGCGCAGTGGTATGCCCGGCCGGGCACCAAGCAGCGCGGCATCAAGAGTTGCAACATGGCGTTCTGGCGCGACGACCTGCTGCGCCTGAACGGCTTCAACGAGGCGATGACCGGCTGGGGGCGCGAAGACACCGAACTGGCGATACGCGCCTTCCACGCCGGGCTGCTGCGGCGCGAGCTGCGCTTCAGCGCGCTGGCGACCCACCTCTACCATCCCACCCGCAAGCATGTGGTGGGCAATCCGAACGACCTCATCGTCGACGACACCCGGGCACGCGGGCTGGTTCGCTGCGAGCAGGGTGTGGATGGCCATCTGGCCGAATTCGCCCAGCCACCGGCGGATCTGCGCCCCGGCTGACGGCACGCCGGGACCAAGACGGCCTTCAGGCCAGCTGGGCCAGCGCGGCTTCCACCCGCTGCGCGAATGTCGCCTCGTTCGTCTCGAACCATTCCCGCGCCTGCCGGCCCAGGCTGGCCAGTTCGGAGAACGGCATGCTGGTGAGGCGTTCGATCGCCTCTTCCAGCGCCGATTCGTCGAATTGATGGATGGATGCGAGGTTGAACGAGCCTTTCCCGATGGCTTTCACCAGCACGCCGCGGTCCGCTTGCACCAGCTCGTTCATCGGGGCGGCATCGGAGGTGATCACCACGGCGCCGCAGCTCATCGCCTCGGCGATGTAATGGCCCCAGCCTTCGGTTTCCGACAGGCACAGGTGGAACAGGTGGGCATTCTGCAGCTGGCGTATCTCGCCCACGTCGCGCACGTGGCCCAGCCGGTGCTCGATGTTGGCTGGCGTCGGCCCGGCCGCCTGCACGGCTGTTCGCGGTGACTGCAGCACCAGCAGCTTCGGCCATTCCGGATGGCGCCGCCACAAGGCCAGCAGGCGCTCCGTGCCCTTCATCCGGCTGGTGCCGGCCAGGTGCAGGAAGCTGGCCTTGCGCGGAACGGCGGCATCAAGGCAGTCGGTGCTGTCGAAGCCGATGTGCAGCGCGCGGCAACCGAGTGACTTGAACAGGTCGACGCCGTAGCGCGTCTTGCACAGGATCGCGTCGTAGCGCGGCAGGTATTGCTGGCTGCGGGGTGACAGCCATTCCGGATTGGGCACCAGCAGATTCAGCCGGGCCAGCGCGCACCAGTCCGGCCGGACGTGCTCCAGGGCGATGTTGATGTCGTACGGCGTCCGGTGCCAGTCGGCGTGGCGCAGGCGTTGCCACCACATCCGCGCACGCAGCATGAAGGCCTGCTGGCGACCGTCGTGCCGGCGCGGACCGAGCCGGGTCACCTGAACCTCGTGGCCCAGTCCGGTCAGCGTGCGGCACAACAGTCGGATATCGTGGGTGAGTCCGCGCTGGTTGTCCCAGGCAAGCAGGTTGATTCGGGCCATGTGGATCGACTTCAGGGAAGGGCGGGATGGCGCAGCTGTCGACCGATGCCGACCGTCAGCCCCAGCACGAGGAACAGGAAAAGTGATTGCGGCATCGCCCGATAAAACACATTGTCGGTGAACGCACAGAGACTGTAGAGGCCGATCACCATCAAGCCGGCGACCGCTGCACAGGCCACCGGCTCCTGCGGATGGTTCAGATGGCGGGCGAAGAAGACCGCCGGCACGATCAGCAACAGCAACAGCACCAGCAGCGCCGGCACACCCCCGGCGACCATCGATTCGAGATATTCGCTGTGCGGGTGCACGTACCCGGCGATCGTGGCGCTGGCCTTGCCGGCAGCCACCTGCGCGCGCGCATACACGCCGAACTGGTCCAGCCCGATACCGGCCAGCGGATGCTCGGTGAATGCCTGCCATGCGGTGCGCCACATCTCCAGGCGCTCGCCGATGGCGCCGGTGCTGCCGGCGGCGCTGTCGCCGTACTCGCTGATCTGGGCGGGCACATCAGCCAGCCGGTCGATCATTTCCCGGTGCAGGGTGGCGGTCACCGCCAGCATGCCGACCAGGGTGGCGGCCAGCGGAATGAGCACGCGCTTCCATTGCCTCGTGCGGATCGCATGCCACGACATCAGGCCGAGGAACACCGGCGCGAACGACAGCAGCGGCCCACGGCTCTGGGTAAGCACCGCGCCATAAAGACCCACCACCACCGCCGCGCCGTGCAGCCAGCGGTCAGCGCGACGCGTGTCCGGCCGTATTGCCTGCAGCATCGACAACAGCGCCATGACCAGCAGGTACATCGCGAACTCGACCGACGCCCAGTCGCCACCGTTCAGGCCGTAGGGACGGTCGGCACCCATGCCGTAACGTTGAACCATGCTGGCCGCGCCCAGCAGCAGCGTGGTCAGGCTGAAGCCGATCGCGATCACGCGCTGTTGCAACGGCAGGGTGAAGACGGCGGCAACCACCAGGAACAACAGCGTCTGCGCCGGCAGGTCGAGGGTCTTGCCGTCGAGCCCGTGACCCAGGAAGTTGCCGATGTCGTAAAGCAGGCGCAGCAGGCACACGGCGACCACCGGCCATACCCGCAGGAAGGTCTTCCGGGTTTCCGCGCGGGAAGCCAGCAGGATCAAACCGGCGACAAACAGCAGCCCCATTGGCACGGCTTTCAGGCGTCCGGATACTGCAAAACACAGTGGCAAGACTGCGAGCAGCAACGACGCCGTCCGGATCTTCCATGAAGCTTGTTCTTCGTGCACGGGCCAACCTTTCGAACCTGGAACTCCCCCCGTTCGTCCATGCTAACCGGTGCTTGTCGCCGGCAAGCCGTCTGGACGCGCTGGTGTAACGCTCGGGTTCATTCGCAGTATGCATGGTAGAGGACGGATTGCGTCCCGGGTCGCGTTCGCGGCGTGATCACAGCCATTCATCGGCTTCCGGCTCGGCGATGCCTGTCGGCGCGCAGCCGGGTTTCACCGCGTCAGCCTGGAACATCCACCATTCGCGGCGGTTGGCGTGACCGACATGGATGGCGCGCTGGCGATCCACGCAGTCGCCCATCGCCTGGTCGAGGCTGAAAATCCAGCGCCGCGACGCATCCTGCTGCAGCCAGGCCACGGCATCGGCGTACTGCTGCGGCCAGGGCTTCAGGAAGCCGAACTCGGCCACCGGGCCCTGGGCCATCAGCAGGTTCTGTTCCTTCCAGGCGAGCAGGCCGATCTCGGCCTGCGGACCGGCGATGGAGCGTGCCTGCAGCATCACGTCGCGGGCAGAGCGATCGCCGTTGAGCATCGGATAACCCCACAGGCCGTAGATCCCCCACAGGACGCCGGCAAACAGCAGCCAGCCCAGCGGCGCGTGGCGTACCCGGGTGAACGCCACGATGACCAGGCCGGCCAAGCCGATCGTCAGCAGCAGCCACCAGATCCGTGGGTCGAGGCTTTGCTCGATCTTCACCGCCCAGGCCGGATGGTGATGGATCGCCAGCGCGGCCGCCGCCGCGAGCACCGCGGCCAACATCAGGTTCAGTGCGAACACCGCGATGCGCACGCCGCGTCGCCGCAGCAGGCCGGGCAACAGTGGTGCCAGTGCCAGCGCCATCATCGGCAGGGCCGGCAGGATATAGACGTCGCGCTTGCCCGGGCTGAACGAGAAGAACAGCACGATCAGGACGATCCAGCCCAGCGGCAACAGCAAGCGTGCATCGCGACGCTTCAGTCGCCGCCACCAGGCCGGCAGCGCCCATGGCAGCAGCAGCGACAGGGGCAGCCAGTCGAGCGCGATGATGCCCAGGAAATAGAACGGCGAATGGATGTGTCCGGTGGGCGTGGCGTAACGATGCACGGTCTGCCCGAACAGGATGTTCCGCACGTACTCGGCGTGTTGCGGATCGCCATCCGCACGGGCCACCAGCAGCATCGGCAGCAGCCACCCCAGGATCGGCACGAAGAACAGCGCCAGTCCGCCAACCCAGCGCCAGCCGCCCGCGGGCAGCGCCAGTGAGCGCCAGTGGCCGCGCCGGGCGATCAGGTAGGGAACCAGCATCAGCAAGGCCAGTACGCCGACGCCCTTGGTCGCCACGCCCACGCCGGCGAAGAAGCAGCCCGCGGCGAACCAGCGCCAGGACGGCCCCAGCAACAGGTGGCGCAGCAGGCCGTAGTTGGCCAGCGTCATCCAGCCCAGCAGCAACGGGTCGATCTGCGCGTTGCGCATCTGGTAGGTGAAGTGGATGGTGACCAGCAGCGTGGCCGTGGCCAGCAGGGCGCTGCGATGGTTCCACAGTCGTCGGGCCAGGTCGTAGACCAGCGCCAGTGCACCCAGCGCCGCCACCAGCGACGGCAGCAGGAAGGCCACGCGCCAGCTGCGGGTGAGAAAGTAGGCGAGTGCCTGCAGCCACATGAACACCGGCGGCTTGTCCGGATACAGCTCGTGGCCCCGGTGCGGGAACAGCCACTGTCCATGCTCGACCATCCAGCGGGCGACCAGGGCGAAACGCGGCTCGTCGGACGGCCACGGATCACGCAGGCCCAGCCCGAGGCCGAGCAGCAGCAGGGCGAATACGCCGAACAGCAGGATTTCGATGCGCGCATCGCGCAGCCACAGCGGGCGCGCGCGCGACAAGGGCACGGGGGACTTCATGACGTCGGGGATCCGTCAGCAGTGCGAGGGCGCGGCAAGCATAGCGCGCCGATATCGGGGCGGCGTGAACCGCGACCTCAGGGCTGTTTCTGCAGCACCGCGTAATACATGCCGTCGAGGTCGCCGTCGCCGGGCAGGATCTGCCAGCCGGTCGCCGCTGGCTGTCCGGCGGGCAGGCTGAAGGGCACGACCCTGGCGTCAGCCTGGGCCGCCAGCAACTCGCCCACGATCGCCTCGTTCTCGGCGCGCAACACCGAGCAGGTGATGTAGACCAGCCGCCCGCCCGGCGCCAGCAGTGGCCACAGCGCGGACAGGATGCGGCGTTGCTGCGCGTGCATCGCGGCGATGTCGCTTTCGCGCCGGTGCAGGCGCACGTCGGGGCGACGACGCAGCACGCCGGTGGCCGAACAGGGCGCGTCGATCAGGATGCGGTCGAACGGCTGGCCTTTCCACCAGCCCCTGGGTGCACCCGCGTCGCCGATCACCACCTTCGCATTGAGGCGCAGCCGCATCAGGTTCTGGCGGATGCGCTCGGCCCGCGGGGCGTCGAATTCCAGCGCGGTCAGGTCGATGTCGGCGCGTTCGAGCAGATGGCAGGCCTTGCCGCCGGGCGCGGCGCAGGCATCGAGCACGCGCAGGCCGTCGCGCAGGTCGGCGAGGTCGGCGGCGACTTGGGCGGCACCGTCCTGCACGGCGAAATGGCCGTCCTCGAAGCCGGGCATGCGGGTGACGTCGCCGCTGTGCGGCAGCACCAGTGCGTCGGCCAGCCAGGGATGCGCTGCCGCTTCGTAGCCGGCCGCGCGCAACTGTTCGATCAGGGCGTCGCGTTCGCTGCCCTGGCGGTTGACCCGCAGCATCAACGGCGGTTCGCCGTTGTCCGCGGCCATCACGGCTTCGGCCTGTGCGGGCCAGTCGCGCTGCAATGCGTCGGCCAGCCATTGCGGATGGGCGTGGCGGGTCTGCGCCTTCGCATCAAGCCTCGCCAGCAGGCTGCTGCGTTCGCGCTGCCAGCGGCGCAGCACGGCGTTGACCAGGCCGGCCAGTTGCGGCCGCTTCAGCGCCCGCACGGCTTCGACCGTGGCGGCCACCGCGGCGTAGTCCTGCAGTTCCAGGATTTCCAGCTGGACCAGGCCGAGCACCAGCAGCGCATGCACGGCCGGATCCTTGTGCCGCAGCGATTTTTCCAGCAGGCCGTCGACGGCGGCGTCGAAACGCAGCCACCAGCGCGCGCCTTCGCTGAGCAGGGCCATCAGCAGGGCGCGATCGCGCGGATCGGCGAGCTTCGGCGCGTCGCGTTGCATGACCTCGCGCAGCGAGGCGCCACGCAGGGCGATTTCAGCCAGTCCCCTGGCGGCCAGTGCGCGGGTGTCGACCTTCATGACGGGCGCCGCAGTTCGGGCCGGGCATTCAGATAATCGACCGCCCCGATGCGCTTGCCGCCGGCGCGTTGCACGGCGGTGATGCGCAACACGCCGGTGCCGCAGGCCAGGTCGATGCCGTGCCGCCCCGCGCCCAGCACCTCGCCGGGTAGCGCCTGATGATCCTGGGCGATCGCCTGCGCTGCCCACACCCGCAGGGTCTCGCCGGCGATCTCGCCTTCCGCCACCGGCCATGGATCGAACGCGCGCACCTGTTGCTCCAGGGCGATCGCGGGCCGGCTGAAGTCGAGCTTCGCCTCGGCCTTGTCCAGCTTGTGTGCGTAGGTCACGCCCGCTTCGGCTTGCGGCGTGGCCAGCAGGGTTTCGCCAGCCAGGGTGCGGCGCAGGCCTTCGGCCAGTGCGTCGGCGCCGAGCCGCGAAAGGCGGTCATGCAGCGAGCCGCCGGTGTCGTCGCGACCGATCGGCGTGCGTCGCTGCAACATCACCGGTCCGGTGTCCAGGCCAGCTTCCATCTGCATCAGGTCGACGCCGCTCTCGGCATCGCCGGCCAGGATCGCGCGCTGGATCGGCGCCGCGCCGCGCCAGCGCGGCAACAGGCTGGCATGCACGTTCCAGCAGCCGAGCCGCGGGATGGCCAGCACCTTGCGCGGCAGGATCAGGCCGTAGGCGACCACCACCAGCAGGTCGGGCCGCCAGGCCGCCAGCGCCTGCTGCACCTCGGCGGACTTCAGCGACTCGGGTTGTTCGACCGTGATGCCGGCGGCCAGTGCGGCCTGCTTGACCGGGCTGGGGGTCAGCTTGCGACCCCGTCCGGCGGGACGGTCGGGTTGCGTATAGACGGCCACCACCTCGGCGCCGCTGTCGCGACAGGCTTCAAGGCAGGGCACGGAAAAGTCGGGCGTACCCGCGAAAACGATGCGCAGACCCCGGCGGTCAGGCTCGGCGGCGCTCAAGCACCGACCGCCTGCTTGCGGTGCTTCTCCAGCCGCTTCAGCAGCAGGCTGCGTTTCAGCGGTGACAGGTAGTCGACGAACACCTTGCCTTCCAGGTGATCCAGCTCGTGCTGGATGCACACGGCCAGCGGGCCTTCGGCCTCGATGACGATGTCCTTGCCGTCCACGTCCTGGGCCTGCACCTTGACCGCCAGTGCGCGGGTCACGTCGGCGTACAGGCCGGGGAAGGACAGGCAACCTTCCTGATAGACCTGCGAGCCGTCCTTCTCGAGGATGCGGGCGTTGATCAGTACCAGCGGCTGGTTGCGCTCGTCGCTCATGTCGGCCACCAGCACGCGCTGGTGCACGTTGACCTGGGTGGCAGCGAGGCCGACGCCGTTGGCGGCGTACATGGTTTCCAGCATGTCGGCGACGAACTGCCTCAGCTTCGCGTCGAACACGGTCACCGGCTCGGCGCGGGTGCGCAGGCGCGGGTCGGGGAATTCAAGAATGGACAATACGGACATGATTTTTACCTCGGCGCCGAAAATGCGGGCGATTTGGTAAAAAGCCACCCTCGGAGCCATCTAGAATGTGTCTCATTGTACGTCGGCAAGCATCCGAGTGCAGACGATTTTTGCCAACTCGCACCTGTTGCGCGGGTTAACCATTCGGTTACACTCGACCGAGCATCTGGGGAAGGGGGATTCCCACCAATGATCAAGAAAATTATCGTGTTGCTGACGGGCATGCTGGTCACCGTGGCGGTCTATGCCGCGGGAGCGCAACTTCGCGCCGACCACCCCGACAGCTACACCGTTCGCCGCGGCGACACCTTGTGGGCAATCTCCGCCAAGTTCCTCGCCAAGCCGTGGCTGTGGCCGGAGATCTGGCAGGCCAACCCCCAGGTGCGCAACCCCCACCTGATCTATCCCGGCGACGTGCTCAACCTGTCCTTCATCAATGGCCCCCGCGTGGGCCTGCAGCCCAGCGTCCATCGCGAAGGCGACGCGATCCCCGCCATTCCCCTGTCCGAACTGAAAATGTTCCTCAAGGAAATGCGGGTGATGGACTCGAACGCGGTGAGTTCCGCGCCTTACGTGGTGGGCCTCGAAGAGTCCCGTCTGCGTGGCGCCGTCGGCCAGAACCTGTACGTGCGTGGCCTGCAGGGCGAGCCGGGCCAGCGCTGGGCCATCGTGCGACCGACCCACGTGTTCCGCGGCTTCAACCAGGATGACGCCTCCAGCGCCGACCTGGTCGCCCACGACATGGACAGCAACGCGGCGATGGTCAAGGCGCCGTGGAGCGAGGATTCGCGCAACGACGGCCATTACGGCAAGGGCGACGACCTCGGTGTCGAGGTCAGCGTGATCGGCACCGCCGAGACGCTGCGCACCGGCGATCCGGCCACCCTGCTGCTGCTCAATGCGACCCAGGAAGTGCGCAGCGGCGATCGCATCATGCCGATCGACGACAAGCCGTACGACGCCTACTACTACCCGCATGCGCCCAAGTCGGTGCCCGCCGATGCCAAGGTGATCGGCTTTGCCGACGCGATGGCTGCCGCCGGTCCCCGCCAGGTCATCATGCTGTCGGTGGGGGCCCGCGACGGGATCGACAACGGCAGCACGTTCACGATCTTCCAGCCGGGCGAGACGATCCACGACGACGTGGCCAGCAACAGCATGAACCGCGGCCTCGGCGAGACGGTCAAGCTGCCCGACGAGTACGTCGGTCACGTGATGGTGTTCCGCACCTTCGACCGGGTCAGCTACGGCCTGGTGATGGACGGCCTGCGTCCGGTGGGCATCGGCAGCCGGTTGACCGCGCCGCAATAAGCCGCAGCGGCATCTTCCTACACGACGGCGCGGTTTCCACCGCGCCGTTTTCTTTGCCGGGTGCTCCGTAAACTCGACGCATGACCAGGGACGATCTGCAGGAACAACGCGCGTGGCTGACTGCCCTGCGCACGCCGGGGCTGGGGCCGGGCGGGCTGCGGGTTCGGCTGGATGCGGCCGGCGGAGACATGCATGCCGCGCTGGCGCAGTTGCAGCGCCACGCCGCTGCCCTGGGTGAGCCCGCGCAGGCCTGGCTGGCCCGGCCCGATGCCGCGCTGCTGGATGCGGACACGGCCTGGCTGGCCGAGCCGGCCCATCGCCTGTTGCGCTGCACGGACGCGGACTTTCCGCCGCTGCTGGAAGACATCCCGCAGCCGCCGGCCGCGCTGTTTGTGGTGGGCGACAGCGATCTGCTGCTGTATCCGCAGGTGGCGATCGTGGGAGCCCGCAGCGCCAGTGCCAAGGGACTGGCCCATGCCCGGGCGTTCGCCACCGCGCTGGCCGACGCCGGCTTCGCGATCACCAGCGGCATGGCCGACGGTGTCGACGGCGCCGCCCATGCCGCGGCCCTCGATGCCGGCGCCAGGACGGTAGCGGTGATCGGCACCGGGCCCGATCGCGTCTATCCCCGCAAGCACCATGCGCTGGCCCGGCGGATCGCGGCCCAGGGCGCGATCGTCAGCGAGTTTCCGCCCGGCACGGCGGCGCGCCCCGATCATTTCCCCCGTCGCAACCGGATCATCTCCGCGCTGGCGCTGGGCACCCTGGTGATCGAGGCGGGGCTGAAGTCCGGTTCGCTGATCACCGCCCGCCTGGCGGCCGAGCAGGGCCGCGAGGTATTTGCGCTGCCCGGTTCCATCCATGATCCGCTGGCCCGCGGATGCCACCAGTTGATCCGCGACGGCGCCCGGCTGGTCGAGACGGCGACGGAAATTGTCGAGACATTGGCGCCTGCAGCGCGCATGCTTGGCGGCCAGCTGGCTGCCCGGCTGGACTCGGCGGGGTCGGATGATGCTGATCCGCGAGCCGTCGGAACCCCGGGAATCGATCGTTCCGGTCCTTGCGGCGATCCGGATTATCGGCGGCTTTTGACTGAACTTGGTCACGCGCCGGCGACATTGGACGAACTTGTGCAGCGTACCGGGCAGTCTGCCGGCGCGCTTTCGTCGATGCTGCTGATGCTGGAGCTGGAGCGGCGCGTCGAGAGCCTGGCCGGCAATCGCTACCAGCGCCTACCCGACGACTGAGCCTCGCCGGCGTGGCTCGGCCCCGCGCGGCGGGCTTGACAGCCGCCGGCGGCGCGTGGTTTCAACTATATATATGTCCGGCACGGAAGCGCCGGTGGTTCACTCTCGGATATCCCGCTTCATGGCAAAAAACCTGCTCATCGTCGAATCACCGGCCAAGGCCAAGACGATCAACAAATACCTCGGCAAGGATTTCCAGGTCCTCGCCTCCTACGGTCACGTGCGCGACCTCAAGCCGAAGGAGGGCGCGGTCGATACCGAGCACGGCTTCGCGATGACGTACGAGGTGATCGAGCGCAACCAGAAGCACGTCGACGCGATCGCCAAGGCCGCCAAGCTGGCCGACGACATCTACCTCGCGACCGACTTGGATCGCGAAGGTGAGGCGATCAGCTGGCACATCAGCGAGATCCTCGACGAGCGTGGCCTGACCAAGGGCAAGCAGCTGCACCGGGTGGTGTTCTCCGAGATCACGCCGAAGGCGATCAAGGCGGCGGTGGCCGCGCCGCGCCAGCTGTCGCACGATCTGGTCGACGCCCAGCAGGCGCGCCGCGCGCTGGACTACCTGGTCGGTTTCAACCTGTCGCCGGTGCTGTGGCGCAAGGTGCAGCGCGGGCTGTCCGCCGGCCGCGTGCAGTCGCCGGCGCTGCGCATGATCGTCGAGCGCGAGGAGGAGATCGAAGCGTTCAAGGCGCGCGAATACTGGACCGTCGAGGCCCAGCTGAAGCATGTCGACGGCGACTTCAGCGCGCGGCTGTCGCGCCTCAACGGCAAGAAGTTCGAGCAGTTCGACCTGACCAGCGAAACTGCTGCGCATGCGGCCCGCGAGGCGCTGAAGGCGGCCGCCCGTGGTCGCCTCGTCGTCAGCGAGGTCAGCTCGAAGGAGCGCAAGCGTCGCCCGGCCGCTCCATTCACCACCTCCACCCTGCAGCAGGAGGCCGCACGCAAGCTCGGCTTCACCACCAGCCGCACGATGAAGGTGGCGCAGGGCCTGTATGAGGGCGTGGCGCTGGGCAGCGAGGGCAACGTCGGCCTGATCACCTACATGCGTACCGACTCGACCATGCTCGGCGACGACGCGATGGCCGAACTGCGCCAGCTGATCGCCCGCGACTTCGGTAGCCACGCGCTGCCGGATGCCCCGCAGGTCTACAAGACCAAGTCGAAGAACGCGCAGGAAGCCCATGAAGCGATCCGTCCGACCTCGGCGATGCACACGCCGAAGTCGGTGGCTGCGTTCCTCAACGACGATCAGCGCAAGCTGTACGAGCTGATCTGGAAGCGCACCGTGGCCTGCCAGATGATCCACGCCACGCTGAACACCGTGTCGGTGGAGTTCGCCCTGCCGGACGTGGCCGGCGGCGATGCCTCGTTCCGTTCGACCGGCACCACGGTGGTCGATCCCGGCTTCCTTGCTGTCTACGAGGAAGGCCGCGACCAGAAGAACGCCGATGACGATGACGAAGGCCGTCGCCTGCCCCGGCTGGAGAAAGGCGAGGCCGTGCCGCTGCACGAGATCGTCGCCGACCAGCACTTCACCGAACCGCCGCCGCGTTACTCCGAAGCGAGCCTGGTCAAGGCGCTGGAAGAACACGGCATCGGCCGTCCGTCGACCTACGCCAGCATCATCCAGGTGCTGCAGAACCGCGAATACGTGTACCTGGACAGCCGCCGCTTCAAGCCCAGCGACGTGGGTCGCGCGGTCAGCAAGTTCCTCACCCAGCATTTCACCCAGTACGTCGACTACGACTTCACCGCCAAGCTCGAGGACGAGCTCGATGCGGTCAGTCGGGGCGAGGAAGCCTGGGTGCCGCTGATGGAGCGCTTCTGGAAGCCGTTCAAGCAGCAGGTGGACGAGAAGGCCGAGTCGGTCGACCGCAGCGAGGCCACCGGCGCGCGCGAACTGGGTACCGATCCGAAGACCGGCAAGCCGGTGTTCGTGCGACTGGGCCGGTTCGGGCCGTATGCCGCCATCGGCGACAAGGACAGCGAGGAGAAATTGCAGTTCGCCTCGCTGCGTCCCGGCCAGAGCATGCACACCATCGAACTGGCCGAGGCGCTGGAGCTGTTCAAGCTGCCGCGCAAACTGGGCCAGGCGGAAAACGGCGACGAGGTCAGCGTGGCGATCGGCCGCTTCGGGCCGTTCGTGAAGCAGGGCAGCACCTATGCCTCGCTGAAGCCCGAAGACGATCCGTACACCATCGAGCTGCCCCGCGCGCTGCAGATCGTGCAGGAAAAACTGGAGATGCTGGCGAACCGGCTGATCCTCGATTTCGGCAATGGCGTGCAGGTGCTGAACGGTCGCTACGGCGCCTACATCACCGACGGCGAGAAGAACGCGCGCATTCCCAAGGAGCAGGAACCAAAGGAACTGACCGAAGCCCAGTGCCTCGAACTGCTGGCCGCGGCGCCGGTGCGCAAGGGCCGCTTCGGCAAGAAGACCGCGAGCAAGAAGGCGGCCGCGAAAAAGGCGGCTCCGGCCAAGAAAACGGAGGCCAAGAAAGCGACGGTGAAGAAGGCGGCGGTGAAGAAGACCGCGACCAGGAAAGCCGCGACCAAGAAGACCGCGACGAAGAGCACGGCGAAGAAAGCCGCCACGAAAAAGACGGTCGCGAAGAAGACTGCCAGCGACAGCGCTGAGGCCTGAGTGCTGCAGCGTTTCACCCTCGCCGACCTGGATGCCGCCGCCGCGCTGCTGCACGGCGGCGGCGTGCTGGCGTATCCGACCGAGGCGGTCTTCGGCCTCGGCTGCGATCCGCATGACCGGGTCGCGTTCGAGCGATTGTTTGCGCTGAAGCAGCGCCCGCCGACCCAGGGCGTGCTGCTGATTGCGGCGGACTTCGGCCAGGTGGAGCGCTACATCGACCGGGCGTCCGTGCCGCAGGCGATGCTGCAGCAAGTGCTGGCCAGCTGGCCGGGGCCCTATACCTGGATCTTTCCCCGTTCGGCCGAGGTGCCCGACTGGGTGGCCGGCAACCACGCCGGCATCGCGCTGCGGGTGACCGCCCACGAACCGGCAGCGGCGCTGTGCCGTGCCTACGGTGGCGCATTGGTGTCGACCAGCGCCAACCCCCACGGCCAGCCGCCGGCACGCGCGGTCGAGCAGGTGGCTGACTGTTTTGGCGATGCGCTGGACGGCGTGCTGGAAGCCCCGCTGGGCGGCCAGGTCAGCCCCACGGTGATTCGCGACGTGCTGTCGGGCGCTATCATTCGCGGCTGAGCGTGCGGGGGAGCGCATGCCGGCAGGTCGGGGTCGAGCCGTCGCGGATCTGCGCGACCGCGTTCACGTCGCTGTTCACATGGCCGCGCGATGCTCGCGGACGCAACGTATCGAAGATCAGGGAGACAGCAGTTTGGTTATCGTCCACGACCCGCGCCAGCGCGAGCTCTCGCCGTTGCTGCCCCTGCTGGTGGCCGCCGATCCGGCCCGGGTGGTGGCCTGGCGGCATGGCCAGGCGATCAGCGCCGCGCATTTCCTGGCCGACGTCCGGGCCGTAGCGGCGTTCCTGCCCGACGCGACGGCCGCGGTGAACCTGTGCGAGGACCGTTACGCCTTCCTGGTGGCGTTCTGCGCGGTGGTGTTGCGCGGCCAGACCAACCTGCTGCCTTCCTCGCGCGCACCGCAGGCGGTGGACGAGGTGATGCGGGCTCATCCGGGTTGCCATGCCCTGGGCGAGCAACGGCTCGATCCGCCGCCGCCGAACTATCGGCAACTGCCGTCGTTCGACGCGCTGCCGCCCGCGCAGGTCGAGGCCGGCTGGCCCACGATTCCCGCCGACCAGGTGGTGGCGATCGGCTACACCTCCGGCTCCACTGGCGTGCCCGGGGCGAACCGGAAGACCTGGGGCAGTTTCCACGCCAGCAACGCGGGCAACCTGGCGCGGTTGCATGCCACCGTCGGCGACCGCTTCGAGGTGGTCGCCACGGTGCCGCCGCAGCACATGTACGGGATGGAGATGTCCGTATTGCTGCCCCTGCTGGGCGACGTGGGCGTGCACACCGGCCGCCCGTTCTTTCCCGGCGACGTCGCGGCGGCGCTGGCTACGGTGCCGGAACCACGGGTGCTGGTGACCACGCCGGTGCATCTGCGTGCGCTGATCGAATCGGGCATTGCCCTGCCGCCGATCGCGGCGATGGTGTCGGCCACCGCGCCCTTGCCGATCGAGCTGGCGCGGGCCGCCGAGCAGCGCTTCGACGCGCCGCTGCTGGAGGTGTTCGGCTCCACCGAGACCTGCGTGTTCGCCAGTCGCCGCCCCACCGTGGACGAGGACTGGTCGCTGTATGACGACGTGATCCTGCATCCGCAGCCCGATGGCACCGCGATCGAGGCGCCCCAGCTCGACGCGCCGGTCACCCTGGCCGACATCGTCAGCCTGTCCGGCGGCGGTCGTCGCTTCCGCCTCTGCGGTCGGCATGCGGACATGCTGGAAATCGCTGGCAAGCGCGCCTCGCTGGCCGATCTCACCCGCCGCCTGCTGGCGATCCCCGGCGTGCGCGACGGCGTGGTGTTCCAGCATGGCGACGGCGACGCGCTCGGCGTGCACCGGATCGCTGCCCTGGTGGTCGCGCCCGGCCTGGACGAACAGGTCATCCTCGATGCCCTGCGCCGGGCCATCGACCCGCTGTTCCTGCCGCGTCCGCTGAAGCTGGTCGAGGCGTTGCCGCGCAACGAGACCGGCAAACTTCCGCGAGCCGCCCTGCTGGATCTTCTGCAAGCCCGCGACTGAGCGCAGCTGCCTCACGGCGATCCCGCCGCAGCCGTTACAATGCGCAGCTGCGTCGTGTGGCGCACGGGAGTGCAGGCATGAAGGTTCTGGTGATCGGCAGTGGCGGGCGCGAACACGCGCTGGCGTGGAAGCTGGGGCAGTCGGTGCAGGTCGACGAGGTGATCGTGGCCCCCGGCAATGCCGGCACGGCGCGCGAGCCCGGCGTGCGCAACGCCGATGTGGCGATGAACGACATCGATGGCCTGCTTGCGCTGGCGAAGCGCGAAAAGATCGGCTTGACCGTGGTCGGTCCCGAGGTGCCGCTGGTCGCCGGCGTGGTCGACAGGTTCCGCGCGGCGGGCCTGCGCATCTTCGGCCCGCGGGCGATCGCCGCCCAGCTGGAAGGCTCCAAGGCGTTTGCCAAGGATTTCCTGCAGCGGCACAACATTCCCACCGCGCACTATGCGGTTTTCACCGGCCTGAATCCCGCGCTTGCCTACGTGCGCAAGCAGGGCGCGCCGATCGTGATCAAGGCCGACGGCCTGGCCGCGGGCAAGGGCGTGGTGGTGGCGCTGACCCTTGCCGATGCCGAGCTGGCGCTGCACGACATGCTTGGCGCGCACAGCTTCGGTGATGCCTCCGCGCGCGTGGTGATCGAGGAATTCCTGGACGGCGAGGAAGCCAGCTACATCGTGATGAGCGACGGCAGCCACGCGCTGCCGATGGCCTCCAGCCAGGACCACAAGCGCCGCGACGAAGGCGACCTCGGCCCCAACACCGGCGGCATGGGTGCGTACTCGCCCGCGCCGGTGGTCACGCCGGAAGTCGAGCAGCGCATCCTGAAGGAAGTGATCGAACCGACCCTGCGCGGCATGGCGGCCGAGGGTGCGCCGTTCATCGGCTTCCTTTACGCCGGCCTGATGATCGACAAGTCCGGCGCGCCGAAGGTGATCGAGTTCAACGTGCGTTTCGGCGATCCGGAAACCCAGCCGATCATGCTGCGCCTGAAGTCCGACCTGGTGGACCTGATCGATGCAGCGCTGGATGGCCGCCTGTCCCACACGACGGCGCGCTGGGATGCGCGCCCGGCAATCGGCGTGGTGATGGCCGCCGGTGGTTACCCGGGGCGGGTGCGCCTGGGTGATGCGATCAGCGGACTGGATTCGCCGGAAGGCGGCGACGTGAAAGTGTTTCATGCCGGCACCCGGCTCGATGATGCCGGGCGCGTGGTCAGCGCCGGCGGCCGCGTGCTGACCGTGTGTGCGCTGGGCGCGGACATCGGCGCGGCGCGCGAAAGCGCCTACGCCGCGGTCAGCCGGATTCGCTATGACGGCGCGTTCTGCCGCCGCGACATCGCCCACCGGGCGCTGCATCGGGGCTGATCCTGCAACCAGTACGCAGGCGAATGGTAGGCCGTTGGATGGCTTGACTTTTCCGGGCCGCGCTTTTTGGGCTATGCTTGGAACTTCCCCCGCGTAAAAGTCGTGGCGCCGAGCGCCTGAACGGACACGTGCCTGATTTCACGCTTGAAGAGGTTTCCCCGATGCGCAAGACGGTTTTGTCGCTGATGTCGGTTGCTGCACTGGCCCTGGCCGGCTGCAACAACGCTTCCAATTCGTCCCCGCAGGCGGACTCCTCCGGTCCCGCTTCGGCGAACACCGCTGGCGCCGTGGCGAAGACGCCGAGCCAGGTGAGCGGAACGATTTCGCTGCGTGCCGGCTCGTCGACGCCGTCGGACAAGGCCAGCCTGGTGCTGAACCTGGTCGACGTGTCCTCCACCGCCGTGGGTTCGGCGCCGCTGGCCAGCAAGACCTCGCCGGCCGGTACGTTCCCGCAGTCGTTCACGCTCAGCTTCAACCCGGCTGACGTGAAGCCGAACGACCTGTACGTGATCCAGGCCACCATCACCGACGGCGATCGCCAGTACACCATGCCGATCCAGGCGCCGGTGCTGGCCAAGGGCAGCAACAACGACGCGGTGGCGATCCAGTTGCAGTCGGAGCAGACCCCGTCCGAGAAGCTGCTGGCCGAATTCGGCGAGGTCAAGGCGCAGATCGGCGGCATGAAGATCAGCCATGGCACCAAGCTGGAGGCCAATGACTCGCGCGGCTGGCAGCTGTTCCGCCAGGCCGGCGAAGTGAAGTACATCCGCGAGGAAGTCGACTACGGCGACAAGGGCTACACCAGCACCGATTACGCCTACAAGAACGGCAAGCCGTGGGTGATCGTGCAGGAAACCAAGGCGAACCGCGACGGCAAGCCCAGCGCGATCGACCGCGCCGGCTGGAGCGAGGACGGCACCCTGGTGCTCCAGCAGCATCAGGTCGGCGCCGACGTGCAGCCGCTGGATGCCGCCGCTGCCGCCACCATGAAGAAGGACGCGGTGTCGATCCTCGGCATCGCCACCGGCGGCAAGAACAAGTAAGCCGTCCAGACGTCCAAAAGAAAAAGCCGCCGGGAGACCGGCGGCTTTTTTTGTGCCTTCCGAAAACTCAGAGCCTGTGAAGAAAACCACTTCTTGTGGTGTTCTTCTATCGAACGCCCGGTACATGCCCGGACGTACTCACGTGAATCAGTCACTTGCGTGACCGATCCACGTCCGGCCATCCACGTCCGACCATCCATGGCCGGGCTTCGAGGTTGAAAAAATCACAACCTCTCAGAACTTGATCCGGAAACCCATGTTGAAGGCGTTGTAGCGCTGGCTGGTATCGCTGAAGCGGGCGTTGTAGCCGATCCAGCTGGTCACCTTCGGGGTGAGCTGGGCGGACAGCCCCAGGTCGACCGTGCCCCAGGCCTTGTCCGGGACGAAGCCGACCATCGAGAACGAGCCGTTCATGGTGTTCAGGCCGGTGCTGACCGTGCGCACGGAGTCGGCCTTGCTGTCGCGCGTCCAGGCCAGTTCGGCGTAAGGCGACATGACCAGGTTGGCCACCTGCCACTGACCCTGCAGCCGCCAGCCGATGCTGCCCAGCAAGGCGCGCCGGCGCTGCTTGCCGAACCACATGGCGGTGGCGTCGCTGCCGATTTCGGCATAGCCGTCGACCTTCGCGTCCTGCCATTCGAAGCTGGCGAACGGGCCGGTGCGGATGTCGTCGAAACTGAACCACCAGCCGCCGTTGATGTTGGCGCCGACGTGCGAGCCGTCGGTGTTGCCGACTTCGCTGATGCGCGCCGCGCCGACCTGGAAGTTGCGTTCGATGTGCTTGAAGTCGGACTCGCCGTAGTGGACGATGCCGCCCACGTAGCCGCCGCCGGCCTGCCACGTCACGTAGCCCAGGCCCGAGTAGTCGACCAGGTGGTAGCCACCGCCGCCGTTCATGTGCGCGGTGTCGCGGGCGATGCCCAGCGCCACGCCGGCGGACAGGTTCTCGTTGACGCGCATGTCGTAGCCCAGCGTGAAGTGCGCGTTGTCGCTGTTCACCGACGGCGAGCTGGGGCTGGCGTCGAAACGCTGCTGGGCGTAGTCGATGTTGACGAAGGCGCGGGTGCCTTCACCCAGGCTGTCCTGCAGGATCTGGTTGTGCAGGGCACGGCCATAGGCGGTGATCGCGGACAACGGTGCTTCACCGAGCAGGGAGACCTGCTGCGGCGCGGCCAGTTCGGACGACACCACCTGGCCGAGCATCCGGTGCGCGGCGGTCGTGGGGTGGACGCCGTCGGCGAACAGATAGTTCTGGTCCGCGCCGGCGGCGACCAGGGTCGTGCCGTCGCAGTCGTGGGAGCTGGACGTGGTGCAGGCCGGCGTGGTGACGTTCGCGAAACCGTACTTGCCCGGGTCGGCCAGCACCTGGTCGAACAGCGCGTAGGCATTCACCGCCAGCGTGTGATCGCCCAGGCCGGCATTGAGGATCTGGTTGTAGGACTGCGACACGTCGGTGAGCATGCCGCTGATGCCCGGCACCAGAGCCTCGTTCGCCCGGGCCGACGGGGTGGCGCCGATATTGGGCAGGTTGAACACCACCAGGTGCTGCGCGCCGGCCTGCTTGAGCTGGTTGATCAGCGCCACCTCCTGGGTGGCCGCGGCGTTGATGTTCGTTGTGGCCTGCTGCAGGGTTTCGCCGTAACCGGGGATGACCACGCCCACGCCGTACTGGGTGGAGTGATAGAAGATGTCGTTCGCGCCGCCCCAGATCATGTAGAGGCTGTGCGGATCGGCCTTGGCACCGTTGGCCAGGTAACCGTTGACCTGCTGGGTGATGGTCTGGATCTGCGGCGCCGGATCGCTGTTGGTGGTGATGCCCGCGCCGCCATAGGCGTAGTCGCTGCCGCCCAGTCGGGATGGCTGCAGGTCGAGGCCCAGCTGGTCGGCCACGTTCTGCACGGTGACCTGGCCGGGATTGGTGGTGAACTTGTCGTACGCGCCGGCGGTGTTGGGCAGGTTGCCCGCATCACTGAGGCTGTCGCCGAACACCACGACATGGTTGAACGTGGAGCGATCGGTGGCCTGCGCGGCGTTGGCCAGCAGCATGGCGGCGGCGATCGCGCCGGCCAGATGACGTGTGCGAAGCATGCATGGACTCCTGGAGTAGCGGCCCCGGAAGGGCCGCGTAGATTTCACTAAAGTAACGGAAAGCCTGCGGCTGCACCATCGACGTCAGTTCTTGCGAGCCTTCGCAAAAGCATCCGCGAAGGCGCCGCTGGCGGGTGGTGGCGTGGGTTTGGGCAGGCCGCCACGGCTGGGCGGACGGCCATCGCGTGGTCCGCGGCCTTCCGCGGCGCCGGCGCCGCGTTCGCGCGTCTGTCCGGGTTCGTCGTCCAGCCGCATGCTGAGGCCGATGCGCTGGCGCGGCAGGTCGACCTCCATCACCTTGACCTTGACGATGTCGCCGGCCTTCACCGCGTCGCGCGGATCTTTCACGAAGGTATGCGACAGCGCCGAGACATGGACCAGGCCGTCCTGGTGCACGCCGATGTCGACGAAGGCACCGAACGCCGCCACGTTGGTGACGCGGCCTTCGAGGATCATGCCCGGCCGGAGATCCTTCACGTCCTCGACGCCTTCGGCGAAGCTCGGCGCCACGAATTCCGGGCGCGGATCGCGACCGGGCTTCTCCAGTTCCTTGAGGATGTCGCGCACGGTCGGCACGCCGAATTTCTCGTCGGTGAACTGTTCGACCTTCAGCCCGCGCAGGAAGCCGGTGTCGCCGATGATGTTGCGCACCTCGCGGCCGCACTGGGCGATGATCCGCTCGACCACCGGATAGGCTTCCGGATGCACCGAGCTGGCGTCCAGCGGATTGTCGCCGTTCGGCACGCGCAGGAAACCCGCGCATTGCTCGAACGCCTTGTCGCCCAGCCGCGGCACTTTCAGCAGCGCCTTGCGGTTGGCGAACGGACCGTTGGCGTCGCGGTGCTTGACCACGTTCTCGGCAACGCTGGCGCTGAGGCCGGCGACGCGGGACAGCAGGGCGGCCGAGGCGGTGTTGACGTCCACGCCGACGGCATTGACGCAATCCTCGACGCGGGCATCCAGCGCGCGGGCCAGCTTGATCTGGTTCACGTCGTGCTGGTACTGGCCCACGCCGATCGCCTTCGGCTCGATCTTCACCAGCTCGGCCAGCGGGTCCTGCAGGCGGCGGGCGATCGACACCGCGCCGCGCAGGGTGACGTCGAGGTCGGGGAATTCCCTGGCGGCGGTTTCGGACGCCGAATACACCGAGGCGCCCGCCTCGCTCACCACGATCTTGGCGATCGTGTGCGAGGCGTCGGCCTTGGCCAGGCCCTTGATCAGTTCGCCGGCCAGCTTGTCGGTCTCGCGCGAGCCGGTGCCGTTGCCGATCGAGATCAGGTCGACGTGATGCTGCTTGCACAGCCGGGCCAGCGAGGCCAGCGATTCGTTCCACTGCCGCTTCGGCTCCAGCGGGTAGATGGTGTCGGTGGCGAGGACCTTGCCGGTGGCGTCGACCACGGCGACCTTGCAGCCGGTGCGGATGCCGGGGTCCAGCCCCATCACCGTCTTCGCGCCCGCCGGGGCAGCCAGCATCAGGTCCTTCAGGTTGTCGCCGAACACCCGGATCGCCTCGTCCTCGGCGCCTTCGCGCACGCGGCCGAACAGGTCGAGGGTGAGGTGCAGGTGCAGCTTCACGCGCCAGGTCAGGCGCACGGTTTCGCGCAGCCAGGCATCGGCGGCGCGGCCGCGGTTGTGGATGTTTGCGTGCGCTGCCACCCGGCCCTCGGCTTCGGCGTGGCCCTGCTCGCTGTCGGCGGCGGGTGCCAGCTCGATCTCGATTACGCCTTCGTTGCGGGCGCGCATCAGTGCCAGCAGGCGGTGCGAGGGAATCTTGCCGATCGGTTCGACATGGTCGAAATAGTCGCGGAACTTCGCGCCCTCGTTCTGCTTGCCCTCGACCACGGTCGCGCGGATCTGCCCCTGCGTCCACAGCCAGTCGCGCAGCTCGCCGACCAGGTGGGCGTCTTCGGCGATCGATTCCATCAGGATCGCGCGGGCGCCATCCAGCGCCGCGCGCACGTCGGCGATGCCTTTCTCCGCGTCGACGAAGGACTCGGCGAACGCTTCCGGGGTCAGCGTGGGATCGTCGCGCAGGCCCAGCGCCAGCGGTTCCAGCCCCGCCTCGCGGGCGATCTGCGCCTTGGTGCGGCGCTTGGGCTTGAACGGCAGGTACAGGTCTTCCAGCCGCGCCTTGGTGTCGGCGGCGAGCAGGTCGGCCTTCAAGGTGTCGTCGAGCTTGCCCTGTTCCTCGACGCTGGCGAGGATCGCCGCGCGACGTTCTTCCAGCTCGCGCAGGTAGCGCAGGCGTTCCTCCAGCAGGCGCAGTTGGGTGTCGTCGAGGCCGCCGGTGACCTCTTTGCGATAGCGCGCGATGAACGGCACAGTGGCGCCGCCGTCGAGCAGTTCGACCGCGGCGCGGACCTGGGCGGTGCTGGCGGCGATATCGGTGGCGATGCGTTGTTCGATGCTTTGCATGAGCGACTTTCGATTCCTTGCAACGGCGCGTGGCGCCGGATGAACGGGACTGACCCTTGATGATAACAAGTGATCCCGAGGGCGCTGCCCCGCCAAACAAACGGCGCCGCGGATCGACCGCGGCGCCGCTGCTGTCCCGATTCAGGCCAGGATCACGCGTTGAACGAGTTGTTCTTCCTGCCGGCGGGCGCGCCGTTGAACTCGCTGGCGCGGCCATTCAGCACCAGGGTGCCGCAGATCATGTCGTGCAGGCCCTGCTTGCGCTGGGTCCAGCCGGCCATCAGGAAGCCGACGCCGAGAATGATCACGCTGAGGAACTTGGCGAAATAGCGACCCAGCGCCTTCAGGAAACTGATCCGGTTGCCGTCCAGGTCGGTGACCCGGATGCCCAGCGCCAGCTTGCCCACCGTGCCCTGCCAGGCCGAGCTTTCGCAAACCACGAAATAGAGGATGCCCACCACCATGATCAGCAGCATCGCCGGCCACATCTGGCCGTAGTAATGCGCGTTGGCGGCCATCATCGCGTCCGGGTTGCCGGCGCCATCCAGGATCGCCTGCTGCAGCGCGGCCTTCGCCGCGGTGCCACCGAACGCCTTCTCGATCAGTACCTGCGGGATGTACAGGATGATCGCGTCGAGGATGTAGGCGGCGAAGCGTTTCCAGAAGCCGGCATAGTCTTCCAGCGCGGCGGCCGTGGTCTGCGGCAGCAGCGGTGCGGCAGGTGCGGCGTACGGGTTGCTGCCCGCGGCGGCTGCAGGGGGTGCCGCGCTTACCGCGTCGGGAAACAGCACCGACAGCGGCTGCCAGTCGGCGAGGCCTTCGTACCAGGCCAGGTCGGCCGGGCTGACCTGGCCACTGCGCAGCCACTGGCGCACGTCTTCTTCCTTGTAGGGGCCATGTCGTTCACCGTCGCGGCCGATCCAGATCTCCATTGCGCACTCCCCATGCTGGTCAAAGTGGGCATGATGCCATGAGCGGCCGCGATTGCCGCAAGCTCAGGCCGCGTTGCGGCGCTTCAGGTGCACCAGCAGCAGCGAAACCGCGGCGGGCGTCACGCCGCTGACGCGGGCGGCCTGGCCGACGGTGGCCGGCAGCGAACGCTTGAGCTTCAGCAGCACTTCGGCGGACAGTCCGCGCACCTTGTCGTAGTCGAAGCCGGCCGGGATCGGCAGGTGCTCCTGGCGTCGCTGGCGCTCGATCTCCTCGCGCTGGCGCTCGAGGTAGCCGGCGTACTTCACCTGCACCTCGACCTGCGCCACGACGTCCTCGGCGGTCAGCGTCGGGCCCAGTTCGGCGACCTCGGCAAGCCTGGCGTAGTCGAGTTCGGGACGGCGCAGCAGGTCGGTCGCGCTGGTCTCGCGGGTGACCGTGATGCCGAGCTGCCGCTGCACGGCCGCGCCCAGCGCATTCGTCGGCGAGATCCACAGCGAGCCGAGTCGCTGCAGTTCGCGCTCCACCGCGTCGCGCTTGGCGCGCAAGGCATCGAAGCGCGCCTGCGCCACCACGCCCAGCTCGAAACCCCGTTCGGTGAGGCGCAGGTCGGCGTTGTCCTCGCGCAGGTGCAGCCGGTATTCGGCGCGCGAGGTGAACATGCGGTAGGGCTCGATCGTGCCGTTGCTGGTGAGGTCGTCGATCAGCACGCCGATGTACGCCTCGTCGCGGCGCGGATACCACGGCGCCTTGCCCTGCACCGACAGCGCCGCGTTGAGGCCGGCGATCACGCCTTGCGCGGCGGCCTCTTCATAGCCGGTGGTGCCGTTGATCTGGCCGGCGAAGTACAGGCCGGGGATCGCCTTGGTCTCCAGCCATGGGTTCAGGCCGCGCGGGTCGAAGTAGTCGTACTCGATCGCGTAGCCGGGACGGGTGATGTGGGCGTGCTCGAAGCCCTTGATCGACTGCACCAGGGCCAGCTGCACGTCGTACGGCAGCGAGGTGGAGATGCCGTTCGGGTAGATCTCGAACGTGTCCAGCCCTTCCGGCTCGATGAAGATCTGGTGCGAGGACTTCTCGGCGAAGCGCACCACCTTGTCCTCGATCGACGGGCAATAGCGCGGGCCCACGCCCTCGATCTGGCCGGTGTACAGCGGCGAGCGGTCCAGCGCGCCGCGGATGATCTCGTGCGTGCGCTCGGAGGTATGCGTGATCCAGCAGCTGACCTGGCGCGGGTGTTCGTCGCGCGAGCCCAGGTAGGAGAATACCGGCGCCGGCGTGTCGCCGGGCTGCTCGTCGAGGCCGCTGAAGTCGATGCTGCGCAGGTCGATCCGCGGCGGCGTGCCGGTCTTCAGGCGGTCGGCGGCCACCGGCAGTTCGCGCAGCTTTTGCGCCAGCGTGCTGGCCGGCGGATCGCCCGCGCGACCCCCGGCGTACTGCGCCTGGCCGATGTGGATCTTGCCGGCGAGGAAGGTGCCCGCAGTGAGCACCACACTACGGGCGTTGAAGGTGAGGCCCATCTGGGTGACCACCCCGCAGACGCGTCCCCCTTCGATGATCAGGTCGTCCACCGCCTGCTGGAACAGCTCGAGGTTGGGCTGGGTTTCCACGATGTAGCGGATCGCCGCCTTGTACAGGGCGCGGTCGGCCTGGCAGCGCGTGGCGCGCACGGCCGGACCTTTCGAGGCGTTCAAGGTGCGCCACTGGATGCCTGCACGATCCGCCGCATGCGCCATCGCACCGCCCAGCGCGTCGATCTCCTTGACCAGGTGGCCCTTGCCGATGCCACCGATGGCCGGGTTGCAGCTCATCTGGCCGATCGTCTCGATGTTGTGGCTGAGCAGCAGGGTGCGCGCGCCGGTGCGGGCGGCGGCCAGCGCGGCTTCGGTGCCGGCGTGGCCGCCACCGATCACGATGACGTCGTAACGGGTCGGGTGGTGCATCAAACTGACCTGAGCGTGCAAAAAGTGACGAAACGGGGCGACATGGTAACGCCATCAAGGGTTTGTGAGCCGAAACCGACGAATGGCACGCTTCCTGCTTTGATTGCCGCAGCACTTTCCAGGGCAGACGCTGCGCGACTACGCGCGCCGAGATCGAACTGACAGGGGTTCGATCGCGTACCGGGAAAGGAAGCAAGACGGCACCCCTCGGGGTGCCGTCGTCTTTTGTGCAGTCCGAACGGCCGCGCGCACCGCCGGATCGCCCAAATGACGAGGCCCCGCGGTGGTAGCCGCGGGGCCTCGTGCTTTTAGATCTGGCGCTCGGCGGTCTCAGGAACAGGGGGAATCCAGGATGACCGTATTGCCGAACGCCAGAAACCGGAAACTCGCTGAAACGAAAGCAGCGTCTGCCGTCTCGTGGTGCGGGTCGATAGTCACCGAAAATGCGTGAACAAAGGGTGACTGAAAAGGAATTTTGTGTCCGATCACGGCAGCTGATGACGTGCTGCGTCAGTCGTGTGATCCATGCCCGGAAAAACTGTGACGGACATCACACATGGCATGGCGGTTGCATTCCCTTCGCTACCAAACCACGAAGGGGATATGTCATGGACATGAGCTTCGATTTCCAACCCGTCTATCCGCATCATGACCTGCTGGTCGAACTGGGCCAGGTCGAAATGGACATCGACGAGCTGTACGACCGCAATGACAGCGAGCGTGACGCACTGCAGCCCGACCTGGAATCGCGCATGCAGAGCCTGCTGGACGCGCTTGATCATCTGGCCGTCTGAATGAAGAACCCGCCCACGTGCGTGGTGACACCACCACGCACCGCAGGGCGAGATACCGGGGCAGCCCCACTGCGCGGCACCCCGTCGACGGTCAGTGATTCAACACGCTGCCGATGATTTCGGCGAGATTGCGGGACAGCCCGCGATGCGCCGCCAGCTCCACGATCACCGTCCGCGCCGCCTCGCGCCGCCGCGGCTCCAGCCGCTGCCAGCCGTTGAACGCCGTGGCCAGTCGCGCCGCGACTTGCGGGTTCAGCGCATCCAGCGACACCAGGCGCTCGGCCAGCAGGCGATAGCCGGCACCATCGATGCGATGGAAGCCGCTGGGGTTATTGCGCACGAACGCACCCAGTAGCGACTGCACCCGGTTCGGATTCTTCAGCGTGAACGCGTCGTCGCGCTCCAGCAGTTGCACGCGCTCCAGCGCGGGCTCGCCCGGCAACTGCGCCTGCACCGCAAACCACTTGTCCAGCGCCAGCGCATCGCCGGCATGACGTGCGCGGTATTCGAGCAGGGCCGTGGACGCCTGCGGCGCGCCACTGCGCACCAGCACGGACAGCGCGGCGAGGCGATCGGTCATCCCCGGCGCGTCGCGGAACTGCGCGGCCGCCAGTTCGGCCGCGCCGTCACGGTCCAGCAAGGCCAGCAACTCCAGCACGCGGCGCTTGAGCCGGCGACGCGCCTGGCTGACGGCATCCAGCGCGATGCTGGTGTGCGCGGCCAGCGCGGCGTGGCGCTGGCGCAGGGCGTCGGCGCCCAGGCGCGCGGCCAGCCGCTGCTGCAGTTCCTGGCGCAACTGGTGAATGCGCTGCGGATCGATCGCCGACTCGCGCTCGGCCAGTTCCACTTCGCCCGGCGGGGTCAGCAGGTCGGCCAGCAAGGCGTCGTCGATCGTGGCGTTGCCGAACAGCGAGGCCAGCGCATCGCACCAGGCCAGCAAGGCGTCGGACGCGTTGCCGTCGCGCAGGTTCTCGTAGGCGCGCGCCGCCAGCTGCTGGCCGGCTTCCCAGCGGTTGAAGCCGTCGATGTCGTGGGCCAGCAGCAGGGCCAGCTCATCCGGCGCGTAGTCGCACTCCAGCACCACCGGCGCGGAAAAGCCCCGCAGCAGCGACGGCACCGGCGCGGTGATCACGTTGGTGAACACGAAGTCCCGTTCGGCCTGGTCCAGCACCACCACCATCTCGTTCGATGGTCCGGACGTCTGGCCGTCCAGATGCAGGGGCAGCATGTCACCGTGACGGGTGAACAGCGCCAGCTTCACCGGGATCGGCAGCGGCGGCCGTGCCTCCGCGCCGTTGCCGCCGGGCGCGCGCTGGCCCAGGCTCAGCGTGTAGGTATGCGCGGCTGCGTCGTACTGGCCGTGAGCCTTCAGTCGCGGCGTGCCGGCCTGGCCGTACCAGGCCAGGTACGGGGAGAGGTCGGTGTCGTTGGCTTCGCCCAGCGCGGCGAGGAAATCCTCGATCGTGGCGGCGCGGCCGTCGTTGCGCTCGAAATACCGGTCCATGCCGCGGCGGAAGCCGTCCTGGCCCAGTGCGCCGGCCAGCATGCGCACCAGCTCCGAGCCCTTCTCGTAGACGGTGGCGGTATAGAAATTGTTGATCTCGCTGTACTGCGCCGGGCGCACCGGATGCGCCAGCGGGCCGGCGTCTTCGGGGAACTGGGCGCGACGCAGCAGCGACACGTCCTCGATCCGCTTCAGCGGCGCCGAGTTCATGTCGGCCGAGAAGCTCTGCTCGCGGAACACGGTGAGCCCTTCCTTCAGGCTCAGCTGGAACCAGTCGCGGCAGGTGACCCGGTTGCCGCTCCAGTTGTGGAAATACTCGTGGGCGACCACCGCCTCGACGTGGCGGTATTCGTCGTCGGTGGTCGAATCCGGATCGGCCAGCAGGCACTTCGCGTTGAAGATGTTGAGGCCCTTGTTCTCCATCGCGCCCATGTTGAAGTCGTGGGTGGCGACCACGTGGAACACGTCCAGGTCGTAGTTGCGGCCGTAGGCCTGCTCGTCCCAGCGCATCGAGCGCTCCAGCGCGTCCATCGCGTAGTGGCAGCGGTCGATCGCGTCGGGCTCGGCCCAGATCTTCAGCTGCACCGCGCGGCCGTCGGCGGTGACGTAGTCGCGCTCGATCACCTCCAGCCGGCCCGCGACCAGGGCGAACAGGTAGCTCGGCTTGGGATGCGGGTCGACGAAGCGCGCCCAGTGCCGGCCGCCCTCGAGTTCGCCGGCGCCATCCGGATTGCCGCCGGCCAGCAGCACCGGGAAGCGCGCGCGATTGGCGCGCAGGGTGACCGTGTAGCTGGACAGCACGTCGGGCCGGTCGGGGAAGAAGGTGATGTGGCGGAAGCCCTCGGCCTCGCACTGGGTCAGCAGGAAGCCGGCCTCGCGCGAGCCGGACAGGTACAGGCCTTCCAGTGCGGTGTTCGCCGCCGGCCGCAGCCGCACGCGGGTCTCCAGCACGCTGCCGTCGCGGGCGCCGTCGACTTCCAGCACGTTGCCGGCGTAGCGGTAGGCGGTGGCGGGCAACGGCACGCCATCCAGGCTGATCGACAGCAGCTGCAGGTCCTCGCCATCCAGGCGCAGCGGCCCGTCCTGGGCGGGGTCGCGGCGCAGGCGCAGGCGCGAACACAGTTCGCTGGCGTCGATGCCGAGGTCGAAATCCAGTTCGACCGTCTCCACGCGCCAGGCCGGCGCACGGTAGTCGCAAAGACGGATCAAGGCCGGGGCGGCTTGCTCGGGGAGTGCATGCATGGGATAGAGATGGGGCGTGGGGATCGAAAAGGATACCATGCACCTGTTAAACCACAGGAAAATCCCATGGGTGCGACGCGCTACACCGCCCGGCTCAGCCGCCTTGGCGATCAGGACATCGTGGTGCTGACGGACGTCGACGGCGGCCGCTGCATCCGCATCGCGCGACGTGGCGCGGCCCTGCTCAGCTTCGAGGCCGATGTCGACGGCACAACCCGCGACCTCGCCGCAGGCTATGAAGACGCCAGTGAGATCGTGCACCGGCCGGGTTCGCGCTTCGCGATCATGGTGCCGTTCGCCGGCCGCATCGCCGATGCGCGCTATGACTTCGACGGCCAGCCGCAGGATCTCGATCCGGGCGTCACTGGCGCCGATCGGGCCAGCCGCCACGGCTTCGTGCGCGACGCGGTGTTCGAGGTCGCCGACCTGGGTGCGGACGACGATGCCGCCCGGGTCACCTTGCGCACCAGCGCGATCCGCCCGCAGCCGGGCTATCCGCACGCGATCGACCTAGCGGTGACGTTCACCCTCGACTACGCCGGACTCGGCCTGGAGGCCGTCATGCGCAACGTCAGCGACAGTGCGGCGCCGTGCTTCTTCGGCTGGCACCCGTACTTCCGCGTGGCCGATGGCGAGGTCGACGACTGGCAGTTGCAGGTTCCCGCGCAGACCCTGATCCGCACCGGCGCCGACCTGATCGCGCTGGCCGGCGCCGAGGCGTATGTACCGCTGGACGATGCGCCGGCGCTGGATTTCCGCCGGCCGCGGCTGATCGGCGACAGCATCCTCGACCAGGGTTATACCGACCTGGCGGCCGACGCCGATGGCCGCATCCGCACCCGCCTGGTCGATCCGGCCAGCGGCTTCGCCGTCACGGTGTGGCAGGAGCGCGGCGTGATGCACGCGTTCACCGCCGACACGGTGAGCCGCGATGCGCGCCGCGCGATCGCGCTGGAGCCGATGGAATGCATGGCCGACGCCTTCAACCGTCCCGAATGCGCCGCGGCGATCCGGCTGGAGCCCGGCGCCGTGCGCATTTTCCGCTGTGGTGTGGAGATCGAATCGTGAAAGATGCCCTGCCGTGTTTCGACGACATCCGCGATGCCGCCGCGCGCATCGCCCCGCACGCGCGACCCACCCCGGTCCTGCGCAGCGCCCGGCTGGATGCGCTGGCCAACGCCGAGCTGCACTTCAAGGGCGAGCATCTGCAGCGTGGCGGCGCGTTCAAGTTCCGCGGCGCCTGCAATGCCGTGTGGTCGCTCGACGACGCCACGGCGGCGCGCGGCGTGGTCACCCATTCCTCCGGCAACCACGGCAACGCGCTGGCGCTGGCCGCAGCCACCCGCGGCATCGTCGCCCACGTGGTGGTGCCCGAAGGCGCGGTGCGCGCCAAGCTGGAGGCGATCGAGCGCGCCGGCGCGATCCTGCATCGCTGCGCGCCGACCCAGGCGGCCCGCGAGGCGAAGTGCGCCGAAGTGCAGCGCGACACCGGCGCCGAGCTGGTGCATCCGTATGCCGACACGCGGGTGATGGCCGGGCAGGGCACGCTCGCCCTCGAACTGCTGCAGCAGGCCGGCGCGCTGGACGCGCTGATCACCCCGGTCGGTGGTGGCGGCCTGGCCAGTGGCGTGGCGATCGCCGCCCACGGTCTCGACCCGGCGCTGGCGCTGTTCGGCGCCGAGCCGCTGGGCGCCGACGACGCGGCGCGCTCGCTGGCCCGGGGCACGCGGGTCACCAGCGTGGTGCCCGACACCGTCTGCGACGGCCTGCGCGCCCTGATCGGCGAGCGCAACCTCGACGCGCTGCGCGCTCATCATGTCGAGGTGATCACCGTCAGCGACGCGGAGACCATCGCGGCCATGCAGTTGCTGTGGACCGAGCTGAAGCAGGTGGTGGAAGTGTCCAGCGCCACCGTGCTGGCGGCGATCCTGCAGCAGCCGCAACGCTTCGCCGGCAAGCGCGTCGGCGTGGTGCTGACCGGCGGCAACGTGGATCTCGCCGCGTTGCCGTGGTGATCAGGCGCGGCGTTTCGCACCCACGCCGCTGACCGCCACCAGCCCGGCCAGCACGAACACGATGCCCAGCAGCTCCATCATCGACGGCTGCTCGTGCAGGATCAGCCACGCCAGCAGCACGCTGACGATCGGCACGCCCAGGCTGGAAATGCTGGCCACCGTGGTCGGCAGCCGCTGCAGCACGATCGACCACAGCCACCAGGCCAGGCTGGAAGCCAGCAGCACGCTGTAGGCCAGCCCCGCGACGAAGGCCGCGTTCCACTCGATCGCCCGCTCCGGCACCGCCAGCGCGATCGCGCCCAGCACCACGCCGCCCAGCAGCATCTGCCACGCGGTGAGGTTGAGCACCGACGGCGCGTGCCGCTGGAACATCCGCTTGCTGAGCACCGTGCCGGCCGCCCAGGCCGCGCCGCCGGCGATCGCCAGCGTGGTGCTCAGCGCGCTGCCCAGTTCATGCCACGGTTCGATGATGCAGAGCAGCCCGATCGCCGCCAGCCCCACGCCGATCCAGTGACGTCGCGTGGGCCGGTCGCCCAGCACCAGCCAGGCCAGCAGCACCGCCCAGAACGGCATGGTGTAGGCGAGCAGGGCGACATGCCCGGCGCCACCGCCGATCAGCGCCCATTGCTCCAGCCCCTGGAACGCGGTGGTCTGGCACAGCCCGATCAGCAGGGTGGGCAACAGCGGCGGTGGCCGCAGCGACTGCCGCGACAGCAGCAGCGCGCCGAACAGCACGGCGGCGCCGAGCAGGTAACGCAGCGCCGCGAAATGGAACGGGCCGGCATACGCCAGCACCTGTTTCATCACGACCCAGCTGTACGCCCAGATCAGGATGGTGACGAACAGCGCGGACAGCGCGCCGCGTGAGGGCGAGGGCGACATGGGAAACCGGGCGCGGATGGGGCGACAAGTCTAGCGGGCTGGGTTAGCTTGTGCGGCACCTCGTGAGCACAAGCCCGCCATGACCAGGACCACCGAACCGCACCGTTGCCAATGGGCCGCCGCCGGCGACGCCCTGATGCGCGACTACCACGACACCGAATGGGGCACGCCGCTGCACGACGACCGCGGCCTGTTCGAGTTCCTCTGCCTGGAAGGCGCCCAGGCCGGCCTGTCGTGGCGCACCGTGCTCAACAAGCGCGACAACTACCGCAAGGCCTTCCACGATTTCGAGATCGCCCGGGTGGCCGCGATGAGCGATCGCGAGCTGGAAAAATGCCTGCTCGATCCCGGCATCATCCGCAACCGCCTCAAGGTCTCCTCGGTCCGCGACAACGCCGTCGCCGCGCAGAAGGTGATCGGGGAATTCGGCAGTCTGGACGTCTGGCTGTGGTCCTTCGTCGACGGCAAGCCGCTGCGCAATCGCTGGCGCGAACAGGCCGAGGTGCCGGCCAGCACCGAACTGTCCGACCGCATGAGCAAGACACTGAAGAAACGCGGCTTTCGCTTCGTGGGCACCACCATCTGCTACTCGCTGCTGCAGGCCACCGGGATGATCAACGATCACCTGGTGGGCTGCTTCCGGCACAAGGCGTGCACGGAGGCTTGAGTCGCAGGGCCATAGGCTGAACCTTCGAATCCCCGGAGTCTTCGCATGCGCAATCTGGATTTCAGTTCGTGGCACGGGCTGCTAACGACACTGCTCGGGCTGGCGGTGATCACCCTGATCGGCGTCGGTATCCGTCTGCTGGCGATGCAGACGATCCAGCAGCGGCGCGAGCGCGAGAACCGGCAGATCAACGAACGCCTGCGCACGCTGATCGCCGCGTACAAGACGCTGGGCGGTTCCTTCACCGGCAATCTCGCGGTCGATCCCGCTCACTTGCGCGAGCTACGGCAGCGGGAGCTGCCGGAGGGGCGCGACGACTCCGGCAGCGATCGTTCGCGGCGTATACGCGACGCCGTCGAGGCGGCGTTGTCGGACATCATCCTGCTCGGCACCGAGGAGCAGGTGCGGCTGGCGGCAAGCGCTGCGGAGGAACTCGTCGCCGGGCGGCCCACGCACACCGCCGAACTGGTCGCGTCGCTGCGCGACTTCATTCGCCGGGTGCTGGATCTGGAACCGGTGCCGACCCATCTGTCCATTCCGAAACAGGGCCCCACCCGGGTCGCGGCCTCGCGCGGCAAGGGTGATGGCGCGAAGGACGGCGGCAAAGGTGGTGGTGCCAAGGGCGGCGGCGGAATGGGTGGCGGCATGGGCGGTGGCGGCATGGGTTTCGGTGCCGGCGATGACGGGCAGGATCATCATCACTGAGGGCTCGGTACGACCGACGGCATGAGCCGCTTCGCCTGCCATGGGCTTTGCGCGCGATCGCAGGCATCATGGCCACCGTTGTCCCCGTCGGCCCCCACCCGTGTCCCCACGTTCCGATTACGCCCCGGTGTTGTTCGCGGTCGCCATGCTGCTGGTCAGCATGGTGTCGTACCAGTGCGGCGCCGCGCTGGCCAAGCAGCTGTTTCCGCTGATCGGTGCGCAGGGCGCCACGGCGTGCCGGCTGGGCCTGGGCGCGCTGATCCTGCTGCTGGTGCGGCGACCGTGGCGCACGCCGCGGCGCACGCGCGACGTGCGTGCGCTGTGGGGCTACGGCTTGTCGATCGGCGCGATGAACCTGGTGTTCTACATGTCGCTGCGCACGATCCCGCTGGGCATCGCGGTGGCGCTCGAGTTCACCGGGCCACTGGCGCTGGCGCTGTTCGGCTCGCGCCGCTGGCTGGATTTTGCGTGGATCGCCCTGGTGCTGGCGGGACTGGCCCTGCTGTTGCCGTTGCGCGGGCAGGCGCAGGCGCTCGATCCGGTGGGCGTGATGTACGCGCTGGCCGCCGGCGTGGGCTGGGCGCTGTACATCGTGCTGGGCCAGAAGGCGGGCGCGGCGCACGGCGCGGACACGGTGACCTTGGGCACCTGCATCGCGGCGCTGCTGGCCATCCCGTTCGGCGTGGCGCACGCCGGCAGCGCGCTGTTCGCGCCTGCGTTGCTGCCGCTGGCGCTGGGCGTGGCCGTGCTCAGCTCGGCCCTGCCGTACTCGCTGGAGATGCTGGCGCTGACCCGCCTGCCCACGCGCAGCTTCGGTACCCTGCTGAGCCTGGAACCGGCCATCGCGGCGCTCGCCGGCGTGGGCTTCCTCGGCGAACACCTGAGCTTGCTGCAGTGGCTGGCGATCGTGGCGATCATCGTCGCCGCGGCCGGCACGGCACTCAGCGTGCGCCGACCGGTGGCCGAACCGCCGCTCAACTGAGCAGGTTCGTCAACGGCCCTCCTGCGTTTGCTTCGTCCACCGCTGCGTGCAGCTTAATGAAAAGAGTAGATCTCGGCGCCACTAACTAATGTCCGCTCTTGGGTTCATTTGCATGATTGACGGTCACCCTGCGGAGTGCTTTTTGGGCGACGTCAAAGCAGAGCGCTGGACAAATGGTGGTTCGGAACGAAGGGTCACTCATGCTGCATGGCCTGCTCTAGCCTGCCCCTATTTGCGGCCCCGAGCTTTTGCAGCCCCAGTGCGTGGGTCATAGCGTAGAGGGCTTCTTCTCCGAGCTTTCCTTTAGCTCTTACTTCATGGGCTAACGCGCCAAGCTCTTGAATGCAGATTTCGTCGACCGAACGAATATTGTTTTCATCGATAGGGCGGCGAAAAGCGAGTGTGGCACTGGAGCCTTGATCGCTGGGCCAGAAAAAGGCTCCGACATCTTCGCTTGAACTCTGGTGTACTTGATTTGCGATAAGGATGACGCGATCGCGGATACGTCCGCCCGTACGAAGCCAGCCATGTGCCCTGGCGATGCGGCGAGCCAGGACGACATCGAGAATGGGGCCTTCATGGTTGATGACGTGGGTGATCATCCGGGTCAACGAGGGCGTATAGGAATCGGCGAAGAACCTGTCTGGTTCCACAAGATCCACGGCTTCACTCGGGTCGGCTTCGGAATACGTGTTGCCTGTTTGCGTTGCAGGAACGTCCGGTTCGTCGGTAAGTGATTTCGCATACGCAGCCTCGATGACATGTGATGTGGATGCGGTGGTCTCGGACAAATTCGGATCTGGCCTGGTCACGGAGCTGGTGGTCGTTACGGCAGCATCATGTCCGGCGGCTTCGAGCGCTTGCGCGAGTGCAGCTTCGGCTGCCAGCCGCGAAGCTTCCTCGCGAGCTTCAAGCTCGGCTTTGATGCGTGTGGCCTCCGCGGCACGATGTGCGCGGACCACGCCGAGAAGATCTTGCAGGCATTTGTCGATGCGCTCGACAACGTCGGTGGGATCGATCCACCAGTCAGTTGACCAGATACGCAGAATCTCCCAGCCCAAGCCGCGCAGGACCTGCTCGCGCAGCTTGTCGCGGTCACGTGCAGTAGCGCTACGGTGATAGGTGGCGCCATCACATTCGATGCCGGCCAAATAGCGCCCCGGTGCATCTGGGTCGACCACACCCAGATCAATACGAAACTGCGAGACGCCGATCTGGGTGTGCAGATGCCAGCCGCGCTTTGCCAGTGCGTCAGCAACGGCTTGCTCGAAGGGGCTGTCGTAGCCACCGCGACTTCCTGATGTGACTTCGGCAAGGGCACGGGAGCCACGCGCCGCAAATTCTAGGAAATGCTTGAGGTCGCGTACTCCGGCTGCGCTGGTGCGTGCAAGATCCATTTGCTCGGCGTGCAGGCTCGCGAATACACGGAGTTCATGGCGAGCTCGTGTGATCGCGACGTTCAGTCGGCGCTCTCCCCCTTGGCGATTCAGTGGCCCGAAGTTCATCGAGAGAAGTCCGGCGCGGTCCGGACCGTAGGTGATCGAGAAATACATGATGTCGCGCTCGTCACCCTGGACGCTTTCGAGATTCTTGACGAAGAGAGGCTCGAGTGCGGCCTCCTCGAAATAGGATTCGAGCGATGGATCCTGCCGGCGCGCCTCGTCGAGAAGATCCTCAATCAGGCGTTGTTGTTCGGCATTGAACGTGACAACACCGATGGTAAGCCGGCTCTCCCTGAAACCGGGCGAGCGCAGACGCGCGACGATATCGGCGACGAGTGCTTTGGCCTCGGCGGGGTTTGTACGCGACGCACCTTTCTCATAGACGCCAATCACGGGATGCAGGCTGACAGCCTGGTCGTTGGTTACCGGAGAAGGGAACGTAACCAGTTTACTTTCGTAGTAACGCTGATTGGAGAACGCGATCAGGCTCTCATGGCGACTGCGATAGTGCCAGTTGAGATTGCGCATGGGCAGGTTGGCGCCGATGCATTCGTCGAGAATGCTTTCGAGATCGCCTTCGACGTCCTCGTCGTCACTTTCAGCATCGGGCCCAGTGCGGTCGAAGAATGACGTTGGCGGCAGTTGCTTGGGGTCGCCAACCATGACGACCTGTTTGCCTCGCGCTATCGCGCCGATGGCGTCCCAAACGGGAATCTGCGAAGCCTCATCGAACACGACAAGGTCGAACGTGCTCGCATCTGGCGGCAGGTACTGCGCAATCGACAATGGGCTCATCAACAGGCAGGGAGTGAGTTTGGTCAACACTGTGGGCGCACGCGACATCAACTCGCGCAGTGGCAGATGGCGGGACTTTTTGCTGATTTCATGACGCAGCGTCCCCCATTCCGATGCGCGGTCGACGCTTTCCGGGTCGGGCAGATCGGCACAAAGGCGCGCGCGCAGCCAGTCACGGGTTAGGGTCGTGAATCGTTCGTCGAGTTCGCGGAAGTCCCGGATGCGCTTCTCGTGTTCTGCGCTGACAAAATCCCGAATGACGGGTTCGTTGTCCACCACCGCATTAAGCCACCAACGACAATAGTTGGTCTCAAAACTGCGACGTACGTTACCAAGGCCTACGGCGCCGCTCTCCATGCCGGAGACAAGTGGTGCGAGACCAAGGCCGATCGCCTCAGCACGGATGCGGCGCCAAGCCGTCCAAGCGCGAAGGCGTGGTTCGGATTGAATGATGCCCTCGCATAGAGAACGCACGTCATCGAGCGAGAACGAGCCCAGTTGAGCGCGGCCATCTTCGGTAAAGCAGGCTGTGGTCGCCAGTTCGGTGAGTAGTCTCGGCAGCAGCTCCGCTGCATTCAGCAGCGCGCGCGCTTCGGCGACGATCGGGCCACCCGACTCCAGCAGACTGTTGGCGTCGCCGAGGAGGTGATGGAGTGTTGTTTTGACCGGACCAAGACCTTCCGGCGTCGCTGCAAGGCCCGCGATGGAAGCGGTGATTTGCGCATGGAAGCTCAGTGCGTTCGCTACATCCTCGGCGTGGGTATGCAGCCCGTTCCAGATGCCGCCAGTCATGCTGCGTAGATCATCGAGTTCACCCAGGGACTTTTCGATCCGCGAGCGTTCGTTCAACAGCTTCCAGTCGGCGGACATGGCATCGCCAGCTTCGCCACGCCCGATCGCGTCGTGAGTTCCGTCAAGGCTGCCTTCCTCGCGCAACTGACGCAGCTCGCGCTGGAATGCCAGCGCGGCGCGAAGTTTATCCACGGATGTCGAAAGCCCCAACCACAGCGATGCCGTGTTGGCCTGCAGATCTGCAAGCTTGTCGATCTCCTTTTCCAGAAGGCGCACCGCGCGCATGCGGGCAAGCTCCGCACGTAGACGTTGGCCACAACTGCCGTCGGCGATGGTTTCAAAGCCACGATCTTCCCAAGTTGCTTGCTGTCGAGCGGCCGCAAGTGCGGGCTGGAAGCGCAAGGCGCAACGGATGTGTTGGGGCTTGCTGTCCAAGGCTTTCCAGACATCTGTTGATGCGGTGCCCGGATTGAGCTCGATAATCTTCGCGCGCAAATCGCGAATGTCGGCCCAAGTTGTCAGGTCCCTGGCAACATCGGGTTTGCCGTTGCCGATGGTTGCTGCGGATAGACGGGCTGTGACGCGGTGCTTGAGATACCAGGATTTAGGCCAGATCGACTGCTCGGCGCGGGTCCATTCCTGCTGGAGGGTGGAGATGTCGATTTGCTCGATATCGGTGGCATAGCCGACCGAGAGATTTTTCGTGGCCTGGTCGAGCCGGGCGATCAGTGCCAATCCCTTGTTCAGACCTGTCACGGTGGATGTTGGCCACGGTTCGGCCAGTTGATCGAGCAACTGGCGATGTTTATCCATGTGCTGCAGACCACGTTCGCAGGCGTCGACGACCTCCCCGGGCCATGACACAGACAGACGCGAACTCAGGTCAAGATGCCGATTTATCAGTTCGATACCTTCCTGCAGGCGCCGCGAGATATTGCGTGCATCCGGGAGCAACACGAAACGCCAGTCGCGGCCTGCCGCAGTCGGTAGGCACCGGGCAAGCTGTTCCAGCGCTTGCACGGCCCGCCGATCTGGTGTTGGCAAAGGTAGCTCGATGGCCTGCGCAAACCGCACAACGCCTTGCTGCATCGCACGCACGGCAGGAAGCGTCTTTCGTGCGGCGTCGATGGTGTGTTGCTGCCAGCTCGGGGACCATTCCGCTTGCCCGATGGTGGCTAGAGCGTGAGTCGTGAGTGATTCGTATCCGACGGATTGCGCATTCACCTCCAGCCGGTCGGCGACGTCCCGCATGACAGCCATGGTGGCCGCATCATGCGTGGTGAAAGATGTCCAGGAAAAACTGAGCCCGTCCAGTTCCGTGCCCGCACTGAGCTGCCCGATGGCATCATAGATCGACCATCCGTTGTCGTATCGGCGGTGTAGGCTCTGAACGTACCCGTTCAATGCACGGCGCAATTCAGCCAAATGTTCGGCCTGTGCTTGCCAGGCGCCAGTGTCGACTTTCCCACGCGCCTCCCACGCAGAGTTCAGTTGGGCGAGGACATCAGTTTTCCTAGCTTTGCTTGAATGCAGTTCGAGGCAGAACTCACCGAGTTTTACTTCGCGCAGACGGCGATAGACGACATCGAGAGCCGCGATTTTTTCCGAAACAAACAACACGTGCTTTCCCTCGGCAACCGACTGCGCTATGAGATTGGCGATGGTCTGGCTCTTGCCGGTTCCCGGGGGTCCTATCAGGACGAAGTTCTTGCCGTGCGCAGCGGCCATGATGGCCGATAGTTGTGACGAATCAGCAGCCAATGGGCAAAAAACTTGACTAGGAGGGAAGTCGCAGTCGAGACGGGTGGCTTCCGGGAAGGAGATGCTTGAGTCAAAGCGGTCGCGTGGTGTGTCGAGCAAATGGCGCACGACCGAGTTCTTTCGCAACTGATCCGTGCGTTCTGCCAGATCCTTCCACATCAAATACTTCGCGAAGGAGAACGTGGACAGCACGACTTCGCGGCTCACTTCCCAGCCCTTGATGTCCTTGATGGCGTGCTCGACGTTTTTCCATATCTTGTCGACATCGAGCCCCGCATCGTCCCGAGGCAGTTCCCCTTCTGCGATACCCAGCCCGAGTCGGAAATCCTGGCGAAGCATTTCAATCAGCGTGGGATTGAAGCGCGGTTCGTCGTCGTGGAGTACAAAGGTGAAACCGGAACGCGCGCTATGCCGCTGTAAGGTCACGGGGAGCAAGATCAGAGGCGCGCGGTAGCGCCGGTCATCGCGGTCCTCGCGGGTCCACGACAGGAAGCCTAGTGCGACATACAACGTGTTGGCACCACCTTCCTGCAGCGAGGTGCGTGCAGTGCGGTATAGGTCAATCAGGCGGGCTTCGAGATCCTGCTGGGGGAGGCCGACGAAGACTTCGCGCCGCCTAAGAGCATCGAGTGCATGCTGGCGGCGTACGTTTTCGCGTTCACGTTCCTCGTATAGCGCCTGATCACGAGGATCGGCGCCCGTCATGAGGTCGGGTCGTGGCAGAAGTTTCAGCGTTTCGTTGGTTGCGAGAAGGTCTTCCAGTGCAGCAGGGTCCGGCACGTCGAGACGAAGCGCGCGTTTGCCCTCCTTGAAGTTAAGCAGGTTGTTGCGCAGCGAAAGGTCCAGGAGTTTGCGCTGCCAGCGCGCAAGACGATCTTTGGGGTTGAGTTCTGCCGGTTCAACGTCGACAGCCGCCGTGGACTCATCGGGTAGATCGGGAGCCTCTTCGATGCCGAGTTCGGTGTCAGATGTGTCGACAGCCACGCCTGTTGCCTGATGTGGTGCTGCTTCGGCACTTGCAAGTGGCTTGATACGCTGCATACGCGCACGGCGGACGTCCACCGCGAGTTCGAAGCTTTCGTCGTGGTTCTCGGCAATCAGCTGATCTGCGCGTTCGGTGGCGTAGGAGAACGATGGCACCGGGTGATGGGTGATCAGGGTGGTCTCGAATAGCACCAACTCCTTGAGTCGTACTCGTTTGCGCAGCGCGGTCACGTCGTCGACGACAGTTGTCGAGAACTGTTCATTCTTGAGCCAGACCCCCGCGAACGCATGACCATGCGTGAACACCAGTAGCGGATTGAGTCCAGCCTGTTCCAATGCAGAGCAAAACAGCAGGGTCGAGTCCAGACAGGTGGCGAGCCCGGATTCGCCGATCTGCCAAGCGCCACGCACTTTTTGCCCCGAGTGTTCGAAGCTCGCCGGCGGCAGGGCGTAATCCAGTTTCATCGACGCCACGGCGCTCCAGATGGCGGAGGTCAACTCCCAGGCACGGCGCGCACCACCTGCATAGCCGTCCAATGCAGAGCTCTTGCCGCCCTTGCGCAGTACCTCCGCTGCTTGTTTGAGCAGACGTTCCACCGCTGGTTCGTTGGGCTGGACGAAGGCAGCCACCAGATCTGGAAGGCTTGACAGACCACCCCACTGATTGCGCGGCAACAATTCCAGTTTTACGTCGCATTGCGTCACTATGTTGGCTTCTGCACCGAGGGTGCGGAGCGCGAAGGAAACCGTCGCCGTCTCGGCTTCGGTCAGGCGGCTGAGCAGACTGCCGTCCAATGCGATATCCGGAATCGGGACTTGGTATCGGCTGCGCGCAACCAGTTCATCGATTCGCCATGTTTTCGGCTGAAAAAAGGTTGGCTCGGAGGTGACGCTCAATTCAAGATCGCTAATGCGGGCATCGGTGTCGTTGACGACTGCCAGACCAATGATCACTGGAACTGCGTTCTGAAATGCCGCCAGATTGAGCTTGGTGGCAAGAGTCGCTTCGATGCGAAGCGGTTCCTCATGAGGCGCCACACTTTCTTGCTGCTGCTCCTGCGTCATCCTTGCCCCCTCCTGGCTTCGATTCGCGTGCCTTGAATAGATGCATCGTGCGGCCAAGCTGCGGGAGCCTTGGTACTGTGCACAAGTAGCTGCCTGATGCCAAAGCAAACCTCATGCCACATATGGGTCTTAGTGGCTGAGGGATAAAGGCAGAACACGAGCATGCAGGAGTGTCGCATTTTCCCGTACGCAAACCGGTGCCGCTCTCGTTCTTCGTGGGTGTAGGCAGCTTGCCTTCGCTTCATCGACGACTGCGGCGTTGCTGACGGGCGAACCTGCCTAGCACCCGCCACACGATTGCCCGCCGGTTGCCCCGGTTTTGCCCTTATCGACGCGGGTCGTCTTGTCAGACTAGCAACCTTCCACGTTTCACCCCGATACCAGGAAACCTCATGCAGCGACTCCCCGGACTGGACCTGCTGCGCAGCTGGGCGATCGTCTGGGTGATGCTGTTCCACTCCTACATCGTGGGCGGCGTCGGCGAGCATTTTTCCTGGCTGTCGAACTACGGCTGGATGGGCGTGGACCTGTTCTTCGTGCTCAGCGGCTACCTGATCGGCTACCAGTTGCTGGCGCCGCTGGCGCGCGGCGAGCCGCTGGCGTGGCGCGATTTCTACCGCCGCCGGGCGTTCCGCATCCTGCCGGCCTTTCTGGTGGTGCTGTTCGTCTACGTCGCTTTCCCGGCGTTGCGCGAAGCGCCCGGTCTGCAGCCGGCGTGGCAGTTCCTCAGCTTCACCGTCAACCTGCTGATCGATTACCAGCACAACCCGGCGTTCTCGCACGCGTGGTCGCTGTGCGTGGAGGAGCACTTCTACCTGCTGTTCCCGTGGCTGGCCTTCTGGATGACCCGGCGACCCTCGATGGGCCGCGCGCTGGCGCTCGGTCTGGGCGTGGTCGCGTTCGGCATGATCGTGCGCGGCTACGTGTGGCTGCACGACATGGCGCCGCTGCGCGAGATGGACGGGCCGGCGTTCGGCCTGCGTTTCGTCGAAGGCATCTACTACCCGAGCTGGGCGCGGCTGGATGGCTTGCTGGCGGGTGTGGCGCTGGCGGCGCTGCGGATCGGCCGGCCGCAGGCGTGGGCACGCTGGCAGGCGCATCGCGGCCGCCTGCTGCTGGCCGGCGCGGCACTGTTCGCGCTGGCTTGGTGGCTGTTCGGTGAGCGACTGGACTTCTGGCCCAGCGTGCTCGGCTACCCGCTACTGTCATTGAGCCTGGCGATCTGGGTGCTGCTGGCCACCAGCTTGCCGGCGCGCTGGAAGCTGCCGGGCGCGGGCTGGCTGGCGCGAATCTCCTACAGCCTCTACCTCAGCCACAAGCTGGCGCTGCATGCGGTGGCGACGTGGCTCGTGCAGCCCTGGCAGATGCACGGAATAGCGGCGTTCGCGGCGTATGCCATCGGCGTGCTGGCCGTGGGCGCCGCGCTGCATTACGCGGTGGAGCGACCGTTCCTGCGCTGGCGCGAGCGCATCGATGCCCGGCGGTCGACGCCCCTGCCGTCGGCTGCCGCGGCTTCCTGAATCGGCGTCGGCGCAGCCGGCCAGGCCGTCGGATGCCCGGTCACGGCAAGCCGCTTCGGCGTCGGGCGGCCGTCCGCAAGGCGGCATAACGCTTCGTGACGGTTCGTAACGTGACATCGCATCGGGCTGGCCGAACCATCGGTTCATCGGCCACGGCGGCGACGCCCGTCAGGAGGACCTTGCGATGACCTGGATGAAATTCGCCGACGCCCGCCGGCAGGAGTGGTTCTTGCAGCAGGAGGGGCTGTGGCTGCTATGCCAGCAATATGCGTACGCCCAGCTGCTGGACGAGCGGGCCCGCGTGGTGCCCGAGAAGACGCCCTGGTACTCGATCGGTCCGCATATCAGCAACGTCGAAATCGACTTCGCCAACTTCGATGCGGAGAAGACCCGGTGTGCCGAACAAGCCTACGACGGGCTTACCCGGGCGTCGCTGGAGGACGGGACGAGCGTCTTCAACCAGCTGATCCAGATGAAGGACGAGCTGGATCTGTACACCCGCAGGCTGGCCGCGAAGAAACACCGGGTGGCGCGGGACAACGCCAGCAGCATGGAGAGTCATGTCAATTTCTTCGGCGGCGCCGCCACCGTGGCCAGGTATGTGCGCGATGGTGCGGCGGCGGTCCTGCTGGTCACCGCTTCGGTGGCCACGGCTGGCACTGCTGCGGCGACAAACTCACCTTAGTACTGCCGTTGAATCTGGTGGCGTTCGCTCTGGTTCGGGCGCGTGTAGCCCATTTGCAACTCTACTTGGCGGTGAAGTCGCGCAGGCAACCGCACCTGCGCCACCACCCAGCTGGGGTATTGCACTTAAAAGTTGAATTCGCCCTCAGAACATTCCAGCCTCACTACAATCTGGGCCATTACCGCAAACAGCCCAGCGAACCCTTCCCTTCCTGTTTCCATCTGCGTGATCAATTTCGGCATCGAGTCGCCGGCACTCCAGTGTCGGCATAGTCCGTTGACTGCCGTCAACATGCTCAAGCCAATCACCGGTGTAAGATTTTTCATCTTGGGCAACTACGCAATTGGAAAAGTCAGACTTTCCGCATCCGGGCAAGATAATGGTCAGCACCACTGCCGTACATGAAACCCAATTCAATTTGAACATGCGCACTCCTTTAACGCTGGTGCAAATGTCGATGACAAGCTTTTGTTTCACTGAAGCCACTCCGACATTACAAACGGCGCAAGTTCATTTGCCGTGCTAAATACCGAATCATATTCAAGTTTACAATTTTCGTCCATGGCCCAAATGCGTTCCAATGAAATTTGCCCACCCCGGCCGCCCCGAATCCGCCCACCCTAAACATCCAATCCACGTCCACATCACATGAATGCCCTTTGCCGGATCATTCACGCCGTCAGAGGGTCGGCGCCGTCAGAGGGGCATGTCTTGCTTTAACACGTCACGGGGTGTTGATTACCGGCCATCTTCTGCAATGCCCGGATGGTCATGCGGCAAAGCAAAGCCTAATGCTGAGGCTTTTTCAGCAAAAATGTTTAGTAGTTCATGGATTTAATGCCACATGGTAAATTGTGTAAAAATGTTTCTCTGTACAAACTCCGTACAGCACCATAACCCCGAAATTTTTCGCCACAGAGTCAAGCGCTTGGTCAACGGTCAAATTGGTCATCGAGGCAGGGAGGTGAGGCGCACCCTCGATCGAATTTTCTCCCAGAGATATACGAAGAGGTGGGCCGTCCGGGTAAAAATGAAGCTTCCGCTCAACATCATCTACTTCCTTGTTGTCCATGATGCGCCATAAAGCGAGGCTTTCGGTATACCGCTGGGACTGGTCGAAGGTCAGGATGGCAAGTTTCGTTTTAAGAAGTGCAACGGGTGGTCGCCCTATTACGATTCTAATAATCCCATCCGGGCCATCTGAAATATCAATGTTGTCGTCATTCCGAAAAATATCCCGAACCGCGGAAATCGCGGTGCTGCTTCGAGATGGCGGCAGTACGCGAACATGCGGAAAAGAAACCGCGTAATAATCACCATATTTTTTACACGGCCCTAGGTAATAAATCCGAGCCACCCTTCCTGCAGATTTTAGGATGGGCTTGAGGTAGGCCAGCATGGCTTCCTGGTTCGCCTCATTTTCCGACCATGTTGTCCGTTGCCCTGACGGGGACGCTTCCAGATCATTGAATCCCGATCCCCACGTAATCAGGATAACTAAGAGCATGGCCCATCGCATACCTACCTCCTAAATCTCAAGACGTCACTGTCGTCGTGGTGATAGTTGCCTGCCGGTTTTCATGGGTTACGGAATCAGAGGAGACGGAGGTAATTGAATCTCGATCCTTGATCTTGGTCGCCACGTGGGCGGCAGGCCGCCGCCCTTCCCGGCGTATTCTCCACCATGCATCGAAACTGCTCATCGCCATCAGTGGATCACAGGCCAGCCCAGGATGCGTGTGCACGCTTGACCAGCGATAGTCTTGCGGGCTGGCAGCCATGGCAGCTCGAACGGGGTTGAGCTCGATGTAACGCATTACGGTCAACAGATAGCGCTCGGTATCGACCAGGCAGGATTTGAAGCGACCTTGCCAGAGCGTGCCACAACGCGCGTAGCGGTAGTTGAATGCCTGAACGTAATTCTGGCCGAAAAGTTGGCGCCTGGATTCACACCACGCTGAGTCACCTGCAACGGAATGCCGGGCAACTCAAGTCGTGGCAGGCGGGGCATTCTGAAACCTCGACCAACAAACCGGCCGCCAGCGTGAGGTTGTAGGCTGGCGCGGTCTGCCGACGGGCGCGCCGGTCATGGGCAGGCAGGAACCGTTTAATTACCTCCGCCCCCTTAAATTCCCAGCTCGACCGTCCGCTGTCCAGCGACGACTACATCTGCCGCACCGTGATGCTGCCCGCCTCCTATACGCCGGGGCGATGAAGGTACCTGGCAGTGTTCAGCGTCGCCGCGAGCCGCGCAGCGAATCGATCGAGAACGTGGCTACCTCGCCGCCGGGCACGCGGCGCGGCTGGCCGGTCGGCGGGCCCCAGGCGTGCGCACTGACCACTTCCCAGGTGGCCGGGATGCGGCCGTCCACGCGCATCGTTTCGTAGGCGGCCAGCATGCGCTGGTAGCGCGCCTTGCCGGTGAGGCCGCGCGAGCGCGCGCGGTCGGCGTTGGTGGCGCCCAGGCCTTGCAGTTCTTCCAGCAGCTTGCGCGGTTCGCTGTAGGTGAGGGTGTAGCGGAACACGTCGAGCACGGGATCGCGCAGGCCGGCGGTGAGCATCGCGTCGCCGACGTCGTGCATGTCGAGGAAGCGCGCCACGTGCGGCTGCTGGTCGGCTTCGGCCCAGGCCGCGCGCAGTTCCTTCAGGGTATCCGGGCCGAAGCTGGAGAACGCCATGAAGCCGCCGGGCTTCAGCACGCGCATGCATTCGCCGAACAGCGCGGGCAGGTCGTCGACCCACTGGAAGCACAGGTTGGAATACAGCACGTCGACGCTGTGGTCGGCCAGCGGCAGTTGGGTGGCCTCGGCGCAGACGCGGCGGAACGGCTTCAGCCAGCTGCTGTGCTGCTTCGCGGCGCGCAGCATCGGCAGCGCCAGGTCGATCGCGATCACCTCGGCCTTGGGATATTTCTGCTTCAGCAGGGCGGTGCCGCGACCGGTGCCGGCGCCGACGTCGACTACCCGCGCAGGCGTTTCCAGATAGAAGTCCAGACGTTCCAGCAGCGCCGCCTGCACCTCGCGCTGCAGCGCGTCGTGCTGTTCGTAGCTGCTGGCGGCGTGGCCGAAGTTGCGGCGCACGCGGTGTTGATCGAGGTGGAAATCGCTCATCGAACCTGCTCAGGGGAAGAAGGAGCCAGCAGCGGCTGCAGTGCCTGCACCACCGCGTCGGCGTGACGGAAGAACGGCGCGTGGCCGGCCTGCTGGATCTCGGTGTAGCTGCCGCCGCACTGGCTGGCTGACCACGCCATCGCCTGCGGCGGCACCAGCCGGTCGCGGCGGCCGCTGATCCACGCGCTGCGCACGCCGAGGTCGGGCAGGGCGGCGCGGCGGTCGCTGGTTTCCAGGATGCGGATGCCTTCCTGCAGCACGCGCAGGTCGGGTTCGCCCCGGGCGAACACCAGTTCGCGCAGGTGGCGCAGTTCGGCGCGCGGGTCGGTGCTGCCCATCGCCTCCAGCGCCAGGAAGCGCTCGAGCGTGGCGTGGTAGTCGGTTTCCAGGTCGCTGGCCAGCTGATGCACCAGCTTGTCGTCGCTGCCGTGCGGCCAGCCTGCGTCGCGCACAAACTTCGGCGTGGCGCACAGCATGGCCAGGCCGCGCACCTGCCGCGGCAGCTCCAGCGCCGCGGTCAGCGCGATGAGGCCGCCCAGCGACCAGCCCAGCCAGATCGCCGGCGGCGTGAGTTTCGCGATTGCCTCGGCGCAGGCACGCGGTTCCAGCGGCAGGCCGCAGTCGCGCGAATGACCGTGGCCGGGCAGGTCGACCACATGCATCGTGCATTGAGCTTCCAGAGCCTCGACCAGCGGTTCCAGTACGCCGCCGTGCATCGCCCAGCCGTGCAGCAGCACCAGTTGCACGGGGCCGTGACCGCGATGGTCGATGTACAGGCTCATACCCCGCCCTCATGAAGCATCGCGCTTGTTGCGTTCGCCCCTTCTCCTCCTCGGGCGACCCTTGGGGAGTCCCCTTGCGGGTGAGAAGGTTGGGATGAGGGGCGGGTGCTCGCTGGGAAGTCCATCGAAGCCGGCTCTGAATCAGCTCCTTCCTCGGCGTGGCCCCTCACCCCAACCCTCTCCCCGCGGGGGAGAGGGACTGGTACGCGCTTCGAATCAGCCTTTTCCTCAGCGTGTTCCCTCTCGTCAATCGCGGGGAGAGGAGGCGAAGGCAGGAGCGCTTTATCCACGGCCACCCGTCCGTCGAACACGAAGCAGTCGCCCTGCCAGTGCGTGCCGTCGGTCTGTTCGAGGTATTTCAGGATGCCGCCTTCGAGCTGGTAGACGTGCTGCAGGCCCAGGTCCTGCATGTGCAGTACGGCCTTCTCGCAACGGATGCCGCCGGTGCAGTACGAGACGATGGTCTTGCCTTCGTAGCGCGCGCGGTCGGTGGCGATGGCGGCGGGGAATTCGGTGAAGCTGGCGATGCGGTAGTCGATGGCTTGCGGGAATTTGCCGAGGTCGGTCTCGTAGTCGTTGCGGGTGTCGAGCAGCACCAGTTCGCGGCCGTCGTCGTCGTGGCCCTGGTCGAGCCAGCGCTGCAGCGTGGGCGCATCGACCGCCGGCGCGCGACCGCCTTCGGGGCGGATCGTGGGCAGGCGCATGGTGATGATCTCGCGCTTGATGCGCACGCGCAGGCGGCCGAACGGCACCTCGGCGGACAGCGATTCCTTCGGCGCGATATCGGCGAAGCGGAAATCGTCGTGCAGGCTGGCCATGAAGCCGTCGATCTGCGCGCGGCTGCCGGCGAGGAACAGGTTGATGCCTTCGGGCGCCAGCAGGATCGTGCCCTTCAGCGCCAGCGCCTCGCAGCACGCGAACAGCCGCTCGCGCAGCGCGGGCAGGTCGTCCAGGCTGATGAACTTGTAGGCGGAGATGTTGACGATCGACATGCGGGGGAATCGGCGGAGCAGGCGGCGATTATACGGGGTCGCCGCCGGCTGCCCGGGGTGCGGCAGGCAGACGCAGCGTTTCCAGCGCGGCCAGCAGCCGGTCGACGTGGGCCTCCTCGTGCGCCGCGGACAGCGTGATGCGCAGTCGCGCCTGGCCCGCGGGCACGGTCGGCGGACGGATCGCGGTGACCAGCAGGCCTTGCCGCTCCAGCGTTTGTGCCGCGGCCAGTGCGGCGTCGGCGCCGCCCAGCAGCAGCGGCTGGATCGCGCTGGGCGAGGCCGCCAGCGGCATGCCGAGTTCGGCGGCGCCGTGGCGGAAGCGGGCGATCAACAACAAGAGTTTCTCGCGTCGCCAGGCTTCCTTCTGCGCCAGTTGCACCGCTTCCAGCGCGGCGGCGGCCAGCGCCGGCGGCATCGCGGTGGTGTAGATGTACGGTCGCGCGAACTGGACCAGCCCCTCGATCAGCGCGGCCGAGCCGGCCACGAAGGCGCCGCTGCAGCCGAGCGCCTTGCCCAGCGTGGCCATCAGCAGCGGCACCTCGTGCTGGCCCAGGTTCGCGGCGCCGAGGCTGCCGGAGCCGTCGTCGCCCAGCACGCCGAAGCCGTGCGCATCGTCGACCAGCAGGGTGGCCTGCTCGCGCGTGCACAGCTGGGCCAGCTCGCGCAGCGGCGCGACGTCGCCATCCATGCTGAACACGCCATCGGTGGCGAGCAGGGCGGCCGCGGTCGGGTGGGCGGCAAGTTGCCGCGCCGCGGCGTCCACGTCGGCGTGAGGATAGCGCTGCAGCTCGGCGCCGCTGAGTTTCGCGCCATCGAGCAGGCAGGCATGGTTGAGCTTGTCCTGCACGCAGACATCGCCGCGTGCGAGCAGCGCCTGCAGCACGCCAAGGTTGGCCATGTAGCCGGTGGAGAACAGCAGCGCGCGTTCGCGTCCGGTCCAGGCCGCCAGCGCTTCCTCCAGCTCGGCGTGTTCGCGGCGATGCCCGCAGATCAGGTGCGCCGAGGTGCTGCCGACGCCTTCCTCGCGGGCGGCGCGGTTGAGCGCGGCGATCAGCTGTGGGTGTTGTGCGAGGCCGAGGTAGTCGTTGCTGCAGAACGACAGCAGGCGCCGGCCGCCGATTTCCAGCCACGGGCCGTCGGCGCGGTCGATGGTGCGCAGGCGGCGGCGCAGGTTGGCGCTTTCGCGTTCGGCCGTCTGGACGGCCAGTCGGTGCAGGAGGTCAGGGCGGGGCATGGTCATTGTTCGGCGCAGGTTGAAGAGCACCCCCTCCCAACCTCCCCCTGCGATGCAGGGGGAGGACCCAAGCCGGTGCCGCACGCTGTGCTCCCTCCCCTGCTTGCCCCAAAGGGACTTCCTCCGGTCGCAGGGGAGGGTTGGGGTGGGGTGCTCTCAGGCCGCCGCACTGCAGCCACAGCCCTGCCCGCAGCTGGCGCCTTCGCCGATGTCCGCATGCACGGTGCCCGCACTCTCGACCACCTCCATCGGATGCAGGTCGAGCCGGCGGAACAGCGCGCGATCGGCTTCCACGTCCGGGTTGCCGGTGGTCAGCAGCTTCTCGCCGTAGAAGATCGAGCCGGCACCGGCGAAGAAGCACAGCGCCTGCACCGCGTCGTCCATCTGCTGGCGGCCGGCGGACAGGCGCACGATGGACAGCGGCATCAGGATGCGCGCCACCGCGATCGCCCGCACGAACTCGAACGGATCGAGCGGCTCGGCATCGCCCAGCGGCGTGCCGGGCACGGGCACCAGCTGGTTGATCGGCACCGATTGCGGATGCTCGGGCAGGTTCGCCAGCGCCTGCAGCAGGCCGGCGCGCTGTTCGCGCGTCTCGCCCATGCCGACGATGCCGCCGCAGCAGGTCTTCAGGCCGGCGTCGCGCACCTGCTCCAGGGTGACCAGGCGGTCCTGGTATTCGCGGGTGTGGATGATCTCGCCGTAGAACTCCGGCGCGGTGTCGATGTTGTGGTTGTAGTAGTCGAGGCCGGCGTCCTTGAGCTGCTGCGCGTGGCCGTCGCCGAGCAGGCCCAGGGTGGCGCAGGTTTCCAGGCCCAGGTCCTTCACCGCGCGCACGATCGCGGCGACCTTGGGGATGTCGCGATCCTTCGGGCCGCGCCAGGCGGCACCCATGCAGAAGCGGCTGGCGCCGGCGGCCCTGGCGGCGCGGGCGCGTTCCAGCACGTCGTCGACGTCCATCAGTTTCTGCGCGGCGACGCCGGTGTCGTAGCGCGCCGCCTGCGGGCAGTACGCGCAGTCCTCGGGGCAGCCGCCGGTCTTGATCGACAGCAGGGTCGACACCTGCACCGCGTTCGGGTCGTGATGTTCGCGATGCACCGTGTGGGCGCGATGCAGCAGTTCGTTGAACGGCAGCGCGAACAGCGCGGACACCTCGGCGCGGCTCCAGTCGTGACGGAGAACGGTTTCGGCCATGGAATACCACTCGCTGAGGAACAAGCGCGAGAGTGTGGGAGCCGCCCCGAGGCGTGTCAACCGAACGATATTAAGTGAAGTTGACGAGACTTGGGCGCTCCGCTCCCGCTACCATCGCGCCTTCGCGATACCAACTGGGGGCGGTCGGATGAGTGAAGGGCAAGGCAGTACGGGCAACGTGCTCGCGGCGATCTGCAGTTTTTTCATCCCCGGCCTGGGCCAGCTGGTGCAGGGGCGCCTGCTCAAGGCGATCATCATGTTCGTGCTGGCGGCGGTGTTGTGGATCGTGCTGCTGGGCTGGCTGATCCATCTGTGGTCGATCCTCGACGCAGCACTGTACAAGCCCGCGCGCTGATCCCCCGGATGAACTTCCTGGCCACGCCGTGGCGAACCCTGCAGCGTTTCGTGCTGCCCCTGCGTTGCCTGCTGTGCAACGCCCGCGGCGAGCACGACATCGATCTGTGCAAGGCCTGCGCCGCCGAATTGCCCCGCAACGGAAGTTGCTGCGCGCGCTGCGCACTGCCGCTGGCCACGCCGGCGGCATTGTGCGGCGAATGCCAGCGCAGCCAGCCACCATGGGACAGCGCGTGGGCACCCTTCCGCTACGGCTGGCCGCTTGATCGACTGGAATCGCGCTACAAGTTTTCTTCCGATCTCGCCGCCGGCCGCGTGCTGTCGATGCTGTGGCAGCGCGAACCGCAACCGCCCCGGTTGCCCCAGCTGCTGTTGACGGTGCCCCTGCATCGCAGCCGCCTGCGTCGGCGCGGCTACAACCAGGCGCTGGAGCTGGCCCGGCCGCTGGCCAGCAAGCTTGGCGTGCCGCTGTCGCACGACGCCCTGCTGCGCCGTCGCTCCACCACCGCGCAGACCGAACTCGACGCCGTCGCCCGTCGCCGCAACGTGCACGGCGCATTCGCGCTGCGCGAAGGCGTCACCCTGCCTGCGCACGTGGCGATCCTCGACGACGTGATGACCACCGGCGCCACCCTGGCCGAATGCACCCGCGTGCTGCGCCGCGCCGGCGTGCGGCAGGTCGACGTGTGGGCGCTGGCGCGGGCCGGCAACCGCTAAGAGCGGACTACTTCACCGCCAGCGCCAGCACGATGCCGATCCACACCGCCAGGCCGAGCCAGTTGTTGTGGCGGAAGGCGGCGAGGCAGGCGTCGCGGATGCGGTCGCGGATCAGCCAGTGCTGGTAGCCGAACAGGCCGGCCGCGACCAGCAGGCCCAGCCAGTACGGCCAGCCCAGCACGGCGCGCTGGCCGATGAAGAACATGGCCAGCAGGAAGGTGCCCATCAGCATGCCGAGGATCGGCAGGTCGGCGTCGCCGAACAGGATCGCGGTGGACTTCGCGCCGACCTTGAGATCGTCCTCGCGGTCGACCATCGCGTATTCGGTGTCGTAGATCACCGACCACAGGATGTTGCCGATGAACAGCAGCCAGCCGATCGGCGGCACGCTGCCGGCGACCGCGGCGAACGCCATCGGGATCGACCAGCCGAACGCGGCGCCCAGCACCACCTGGGGCAGGTAGGTCCAGCGCTTGGTGAACGGGTAGATCGCCGCCAGCGCGGCGCCGGCAAATGACAGCTCGATGGTCAGCCGGTTGGTGAACAGCACCAGCACGAAGGCGAAAGCCAGCAGCGCGGCGAACACGATCAGCGCCTCGCGCGGGGTGACCCGCCCCGAGGCGATCGGTCGCCCGGCGGTGCGCTCCACCTGGGGGTCGAGCTTGCGGTCGGCGTAATCGTTGATCGCGCAGCCGGCTGCCCGCATCGCGAACACGCCCAGGGTGAAGATGACCAGCGGCTTCCACGGCGGGAAGTCGCCCGCGGCCAGCCACAGCGCCCACCAGGTCGGCCACAGCAGCAGCAGGGCGCCGATCGGCCGATCCATGCGGGTCAGCACCAGGTAATCCAGCGCCTTCTCGCGATACTGCGCCGGCAGTTTCTGCAGCAGCCAGTTCAGCACCCGCGTGGCGCGGGTCGAACTGTCCGCGGGCTGCACCGGCCTGGGCGCGGCCTTCGCCGCGCCGGGTCGTGGCCGCACGGCAGGCGAGGGTGCGTTCTTGCGCCGCTGGCGTTTGCGAGGTGGAGGAGCCATCGACGCAGTTTAGCGTGAGCCGCGGCCGATCGTGGCGTGACGCCATGCGCGAAACGGCAAGTCGCGCCGGCGAGCTACTGATGCAGCAACAATCGGTACGCCGGATGCGCGCTCTCATCCACATGCGGATAGCCCAGCGCGTCGAGGAAACGCCGAAACAGCGGCAATTCGGCGGCGGGCACCTGGATGCCGACCAGGATGCGGCCGTGGTCGGCGCCGTGGTTGCGGTAGTGGAACAGGCTGATGTTCCAGTCCGGGTGCATGTGATCGAGGAAGCGGGTCAGCGCGCCGGGGCGCTCGGGGAATTCGAAGCGGTACAGCAGTTCGTCGCGGGCCAGCGGCGAGCGGCCGCCGATCATGTGGCGCAGGTGCAGCTTGGCGAGTTCGTCGTCGGTGAGGTCGAGCACGTCGAACTGCTGCGCGCGGAACGCCGCGGCCAGCGCCTCGCGCTCGTCGCGGTTGGCGATGCGCACGCCCACGAAGATGTGCGCGAGGCGGGCGTCGCCGATGCGGTAATTGAACTCGGTGATGTCGTGCCGGCCCAGCGTGGCGCAGAAGCGGCGGAAGCTGCCGCGTTCCTCGGGAATGGTCACCGCGAACACCGCCTCGCGCTGCTCGCCGACCTCGGCGCGCTCGGCGACGAAGCGCAGGCGGTCGAAGTTCATGTTGGCGCCGGAGACGATCGCCACCAGCGCGCCATGACCGCCATCGTGCGTGGCCACGTAGTGCTTCAGCCCGGCCAGCGCCAGCGCACCGGACGGTTCGGCCACGCTGCGGGTGTCCTGGTGGATGTCGCGGATCGCGGCGCAGATCGCGTCGGTGTCGACGCGCAGCATCGCGTCGACATGCTGGCGGCACAGCGCGAAGGTCAGCGCGCCGACCTGCTTCACCGCGGTGCCGTCGGCGAACAGGCCGACCTCGTCCAGGGCGACGCGCGCGCCGGCTTCCAGCGAACGCGCCATCGCATCCGAATCTGCCGCCTGCACGCCGATCACCTTCACCTCGGGCCGCAGCGCCTTGATGCACGCGGCGACGCCGGCGAGCAGGCCGCCGCCACCGACCGGCACGAACACCGCCTCGAGCGGGCCGGGGTGCTGGCGCAGGATCTCCAGGCCGATCGTGCCCTGGCCGGCGATCACCGCGGGGTCGTCGAACGGATGCACGAACACCGCGCCACGCTCGGCCTGCAACCGGGCGGCGGCGGCCTGGGCGTCGCTGTACGAATCGCCGGTCAGCACCAGTTCGACCATCGCGCCGCCGAAGCGGCGCACCGCGTCCACCTTCACCTGCGGCGCGGTCACCGGCATCACGATGGTGGCGCGGATGCCCAGCTTCGCCGCAGCCAGCGCCACGCCCTGCGCATGGTTGCCGGCCGAGGCGGCGACCACGCCGCGCCCGCGCTGCGCCGCATCCAGCTGCACCATGCGGTTGTACGCGCCGCGCAGCTTGAACGAGAACACGCTCTGCTGATCCTCGCGCTTGAGCAGCACGGGCCGGCCCAGCCGTTCGCCCAGCAGCGGCGCCGCCTCCAGCGCGGATGCCTGCGCCACCTCGTAGACGCGCGCGGCACGGATCTGCGCCAGCAGGTCGGCTGCGTCGTCGGGCAGGGGCGCGACGGCATTCATGCCGCGAGCGCGGTGGCCGGATGCGCCACCTGCAGCACGTCGACCAGCTTGCGGGTCTGCTGCAACAGTTGCGCGACACCGGCGTCGTCGCACTGCAGGCTCAGCGTGAGCCGCGACACGGCGGGATCGTGCGTGGCCGCCACGGTCAGCGTGTCGATGTTGTAGCCCCGCGCGGCAAACAGCCCGGCCACGCGCACCAGCGCGCCGGCTTCGTTCTGCAACAGGATGGACAGGGTGTGGTTCATGGCAGGTGACTCCGTTGGGGTGAATCCTTCTCGGTAACGAACCTTGCTGACGATGAAGATTTGTCGCGATCTCTGGTGGATGGAAAAATCACGGCTCAGAACATGTGCGATGCAGCGGTCTCGCGCTCGACCGGTGCCGCCCGCGACGCAATGAACTCGCCGGTGATCATCTGGGCGTAGCTGGCGCCGGGGCCGACCATCGGATACACGCCGGCGTCCGGGTCGATCATCACTTCCAGGAAGGCCGGGCCGTCGAAGGCGAGGAAGTCGGCGACCAGCGGCTCCAGTTCGTCCACGCGCTCCAGCCGCCGCGCCCAGCCGAAGCCGTCGGCCTGCGCGGCCAGCACGAAGTCCTTCCTGTGCAGGCTCTTGTCCGACGCGGCGAAGCGGCCCTTGAAGTACAGCTTCTGCCACTGCCGCACCATGCCGTCGCCGACGTTGTTGAGCACCACGATCTTCAACGGCAGGTTGTACGTGGTGACGGTTTCCAGCTCGCCGATGTTCATGCGGATGCTGGCGTCGCCGTCGATGTCGATGACGAGCTTGTCCGGATGGGCGAACTGCGCGCCGATCGCCGCGGGCAGGCCGAAACCCATCGTGCCCATCGAGCCGGAGGTGAGCCAATGCCGCGGCGCGCGGAAGTCGAAATACTGCGCGGCCCACATCTGGTGCTGGCCGACGCCGGTGCTGACGATGGCGCGGCCCTGGGCGTGGCGGTTGATCGCCTCGATCACCGCGTACGGCTGGATCAGCGCGCTGGCGCGGTCGTAGTTCATCGCGTGCACGCGTTTCAGCTCGGCCACGTGGGCGTGCCAGGCGTCCAGCTTCGGTCGCAAGCCATGGCCGAGGCCGTACGCGGTGAGCCGCTCCAGCGCGCGCTTCAGCGGACCGACATGGTGCCAGTCGACCTGCTTCACCTTGCCGATCTCGGCCGGATCGATGTCGACCTGGGCGATGAACTTCGCCTGCGGGGCGAACTTGTGCGGCACGCCCGCCACGCGATCGTCGAAGCGCGCGCCCAGCGCCAGCACGAAGTCGCAATCCTCCACCGCGTAGTTCGCGTACGCGGTGCCGTGCATGCCGAGCAGGTGCAGCGCCAGCGGGTCGGTGCTGTCGAAGCCGCCCAGTCCCATCAGGGTGGTGGTGACCGGCAGGCCGAACGCGTCGACGAAGGCACGCAGCGCAGCGGCGGCCTCCGCCGCGATCACGCCGCCGCCCGCGTAGATCAGCGGCCGCCGCGCCTGCATCAGCGCGGCGAAGAACGCCGCGCAGTCGGCGTCACCCAGCGTCGACTGCTCCACCGCACGCAGCCGCGCGCGATAGCCGGCCAGCGCCAGCTCGCCACTGCCGCGCCAGGCGAGCGCGGCGTTCTGCACGTCCTTGGGCACGTCCACCACCACCGGGCCGGGCCGGCCGCTGCGCGCCAGGGTGAACGCGGTGCGCAGGGTCGCTTCCAGTTGCGCCGCGTCGGTGACCAGGAACACGTGCTTGGCGCAGGCGCCCATGATGTTGCTGATCGGCGCCTCCTGGAAGGCGTCGCTGCCGATCGCCGCGGTGCCGACCTGGCCGCAGATCACCACCAGCGGGATCGAGTCGGCCATCGAGTCGCGCACCGGCGTGACCATGTTGGTGGCGCCCGGCCCGGAGGTGACGATGGCCACGCCGACCTTGCCCGACGCGCGCGCATAGCCGGCCGCCATGAATCCCGCACCCTGCTCGTTGGCCGGCACGATCAGCGGCATCGGCTCGCTGCCATCGGCGCGCGGGTGCAGGGCGTTGTAGCGGAATACCGCGTCGTACACCGGCAGGATCGCGCCGCCGGAATAGCCGAACAGCACCTCCACGCCTTCGTCGGCCAGTACCTGCACGATCGACTCGGCGCCGCTGGAAGGCGCGCTCGCGAGCGGCGCGGGATCGACGCTGAAGGCTTTGGCAGCGCTGGCTGTCAGGGTTGCTGTGGTCACGATGCATTTCCTGGATGCGACACGCGCCGGCGGTCGATGGAACGTTGCGGTGCGCGGCGCGGGCGGCGAGCTAGTTGCGGATCAGTTCGTCTGCGGCGGGCGCGTGCACGGGCACGCCGTACGTCGAGATGATGCGCAGCTCCTGCGCCACGGGAGAGAAGCGCTCCCACGGGATGCCGTTGACGTCGGCATCGCAGTTGAAGCCGTGCGCGTCGTCATCCTCGAAGCCCACATGGCGCAGCTGGCCCGCGCGTTCGGGCTGCTGGTTGATCGAGAAATTCAGCTGGTCGGTGCGCCACATGGCATAGGTGCCAGCGACCACCGCCTGCGGCGGTTGGCCCAGGCGGCTGGTGTAATCGGCGATGGAGGCGCCCAGGTCGGCAACGGCCAGGGCGATATGGAAACGTTTCATGGCAGACCTCGTGTGTTTGGGCAGGTGATGTGACGGACAGCCGGCGACTGGTGCCGGCGGCCCGGGTCGGGCTCAGCCCACTTTCTTCAGCGGCTCGACGGCGGGTTTTGCCGCGCTCGGCTGCAACCACGGCATCCGCGCACGCAGCTTCGCGCCGACCTGTTCGATCGGGTGATCGAGGTCGGCCTGCTTCAGGCGCTTGTAGTTGGGCAGGCCGGCGGCGTATTCGGCCGTCCAGTTGCGGGCGAAGGTGCCGTCCTGGATGTCGGTGAGCACGTCCTTCATGCGTGCCTTCACGCCGGCGTCGACCACCCGCGGGCCGCTGACGTAGTCGCCGTACTGCGCGGTCTCGGAGACGAACTCGAGCATCTTGCTGAGGCCGCCCTCGTAGAACAGGTCGACGATCAGCTTCAGCTCGTGCATCACCTCGTAGTAGGCGATCTCCGGCTGGTAACCCGCTTCGGTCAGCGTCTCGAAACCGGCAATCACCAGCTCGCTGGCGCCGCCGCACAGCACCGCCTGCTCGCCGAACAGGTCGGTCTCGGTCTCTTCCTTGAAGTCGGTCTTGATGATCATCGCGCGGCCGCCGCCGATGCCGTCGGCGTAGGCTTTCGTCTTCGCCTCGGCCTGGCCGCTGGCGTCCTGGTGCACGGCCCAGATGCACGGCACGCCGCGGCCGCGTTCGTACTCCGTGCGGACCAGCGCGCCGGGGCCTTTCGGCGCGACCAGGATCACGTCGATGTCGCTGCGCGGATTGATCTGCCCGAAGTGCACGTTGAAGCCGTGCGCGAACAGCAGCGCGGCGCCGGACTTGATGTTCGGCTCGATCGCCTCGCGGTACAGCGCCGGCTGCACCATGTCCGGGGTCAGCACGGCGACCAGGTCGGCGCCGCGCACGGCCTCGGCCGGTTCCAGTACGGTGAAGCCGTCGGCTTTCGCCTTGTGCGAGGTGGGGCCGTTCGGGCGCAGGCCGATCACCACGTCGAGGCCGGAGTCGCGCAGGTTGAGCGCGTGCGCGCGGCCCTGGCTGCCGTAGCCGAGCACGGCGATGCGGGAAGAGGCGAGGGTGGAATGGCTGCTCATGCGGTAGCTCCCTGGTTGGATGTTTCAGTGCGTGGCGTGCGGTTGGGTACACGGGTGTCGGGGTGGGTGGTGGCGCCGTCGGAGGCCGAGCCGACCAGCAGGGCGTACTTGGCCAGTGCGCCGCGGCTGACCTTCGGCGCCGGTGGTTGCCAGTGCGCGCGGCGTGCGGTGAGGTCGGCGTCGGTGCGCAGTTCGCGCTGGCCGGCATCGATGGCGATGCGATCACCGTCGCGCAGCAGGGCGATCGGTCCGCCGCGCGCCGCCTCGGGCGCGACGTGGCCGACCATGAAACCGTGGGTGGCACCGCTGAAGCGACCGTCGGTGATCAGCGCCACGTCGTCGCCGAGGCCGCGGCCGACCAGGGCCGCAGTGACGCCGAGCATCTCGCGCATGCCCGGCCCGCCGGCCGGGCCTTCGTTTCGGATCACCAGCACGTCGCCGGCGCGGATGCGGTCGCCCTGCACCGCGGCAAACGCTTCCTCCTCGCTCTCGAAGACGCGCGCCGTACCTTCGAAACTGCCGCTCTTGCCGGGAATCTTCAGGATGCAGCCTTCCGGCGCCAGGTTGCCGTACAGGATCGAGTAGCCGCCGCGGGGCTTCAGCGGAGCGCTGGCCGGATGCACCACGTCCTGGGTGTCGGCGCGCGGCGCCGCGGCGACTTCGTCGAACAGCGAGCGGCCGGTCACGGTGGGCGCGTCTTCCAGCATGCCCGCGGCGATCAGTTCCTGCGCCACCCGCGCGCTGCCACCGGCGCCGAACAGCTCGACCGCGGTGTAGCGGCCGCCGGGCAGCAGGTCGGCGATCACCGGCGTGTGCACCGAGGCCGGCTCGAAATCCTCCAGCGTCCACTCGACGCCGGCCTCGCGGGCGATCGCCAGCAAGTGCAGCACCGCGTTGGTGGAGCCCGCGGTGGCGGCAACCATGCGCGCGGCGTTGCGCATCGCGGTGCGGGTGATCAGGGCGCGCGGCGTGCGGTTCGCGCGCAGGCATTCCATCACCAGTTCGCCGCAGCGGAACGCCGCCGCGCCCTTGGCCGGATGGGTGGCGGGGATGTCGTTGTAGCCCACCGGCGACAGGCCCATCGCGGTCAGCACCATCGCCATGGTGTTGGCGGTGAACTGGCCGCCGCAGGCGCCCGCGCCGGGGCAGGCGTCGCGCTCGACCGCGGTCAGCTCCTCGTCGCTGATCCTGCCCGCGCCGTGCGCGCCGACCGCCTCGAACACCTGTTGCACGGTGATCGGATGGTGGTCGTGGGTGCCGTGCGCGATGGTGCCGCCGTACAGCGCCACCGCGGGGATATCCAGCCGCGCCATCGCCATCGCCGCGGCCGGGATGGTCTTGTCGCAGCCGCACAGCACCACCATCGCGTCGAGGCAGTGGCCGTCCACCGCCAGCTCGATCGAGTCGGTGATCACCTCGCGGCTGATCAGCGACGAGCGCATGCCGGGCGTGCCCATCGCGATGCCGTCGGTGACCGCGATGGTGTTGAATTCCACCGGCGTGCCGCCGGCGGCGCGGATGCCGGCGGCGGCCTCGACCGCCAGCTCGCGCAGGTTGAGGTTGCACGGGCTCACGTTCGACCAGGTGTGCACCACCGCCACCAGGGGTCGCGCGATCGCCGCGTCGTCCAGGCCGGTGGCACGCAACATCGCGCGGGCGGGAGCGCGGTCGGGGCCGCTCTTGATCAGGTCACTGCGCATGGAAAAGCTCCGAAGGACAAATTCCCTTCTCCCCGCTGGGGAGAAGGTGCCCCGAAGGGGCGGATGAGGGGCGGGTGCTCGCCGTAAAGCTCATCGAAGCGAGCTCGCCTGGACCGCGGAAGTCCGAAAAAAAAAGCGCCCCCGGCGTGCAGAGGGAGGTTGGCCGGACGGGACAGGGGGCGGCGCCATCACGGCGACCACGAACCGTCCTGGCCGCTGGCACGCCAGGGGCAGCAGAAAGCGCGGACACGTCCCTGTGTCCGCCGGGGAAAGCGTGGGTGCGCATCAGCCGCATGCGCGCGCTCCACAGAAGAACGCGGCGGCGTTGTCGGCGTGTTCCTCGATCGCGGTCAGCACCGCATCGAGCACCTCGGCAGTGCCGGCCTGTCCGCCGATGTCGCGGCTGTGCGGGCCGTGCCGCAGCACCTGCTCCACTGCCGCCTCGATCGCGACCGCCTCGGCCTCCAGCTGCAGCGAGTGGCGCAGCAGCAGCGCGGCGGAGAGGATCGCGCCGACCGGGTTGGCCACGCCCTGGCCGGCGATATCGGGTGCCGAGCCGTGGATCGGTTCGTACAGGCCCATGAGGGTCGAGGCGGCCGCAGGCCGCACCGAACTCCCTTCTCCCGTTGACGGGAGAAGGTGGCCCGCAGGGCCGGATGAGGGGGCTCGATCGCCAAGCGACGCTGACGGCAGCAGCCCCAGCGAGCCGGCCAGCGCGGCGGCCTCGTCGGTGAGGATGTCGCCGAACAGGTTTTCGGTGACCACCACGTCGTAGCGGCTCGGCTGGGTCAGCAGCAGCATCGCCATCGAGTCGACCAGCTGGTGTTCGAGCTTCACGTCGGGGTAGTCGGCGGCGATGTGCTGCACCGTGCTGCGCCACAGCCGTGAGGTTTCCAGCACGTTCGCCTTGTCGACCGAGGTGACGTGCTGGCGACGATCGCGCGCCAGCTCGAAGGCGCGACGCACCACGCGTTCGATCTCGACCAGGGTGTATCTGCATTCGTCGGTGGCGGTGTCGGCGGTGCGCGTCTTCGCGCCGAAGTAGGCGCCGCCGGTGAGTTCGCGCACGAACAGCACGTCGACGTCCTTCAGCTTTTCGTTCTTCAGCGGCGACAGATCGGCCAGGGCCGGATGCACCTGCAACGGGCGCAGGTTCGCGTACACGCCGAGCGCGGCGCGCAGCGCCAGCAGGCCCTGCTCGGGTCGCACCGGCGCGTTCGGGTCCGACCACTTCGGGCCACCGACCGCGCCCAGCAGCACGGCGTCGGCGGCCTGGCACGCCGCCAGCGAAGCGGCCGGCAGCGGTTCGCCGGTGGCATCGATCGCGATGCCGCCGATCAGCTGCTCATCGAACGCGAACACGTGCTCGTAGCGCGCGGCCACGGTCTTCAATACGGCCACCGCCGCGGCGGTGACCTCGGGGCCGACGCCGTCGCCGGGCAGGGTCACGATGCGGGCTTTCATGCTGCTTGCTCCTGTTGTTCGTAGCGGGCGATGGCGTCACGGTGTTGCAAGAGGTAGCCGAGCTGGTCGACGCCGTTGAGCAGGCAGTGCCGCGCGAACGGTTCCAGGCGGAACGGGATGCGACCGCCGTCGGGCAGCGCGATGTACTGCTCGCGCACGTCGATCGCCAGCTCGATGCCCGGGTGCTTGAGCAGCCAGCGGTGCTCCAGTTCATCGATGACGATGGCGAGCAGGCCGTTCTTCAGCGCGTTGCCGCGGAAGATGTCCGCGATCTCGCTGCACAGCACCGCGCGGATGCCGTAATCCAGCAGCGCCCACGGCGCGTGTTCGCGCGAGGAGCCGCAGCCGAAATTGCGCCCGGCGACGAGGATCGAGCAGCCGCGCGCCTCCGGCCGGTTCAGCGGGAAGGCCGGGTTGTCGCTGCCGTCGGCCTGGTAGCGCCAGTCGTGGAAGCACAGCCGGCCCAGTCCCTCGCGCGTGGTGGTGGTGAGGAAGCGCGCCGGGATGATGCGATCGGTGTCGATGTTTTCGTCGGGCAGCACGGCGGTGCGGGAGTGGATATGGGTGACGGGTTTCATGCGGCTTGCTCCTGCGTCGTGTACTCGCGCGGATCGGCAATGCGCCCGGCCACCGCACTGGCGGCAGCCGTCGCCGGGCTGGCCAGCACGGTGCGCGCACCCTTGCCCTGGCGGCCCTCGAAGTTGCGGTTGGAAGTGGATACGACCAGTTGCCCGGGCTGCGCCAGGTCGCCGTTCATCGCGATGCACATCGAGCAGCCCGGCACGCGCCACTCGGCGCCGGCGGCGGTGAACACGTGGTGCAGGCCTTCGCGCTCGGCGTCGCGGCGCACTGCCTCGGAGCCGGGCACCACCAGCATGCGCACGCCGTCGGCGACGCGGCGGCCATGCAGCACGCGGGCCGCTTCGCGCAGGTCGGACAACCGCGAGTTGGTGCAGCTGCCGACGAACACCACGTCCACCGGCGTGCCCTGCATCGGCTGGCCGGGGCGGCTCTGCATGTAGTCGAGCGCGCGGCGTTCCTGCGCATTCGTCGCCGCCGGCACCGGCGCGTCCATCGCGATCGCCATGCCGGGATGGGTGCCATAGGTGACGGTAGGTTTCACCGCGGCCGCGTCGATGCGCACCTCGCGGTCGTAACGCGCGCCGTCGTCGCTGCGCAGCGCGCGCCATTGCGCCACCGCGTGCTCCCACGCTTCGCCTTGCGGCGCACGGGGACGTCCCTTCAGCCACGCGAACGTGGTGTCGTCCGGGGCGATCAGCCCGGCGCGCGCACCGGCCTCGATCGACATGTTGCACACGGTCATGCGCTCGTCCATCGTGAGCGCCTCGATCGCCGCGCCCCGGTACTCCAGCACGTAACCGGTGCCGCCATCGACGCCGATGCTGCCGATGATGTGCAGGATCAGGTCCTTGGCGCCCACGCCCGGCGGCAGCTGGCCGTCGACATGGATCGCCATGGTTTTCGGCCGGCGTTGCAGCAAGCATTGCGTGGCCATCACGTGGCCGACCTCGGTGGTGCCGATGCCGAACGCCAGCGCGCCGAACGCCCCATGCGTGGAGGTGTGGCTGTCGCCGCAGACGATGGTCATGCCGGGCTGCGTGGCGCCCAGCTCGGGGCCGATCACGTGCACGATGCCGCGGTCTTCGCTGTCCCAGCCGTGCAGCTCGACGCCGAACTCGCGGCAGTTCGCTTCCAGTTGCGCGACCTGGGCCTGCGCCTCGGCGTTCGCATACGGTCGGCTGCCGTCGTCGTTCGTCGGCAAGGTCGGGGTGGAATGATCCAGCGTGGCCAGCATGCGATCGGGCCGGCGCAGTTTCAGCCCGCGCTCGCGCAGTTCGCTGAAGGCCTGCGGCGAGGTGACCTCATGCACCAAGTGCAGGTCGACGTAGAGGATCGCCGGCGTGTCCGCGGTTTCGGCGGCGACGACGTGGGCGTTCCAGATTTTTTCGAAGAGCGTCTTGGCCATCACGCAGCCTCCTGCGCGGTGGCTTCGCTGTGGACGGGCGTTAACCAGGACCAGCGATCCTCGGTACGTCCATCGAACAGGCCGAAGAACGCCTGCCGCAGCTGCTGGGTGATCGGTCCGGGCGCACCTTTGCCGATCGGCTTGCGGTCGACCGAGCGCACCGGGGTGATCTCGGCGGCGGTGCCGGTCATGAACACTTCGTCGGCGGAATACAGCGCCTCGCGGGGCAGGTCGCGCTCCTCCACCGCGATGCCGAGATCGGCGGCCAGCGTGATCACCGCATCGCGGGTGATGCCGGCCAGGATGCCGGCGCTGGACGGCGGGGTGAGCAGCTTGCCGCGCTTCACCACGAAGAGGTTTTCGCCGGCGCCTTCGCTGAGCAGGCCGTTGTGGCCCAGCGCGATGCCCTCGTCGTAACCGTTGCGGCGGGCCTCCAGCCCGATCAGCTGGCTCGACAGGTAATTGCCGCCCGCCTTGGCCCAGCTCGGGATGGTGTTCGACGCGGGACGGTTCCACGAGGACACGCAGACATCGGCGCCGCGCTCGGCCGCCTCGCCCAGGTACGCGCCCCAGTTCAGCGCGATCAGCGCCACGTCGACGGGCGCGTCCGCCTTCGCCAGCACGCCCAGCCCGCCGGCGCCGCGGAACACGATCGGCCGCACGTAGGCCGACGGCATCGCGTTGGCGCGGATCAGCTCCAGGCAGGCGGCGTTGATCTCGTCCTCGCTGTAGCCCACCTCGATCTCGTAGACGCGGGCCGATTCGAACAGCCGCCGCGTGTGCTCGGCCAGGCGGAAGTAGGCCGGTCCGCGCGGCGTGGCGTAGACGCGCTCGCCCTCGAACACCGACGAGCCGTAATGCAGCGCGTGGGCGCTGACGTGGACGTTGGCCTCGGCCCACGGCTTGATCCGGCCGTTGTGCCAGACGAAAGGTGTGTGGCCATGGTTCATGCGGTGGCTCCCAGGTTGCGGGTGGCGGGGGCAGCGGCGGCGGACGCCTGTTGTTCGATGCGATTGACGATCACCAGCGCGGCCAGGGCGGCGGCTTCGACGATGTCGGTGCTGTCGCCGTGGCCGCGCCAGTCGCGACCGGCATGGCGGGCGCTCAATTGCGCATGGCCCGGCGCGTCGGCGCCTTCGCCCATGGCGTCGATCTGGAACCGGGTCAGTTCCAGCGGCGTGCCGGTGGCGCGTTCGATCGCGCGCAGTACGGCGTCCACCGGACCATCGCCGATCGCTGCTTCGGCGGCGTGATGCCCGTCGTCGTGGCTCAACTTGACCGACGCCGACGCGCTGCCGCCGAAATGCGAGTTGGCGTGCAACTGCACCAGGTGCCACGGGCCGCCGGCGTTCGGGTCGCGGCCCAGCGCCAGCGCTTCCAGGTCTTCGTCGTGCAGCTCGCGGCCGTGGTCGGCGAGGATCTTGAAGCGGGTGAAGATGTCGTCCAGCGCGGCGTCGTCGGGCGTGTAGCCCATCGCCTGCAATCGCTGGCGCAGCGCGGCGCGGCCGGAATGCTTGCCCATCACCAGGCTGGTCGCGGCGATGCCCACGTCCTGCGGCCGCATGATTTCGTAGGTGCAGCGATGCTTCAGCATGCCGTGCTGGTGGATGCCCGATTCATGGGCGAACGCGTTGGCGCCCACGATCGCCTTGTTGCGCGGCACTGCCTGACCGGTCAACTCGGTGAGCAGGCGCGAGGTCGGATACAGCTGGCGCGTGTCGATGCGCGTGTCCACGCCGAAGTGCGGCGCACGCACCTTCAGCGCCATCACCACTTCCTCCAGCGCGGCGTTGCCGGCGCGCTCGCCGATGCCGTTGATGGTGCATTCCACCTGGCGCGCGCCCGCGCTCACCGCGGCCAGGCTGTTGGCCACCGCCATGCCCAGATCGTTGTGGCAATGGCTGGAGAAGATCACCCGCTCCGCGCCCGCCACGTGGCGGCGCAGGTACTCGAACAGCGCCACGATTTCCGACGGCGTGGTGTAGCCCACCGTGTCCGGCGCGTTCAGCGTGGTGGCGCCGGCCGCCACCGCGGCACTGAACACCTCCGCCAGGAATTCGGGCTCGGTGCGCAGCGCATCCTCGGCGGAGAATTCCACTTCGTGGCAATGGTCGCGGGCGCGTTCGATGGCGCGCACCGCGGTGTCCAGCACCTGCGCCCTGCTCATGCCCAGCTTGTGTTCGCGGTGCAGCGGGCTGGTCGACAGGAACAGGTGGATGCGCGCGTGCCGGGCCGCCTGCAGCGCGCGGGCGGCGCTGTCGATGTCGCCATCCTGGCAACGCGCCAGGGCGCATACCGTGGTGCTTTTCAGCGTGCCGGCGATTTCCGCAACTGCAGCAAAATCGTCCGGCGAAGCCTGCGGAAAGCCGGCCTCGAGCACGTCCACGCCCAGCGCCTCGAGCTGCTGCGCCATGCGCAGCTTGGCCCGCCGGTCCATCGAGAAGCCGGGCGCCTGTTCGCCGTCGCGCAAGCTGGTGTCGAAGATCCGCACGCGTTCGGCGACTACGTCGTCGTCGCTGGCGGGGGCGTTGTGCTGGTCGGGGTTTTTCATCATGGCTCCGCTGTGTGGGCGTCGCCGAAGGCATAAAAAAACCCCGCATCCGTTACCGGGTGCGGGGTTCTTTGGGTGTTTTCAGGTTTTTCTATTTACCTGGACACATGCCCTCAGCCCGCACCTCCGTTGGTAATGAGGAGTACGAGTACGAGGGCAAGAAGGAGCGTGCCGCGAGCCTGCAGCAGGCCGGCAACCGTCAGGAGACGGTTTCCATTGGCGAGGCTGCGGTGGCTGTTGCGCTGCGACATGTGATCGACCGTAAGCGATGCCCGTATCGGCTGTCAACAAAAATCTTATGAAGAAATCTTCTAAGCGGTCGAAATCGCGTTCGGACGGCTATCCGTCCAAATGGATGCAGATGAAACCATCGGCGAAACCCGCGTCCCCGTCGAACCCTGCCGAATCGGCGGGGTTCCGCGCGACCCGCAGGGCGGTCCGGGTCGCCGGGTCAGGCCTCGAGCGCGGCCGTCAATCGCGCGCGCAGGGCGGCATCGTCGGCGGCGACGGATTCGGCATGGGACCGGCGCGCGAGCATGTTCGCCAGCGCCGCGGGCACCTCGACCGGATGGCCGATCAATGGCTCCACGATGCTCTCGAACTTGGCCGGGTGGGCGGTGGCCACCACGGCCCAGGGCCGCTGATCGCCGCTGCCGCGCAGCCGGTCGAGACGGTGCATGGCGGTGGCGGTGTGCGGGCAGACCACCTCGCCATGCCCGCGCGCATGATCGTGGATGGTCTGTCGGATCGTGTCGTCGTCCACGCTCTGTGCGCGCAGCAGCTGGCGCAACGGCGCGTCATCGGGAAACGTCCAGCGCAGGCGCTCGAAGTTGCTCGGGGCGCCCACGTCCATCGCGTTGGCGATGGTGGCCACCGCTTCGCGCGGCCGGTAGTCCGCGCCGGCGAAGAACTCCGGCAGGGTGGCATTGGCGTTGCAGGCCAGTTGCACCTCGCCAATCGGCAAGCCGATCTCGCGCGCCCACAGGCAGGCCAGCGCGTTGCCCAGGTTGCCGGTGGGCACGATGAAGTCGAGCGGCGTGCCGTGTTCGCGCCACCAGTCCAGCGCGGCGTGGGCGTAGTAGCTCATTTGCGGCAGCAGGCGGCCCAGGCTGATGCTGTTGGCCGAGGACAGCGGCACCTGCGCCTGCAGTTCGGCGTCGTTGAGCGCGGCCTTGACCATGCGCTGGCAGTCGTCGAAACGGCCGGCCACGCGCAACGCGGTCACGTTGTCGCCGAAGCAGCCGAGCTGGTGCGCCTGGCGCGGCGAGACCAGGCCATCGGGATACAGGATCACCACGCGGATGTTCGGTTGGCGATGGAACGCCGCCGCCACTGCCGCGCCGGTGTCGCCCGAGGTGGCGACCAGGATCGTCAGCGGTCGTGCATCGCTGCGCGGCAACCGGCGCAGGCAGGCGGCGAGGAAGCGTGCGCCGAAGTCCTTGAATGCCGAGGTGGGGCCGTGGAACAGCTCCAGCAGGAAGGTGTCCGGATGCGCCGGCAGCGCGCGCAGCGGCGCGTCGAAGGTGAACGCCTCGGCGCAGATCGCGGGCAGTTCGGCGGCCAGTGCATCGCCGGCGAAGAACGGCGCCAGCAAGGTGGCGGCGGTGTCGGCCAGGGTGCCGTGCGGGTCGAACGTGGCCGGGTCGAGGCGCGGCAGCCGTTCGGGCACGTACAGTCCGCCATCCGGCGCCAGCCCGGCGGCGATCGCCTGGCTGATCGGCACGGTCGGCGCGGCGTTGCGGGTGCTGTGGTAGCGGATGGACGCGTTCATGCGTCGTCCCCGAGCGAATCGATCAGCGCGGCCGCCGGCCCGTTGACCGGCGACACCCACGCATCGCTGTCCAGCCCGGCGTCGGCGAACGCGGCCTGCATCGCCACGCTGGCCGCCTCGGCGTCACGGCGATTGTCGTACCAGCCGAACACGCTGGGGCCGGCGCCGGAGATGCTGGCGCCCAGGGCGTGGTGATCGAGCGCGGCCTGTTTCACCTGCGCGAAATGGGGAATCAACGGCGCGCGGCGCGGCTCCACCAGTACGTCCTTCAAGCCCTCGCGTACCAGTGCAGCATCGCCGCGATAGCAGCCGGCCAGCACCAGGGCGAGGTTCGAACTCTGCGCCACGAATTCACCGAGTTCGTAATGACCGGCCAGCGCAGCGCGCGCCTTGCGCGTTTCCAGCACCACGTGCGGATGCACCAGCGCGCAGTGCCAGGCGTCGGGCACGTCGATGCGCAGCAGGCGCTCGTGGGTGGCCAGCACCAGTCCGCCGAGCAGCATCGAGCCCAGGTTGTCGCCGTGCCGGCTGCCGCTGGCCACCGCCTCGCCGTCCAGCGCGAAGGCATACAGCGCCTCGCGCGAAAGCGGCTGGTCGAGCAGGGCGTTGGCCGCGACCAGCGCCGCCACGCACGAGGCGGCCGAGCCGCCCATGCCCGAGCCCAGCGCGATGCCCTTGTGCAGCACCAGCTCGAAACCGCAGGGCAGGTCGAGCGCGGCGCGCAGCGAGAGCAGCGCGGTGCCGGCGGTGTTTGCGCGCGGATCGGTGGGCAGCTCCGTGACGCAGCCGCGGATCGCCGCGATGCGCACCACCGGCTCGTCGATGCGGCGCACTTGGGCGCGATCACCGGCGCCGGCCACGCTGTGGCCGAGCAGGTCGAAGCCGACGCCGACGTTGCCGACGCTGGCGGGTGCGAAGGCGCAGGCGACGGGCGGGCGGGCGGCGGGGTGCGATGGAGCCATGACGGGTTCCGACAATGAGGAAGTCATGCGCGCGCCTCCAGCGACTCGGCGATGCGCAGCAGGTCGGTGAACACGCCGGCGGCGGTCACTTCCGGACCGGCGCCGGGGCCTTGCACCGACAGCGGATTATCGCAGTAGCGGCGGGTGGTGAACTGCACGATGTTGTCGGTCAGCCGGGTGTGCGCGAAGGCGTGGCTGGCGGGCAGCACCTGCAGCCGCACGCTGGCGTGGCCGTGCCGGTCGAGCCGGGCCACGTGGCGCAGCACGCCACCTTCGGCATGCGCCTGGGCCAGCTTCGCGGCCATCGGCGCGTCCAGTTCGTCGAGCCGCTGCATGAAGTCGTCGCGCGGCAGTGCGGCCAGCGCCGGCGGCACCAGGCCTTGCAGGTCGACATCCTCCAGCGACAGCGGCCAGCCCGCTTCGCGCGCCAGGATCACCAGCTTGCGCGCCACGTCCAGGCCGGACAGGTCATCGCGCGGATCGGGCTCGGTATAGCCCAGCGCATGCGCCTCGCGCACCAGCGCGGAGAACGGCTGGCGGCCGTCGTGGCGGTTGCACAGCCAGGCCAGCGTACCGGAGAACATGCCGTCCACCGCCAGCAGCTCGTCGCCGGTGTCGAGCAGGTCGCGCAGCGTCTGCACCACCGGCAGGCCGGCGCAAACGGTGGCCTCGTAGCGGAAGCGCGCGCCGCCGGCGCAGGCCGCGCGGATCGCCTGCCAGCGCGGCAGCGGCCCGCTGCCGGCCAGCTTGTTCGGCGTCACCACGTGCAGGCCGCCGGCGAGCCAGCGCGGATAGTGCGCCGCCACCTCGTCGTTCGCGCTGCAGTCGATCAGCAGCGCGTGGCGGCCATCGTTGCCGCGGACGTGTTCGGCGAACGCGTCCAGGTCATTCGGCCGCCAGACCTGCGCGCCGTCGTGGCGGGCGTTGAGCTCGGCGTCGTCGCAGTCCAGCCACATGCGCTTGCTGGCCACCACGCCGCACAGCTTCAGTTCCAGTCCGCTGTCGCGGGCCAGTCGTGGCTGCGCCGTGCGCAACTGTTCCAGCAGCGCGCTGCCGACCCGACCGGGACCGATCACGCCGATCGCCAGCACGCGGCGACGCGTGCTGGCGGTGCGCGGCGGCGCGGGCGGCGGCAACGGAAAATGCTGGACTTGCTCGGGTGCACAGGTGATCACGACGGCCTCTCCCTTGGAGGCCCGATCTCGCTGGCGTGTCGGTGTGAGCCGGCCCGCCTCGTCGAGGGCGGGCCGTTGCGTGTAGAAAACTTACCTACGCACGACACCCCGCCCGGAACCCGTGGTACCGGTACCGGTGGTAATCGTGGTGGTGGTCATCGCGGCGACAACGCCCGCGCACGACGCCATGCGACCGGTGTGGACCGGTGCGCAGTGCGGGCGTGCTGGCGTGGAAAGCGGCGACATGTGCTCGACCTTACGGGGATTGCTGCGCTGCGGTCAACAGATTCATCTGCAACCTTTTCGTGGCGGGAACCGGGCGGAACGGCGACGCCGCCGGCCTGCGGCAGGTTGTCGCGAGCCCGAAGCGGCCGGTTGCGCAGGCCTACAATTGGCGGATGAACCTGTCCCTTTCCCTGCGCACGAAGCTCCGCGCGGCCGTCGTGCTGCTCGCCTTCGGTGCCGGCGCCACGGCGTCCGCCGCCACCCCGCAGAGCGCCGCGGCGCCGGTGCCCGACACTACCGAGCAGCGCGTCGCCGCGTGTACCAGCTGCCATGGCGCGCACGGTGCGGGCACGCCGGACAACGTGCTGATCCCGCGCCTGGCCGGCAAGCCGGCGGGTTATCTGCTGCAGCAGCTGGAATATTTCCAGACCGGCCAGCGCCAGCACGCGCCGATGGAATACGTGGTGCGCCAGCTCGGTCCGGCCTATCTGCGGCAGATCGCCGAATACTTCGCGCAGCAGGACGTGCCGTATCGCAAGCTGCCGGTGCCGCCGGTTTCCACCGAAACCCTGCGTCGCGGCGAACAGCTGGTGCTGCGCGGCGACTCCACCCGCGGCGTGCCGTCGTGCGTCAGTTGCCACGGCGCGAAACTGACGGGCGTGCAGCCGATGATGCCCGGGCTGATGGGCCTGTCCTACGACTACCTCAGCGCGCAGCTGGTGTCGTGGCGCACCCGCACCCGCGCGGCCGAAGGCCCGTATTGCATGGGCGTGGTGGCCAACCGCATGCGCGAATCCGACATCACCGCGGTATCGGCGTGGCTGGCCAGCCAGGAGCCGCCGGCCGACCTGCACCCGGCACCGGCCAGTGCGCAGACCGAGCCGTTGCCCGGCTGGTGCGTGATGGGCCACAGCGGGGTGGCGCCATGAGCCGGTTGCGACGTGGCTGGTGGTGGCTGGCCTTGCTGTTGCTGGTCGGCGTGCTGGCGTGGGTGTTCGTCGGCGGCGGCCACGTCGCTTCGTCGTCGCCGGCGCAGCGCGATGCCGACACCGCGGCATTGCACGATCCGGCCATCATCGCGCGGGGCGAATACCTGGCCACCGCCGGCGATTGCGCGGCCTGCCACACCGCCCGCGACGGCCAGCGCTACGCCGGCGGCCGCGCGCTGGCCACGCCGTTCGGCGACGTGCCCGCGCCCAATATCACGCCCGATCCGGAAACCGGCATCGGCCAGTGGAGCTTCGACGATTTCTGGCGCGCGCTGCACGACGGCAGGGGCCGCCACGGCCAGCTGCTGTATCCGGTGTTCTCCTACACCTCGTTCACCAAGGTCACCCGCGACGACGCGCTGGCGATCTTCGCCTACCTGAAATCGCTGCCGGAGGTGCATCGCCCCAACAGCGAACCGGGCCTCGACTTTCCGTACAACGTGCGCAAGAGCTTGCTGGCGTGGCGCGCGCTGTACTTCAAGCCGGGCGTGTTCCAGCCCGACCCGGCGAAGTCGCCCGAATGGAACCGCGGTGCCTACCTGGTGCAGGGCCTGGGCCATTGCAACGAATGCCACACCACGCGCGATTCGCTGGGCGGCATCGAACCGGATCGCCACCTCACCGGCGGCCAGATCCCGGCGATGAACTGGTACGCGCCCGACCTCAGCACCCAGGCCGGCGGCGGCCTCGCCGGCTGGAGCGCGCCGGACATCGTCGACCTGCTGAAGACCGGCCAGTCCGCCAAGGGCAGCGCCTTCGGACCGATGGCCGACGTGGTGCGCCTGAGCACCCAGCACATGACCGACGCCGACCTGCAGTCGATAGCCGTCTATCTGCAATCGCTGCCGCCACGCGCACCGGTCGTGGCCGCCGCGCCGTTCAAACGCGCGGCCAGCCACGAGCAGGGCGGCAAGCTGTACGCCCAGCGCTGCGCCGACTGTCACGGCGACAACGGCCAGGGCGTGGCCGGCATCTACCCGCCACTGGACGGCAACACCTCGGTCACCGAACCCACCGGCATCAACGCCACCCGCAGCGTGCTGCTCGGCGGCTTCGCCCCGGTCACCGCGGGCAACCCGCAGCCGTACTCGATGCCGCCGTTCGCGCAGCAACTGAGCGACGAGGACGTCGCGGCGGTGGTCAGCTACATCCGCCAGTCGTGGTCGAACCAGGCGGGGGCGGTGCAAGCTGCGGACGTGAGCACATATCGGCATACGCCGATCGATTGAGTTGGCTCGTCTCCCTCCCCTGCTCGCAGGGGAGGGCCGGGGTGGGGTCTCCGCTCTTGATCTTCCTTCAGGAAGTGGGGGCTTCCTGCCCACGTGCCACCATTCAAAGCAAAAGCTTTCGTCCTCCTTCGGAGGGCGAGTCACTTTCTCTTTGAGTGGCCAAAGAGAAAGTAACCCAAGAGAAAGGCCACCCCGCTTCCGCGCCTTGCGGACATCCTGTCCGCAAGGTCCGCGTGCGGGTTACGGGGTTTGTCGACAGTCCATCCATGGACTGACGCCAAACTGGTCGGCATTCATGCCGACCACCCTGCGGGCTGATCCTCCACCCGCCCGCCGCTACAGAGGGGCCCGGGCAGAGCAGCGGGCCATCGTGGCCCGCACTCGGTGCGCAACCGCTGCGCGGTTGCGAGAGCTGAAAAGCGAAAAGCGAAGAGCGAAGAGCGAAGAGCGAAGGCGGAAAGTTTGCCGTCGGCAGGGCTGTCGACGGGCACGTACGAGTGACGGTGCGCGTCGTTCGTTTTAGGCGTGCGGCAGCGCCTCGCCTATCTCCCTCCCCTGCTTGCCCCTAAAGGGACTTCCTTCGGTCGCAGAAAGGGTTGGGGTGGGGTTCGCTCTTGATCCTTGGAGCCCTGTGAGTGGCTTGATTTCGGCCTCAAGGAGGCGTTCAAAAGCGAGCCCGCACCTCAGGCTCGTTGCACTACTTCGCCCGGCAAACGCCCGCCGAACTTTGGGAGGTTTCTGCTTGACGCGCAACAGGCCAGCGCTGAACATCCGTGGCATATGCCCCCAATGCGGGGCCCAGCATGCGCCGGACGGGCGGGTCGATGAGCTTCGATTTGGGTGTGTGGTATCCGCATGATCGCCTCACGGACAAGGAGGCCGGCTTGCTCTATGCCCGTTTGTGCGAGGACGAGGCATGCCAAATCGAGCCGCATGCCTCCGTCGACGCTTTCTACACCGAACTGACAGCGAAGCATCCCGAAATCGACACGATCCCGGACGACCTCGTCGACGACCACGATCTTTGTCCCTGGAGCTGTGCGCTCGATCGCTCTCCCGGGCACGTCATCATGCCGTCAGTCTGGTCAAAAGCAGACTACGTATCCGTCTTCGTTCACTCACTCGCACGGAAGCATGGGCTGGCTGTATATGACCCGCAGGCCGACCGCATTACGTATCCGGACGGCAACACTTCACCAACAGAAACAAGGCGGCCTTGGTGGCGGTTCTGGTGAGTCGTCCAGCATCTTGATCAAGGCGAACGACTTCGCCGACGCTCAACCTCAGCGTCAGGCTTCCAATTCTGCGCGAACCACTTCAACGGATGTCATGGACCCTCTGGTGCTGGAACAACGTATCCGCAACCGCCTCATCGAGTACGTTGAGTGGGTGGTGGAATATCAAGCCGAGAGCGAGCCACGACTGGGTATGGGCGAGTTGCTCAATCAATGGGAGGACTTCATTACCCGTCCGATCTGCGAGGCCAACTTTCCTTCGCCCGTTTTTTCGGCAGATGAGATCCAGTCACTCAAGCGCCTGGACGATGGCTGGGAACTACTGTGCTCCGCCACGCCCAAACATGTCATTCACGACTCCGAGGTGTTCAAGATGAGCGAGTGGGAGGCGTTCGTCGCATGTGCAGCGGAAGCGGCCCTGACCTTCCACGGGCGGGGCAAGCTTACGGAAGGCATGTCAACTCAGGTTCCGGCCTGACCACTCCGTAAGAGACTTCCCGTCAATCCCAGCCGCGTGAGGCTTTTGTCCTGAGATATCGCGCGAATCGAGTAGTGGTGCTGATCCATGGAAGATTACGAAGACCCCGAAGTGGAGGCGCGCTGGTTCGCGGAGCAGCGTGGCGAAGTGCTCGCATACCTGCATCGTGAGGGCGTTCAACACGGCGTCGTCGAGGAGGTTCCCGCCTGGTCGGCGTCCCCGTACGTGTCGGTGTGGCGTATCGGCAGCGCGTCCACACAGAGTGCTGTCGGTTGGTGGGCCATTTGTGGCGACTGTCCTTGTGACTACGTTTCGGCAGCAGGTGTCCGCAATCCACGTGAAGCCGTGAAAGCCATTGCGTCGCTTTGGCAAGAAAAGGCAGCTTGCATGGCGCGCGGCGAAACGCATCCGACGTTTGTTATAGGCACCGGCGAAAATGATGAAGAACTTGCGCCGCTGCTGGCGTCCAGAGCCGAGCTGCTTCTGGAGTGGGTCGAGGACGATGAGGCGTGGGGCTAGCGCTGACGGCGCAGCTGGCGCGGCTCTGGCCTTTCTGAGAAGTGCGGGCCACGATGGCCCGCTGCTCTACCCGGGGCCCCTCTGCAGCGGCGGGCGGGTGGAGGATCAGCCCGCAGGGTGGTCGGCATGGATGCCGACCAGTTTGGCGTCAGGGCAGGATGCCCTGTTGACAAACCCCGTAACCCGCACGCGGACCTTGCGGACAGGATGTCCGCAAGGCGCGGAAGCGGGGTGCCCCTCTCTTTGGTTCCTTTCTCTCGGGCAAGCGAGAGAAAGGGACTCGCCCTCCGCAAGGAGGACGAAAGCTCTTGCTTTAATTGACCAACGAAAAAACGGCCAGGGCGACGGGCCTTGCCCGCCCTACACGAGATGGCGCTCAATGCGCCAAATCAATCGAGTAAACCGCCGTCCCATCCCGTTGTCCTTCACCAATCGAATGTTCGTCACCCCAGCGACCTTCGCCACGTCGAGCTTGTTGGCGGCGCCGGTGAACACGACGGGGCCGCGCACTTTGAGCGGCGCGAAGTTCCAGTGGGTGGAATATCAAGCCGAGAGCGAGCCACGACTGGGTATGGGCGGCGACGCGGGTTCCGCTATAACTTCGTCAGAATAATGGGAAAGCGCATGCGCTCCAATATCTTTACCCGCCATCCAGCTCTCCATGTCGCACACACCGTTTTCATCGCTTTAGCAGTTGTCAATTTTCTGGTGTTTGCCGCAGTGGCGTATCGCGTGGGCGGCGATGCGTTGAGCGGCAAAGTAGAGGCTAGCCAATACTTCCTGGGCGCCAAAGGTGGCTACACCGAGGTTTCCAGGGAAGTGTTCGAATACAGCAAGATGCACGAACTATCTGTAGTGGTCACATTGCCGTTGGCAATCCTTACAGGTTTTTTGTTCGGCCTGCCCAGGAAATCGGGTGGCGCGTAACCAACCGTTCAAGCGGATGCGCGAAAACCTGCGTGCCGCCTCACTCCAGCGTTAGGCATATGGATACACGACCTCTAAAGAAAATGCGTCGGCGGCGCCGCGTCTTCCGTCTCGGGGTCATGGTGGGGATGCTTGGCGCCGGGATGATGTTGGTGTACTTCGTCTTTCTCGCCTTGGACTCAAGTGCATCCATTGTCTACAACGGCGCACCCACTACAGCGTTTGGTGACAAGCTATCCGCCGCCTTGATTCCTGGCGTGATATTGGTTGCCTTCCTTGGCTTGCTGCTCTTGCCGGATCGCGCCATTGATCGCACTTTCGTCAGGCGTCGGCGCACGCTGTCCGTTCTTTTTTCCTGGCTGCGATAGCGCCAACCAATCCGTGGAAACCTTCCTGTCGACTCCAGTCGCATGAGGCTTTTCTCTTGAGCTTGCGAGCCGCTGCTGGTCGGGTGTCGACAGGGGCAACGCAGGGACGAAAGCTTTTGCTCTAATCGAACAATGAAAGGCAGAGCGGCGGGCAGTGCCCGCCCTACGCAGCATCGCTCAATGCGACAAGTCGATCGCGTACGTCGCCGTGCCATCCCCGTTGTCCTTCAGCTGCCGGATGTGGTCCAGCCCGGCGGCCTTCGCCACGTCGAGCTTGTTGGCGGCGCCGGTGAACACGACCGGGCCGCGCACTTTCAGTGGCGCGAAGTTCCAGGATGCGGGTTCGAGGTTGGCGGCGCCGACCTGCTGTTTGTGTTCGATCCACTTCGCCAGGATTTCGCGGGTGCCGTCGGGCGCGGCGAGCACGATGTTGCTGCCGTCGAGGCCGGGGAAGTGGCCGCCGCCGCTGGCGCGGTAGTTGTTGGTGACGATGATGAACGGGTCACTCGGCACCACCGGCTTGCCCTGGTAGCTCAGCGTGGTGATGCGCTGGCCGACCGGTTTCGAGACGTCGATGACGTAGTGGATGCCGCCCTGGATCTGGTCGAAGTTGTAGCCGACGAAGCGGCTGTTGATCAGCTGCTGCTCGCCGGTTTTGGCCGGGTCGATGCGGTTGAAGCGGCCGGCGGATTTTTCCAGCCAGGCCTTGAGGCCGGCGCCGTCGGTTTTCACCGCGGCCAGGGTGTTCGGATAGAAGTACAGGTCGGCGGCGCTGCGCAGGGTGAGCGAGCCGGCGGCGACGTCGGTGTAATCGTCGGGGCCGCCGAAGCCGGTGCGGAAGGCGGCGGCGGCGGACAGTACCGGCACGTCGGCCAGCTCGGGATGCGAGCGGGGAAGTTCAGTGCGTACGTAGTCGGCCTGGGCGGCGTTGACCGGCGCCAGTGCGCTCATGTTGCCTTCGTCGGCGAAGTAGCTGCTCATTTGCACGCTGCTGTTGCCGATCGGCGTGTTGACGTAGGCGATGGCCGCTTCATGGGCCTGCTGCACCAGCGGCGCGATGGCCGGATCGGCCGGCACGCACTCGACAGCTTGCGAGCCCGACTTGTTCGGGCTGCCTGACTTGCTGCAGATCGGGCGTACTTCGCTGTGGCTCTCGTCGCGGTCGACCACCCAGCGGCCGCCCTGGCGATCCAGCACCAACCGGATCACGCCGAGGTCCTTGCCGAAGAAGCCGCCCATCACCGTGGGCACGCCGCGGACCAGGCCGCGCTTCGCATCGACGTCCTTCATGCCGGCGTAGTGCGGGCCGGGGAATTCGGTGTGCGAGTGGCCGAGCAGCAGGGCGTCGATGCTGGGCACGCCGGCCAGGTACCAGCCCGCGTTTTCCATCTGCGGGGTGTACGGCGCGGTGTTGAGGCCGCCGTGCAGGATCGCCACGATCAGGTCGGGATGTTGCGCCTTGAGCTCGGGCAGGTATTTCTGCGCTGCCTCGACGACACCGCTGACGGTGACCTTGCCGGCCAGGTTCTGCTTGTCCCAGTCCATGATCGGCGGCGGGGTGAAGCCGATGATGCCCACCTTCAGCGGCACCTCGATGCGGCTGCCGTCCGGGGTGTAGGCGCTGATGGTTTTCGTCACCACGGTCCACGGCCTGAAGATCGGCTTGCCGTCGCGCGCGCTGTAGACGTTGGCCAGCACCAGCGGGAAGTGCGGGCCGGCGCAGCGGTTGTCGTGGCCGCCGTCCACGTTCATCGGCGTGCCGGTGACCTGCGACAGGAAGCCCAGGCCGTAGTTGAACTCGTGGTTGCCGGCGGTGCCGCCGTCGTAGCCCATCGCGTCCATCGCCTGGTAGACGGCCAGTTCCTGCGCGCAGCCGACCGGCTTCACCAGCGCCTGGTAGTCGGCCAGCACGCTGCCCTGGATGGTGTCGCCGCTGTCGAACAGGAAGGTGTTGGGAAACTCGGCGCGGGCGCGGCGGATCAGCGTGGCGGTGCGTTCGTAGCCCAGCGAGTCGTCCGGCTTCAGCTTGTAGTAGTCGTAGCTGAGCACGTTCGAATGGATGTCGGTGGTTTCCAGGATGGCCACGTTGGCGCGCGAACCGTCGGCCAGCGCGCTGCCCTGCCATGGGAGGCCGGCGCAGCCGGCGAGCAGGGCGCCGGCGAGGGCGAGCAGGGGAGTGGTGGAGCGCAACAGGCGTGGCGACATGGGGATTCCGGGGACGGGAGCTTGGGTCAGGCCGCAGAAACTAGCAGATCGGCATGGCCGGATGCGTGCCGGGGCCGATGAATGGCTCCGTTCCGGCGGGAGTCCGCCGCCGCGCAGTGCGGTGGCCAAGACCGTAAGATGACAACCCAGTGACAAGGGTCCTACAGGGGGACTGACCAGGCATGCGTCGATTATTTTTGCGCCCATCGCGAGCCGGTGTGGTGGTGTTGTGCGCGCTGGCGTTTCTGGGCGGCTGCATCGCGCTGACGGCGTGGCAGGAACCGCTGCCGCTGCAGCGCGCCTTCATCATGGCCCTGATGCTGTGCAGTTGCGGCGTGCTGCTGCTGGCGTTCGGGCGTTTTGCCAGCGGACTGGTGGTGGGCGGCGGGCTGTTCCTGCTGCTGAAGTCGGTGGCGGTGCTGAAGCTGCGTTATCTCGATTCGCAGCTGATGCCGTCGGACTTCATCTACTACGTGCGCACCAGCCTGATCGACACCTTGCGCCACTACCCGCACCTGTACACCGTTGGCCTCGCGCTGTGCCTGCTGCTGCCGCCGCTGCTGTACCTGGTGTGGCGCTGGGACTGGCGCCTGCTGGCCGGCTTGCGAGCGTCGCGGGCGCTGCCGATCCGGCTGGGCGGGATCGCGGCGTGCGCGCTGGGTTTCTGGCTGTGCATGCTGCCGGCCGGGCCGTTCGCCCGGGCCCATGCGCGCAATGCGTGGCAGAAGATGTCCGACGACGCGCAGCTGACCAATTTCTTCGTGAACCTGCGCGATGCCGACGTGCAGTTGCCGCCGATGGCCAGCGACGAGGTGGCCGAGCGCGACTGGGGCGCCACCGCGTCGGGCGCACCGGCCAGCCGGCCGCCGCCGTATCCGGACATCGTGCAGGTGCTGGAGGAAAGCACCTTCGACCCGTCGAACTACACCAACTGCAACGTGCCGGCGTGCCGGGTGGCGATGTTCCAGCCCGATGCGCGCACGCGGGGGCACGGCGTGCTGCGCGTGCATACCTTCGGCGGCGGCACCTGGGTCAGCGAGTTCGCCGCGCTGACCGGCATGCCGCAGGACATCTTCGGCTCCGGCGGCATGTATGCGCCCTACGTGCTGGCGCCCAACGTGCACGATGCGCTGGCGCTGCAGCTGCGCCGGCTCGGCTACCTCACCATCGGCGTGTATCCCACCGCCGCCAGCTTCATCAACGGCGACAATGCGTACCGCGCCTACGGCTTCGATCATCTGTACGGCGCCGACGAACTGGGCCTGGAGGAATGGGAGGAAAGCGACGCGCAGATGTTCGCCGCGGCCAAGCGCATCTACGACAAGCTCAGGAAGCCGGGGCAACCGGTGTTCATCATGATCCTGACCTTGAACCAGCACGGCCCGCACGACCACCAGCCGATGGACAAGCTGCCCGCGCCCTACCGCAACCTGCTGCGCGGGCTTGCGCCGGGCATGGCGCTGAACTTCGACACCTACCTGTCGCGGCTGCACGATTCGGACGTGGCGATGCGCGGGCTCGAGCGCGCCTTCCTCGACCGCCCGCAGCCGACCGTGCTGGTGCACTTCGGCGATCACCAGCCCTCGTTCAACGGCGGCATCCGCAAGCTGGAGCGGAGCACGCCGCCGGCGCTGGCGCCGTATCGCGACTACCTCACCTATTACATGGTGAAGAGCAATTTCGCCGGGACGCCGCTGCCGGCGTATCCGATGCTCGACATCGCCTTCCTGCCCGGCATGGTGCTGCAGGCGGCCGGCGTGCCCACCGACGCGTACTTCACCGCGTCGCGCGAATTGCGCACGCGCTGCAGCGGCCTGTACGACGACTGCGCGATCCCCGGCGTGCTGGACTCGTACCACGCCTGGACGATCAACCGGCTGCACGTCTATCAGTGACACCCGGGGGCAGTTTGCGTCGCCCATCCGTCGCGGCGCCGGCCTGCGCCGGTGCTGTCTGACGCAGCGGGGCGGCGTCGCGGCGGAAAGCTGAATGGCAAGTGTCTTGCTTTGTTTCCGGCATGAAAGATCGCCTGCCGCCGCCCCCGACTCCCACGCCCGATGACCCGCCCGTCGACCCCACGCTGGAACAGCAGATGGCCGAGTGCGGGCTGTCCGGCGACGAGCGCCACTTCCTGCGTCATCTGCATGTGGCCGAGAAACAATTGAACGAGGCCTTCAGCCAGGCGCGCCAGGGCGGCACGCTGGAAGCCCGGATCAGCGAGGTCTACCGCGAGATGTACGGCAGCCCGCGCCGACGCGCACCCGCGCCGCGCTGAGCGGGGTCGACCCTGTCGCTCAAGCCTGGCCGACAGGTGGCGGCGTCCGGCTATGATCGACGGCAGTCGTCAACGGGGATACGCATGTCCGTTCTTGCCTTCGATACCGCCACGCCTCGCTACCCGCGAGGACTGGCGGTGGCCATCCTGCTGGCGGCATCCGCCGCCATCGCCGGCGCGCTGCTCGCGGCCAGCCATCCGTCGCCGGCATGGCACTGGCTGCACTGGCTGGGCAAGCCGCTGGCCACCGTGCTGATCTTCGTGCTGGCCTGGCAGTCGCGGCCGGCCCAATCGCCGCGCTACCGGCGGCTGGTGCTTGCCGGCATCGCCTGCTCGCTGCTGGGCGACGTCCTGCTGATGCTGCCGGGCGACCTGTTCGTGCCGGGGCTGCTGGCCTTCCTGTGCGGCCACCTGTGTTTCATCGCCGCGTTCACCGGCGACTGCCGCTTCGCGGCGCGGCCGTGGCTGCTGCTGGCCACGCTGGGTTTCGGCGCGGTGAACATGGTCCTGTTGTGGGGCGCGATCGGGCCGGCGCTGCGCATTCCGGTGATCGTCTACGTGGTGGTGCTGGCCAGCATGGGCGGCCAGGCGCTGGTGCGCGCACGGGTGCTGGCCCAACGCGGCGACCCGCAGGCGCCGGCGGCGCGGCTGGCGGCGCTCGGCGGCCTGACCTTCATGCTCAGCGATTGCCTGCTGGCGTGGAACCGCTTCGATGGTCCGCTGCCGTGGTCCAGCCTGTGGGTGCTGGCGGCGTACTATCTGGCGTTGTGGTGGATCGCGCGCTCGGTGCAGCGCGTCGAGCCTTCGATCGAGAAAGAGGCGGCGAAGTGAATACGCAGGAACTCATCATCACCTGGGCCACACCGGTCTTCTTCCTGCTGATCGGCATCGAATTGCTGGTGGCGAAACTGCGCGGACGGCAGGCATACGCGGCCAACGATGCGATCAACAGCATCGGGCTGGGCGTGATCTCGCAGCTGGTCGGCGTGTTCACCAAGCTGGTGACGATCGGCATCTATGCCTGGTGCGTCGAACACCTGGCGCTGTTCGCGCTGCCGGAGAACAGCCTGTGGGTGTGGGCCGGCGCGCTCTTGTTCTACGACTTCTGCTACTACTGGCTGCACCGCATGGGCCACGAGGTGAACATCCTGTGGGCCGCCCACGTGGTGCATCACCAGAGCGAGCACTACAACCTCTCCACCGCGCTGCGCCAGACCGGCAGCGGCGCGCTGCTGGGCTGGGTGTTCTACCTGCCGATGGCGATCGTCGGCGTGCCGCTGAAGGTGTTCGTGGTGGTGGCGCTGATCGATCTGCTGTACCAGTTCTGGGTGCACACCGAACAGATCGGCCGGCTCGGCTGGTTCGACCGGGTGTTCTGTTCGCCGTCCAATCATCGCGCCCATCACGCGGTGAACGATCGCTACCTGGACCGCAACTACGGCGGCATCCTGATCGTGTGGGATCGCCTGTTCGGCACCTTTGTCGATGAGGACGACAGCGACAAGCCGGTCTACGGCACGCGCTCGCCGCTGCGCAGCTGGAACCCGCTGTGGGCGAACGCCGAGGTGTACTGGAAGACCGCGCAGGACGCATGGCATGCGAAGCGCTGGCGCGACAAGCTGCTGGTGTGGATCAAGCCGCCGGGCTGGCGTCCGGTCGACGTGGCGGCGCGCTTCCCGAAGCCCGGCTTCACCATGCCCACCGAGCGTTTCGATCCGCCCCTGTCGCGGCCGCTGAAGCTCTACGTGCTGGCGCAGTTCGCCTTGTTGCTGGGCATGGCCACGCAGTTCCTCGGCATGGCCGGTACGGCTGGCATCTCCGCGCTGCTGCTGTATGCGCTGTATCTGACCGTCAGCCTGTGCGTGATCGGCGCGCTGATGGAAGGCCGGCGTTGGGCGGCTTGGGCGGAGGGCATCCGCGTGCTGGCGACGGCCGCCGTGCCGCTGCTCAGCGGGCGCTGGTTCGGGATTGGCCATCTGGACGGCCGTATCGCGCTGGCCATCGCCGTGGTGTTCGGGCTCAGCGCGCTGGCGCTGCCATGGCTGGGCGGGCTGCGCCCATCGTCGTCGTTGCGTCACGACGTCGCGACGGGCTGAGTTTCGGGCGAACCGTCGATCGCGTAGGGCGGGCAACGCCCGCCGGCTCTTGTCGTTTCGGAAAGACGGCGGGCAGTGCCCGCCCTACGCGCGGCGGTCGGTCAGAACTTCACGCGCGCTTCCACGCCCCACATCCGCGGGGGCGTGACGTAGGCGTACGGCGTGCCCAGCACCGACTGCGAGATCGTGCCCAGCCCGCTGACGTACTGCTTGTCGAACAGGTTCTGCACGTAGGCGCCGAGGCCCCAGCGGCCGTTCGCCGCGTTCCAGTCGAGGCGCAGGTCGGTGCGCTGCTGCGGCTCGCCCAGGTCGAAGTTGGTCGGCAAGGCGCACTTGCCCTGGTAGACCGAGGCGTCGTTGCAGCGCATGCGGCCGCGATAGCCGTAGTTGGCGTGGAAGCTCAGCTCGCCCTGGGCCACGCCGTGCCAGGTGTAGTCGCCGCTGAGGCTGTACGAAAATTTCGGCTCGTCCACCGGCTGGCCGGAGACGTTCAGGTAGAGCGCATCGCCGTTGGCGTCGACGCCAGCCGGCACGCGCGCGGTGGAGTATTTCGAGTCGATGTAGCTGCCGTTGAAGCCCAGCCGCAGGTCGTCCACGGGCACCCATTGCACCTGCAGGTCCACGCCGGTGGCGTCCTGGCTGGTGTTGCTGACCTGGTAGGTCGGCACGCCGAGGCCGTCGGTGGACGGCACCACCACCAGGGTCTGCTTGTCGGTGTAGCGGTAGTGATAGATCGAGGCATTCAGCAGCAGGTGCTGGTCGGGGAAGGTGCTCTTGATGCCGAGCTCGGCGTTCCACACTTTCTCCGGCTGGAACTGCGAACCGGGCTCGGTGCCGTTGTAGCCGCCAGCCTTGTAGCCCCGGGCCAGCGACAAATAACCCATCGTGTCCGGGGTGAACTTGTAGTCGGCGACCAGGCGCGGGCTCAGGTCGTTCCAGCGGTTGTCCTTGCTGACCAGCTGGCCCACCGCGTTGGGGAAGATCTGGTTCTGGGTGAGGATGGCGCGCAGGGCATCGGCACTCAGCGCGCCGCCGGTGAGCAGCGGCGCCAGCGCCAGGATGCCGGCCGCGTCGAGCTGGTCGACCGTCGCGTCGAGCTGGGGCGCGTAGCGCACCGGCGTGTACCAGTCGAAATACTTGCGGTCGTGGGTGTAGCGCAGGCCGGTGGTGATGTTGAGCTTGTCGGTGACGTGCCAGATCGCGTCGCCGTATACCGCGTACGAATTGAAGTGGCCGTTGTTGCTGATCGTCTCGGTCCACGGATCGCCGAGCAGGCGGTAGGGCAGGTTGAACGCCTGCAGCAGCGAGTCGAAGTAGTGGAACAGCGTGCCGTCCGGGGTGAAGTTGGCGCCGAGGCCGCTGTTGATCGCCAGCGTGTCGTAGGTGTCGGTGTTCACCGTGGCCAGGCTGGTCTGCTTGGCGCGTTCCATGTAGTAGCTGGCGCCGGCGACCCAGTCGACCCGCTCGTTGCTGCCGTTGAGCTTGAACTCCTGGTACAGCGTGCGCCCCTCGCTGATCACGCCGGTGTCGAGGTGGGTGGTGACGTGGTTGGTGCCGTCGCCGTCCTCGACGTGCGAGATGTTGTAGGCGGCGTAGTTGGTGGTCGAGCTGAAGCCGCCCCAGTCGAAGCCGTGGTCGAAGGCCAGGGTCCAGCCGTTGTACTGGCGACGTTCGCGGCCGCCGTCACTGTCGTTGAAGAACGGCGCGTGGCGCGGGTCATACCAGGTCGACGGATCGGCCGGGAACGGCGCGCGCTGGTAAAGGTCGGTGGAGGACAGCGGGATCAGGCCCACGTCCATGCGCGAGGGCTGCTTCAGGCGGTCATGGTCCCACGACAGGTGCACCGTGCTGTCGGGCGTGACTTGCCAGCGCGCCACCATGCGCGTGCCCCATTCGTCGTCCTTGCCGTAGTGCTGGCCGGTGACGGCATCCCTGAGGTAGCCGTTGCTCTGGTTGTCCAGGAAGCTCATGCGCACGGCCAGGTCCTGGTTCACCGGCACGTTGAGCAGGGCGTCGCCGTAGCGTCTGCCGTATTCGCCGTAGCGCACGCGGGCCTTGCCCTCGAGCTTGTCGGTGGGTTCGTTGGTGACGATCGAGATCGCGCCGGCGGCGGTGTTGCGGCCGAACAGGGTGCCTTGCGGACCTTTCAGCACCTCGACCCGGGCCACGTCGTTGAGCGCCATCAGCGCGCCGCCGGAGCGCGTCTGGTAGACGCCATTGACGTAGACACCCACGGCCGAGTCGGTGCCGATGCCGAAGTCGTTGGTCTCGATGCCGCGCATCCGGTAGGTCGGCTGGGTCGGGTCGCTGCCGTCGACCACCACGCCGGGCACGAACAGGTTGGTCTGGCTGAGGTCGGTGGCGGCGATGATGTCGAGCTGCTTCGCGGTGACGATGTCCATCGCGATCGGCACGTCCTGCACTTCCTGCGTGCGGCTCTGCGCGGTCACCGTGATCTTGCCCAGCTCGGTGGCATTCGTGGTGGCCGCTGCCGGTGGCGGGCTGGTGTCCTGCGCCGAGGCGGTGGGCGACACGCCGAGCGTGCCGGCAAGCAGGGCGCAGGCGATGCCGGCAGCCAGACGATGGGTGCGGATGAGCATGGATGTATTCCCCGGGTCGTGGTCGCCTCCCTCGCCGCCCGCTCGCGGGCCGGTCGTGGATGCGTGGAAGCATGTTCGCCCGCGTCGCGCGCAGGTGTACAGGTGCAGCGCAACATGCCGCGCACGGGCCAACACGATGGGCGGTATTCGCTATGATCGCCGCTGGTTTCCGGCGGTCATGCGATCAGGGGTGTGCAATGGGTTTCCTCGGCAAGCTGGTGCGGCACAAGACGATCGAACAGTTGCAGGCCGAAGCCGGCACCCGCAGCGACTTCCGCCGGGTGCTGGGCCTGTGGCAGCTCACCGCGATCGGCATCGGGGGCATCATCGGCGTGGGCATCTTCGTGCTGGCCGGCCAGCAGGCGGCGATGAACGCGGGCCCCGCGGTGGCGATCAGCTTCCTGATCGCCGGCTTCGGCAGCGCCTGCGCGGCGCTGTGCTACGCCGAGTTCGCCGGGCTGATCCCGGTCACCGGCAGCGCCTACACCTACGGCTACGCGGTGCTCGGCGAGTTCGCCGCGTGGATCATCGGCTGGGACCTGCTGCTGGAATACGCGCTGGTGGTCGCGGTGGTGGCGATCGGCTGGTCCGGCTACGTGCAGGTGCTGCTGAACTCCGCCGGCGTGCACCTGCCGGAGTGGGCGCAGCAGAGCATGAGCGCGCAGACCATGCAGTATTACCTGCAGCAGCTGTTCGGCCTGCACGGTTCGGCGGCGATCGCCGGGCCCAGCGACGGCCACCGCTTCAACGTGATCGCGGCGGCGGTGTCGATCGGCGTGGCGATCCTGCTGACCGTGCGCACCGAGTGGGGCGCGCGCTTCAACACCCTGGTGGTGGCGATCAAGGTGATCGGCGTGCTGCTGGTGGTGCTGGTCGGCGTGTTCTACATCGACCCGGCGAACTGGCACCCGTTCGTGCCCGCCCGCGTGGTCGACGCCGCCACCGGGGTCGGCCACTTCGGCTGGTCGGGCGTGCTGACCGGCGCCAGCGTGGTGTTCTTCGCGGTGTTCGGCTACGACACGCTGACCACCGCGGCGGAGGAATCGAAGCACCCGCAGCGCGACCTGCCGCGCGCGGTGCTGCTGTCGCTGGCGATCGCGATGGTGCTGTACATCGCGGTGTCGCTGGTGCTCACCGGCATCGTGCCGTACAGCACGCTCGGCGGCGAAGCTTCGGTGTCCGATGCGTTCGAGTCGATCGGCCTGCACTGGCTCAGCATCATCATCGCGATCGCCGCGGTGGTCGGCGTCACCAGCGTGCTGTTCGCCTTCATGCTGGGCGCGGCGCGGATCTGGTTCGCGCTGGCCCGCGACGGCCTGCTGCCGGCCTGGTTCGCCAAGGTCAGCCCGCGCTTCGGCACGCCGGCGCGACCGACCCTGATCATCGGCGTGTTCACCGCGCTGGTCGCCGGCCTGCTGCCGATCGGCGAGGTCGCCGAACTGGTCAACATCGGCACGCTCAGCGCCTTCATCATCATCTGCGCCTCGATCATGCTGCTGCGCGTGCGCCGGCCCGACCTGCAGCGCAACTTCCGCACGCCGGCGGTGTGGTTCACCGCGCCGCTCGGCATCCTGTTTTCCGCCGCGTTGATCTACGGCCTGCCGTGGATCACCTACGAGCGCTTCATCCTGTGGATGGCGCTGGGCTGCGTGATCTACTTCGCCTACGGCATCCGCCGCAGCAAGATGGCCGGCTGATCACGGCAGGCCGGGCGGGCGCCAGCGCCGTCGCTCAGTCGACCGTGCTGGCCACGCGGTCGCGGCCGGCGCGCTTGGCCTGGCGCATCGCACGGTCGGCGCGGATCAGCAGGGTTTCGATCGCCTCGTCGTCCGCCCGGCATTCGACCACGCCGATGCTGACGCTCATGCGGCCGTCGGGGCGCTGGATGGCGTGGATCGCCACCCGCAACTGCTCGGCCCGCTGGGTCGCCTGGGCCAGGTCGAGGCCGGGCATCAACATCGCGAATTCCTCGCCGCCGATGCGCCCGATCAGGTCGTCCGGACGCATCTGCCGACGCATCGTGCCGGCCATCGCGACCAGCGCGGCGTCGCCGGCGGCGTGGCCGAAGTCGTCGTTGAGCGGCTTGAAGTGGTCGGCGTCGAGGTAGAGCACGCACGCGGGCAGCCCGCGGTGCCGGATGTCGGCCAGCGCCAGCCGCGACAGCTGCAGGAAGCGGTTGCGCAGCAGCAGCCCGGTCAGCCCGTCGGTATTGGCCTGCTCGCGCAGGCGGCGCTCCAGCCGGAACTGCTCGAACAGCGTGCGCGCCATGAACGCGCGCAGCACCGCGGCCAGCACGATCGCCACCGCCATGTAGATCAGGTACTGCACCACCTGCACGTCGTCGCTGTTGCCCAGCAGCAGCATCGGCAGCGGGCCCAGCGCGCAGACGATCATGCCGGCGACGAAATCCCAGCGACCGAGCCAGATCACCGACGAGACCACGGGCAACAGCAGGCCCGGCAACACCATCGTCTGCCGATGCGGGTTGCCGAACGTGTTGAGGTTGATGCTCACCTCCAGCAGCACCACGAACAGCAGGGTCAGCGCGCTGAGCAGGTGTGGCCGGCGCGCCTGCCGGGTCGACAGCGTCACCAGCGCCAGCGGCAACAGCGGCAACGCGCGCAGCCAGCCGGACAGCATCGGCCTTTGCAGCACGCTGCTGGCCAGCACGGCGACCAGGTAGACCAGGGTCGCCACCAGCATCAGGGCATGGATCATCGGCCCCATCCGCTGCGCGAGGTACCTGCGGTAGTCGCGCTGCTGCAGGCTGTCGTCGTGGCGCGGAAGTTGGTCGAGCAGGTCGTGCATGGGGTTCCTGGGCGGTGAAGCCGGAAGAGATCAGCGTGGATCGCAGCAAGATGGGTGCCAGATTCGGCGCAAGCGCGGGGACGTGGCAAGGCCGGCCGCGCTGGTCGTGACCTTCGGCAGGGGTGAAGGCGGTCGCGGCCGGTCTAGCATCGGGGTCTGGACTCCTGCCATGACAACTTCCCGTTGCAGGGATTCCCGGGCCCCGTCTGGCCCGAGCCGTGTCATGTCGTGATTTTTCGGCAGGTGCGGCAGCGTTCGCCAGGCTCCCCCTTTCCATCCGGAGAACGCATTGAAAGTCACCCGTCTCGCTTCCGCCCTTGTCGCCGCCAGCTTCGGCCTGGCCAGTTTTGCCGCGTTTGCCGATGTCCCGGCGCCGCAGGATGTGCCGTTTCAGGGCACCTTGAAGGTCAATGTGGACGCCACCGACCTGGCGCGCCGGATCTTCCGCGTGCACGAGGTGATCCCGGCCCAGCCCGGCCCGCTGACCCTGCTGTACCCGCAGTGGCTGCCCGGCCACCATTCGCCCAGCGGCCCGATCGACAAGCTGGCCGGCCTGGTGGTGACCGCCAACGGCAAGACCCTGCCGTGGAAGCGCGGCCCGCTGAACGTCTACGCCTTCCACGTCGACGTGCCCGCCGGCGCCAGCAACGTGGAGGTGTCATTCGAGTTCCTCTCGCCGCAGAGCAAGAGCGAGGGGCGCGTGGTGATGACGCCGGAAATGCTGAACCTGCAGTGGAACGCCAACACCATCTATCCGGCCGGCTACTACGCCAAGCGCATCATGGCCGAGACCAGCGTGAAGTTCCCCGCCGGCTGGCAGTTCGGCACCGCGCTGGAAGTGGCCTCGCGCGATGGCGACACCGTGCACTTCAAGCCGATCGCGTACAACGACCTGGTCGACTCGCCGATCTTCGCCGGCAAGTACTTCAAGCGCATCGACCTCGATCCGGGCGCCAAGGCGCCGGTGCATCTGAACGTCGTGGCCGACGCGGCGAAGTACCTGGAAGTGACGCCCGAGCAGATCAAGCTGCATCGCAACCTGGTGCAGCAGATGTACAAGATGTACGGCGCCCACCACTACAACCACTACGACTTCCTGCTTTCGCTCAGCGACAAGATGAGCGGGCAGGGCCTGGAGCACCATCGTTCCAGCGAGAACGGCGTGGGCACCGGCTACTTCACCGAGTGGGAAAAGGGCGCGCTGGGCCGCGACCTGCTGGCCCACGAATACAACCACTCGTGGGACGGCAAGTACCGCCGCGGCGCCGACCTCACCACGGTGAACTTCAACGTGCCGATGCAGGATTCGCTGCTGTGGGTGTACGAAGGCCAGACCCAGTTCTGGGGTCACGTGATGGCCACCCGCTCGGGCCTGTGGAACGAGGAGCAGGCGCGCGACATGCTGGCCTTCGTGGCCGCCACCTACGACCGCGGCCGCCCCGGCCTGGCCAGCTGGCGCAACGTGCAGGACACCACCAACGACCCGATCATCGCCCAGCGCGCGCCGCTGCCCTACCGCAACTACCAGGGCAGCGAGGACTACTACTCGGCCGGCCAGATGATCTGGCTCGACGTCGACGCCAAGCTGCGTGACCTCAGCAAGGGCAAGCATTCCATCGACGACTTCGGCAAGGCGTTCTTCGGCATGGACAACGGCGAGTGGGCCGTGAACCCCTACACCTTCGAAGACGTGGTGAAGACGCTCAACGACATCCAGCCGTTCGACTGGGCCAGCTACCTGCGCACCCGCCTGGACGGCCACGGCCCGCTGATCGGCGGCGTCGAAGCCCACGGCTGGAAGCTCACCTACACCGACAAGCCGTCCGCCGCGGTGAAGGCCATCGAGGCCCGTCGTCATTCCGCCGACCTCACCTACTCGCTGGGCCTGTCGGTGGGCAAGGACGGCAGCATCGGCGACGTGCTGTGGGACGGCCCCGCGTTCAAGGCCGGCATTTCGCCGGCCATGACCGTGATCGCGGTGAACGGCCACGACTACGACGCCGATGCGCTGAAGGACGCGGTCACCGCCTCGGCCAAGGACAAGAGCCTGCCGGTCGAGCTGCTGGTGAAAAACTTCGACCAGTACCAGACCATCCGCATCGACTACCACGATGGCCTGAAGTACCCGCACCTGGTGCGCGACACCAGCAAGCCGGACACCCTGAGCGCCCTGCTCAAGGCCCGCTGAGGCCATTCCGGCCTCATCAGGCACCGCGCTTCCCTCGTTCGCCTCCTCTCCCACTGGTGGGAGAGGATCGAGGTGAGGGAAGCGCAGGTGGCGGCGCATGCCCGCCCGCGGCAACTCGGCTATACTGCGCTCCCCCGCGGGCCACTGCCCCGCGCGGCCGCACATGCGCCTGTAGCTCAGCTGGATAGAGTACTGCCCTCCGAAGGCAGGGGTCGTGGGTTCGAATCCCGCCAGGCGCACCACACACACGCGAACAAGGCTGCCTCATCGGGCGGCCTTGTTCGCATGCGTGGGTGGTTTTTCATCCATCGGCGTAGCGGAGCCAGCCGAGACAGGCGGTCGATAGAAACGTAAAGTGCGGGGAGAACATCAGGGGCAGGCATGACCAACGAAGAATTCAAGAAGACGCTGTGGGACACGGCCAACAAGCTGCGCGGCTCGGTATCCGCGGCGGAGTACAAATACCCCGTGCTCGGCATGGTGTTCCTGAAGTACGTGTCGGACATGTTCGCGGCGCAGGCCGAGGTGATCCGCCATCGCATCGCCGACCCGGCATCCGAGTACTACATCGACGATCCCGCGGTTCGCGGGGAAAGCGCCGACGCGTTCGCCGGCGACAAGACCTTCTACGACCAGGACAACGTGTTCTGGGTGCCGCCGCAGGCACGCTTCGCCACGCTGCTCGACCAGGCCACCGCGCCTGACCTGGCACAGCGGCTGGATCGCGCCATGGGCGAGATCGAGGCGGAAAACCCCACCCTGAAAGGCGTGCTGTACCGCGAGTTTTCCCGTCTTGCGCTGGAGCCGGGCAAGCTTGGCGAGCTGATGGGCCTGGTCGCCCGGCTCAGCTTCGATCCCCGCAAGCACGGCAGCCGCGACGTGTTCGGCGAGGTGTACGAATACTTCCTCGGCCAGTTCGCGATGAACGAGGGCGCCAAGGCCGGCGAGTTCTACACGCCCAAGAGCGTGGTCAACCTGCTGGTGGAAATCCTCGCGCCGTTCAAGGGCAAGATCTACGACCCCGCCTGCGGCTCCGGCGGCATGTTCGTGCAGTCGGCCCGGTTCAAGGACGCGCACCAGAAAACGCTGGGCAAGCAGGGCGACCTCGCCATCTACGGCCAGGAGCTGATGGCGCAGACCCGCCGCCTGTGCCTGATGAACCTGGCCGTGCACGGGCTGGACGGCAACATCGGCCAGAGCTACGGCTCCAGCTTCACCAACGACCAGCACAAGACCCTGCGCGCCGACTACATCCTGGCCAATCCGCCGTTCAACATTTCCGACTGGGATGGCGACAAACTCACCGACGACCCGCGCTGGGTCTACGGCATCCCGCCCAAGGGCAACGCCAACTTCGGCTGGCTGCAACACATGCTCGCGCGCCTTTCCAGCCGCGGCCGCGCCGGCACCGTGCTGGCCAACGGCTCCATGAGCTCGCAGCAATCCGGCGAAGGCGAGATTCGCCGCGCCATGGTGCAAGCCGACGTGGTCGAATGCATGGTCGCCATGCCCGGCCAGCTGTTCTCCAACACCCAGATCCCCGCGTGCCTGTGGTTCCTGTCCAAAGACAAGAAGGCCGGCGGCAACGGCCGCTTCGACCGCAGCGGGCAGATCCTGTTCATCGACGCCCGCAAGGCCGCCAGCGGCCGCATCAGTCGCACCCAGGTCGAATTCACCGACGAGGATCTGCAGCGCATCGCGCAGACCTACCACCGCTGGCGCGGCACCGAATTTGCTCTTCCCCCTCTCCCTCCGGGAGAGGGCCGGGGTGAGGGTCCGGGATACGAAGACGTCCCCGGCTTCTGCCACAGCGCCTCACTGGAAGAAGTGGAAAAGCACGGCTTCGTGCTGACCCCCGGCCGCTACGTCGGCGCCGTGGCGGAAGACGATGACGACGAGGCGTTTGCCGAAAAAATGGAGCGGCTGACGGCGCAGCTGGCCGAGCAGATGGCGAAGGGCGCGGAGCTGGATGGGGTGATACGGGAAAAGTTGGGAGTGTTGGGTTATGGGGGCTGACGTTGCTTGGAATCCAGACCTTTGGAAGGCAGCCGGTGGCGACGTCCCGCCAGATTGGGACTTAGTTCCCTTTGGTGATCTTCTTCAATCGCCCAAGTCGATAACTGTCGGTGTCATGTACCCGGGAGAACACACAGAGGGTGGCGCGCCGCTCATTCGAGTCGGCGATGTGGCAGGTGGTGGAACCGTTCAAGCGACCAGCATGTGTATTGCTCCGGCAGTCCACCACGAGTATCGAAGAACGGAACTGAGCGGCAACGAATTGTTGATCACGCTCGTGGGTACTCCGGGAATTTGCATTCTGGCCCAGCCGAGAATGAATGGTTGGAATGTTGCGCGGGCATTGGCCGTTGCGCGAATGAAATCGCCCGAGTTAAGGCCTTACGTCAAGGCAGTGCTTGAGAGTTCGGTGATGCGCAACATCATCCTGAGCATGTTGAACACTACGGTACAGCCCACCCTCAACCTCAAAGAGATCAAGATTCTTCCCGTGCCGATGCCTCGTCAGGCCGGCGTCGCGCTTGCGCTGGGAGACGTGGCTGAGCTGTTCAATCAGCGAATCGGTTTACTCCAGCAAACCAACACCACCCTCGAAGCCATCGCCAAAACGCTGTTCAAATCCTGGTTCGTGGACTTCGACCCCGTGCACGCCAAGGCCGAAGGACGCGAACCGGAAGCCATGGACGCCGCCACCGCCGCCCTGTTCCCCAGCGAGTTCGAGGAGTCCGAGTTTGGGCTGATTCCGAAGGGGTGGCATGCAGGGAGAGTCGGAGAAGTCAGCCACCTCAATGCGACCAGCTGGTCGTCAAAACGGCATCCCGACACCGTGAGCTACGTCGATCTAAGCGGCGTACACGAGAACCGAATCGGGGCGGTCAATGAGCTACCGTTTTCCGAAGCACCAAGCAGAGCACGCAGGAGTTTGCAGGATGGCGACACAATCGTAGGCACCGTCCGTCCCGGAAATCGGGCCTTTGCGTATATCCATCGTCCTGCCACCAATTTGACTGGTAGCACGGGCTTTGCCGTGCTGTCGCCAAAAGATGGGGCATGGGCACCATTCGTCTATCTGGCAGCCACCCGGAATGACAGCATCGAGCGGCTGGCCAACCTCGCCGATGGTGGTGCCTATCCTGCCGTGCGCCCAGATGTCGTGTCGGCAACACCCGCCACCATTCCACCCTCCGAGATCAATGCCGCGTTTTCCGTCATCACATCACCAATCCTGTGCAAGATCGGCGAGAACCGTGATGCGGAAGCCGCACTGGTTGAACTCCGCGACACCCTTCTCCCCCGCCTGATCTCCGGCAAGCTGCGCCTGCCGGACGCCGAGCGCGAAATCGAGGCCGTCGTATGAGTTACGCCTGTCCGATCTGCGGTGCGTCGCTCGATCCCGTTCCACGCTACCCGCGCCATGTCTGCCAGGACTGCGCGAGCAAGGCGGCCGCCATCGACGGCCGCCCGCTGCAGTTTTCCAACACCGACTTCTCGGGCGGCTTCGAGGCGCGCTACGCCGACACCGGCGAGGCCTACGCCAGCCACGCCTGCTGGATCAACGGCATCCCCTGCCACGCCGACGAAGCGCGCTTCGGCGGCATCGTTGTCGAGGTGATGGCCTGAGTGGCGACAGCCTTTGCCTGCAACTTCCCGGTGAGCTGCACCTGGCGGAAGCGAGCGGGATGATCGCGAAGTTGTTGCAGGAAAGCCCGAAACAGATCTTCATTTCGCCATAGAGGACAAGAGCATCATGGCGTTTTCAACGGACGAAACCGTGTGGGATACGTTCCTGGCCGAATGGCCACTGGAGCGGTTGAGCACGATGACATTGGCCGACTATACGCAAGCCGGTGACAAGCACTGCTTCACCAACTGGATGGAATCCGGACTGGACCAGTACGGCAGCATCTGGGGCGGTTCGGCGTTCAAATTCGGGATCTATTCGCGCAATGACACCAAGCCCAAGGATGGTGATACCGCGCTTGCCTATGACGACAGCTACGGCTGGTATCGCCGCTTTGGCGAGACACATGATCTGGCGTTCGAGACGGTGCGGCGGGAAGTCGTAGCCGTTGCCGAGGCTGCGCGTGCAGGACGGCTGGCCGATATCGACAAGAGCGAACTTGGCCCCGCATACCGCTGGAAGATCGCATTTCATTACCAGAATCGAAGCAAGCCGCAGCTGTTTCCATGCGTATTCATGCGCAGGCCTCTGCTCTTTGCGTGTGCGCTGCCGGATAGCGACACAGTCACGCCGCTGAGCACGTTGTACGGACGTGCTGCCGAGTTGCGATCGCCTGACGAGACGCTGATGTCGTTCAGTCGTCGCGTCTGGCGGGATTGGGTGATGGCAACGCCTTTGCGCATCCGCTTGACCGAGGGCGCGGTGCGAAATGGCTACATCCCGATCAATCTGGTCAGCGCGCCATTTCCTGAGTCGATTCGGGGTGGGGCCGATGAGAGCGACGCTGGTGAAGTTGTCAGGTTCCGCACCGACACCGGCTGGGAGTTCGAGAGTGACGTTCGGGCGCCGGGCTCCGATAGTGGCCGAATCCGGACGCGGTTCAACCGGTACTTTGACGAGCGGCACGTCCAGCCCGGCGACGTCATCGAGATCCAGCCGGATGAGGACGGCGTTTACCGCGTATCCCATTATCCGAAAGGTGGCGCACCCGTCGTTCAATCCGTAGCGAAGGCAGCCCCGCCTGTCGCAGTCAAGGAACCCGTGTCCGAGTACGCCATGATGCCTACCAACAGAATCCTCTTCGGCCCACCGGGAACCGGCAAGACCTACCGGACGGTCAACGAGGCGCTGCGGATTCTTGATCCCGTGTTCCTCGGTGTCCATGAAAGGGATCGCCCGGCGCTGAAGCAACGCTTCGATGCCTTCGTCAAATCCGGACAAGTCCGGTTTGTCACCTTCCACCAGAGTTTCAGTTACGAAGACTTTGTCGAGGGCATTCGTGCCAATACCGACGAGACCACCGATGGCTTGCGGTATGAAGTAGAGGATGGTGTCTTCAAGCAGATCTGCGAGGCGGCGCGTAGCCGCAACGTGGCAGAAACCGGAACCGGCATCGACATTGCCGGACGAAAAATCTGGAAGGTCTCGCTGGGTGATGCGAGTACCGAAGGTCACATTTTCGATGAATGCATGCGTGAGGGCGTCGCACTGCTCGGATTTGGATCGGATGCGGATTTGTCCGACGTAACGTCACGCTCGGATATTGTCGAACGCTTGCGCGCCGCAGGCGAGAAGGTTGAATCGACCGACTACGCGGTGACTGCTCTCGATCTGTTCGTCCGTCGCATGCAGACGGGCGATCTGGTGGTCGTGACCCAAGGCAACTTGAAGTTCCGTGCGATTGGCGAGGTCACCGGCGACTATGTTCACGTCGACCGAGAGGGTGTGGACACCTATGCGCAGGGCCGGCCGGTACGCTGGCTTCGTCAGTACGATCCGGCCCGCCCCTACGCTGACCTGATGGAAAACCGCTTCAGCCAGATGACGATTTACGAATTGCGGTCGGGATCGATCAATATGGAGCGCCTGGCGGCGCTGCTGGCGCCCGAGCAAGCCCAACTGCATCAACCCGAGGCGCGCGTTTTGATCATCGACGAGATCAACCGCGGCAACATCTCGCGCATCTTCGGCGAGCTGATCACCCTGGTCGAGCCATCCAAACGCGATGGCTGTGCCGAGGCGCTTGAAGTGACCTTGCCGTATTCCAAAGAGCGCTTCAGCGTGCCGCGCAACGTGCATCTGATCGGCACCATGAATACCGCCGACCGCTCGCTGGCCGGGCTGGATGTGGCGCTGCGCCGACGCTTCGAGTTTGTGGAAATGCTGCCGGATATCGAAGCACTTGCCGGCGTGGTGGTAGCCGGGGTGCCGGTGGATGCGCTGCTGTCCACCATGAACCGACGCATCGAAGTGCTGCTGGGGCGCGACTACATGCTGGGCCACGCCTACTTCATGAGCCTGAAGGGCGCGCCGTCGCTGGAGGCGTTGGCCGGAGTGTTCCGTCGGCAGGTGCTGCCGTTGCTGCAGGAGTATTTTTTCGAGGACTGGCAGAAGATCGCCTGGGTGCTCAATGACCATCGCAAGCCGGCGGAGCTGCAGTTCCTGCGGCAGGACAGCACCGGCATGTCCGAGTTGCTGGGCGACGACGTGGCGCTACCGACCGAAGGCCGCGTCTGGACGATCAACGCGGCGGCGTTCGGCAAGCCCGAAGCCTACGCCGCGATCATCCAGGCTCCCCAGGGCGCAGCGTGACGCTGATCACCGTCCGCGAGCACGCCAGGCTGACCACCGGCCTGGTGACTGCCGGCAGTATGGACGAGGCGAGCATTCCGTCTTCTGCGTTCGACTGGCTGTGTCGCGAGGCGCAGCGATTCCGCACGCGCGGTGCGGCGCTGGTGCAGCTGGAGGACCGACGCTGGCTGCGACTGGACAATTACGTGGGCGTGCTGGAATCGCCCTGCGGCACGCGCATCGAGATCCTGCCCAAGCATGTGCGCGGCCAGGGCGATGTGACGGCGGCGCGCAAGGTGCTGGTGCAGATGTTGCAGCACGGCTTGCGCCTTCCAGTGCGGGATACCGGCCCCACCGCGCTGCAGACTTTCGATGCGCCGGTGAGCGAATGGATCATCCAGCAGTTCCTGCGGGAGCTGGACGTGCTGGTGCGGCGCGGCCTGCGTTTCGACTACCACCCGGTGGAAGAAGAGGTGCGGTTTTTGCGCGGCCGCCTGCAGGTCGCGCGGCAGATTCGTCAGCCGGCCGGGCGGCAGCATCTGTTCCAGGTGGAGCACCAGGTTTTCGATGCGAACCGCCCGGAGAACCGGCTGCTTGCCTGTGCGCTGGACAAGGTGGCGGGCATGACGCGGGAGTCCGCCAACTGGCGGATGGCGCATGAACTGCAGCACCAGTTGGCGGAGGTTGCGCGCAGCCGCGACGTGGCGGGCGACTTCCGCCAATGGAGCCACGACCGACTGATGAGCCACTACGGCAGCATCCGTCCCTGGTGCGAGCTTGTCCTCGGCGATCGCAACCCGATGTCGGCACTCGGCGAATGGACCGGACGCAGCCTGCTGTTTCCGATGGAGAAGGTGTTCGAGAATTTTGTGGAAGCCTGCCTGCGTCGTCGGCTCCCCCACGGCGCGACACTGCAGCCGCAGGCGGCCAGCAAATACTTTTGCCGGCAGGGGTCACGCCAGCTGTTCCAGCTGCGCCCGGATTTCGTGATCAAGTACGAAGGCGTGACCTGGGTGGTGGACGCCAAGTGGAAACTTCTCGACCGGGCCGACGTCGGCAACAACTATGGCTTGAGCCAAGGTGACTTCTACCAGCTGTTCGCCTACGGCAAGCGCTACTTGTCGGGAAAGGGGCAACTGGTGCTGGTCTATCCCGGAACCGAAACGTTCGACAAGGCGCTTGAGACGTTCGACCTGGAGGATGGTCTGTCGCTGGATGCCGTTCCGCTGGACCTCGAAAATCGCTGCCTGATCGGCAGCGCATTGCCCGATCGAAATGCCGTGGCAGCTGGCTCCTAGAGGTCCTTCCGGATTGACGACATCATCTTCGGGGATGCGAGCCATGGGTTTACGAAAACATCAAAAAGAACACTCTGAGTGAGCTGTTTTCATCATCAGCAAACTACCGGCTTGCATCAGGTTTCCCAAAGACCTATTTTGCGCACTATGAGTGAGCAAAAAACAACAAAGATAAACCAGTTGCTGCGCTCCCTGGATGACACCCGGCTGGTGACCAGTCGTTGGCTGCAGGCCCGGGGCTACACCCGCAGTCTGGTGGCGCGCTACGTGGCCGGTGGCTGGCTGGTGTCGCCGGCGCGTGGCGTTTATCAACGCGCCGGCGGCGTGCTTCGTTGGGAAAGCGTGCTGGACACGCTGCAATGCCTGGAAGGACTTGCCGTGCATGCCGGGGGCCGTTTCGCCCTGGCCCGACAGGGGCATGAGCACTTTCTTCGACTGGGGCAGGCGGCCACGGTCACTCTTTACGGCGCGGCGAGGTTGCCGGGCTGGGTTGGCAAGCTGGAACTGGCCGAACGCTTCGACTATCGCGGCCGGGGTCCGTTCGACCTTGCGCTTGCGGACCTTGCGACCGCTTCGGACGAACGTCTGCAGGCCTGCGGCTTGACCCGCCTGGCCACGGCATCCGGCGTCCAGCCGGTGGTGCTGGCCATGCCCGAGCGCGCGATATTGGAGTTGTGCGACGAACCGCCTTCAGCGGCGTTGGTGTACGAGGTCGACGCGCTGATGCAGGGACTCGCCACGCTGCGGCCGCGCTTGCTCGGCACGCTGCTGGGGCAATGTCGCAGCATCAAGGCCAAGCGCCTGTTCCTGGCGCTGGCCGAGCGGCATCACCACGCCTGGTGGGACCATCTGCATCCCGACAAATTCGACCTGGGCAGCGGCAAGCGCGTGCTGGTGCAAGGCGGGCGTCTGCATCCGACGTATCAGATAACCTTGCCGGCGGATCTCGATGAGCAGCTGGGATAGGCGCTACGCCGAACAGGTGAAGCTGCTGGTGGAGATCCTGCCGGCGCTGGCGCGCGAGCCACGATTTGCGCTCAAGGGCGGCACCGCGATCAACCTGTTCGAGCATGACCTGCCCCGCTTGTCGGTCGACATCGATCTGACCTGGCTGCCCGTCGGCAACTTCGCGAACGACGCCGCTTCGATCGCCGAAAGCCTGGCGGCACTGGGCGAGGCGCTTCGCTCCGGCCCGATGCGCCTGCAAGTGCAGCCCTCGGCGAACCAGGGCGCGCCGATCAACCGGATCATTGCCAGTCGCGGCCGGGCGCAGGTGAAGATCGAGACCTCGCCGGTCATGCGCGGCAGCGTGCATCCGATTCGCAGCATGACCGTGCAACCGGCGGTGGAGGCAGCCTTCGGTTTCGCCCAAGTGCAGGTGCTGCACTTTGCGGACCTGTACGCGGGCAAGCTTGCCGCGGCGCTGTCGCGGCAACATCCGCGCGACCTTTTTGACATGGGCGCGGTGCTTGAGCAGGAACGGCTGGACGCCATGCTGTGGCGCACCTTTCTGATCTACCTGACCTGCAGCCCCAAGCCTGCCGCAGAAATACTGGCCCCTGCCGAGCCGCGTGATTTTGCGGCAACCTTTGCTGATCACTTCGAAGGCATGACGGCTGAACCCACCAGCGCCGAAGCCTTGCTCGCGATACGCGACCGGTTGCTGGCGCGCATGCGCGAGCTGATGGACGACAGCAGCTGCGAATTTCTCATGGCGGTGGAACGCGAGGCTCCCGCTTTCGACCTGCTCGGGATGCCGCAGGCGGCAAGCTTGCCCGCGATTCGTCGCAAACTGGAGAATCTGGGTCGGCGCTCACACGCGAAGCGCGCGGCCGATCAACGCAAGCTTCAGGATACGCTGGAGCAACTGCGCGGCACGGGCAGCTCACACAGGGGAGTTCCATGAAGGAAGACCACCTCGAATCCGCCTGCCTGGACTGGCTGGGAGAACTCAGCTGGACCTGCGTGCACGGTGACGAGGTATCGCCCGGTGGCGACCAGTGCGACCGCGCCAGGTATTCCGACGTGGTGCTGGCCTCGCGTTTGCGCGAGGCGACGGTGCGGCTGAATCCCGAACTGACCGCCGCCGAAGTCGACGAGGTGGTGGACAAGTTGACGGGCTACGGCGCGCAGTCGCTGGTGGACGGCAACAAGGAGGTCTACGACTGGCTGCGCAACGGCGTGCCGATCCAGCGCATCGAGCCCGATGGCCGGCGCACGGTGTTGCGCGCGCGGGTGATCGACGTCGACGGCGGCAATGACTTGCTGGCGGTGCAGCAGCTCACGGTGCACGGGTTGAAGGTGCGTCGTCCGGATCTGGTGTTGTTCGTCAACGGCCTGCCGCTGGTGGTGATCGAGCTGAAGAACCCGGCGGATCTGCATGCCGACATCGAGGCGGCGTGGAACCAGATCCAGACCTACCAGACCGACATTCCCCAGCTGTTCTACTTCAACCTGCTCAACGTGATCTCCGACGGCACGGTGGCGCGCTACGGCTCGCTGACCGCAGAGTTTGGCCGCTACTCGCGCTGGCGTCTGCTCGGTGGCGAGAGGGTGGCGAAGGGGCGGCTGGAGCTCGACGTGCTGATGCTCGGCCTGTTCGAGCCGCGCACGCTGCTGACGTTCTTCCACAGCTTTGTCGCGTTTGGCGGGGCCGATGGCGGCGCCAGCTTCAAGATCATCGCGCAGTGGCATCAATACCATGGCGTGCAGAAGGCGGTGGCGCGCGCTGCCGACGCGCTGCTGCATCGCAAGGACGGCAAGGGCGGCGTGATCTGGTTTACCCAGGGCTCGGGCAAGTCGCTGTTGGCGCTGTTCTACGTGATGGCGCTGCGCGATCACCCGGAGTTCCGCAACCCCACCGTGGTGCTGGTGACCGATCGCAACGACCTGGACGGCCAGCTTTACGAAACCTTCTCCGATTGCGCCTGGTCGCTGCGCGGCACGCCGGAGCAGGCCGACAGCCGCGACGACCTGCGCGACAAGCTCTCGCAGGTGCAGGCCGGCGGGATCATCTTCACCACCATCAACAAGTTTGCGCCGGAGGCCGGCAAGGCTTCCGTGCCGGTGTTGTGCGACCGCTCCAACGTGATCGTGATCGCCGACGAGGCGCATCGCACGCAGTACGGCTTCAGGGCAGACATGGACGTGCAGACCGGCAAGACGAAGTACGGTCTGGCCAAGTACATGCGCGACGCGCTGCCCAACGCGATCTACCTGGGCATGACCGGCACGCCGGTGAGCCTGGACGATCGTGACACCGAGGCGGTGTTCGGCAGCTATGTCGACGTGTACGACATGATCGCCGCGCAGGACGATCACGCCGTCGTCCCGGTGAGCTACGAATCGCGCATCATCGAACTGCGCTTCAACGAGGCCGAGAAGCAGGCCTTGATGGACGAGTTTCTCGAAGTCACTGAGGACGAGGACGAAGGCCAGCAGAGCAAGACTGCCAGCCGCTTGACCCGGCTGGAAGCGCTGGCGATGGCCGAAGGCCGGCTGGAAGTATTGGCCGCCGACCTGGTCGCGCACTGGGAAGCACGCACCGAATCGGTGGCGGGCAAGGCGATGATCGTGGCGATCTCGCGCGAGGCGGCGATCCGCCTGTACGACGCGATCGTGAAGTTGCGTCCGGACTGGCACAGCGACGACATCAATGCGGGCCACATCAAGATCGTGATGACCGGCAGCTCGGCCGATCCAAGCCACTACCAGCCGCACCGCACCGACAAGCCACAGCGCAAATTGCTGGAAAAGCGTTTCAAGGACCCTGCCGATCCGCTGGAACTGGTGATCGTGCGCGACATGTGGCTGACCGGCTTCGACGCGCCGCCCGTGCACACACTGTACGTGGACAAGCCGATGCAGGGTCATGGCCTGATGCAGGCGATCGCGCGCACCAATCGCATCTGGAAGGACAAGCCGGGCGGCTTGATCGTCGACTACATCGGCATTGGCGAAGAGCTGAAGAAGGCGATCAGGCAATACACCAAGGACGCCGGCGCCGAGCGCGAGCCGGTGGATACCTCCGGCGCTGCGCTGCAGGTATTGCTCGACACGCTGGACGTGATCCGCAAGGAGTTCTTCCACGGCTTCGACTACGCCGGCATCGAGCAGCCGAAGAAGGCGCTGGCGCTGCTTGGCCCGGCGATGGAGCACATCCTGCAGGTCAATCCCGAAGTGGACGGCAAGGGGCGCAACCTCGGTGTGCGCAGTTATCTGGATCAGGTCGCCAAACTGACCACCGCGCAGGCACTGGCCGGCACACAGCCGAAGGCGATGGCGGTGCGCGAGGAGATCGCGTTCATCCAGGCCGTGCGCGTGTGCCTGATCAAGCTAACCCGCGCTGGCGAGGGCCGCTCGCGGCTGGAGAAGGAGGCTGCACTGCGGCAACTGGTCGCCAAGGGCGTGCTGGTCGACGGGGTCAACGACATCTTCGCCACGCTGGGCTTGGGCAAGGCCGACATCTCGCTGCTGGATGAGGAGTTCCTGAAGCAGATCCGCGAAATGCCGACCAAGAACCTCGCCGCCGAACTGCTGGAGCGGTTGCTGGCCGACCAGATCCGGTCACGCGGCCAGAAGAACGCGATGCAGGGCAAGGAGTTCACCAAGAAGCTGGAGGAAGCGATCACGAAATACCAGAACCGCGGCTTGACCACGGTCGAGGTGATCGAGGAAATGATCAAGCTGGCGCAGGAGATCAATGCCGCGCGCCCGCCGGACGGCATGAGCGAAGAGGAGTTCGCGTTCTACCAGGCGCTGATCGAAAACGAATCGGCCGTGCGTGAACTGGGCCATCCGGTGCTGCGCGCGCTGGCGATGGAACTCACCGACAAGCTGCGCCGCTCGGCCACGATCAACTGGCAGAACCGACGGGATTCGCGTGCCCGCATGATGGCGATGATCAAGGTGCTGCTGGCCAAGCACAAATATCCGCCGGACAAACAACGTGAGGCGACCGAAAAGGTGATTGCCCAGGCCGAGCTGCTGGCGGACGCGTGGGCCGGTGATGCATCTCCCGCTTGAGGCGGGAGCTTGGGTCGTACGCGCCTGCATCGGCGTCGACGGAGCGCCCACTACGAGCCGAGTCCAGGGAAAACGCGTTCGCCGTGGCCGAGGGTCTGCGGGCCATTGCAATCCCCATCTGCGCTGGTGAAGATCGGTCGGATGGGTGACGGGTCATCCGGTGAACTCCAGGAGTGGGTGCAGTGACGGCAGTGGCAGCAGGTGGCGAAATTCGCGAGGTGGAGGGGGAGCGGCAAACCACCGGGCTGCTGATCTATCGGGCGAGTCGGCTGGAGAAGCTGCTCGATCCGCTGGTGCAGTTGCTGGCGGTCACCCAGCCGGACAACGTGCTGGCGCCGCAGACCATCATCGCGGCGCATCCGGGCATGCGGCACTGGTTGAACGGGGCGCTGGCGCGCAAGTACGGCGCGGGCGGGATCGCCGCGAATCTCGACATCCTGCTGCCCAGTCCGTGGATCGATCGGCTGGCGCGGCAGCAGCTGGGCCAGCGCGCGGTGTCGTTGCCGCGCTACCAGCGCCAGCACCTGCGCTGGAGCATCCATGAAGTGCTGGGTGGTGACGTGGCGGCGCTGGGCATCAGCGATGCGCGGGTCACCAGCTACCTGCGCGCCGACGGCACGCATCCGTCGGGCGGGGTGGCGGATCAGGCGCGCCGTCGCTTCCAGCTGGCCGACCGGCTGGCGCGGATCTACTCGCAGTACCTGGTGTATCGCCCGGACTGGTTGCGCGGCTGGGAGCGCGGCCACTTCAGCCTGGTGACCGGAAACGCCGCCGAGCCGGTGCTGGCGTCCACCGAACAGCGGCTGCTGGCGCCGCTGTGGAAGCATCTGCATGACCGGCTGGGCGCGCATCGCGGCGACGTGGTCGGCGACCTGATCGAGCAGCTCGGTCGCGTCGAGGCCGGCGGCGAGGCGCTGCACGTGTTCGGCGTCAGCCACCTAGCGCCCTCCGAGCTGGCGGTGTTGCGCGCGGTGGCGCGGCATCGGCTGGTCGCGCTGTATGTGCCCGATCCCTGCCGCGAATACTGGGGCGGGCTCGGCCGCACGCTGCCCGCGCTGCGGCTGCAGGGCGCCGAGGAACAGGCGCGGCTGGACGCGGCCGAAGGCAACGACTACTGGGCGGACCAGGCGCATCCGCTGCTGGCGAGCTGGGGGCGCATGGGCCAGCACTTCATCATGGAGCTGGCCGCGGGCGAGGGCGACGTGTTGTCCGACGTGCGCCATCGCGAGGACGAGCAGGCGCTGCACGGGATGAATCGTCTGCAGCGCGTGCAGCAGGGCATCCGCGCGCTCGATCCGTCGCTGATGCAGGTGCGGCTTGACACGCCGATCGATCGCGCCGCGCGCGCCGACGCTTCGCTGCGCGTGCACAGCTGCCACACCCGCCTGCGCGAGCTGGAAGTGCTGCGCGACCAGCTGCTGGACGCGATCGCCGGTACCGATGCCGACGGCCAGCCGATCCGTCCCGCCGACGTCGTGGTGATGGCGCCGGACATCCAGGCGTACGTGCCGCTGATTCCCGCGGTGTTCGGCGTGGCCGGCCATGCCGGCGGGCTGTTGCCGTACCAGCTGGCCGACGTGGCGGTGTCGCGCAGTCATTCGCTGTTCGGCGCGTTCCGCAAACTGCTGGACCTGCCCGGCACGCGGGTCACCGCGCCCGAGGTGGTCGACCTGCTGGCGGTGCCGGAAATCTGCCGTCGACTGGGCCTGGACGCGGCCGGCGTGGACGAGCTGGCCGAATGGCTGAAGGCCAGCCGGGTGGCGTGGGCGCTCGACCCCGCGTTTCGCGCCCGCTTCGGCGTGCCGCCGATCGCCGAGCATACCTTCGGCTGGGCGATGGATCGCATGCTGGCCGGCTATTTGATGGCCGACGCCGCCGAGGCCGAGCGGCAGCCGTCGGTGCATCTGCCCGACGGCACCGAGCTGGCGCCGCTCACCGGCATCCACGGACCGGCCGCGGGCTATCTGGGCGCGCTCGACCATCTGCTGCAGGAAGTGCAGGCGCTGTGCGACCTGTCCGCCGAAACGCGCCGTGCCAGCAGTTGGGCGAGCGAACTGGAACGCCGCTTCGAGGCGCTGTTCCGCATCGATCCGATGGATCGGGCGGCCCGTGATGCGCAGGCGATGGTGCTCGGTTTCATCCGCACCCTCGGCAGCGAGCCGGCGGCCGCCGGCGAGGACCCGCTGCTGCACTTCAGCGTGGTGCGCGACCTGCTGGTCGAGCGGCTGTCCGCCGTGCCCGAGCAGCAGCGTTTCCTGATGGGCGGCGTCACCTTCTGCGGCATGGTTCCGCAGCGCGCGATCCCGTTCAAGGTCGTCGCGGTACTCGGCCTCAACGATGGCGACTTCCCCCGTTCGGGCAGCGACGCGGGGCTGGACCTGATGGCGCGCTATCGCCGCCTGGGCGATCGCGACGTGCGCAGCGACGATCGCTACCTGTTCCTGGAAACCCTGATGTCGGCGCGCGAACGCCTGCACCTGAGCTACATCGGCGAAGGGGTGAAGGACGGCAAGCCGCGCAATCCGGCGCCGCCGCTGGCCGAACTGCTGGCCGTGCTGGATGCGGCCGCGGGGCTGCGTCCCGACGACGACGAGGCCGACCGGCCGTGGCTGCTGCGGCATCCGCTGCAGCCGTTCGACAGCCGCTACTTCGATGCCGGCGATGGACGGCTGTTCTCCTACAACGCGCTGTTCGCCGGCATGCATGGCCGCGGCGACCAGGCCGATGTCGCGCCGTTCCTCGACCACGGCGGTACCGCGGGAATCGACCCAGGCGCGACGATCGCCCTGCGCGAACTGCATGCCTACTACCGCGACCCCGCCAGGCAGCTGCTGGAACACCGCATGCAGGTCAGCCTGGACGCGCTCGCCGACGATCGCCTGCCCCAGGACGAACCGATCGAGGCGCGGTTCGCCGCGCTCGACACGGTGGCCAGGAAGCTGTTCTTCAACGACGCGCTGCCGGGCTGGCCGCACGCCGCGTGGCCACCGGCCACCGCGCCGGACTGGCTGCGTCTGGGTGGCGTGATGCCGCCGGGCCGGGCCGGCCAGCAGGCCTGGCAACAGGAAAGCGCCGTGGTCGGCCTGTTGCTGCAGGAAGCCGCGAAGCTGCCCGGTTTCGAACACGCGGCGCTGGCCGGTGGCAGTTGCGGCATCGATGTGCCGATCGGCGGCTACCGCGTGACCGGCCAGGTCACCCACGTCCATCGCAGCAGCATCGACGACGGCGAATGCTGGCAACTGCTGCGCGTGTTCGGCGGCAGCGGCGACCGGCTGAAGAAGGAAGCGGAGCTGGGCTTTCGCGAGCGCGTGCCGATGTTCCTCGACTGGGCGCTGCTGCGCCTGCACAGCGCCCGCGCGGGCGGAACGCTGCCCGCGCTGCGGCTGCGTCCGCTGCTGGACGGTGACGAACGCCCCTGGCAGGACGGCATCAACGACTGGGACGCACGCTTCATGGCGGCCGATGACGCCGGGCGCGCGGCGCTGCTCGGCGAACTCGAACGGCGCCTGCAACGGTTGCTGGGCTGGTGGCTCGAGGCGCAGTCGGCGCCGCGCTGGTACTTCCCGAAATCGGCGTGGGCGGCGATCAGCGAACGCATCTATCCGAAGAAGCGCACCAGTCGTTCGGGTGACGTCGAGGCCGCCGACGAGCCGGTGCGGATCGACATCGGTTCGAGCTGGATCGCCGGTCATGGCGGCGTGGGCGAACGCGATTACGCACCCGGTTACAGCCACCTGCTGGCCGGTGAGGTGGACTTCGCCGAGGGCAGCGCGGAGCTGGCCGCGCTGGCGGAATTTGCGCTGACGCTTTATCGCTGCATCAGCTTCGACGCCAGCGTCGAGGTGTCGGCATGAGCACGGCAGCGGTCATCGACTGGCGCAGCCTCGACCTCGCCGATGGCGGGCGCAGCCTGATCGAGGCCAGCGCCGGCACCGGCAAGACCTGGACCATCGCGGTGCTGTATCTGCGATTGCTGCTGGAGCGGCAGCTGTCGCCGCGGCAGATCGTGGTGACCACGTTCACCGACGCGGCCGCGCAGGAGCTGCGCGAACGCCTGCGCGGCAAGTTGCAGTGGGCGGTGTTGCGCGCCAGTAAAGACCTCGCCGGCAGCAACGACGCCGGCAGCGACGAGGGCAGCGACGGACAATGGCTGCGCGCGCGCTGGCAGGGCGATGCCGAGCTGCGCGTGCGTGATCTGCAGCGCCTGCGCCTGGCCCTGGCCGAGATGGACGTGGCGCCGGTCAGCACGCTGCACAGCCTGTGCCGGCGCATCCTGGCCGATCATCCGTTCGCCTGCGGCGTGGCCTTCGTGATGGGCGACATGGTCCCCGGCGAAGCGCTGCTCGACGAAGTGGCCGCCGACCTGTGGCGGCGCCTGCAGCAGGCCGATGCCGGTGACCCGCTGGTGATGCTGGCCGCGCAGGCGGGCGACGAGCTGAGCCTGGCAAGACTCGCCCGGCGGCTGAAGGTCTGCCTGGCGCCCGGCGTCAGCGTGAAGATGGCATCGGCGGCCGAGGTCGACGCCGTGCTGGACCCGGCGTGGGCAGCGCGGCTGCGCGCCGTCGTCGCCGACGGCACGCGTTTCCGCAAGGGCTCGCTGTTGCCGGGATACTGGAGCGAGCTGGCCGACTTCCTCGACGACCGCGCGCGCATGCCTGGCGCGAAGGCGTGCGCGGGGCTGAAGGAAGCCACCGCCCTGACCGGCGTGCTCAAGGGCAGCAAGGACAACGGCGAGCTGCTCGCGCTGGCGGTGTTCGCCGAGCGCTGCGCCGAAATCATCGAAAGCCTGCGCGCCGGCTTCTGGCACGAGCTTGCCGCGCTGGCCCGGGCGGAAATGCGCTCGCGCCTCGCCGCGCGCCACCAGCTGACGTTCGACAGCCTGATCCAGTCGGTCGGCGACGCGCTGGCCCGCGAAGCGGAGCTTGCCGGTGATCGTCCGCTGGCCGATGCCCTGTTCAAGGCGTGGCCGGTGGCCCTGGTCGACGAATTCCAGGACACCGACGGCCAGCAGTACGGCATCCTCGATGCGATCTACCGCGAGCGCGACGGCGGCACCCGCGGCCGGCTGGTGATGATCGGCGATCCGAAACAGGCGATCTACCGCTTCCGTGGCGGCGACATCCACGCCTACCAGCGCGCTGCCTCGGCGGTCGATGCGACGGGCCGGCTGACGCTGGACACCAACCATCGTTCCAGCGCCGCCCTGGTCAGGGCCTTCAACCAGTTCTACGCGGTGGGCGGCACGGCGCTGGATGCCGCGGGCGAGAGTCGCATCGCCTACGAAAGGGTGAAGGGGACCGAACGGCGCGCCGGCCAGCCGTACACGATCGATGGCGAACCGTGCACCGCGCCGCTGGTGATCCACTACCGCAGCGATCCGCCGTCGTCGCAGCCGGCGCGTCGGGCCGAGGCGCTCGAGGTCTGCGCGAACCAGATCGCCGCCATGCTGCAGTCGGGCGCGCATCGCATCGGCGGCGAACCGGTGCAGCCGTCGGACCTGGCCGTGCTGCTGCCCACCGGCAACGACATCATCAGCCTGCGCGATGCGCTGCGCGAACGCGGCGTGCCCTGCGTGACTTCCTCGCGCAGCAGCGTGTTCGACACCGAGGTGGCCCGCGAGCTGCAGGTCGTGCTGTACGCGATCGCGCATCCCGCCGAACTGGGCGCGTTGCGGGCGGCGGTGGCCACGCGGCTGTGGGGCGCCAGCTTCAGCGAGCTGCAGCGCTGGGGCGACGACGTGGCGCAATGGCAACCGGTGGCGGACACCTTCCGCAACTGGAGCCAGCAGCGGGCCGAACGGGGCATCCTGCACGTGGTCGGCCAGCTGATCGATCGCCTGGCCGCGCGTTACCTGCAGACCATGGCCGGCGAGCGGGTGCTGACCGACCTGCGCCACCTCGGCGAATTGCTGCAGGCGCAGAGCGAGCAGCTCACCGGCATCGAGGAATTGCTGGCGTGGCTGAAGCAGTGCCGCGAGGATGGCGCGGCCACCGACAACGACGCCGCCGATGCGGCGCAGCTGCGCATCGAATCGGACAGCGCCCGGGTGCGCCTGATGACGCTGCACGCCAGCAAGGGCCTGGAGTTCCCCATCGTGTTCCTGCCGCTGATGTGGAATCACGGCGAACGCCCGGGTGACGGCATGTACGTGGTCAACGATCCGCGCAGCGGGCAACGCCTGGCCGAGTTCTCCGCCGCGGCCCGGGCGCGCGAGGCGCAGGACCTGCAGGACGAACGTTTCCGCGTGCTGTACGTGGCGCTGACCCGCGCCATCCACGCCTGTCACCTGTTCGCCTTGCCGCCGCAGCGGCCGGCCAGCGCCCGCAGCGGGACGCCCGCCAGCGGCACGAAACGCAGTGCGCTGGACGTGATGCTGGAGCGCATCGATCCCGCGCCGGGTTCGGCCGAACTGCGGGAGCAGACACCGGACATCCGCTGGATCGACGGCTGGCATCCGCTGGCGCGACACGACTTCAGCGCCGCCGCCGCGCCCGCCATCGAGCGCCACGCGCGCGCGTTGCCGCCGCCGCGCTCCGGCCCGCTGGAGGCGAAGCACAGCTTCACCACGCTGACCCAGGGCGAGCATCGCGACGCGGTGAATCCCGGCGCCGCCGCCGGCGACGAGGATGCAGCGGGCAACGTCGAGCTGGCCGATGCCGACGCCGTGGCGGCGGTCGAGCAGCCTTCCCCGATGGCGGCGGCGGAAGCCCATCCCGGCCTGCTTGCCCTGGCCGCGGTGCGCGGCACCGACTTCGGCAACGCGGTGCATGCGGTGTTCGAGCATCGCGAGGTGGGCGCGCCGATGTCGGCGCAACGCGAGCTGATCGCCCAGTGTCTGCGCGACGCCGGCGTGCGGCGCAAGGACATCGAGCAGTCCGCCCTGGTCGACCTGCTGGTCAGCCGCATCCAGGATGCGCTGGACGCGCCGCTGGGCATCGCGGCGTATCCCGCGTTGTGCCTGGCCGATCTTGCCGCGGCCGACCTGCGCGCCGAGATGGGCTTCCACTTCGCGCTGGATCGCGTGTCGATGCCACGCCTGCGCGCCGCCTGCGCCGCCCATGGCGAAGCCGAGCTGGTGCCGGCCAGCCAGCGCGTGCTGAGCGGCCTGATGAACGGCAAGATCGACCTGATCTTCCATCACCACGGGCGTTATCACGTGCTCGACTACAAGGGCAACTACCTGGGCGACACCCTGGCCGACTACGCGGGCGAGGCCTTGCGCGCCCAGATGGACGCCAGCCACTACCGCTTCCAGGCGCTGCTCTACACCGTCGCGGTGGATCGCTATTTGCGCCAGCGACTCGGCGCGGACTACCGCCGCGAAGAACAGCTGGGCGAATGCGTCTACCTGTTCATCCGCGCGGCGGGGCTGGCGCCCGACGCGGGCATCTGGCGGCATCGCTTTTCTTCCGAGCTGCTCGACGCGGTCGGCGAGGTGCTTGCCTCCGGACAGACCACCACGGAGGTCGCATGAACACGCCCGCCCGCAGTTACCACTTCCGTCGCCTCGCCGGCGACGTCGCGCCGCCCGACGCGTGGCGCATGCTCGACGCCACGGTGGCGCGCTGGGTGCTGGCGCATGGCGGCTCGCCGTTGCTGGCGCGGATCGCCGGTTGGGCCAGTCATGCGGAAGGGCATGGCGACAGCGCGCTGCTGCTGAATGGCGAGGCGGCGGCGCGCCACGGCATGCGGGCCTGCTCGGACGAGGACATCGCTGCCTTGCGCGCCGAACCGATGGTGGCGCTGGCTGGCGCCGGCGACGCTGGCGGCACGCCGTTCGTGCTCGATCCGCCGCACTTCTATCTGCGTCGCAACTACCTGCATGAAACCGCCGTCGCCCGGCATGTGCGCCAGCGCCGCGCGTCGTCGCTGCCAGCCAACGAGGTCGACCTCGCGGCGATCGACGCGCTGTTCCATGGCGACTCCGACGAGCGGGTGCAGCCGCAGCGCCAGGCTGTCGCCCAGGTGCCGGGCAAGCGCCTGTTCGTGCTGACCGGCGGCCCCGGCACCGGCAAGACCACCACCGTGCTGCGCATGCTGATGATGCTGATCAGGGAACGCACCGCGCGGATGCAGGCGGCGCCCACGATCCGCATCGGCGCGCCCACCGGCAAGGCCGCGCAACGCCTGTCCGAGTCCCTGCGCGACGGCGTCGCACGGATGCGGGCCCAGGCGAATGCCGCACGCGATTTCGACTGGCAGGCGCAACTCGACGGCGCGCTGGGCGCCGAGGCCAGCACCCTGCATCGGCTGCTGGGCAGCCGTGGCCGGCATGGCGGTTTCGTCCACCACGCCGACAACCCGGTGCCCGCCGACATCGTGATCGTGGACGAGGCCTCGATGGTCGACCTGGCCATGCTGCGCAACCTGCTCGACGCGCTGCGCGAGGACGCCGCGCTGATCCTGGTCGGCGACGCCGACCAGCTCACCTCGGTCGGCACCGGTTCGGTGCTGCTCGACCTGGTCGGCGCAATGGAAGCCGAACATGCGCCGGACCTGGTGCGCCTGAGCCACAGCTTCCGCGCCGACCAGTCACTGGTGCCGATCAACGAGGCGATCCGCCGCGGCGACGCGGACGCGTTCGCGGCCGCGTGGCGCGCCGCCGGCGACAAGGCGCTCCGTCGCCCGCTGGCCGACGCGCAGGATCTGGCCCGGGCGCTGGCCCGGTGGAGTACCGCGCTGGCTGCAACGCTGCAGGAGGCGGGCGCGCTCGACGTGGTGGCGAAGGCCGACCAGCGCGGCGTGCTGGCGGCGCTGGATGCGTTGCGTCAGCGCCAGTTGCTGTGCGCATTGCGCGAGGGCGAGTTCGGCGCCGCGACGGCCAACGCGATCATCGAGCGCAGGCTGAAAGGTCGCCTGGGCGTGGCGCCGGATGACGAGTGGTATCCCGGCCGCGCGGTGATGATCACCCGCAACGATTACACCGCCGGCCTGTTCAACGGTGACGTGGGCCTGTGCCTGCGCGACGAAAACGGCAACCTGGCGATCTGGTTCGAAGTGACCGTGCAGGGTGCCACCGCGATCGATGGCGAGACGCTGGCCGCCGGCGCGGCCCATCACGCCGGTCGCCGTGCCGTCAGCTTTGCGCCGGCCGGCCTGCCCGAACACCAGGGCGCGTTCGCGGTGACCATCCACAAGAGCCAGGGTTCCGAATACGACCACGTCGCCGTGCTGCTGCCGCCGGACCCGCAGCACCGCATCCTGTCGCGGCAGCTGCTGTACACCGGCATGTCGCGGGCCCGGCAGGGCCTCGAGTTGTGGGCTGCCGACGCGGCCTGCGACACCGCGCTGGCCACGCCGGTGCGTCGTGCCAGCGGACTGGCCGCGCGCATCGCCTGACGCACGCGGCCGAGTCCGCGGTCAGAACACCCCGAGCAACCAGAGCACCAGCACGATCACCACGAGCAGGCCCAGCCCGCCCACCGGGCGGTAACCCCAGGAACGGCTGTAGCCCCAGGTCGGCAGCGCGCCGATCAGCAGCAACACGAGGACGATGACGATCAGCAGCGACAGGGACATGGGGACTCCTCGATGCGCGCGCCCCCGATGGGCGCGGCGGCCACCGCGGTGAGGCGGTGCAGGCAGACCATCGCAGGCGCGCGGTGGATGAATCGTCAAGCGGCGCGGCCCGGGTGATCACGAGGCAGTCACGGCAGCGCTCGCGGGTGCCACGACTTCCGGCCAGCATCGCCAGCGCGAACGGCCCGCCGCTGCCGCAACGCAGCAAGCCTGCCGCGCCTCGTCCGTAGTAGCTTGCGTGGCAACGGGGCAGCCATCATCGACCCCGGGGGGACGGACGTTGCGACAGGTGGGGCGGGCCCGGCCAGCGGGACATGTGCCTGTCATGCACGGACGACAATAATGAAACGCCGCCTTCGCTGGCGGCTCGCGCATTTCCTGGGGAAATCATGTCGAATCCGAATCCGCGTGCAGACGTCCTGGCGTCACCTCGCAACTGGTTGTCCTGGTCGATCCGCTGCCTGTTGCTGGGGCTGGCGCCCATGGCGGTGCAGGCGCAACAGGCAGGCGATGCGCCGGTGCCGGCGGACAGTGCGCCGTCGGTGGCCAACGCGATCAATCTCAACCGGGTCACCGTGACCGCGCAGAAGCGCGAGCAGCAGGTGGTCGACGTGCCGATCTCGATCTCGGCGTACTCCGATGATTTCATGCGGCGCTTCGGCATCAGCGACGTGGAGACGCTCAGCCGCTACGTGCCCGGCGTGCAGGTGCAGGTGCAGAGCCCGAACAACCCCGGCATCGCGGTGCGCGGCATCACCACCGACGATGGCGCGGCGACGGCGGCCAGCCGCGTGTCGATCTTCCAGGACGGCGTGGACATCAGCCGTTCGCGCGGCTCGATGGTGTCGCTGTTCGACATGGACCGCGTCGAGGTGCTGCGCGGACCGCAGGGCACGCTGTTCGGCCGCGGCGCCGAGAGCGGGGCGATCTCGCTGATCCAGAACAAGGCGCAGGCCGGCAACTCGGGCGGCTTCCAGAGCGAGTTCGGCAACTTCTCCAGCCGCAAGCTCACCGGCTGGATCAACACGCCGATCTCCGACAACGTCTTCGCCCGGGTGGCGGTGCACAACGCCTACCACGACGGCTACGTCGAGAACCTCAGCGGCGGCCGGCTCGGCGGCGAGGACACCAAGGCGATCCGCGCCAGCCTGCATTTCAATGTGGGCAGCGGCAGCGGCATCGACCTGATCGCGAACTACCAGCGCGACACCCCGCCGGGCACCGACTTCCACAGTGGCATCGTGCCGAACCGCTACGGCTCGACCGACGTCTACGGCGCGGCCGATCTCGATCACGGCGACCAGCTGGGGCTGCGTCGCAAGGTCTACGGGCTCACCGCGATCGGCGACTTCGCGCTGAGCGACAGCTGGCGGCTGTCCAGCACCACCGGCCTGCGCAAGTTCAATTCGCTGGAGAAGTTCGACGCCGACGGTTCGCAGGTCAACATGCTGAACTTCGCCGAGCATTCGAAGAGCCACCAGCTGAGCCAGGAGCTGCGCCTGAACTACGACGCCGGCGGCAGCTTCACCGGCTTCTTCGGCGCCAACTATTTCTACGAGAACGGCAGCGAGGCGGTGCCGTTCAGCACCGACGAACGCAGCCTGCTGCTGCAGCTGCTGGCGCTGGCGCCGACGCTCGACGGGCTGTCCGACTCCACCCGCCAGCTGATCGCCCTGCTGGGCCCGGCGCCGCCGCTGCTCGACGCCAACTACCAGCCGAACCAGCCCTATAGCGCGATCCCGCTGCTCGGCGTGCCGCTGAACACCAACGAGCAGGAGGCGTATACCAACTACGGCCGCACGCGCTCGTACGAGGCGTTCGCCGACGGCACCTGGCGCATCAATGACCGCTTCGACATCACCGGCGGCCTGCGGGTCAGCCGCGAGGAGCAGGCCGGCGCCTACCAGGTCACCAACGCCTCGCCCGCATCGGGCATCGGTACCACGCTGGCGTTGTTCGGCGCGGGCTTCAACGGCGTCACCGGACCGAACAACCTGTTCGTGCCGACCAACGGCCGGCTGCACAACGAGCACGACAGCACCTCGGTGGTCGGCCGCCTGATCGGCAGCTTCCACATCAACGAGGACACCAACAGCTACCTCAGCGTGTCGCGCGGGCGGCGGCCCAACGTGCTGGCCTTCAACGTCAACGAGGCGGGCACCGGCTACGACAAGGTGGTGCTGCCGGCCGAGACCATCCTGAGCTACGAAGTGGGCCTGAAGGGCGAAGGCGACGGTGGCCGTTTTGCCTACGACCTTTCCGCGTTCTATTACGACTACAACAACTTCCAGAGCACCGCGTTCCAGGGCGGCCGGCTGCTGACGCTCAACGCCGGCCGCGCCAAGGTGCCGGGCTTCGAAGCCTCGTTGCAGCAGGCATTCAGCGATCGCTTCAGCGGCTTCTTCAACTACAGCTACCTGCACGCGCGTTTCGCCGACAAGGACAACCAGGGTCGCCAGCAGGGCTACGCCGGCAACCACCTGCGGCTGGCGCCGGACCACACCGTGGCGATCGGCGTGCAGTGGAACCAGCCGCTGGCGGAAGGTCGCAACCTGTACGTGCGGCCCAGCTACACGTGGCGCTCGAAGATCTATTTCGAGGACAACAACAATCCCGCCTATGTGCAGCCCGCGTATGGCCTGCTGAACCTGCGCGCGGGCGTCACCTTCGACAAGGGACGCTGGGATCTTTCGGTGTGGGGCGCCAACCTGCTCGGCAAGAAGTACCTGATGGACGCCGGCAACGTGGGCGAGAACTTCAACCTGGCCACCTACATCCCCGGCGCGCCGCGGACCTTCGGCATCGGCATCAGCGGCAAGTTCTAGCCGATGCGCAAGCGTCGCATCGTGCTGGCGGTGGTGCTCGCGCTGGGCACCGTCGCCGCGTTCGGGCCTCGCGCAAGGAAGCGCGAGCTGACGGTGACGCTGCCGCCGGTGCCCGATGCACCGCAGCGGCTGCAGGCCTGGGTGGACGCCCACGAGGCCGCCCAGCCGGGCATCCGCCCGGACAACCAGGCGCGCATCGTCTGGGCCGATCCGCAGCATCCGGCACGCACCGCCTGCGCCATCGTCTACCTGCACGGCTTCGGCGCCAGCCAGGGCGAGGGCGCGCCGGTGCATCGCGAACTGGCCCGCGATTTCGGCTGCAACCTCTACCTCAGCCGGCTGCCCGGCCACGGCTTGGCCGCGGCGGACGCGATGCGCGGGCTGGATGCGCAGCAACTGGTCGACGGCGCGGCGCGGGCGCTGGCGATCGGTCACGCACTGGGCGACCGGGTCATCGTGATCGGCACCTCGATGGGTGGTGCGCTGGCGATGCAACTGGCCGCGCAACAGCCGCAGGCGGTGGACGCGCTGGTGCTGTGGTCGCCACTGGTGCGCGAACGCGACGACCGGCTGGCGCCGATGTTCTGGCCATGGGGCGGCACCTTTCTGCGTTATGCCTACAACCACGGCGACGAGGTGGTGCCGCAGACGGGTGATTCGGCGTACTGGTCGAAGGCGATCCACATGGACGGCTATCGCAGCGTGGCGGTGCTCAGCCGCAGCGTGCTCAACCCGCGCATGTTCGCGAAGATCCATGCGCCGGCATTCGTGGGCTACTACTACCGCGACGAGAAGAACCAGGACCCCACGGTGTCGGTGCCGGCGATTCTGGGCATGTTCGACCAGCTGGGCACCGCGGCGAAATATCGACGCAAGCAGGACTTCCCCGATGCCGACGCGCACGTGATCGCCTCGTCGGTGTATTCGAAATCGGTCGAGTCGGTGCACCGGCGCAGCCGCGAGTTCCTGCACGACGTGGTCGGGCTGCCCTATGCGGGCGGCGGACACTGAGCGGAGCCACCATGCATCGCCTATGCTTCGCCATCGCCGTTTTCTGTGGAGTGTTCATGCCCGTCGTCACCACCGCCGCCGAGAAGCCGCTGGCCGCGAAAGTGCTGGTGATCGGCCACCGCGGCGCCAGCGCCCTGCGTCCCGAACACACGCTGGCCTCGTATGAAAAGGCCATCGCCGACGGCGCCGACTACGTCGAACCGGACCTGGTGATGACGAAGGACGGCGTGATGGTGGCGCGCCACGAGAACGAGATCGGCAGCACCACCGACGTGGCCAGCCATCCGGAATTCGCCGCCCGCAAGACCCGCAAGACCATCGACGGCGCGGCGGTCGACGGCTGGTTCAGCGAGGACTTCACCCTGGCCGAGCTGAAGACGCTGCGGGCGCGCGAGCGGCTGCCCAAGTTGCGCAGCACGCAATACGACGGCCAGTTCCCGATCGCCACGCTGGACGAGATCATCGCGTTCGTGGCGGCCGAATCGGCAGCGCGCGGGCGCGTGATCGGAATCGTCCCGGAGATCAAGCACGGCAGCTACTTCCGCGGCATCGGTCTGCCGATGGAGGACAAGCTGCTGGCCACGCTGGCCGCACACGCCTATACGCGCACGGCGCCGGTGGAGATCCAGTCATTCGAGATCGGCAACCTGCAGTACCTGCACGGCAAGCTGGCCGACGGCACGCACGGCAACATCCGGCTGCTGCAATTGCTGGGCGACGCCGACGAGCAGCCGTACGACGTGGCCGCCGCGGGCGGCAAGCTCGACTACGGGCAGATGATGACGCCGGCCGGGCTGTGCACCATCGCCACCTATGCGAACGCGATCGGCCCCGGCATCCGCGCGATCATCCCGCTGAAGTTCGACCACCTGCTCGGCGAGCCCACCGCGCTGGTGCACGACGCGCACGTCGCCGGCCTCGAGGTGCATCCGTACACGTTCCGGCCCGAGAACTACTTCCTGCCGCTCGACCGGTGGCGCGGCATCGATCCGCGCAACTTCAACGAGGCCGGTTCGATCACCGAGATCCGCACCTATCTCGCCACCGGCATCGATGCGTTCTTCACCGACGACCCGGCGATCGGGCGCAAGGCGCTGGACGGGATGAACAGCGGGAAGTGAGGGAAGCGAGGGCGAGAGACAACTCCCGCCTCGCGTTCCCGCCGCTTCAGCGGGCGGCGATCTGGAACTGCTGCTTCGTCACCGGCTTGCCGTCGAGCGAGATCTCGACCTGGTACTTGCCGGCCGGCCACAGGTCGGGGTTCTGCACCTTGAACGTGGTGATCGCCGGGCCATCGGTGGCGATCGACTGGCTGATGTTGCTGACCAGCTGGCCCTGGCCTTCCAGGTAGCTCCACTTCGCGTTGAGCGTGGCGCCGCCCGTACTGCCTTCGGTGGCGACGCTGGCGTAGATCGCCTTGTCGTTGCTGGCAAAACTGTCGCCGGGGCGGGTGACCTGGTGGTCGGCGTTCACCGCGCTGCCCAGGGTGAGCTTGGCCACGCTGAACGGCGTGGGCGGCGGCAAGGTAGAGGCGGCGACCGCGATGCTGGCGGCGGTGGCTGGTGCCAGCGCGCTGGATGCCGCCGGTGAAACGGGCGCTTGCGCCACCGGTGCCGTGGAAGCCGGCGCCGGCGTGGGGGCGGGCGCAGGCGGCTCGTTCTTGCCGCAGGCGCTCAGCAGCAGGGCGCCGGCGAAGGCGACGCTGCAAAGCGCGCCGGAACGCGGGAAGGATGTCATGCAGGTTTTCATGGGAACTCCGCTGTCGATCACGTGGCGGCGACCCGTCGCGGGTGTGGCCAGTGCAGCGAGGCTAGCTCGACGGATCTGAAGCGCCGATTACCGGGAGTTGCCGCGGCCGCTGAACTTTCACGCGGCGGCCACGCCCCGCGGGACAGCTACTGGCGCACCGTGCGCGGATTGCCCGGCGTGGCCGGCGTGCTGCTGCGGAACGGGTTGATGTCCAGCCCGCCGCGGCGGGTGTAGCGCGCGTACACGCTGAGCTGCCGGGGCGCGCAGCGCTGCGTGAGGTCGACGAAGATGCGCTCCACGCACTGCTCGTGAAACTCGTTGTGGGTGCGGAACGAGACCAGGTAGCGCAGCAGGCCCGCATGGTCGATCGGCGCGCCGCGATAGGCGATCTGCACGCTGCCCCAGTCGGGCTGGCCGGTGACCGGGCAGTTCGAGCGCAGCAGGTGCGAGACCAGGGTTTCGGCCACCGGCGTCGCCGTGGCGTCGGCCTGCAGGAAGTCCGCGTCCGGCGGTCCGTAGCTGTCGATGGCGATGTCCTGGTCATCGAGCGATTGGCCGTCCAGAACGCTCACCGGCAGGCTGGCGCCGCCGGCGGCATGCAGCTGCACCTTCACCACGGCTCCCGCCGCGGCGGACAAGTCGTGCAGCAAGGTGTCGGTGAGGCTGGCCGCGTCGGCGATGCGTTCCTGGGCGAAGCCGTTGAGATACAGCTTGAACGACTTCGACTCGATGATGTTGGGCGAGGCCGCCGGTACGCGGAACTCGGCCAGCGCCACCTGCGGCTTGCCGCGCGGGTCGAGCCACGACAACTCGTAGGCGTTCCAGATGTCCACGCCGTGGAACGGCAGCACTTCGCCCAGGCCGATCTCGGCGCGCTTGTCGGCGCGGGGGATCGGAAACAGCAGGCCGGGATCGTAACGGTCGGCGTAGACGGTGTCCTTGCCGAGCGGGGAATGTTCGGGAGTGCTCATGCGGTGGAGTTTAACTGCTCGCGCTCCGCGTTCTTGCGTTCAGGCACTTCGACGTCAAAAGCACCCCACCCCGGCCCTCCCCTGCGGGGGGAGGGAGTTCACGAGTACGCGGCAGGCTCTACACGTTGACCATGTGCATCATCGAGTCGACGTAGCGGTTGCCGGCAACGGCATCGGGCGGGAAGATCGCGTCGATGGCGGCGAGTTCGGCGGCGGTGAGCCGCACGTCGAGCGCGCCCAGGTTTTCGTCCAGCCGCGAGCGCTTGCGGGTGCCGGGAATCGCCAGCACCTCGTCGCCCTGCGCCAGCACCCAGGCCAGTGCCAGCTGCGCCGGCGAGCAGCCCTTGTCGGCGGCGAGCGACTTCACCTGCTCGACCAGCTGCAGGTTGCGGGCGAAGTTGTCGCCCATGAAGCGCGGACTGCTGCGGCGGTAATCGTCGGCGTCGAAATCGTCGGGCGAGCGGATCGCGCCGGTGAGGAAGCCGCGGCCCAGCGGCGAGTAGGCGACCAGGCTGACACCGAGCCGGCGGCAGGCGGCGAACATGCCGTTGTCCTGCGGGTCGCGCGTCCACAGCGAGAATTCGCTTTGCAGCGCCGCGATCGGATGCACCTTGCAGGCGCGTTCCAGCGTGGCGCCGGACGCTTCGCTGAGGCCCAGGTAACGCACCTTGCCGGCGGCGACCAGTTCGGCCATCGCGCCCACGGTTTCCTCGATCGGCACGTTCGGGTCGACGCGGTGCTGGTAATACAGGTCGATGGTGTCGATGCCCAGGCGCTTGAGGCTGGCGTCGCAGGCGGCGTGCACGTAGTCGGGTCGGCCGTTGACGCCGCGTGCCTGCGGGTTGTCCGGGTCGCGCACGATGCCGAACTTGGTGGCGATGAAGGCCTGCTCGCGGCGGCCCCTGATCGCCTTGCCGACCAGCACCTCGTTGGTGTGCGGGCCGTACATGTCGGCGGTGTCGAGCAGGTTCAGGCCGCGATCCAGCGCGTGGTGGATGGTGGCGATCGATTCGTCGTCGTCGTGGGCGCCGTAGAACGCGCTCATGCCCATGCAGCCGAGGCCGAGGGTGGAGACTTGCGGGCCGTGGCGGCCGAGCGTGCGGGTCTGCATGGTGTCGCTCCGTGGGGTGAAGGTGGATGCATGGTGCGCCCGGACGCCCATCGGATAAATGCTCAATAATGGCCATCACCATTCAATCAACGGCAACAATGGCCATGGACCGACTCGAAGCGATGCGGTTGTATACGCGGATCGTCGAACTGGGCAGTTTCACCGCCGCGGCGGACGATCTGAACCTGCCGCGCGCCACCGTCACCCATGCGATCAAGCGGCTGGAAGCCCGGCTCGGCGCGCAACTGCTGTTGCGCACCACCCGGCGCGTGCGCAGTACCCGCGATGGCGAGACCTATTACGGGCATTGCGTGCGGCTGCTGGCCGACATGGACGAGGTCGAGGCGGACTTCCGCGAGGCCCTGGTGCAGCCGAAGGGCCGCCTGCGGGTCGACCTGCCGGCGACGCTGGCGCGGCTGCTGGTGATTCCCGCGCTGCGCGATTTCTTCGCGCGCTACCCGCAGATCCAGCTCGACATAGGTACCGGCGACCGCTTCGTCGACCTGGTCCGCGAAGGCGTCGATTGCGTGCTGCGCATCGGCGAGCTGGGCGATTCGGGCATGATCGGCCGCCGCGTGGGCGTATTGCAGCAGGTCACCGTGGCCAGCGCCGCCTACGTGCGCCGGCACGGTCAGCCCGAGTCACTGGCCGCGCTGCACGATGGCCACCTGGCGGTGAACTGGGTGTCGCCGACCACCCATCGTGCCGAGCCACTGGAATTCATGGTGGGCCGCAAGCGGCGCGAAGTGACCTTGCCCGGTTGCGTCAGCGTCAGCGGCGTGGATGCCTACCTCGGCTGTTGCGAGGCCGGCCTGGGCATCGCGCAGATGCCGCGCTATCGCATCGGCGATGAATTGAAGAGCGGCCGCCTGCGCGAAATCCTGCCGGCACATCCGCCGCCGCCGTTGCCGATGACCATCCTGTATCCGCAGCAGCGGCAGATGCCCGCGCGCCTGCGCGTGTTCGTCGACTGGCTGGTGGAGTTGACGGCGGAGCAGCGCTGATCAGGAGCGAATCCCGGCCTGAGCCTCCCTGCCGCAGGGAAGCCAGCCATCAGGAAGCGCGGGGTGGGCCGGGGCGTGGCGCGCTGGTGCCCAGCGTGTCGCTGGTCAGCGGGGCGCCGGCGGTGATCAGGGCGCCGCGCTGCTCGGCCAGCGGCAGGCGCAGCATGCAGTCCTCGAAGCGGGCCAGTTTCTGGAACGCGGGCTGGGCCTGTACCTGCGCCACCAGGGCGGCCATCAGCGGCCAGCGTTCGGGATCGATCGCGTAGCGCACGAACGAGGCGGTGCGGAAGAAGCTGGCGAGGCTGATGTCGGCGATCGACAGTGCGCCGAACACGAAGCCGTCGTCGGGCAGTTGCTGCTCCAGATAATCGAGCGCGGCGGGGATCTCCACTTCGAGCGCGTGCTGTACCACGACCTCGTTCGGGGCTTCGCCGAAGATGTGGCGCTTGATCGCCAGCTGGTGGAACAGCCGCCAGATCAGGCCGTCGGCCAGCCGCGTGTCGGCGTACTCCTCCAGCCAGCGGGCGCGGGCGCGATCGGCGATGTCGCGGGGATAGAGCGAGAGCGTGGGGTGCTGGTCCTCCAGGTACTGGCAGATCACGCTGGAGTCGCTGAGCACCAGGTCGCCATCCACCAGTACCGGGATGCGGCGCAGCGGGCTGAGCCGGCTGAATTCGTCGTTGCCGACGAACGGTGCGATCGGATCGACTTCGTATTCCAGCCCCTTCAGTTCGAGGCAGGCCAGTACCTTGCGCACGTAAGGGGAAATGTAGTTGCCGATGATTCTGAGGCGCTGCGTCACGGGGCATCTCCTCCGGAACGGATGCCGCAGCGTGCGATGGCCGCCGCCCGCGCGTCAAGCTGGCCGGCCCGCGGCGCCGTGGTCGGTCGTCACGAGGCGACCGATATCCGTGCGGCAGCGTATTTTTGCAGCATGGGCCCACAGTCGGGACCAATGGCAGGGGTGTCATTGGTCATGCGCACGCTAGCATCAGGTGTTCGGTACATCTGGGCCAGGGTCGGCAGTCGCAGCAATCCGCTTTCGCAAGGGGAACGCAACATGAGTTTGATGATCGGCAGTTCGCGCGTGCTGGGTGCGCTGGTATTGGGGTCGTTGTCCGCCGGTGTCGCCGCGCAGGGGCGAACCCTGAGCGCGAACGACTATGCGCAGGCAGAGCGTTTCATGGGTTACAACACCGCGCCGCTGGTCGACCACGCGGTGCAGAAGGTCGACTGGCTCGACGCCGGTCATTTCTGGTACGTCGACCACGACGCCACCGGCGACCACTTCGTCCGGATGGACGTGGCCGGTGGCAAGACCGCGCCGTTGTTCGACCAGGCCAAGCTGGCGGCAGCGCTGGGCAAGGTCGGCGGCAAAAGTGTCGACGCCGGCAAGCTGCCGGTGCGCAGCTACAAGCTGATGGCCGACGGCCGCATCGATGTCGGTGTGCGGGGCAAGCATTACGCGTGTGACCTCGCCGCCGTCGAGGCCAGCTGCGCCGATCTTTCGAAGCTGGTGAAGACCGGCGACGAGCCGGGTGCGCTGTCGCCTGATGGCAGGAGCGAGGCGTTCATCCGCGACTGGAACCTGTGGCTGCGCGACGTCGCCAGCGGCAGGGAAACCCAGCTCACCACCGATGGCGTCGAAGACTTCGGCTACGCCACCGACAACGCCGGCTGGAAACACACCGACAACGCGATCGTCGAGTGGTCGCCCGATTCGAAGCAGATCGCCACCTTCCAGCAGGACCAGCGCAAGACCGGCGAGATGTACCTGGTCAGCACCCGGGTCGGCCATCCGAAGCTGGAGAAGTGGAAGTACCCGCTGGTCGGCGACAAGGACGTGACGATGATCGAGCGCGTCATCATCGATGTCGCCGCGAAGAAGGTCACCCGCCTGCAGATGCCGCCGGATCAGCACCGCTCCAGCCTGTGCGACGACGTCAGCTGCGGCCCCGAGGGTGGCTGGGACGACGTGAAGTGGGCGGCCGACGGCAAGACCCTGGCCTTCGTCTCCACCTCGCGCGACCACAAGCACGAATGGTTCCGCATCGCCGACACCGCCACCGGCAAGGTGCGCACCGTGTTCGAGGAGAAGGTGCCGACGTATTACGAGAGCGGCAACGGCGCGGTGAACTGGCGCTACCTGCCCGAGACCCACGAGGCGATCTGGTTCAGCGAGCGCAACAACTGGGGCAACCTGTATCTCTACGACCTCAACACCGGCAAGCTCAAGCGCGCGATCACCAAGGGCGACGGCAACGTCACCGAGGTGCTGAAGCTCGATGCGAAGACGCGCACCGTGTGGTTCCGCGGCGTCGGCCGCACGGCGGGCGTGAATCCCTACTACCAGCAGTTTTTCAAGGTCAGCCTGGACGGCGGCAAGCCGGTGCTGCTGACGCCGGAAGCAGCCGACCACACGGTCACGCTGTCGCCGGACGGCAAGGCCTTCGTCGACGCGTACTCCACCCCCACCACGCCGCCGGTCACCGTGCTGCGCAGCGCCGACGACGGCCGCAAGCTGGCCGACGTGGCCACCGCCGACATCACCCGGCTGAAGGCCACCGGCTGGGTGCCGCCGATTCCGTTCACGGTGAAGGGCCGCGACGGCAAGACCGACCTGTACGGCATGATGTTCAAGCCGAGCCACTTCGATGCCTCGAAGAAATATCCGATCATCGACTACATCTACCCGGGTCCGCAGACCGGTTCGGTGCGCGGGCGCAGCTTCTCCTCCGCCCGCGCCGACCACCAGTCGATGGCCGAGCTGGGCTTCATCGTGGTGGCGATCGACGGCATGGGCACGCCGTGGCGTTCGAAGGCCTTCCACGACGCCTACTTCGAGCGTGTCGAGGACAACACCTTGCCCGACCAGGTGGCCGGGCTGAAGGAGCTGGGCAAGAAATATCCGTGGATCGATCTCGACCGCGTCGGCGTGTGGGGCCACTCCGGCGGCGGCAACGCCACCGCAGGCGCGATGTTCCACCACCCGGACGTCTTCAAGGTCGGCTGGGCCGAGAGCGGCAACCACGACAACCGCAACTACGAGGACGACTGGGCCGAGAAGTGGCAGGGCCTGCTGGTCACCGACAAGGACGGCAAGACCAACTATGACGCCCAGGCCAACCAGAGTTTCGCCAAGGACCTCAAGGGCCACCTGATGCTGGTGCACGGCACGATGGACGACAACGTGCCGCCGTCGAACACCTTGCTGGTGGTCGATGCGCTGATCAAGGCGAACCGCAACTTTGATTTGCTGATGATCCCCAACGCCCACCACGGTTACGGCGAAGCCACTCCGTATGCCACCCGTCGCCGCTGGGATTACTTCGTGCAGTACCTGGCCGGCAATACGCCGCCGGTGGAGTATCAGCTGAAGGCGTGGCCCTGGCGTTGAACCCGGGCTCGACGCCGTGACGACACGGCGTCGAGCCAACTCGGAGGATTGCCCTGATCCTCAGCGCAGGCTGGTCTTCTGCGCCAGCCCCTTGGCCAGGGCTTCGTCCAGCAACTCGCTCATCGACTGATCGGCCGCCTGCTGCGCCTGCTGTTGCTGGCGGTCGATTGCCTCTTGCTGCTTCTCGAAGCCGGCCTGTTGGGCTTCCAGCGCCTGTTGCTGGGCGGCCAGGCGTGCTTCCAGTTCGGCGTGGCGTTGGTCGAGCCGCGCCTGCGCCGCGTCCATCTCGTCCTGCCGTGCATCAAGTTTGCGCTGCTGCGCCTGTGAATCCGCTCCGTTCGCAACGACCGAGGCGATCTGCGCCGCCATCTTCGCCTGTTGCCGCGCCAGCCCGGCCTGTTCCCGTGCGAAGGCGGCATCCTGCGCAGCAAGCCCGGCCTGCCGGCCGGCGATCGCGCCCTGCTGGCCGGCGAGCTCGCCCTGTTGCCGGGCCAGCGCGGTCACCGGTGCGTAGATGCGGCTGGCACGTTCCAGCATGGCCTTGTCGTGGATCACGTAGGCCTCGCTGCCGCGACGAAACCACAGTATCGACTTGTTGGTGGCGCGGAGCTTCTTCACTGTATCGAGATCGGCGTTCGAGCCGTTGATGGTGATCATCGAGTCGCCATTGAACAGGGCGAAGCCATTGTTCGCGTGATCCGTGGTGTCGATGCTGACGTGCTGCGCCGAGAAGCCGCTGTCGCGAGGCGGTGCCGGCGGCGCGGGAGGCGGCGGTGGCGGCGGCGGTGGGCTCATCGCCGGCAGTGCCGGCGGGGCCGGTGGCGGTGGTGGCGGCGTGACGGACGGGGCGGACGAATGCATCGGCGCCATGGGGGCGAGCGGTGCCAACGGTGCCGTGCTGGTCACCGCCGCCTTGGCGTTGTCGTGCTGGTTGCTGGCGGCGGTGACGCGGTAGGGCAGCACGCCGATCAGGGCGATCGCGGCGACGAGCAGCCAGCCGCGTGTGCGGGACGTTGGCTGGTTTGCGGTTTGCTGAAGCATGGTCAGTCGCCTCTTCAGGTTGTGGAAGGTGGGGGATGCGCCGGCCAGGCCGGCATGGACGGGTTGCGCCACGCCGAGGCGCAACAGCAGGCGGCCGTAGTCCTGTGGCGTGGCCTGGTCGTGCAGCACGACCTGCGCGTCGCAGGCCGACTCGCGGTTCAGTGCGTATTCGCGCATCGCCCAGCGCACCAGCGGGTGGAAGCAGAACAGCCACTGCGCGAGCGCCGGAATCCAGCCCAGCCAGAGGTCGCCGCGGCGCAGGTGGACAAGTTCGTGGGCCAGCGCCATCGAGGACTCGTCGGCATTCAGCGCGTCGCGCGCCGGCAGCAGCACGGTGGGCTGCCACAGGCCGATGACCTGGGGCGACACGATCGCGTCGGATACGCGAAGCTGCGGGCAGCGGCGCAGGCCGAGTTGGCGGGACTTGCGCAGGCACAGCGCCTGCATCGCCCGGTCGCCGATCGCTTGCGAGTCGTGCAGAACCTGTCGCGTGGCGCGCCATTCGCGCAGGCTGCGCGAGGCCAGCCACAGCAGCGCGGCCAGCCACAGCGCGACCACCGCGGCACGCCAGGAAAGCACGGGTGTGGTGGCCACGGTGGTGGGCGAGGTATGCAGCACGGTCTCATGGCCGGCCAGCACCGTGGCGTTGTAGGAGACCGGATGAGCAACCTGCACCGTCGCTTCCACCGCCGGCGCCGGCAACCACGGAAGTTCCACCGGTGCATGCCACAGCAGGCCCAGCAGCAGCTGGGCGCCAACCAGCCACCACAAGGTGCAGCGCATCGCCGACGACAAGCGCGGCAGCAATCGTCCAAGCAGGTAGACCAGGCCGATCAGGCCGATTGCCTGGATGGACGTCCATAGCATGCGGGTGAGCAGGGTCTCGGCCAGCGCGTTCAGTGCATCCATCTCACGACTCCTTGCGGCGTGACTGCAGCTGGGACACCAGCGCTTCCAGCTCGGCCAGTTCGTCGTCGCTGACCTCGGCGCGCTCGGACATCCACGCCACGAACGGCGAGACCGAGCCGCTCAGGGTCTTTTCGACGAAGCTGCCCACCGCGCTGCGCATCGCCTCGCCGGCGCCGGTGACCGTGCTGTAGCGGAACATGCCGCGCAGTTGCCTGCGCTTGAGAAAGCCCTTGCCGCGCAGCCGCTCCATCATCGTCAGCACGGTGGAGCGGGCCAGCCCGCGCGGCTCGCCGAAGCTGGCAGCGACTTCGCCGACCGAGGCCGCGCCGCATTCATCGATGTGCTGCAGCAGCGCCAGTTCCTGGTCGCCGATGGAGGGTTTGCGCATGACGGGTTTCGCTTGACTACAGTTGTAGGCAAGCTACGCCATGACTACAGGCGTAGTCAAGTGCCGTTCGATCGGGGCCGGGTGACGCTTCGACTCCGCCCGCCTTTCCGTATCCCCGGTCCCCGCTCAGAACGCCATGTCGAACGCCACCTCGCCCTGCACGCCGACCTGATACGCCGACACCCGGCGCTCGAAGAAGTTGGCCAGTTCCTGCACGTCCTGCAGGTCCATGAAGTCGAACGGGTTCTTCGCGCCGTACTTCTTCGGCAGGTCGAGCTGGGCGAAGCGCTGGTCGGCGCAGTATTCCAGGTACTGGCGCATGTCCTTCACCGACATGCCGGCCACGCCGCCGGACAACACGTCTTCGGCGAAGCGGGTTTCGCAGGCGATGGCTTCCTCCATCATCTCTTCGACCTGGGTACGCATGTCTGCGTCGAACAGTTCCGGCTCCTGCTCGCGCACGGTGCGCACCACCTCGAAGGCGAACGCCATGTGGCAGCTCTCGTCGCGGAACACCCAGTTGGTGCCGGCCGCCAGGCCGTGCAGCAGGCCGCGCGAGCGCAGGTAATAGACGTAGGCGAACGCAGCGTAGAAGAACAGCCCTTCGATGCAGGCGGCGAAGCAGATCAGGTTGAGCAGGAACTGGCGCCGGTGCGCGCGCGTCTCCAGCCTCTGCAGGCCCTGGATCGAGTCGATCCACTTGAAGCAGAACGCGCCCTTCTGCCGGATCGACGGAATCGTCTCGATCGCCGCGAACGCGGCGTTGCGCTCGGCAGGGTCAGGGATGTAGGTGTCGAGCAGGGTGAGATAGAACTGCACGTGCAGCGCTTCCTCGTACAACTGGCGCGACAGGTACATGCGCGCTTCCGGCGCGTTGATGTGCTGGTACAGGTTCAGCACCAGGTTGTTCGACACGATGGTGTCGCCGGTGGCGAAGAACGCCACCAGGCGCTGGATCAGGTGACGGTCGGCCGGCGACATCTTCGTGTCGAGGTCGCGCGTGTCCATCGAGAAGTCGACCTCCTCGACCGTCCAGGTGTTCCTGATCGCGTTGCGGTACATCTCGTAGAAGCCGGGATAGCGCATCGGGCGCAGGGTGAGTTCGAAACCGGGGTCGAGGATGTGGGCGTTGCGGGTGGGGTGGGCGGACATGGTGTGGCTCCTCGGATACATGGATTTTCGTTTGTCATCCCGGCGAAAGCCGGGATCCAGCGACTTTTGCCTACGCGTCGTCACGGTGGAAACCGAAGGCGCTGGATTCCAGCTTCCGCTGGAATGACGGGATTGAAGGGTTGCGGAGAAGATGGCGATGAGGGAGCGCCGACCGTGTGTCTACCTGCTTGCCAGCCGGCGCAGCGGCACGTTGTACGCTGGCGTAACCTCCAATCTCCCCGCACGCATCTGGCAGCATCGAAACAACGTGGTGGAGGGTTTCACCAGGCAACATCACGTGCACGATCTCGTCTGGTTCGAGCTGCATGAAACGATGGAATCCGCGATCACGCGCGAGAAGGCGATCAAGGCGTGGAAGCGGGTCTGGAAGATCGGGCTCATCGAGAAATCCAATCCGTATTGGCGTGACTTATATGCGCAAATAGGCGTGTGACCCCCACGCCGTCGTCCCGGCGAACGCAGGGACCCAGTGCCTCTGCGTCGCGCCGGAAGACGCTGGATTCCAGCGTTCGCTGGAATGACGGTGGGGTGCCTTACAACTTTCGCGCATAGTCGTCATGCACGAAGCGGCTGACATAGGTGGCGAGACCGCGGCCGGCACGCGCGAGTTGCTGCATGTTCGCGACGTGCTCGGGGCCGGTGGCCTTGTCGGTGTATTCGTAGGTGTCGCCATTGACGAAGCGGATGCGGATGAAACCGTCACTGCACTCGTAGGCGGTGACGCCGGAGTTGCCGTCGAGGTTCCGGTAGCGTTTCATCGCGACACCTCTCGCGTTATTGGCAGGCTTCGCAATACTCGGGGTTCTCCAGTGAACAAAACACCGCGGCGGTGGCCTGGGCCTGGTCGGGCAGCGCCGAGACGGTGGTCTTGGCGATCTTCGTCGCCGGTCGCGAGCGCAGGTAGTAGGTGGTCTTGATGCCGGCCTTCCACGCGTACATGTACATCGAGCTCAGCTGGCCGATGTTCGGGTTTTCCATGAACAGGTTCAGCGACTGGCTCTGGTCGATGTAGGCACCGCGCGAAGCGGCCAGTTCGATCAGCGCCTTCTGCGGCAGTTCCCATACGGTGCGGTAGATCTGGCGCAGACGCTCGGGGATCGCGGTGATGCCTTGCACGGAGCCTTCCGCCAGCTTGATCGCGTCGCGGATGTCGGACGTCCACAGCCCGAGCGCCTTCAGCTCGTCGGCCAGATGGCGGTTCACCTGCAGGAAATCGCCGGAAAGCGTCTCGCGCTTGAACAGGTTGCTCACCTGCGGCTCGATGCATTCGTAGCAGCCGGCGATGGACGCGATGGTCGCGGTGGGGGCGATCGCGATCAGCAGCGAGTTGCGCAGGCCATGTTGTTTGATCTGTTCGCGCAGCGCATCCCAGCGCGTGTCGTCGTGTGGCGTGGCCTGCGGCCAGTGGTCGAACTGCAGCTCGCCGCTGGCCGCGCGGCTTTCGGCGAAACCGGGATGGGCGCCTTCGGCTTCGGCCAGTTCGCACGACTGCGACAGCGCGTGGAAGTAGATCTCCTCGGCGATTCGGGTGGACAACGCCAGCGCCTCGGCGGAGTCGAATGGCAGGCGCAGCTTGAAGAACACGTCCTGCAGACCCATCACGCCGAGGCCCACCGGCCGCCACTTCATGTTCGCGCTGCGCGCGGTGGCGATCGGGTAGTGGTTGAGGTCGATCACCCGATTGAGCTGGCGCACGGCCGTGCGCACGGTCGAGGCGAGTTGGTCGAAGTCGAACGCGCCATCGCGCACGTGCCGCGCCAGGTTCACCGAGCCGAGGTTGCACACGGCCGTCTCGTTGGCCGAGCTGACTTCTAGAATCTCGGTGCACAGGTTGGACAGGTGGATCACGTTTTCGGCTTTGGCCGTCTGGTTGGACGTGGCGTTGCAGCGGTCCTTGAAGGTCATCCAGCCGTTGCCGGTCTGCGCCAGCGTACGCATCATGCGGGCGTACAGCTCGCGCGCCTTCACGGCTTTCACGGCGAGTCCGTCGGCTTCGGCCTTGCGATACGCGGTGTCGAATGTCTCGCCCCAACTGTCGACGAAGTGTGGCACCACCTTCGGATCGAACAGCGACCAATCGCCGTCGCTCTCGACCCGGCGCATGAATTCGTCGGGAATCCAGTTCGCGATGTTGAGGTTGTGCGCGCGGCGCGCATCGTCGCCGGTGTTGTCGCGCAGTTCGAGGAAGTCCTCGATGTCGGCGTGCCACGATTCCAGGTACACACAGGCCGCACCCTTGCGCTTGCCGCCCTGGTTCACCGCGGCGACCGACGCGTCCAGCGTCTTCAGCCACGGCAGCAGGCCGTTGGAGTGGCCGTTGGTGCCCTTGATCAGCGAGCCGCGCGAGCGCACCCGCGAATAGGCCAGGCCGATGCCGCCGGCGAACTTGCTGAGCTTGGCCACGTCGGCGTATTTGTCGTAGATCGACTCCAGCGAATCGACCGGCGAGTCGAGCAGGTAGCACGAGGAGAGCTGCTCGTGCGCGGTGCCGGCGTTGAACAGGGTGGGCGAGCTGGCGATGTATTCCAGCGAGGACAACAGGCGGTACAGCTCCAGCGTCTCGCCGATCTCGTTGCCGCCCAGCGCGCAGGCGATGCGCATGAAGAAGTGCTGCGGCGTCTCGATCACCAGGCGCTGCTGCGGGTGGCGCAGCAGGTAGCGGTCGTACACCGTGCGCAGACCGAAGTATTCGAAACGGCGGGTGGCCAGCGGGTCGATCGCGTCGTTCAACTTGCGCGCGTTGGCGGCCACGAAGTCGCGCAAACGATCGTTGAGGATGCCCAGCTCGGCACCGCGCGCGATCGACTGCGAGTAGCTCTGGATTTCCTGGCCGCTGACTTCCTTGTCGATGTACGCGCCGAGCAGGCGCGCGGCAAGCTGGCCGTATTCCGGCTCTTCCGCGGTCAGCGCGGCCGCGGTGCGGATCGACAGCTGATCGAGTTCCTGCGTGGTGGCGCCGTCGTACAGGCCGCCGATGGTCTTCAGCGCGACCCGTAGCGGATCGACGCCGTGCAGGCCCTCTGCGCTGCGCGTCACCGCGCGCACGATCTTGTTGACGTCGACGGCTTCCTGGCCGCCGTTGCGCTTGGTCACGTGCATGGAGGCCGCGCTGTGCGGCGGGGTCAGCGCGAATGCGGCTTCATCGGCGGACGGGCTGGGGGATTCGGCGCGCGCGACGGCGCGCTCGCGTTCGGCGGTATCGAGGGCTTGCATGGCGGTTGGCTCCGGCGAAGGACATCAAACGCCTGCTCCCGCGCGCAGGGCCTGATAGCGACGGATTCCGGAGGCGACGCGCAAGCGGACGCCGGGCGGCGACCTGCTCCACGACGCACTTCCCCGCGGAAGCCGTCACTACGCAACGGGACACGTTCGTCCCGCTGTGTCGGCAGGTCTTCGGACTTGCGGACGAGGATCAGAGCGATCCGCCTAGTTGCTCCCGCTTCCCAGCCGCTGAGGGCCAGTGCATGTGGGCGCGTTCGTTTCCGCTTTACCGCTGCGGGGCAGTTCCGGAGTCACACCGGATTCCCTTTTAAGCCCGACCGATGTCGCATCTGGTCGGGCACCGACGGACACAACATATCGGGTGGCCCGGACAGGGTCAACCCAACAAGTTGTGCATAAGTCGGGGCGAAAGCCGCTTGCGGCGAGCGCTGGCGCGGGCTGCCAAAAATTACAGCGCGTCGTGATCCAACTCACCGGTGCGGATGCGGATCACCTGTTCCAGCGTGCTGACGAAGATCTTGCCGTCACCGATCTTGCCGGTGCGGGCGGAGTTCTGGATCGCCTCCAGCACCCGGTCCAGCTGATCATCGGCCACCGCCACTTCCAGCTTGATCTTGGGCAGGAAGTCCACCACGTATTCGGCACCGCGATAGAGCTCGGTGTGCCCCTTCTGGCGGCCGAAACCCTTCACCTCGGTCACCGTGATGCCCTGCAGACCCACCTCTGCCAACGCCTCGCGGACATCGTCCAGCTTGAACGGCTTGATGATCGCCACGACCAGCTTCATGGGTTTGGTTCCTTGCCAGGGCATCGATTGCGTCGGAGGGCCATTTTGCCTGCCTGCCGGAACATTGTCGCCTGATCGCGACGGGTGTAGGACAATCCTTACAACTATTGATGGAGCGTACCGATGGCGACGCCGATTTGCATTCACCTAATATTCAATCCGACGAGTGCGAGGCGCTATCCATGATGGATAGGCAGGATATCGACCAGATTGCCCTGCGACTTGTGTCGTTGGTACCGCCAGGGTTGGCACAGGCGCATCAGGATTTGCGAACCAACTTCCAAGATGTTCTGGCGCAAGGATTGCGCCGCCTCGACCTGGTCACCCGCGAAGAATTCGAAGTCCAGTCCCAGGTACTGGCGCGTACGCGCGCCAAGGTCGACGAATTGGAGCGACACGTGGCCCAGTTGGAGGCCGCGGTGGCTGCCCGCGCGGGTTCGTAAAACCGCCTCCCGGGAGCCGCCTCCGATCCGTCACCCTCACCCCGAGAACGATCGGAGGCGGTTATTTATTCAGCGCTGCTGATGGAGCCGTTCCATGTCCATGCCCCTCAGCACCACGCCCTCCATGTTTCCCTTCCCGTTGTTCCATCGACCCGCGGCCGCATGAGTCTTGCCGTTACCCTCAGCCGTGCGCAGGAAGGAATCGCCGCACCGCAAGTGATGGTCGAGGTGCATCTTTCCGGTGGTCTGCCGTGTACCAACATCGTCGGCCTGCCCGAGGCTGCGGTGCGCGAGGCGCGCGATCGCGTGCGCGTGGCGATCCAGAACACCGCGTTCGAATACCCCGGTCGCCGCGTCACCGTGAATCTGGCGCCGGCGGAGCTGCCCAAGGACGGCGGCCGGTTCGACCTGCCGATCGCGCTGGGCATTCTTGCCGCCAGCGGCCAGGTGCCGCGCGAGAAACTCGACGACTGTGAATTCCTCGGCGAACTGGCGCTGAGCGGCACGCTGCGCAGCGTATCCGGCGTGCTGCCGGCGCTGCTGCGCGCGCGGGCGCGCGGGCGCCGGGTGGTGGTGCCGCGGGAGAACGCCGCCGAAGCGGCGCTGGTGGCCGATGTCGACGTGCGCGTGGCCGATACGCTGGCCGAGGTCTGCGGCTGGTTGCGCGGCGCCCACGAGCTGTCGATGCCGGTCGGCATTCCCAGCAACGGCGGCGCGGAAGATGGCCCCGACCTTGCCGACGTGCGCGGGCAGTTGCAGGCGCGTCGCGCGCTGGAAATCACCGCCGTGGGTGGCCACCACCTGCTGCTGATCGGCCCACCCGGCACCGGCAAGACCATGCTGGCCGAACGCCTGCCCGGCATCCTGCCGCCGCTGAGCGAGTCCGAAGCGCTGGAGACCTGCGCCGTGCTGTCGGTGGCCGGCCAGACGACCGACCTGGCGCACTGGCGACGGCGCCCGTTCCGTTCCCCCCATCACACGGCGTCCGCGGTGGCCCTGGTCGGCGGCGGTTCGTATCCGCGGCCGGGCGAGGTGTCGCTGGCGCACAACGGCGTGCTGTTCCTTGACGAGCTGCCGGAGTTCAGCCGGCACGTGCTGGAAGTGCTGCGCGAGCCGATGGAATCCGGCCACATCATGATCTCGCGGGCCGCGCGGCAGTCGACCTTTCCGGCCCAGTTCCAGCTGGTGGCGGCGATGAATCCGTGCCCCTGCGGTTACGCCGGCGACCCCCGCTGCCAGTGCACGCCCGATCAGATCCAGCGTTATCGCGGGCGCATTTCCGGCCCGTTGCTGGACCGCATCGACCTGTGCGTGGAAGTGCCGCCCGTACCCTTGGCCGACCTGGGTGCGCCGCGCGGCGACCGCGACGAGGACTCCGCCACGGTGCGCGCGCGCGTGCTCAACGCGCGGCGGCAATCGCTGATGCGGGCGGGTCGGCCCAATGCAGAAATCAGCACGCGTGAACTGGAGCGCGATTGTGCGTTGGGCGCACCCGAGCGGCGCTGGTTCGAGGCCGCGCTGGAGCGGCTGGGCCTGTCCGCGCGCGCCTATCACCGCGTGCTGCGGGTGGCCCGCACGATCGCCGACCTGGACGGCGGCGCCGCCCTGCTCGAACGCGAGCACCTGGCCGAGGCGCTGCAGTACCGCCGCTTCTGAGCGATGGCGAAAACCTGCGTGACTGGACGTCCCGGAGCGCGCATGTTTCGATAGCGCCCGGATCTTCCCAGGGAATGCGATGACTATCGAGCTCAGCCTGATGCTCGCCGGCATGCTGGTGATCGGCTTCCTGGCGCAGTGGCTGGCATGGCGGGTGAAACTGCCGGCAATCGTGTTCCTGCTGCTGGCCGGAATCATCCTGGGGCCGGTCAGCGGCGTGCTGCAGCCGGACAAGCTGCTGGGCGAACTGCTGTTCCCGATGGTCTCGCTGTCGGTCGCGCTGATCCTGTTCGAAGGCAGCCTGACCTTGCGCTTCCACGAATTGCCGGGCATCGGCAAGGCGGTGCGCGGGCTGGTCAGTTACGGCGCGGTGGCGTCGCTGCTGCTGCTGGCGCTGGCCGCCCACCTCGTCGCCGGACTGGCCTGGCCGATCGCCCTGCTGTTCGGCGCGCTGGCCTGCGTGACCGGGCCGACGGTGATCGCGCCGATGCTGCGCACCCTGCGCCCGAATGCCCGCATCGCCAACACGCTGCGCTGGGAAGGCATCGTGATCGACCCGCTGGGCGCACTGTTCGCGGTGCTGATCTACGAGGCCATCGTGTCGCGCCAGGAAGGGCACACCATCGGCATCTTCGTTGCCACGATCGGCTGTGGCGTAGGTATCGGTGCGCTGTCGGCGTGGACGATGGCGTTCTTCCTGCGTCGCCAGATGATTCCCGAATACCTGCAGAACTACGCGGTGCTGGCCGCGGTGCTGCTGGCCTTCAGCGTCTCCAACACGCTGACCCACGAGTCGGGCCTGCTGGCGGTGACGATCATGGGCATCGCGCTGGGCAACCTGCGCGGCGTGCACATCGACGACATCCTGGATTTCAAGGAAAGCCTGACCACGGTGCTGGTGTCGCTGCTGTTCGTCCTGCTCGCCGCCCGACTGCAATGGCCGTTGCCCGACGGCATGCTGGGCGCCGGCATCACCCTGTTCGTGATCGCGCAACTGCTGGTGCGGCCGGTGACCGTGGCGATCGCCAGCTTCGGCAGCAGCCTGAGCTGGCGCGAGCGCGCGCTGATCGGCTGGGTCGCGCCGCGCGGCATCGTGGCCGCGTCGGTGTCGGCGCTGTTCGCGCTGCGCCTCGACGCCCTGGGCGTGGCCGGTGCCGAGGCGCTGGTGCCGCTGGTGTTCACCCTGATCATCGGCACCGTGATCCTGCAGAGCGCCACCGCCCGTCCGCTGGCGATCTGGCTGAAGGTCGCCGAGCCGGAGCCGCGCGGTCTGCTGATCTTCGGTTCCGACGTCGTGGCGCGCGCGATCGGCAAGGCGCTGGACGAGGCAGGCTTCCGCGTGGTGCTGGCCGACGACGACTGGGACGGCATCCGCCTCGCGCGGATGGAGGGACGCAGCACCTTCTTCGGCAACCCCGCCTCGCCGCATGCCGAGCGGCACCTGGACCTCACCGGCATCGGCCGGTTGCTGGCGGTGTCGACCCATCGCGAGCGCAACTCGCTGGCCTGCGTGCACTACCGGCAGGAATTCGGGCGCGAAAAAGTCTACCGCCTGCGCAACCTCACGCCCCAGGAAAACACCGACCGCGCCGCGCTCGCCGGCAGCCTGCTGGCGCCGCCGCTGTTCGACGAGACGATGACCCACGGGCGCTTCGCCGAAATGCTGGAACAGGGCTGGCGGATCAAGTCGACCCGGCTCAGCGCCACCTTCGACTGGCCGCACTTCATCGAGCAATACGGCTCGAACACGGTGCTGATGTTCGGCGTCGAGGAAAAGGGCGCCCTGCGGGTGGCCTCGGCCAAGCGCGAACTGGAGCCGAAGCCCGGCTGGACCGTGATCGCGCTGGTGCCGCCCAGCGAGAAGTGAGGAACAAGAAGTGAGGAGTGAGGGAAAGCGAGAGCAGTCCGTGCCTTTGCTCTCTCTGACTCCTCACTCCCCTGCACTCACTTCTCTTCTTCTCAGGCCGCCGAAGCCTGCTTGAACTGGGCTTCTTCGGTCGAGCCTTTCAGCGCGGTGGTCGACGACTGTCCTTGCTGGATCGCCTGGGTCACGGCGTCGAAGTAACCGGTGCCCACTTCGCGCTGGTGCTTCACCGCGGTGAAGCCGCGATCGGCGGCGGCGAATTCCTTTTCCTGCAGTTCGACGAAGGCGCTCATTTGGCGGCGGGCGTAACCGTGCGCCAGGTCGAACATGCCGTAGTTGAGGCTGTGGAAGCCGGCCAGGGTGATGAACTGGAACTTGTAGCCCATCGCACCCAGTTCCTTCTGGAAGTTGGCGATGGTGGCGTCGTCCAGGTTCTTCTTCCAGTTGAAGCTGGGCGAGCAGTTGTAGGCCAGCATCTTGCCGGGGAACTTCGCGTGGATCGCCTCGGCGAAGCAGCGCGCGTCGTCCAGGTTCGGCTTGCTGGTCTCGCACCAGATCAGGTCGGCGTACGGCGCGTAGGCGAGGCCGCGGCTGATCGCCTGGTCCAGGCCCGGGCGCACGCGGAAGAAGCCTTCGACGGTGCGTTCGCCGGTGATGAAGGCCTTGTCGTTGTCGTCGATGTCCGAGGTGAGCAGGTCGGCGGCGTCGGCGTCGGTGCGCGCCACCAGCAGGGTCGGCACGCCGGCCACGTCGGCGGCCAGGCGCGCCGCGTTCAACTTGTCGACCGCCTCGCGGGTCGGCACCAGCACCTTGCCGCCCATGTGGCCGCACTTCTTCACGCTGGCCAGCTGATCCTCGAAGTGCACGCCGGCGGCGCCGGCCTCGATCATCGCCTTCATCAGCTCGAACGCATTCAGCACGCCGCCGAAGCCGGCTTCGGCGTCAGCCACGATCGGCACCAGCCAGTCGCAGTCGTCCTTGCCTTCGGCGTGGTGCAACTGATCGGCACGCAGCAAGGTGTTGTTGATCCGCTTCACCACCAGCGGCACCGAGTTGGCCGGGTACAGCGACTGGTCGGGATACATCTCGCCGGCCACGTTCGCGTCGGCGGCGACCTGCCAGCCGCTCAGGTAGATCGCCTGCAGGCCGGCCTTGACCTGCTGCATCGCCTGGTTGCCGGTGAGCGCGCCCAGCGCATTGACGAAGTCTTCCTTGTGCAGGGACTTCCACAGCCGCTCGGCGCCATGGCGGGCCAGCGAGTGTTCCACGTGCACGGTGCCGCGCAGGCGCACCACGTCCTCGGCGGAGTAGTTGCGCTGCACGCCGGTCCAGCGCGGGTTGTTGTTCCAGTCCAGGGTGATCTGTTCGGCGGTCGGCAGGGTCGTGGTCTTCATGGCATGGCTCCGTGGGACGGTGATTCGTGGCAGGCGGATCGGTGGGACTCAGGCGAGCTGGTCGTAGGCGGGCAGGGTGAGGAAGTCGCCGAGCACGTCGGCGTGGGTCATCGCCGAGAGCAGGGCTGCGGCCGCGTCGGCGCGGGCGGCGCCGGGATGCTGGCTGTCGCGCAGTCGGTGGGTGTGGCAGGCCAGTGCGTGATCGAACAGGGCGAAGTCGATCGGCGCGTGGTCGGGGAATGCCAGGGCGTCCGCGTGCGACCCGTCGGCGTGATGCAGCCACTGCCACAACTGGGCGCGGGCGATCTCGGCGGTGGCGGCGTCTTCCATCAGGTGATGGATCGGCACGCAGCCCAGGCCATCGAGCCAGGCGGCGGTGTAGCGCAGGCACACCTCGACGTTGTTGTCGAAGCCGGCGCGGGTGATGGTGCCGTTGGGCGCGGCGAGCAGCTGTTCGCGGCTGACCTGCACGTCCTGGCGCAGCACGCCGAGCTGGTTGGTACCGGGCATGTGCTGGTCGAAGACCTGCTGCGCCACGGGCACCAGCGCCGGGTGCGCCACCCAGGTGCCGTCGTGGCCGGCCTGCACCTCGCGCAGCTTGTCGGCGCGCACCTTGGCCAGCGCTGCTTCGTTGGCGGCTTCGTCGCCCTTGATCGGGATCTGCGCGGCCATGCCGCCCATCGCGAACGCGCCTCGGCGATGGCAGGTCTGGATCAGCAGTTCGGAATACGCCTTCAGGAACGGTGCGGTCATCTGCACCTGGCTGCGCTCGGGCAGCAGGCGGTCGCGATGGCCGCGCAGGGTTTTCAGGTAGGAAAAGATGTAATCCCAGCGGCCGCAATTGAGGCCGACCGCGCGACGGCGCAGCGCATGCAGGATCTCGTGCATCTGGAACGCCGCCGGCAGCGTCTCGATTAGCACGGTGGCCTTCATCGTGCCCACCGGCAGCTGCAGTTCGTTCTCGGCGTCGGCCATCACCGCATCCCACAGCGCGGCCTCCTCCATCGCCTCGAGTTTCGGCAGGTAGAAATACGGGCCGCGGTCGCGGCTGTGCAGGGCGCGGGCGTTGTGCAGCACGAACAGGGCGAAGTCGACCAGGGCGCCGGACATCGGCTCGCCATCCACGCTGAAGAACTTGTCGTGCAGGTGCCAGCCGCGGGGGCGCACCACCAGCACGGCGGGGTTGTCGCCCACGCGGTAGTGCTTGCCTTCGGGCGAGGTGAAGTCGATCGAGCCGTTCACCGCGTCGCGCAGGTTGAGCTGGCCGTCGAGCTGGTTGGCGAAGGTCGGTGCCGAGGAGTCCTCGAAGTCGGCCATGAACACCTTCGCGCCGGAATTCAGCGCGTTGATGATCATCTTGCGCTCGACCGGGCCGGTGATCTCGACGCGACGGTCGCGCAGCGCCGGCGGGATCGGCGCCACGCTCCAGTCCGATTCGCGGATCGCCGCCGTGTCGGCGCGGAAGTCGGGCAGGCCGCCGGCGTCGTACGTCGCCTGGCGCTCGCGCCGCGCCTGCAGCAATTTCTGGCGGGTCGGTTCGAAACGGCGGTGCAGCCGGGCCAGCAAGGCCAGCGCTGCCGGGGTCAGGATGCTCGCGTAACCGGCCGCGTCGGCATGAATCTCGATGGCGCCGAGTTCGAGTCTTTCCTGCGGTACTGCCATGGTGTCGCTCCGTGTCGGGAATGACTCGAAGCTAGGTACAAATCAGCTATTTGACAAAGTGAATGTTTCAATCATTACTATGAGCAAATGCAATACATACTCCAAAGTATTGAAATATGGCGATGAAAAAGCGCGACGTGGCGCTGAACGGACCGAAAAAGCCGCGCCGCAGCGCAGCAAAGAAGCGCGGCGAGGTCGCGCCGGCGGAGAACGGCGGGCGCTATTACTACAAAGGCAACCGGCACAAGCAGTTGCGTGCCTTCGTCAGCGTGGTGAAGCTGGGTACGCTGACCCGCGCAGCCGAGGCGCTGTACCTGTCGCAACCCACCATCAGCCTGCAATTGCAGGCGCTGGAGCGGGAACTCGGCATGAGCCTGCTGGAACGGCGCCGGCGCCGCATCAACCTCACCGACGCAGGCGAGGCGCTGTATGAACTGGCGCGGCCGCTGGTCGAAGGCTGGGACACGCTGGACCGCGACTTCCAGGCCAGGGTGAAGGGACTGCAGGCCGGCCGCCTGACCATCGCCGCCGGCACCTCGACCATCCAGTACCTGCTGCCCGACCTGGTGCGCCGCTACCGCGAGCGCTTCCCCGCGGTGCAGCTGCAGCTGGCCAACGTCACCGGCAAGGACGGCATGGCGATGCTGCGCGCGGACGAGGTCGACTTCGCCGTGGGCTCGATGCTCGACGTTCCCAACGACATCGCCTGGGCGCCGGTGCAGCACTACGACCCGATGCTGATCATGCCGCCGGGTCATCCGCTGGCGGCCAAGGAAAAGATCACCCTGGAAGACCTGTCACCTTACGGCCTGATCCTGCCGCCACAGCGGCTGTCCACCTATCGCCTGGTCGACCTGGTGTTCCAGCAGCAGCAGGTGCCGTTCCACGTGGCGATCGAGGTCGGCGGCTGGGACGTGATCAAGGAGTACGTGGCGATGGGCATGGGCATCTCCATCGTCACCGGCATCTGCATCACCGCCGTCGACAGCGAGCGGCTGGCGGTGCGCAACATGAAGCAGTTCTTCCCCCAGCGCAGCTACGGCGTGGTGATGCGCAAGGGCAAGTTCCTCAGCGCCGAGGCGCGGGCCTTCATCGACCTGGTGCGGCCTGGCCTGCTGACCCATCGCGAACACGACGATCCGGGCCATTCGCAGCGTTGATGCGGCGGCAGGGCGCGCGCCCGCATCCGGTCACACGTTGCGGTGCTTGCCCCGGAACGGCGCATAGAACGCGCGCAGGCGGGCGAGGTCCGCCTCCATGTCGTCGCTGGTGTGGAACAGCGGGCCGACGCCGATGGTCTTGTCCGGATAGTTGAACCAGGCCGTGACGATGGGCACGCCGGCCTCGTGGGCGATGCGCCAGAAGCCGCTCTTCCAGCGCGCCACCGGCTTGCGCGTGCCTTCGGGCGCGATGCCCAGCCACAGCGATTCGTGCTGCTGCAGCTGGTCGATCATCTGCTCGACCACGCCTTTGGCGGCGCCACGATTGATCGGCATGCCGCCCAGCTTCAGCAGCAGCTTGCCCAGCGGACCGCGGAACAGCTCCTGCTTGCCCATGAAATGGATGTCGGCGCCGATGCCGACCTTCATCAGCAGGCCCCACACGCCATCCCACCACGACGAGTGCGGCGCGGCGATCAGCACGGCGCGGCGCACGTCGGGAAACTCGCCGACCAGGCTCCAGCCGCACAGGCGAAGTACGCCTCGACAGAGTCGGCGGCGCCAGTTGTCGGCCAGATGCGGCATGCCCGGCGGCAGTTGCCCGGGGCTGGGCAGTTGTCCCTTCATTCGAGATCCGGCTTGCGTGAACGGGACTGCTTGATCTGGCCGCGTTGCTGCTTGCCCACCAGGCGACGTTCCTTCGAGGCGCGGGTGGGGCGGGTGGCCAGGCGCTTCTTCGGTGGCACCAGCACGCCGCGGATGATCTCCACCAGCCGCTCGCGCACGTCGTCGCGATTGCGTCCCTGGTCGCGGAAGCGGCGGCCCTGGATCACCAGCACGCCCTCGGCGGTCAGCCGGCGATCGCGGCGCCCCAGCAGACGCGTGCGGATCTCCTCAGGCAGCGACGGCGAGCTGGCCACGTCGAAGCGCAGCTCCACCGCGCTCTCGGTGCGATTCACATGCTGTCCGCCGGGGCCGTCGGCGCGCAGGAAGCGCTCGACGAGCTCGGACTCGGGCAGGGTGATGCTGTGGCTGACGGTCAACATGCCAGGCAGTTTACGGGCAAGCGAAAGGCGGGGCGAGAGACCGGCTTCTTCCCGTGTGGGCCGGGCATGGCGCCGTGTGCTCATCGACTTCGCCTCCGTGCGGCGACGCTCAGGACGAACCGAGCGGTGGCGGGAAGTCGTTCGCCGGTGCTTCGATGTCCTCGGGCTGGGGCCAGCCGAACCGGGCGAGCAGGTGCGTGTAAGCCTCATCCAGCGGCGCTTCCAGCTGCATCGGCACGCCGGTGACCGGGTGGTGGAAATCCAGTCGCCATGCATGCAGCAACATCCGATGACAGCCGAAATGCTGCTTGTACAGGCGGTTGTGGTCGCCGCGGCCGTGCTGGCAATCGCCGATCACCGGGTGGTGGATATGCGCCAGGTGCTTGCGGATCTGGCGGAAGCGGCCGCTTTCGGGTTCGGCGAGAACCAGCGCGTAGCGCTGCTGCGGATAGCGGCCCAGTTCGATCGGCACCTCGATGGTGGCGAGGCGCCGGTAGCGGGTGCGTGCCTCGCGGCGTGGGCCGGTTTCGCGCGAGCCGGGCAGCGGATAGTCGATCACCTCTTCGCCCGGTTCGGGCCAGCCGCGCACCACCACGAGGTACTGCTTGTGGATGCTGCGGGCCATGAACTGTTCGCCCAGCGCGGCGGCGACCTCCTTGCTGCGCGCCACCAGCAGCACGCCACTGGTGGCGCGGTCGAGCCGGTGGGCCAGGTAGACGTTGTCGCCGATCTGTTCGCGCAACAGGTCGATCAGGAATTCCTCGGCGTTGCCCACCATCTTCGAGCGGTGCACGGCAAGGTTCGCGGGCTTGTTCACCGCGATCAGCGCGTCGTCCTGGTACAGAATCTCGAGCATGGGTCGGTGCGCTCGCCGCAATCAGCGCGCGCGCGGCCAGCCGATCGCGAAGGCCAGCAGGCCGGCGATGCCGGTGCCCAGCGGCGGCCAGATGCCGTAATGCGGCGACAGCGTGCCCAGCAGGGTCGCGCCGATCAGCAGCGTGCTGCCGAGCAGGCTGCAGGCGATCAGCTTGTGCTGGCGACGGGCGTTGTCCAGGCTCAGTTTCAGCGCCAGCGGGTCGCTCAGCACGCGCCGTTCGCCGCGACCAATCTGGCGCAGTGCGTCGCGCACCAGCTCGGGGAATTGCGGTGCCTCGTGCAGCCATTCGGGCAACCGCTTGCGCACTTCGCGCAAGGTGCGCAACGGGCTGTAGCGCTCGCGCAGGATGCGTTTCAGCACCGGGTGCGCCACCGCCCAGATGTCGATCTCCGGATCGAGCATGCGGCCCACGCCCTCGATGTTGAGCAGGGTCTTCTGCAGCAGGATCAGCTGCGGCTGCAGGGTCAGCTCGAAACGGCGCGCGGTCTGGAACAGCTTCACCACCAGCTCGGCCAGCGAGATCTGCGACAACGGGCGGGTGAAGTACGGCTCGCACACCGTGCGCACGGCGGCTTCCAGCTCGTCCAGGCGCACGTCGGCAGGCATCCAGCCCGCGTCCACGTGCAACTTGGCGATGCGGGCATAGTCGCGTTCGAACAGCGCGATGAAGTTCTGCGCCAGCCAGTACTGGTCGGCTTCGGGCAGCGAACCCATGATGCCGAAATCCAGCGCGATGAAGCGCGGTTCATCGGTGCGCGCCGGGTCGACCCAGATGTTGCCGGGGTGGGCGTCGGCGTGGAAGAAGTTGTCGCGGAACACCTGCTCGTAGAACACCCGCACGCCCTTGACGGCAAGCGCCTTGCGGTCGAGCCCGGCGGCGTCGATCGCGGCGATGTCGTCGCTGCTGAGGCCGTGCACCCGCTCCAGGGTGAGCACGCGGGTGGCGGTCAGGTCCCAGTGCACCTCGGGCACGTAGAGGTCCACGCCGCTGGCGAAGTTGCGCCGGAGCAGGCTGGCGCTGGCGCCTTCGCGCTGCAGGTCCAGCTCGTTCTCCAGCATCTTCTCGACTTCGGCGACGACATCCAGCGGGCGGATCTTGTCGGCGTTCGGGTGCCAGCGCTGGGCCAGTTCGCCCAGCGAACGCAGCAGCTTCACGTCGCGGGCGATCTGCGCATCGATGCCCGGTCGCAACACCTTGACCACCACCTCGCGGCCGTCGTGCAGGGTGGCGGCGTGCACCTGGGCGATCGAGGCGGAAGCCAGCGGGGTTTCGTCGAAACGGGCGTATAGACGTCCAATCGGCAGCTTCAGTTCCTGCTCGACGATCGCGCGGGCTGCGCTGCCCGGGAACGGCGCGACCTGGTCCTGCAGCAGGGCCAGTTCGTCGGCGATGTCGGCCGGCACCAGGTCGCGGCGGGTCGACAACACCTGGCCGGCCTTGACGAAGATCGGCCCCAGTTCGGTCAGCGCATGACGCAGGCGCGCGCCGCGCGGCAAGCCGCGGATGTCGATGCGCGGCTTCGCCACCAGCGGCCGCAGCAGCTTCAGCGGACGGTACAGGTGAGCCGCGTCGACCAGTTCGTCGAGCCGGTACGCCAGCAGAACCGAGGCGACCCGCAGCAGCCGCGGCACGACCTTCAGCGGCGTCACGCGGCGTTGCCCGACACGCGCTGCAGCAGTCGCTGCACGCGTGATTCGAGTCGTTCGCTGCGTTCGCGCAGCTCGTCCACGCCGTCGAGGAAACCCTCCACCTCGCCCGGCGCCATCGCCACGCGCGCCTCGTCGCGCAACCAGTCCGCGCCATCCTCGGTGAGGTGGCTGGCGGTTTCGCGGGCGTGGGCCAGGCCCTTGCGCACCGTCCTGGCCAGCGGCACGCCGAGCACGTCGCCGAACGTGCGCGCGAACGCTTCCTCGAAATCGGGGGCGAACTTGCTGGCCAGCTTTTCCAGCCGGCGCGCCAGCTCGGCATCGCCGGCGATCTCCACCTTGCCCGGAGCGATGCCGTCGTCGTCGCGGCGGAACATCATCGCCAGCAGGCTGCCCGGTGAGGCGGCGACCTTCAGCTGGTTGTCGTCCTGCGGCGGGCCCACCTTGAGGCGGGCGTCCTCGACGGTGATGGCCAGCGCGATCTCGGGGCCGCGCAGATGCAGCTGCACGCTGCGTCCATTCAGTGCGGCCAGTTTGTGCTGCGTGTCCGGATCGAGCGACAAGCTGTGGTTCAGCGCGGTTTCCAGCGCACGGCCGGCAAGCTTGCGCAGCGGTTGCGGCAACCAGGAGTTGGGAGTGGCGGCGTTCATCTGCCGATTGTAGCGGGGCGGCGCGAGCGCCGCCGGGAATAGGGAGTCGGACAGGCAAGGGCAAAAGCAGTGGCGCCCGCCCCCTTCAATCTCGCGGAAGAGCGCTCTTCCGATTCCCTATTCCTGGCTCCCGGCTCCAACGAAGCCGAGCTGCCGCCATGCCTCGTAGACGGCCACGGCCACCGTGTTCGACAGGTTCAGGCTGCGGCTGTCCGGATGCATCGGCAGGCGCAGGTGCTGTTCGGCGGGAATCGCCTCGAGCACGGCCGCCGGCAGTCCGGCGGTTTCGCAGCCGAACAGCAAGGCGTCGCCGTCGGCAAAACGCGCCTCCACATGGGCGACACGGCCGCGGGTGGTGAAGGCGAACACCCTGGGCGCGCCGATCGCATCGAGGCAACTGGCCAGGTCGTCGTGCACCGCGAGCCTTGCGTACTCGTGGTAGTCCAGCCCGGCGCGGCGCAGGCGGGCATCGTCAAGTTCGAAGCCCAGCGGGCGGATCAGATGCAGCGCAGCGCCGGTGTTCGCGCACAGGCGAATCACGTTGCCGGTGTTCGGCGGGATCTCGGGATTGAACAGGATGACGTGGAGCATCCGCCATTATCGCCGTACGGCATCGCCCGGGATCAACCGTTGAGCGGCGACGCCGTGCCGAGCTGGGCGCACATCACGCCGTCGGGCGGCAAGGCGCAACTGCTCGGTGCCGCCAGCAGGATGGTCCGCAGGGAATGGCTGCCGGCCAGCTGTATCGAGGCCGGCGTGGTGGTCACCATCGCGCCGAAGATCAGGCCGCATACCGCCAGGCAGGCGATGAACAGTCCGCGCAACATCAGGGTTTCGAATTTCATGAGCTTGTCTCCGACGAATGGGGAAAGAGTCCCTGCACGGCCATAAGAGCAATCCGCGTGCCAACGGTTGCAAACGCCCCAAGTGCTTGATTTGACGGAGTCATCACGGCGACCCCGGGCGAACAATCCTGTCCGCGGACACCGCTGTCGACCGCCGCCGGACAGCCGGACATGCGGGCGGACGCCCCGGCCGGACCCTGCCGCAAGTCATTTGCGACACCTGTCCCGCGCCGCTAGCCTGTGTCGACTTATCCGTGAAACAGGAGGTTCACCGTGACAAAGAAACCACTCGCCCTGCTGATCGCCGGCGCACTCACCCTGGCTGGCGGCGTGCCGCTGGCATGGGCGGCTCCCGCGATTGCCGCGACGACTGCCGCCGCCTCGCAGCAGATTCCCGAGCTGGCCTACAGCCGCTTCACCCTGCCCAACGGCCTCACCGTGGTGGTGCACGAAGACCACAAGGCGCCGGTGGTGGCGGTCAGTGTCTGGTATCACGTCGGTTCGTCGTATGAGCCGAAGGGCAAGACCGGTTTCGCGCACCTGTTCGAGCACCTGATGTTCCAGGGCTCGGAGAACCACAAGGACGAGTACTTCAAGCCGTTCGAGCTGGCCGGCTCCACCGACCAGAACGGCACCACCTGGCTCGATCGCACCAACTACTTCGAGACGGTGCCGACCAGCGCGCTGGACATGGCGCTGTGGATGGAATCCGACCGCATGGGACACCTGCTGGGCGCGATCGGCCAGCCGCAGCTGGACGAGCAGCGCGGCGTGGTGCAGAACGAGAAGCGCCAGGGCGAGAACCAGCCGTACGGCCGCGCGGGCGAGCTGATCCAGGCCGAGGCGTTCCCGGCCAATCATCCCTACCACCACGACACCATCGGTTCGATGGACGACTTGAACGCCGCCTCGCTGGGCGACGTCAAGCAGTGGTTCCGCGACTACTACGGCGCGGCGAACACGGTGGTGGTGCTGTCCGGCGACATCACGCCGGCGGTGGCGAAGGAAAAGATGCAGAAATACTTCGGCGACATCGCCGCCGGCCCGCAGGTGCCGCGTCCGCAGCCGTGGATCGCCCCCCGCGACAGCTCCACCCGGGGCACCATGACCGACAACGTGGCGCAGACCCGCATCTACCGCGAGTGGAACGTGCCCGGTCGCGGCAGCAACGACGAGAACCTGCTGGAACTGGCCGCCGCCGTGCTCGGCGGCAGCAAGACCTCGCGGCTGTACCAGCGGCTGGTCTACCAGGACAAGCTGGCCGACGACGTCTCGGTGGACGTCGAGCAGCACGTGCTGGCCAGCATGTTCAACCTGCAGGTCGACGTGAAGAAGGGTGTCGACCCGGCGAAGGTCGAGGCCGCGATTGCCGACGAGTGGCAGAAATTCCTGAACACCGGCCCCACCGCCGACGAACTGGCGCGGGTGAAGACCGAGACGCGTGCCTCCTTCGTGCGCGGCCTGGAAAAGGTCAACACGCAGGCTTCGATCCTCGCCCAGGGCCAGCTGTATCACGGCGACCCGGGGCAGTACCTGAAGGATTTCAACGCGTTCATGGCGGCGACCCCGGCCAGCGTCAAGGCGGTGGCCGACAAGTGGATCAGCAAGGGTGATTACACCTTGACCGTCGTGCCGGGCAAGGTCGACGCCACCGACATGGCCAAGATGGCCGGTCGTGCCGCGGCCACCGGCGCGCCGGCACCGGTGCTTTCGGCCAAGGGTGACTACAAGACGGTGGCCAGCGACGTCGACCGCAGCAAGGGCGTGCCCGAGGTCAGCAGCTTCCCCGACCTCAGCTTCCCGGAGCTGCAGCGCGGCAAGCTCGACAACGGCATCGAGGTGGTCTTGGCCGAACGCCACACGGTGCCGGCGGTGCAGTTGCAGCTGCTGTTCGACGCGGGCTTCGCCGCGGACCAGGGTCGCAAGCTGGGCACCTCCAGCTTCACCATGAACATGCTCGACGAAGGCACCAAGACTTTGGACTCGGTGGAGATCGCCAAGCGCAAGCAGCGCCTGGGCGCGATCATCGCCAGCGGTTGCGGGCTGGATTACTGCAATGCTTCGCTGAACGCGCTGGACGACCAGCTCAAGCCGTCGCTGGACCTGTTCGCCGACATCGTGCGCAACCCGGCCTTCCGTGACGGCGACACCAGTCGCCTGCGCGGCCAGTGGCTGGCGCGCATCGCCCAGGAAAAGAGCCAGCCCACCGGCATCGCCCTGCGCACCCTGCCGCCGTTGCTGTACGGCCAGGGCCACGCCTACGCGATCCCGTTCACCGGTTCGGGCACCGAGGCGTCGATCAAGTCGCTGACCGCGGCCGACATGCACAACTTCATGGACGACTACATCCGCCCGGACAACGTGAAGATCCTGGTCGCCGGCGACACCACGCTGGACAAGATCATCCCGCAGTTGAACGCGGTGTTCGGCGACTGGAAGGCACCGGCGGGCAAGGTGCCGGTGAAGAACATCGGCCAGGTCACGCCGCCGTCGCAGGCGCGCGTGTTCCTGGTCGATCGTCCCGGAGCGCAGCAGACGCTGATCCTCGCCGGCAGCCTGGCGCCTTCCACCGAAGCGGCCAACAATCTGGAAATCCAGACCATGAACGGTGCCTTCGGCGGCACCTTCACCTCGCGCCTCAACATGAACCTGCGCGAGGACAAGCACTGGGCCTACGGTGCCTTCAGCTTCCTGCAGAACGCGGTGGGGCAGCGTCCGTTCATGCTGTACGCGCCGGTGCAGACCGACAAGACCGCGCCGTCGATCGCCGAAATGCTGAAGGAGGCCAACGGCGTGATCGGCGACAAGCCGCTGACCGACGCCGAGATCAGCAAGGTCAAGGTCGGCGACGTGCGCAGCATGCCGGGCGAGTACCAGACCACCTCGGCGGTGATGGGCGCGATGCAGGGCATCGCCCTGTACCACCGCCCGGATGACTACGTGCAGACCCTGAAGTCGCGCATCGAGGGGCAGACCGATGCCGCGGTGGAAGCGGCGGCGAAGCAGATCATCCATCCGGACCAGCTGACCTGGGTGATCGTCGGTGACCTGGCGAAGATCGAGTCGCCGATCCGCGCGCTCAAGCTCGGCCAGGTGCAGGTGCTCGATGCCGACGGCAAGCCGGTGGCGGCGAAGCCGGCCAAGTGAGCCCGCAGGCGGCGCCGGCATGAACCGGCGCCGCATGTCGTGCGGCCGCCGCGGGACGCATCCGCTTCACCGCGTTACGATGGAGGCCGGGCCGCAAGGTCCGGCCTCTTTCCTATTCCAAGTCACTGTTGCGGAGCCCTCCATGCGCAAGACCCTGCTGTTGCTCGTTCCCGTGTTGCTGCTGAGCGCCTGCAACTGGGGCATCACCATGGACCCGGCGGCGAAGAACGTGCGCACCGCCTGGAGCGGCGACGTCTCTGCCTGTCGCGACCTGGGCAAGGTCACCGTCTCGGTGATGGATCACGTCGGCCCGGTCGACCGCAACGACATCAAGGTGCGCGACGAACTGGAAGTGCTGGCCCGCAATGAGGCCGCCAAGATGAATGCCGACACGATCAAGCCGCTGGCCGAACCCGATGCGGGATCGCAGCCATGGGGCGCGTATCAGTGCGGCGCACGCGTGCCGACCGCCACCCCGGCATCAGGCCATGCCGCGCCGACCTCGGCACCCGGCAACGCGCAGACCTTCCCGATCCAGCACTGAGACGCGGGGCCCGCGCCCGGCGCACGCGCCGCGATGAGCGTCACACCGGGTGCTCACGGCTTCGTCGCGCCGGGAATCCACAGTTCGATCACGTTCGGTTCGCCGCGGATGGATAGCGGGAACGGCACGGCCTGGGGCGCGCGGGGCGAGGCGAACGGGCGGGTGGCGCCCATCCATGCGCTGATCGCCGACGCGCATTGGGTGCCCGCGCCGCTGTAGAGCACGGTGGGTACATGCCACTGGAACGGCAGGGTGCGGCCGTGGCTGGCGGCGCTGGCGGTGACGTTCTCGATGCCGGGCGTGGCCACGCCCAGGTCGCGCAGCTGGGGCAACAGGGTTTCGGCAGAGGCGCGCTCGGCCTCGTCGTAGATCTGCGTGTAGACCACGAAGCGGCGCGAGATGCCCTGGGTGCAGGCGCGGCGTGCAGCGTCGGCCAGGGTGGCGGCGTTCGCCCGTGACGGGTGGGTGACCGTGGCGGTGGCGGGAGTGGGGCGTGCCGCCCGGACCGGTGGCGGTGCTGCCGTTTCGGACGGTGGCGGTGGCGGCGGTGGCGGCGGCGGGGGGACATCCCGCGCGGGTTCCGGTGCCGATGCCAGCGGGGGGCTTTCGGACGGCATGTCGTCAACGGTGATGGGTGTCGTGTCGGTGGTGGATGTCGGGGCTGCGGCGTTCGAGGAGGTGTTCGCGCCCGCCACCACGGGCGCATCGGGATCGAGCGCCACCACCGGTGGCCAGTCACGGTAGCCGACCATGGCGCGTTCCCAGCGGGTCAGCGAGGGTGCGCCGCCGAGGATGGTCAGGTCGTTGTTGCAGGCGAGCGCAAGCTGGCCCGGTGGCAGCTTTTCGCATTTCGCCTGCAGCGAATCGGCGAGGCCGTCCACCACCAGGCGGATCGAGTCCGGGTACGGCGGCGCCCCGGCCTGGGCGCGGAACAGCTGCACCGAGGCATCCATGCCGACATCGAAGGCGGCGTCGTCGCCGATCGCCTTGCCCAGGTCGCGGGCGGCCTCGGTGACCAGTTTCTGCTGCTCGATGCCCTGTTTCAGATGGGCGTCCCACGCCTGCCAGCCGGCCAGCGCCAGGCCGGCGATCGCGCTCAGCCCGAGCGAGGCGCCGACCGTGGCGGTGACCCGCTGGCGCAGCGACATCGCGCTCTTCTGCACGTCCGGGGCGAGCGGGCCGATGCTGGCGGCGACGCCGTCCAGGGCCAGCACGGGGATCGCATCGAGGGTGGCGCGATCGAGCGGCCGGCCCAGCAGTTCGCCTAGCTGGCAATAGCTTTCCCATTGCGCCTCGTCGAAGAACTGGTCTTCCGTGCCCTGCTGCGGGAAGCGCATGTCGCGGTTGGCGTAGCCGACGATGTCGAGCGGCGAATCCGCCGGCTGGCGCGGCTTCACCACCAGCAGGGCGCCGGTGTTGCCGCTGTGGTAGCGGATGCGCGCCAGCAGCAGGCTTTGCGTGCCCGGCCCCGGCATCACGCTGTCCGGCGTGCCGAGCCGGGCCAGCAGCGCGGGCTCGACGGTGCCCGGCGCGAGGCTGGCCGGGTCGATGAATTCGATGATGGCGGCGTAGTCGATGCGCGCCTTGCGGATCAGGTTCTCGACGTCGGCGAACAGGTAGTTCGGATCGGCGCCGCAATCGGCCAGCACGATCAGCTTCAGCTCGCGCTTGAGCAGGGCATAGACGCCGGTGTTGTCGAAATGCCCGCCGTCGGACAGGTACCACACCGGACCCTGCAGGCCGGGGAAGCGCGCCAGCATTTCCTGCAGGGCCGCCCGCGACTTGCCGAGCCACGACCATGACAGCGACGGCTTGCCGAGCCGGTTGCGCCACCAGTAGCCGAGCCGCAGGCCGCTGAGGAAGGTCAGCACGGCCACCCCGGGGCGGGTCATCGAACCCATGCCGGAACCGGCGGCGGCACCGGAGATGGCGATCCATTCGGCCAGCGTGGTGCCTTGCAGCGGTTCGCTGGCGCCCGCGGGCAACGTTTGTGCGGGCCGGGTTCCGGTTTCCACGCCGAACGGACCGACGGTGAGGCAGATGCCCTTGCGATCGGCGTTGAACGCCTCGGTGCGATCGTCGACGGTCTGGTTGATGCAACAGTTGATCAGGTGGATCGGGCCACCGTGCAGGTGCGGCGTGTAGTCGGGCAGGGCCACATCGTCGTGGTCGAGCAGTTCGGTCACCTTGACCACCGCCTGCGCGGTGGCGGAGTCCTTCGACAGCAGCGGCGAGATGGGGAAGCGCGTCGGGCCCGCGGCGGCCACCGGCTGGTTGCCCACCGCAATGTAGGTGCGCGCGATGCGCGAGCGATAGAACGCATGTAGCGACGAGCGGTTGATCGCCTGCAGGTTGCGTCCGGTCAGGCCCGCGTAGGCAAGACAGGGCACCACCACCGCCAGCCAGCGCAGCCAGGCCGCTTCGGCGGAGGTGGTGGTGCCCATGAAGAACAGCAGGTATTGCAGCGCGCTGAGCCAGAACAACAGCAGCAGGCCGAGCAGCAGCAGGCCGCACAGGTTGGCGATCAGGGCCAATGGCAAACGCGCCAGGCTGGGCTTGTCGTTGTGCGGCTGCAGCGCCGGCAGGGCGAACCGCGCCACCGCCACCAGCAGCGCGATCAGGCCCGCGCCGTTCAACGCCGGACCGTGCAGCGCGCCCGATTCCAGCAGCCAGGCAAGGAACCAGCCGAGCAGGTCGGCGACGCCGAGCAGCAGGAACAGCAGCAGGCACTTCAGCAGGAAGGTGAGGCTGATCGTGTAGTGCACCCGATCCTGGGCCGGATGGTTGCCGCGCAGCCGGGTCCACAGCCATGCCAGCGGGATCGCCAGCAGGATCACGCCGGCCACCTGCAGCAGGCCCGGGCCGTGGCTGCTGTCCAGCGGCTGGGCCAGCCACAGCAGATAGCCGCCGAGCGCGGCGGTGACCACGACGATGGTCAGGTCCCCCGCCAGCGAGCCGTCTTCCGGATCGCGCGCCCACCAGTAGGCGAAGGCGCAGGCCGCCGACAACCAGCCCAGCGGAACCAGGCCCAGCCACCACAGGTTCAACGTCAGCCATGGCAGGTGTTGCGCGTAGACCGGATAGCAGAGCAGATGCGGCAACACCACCGCCGATGCCAGCAGGGCCAGCAGCACGGCGATCTCGAACTGGGTGGCCACGAAGCCGCGCAGCTGCCCGGTGGCAGCCTGCAGCAGATCGCCCGCGCCGGCGGGCGTCAGGTAGCGACCGTTGCTGCGCAACCACCACAACAGCAGGGAGCGATCGTTGGCCAGGCCCTGCTCGACCTGTTGCGGCGTGGTGGCGGCATTGAACAGACGTCCAAACGCGGCGCCGATGTAGCCGCCACCGGAGACCGTCGACAGGTAGTCGAAACGGTGCAGCACGCCGTTGCGCGCCAGCGCCCGCAACAGGCCCAGGCAGAAGGTGGCGCTGCGCACGCCGCCACCGGACAGGGCCAGGCCGGCGTGTGGCGCCTGCGGCTCCACCCCGGCGCGGTCGCGCCGCGTGTCAAACAACTGCCTTTCCGTCGCCGGCTCGCCAGCCGAGGGCTGTGCTTCCCTGTTCTGATTCATGGCTTGTTCTCCCCCGGGCCTCGATGCCCCTGCCATGCCGCGGGTGAGGTTATGCGCCCGCACGTCACCCGCGGCAAGTGCCGTCGGCGACGTGGAAGCCGCGCCGCGGTGTAGGCGCATCCGCCGCGGTTTGCGATGATGGGCGTTGTCGTCCATCGTTGTGGCCATGAACAAGCTGATCTCCGCTCCCGGCCGCATCGCGCGGCGCATCCTGCCGTTTCCCCGCAGGCGCAAGCCGGGCGCCTCGACGCAGGCGATGCCGTTCTTCGCGGTGCCCGCCAGCGCGATCGCCACCCTGCCTGATCCGTCGGCATTCCGGCAGGCCTTGCTGCGGCTCATCGGCCAGGCCACCCGGCGCATCGTGATCGTGGCCCTGTACCTGCAGGACGACGATGCCGGCCGTGAAGTGCTCGATGCGCTGTACGCGGCGAAGGCGCGCGCGCCGGGCCTGCGGATAACCGTGTTCGTGGACTGGCATCGCGCCCAGCGCGGCCTGATCGGCAAGCAGAAAAGCGCGGGCAACGCGGGCATGTACCGCGAATACGCGGCGCGGCTGGGGCCGGGCGTGGAGATCTACGGCGTGCCGGTGCAGAACCGCGAACTGTTCGGCGTGCTGCACCTGAAAGGCTTCGTGATCGACGACGCGGTGCTGTACAGCGGCGCCAGCCTCAATGACGTCTATCTTGCGCGGCATGAGCGTTACCGGCTCGACCGCTATCACCTGCTGCAGCACGTGGGCCTGGCCGACGCGATGGCCGGTTTCGTGCAGAAGTATTTCATCGGCAGCGATGCGGTGCGGCGCCTGAACGTGGCGGACGTGCCCTCGACGAAGTCGCTGCAGCCGGCGATCCGCGAATTCCGCCAGGCATTGCAGCGGGCGAGCTACGACGTGCCGCAGGCCAGCCTGGCCGACGGCACGGTGGCGGTGACGCCGCTGCCGGGCTTTGGCCGCAGCGACAACACGCTGAACGAGGTGCTGCTGGAGTTGCTGCGCGGCACCCGCCAGCGGCTGATCGTGCTGACGCCGTACTTCAACCTGCCGCGGCCGGTGCGCGCGGTGCTGGGCCAGTTGCTGCGTCGTGGCTGCACGATCGACATCATGGTCGGCGACAAGACCGCCAACGATTTCTACATCCCGCCGGGCGAGCCGTTCAAGACCATCGGGCTGTTGCCCTACCTGTACGAAAACAACCTGCGCCGCTTCGCCCGCGCGCACCGCCGCCAGATCGACAGCGGCCAGCTCAACCTGCACCTGTGGCGTGACCGCGACAACAGCTATCACCTGAAGGGCCTGCTGATCGACGACGACGTGGCCGTGCTGACCGGCAACAACCTCAATCCGCGGGCGTGGTCACTGGATCTGGAAAACGCACTGGTCCTGCGCGACCCGTCACGCCTGCTGCAGGCACAACACGAAGCGGAGTGGGCGGCCTTGCGCCGGCACGCCACGCGACTGGTCGACTACCAGGCGCTGGAGAGCCCGCGGCAGTATCCGCCCGAGGTGCGCAAGCTGCTGAAGCGGCTCGACCGCAGCCAGCTCGATCACCTGCTCAACCGGCTGATGTAGCAGCGCTGCTACGAATTCGCGGCCAGCCGGCTCAGCCGCATCTCCAGCCAGTTCGACACGTTCGGCCATTCCCCGGCGAGGATGCTGAAACACACGGTGTTGCGCAGGCTGCCGTCGACGCGACGCCGGTGGGCGCGCAGGACGCCCTCGCGCTGCGCACCGAGGCGCTCGATCGCGCGCTGCGAATCCTCGTTCAATTCGTCGGTGTGGAAGGCCACCGCCACACAGTCCAGGGCCTCGAACGCGTGCTCCAGCAGCAGCCGCTTGCAGGCGGTGTTGAGGTGGCTCTTCTGCCAGCGCTTGGCGTACCACGTATAGCCGATGGCGAGCCGCGGCAGCGCGGCGTCGATCTCGTAGTAGCGGGTGCTGCCGACGATCTCGCCGCTGCCGGACTCGCGGATCGCGAACGGCAGCATGTGGCCCTCGGCCTGGCCCTGCAGCGCCCTGGCCACGTAGTCACCCGTCTGCCCCGGCGCGGGGACGCTGGTGACCTGCAGGTTCCACAGTTCGCCGTCGGCGGCAGCCGCTTCCAGCGCCGGTACGTGGTCCGGGCTCAGCGGTTCCAGCACGACGTATTCGTCATGCAGACGGATCGGGGCGAACGGGGTCATCGGGGATTCCACTGGGCGGTCAGGCGTCGAGGTCGGGGATCAGCTTGCTCTCGAGCCGGGCGATGTGGTCCTTCAGCAGCAGCTTGCGTTTCTTCAGCCGGGTCAGCTGCAACTCGTCGCGGCCGATCGCCGAGGCGAGCTGGTCGATCGCGGCGTCGAGGTCGCGATGCTCCATCCGCAGCTCGGCGAGCAAGTGGACGATTTCTGCGTGATCCTGGACCTGCATGATGGTGATGAGGCTGGGCGGCGATTTCCCAAGTGTAACGCCGATTTGCCGCGCTGTTTCCCGCCTCGCCCATGGATGCGGCCCGGCGGCGGCCGGGCCGCTACAATGGCAGGCTCCCGTTGCCGATCGCCCGACATGTCCGCCCCGTTGCCCACCTTCCGTCCACCCGCCGCCGACGGCGGCAAGCTGGCCCGGCGCCTGCGCCGCCAGGTGGGCCAGGCGGTGGGCGATTTCGGCATGATCGAGGACGGCGACAAGGTGATGGTGTGCCTGTCCGGCGGCAAGGATTCGTACACCTTGCTGGACCTGCTGCTGCAGCTGCAGGCGAAGGCGCCGGTACGCTTCGAGCTGGTCGCGGTGAACCTGGACCAGAAGCAGCCGGACTACCCGGAACATGTATTGCCGGACTACCTGACCGCCCGCGGCGTGCCGTTCCACATCATCGAGCAGGACACCTACAGCACGGTGACCCGGGTGATTCCCGCGGGGAAGACCATGTGCAGCCTGTGCTCGCGGCTGCGCCGCGGCGCGCTGTACACCTGGGCGGCGGCGAACGGCATCACCAAGATCGCGCTCGGCCATCATCGCGACGACATTCTCGCCACGTTCTTCCTCAACATGTTCTACCAAGCGCAGCTGAAGGCGATGCCGCCGAAGCTGCGCTCGGACGACGGCCGCCACGTGGTGATCCGGCCGCTGGCCTATTGCCGCGAGGACGACATCGCCGAGTACGCGGCGCAGCAGCGGTTCCCGATCATCCCGTGCAACCTGTGCGGCTCGCAGGACAACCTGCAGCGCCAGGCGGTGGGCCGCATGCTGGCCGAGTGGGAACGGCAGCAGCCCGGGCGCAGCGAGAACATCTTTCGCGCGCTGACCCACGTGTCACCCTCGCAACTGGCCGACCGCCAGCTGTTCGACTTCAACTTCGGCGCGACGCCCGCCTCCTTCGCCTGGCCGGTCGACGGCGCGGACGAGACCGCCACCACGCAGGCCTGAACCCTCCCCGTCACCTCACTTCGAGTAACCGCCGTGTCCTACTTTGCTTCCGTTGAAATGGCCCCGGGCGATCCGATCCTGGGTCTCACCGAGACCTACCTCGCCGATCCGCGGCCGGGCAAGATCAATCTTGGCGTGGGCATCTACGTCGACGAACAGGGCCGCATTCCGCTGTTGCCGAGCGTGCACGAGGTGGAGAACGCACTGGCTGCCGCGGCCAAGCCGCGCGGCTACCTGCCGATCGATGGCCTGGCGGCGTACAACCGGCTGACCCAGCAACTGGTGTTCGGCGAAGCATCGCCGCTGCTCGCCGCCGGACGCGTGGCCACCGCGCAGACCATCGGCGGCAGCGCCGCGCTGCGCGTGGCCGCGGACCTGCTGAAGCAGGTCGGCGGCGCCGGTGCGAAGATCGCGATCAGCAACCCGAGCTGGGGCAACCACCACGTGGTGTTCCGCACGGCGGGCTTCGAATTGCTGGAATACCGCTACTACGATCCGGCCACGCATGGCCTGGATTTCGCCGGCATGCTGGAAGACCTGGGCCGGATGGAGCCCGGCACCGTGGTGCTGCTGCATGCCTGCTGCCACAACCCCACGGGCGTGGACCTGGACGCCGCGCAATGGACGCAGCTGATCGAGTTGCTGAAGGAGCGCAAGCTGCTGCCGTTCGTCGACATGGCCTACCAGGGTTTCGACCGGGGCACCGAACAGGACGCCACCGCGGTGCGCCTGCTGGGGGAGTCGGGCATCGACGCCTTCGTGGTCGCCAATTCGTACTCGAAGTCGTTCTCGCTGTACGGCGAGCGGGTCGGCGCCTTGTCGATGGTCGGCGTCGATCGCGACGAGGCCGCGCGGCTGCAGTCGAAGATCAAGCAGGTCATCCGCACGATCTACTCCAGCCCGTCGACGCACGGCGCCGCGCTGGTCGCCGGCGTGCTGGGCAGCAGCGAACTGCGCGCGCGCTGGGAGCAGGAACTGGGCGGCATGCGCGGGCGCATCCATGCGATGCGCGCGGGCTTCGTCGAGAAACTGGCCGCACTGGGCGCGCCGGACTTCGGCTTCATCAACCAGCAGGCCGGCATGTTCTCCTACTCCGGCCTGAGCAAGGCGCAGGTGCACCGGTTGCGCGACGAGTTCGCGATCTACGCGCTGGACAGCGGCCGCATCTGCGTGGCGGCGCTGAACCAGGCCAACCTCGACACCGTGGCTGCGGCCGTTGCGACCGTCACACGCTGACCTTTTCCGTGTTGTCGACCAGGCCAAGCAGGCGCGCACGCTCCACCGCGTGCCAGCGGGTGCCGGCTGACAGCTTGAGGAACAGGTTCTTGAGGTGCCACTTCACGGTCTCGCTGCTGATGTCCAGGTTGCGGGCGATCAGCTTGTTCGACAGGCCCTGCTGCAGCAGGTGGAGCACTTCGGACTCCTTGGCGGTCAGCAGGTCGGGTTCGCATCCCGGTTCGGTGGCGGATACCGGCGGCGTTGCCGCTTCGTTCGCGGTCGCGGGCTGGCGCACGGTAGGCCCGTCGGCGGTGGCGTCATGCCACGCCATGCCCATCTGCACGGCGAGCGGGTGGGTATCGGCCAGCAGCCTCGCATGGCCACCCAGGCTGGCCAGGGCCAGCGCCTCGGACAACCAGGCCCGGGCCGTGGCCGGATCGCGCTGCCGCAGCGCGACGGCGCGCAGGACCTTGATCGTCCAGCCGTCCCGCTCCCGCTGCAGTTGGCGGGCCAGCAGGTCCGCCGCGACGAGGTGCTGTTCCATCGCCTCCATATCGTCACCGGCCAGCGCCGCGTAGGCCCTGGCGATCAGACCGGACAGCCGGTACTGCGGCAGGAATGGCTGCAGTTCCTCGCTCTGGAACACCGCTTCGAAACGTTCCAGTGCCTGCAGCAGTCCGCCCACCGTTTCCAGGCGCTGGTCCAGCGCATGGATCCGGATCCGCTCCACCAGTCCCTGCAGCTGCAGGCGCGGGAGTCTGCGGTGCTTCGCCAGTGCGTCGAAGTTGTCGAGCGTGTTCAACGCGCGCCGCTCGTCACCCTGACCGAGGGCGATCCGGGTCAGCGTGTGATAGGCGATGGCGAGCGTATCCGGGAAGCTCGCCTCGATGACGTCGATGCGGTTGGCCAGCAAGGCCTGGGCGGCCGACAGCTCGTTGCGCTCCAGCAATGCGGCGGCGAGCACGGCGGCATACATGCAGGCGACCATGCTGCGCCGGCCGTCTTCCTTTTCCGCCCTTGCCAGCGCCGGGCGCAACAGGGCCTCGGCCCGGTTGGCATGGCCGTCCCGGAGATGGCCTAGGCCGGCCATCAGTCTCGCCAGGGCCTCGGCCAGTCGCAGCGAGCCGGAATTGCCGTGCGTTGCCACCTGCGCGGCAAGCCGCTGAACCTCGCTGCTCGAACCTGCATGGAGCTCCAGCAGCGCGCGGGCGTTCAGGGGAGCGACGGCGCAAACCGGGTCCTCGGTCGGCGATGAAGCCGACGGCCAGCGCGCCAGGATGTCGGACAGGCGCCCAATCTCGTCGGCGTAGGCGGCCGCGCCGCCGGCGACACGCAGTGCCAGCTTGAGCATTTCCGTCGAAACGGCGGGATCGGCAGCCACCTCGAGACTGGTGCGCAACGCCTGCGCGTTGTCGTCGCCCAGTGCCAGCACCCACGCGGCGACCAGCCTGAGCAAGGTGCTGCCCGCGATGAAATCGGGCGGGATGCGGTCCAGCCATTCGCGCGCCTCGTTCAACTTGCCCTGGGTGCCCAGCAGCCAGAGCGAGCGTGCGGCGTAGCCGTGCGCGGCGGCCTCGTCGCCTGCCGCCAGCGCGTGGCGGGCCGCTTCGTGAAAGCGCTCGCGACCGGCCAGCCAGCGGGATGCACGCAGGTGCAGTTCGGTCTGCTCGGCGCGCGGCAGCTGTTCGAAGCGGCCGAGCAGGAAGTCCCGGCCGAGCGGATGCAGGCGCACCCAGTCGCTGGTTTCTCCCACCATCATGATCGGTGATTCGAGCAGGAGTTGCTCCAGACGAGCCGGCGCGTCGACGCAGCCCGTCACCGCTTCGCACAATTCCGCGTTCAGGTGTTCGAGGATCGCCGTGCGCACCAGAAAGCTCCGTTGCGGCATCGACATGCGGGAAAACATCGATTCGATGAAGTAGTCCTGCAACCCCTCCCGGCGTGCCGAAATCGTGGCGATGGACCTGGCCGGGTCGTCTTCCTGTTCCACCTTGGCGATCGCCAGTTGCAGCCCCACCGGCCAGCCTTCGGTGAGGTCGTGCAATTGGGCGCGCTGGTCGAGATCCAGCCGTGCGCCCAGTCGTCGTTCGATGATCTCGATGGACTCCTCCAGACGCAGGCGCAGGTCTTCCGCCACCAGCACCGCGAGGTTGCCCTTGGCAACCAGCTCGGTGGTGTGCAGCGGCAAGCGCACCCGCGATCCGATCACCACATGCAGGTTGGCCGGTGCATTCAGCAGCAGGTAGCGGAGCGAGCGGTGCAGCGTGGTCTTCGGCAGCCTTTCCGCGTCATCGATGATCAGGACGGTTTCCCGCTCCAGCAGGGCGACTTCCGCCAGCAGGACGGTCAGCGCGTCGATTTCCTGCCCGGCCCTGCTGGCATGCTCGGCGGCGATCAGGTCGAACGCCTTGCGTCCGCTGACCAGGTACAGCGCCTGCAGCAGGCCCGTGGCGAAACGTACCGGCTGATCCTGGTTGTCGGCGCCCAGCCAGGCCACCAGGGCGTTCCGTTCCAGCCAGCGCCGACGCCACTGCAACAACAGGGTGGTCTTGCCAAAGCCTGCCGGCGCGGCCACGGCGATGGCCGTCCGTTCATGGATCTTGTCCCAGATCTGCATCAGCCGGCCACGGTCCAGGGTGGTACGCGGAAGTCGCGGCGGGGTGATCTTCAGGCGAAATTCGGGGGCGGGCATCGGCAGAGAATACTCGTTGGCCGGCCCTGCCGGCACGACGCCCGGCGGCATCCGTGGCGTTCGTGCAGTCCCCTCTGGATCGCGTCGTGGAGAGGGATGGGGGGGAATCCCCCCCCCCCTTTTTCGGGGGGTGGGAGAGACGACCCGTATGTCGTTCTACTTGGCCTCTGCCAGACGCTGCATTCCGGAGCTGCATTCCGGCGCCAGCCAGGCCCGCATGACTCGGGGGAGTCCCATCTTGATCTTGAACTACAAAACCTTGCCGCTGGCCGTGCTGCTGGCCTTCGGCGCGAATCAGGCTTGCGCCGTCGAGACGAATCCGGCCGCCGTCAGCCGCGCCCTTGAACTGATCCGCAGCCACGGCGCCACCACCCGCGCCGCGGCCGGTGACCATTACGTGAGCCGTGGCGTGATCACCGACGCGAACGGTACGGAACACGTAAGGCTGGACCGAACCTACAAGGGCCTGCCGGTGATCGGTGGTGACCTGGTCGTGCATTCGCGCAATGGCAGCTACCAGTCCGCCTCGCTGACCCAGGGCGCCGCGCTGAACCTGTCGGTCCAGCCGGTGATCGGATCGGACGAGGCCGCGGCCATCGCCGGTACGGAATTCGGCCCCGCCTTCGCCGGGATGCCGGAACGCACCCTGTCGGTTTACGCGCGCGGTCACGGTGCCGCCCGGCTGGTCTGGCGCATCCGCATGCACAACGCGCAGGCCGACACGACCTATATCGTCGACGCCCGCAGCGGCGCCATCGTCGAGCGCTGGAGCAACCTGGAGACGGCGGCCGTCACCGGCCAGGCGAAGACCCTGTATTCGGGCTCGGTCCCGCTGGTCACCAACTCGGTCATCGGCGGCTACGAGCTGCGCGATCCGACCCGCGGCAGGATGCGCACCATCGACGGCTCCAACAGCCGCACCTCGGGCCAGATCTACAAGGACAGCGACAATGTCTGGGGCAACTCCACCACCCTGGACCTGGCCACCGCCGCCGCCGACGCCGAATACGGCGCTTCGGTGACCTGGGATTTCTACAAGACGGCCTTCGGGCGCAACGGCATCGGCGACGACGGCAAGGGCGCCTACAACCGGGTGCACTACGGCACCAAATACAACAATGCGTTCTGGTCGGACGCCTGCTTCTGCATGACCTACGGCGACGGCGACGGCGTCAACGTCGGTCCCCTGGTCGCGCTCGACATCACCGGCCACGAGATGAGCCACGGCGTCACGGCGCGCACCGCGGGCCTGATCTACTCGGGGGAATCCGGCGGGCTGAACGAGGCCAACTCGGACATCCTCGGCACGATGGTCGAGTTCTACGCCAACAACAGTCACGACACGCCCGACTACATGATCGGCGAGTCGATCGTCCCGGCCAACGTACCCGGCAGCCCGAGCCAGCACGCGCTTCGCTACATGTGGAAGCCCAGCCTGGACGGCCGTTCGCCCGACTTCTACGTGAGCAACATCGGCAGCCTGGACGTGCACTATTCGTCGGGCGTGGCCAATCACTTCTACTACCTGCTGGCCGAAGGCACCACGCCGAAGACCTTCAGTGGGGTGGTCCACAGCTCGCCGACCATCAACGGCGCAAGCCTGCCCGGCATCGGACGGGCCAAGGCACAGAAAATCTGGTATCGCGCGCTGACGGTGTACTTCACCTCCAGCACCGACTACGCCGCTGCCCGCGTCGCCACCATCCAGGCGGCGAAGGACCTGTACGGAACCACGTCGGCCGAAGCGAATGCGGTTGCCGCCACGTGGACCGCGGTCAACGTGCTGTAAGCGGCCAGTTGCGGCGCGATCGCCACCAGGCCAACCATCACCGCCCGCGCGGGACCAGCCAGGTCCCGCGCCGGTTCGATAGCCGATTGTCGGGGACACCATGAACCATTCCACGCAGCGCGGCGCATCGCGCAGAACGCGCGTACTTGCCAGCCACCCTGTTGCCCCCATCAGTCGCGCGATTCGCGCGGCCCTGGCCGTATCGGCCACCATGCTGACCCTGTTTGCGCCCACCGCCAGCTGGGCCGCCGATACCGGCACCTGCAGCTACGACGCCGTCAGCAACACGTATGCCTGCAACGGCGATTTCAGCCAGCCGATTCCCGATGCCGGTTTCATCCCGCCGGTCGACCTGACGGTCGTGCTGGGTGACCAGCTGCCGAGCAGCGTGCATCCGGATGCCGGCTACATCGGCATCGACGCGGCGTGGGCCGGTGACATTTCCATCATGGTCAATGCCGGCAGCGGCATCCAGACCGAGGGCGCCGACGGCATTCATGCCTACGGTTCCGATGCCACGACCCGGGTGTCCAACTACGGCAGCATCGGCACGGTGGTAACCGCCGATGACGCCGAAGCGATGGACATCGGTGGCGTGCACGACGTCACCGTCGTCAATGGCGGCAGCGTGCTCGCGGGTGACGCCGATGGCGGTCATGACGTCATCGGCGCCAGCGTGCTCTCCGACTATGGCAGCGTCCAGTTCGACAATCTTGCCGGGGCCGTGATCGGCGCCAGTGCCTACGACGGCAATGCCACCGCAATCGCGGCAACCAGCCTGGGCTATTACGGCCAGCTCGCCATCAGCAACGAAGGCGTGATCAATGCCGACTCGATCCACGGCGATGCCAGCGGCATCGTCGCGTCGGCGGTCAGCCAGGGCTACGCGAACGTCCAGAACAGCGGCAGCGTCCAGGTGAGCGGCTACGCCAGCGCCGTGGGCATCGAAGCCTACGGCGAATACAGCAGCACGGTCGACAACAGCGGCGACGTCGGCGCCGACGCCAGCGCGGCGGGCGGTGCGACGGCCTACGGGGTGAGCAACCTCTCGTATCACCTATCCTATCTCTACAACGACACCCCGGGCACGATCACCGCCACGGCCCACGCCGGCTACGGCGGGGCGGTGGCGGTGGGTGCCTATGTCGTGGGCGGCGATGTCAGCTCGCTGCACAACGACGGCAGCATCACCGCCAGCGCGAAGAGCGACTTCGGATCCGCACAGGCGTATGGCGCCGTGGTCGAGGGCTACAGCGGTGTCGGCCTGCTGATCAGTGGCGGTGACGTCGACGCCAGCGCCGTGGCGGGCATCGGCGGCTATGCGCAGGCCACCGGCGACCTGGTGGTCGCCGCGGTGGCGAGCATCTTCAACGATGGCAACGCCAGCGCCACGGCCACCGCCGGCGCCGCCGGCGTCGCGATCGCCACCGGCCTGCACGCCGAGGGCACCAACACGGCGATCAACAGCTATGGCGACGTGAGTGCCACGGCCAAGGCCGTGGGTGGCGCGGCCAGCGCCACCGGTACGTATGCCTACGGGCACTCGGGTTCGGCGTCCTTCTACAACACCGGGAACCTCTCGGCCCAGGCGTCCGCCTATGCCGGTGTGGCCGACGCCACCGGGGTCAACTCGATCGGCATCTACAACGCCTACGCCACCAACCTGGGGACGATTTCCGCCACGGCTTCCGGCGCCCAGGCGACCGCCGCCGGCGTGGTCAACCAGTCGTATTTCGAGGCGGCCACCACCAACGCCGGCCAGATCACCGTGACGGCGTCCGGCACCGTGGCGCCTTACGGTCAATATGAAGCGGTGGCGGTGGGCGTCTACACGTTTGCCACGATTTACGACGCGATCGTCGACAACAGCGGTTCGGTTTCCGTCACCAGCTCCGCGCTGGCCGACATCGACGACACCGGCGGCTTCCTGGTGGCCAAGGCGATTGGCGTGCGCGCGGTGAATCCCGCCGGCTACGGCGAAGCGCTGGTGACCAACACGGGCGACGTCGGTGCCTCGGCGGTCACCGGCCAGGGCTATGCGTCGGCCTGGGGCGCCATCGCCCAGTCCGGTTCCTACGGCTACGGCCAGGCAGAGATCGACAACGACGGTTCGATCGCGAGCAGCGCCCAGTCGGGCGCAGGCAACTCGGTGACCATCGGTGCGTACGCGCACAGCGGAAGCACGGCGATGATCGTCAATCACGGTGACATCAGCGCCACGTCGCAGGCGGGGCGCGGCATTGCCTACGTGTCGCTCGCCACCGCGTACGCCACCGGCGCCCAGGTGTACGGATTCGCCTATGGCGGCGGCGAAGCCGGCATCAGCAATGACGGCAGCATCACAGCCGACGCGTCCCTCGTTGGCGGCATCGTCGCCGCGACCGCGCTGAAGACTTTCGGATCGACTTCCACGGTCGACAATGCCGCGGGCGCCACCATCGCCGCCACGGCCGAGGCCACCCTGTTCGGCGGCGTCGGCGCAGTGGCGGTCGAAGCCGGCGGACTCTACGGCGTCGCGGTGGCCAACGACGGCAACATCAGCGCATACGCCCGCGCACACGCCTATACCGACGGCGTGCATGGCTACTACGGCGCCAGCCGCGCCTTGGCCGTCGATGCCATCGCCAACTACCGGGGCAACGTGTCCGTGGTGAACCACGGCGACATCGCGGCCCACGCGGTTGCCGAAAACGGCGTCACCTTCTTCAATGCCGGCGCGGGCGCGACCGGCGTGAGCACGTATGCCAAGTACGCCGCCACGGTCGAGAACGCCGGCGACATTTCCGCCGTGGCCGAAAGCGAGCTGGGCATCGTCGGCGCCTACGGCGTGATGGGGCGCGGCAAGTACTACACCCATGTCGCCAACGATGCGGGAGCCAGCATCGTGGCCTCCGCCAGCACCGCCAGCCTGGCCAGCGACCAGTACGGTGGGCGCGCGGTTTCCTTCGGCACCCATGTCTTCGGCACCGATCACGGCGTCACCTACAACGCCGGCAGCATCGTCTCGCACGCGGTCGTCACCGCCGACGGCGGCGCGAACGAAGGTCGCAGCCTGGCCAGTGCCTGGGGCAGCGCCGTCGGTGCCTATTCCTCGATCCAGACCGGCGAGGTGGTCAACGTCGGCGACATCGAGGCGGCCGCCTCGGCCGACTTCGGCTACGCAAACTCGTTCGGAACCTATGTGCTGTCGCACTACGATTCGGGCACGTCCAATGCCGGAACCATCCAGTCGAGCGCCAGGTCCGACCACGGCCACGCGTTTGCGGTCGGCAGCTACGCGTTTGCGCTGCACCAGCAGTACCACGTGGACTGCGACGAGAACGGCTATTGCGACTATTCCAACCCCACGGTCACCCCCGATGCCGGCACGGCTTCGCTCGACAACAGCGGCGGGATCATGGCGGTGGCCACCGCGCACGGTGGCAGCGGACAGAGCTACGGCGCCTCGGTGCTCGGTGCCTTCGTTTCGGGCATCACCAACAGTGGGCACATCGGCGCCAGCGCCGACGCCGATGACGCACGCGCCGTCGGTGGCTTGACCAACAGCGTCTACGGCTACTCGACGGTGCAGAACAGCGGCAGCTTCGAGGCGATCGCATCCGGCGGGACGGCCAGCGCCAGCGGCATGTTCGCCGCCGGTGCCTACGGCAACGCCGACAACGGCCAGTTCGCCGCGACGATCGACAACCAGGGCAGCATCCTGGCCAAGGCGACGGGCACGACCACGGCCACCGCCATCGGCATCGAATCGGTGGGCTGGAAGGATGCGGGCATCCGCATCGACAACGGCGGAACGATCGGCGCAGCTGCCTACGGTGCGGATGCCACCGCCACCGCGGTGTCGATGGATGCCCGCGGCGCCAACGTGCTGACCAATACCGGCAGCATCGCTGCCTACGGTGACGGCAAGCGGATCGCGGTCTCCTCCGGCATCGGTGCGACGGCCACGATCGCCAACCAGGGCTCGATGGTCGGCGCGGTCGTCACCGGCGACCTCGATGACAGCTTCGACAACGCGGCCGGCGCCAGCTGGCAGGCCATCGGCAGCTCCGATTTCGGGGCGGGCGACGACCACGTGGTGAATCGCGGCACGCTGTTCATGGCCGACTCCTCGATCAGCCTCGGCGGCTACGTCAACGGCAACACGTTCGACAACTTCGGCACGATCAGCGTGTCCGGCGCCACCAACCTGATCGACATGGACAATCCGCTCCCGGTGTCCAACAACGGCGTGATCAGCTTCGTGGATGGCGCGCCGGACGACGTGCTGACCGTGGCAGGCGATTTCGCCGGCCAGGGCTCGCTCGATGTCGACGTCAGCGGGCTGCACCAGACCGGCGACCGCCTGTACGTCGATGGCAACGTGATCGATTCGACCCGCCAGGTCATCAACGTGAACCTGATCGACATGCCGACCACGCCCACGGTCGACATTCCGCTGGTCATCGCGAGCGGCACCCTGGGCGGAAGCTTCACGCTGGGCCAGACGCAATCGCAGGCCCGGGGTTTTGTTGCGCTGGATTTCGGCCTGAAGACGGCCGGTGGCACGACATCGCTGGTGATGGACGTCACCGGCCTGAACGCTGCCGGTTCACTGGCGTCCGCCCTGACGCCGGGTGCACAGAGCCTGGTCAATGCGGAAGTGGGCACCTGGCGTCAACGCATGGGCGTGGTGCCGGAGCAGGGCAAGCGCGGGCTGGCGCCGTGGGTGCGCACGTTCTCCGACAGCGGCGACATCCGCCCGGGAAGCCGCAGCAATTTCGGCGCCAGTGGCAACGCCGCGTTCCACCAGACCAATCGGGGCCTGGAGTTCGGGCTCGATACGCGCCTGTCCGACCATCTGTCGGCAGGCGTGCTGATCGGCAAGTCCGATGGCAGCCAGCGCATGGCCGACGGCAGCGGCTCCGATCGCCTGGATGGCAGGACGTTCGGCCTGTACGGCACGTGGATGGCGGACAACAGTTTCTACTTCGACGTTTCGCAGCGCTGGACCGGCATCAAGGCGCACCTGCGCTTGGGGATGGTCGCCACCACCACGGATGCCGACGCGGCGGTCTTCAACGTCGAGGCCGGCGTCACCGCGTGGACCCTGGCCGGTGTCCATGTCATGCCCCAGCTGCAGTACACCCGCACCCGTATCGACGGCATCTCGTCGCTGGACCTGCAGCAGTCGGATTTCGTCGATCACGGTGGCGTGTCGTCGCGGGGCCGTGCCGGTCTGGCTTTCGACAAGACCATCCAGGGCACGCGCTTCAGCTGGACCCCTTATGGCTCGGTCAATGCCGTGCGCGAATTCAGGGGCAACCACAGCTACGCGATCAACGGCGGCCTGCTCGGTTCCACCAGCACCCGGGGCACCAGCGCGATGGTCGAGCTGGGTCTGGGTGCGCGTCGGGGCGGCCTGTCGCTCACCGGTGGCGTGAACTGGACCGATGGCGGGGCGCTGCAGAACGTTCTGGGTGGCCAGTTGGCCGTGCGTTACAGCTGGTAAGGCCGGACACCTCCGGCCGCGCAGTTTTTTTGGTCCGCCCCGACAGCCGGGGCGGACGTGAGGAGTAGCAATCGTGGTCAAGAAAGCCATCCCGGGGCAGGGCAGCCCGGAATCCATCGACGAGAACGACAACGGAGCGGTGCTGCAGACAGTGGATGCCGGGTCCGTGGCCGCCGCCGTGCCGGCGCCACCGCCGCCAGCGGGCAAGCCGGCGCTCGACCTGATGAACCTGAAAGTGGAGAAGAGCTGTTCGCGCGGCCTCGCCAGCTGGCTCGCCGGCAACAAGCTTTCGCTGGCGATATCGTCCTACCAGAGCGGGCGCCTGTATCTGGTCGGCAGCGATCCCAAGGGCCGCGTGTCGTTTTTCGAGCGCATCTTCGAGCGGGCGATGGGCATCGTCGGCAACGCCCAGCGGCTCTACCTCGGCGGCCTCTATCAGCTGTGGCGCTTCGAGAACGTGTTGCGCCCGGGCGAGTCGATCCACCAGCAGTTCGACAAGTGCTACGTGCCGCGCAACGCGCAGACCATCGGCGATCTGGACATCCACGAGCTGGGCATCCGCAGGAACGGCAAGGTGGTGTTCGTCAACACGCGCTATTCGTGCCTGGCCGAACTCAGCCAGACGCACAGCTTCAAGGCGATCTGGAAGCCGGACTTCATCAGCAAGCTGGCGCCGGAGGATCGCTGCCACCTCAACGGCCTGGCCATGGTCGATGGCGAGCCGCGATACGTGACGGCGGTATGCCGCAGCGACAGCGTCGACGGCTGGCGCGACCGGCGCCATGACGGCGGCGTGGTGATCGACATCACCACCAACGAGATCGTCTGCGAAGGCCTGTCGATGCCGCACTCGCCGCGCTGGGCCAATGGCAAGTTGTGGTTGCTCAACGCAGGCACCGGCCACATCGGCTGGGTCGATTTCGCGGAACGGAAATTCGTGCCACTGGCCTTCGTGCCCGGTTTTGCGCGGGGCCTGTCGATCATCGGCAACGTCGCCGCCATCGGGCTTTCCAAGCCGCGCAACCAGCGCTTCGAAGGGTTGCAGCTCGACGAGGAACTGCGCCAGCGCGACGCCGATCCCTGGTGCGGCGTGCAGATCGTCTCGCTGGGCAACGGTGACGTGCTGAACTGGATCCGCTTCGAGGGCGACATCAGCGAGATCTTCGACATCTGCTTCCTGCCCAAGGTGCGCAATGCGATGGTGGTCGGCCTGCGCACGGCGGAGATCCGCGAGCTGATCACCTTCGAGTCCGAGCTCGAAGGCGCGGAGGCCGCCCCATGAGCCTGGGCAAGCTTCCCGGTACGGTGGCGACCGCCCTGGTGCTCTGCGCAGCCAGTGCGGCCACGTCCGCCGCGCCCGCCGCCGCGGCAGGCGACGCCGCCACCGTCCCGCTGGCGCCGCCGGCGACGACGGCAGCGTCGATCTTCCACGCGGTGGACGCCAACAAGGACGGCGCATTGTCGCCGCAGGAGTTCGCGGCGGGATACGCCGCCGTGCAGCGGCTGATGACCCTCGAAATCCGCTTGCGCGAACAGTTCGGCCGGGTCGATGCCGACCATGGTGGCTCCATCGACGCCAGCGAATACGCCAGGCTGATGCTGGTCAGGCGCGCGGGTGCAGCCGCTCCGCCGCTGGCCACGTTCGACGCCGACGGCAACGGATCGCTGAACTTCGCCGAGTACGTGGCCGCGATCCGCCGGCTGGCCGCGTTGCGGCCGGCGCCGACGTCGCCGGCGGCGAAGTAGGGACCAGCCATGTCGCACCCATCCGCGGACGGCCGCCCGAACACCGATCCCTCCTTCGAGATCATTCCGATCTGGCGGAATGTCTCGCCCGAACTGATCGCCGAGCTGTCCGGCCTGTGGGCGCAGACCGGCGCGATCGCCGATCCGGCCAGTGCGGCCACCCGCGGGCAGCAGGCGGTATGCATCGGCCGCGACGCGAACGGCGCGATTTGCGCCGTGGGCACCGCCGTCATCCGGACCCTGCCACGGCTGCGCCAGCCGATGTACTTCTATCGCCAGTTCTTCGCGCCGGGGTTTCGCGGCCAGCGGCAGACCGTGCCGTTCTTCAGGCGTGCCTGCGACATCCTGCAGGCCCATGAGGGGCAGCTCGCCATTCCCGAGGCCCTCGGCGTGCTGGTGGAACTGGAGAGTGCCCTGCTCGCGGCGCGTTACGTCCACGCCTGCGACCCGCATTCCGGCACCACCTTCATCGGCTACTCGCCACGGGGACTGCAGTTGCGGGTCTCCTACTTCGACGACGCCCGCCTGCTCGCGCCCGCGATGCCGGGTCGCCGCCGCGAAGGCGGCCGTTCGTCGCGGGAGTGACCGGCCCCGGCCGGTCGGCACCCTCGCTGCTATAGTTCGGGGTCAGCATGGCGGCCGCGAGGCGTCGGCATCCTTCGCGCGGACTTCCGCATCTCATCGGAAGGTCTGCGCCGGACGCGACCTGCTCCGGCTGCGTGCCCTTCAACTACCGAGTTTTCATGCATGGCCACAGGCAGCAACGTCTTCTTCCGCAATCTCACCCTGTTCCGTTTTTCCCCCGCCGTTGCCACTGATCTCGACCGCCTCGACGAGGCGCTGGCCGAGCATCGCCTGCGCCCGTGCGGGCCGCTGGAAATGTTCACCAAGGGTTTCGTGCCGCCGGTCGGGCGCGGCGAGGGCGAGCCGCTCACGCATTCGGTGAAGAAGTGCACCCTGCTCACCGTGGGCGGCGAGGACAAGCTGCTGCCGGCCGCGGTGATCAACGACGAGCTGCATCGCAAGGTGCAGAAGATCGCCGAGGAAGAGGGTCGCAAGGTCGGCGGCCGCGAGCGCAAGCGGATCAAGGAAGACCTGCTCAACGAGCTGCTGCCGCGCGCCTTCGTGCGGCAGTCGCGGATGTCGGCCTATGTCGACAAGAAGAACGGCTGGCTGGTGCTGGACACCTCCAGCCGCAAGTCGGCCGAGAACGCGCTGAGCCAGGTACGCGAGGCGCTGGGAAGCTTCCCCGCGGTGCCGCTGGCGCCGGAGGAAGGCCCGCGGGTGCTGATGACCGACTGGCTGGCCACCGGCAACCTGCCAGCCGGGCTGGCGCTGGGCGACGAGTGCGAGCTGCGCGACCCGGCTACCGCCACCGGCGCGATCGCCCGCTGCCGCCGTCAGGATCTGGACGCCGAAGAGGTCAAGGAGCACCTGCGCAACGGCAAGCAGGTGTTCATGCTCGGTCTCACCTTCGATGAGCGGATCAGCTTCGTGCTGGGCGAGGACCTGATCATCCGCAAGCTGAAGTTCCTCGACGTGGTGATGGACGAGATGGGCGACAGCCAGCAGGACGCCCAGGCCGAACTGGACGCCAGTTTCGCCCTGCTGACGCTGGAACTGGAGCGCCTGCTGGGCAAGCTGGAAGAGTGGTTCGGCCTGCCGCGTCCGGCCGATAGCTGAACGAAATATCCATACCCGTTTCACCCGCGCCCGCGCCATACTGGCAACCCCGTCGCTTTCCGGCGACGGGGTTCCCCGTTCGATCTACATGAGCCCAGGCAAGAGCAGGCAGGATCATGGCGCAGCATCTGGAAGGCGACTGGCTGGAACTGGCCACGGTGGGCGGCAGCCTGATCCGGGTGCTGAAGTCCGCCCATCCGCGTGCGCGCCGCCTGCGACTGACCATCACGCCGCAGGGCGCGCGGGTGACCTATCCGGTCGGCACCCATCCGGCCCAGGTCAACGCCTTCCTGCGCAACCATGCCGAGTGGCTGGAACAGAAGCTCGATGAGCTGAACCTGATCGTCGAGCCGTTGCCGCCGCTGCGGGTGGGCTATCCCTGCAACTTCCCGCTGCGCGGCGAGACGGCCGCGCTGGACTGGGCGGAAGGTCCGTATCCGCGGATCGAGGCGCATGGCGACGGGCTCACCCTGGTGATCCCGCGCCCGCACACCCGCGCGCTGCCGATCGCCCGTGGCCTGCTGGCCTCGCACCTGGAATCGCTGATCCGCCGCGATGTCTCGCGCTGGCTGGCCGCGTACGTGCCGCTGCTGGGGCTGGCGCCCACGTCGCTGCGCATCCGTCCGATGAAAAGCCTGTGGGGCAGCCTGGATACGCGCGACCGCATCAACCTCGACCTGGCGCTGGCGCTGGCGCCGCCGGCGGCGCTGCGCTACGTGCTGGTGCACGAGCTGTGTCACCTGAAGGTGCGCAACCACTCGCCGCGGTTCTGGGCCCAGGTGGAAAACCTGCTGCCCGGCTGGCGCGAGCAGCGTGACTGGCTGCGCCAGCACGGCGCCATCCTCAAGGCCGAACTCGACCGGCTGGTCGACGACGTGGCCGACTGAGCCGGCTTTCGGCGCGCGCCGCCTTGCGGGCTGCCGCGGATACCTTGATCATCCCGGCCCGCCGACCATGCGGCGGCCGACACTTCGTGGAGCAGACCATGCCATTCCCGACCCAGAGCGTGCTCAATGCGTTGTGGATTCTCTTCGTGGCGTACTGGATCTGGAGCGCACGCAAGGTCAAGGACACCCGTCGCACGGAGCCGGCCGGGTCACGCTTCCTCAAATACTGGCTGCCGCTGCTGCTGGCGGCGCTGCTGCTGGAGCCGGGCCGCCTGTACGGGGGCAGCGTGCTGGCGGCCCGCTTCGTGCCCGCGGCCGGCTGGGTCGTGGCGCTGGGTACGCTGATGACCGCGGCGGGACTGCTGTTTGCCTGCTGGGCGCGCCACGTGCTGGGCAACAACTGGAGCGCCGTGGTGCAGGTCAAGCAGGACCACGAGCTGATCGAAAGCGGCCCTTACGGGCTGGCGCGCCATCCGATCTACACCGGCCTGCTGCTGGCCTTCCTGGGCACGGCAGTGGCGCTGGGCGAATGGCGTGGCCTGCTCGCGTTCGCCATCGTGGCGGTGTCGTTCTGGTACAAGCTGCGCCTGGAGGAACGCTGGATGCGCGAGCAGTTCGGCGCGGCCTACACCGACTACATGCGGCGGGTGAAGGCGCTGGTCCCCGGCATTTTCTGAAGGCCGTCGTTCCGGGGCGCTCGATCCCTCGCCGCGGCTTGCTCCGGGCAAGCGGAAAAACCGGCGCGGGGAAGCCCCCGCGCGTTCAGCCCTTCCTGGGCTGGCGCACGTACTTGGTGCCCAGCAGCACGTCCCACAGCGACGAGGTCACCCCGAAATTGGTGTCGGGATGGTAGTGGTGCACGTGGTGTGCCCCGGCCCAGCGGCGCAGCAGCGGCTGCTTGAAGCGCACGTGGTGGATGATGAAGTGGCTGAGGCCGTACAGGATGTAGCCGAAGGTGATCGAACTGGCCAGCAGCAGGGCGAAGCCGGTCGGCATGATCGCCACGAACACGCCGGCGAGGAGCAGCAACACCACCGGCGGCAGGAAGAACGGCAGCGAGTCGTAGCCCAGCGGCCGGGCATGGTGCAGGTCGTGGCCCTGGGTGAACAGCGGGATGCGCGTGTGGAACAGCCAGCGATGAAAGAGGTATTCGATGAAGCTGAAGGCGAACAGGCCCAGCCCCAGCGCCAGCAGCGCGGTGAGCGCGCCGCCGTCGTGCTGTTGCCAGCCGAGTACCAGCAGCAGCAGGCACAACGCGCTGTCGATCGCCACCTCGGCCCAGTAGTTGGTCCGGGTCGAGGACATTCGCACGATGGCATCCACGCCGGTGCGCCAGAGGCTTTGGTTCATCGGTCGTTGCATTGTTCCCTTGCCACGCATGGATACGCCGGAGTGCGGCGCGATAACGGCATTCTCCCATGTTGTCACGCGCAATTCACGACAACCAGGCCGCATTAACGGTGTCTATTCAGTATTCCCGGGCCGCCGACACCCGCCGTCCGGTCAGTGCGACAGGGCGAAGCCGGTGAGGATCTGCGCGGTCTGCCCGGGCTTTTCCAGCATCGGCATGTGGTTGCACCCGTTGATGGTGCTGCTGCTGATCGCGCTGGAGGCACTCAGGCCGTTGCGCAGGCTGTCCAGCGCGGAGATGTCGACGACGCGGTCGTCGTGGCACCACAAGCCCAGCACCGGCATGCCCAGCTGGCCCAGCCGGTTCTGCACGGAAAGATATTCCGACGGATCGCGCAGCGTATTGAAGTTGCGTTCGATGAACGCCCGGTCGCGCTGGTTGCGCTTGACCATGACGTCGACGAAGCGCCCCGGCAGGTCGAGCGGCTGCTCGAACGCCAGCGAGGTGGCGCGCTCGAAGCCGGCGCGATCGTCGTAGACGAACGGGTTCCTGCCGGCTAGTGCCTCGCGGTCGAACGCATTCTGCTTGCCCTTCAGCCCGAACGCGTCGACCAGCGCCAGGCTGGCGACGTGTTCCGGATGTTCGCTGGCGTATACCGCGGCGATCGCGCCGCCCATCGAGTGGCCGACCAGCACGAAACGCTGGAGGCCCAGCGTGCCGACGAAACTGTCCAGCCGCGCCGCCTGCGCCTCGACGGTGTAGCTGGCGGCGCTGTCGCGCGAGGAATCGCCCCAGCCGGGCAGGTCGGGGATGATCAGGTGGAAGTGCGGCGTGAGCTCCTTGGCCATCTTCAGCCACACGCTGCGATCCGCGGCAAAACCGTGCAGCAGCACGATGGTGGGACCCTCGCCGCCTTCGTCGTAGACCCAGCGCGTATCGCCCGCCTGCACCGAATGCGTCTCCAGGTGCGCGGCCATCGCCTCGCGCTTGATGTTCGCCTGCAGCAGCCATTGCGGCGCGAACAGGTAGCTGCCGCCCAGCACGATCACCAGCAACGCGACCAGCCACGCCAGGAATTTCAGCCGGCGCAGCAGCATGCGTTTCCAGAGCGGGGTGGCGGTGTTTGTCGATGGCGGCATGATGGTTCTGCGTCGTTCGTTAGTGGGAACTGCTCCCTCCCCTGCAAGGCAAGGCAGGGGAGGGCTGGGGAGGAGTAGCTCTTGATCTGGATGGAAGATCAAGAGCGCAACCCCCTCCCCGACCTCCCCCTGCTGCGCAGGGGGAGGAGCCGTGTTGTTACTTCGCCTTCTTCGCCTTGGCGATGATGTTCTCCACCACCTGCTGGGTCAGCGGGTGGTAGCCGTCCTTCGCCTTCGCGTAGACCTGCTCGGCATAGGCCAGCCCTTCGGGCGTTTTCACGAAGGCCCGGTACAGCGGGGTGGTGAGGTACATGCGGCCGATCCGGGTCATGTGTTCGGCGGCGGCGTTCCACACGGCCCTGTCGCCGGCGGCAATCGCGTGGCTGTACCAGCGCATGCCGATTTCCGCGTTCGGCGTGCCGGTGAGATGCCAGGCGGCGTCCAGTTCCTGCATCTTCGCCAGCGGCGGCGCGTCCGGCAGGCGGTCGAGGAAGTACATCCACTCCTGGGTGTTCCAGCCCTTCGCATCGAGCGAGCCTGCGGCCAGCGAGCCGGCGAGGAAGTCGCTGCGTTCCTTGTCGATCGCGTTGAAGCGCGGGGACTCGGGCAGCGGCGCATCCTTCGGGATGCCTTCGCCGTAGACCCAGGCCTTCACCTCGTCCCAGCTCATCTTGCCGGGATACTTCTCGATCAGGTTCGGCTTCATGTAGTCGAGCATCTGCTCGGTGGTGATGCTGTGCCAGGCGAAGTGGGCGAAGTAGCCCTTCAGGTAGTTGTCGAAGTTCTCGCGGCCGAAGCGCTGCTCCAGCGTGCGCAGGAACCACGAGCCCTTGTCGTAGGCCACGTCGGACAGCGAATCGTCGGCGCCCACGCCGCGCGGATCGGGCGCCAGCTTCTGCGAGTTGGCGGGCATCTCGCCGATGCCCTTCTGCAACGCGCGCGCCGACAGCAGCGCCTCCTCGTCGGCCAGCGGCTTGCCGTACACCGCCTCGGTGATGCGGCCCTGCACGTAGGTGGTGAAACCCTCGTTGAGCCAGATGTCGCGCCACGCGGCGGACGTCACCAGGTTGCCCGACCACGAGTGCGCCAGCTCGTGCGAAACCAGCGAGACCAGGCTCTTGTCGCCGACCAGCACGGTCGGCGTGGCGAACGTCATGTTGGGGTTTTCCATGCCGCCGTACGGGAACGACGGCGGCAGCACCAGGATGTCGTAGCGGCCCCAGGCATACGGGCCGTACAGCTGTTCGGTGGTGGCGATCAGCTTCTCGGTGTCCTCGAATTCATGCGCGGCCTTGTCGACCACCGACGGCTCGGCATAGACGGCCGAACGCGGTCCGGTTTCCTTCACTGCGATGTCGCCGGCGCCGATCGCCAGCAGGTAGGACGGGATCGGATGCGGCTGGTCGAACTTGAAGTCGCCGTCCAGCGGATGCTTCGCGTCGTTGATCGCGCTCATCACCACGCGCACGTCCTTCGGCGCCTTCACGCGGGCGTCGTAGGTGAAGCGGATCGCCGGCGAATCCTGCAGCGGCACCCACGAGCGGGCGTGGATCGATTCGGACTGCGAGAACATGAAGGGCAGCTTCTTGTCCGCCGTCTGCGCCGGGGTCAGCCACTGCAGGCCGGTGGCGGTCGGCGCGGTGGTGTAGACGATGCGCACCCGCGCCGGGTGCTTCGGCGCGGTGATCGTCAGCTTGCTGCCCAGCTGCTTGTCGCGCGGGGCCAGTGCGTACTTCAGCGGCGTGGCCTTGCCGTCGGCGGCCAGCGCCTCGATCTTCGCGATCTTCAGGTCGCGCGTGTCCAGCACCAGCGACTGCGCCTCGGGATTCTTCCAGTCCAGCTTCAGCGTGGCCTGGCCGTCGAGCTGCTTGTGCGGAAAGTCGATCGTGAGGTCCAGATCCAGATGGGTCACCCGCACCTGATCGGGCTGCGCGTAGGAATTCGGATCGTTGGCGTAAGCGGCCAGCGGCAGGATCAATGCGCCGAAGGCGAAGGCGGGAAGAAGTCGCATGGAGAAACTCTCGGGCCGGAAAACCCGAGTATGCCATTGCTGCCGTTGGCGCCGCCCGTGACGAAAGCCGTGGCTCAGGGCAGTTCGCGTGCCGAATGCGGGTCGATCGCGTACGGATGCATCTTCACGAGGAAGCCCGGCTGCGCCTGCACCCGCGCCACCCATGCGCGAAAATGCGGGTATGCCTGCAACGACAGGTCGGCTTCTTCCGCGCGACTGGCGTAGGCGAACAGAGAGATGTCGGCGATGCCGTAATCGCCGCCGGCGATGAACGGCCGCGTCGCCAGCTCGTTCTCCAGGATCGCCAGCGTGCGCGCGGCGGCGTGGCGTTTCGTCACGATCAGTTCCGCCGGGCGACGTGCCAGCTTGCCGGTCATCGTCCAGTGCCGCAGCGCGCCGATCACCGACTCCACCCGCTCCTGCTCGAAGCACAACCACTGCTGCACCCTGGCGCGGCCGAACGCATCATCCGGCAGGTACGGAGTGCCGTCGGCGAGATACATCAGGATCGCATTCGACTCGGCCAGCACCCGACCATCGTCCAGCTCGATCGCCGGCACCGTGCCGGTTGGACTGATGCGCCGGTATTCCACGCTTTGGCCCTCGCCCTCGAAGATGCTGACCGGCACCGTGCGGTACGGCCGATCGAGATGATGCAGCAACTGGCGCACCTTCCAGGCGTTCTGAGAGGGGAGGTAGTCGTACAGGGTCAGCATCGCGAACTCCGGTGGAGAGATGCACCGATGGTGGCGAGCCCGGCCGCCGTGCAATATCCGTTTCTTGCGCTGCGAATGCTGGCCGCATCAACCCCACAGCGTCGGCTTCGCCACCATCAACCAGAACGTGGCGATCACGGCGAGGAAGGCCGGCCAGCCCAGCGCAAACCAGGTGCGCATGCAGCGATGGTAGGTCGGCGGCAGGGCGGTGCCGTTGCGCAGTGCGGCGGCGGCGAGGTTGCGCGCGCGCCATTGCAGCCAGACCACCGGCAGCCAGCAGGCGCCGGCCAGCAGGTATAGCGCGATGGCGGCCTGCAGCCACGGCGTGTGCAGGTCGAAACCCATCAGGCGCATCAGCAGGTAGCCGGACAGCGGCTGCACGATCACCGCCGGGGTGGTGAACAGGAAGTCCGCGCGTACGGTCAGCCGCGTGGCCACCGCGATGGCGGGGAGCTGGCCGCTGCGGTGGGTGAACCACATGAAGAAGGCGGTGCCCAGTCCGGTGCCGAACAGCAGGGTGGAGGAGAGGATGTGCACGGTTTTCAGCAGCACGTAGGCATTCATCGGCGTTCTTCCGTCGCCAGCAACAGCGCCAGTGCCGCGATCAGCGGCAGGTTCTTCAGCAGGCCGCCGAACGGGTCCAGCCAGTGGACGGGCCAGGCGATGCCGATGCCGAAGGTGTAGCCGAGCAGCATCGCCAGCATCAGGCCCAGCACGAGATGCGGCCGCCAGCGCAGCAGGCACAGCGTGCCCAGCAGCAGGTCGGCGCTGGCGGTGATGTGCGCCAGCGCGAGCAGGCTGCCGGCCGCGAGTGAACTGCCGGGCGCGGCGGCCACCACGTCGGTTGCCGGGGTCAGCCAGCCGACCACGCCCGAACCGATCCACAGCAAGGCCATCGACACGCGCAGCAGCGGCAGGCAGAAGTACAACCGCGCATGCCAGCGGTCCTGCACGTGGCTGGACGCTTCGGCCAGCGCGCGTTGCAGCGTTCGTGGCTGCAGGCCGAGGCGCTCGCGCAGGCGGGCGACGGCATCGACGGTGCCCACGTTGCCGCGTTCCAGCATGCGCCCGATGGTGTTGCCGAGCGGGCCGTTGCCGAGATGTTCGCCCAGCGCGCAGGCCATTCGCACCAGCGGCATTGGCACGGCGAGCGCGTACGCGTGCCCGAAGCCGAGCCAGCGTCGCCAGGCCAGCAGGTAGTCGCGCAGGGTCAGCACCTCGGGGCCGACCAGTTCGAGCATCTCGCGGGCGACTTGCGGCCGGGTCAGCGCCGCGACGACGGCCAGGCCGACGTCTTCGGCGGCGATCGGCTGCAGCGGCTGCGCGCCGCGGCCGGGTAGGGGCAGCAGGCCGGGCAGCCCGGCCTGCGCACGCAGCAGCGAACTGCCGCCGTACGAGCCATGTGCGCTGTAGACCAGCGACGGGCGCAGCACCAGCCAGTCCAGTTCCAGAGTGGCCAGCGCCGCATCGGCACGATGCTTGGAGGCGATGAACTCGCCGTCGGCGGGATCGCCCAGTGCGGAGACCTGGATCACCCGTCGCACGCCGGCCTGCACGCAGGCGCGGAACAGGGCCTGCGGCGCCTGCTCGTGCACCGCCGCGTAACCGTCGGCGCCGCGCTCGCGCAGGATGCCTGCACAGTTGACCACCGCCTCGATACCGGCGAGGCGGGGCAGCCAGTCCTCGCTGCGCACGTCGCGGGCCATGTCGCAGGCGATCGCGTCGAGTCTGGGGAAACGCGTGTCGAGGCGCGCGCCGCGCACGGCGCAGACGACGTCATGTCCGGCAGCGACCAGCGCCGCCACGATGTGCGCGCCGATGAAGCCGTAGGCGCCGGTGACCAGCACGCGCATGGACACTCCCTGGTTTGCCTTGCGGAGAACGATGACGGTGCGCTTCAGGCGTAGCGGTCGGCCAGCCGATCCGTCGCCTGCACCAGCTGGTCGACGATCGCCGGGTCGGCGGCGCTGTGGCCGGCCAGCACCACGTGCAGGTCCGCCTCGGGCCAGGCCTGGCTGAGGTCGTATGCGCTCGTCATCGGGCAGATGATGTCGTAGCGGCCGTGCACGATGGTGGCGGGGATGTGCCGGATGCGCTCGATGTCGCGCAGCAGCTGGTTCGGTTCGAGGAAGATGCGGTGGCGGAAGTAGTGCGCTTCCATGATCGCCAGGCTGACCGCCTTGTGCGGGTCCTCGAAGTCGCCACCGCCGTGGGGATCGTGCAGCAAGGTGGTGCTGCCGCCTTCCCATGCGCTCCACGCCTGTGCTGCGGCAAGCCGGGTCGCCTCGTCATTGCTGGTGAGCCGGCGCCAGTACGCTTCCAGCATCGAGTCGCGCTCGGCTTCGGGAATGAAGGCGAGGAAGCGCGCCCAGCGTTCGGGGAAGATCTGCGAAGCGCCGCCATCGACTTCGTTGAACCAGCGCAGTTCCGGTTCGCGGCCGAGGAAGATCCCGCGCAGCACCAGGCCGAGCACGCGCTCCGGATGCGTCTGCGCATAGGCCAGCGCCAGGGTGGAACCCCACGAGCCGCCGAACACCACCCAGCGCTCGATGCCTAGGTGTTCGCGGATCGTCTCGATGTCGGCGACCAGGTGCCAGGTGGTGTTGTCGGTGAGTTCGGCGAACGGCGTGGATTGCCCGGCGCCGCGCTGGTCGAACAGCACGATGCGGTAGCGCGCCGGGTCGAAGAAGCGACGGTGATAGGCGGACAGGCCGGCACCGGGGCCGCCGTGCAGGAACACCACCGGCAAGCCGTCAGGGTTGCCGCATTCCTCGACGTGCAGGGTGTGGATCGCGTCGACGGCGAGGCGATGGGTCTGGTAGGGCTCGATGGCGGGGTAGAAGTCGCGCATGGTGATCTTGGCGTGTCGCTGGAAAGGTGCAGCTTACGGGGAAATCGGCTTCGATGAAGTTCGACGCGGCGTGGACCCCACCCCTGCCCTCCCCTGCGGAGCAGGGGAGGGTATCCCGGTGGCGATGGAGTTTCGGGTGGCTCGCTCTGCTCCTCCCCCTGCCTGCAGGGGGAGGCCGGGAGGGGCTCAGGCGTCGAACTGCAGCGCCGCGGTGAGGTCGCCGGGTGGTGGGCCGCCGGCGGCGATCATCGAGGCGTCGCGCAGTTTCAGGCCGGGCAGTTGCTTGAGGCCGAAGCGGCGGGTGAGGAAGCGCAGGATCGAGCCGGTGTCGTAGAGGGTGTGGTCGACGAATCCCTTCTTCGCGTGGGGCGACACGATGATCGCGGGGATGCGCGAACCCGGTCCCCAGCGATCGCCTTTCGGCGGCGCCACGTGATCCCACCAGCCGCCGTTCTCGTCCACGGTGACCACCACCAGCATGTTCGGCCACAGCGGACTTTTCTGCAGCGCCGCTACCACCTGCGCCAGGTGTTCGTCGCCGGCATCCACGCTGGAGTAGCCCGCGTGCATGTTGAGGTCGCCCTGGGGTTTGTAGAACGACACCGGCGGCAGCGTGCCGGCTTCGATCGCGGCGATGAAGTGGTTGCTGTCGGCGCGGTTGCCCACGCCGGCGTCGCGCAGGTGCTGCGCGCGTGCCGGCGTGCCCGGCGCGAAGCTGCGGAAGTAGTTGAGCGGCTGGTGGTGGATCTGGAAGTTCGGTATTTCCGGGAACGCCTTGTGGTCGCCGTCGCCATGGCCGTCCAGCGCCAGCTGCCAGCCGCCGGCGTACCAGGCCCAGTCGACGCCGGCGTCGGACAGCGCATCGCCGATACTGGCGTGCACCTGCGGTGGCAAGGTGTTGTGGCTGTCCGGATCGGCGAAGCGCGGGTCGCGCTTGTCGTGGCTGAAGGCGGGCGCGTAGGCCGGCCCCATCGTGTTGACCGCCCAGAAGTCCGGCGTCAGTGCATCGCGCGAGGCGAACTCCGGCCGACCCTGCATCGCGCTGGCAGGGGAATCCTCGGCCATCACGCGCTGGAGGCCGGTCGGGTCGTCGCCTTCGACGGTGGCGATCTGGATTTTCGCCGGGTGCCGGTCGGCGTGCGGGAAATACGGCGGCTGCGCGGCGGCCAGGTATTGATGGTTGAGGAAGGAACCGCCGAACGCGCCCATGAAGAAGTTGTCGCACAGGGTGAATTGTTCGGCGAGCTTCCACAGCCGCAGGTTGGCCGCGCCGTCGCCGTAGTGGCCCATCGTCATCGCGCCGGTGTTGCCCCAGGCCACGAAGCCGTCGTTCCTGCCGCCGTTGATCTGCAGCTGGTTCTCGTAGAAGCGGTGCACCAGGTCGCGGGTGATCACGCCGTGCGGCAGTGCGTCGCCCTCGGGCGTGCGCAGGACGAACGGGCGGTTGGGCAGGCCGCGGATCGCGTCTTCCCCGATCTGGTAGTGGCGGCCGTCGACGGTCTGCGCGTGTGGCGCCAGGCCACCCCATACCGGCGGCAATTCGTCGAGCAATCGACCATCGCGATCGCGCTGGCGGTAGGCGGGCGAGTCGAGCGCCTGCAGCGGTTGCGCCAGCCCGGGGAAGTTCGCGAACAGGTTGTTGAAGCTGCGGTTCTCGGCGTACAGCACCACCACGTGATGGATGTGCTGGCGCAGCTGCGCATCGAGTGCCGCGTCGCCTGCGCCCGGCGCCGTGGCTGCGCGGCGCTCGCCGAACGGCTGGCAGCCGCTCACGCCGAGCGCGGCACCGGCCATCGCGAGGCCGCCGAGCAGGCGGCGGCGTTGCGGATCGGTGGGCGCGTCGGTGGTGGTCGAAGGGGGCGGGGTGGTGGGCTTGTCGGTCATGGGATGGTCGCAGGGGAGAGGGTCAGTCGCGTGACGCGGCGAGTGCGGCGTTCCACATCGCGCGGGTCAGCGGGCGGTGTTCGTGCGGCGTCTGCAGCACGATCAGGGTGGTGGTGCTGTTGCTGGCGCCGGTCTTGAGCAAGCGGTCGAGCACCGATTCCAGGTGGCCGATCGACATCGCCACCACGTGCAGCAGGGCGGAATCCTCGCCGGCCAGGCGGCGACACTCAAGCACCTCGGGGATGTCCTCCACCAGTGCGCCGATGCGCGCGCAGGTGACGCCGTCGCAACGCAGGCGGATCATCGCGCTGATGCCGTAGCCCAGCCGCCGGGGGTTCACCGTGGCGCGGTAGCCGCTGATCACGCCGGCCTCCTCCAGCCGCTTCACCCGCTCGGCGACCGCCGGTGCGGACAGCCGCACCTTGCGGCCCAGCTCGGCGTAACCCAGGCGCGCATCCTGCTGCAGCGCTTCGAGCAGCTGCCAGTCCTTCGCGTCCAGTTCGGGCTTTGATTCCATGACTTTCGATTCCAAGGCAGGATCAGGTATCGATGAATTCGATCGCTGGCGAAACAGCGTGAAAACGCTTCGGTGCATTATTCCTCGGCGCGACCGGCAAGACTAGGATGCGCACTTCCCCGTTTCAGGAATGCGTCCCCATGGGTACCGTTGACCGCCTCGATGGCCGCGCGCTGCTGGCCATCGCGATCGCCCTGCTCACCTGGTCGTCGGCGTATGCCGCGATCGCCTATGCGTTGCCCTCGTTCACCCCGGGCGAGGTGGCCTTTGCGCGGCTGCTGACCGGCTCGCTGTGTTTCGCCGTCCTGCTGTGGGTGAAGCGGGTGCCCCTGCCGGCGCCGCGTGACTGGCCGCAACTGGCGTTGCTCGGCGTGCTCGGCCTCACCGTCTATCACCTGTGCCTGAACTACGCCGAGACGCGGATCGCCAGCGGCACCGCCTCGATCCTGATCTCGCTGGTGCCCGCGGCCACCGCGGCGGTGTCGGCGTTCTGGATCGGCGAGCGCCTGACCCTGCGCACCTGGATCGGCCTGGCGCTGGCCCTGCTCGGCACGGTGCTGGTGGTGCTGGCCAGTGGGCAGCGGGTGGAGGTGGACCCGCACGCCTTGCTGGTGCTGGTGTGCGTCGCCGTCTCGGCGATCTTCTTCGTGGGCCAGAAGGCGCTGTTCGCCCGCAGCAGCATGGTCGGCGTCACCGCGTTCGCGATGTTCGCCGGCACGCTCGGCGCGCTGCCGTTCGGCTGGCATCTGCCGCAGGCGCTGGTGGCCGCGTCGTGGTCGCACATCGGCGCGCTGCTGTGGCTGGGCATCGCGCCCACCTTCATCGGCTACCTGGCCTGGAACATGGCGGTGAACCGTGCCTCGGCTTCGCAGGTCAGCAGCTTCATCTACCTGTCGCCGCCGATCGCGCTGCTGATCGGCTGGCTGTGGCTGCGCGAGGTGCCGAACGCGCTGATCCTGGTGGGCGGCGCGGTCACCATCGGCGGCGTGGTGCTGGCCAACGCACGGCGGCGGCCCGTGCGGGTCGCGCCGCCGATCGAAACCTGCGAACAGAACTGACTGACCCGGGAGGACTGCCACATGTACCAGCTGCACATCGCCAACAAGAACTATTCGTCGTGGTCGTTGCGGCCGTGGCTGCTGCTCAGCGAGCTGGGCATTCCGTTCGAAGAACACCTGGTGACGTTTGCCCAGGGCAATGGCGCCAGCTGGCAGGCGTTCCGCGCGTTCTCGCCCAGCGGCAAGGTGCCGTGCCTGCACGACGGTGAGCGCGTGGTGTGGGATTCGCTGGCGATCGCCGAATACCTGGCCGAACGTCATATGGACGTATGGCCGTCCGATCCGGACGCACGCGCCTGGGCGCGTTGCGCCGCCGCGGAGATGCACGCGGGCTTCGCGGCCCTGCGCAACCAGTGCGGCATGAACTGCGGCCTGCGCATCCGCCTGCCCGACGAGCTGCCGGCGGCGCTGCAGGGCGACATCGCACGCATCGATGAATTGTGGAGCGAAGGGCTGGCCCGGTTTGGCGGGCCGTTCCTGGCCGGCGCGAAGTTCGGTGCCGTCGATGCGTTCTTCGCGCCGGTGGCCTTCCGCATCCAGAGCTACGGCCTGCAGCTTGGCGCGCCATCCTCGGACTATGCGCAACGGCTGCTGGCGCTGCCCGGCATGCGCCGCTGGTATGACGCCGCGCTGCAGGAGAGCTGGCGCGACGAGGAACACGAGCGCGAGGCGCGGCAGTCGGGCACGGTCTGGCAGGACCTGCGCGCGCCGGCGAGCTGAGGCGCGCCGCGCGCTCAGTTCAGCCGCGTCACGCGAACGACGGCGGGATCGTCGGCATGCTCCAGCAGCAGGCACTTCACCCGTTCCTGCCACGCCTGGCCGAAGGCCGCGCGCTGTTCCGGCGTGGCCTGCGGATCGAGCGCCGCCCCCAGCAGCGGGCGCAGGCTGGCCGGCGCGGGGACATCGCCGAGATCCAGCGCCACCGACACGCTCTTTCCGTTGTCGCGTCGATGCACCCGCAGGCCCGCACCTGCGTCAGGCGTGGAGAAGTGCAACAGCGAATGCCGGGCGAAGCGGCCGGCAATGCCGTGGAAGCCGTTGGCTGCGGCGGCGCCGGTGACCAGGGTGAACACCTGGCCGATCACGCCGTTGACGCCCTCGTCTTCCGCGCCCGCCATTTCCACGCTGACGCCGCCGCGTTCGGCGGGGCCATCGGGATAGAGCGCGCGCAACGCGGCACGCGCCATCAGCCAGGCGCCGGCCACGGTGGGACAGGAGTGGCCGGCCAGCCGCACGGCGTCGATGTAGCGGTAGTCGATCAGGCCGTCGTCGGCCGCGCCAAGCAGGTCCGCCAGCGGATCGCGCACGGTGATCGCCGGCGCCTCGTCGAAGAAGGGCGGATAGCGCATCACTCCACCGGCAGGCCGGTGATGCCGAAATCGATCACCACGGCGTCCGCGTCGCGCTGGCGGTAGGTCACGCTGAGGTTGTCGCCGAGGCGTTCGCGCAACTGGGCGATCAACGGAATCGGATCGTGGTCGTTGACGAAGCGCATCGTCTCGCCCGAACGCAGCGCGCCGATCGCGCCGAAGATCGCCGAATGGCGAAAGCGGCGGGCCACCCCGCGCGCGTCGAAAAGGTGGGTGTTCTGTTCGGCAATGATGTCGCTGGACATGGGGCGGGCTCGTCGGGAAAGGGAGCCCAACATACGCCGCGCGTCGCGGCAGGCCACTGATCTGGATCAGGACGATCCCGGTCCCGGTTGAGGCCGCTGCCGGCTGATGCCCGCATCTGCGATGATTTGCTTCCGGATTCGCGACGGCATGAGCGGAAACCGCGGCTGTCGAGGCGTATATTCCCGCAAAGATCCCGCCTGCCCGTGCAGCGCCCGACGCATCGCGCCGAGGTGGCCCGGACGAGCCTGCCCGTGACACCACTGACGAAGGAATGGAGTTCGCAAGATGCGTCTTGGCTATCTTGGATTACTGGCGCTGGTGCTTCCGGCCGCCCATGCAACGAGTCCGCCCCTGTTGCGGCTGGACACCACGCCCGCCCGGGCGGCCATGGTGAGCCCGGCCAGGACACCTGTGGTGCTTGATGAAAACGCCGCGCTTGCCGCGATGCAGACTGGTGGCCTGTGGCTGGACAATCCGGCGGGCGGACGCAGCTATGTCCGCTACGTACGGCATGAAACCTTTCCCAATGGCGACTGGACCTGGATCGGCAGTGTCGATACGCAGCATGGTCCGCAGTCGGTGGTGCTGACCTTCGGCGCGCATGCCAGTTTCGGCAATATCCCGCAGGCCACCGGCGCCTCCTTGCGCATCTACACGGATCGCACGGGCAGCTGGTTGATGGCGCCGGCGGCGCAGTCGCGACTGCGCCAGCATGCATTGGGACCGGGCCGCAACGATGCGCGGATTCCTCCACGCGACGCGCGAAAGGCATCGTTCGCGACCGCAGGAATGAGTCTGGCGGCACAGCAGGCGGCGATCAGCCCGCCAACCTCCCCGCCGACCGGCACCACCCTGGTCGACGTGCTGGTGGCCTACACACCGGACATGGTCCAGCAGCTGGGTTCCACCGACAACGTGCTGACCCGCATCCATTACCTGATCAGCTACGCCAACCAGGCCTATGCAAACAGCCAGGTCGACATGCGCGTGCGGCTGGCGCGCGCGGTCCCCGTCGACTACACCGCCTCCACGTCCAACGAGCAGGCACTGGACGACCTGACCACGGTCGGCGGCACCACGGCCCTGGAGCCGTTGCATGCGCTGCGCGACCGCTACGGTGCCGATCTCGTCGCGCTGTTGCGTCATTTCGACAACGCACGGGATGGCAGCTGCGGCAATGGCTGGCTCAGTGGCGGCGACGGAACCTCGATCACCGACTACTACGATTTCTCCGCCGGCTATGGCTTTTCGGTGGTGAGCGACGGTTCCGACGAGAGCGGTTACTACTGCGAAGACAAGTCCTTTACCCACGAACTTGGCCACAACATGGGCCTGGCCCATGACGTGGACAACGCCGACGGCACCGGCGCCTATCCGTATGCCTACGGTTACAAGAAGACGGTCGGCTCGGGCGGCTTCGGCACCATCATGGCCTACGAGGACGCGGGGCAGGATTCGACCCAGGTGTTCTCCAGCCCGCAGCTGACGATCTGCCAGAATTTCCCCTGCGGCGTGCAGGATCAGGCTGACAACGCGCGCGCGCTGCGGCAGACCGACTGGCTCATCGGGGGCTTCCGGCACAACCGGATCGCGCCATTCAACGCCGACGGCGACACCACCTCCGACCTGCTCTGGCACAACCCGAACGATGGCCGGATGGTGTATTGGCCGATGCTTGGGGCAGTCCACGATGGCTATCGCAACCAGTCAGTCAGCACCTCGCTGCGGCTGCTTGGTACCGGCGATTTCAATGGCGACGGCTTCGTCGACTTGTTGTGGGCCGACAGCAGTCGTCGCATGACCATCTGGCTTGGCGGTCGGAATGCCGGCAAGAGCGACTATGTCGCCAGCAGCTTCGGCACTTACAACAGCAATGACTGGTATCTGGCCGGCATCGGCGATGTCGACGGCGACGGCAAGGACGATCTGGTCTGGCACAACCAGGTGCAGGGCACGCTCGCCTACTGGCTGATGGACGGTCCCGGCAGGAAGTCGGCGCGCAGCATCGACGTCAACAAGGCCTACCGTGTTCTGGGCGTCGGTGATTTCAACGGTGACGGGCTGGTCGACGTCCTGTGGGGCAACGCGCAACGCACGATGTATGTGTGGCTGGGCAATGGCAGCACGTTCTCGATCAATGCCTTCGGTTCCTACAACGCCGGTGGCTGGAAGCTGAAAGGCACCGGTGATGTCGACGGCGACGGCAAGGACGACCTGCTCTGGTACAACCAGAGCCAGGGCACGTTCGCCTACTGGACGATGAATGGCGCCAGCAGGAAGGGAGCGAAGAGCTTCACGGTCAATGCGGCTTACGACGTGCTGGCCACCGGCGACTTTGACGGCAACGGCGTGGTCGACATCATGTGGGGCAATGCTTCGCGAGTGCTGTATGCCTGGCTCGGCAATGGCAACACCTTCGACGTACAGGCGGCCGGAAGCTACTCGACGGGCGGCTGGAAGGCGATCAATCGCAAGGGCGTGACCGACGCGGACATGGCGACGCCCTGAAGCGAGGAAAGGTCGCAGCGGCGCGACCGTCTGCGTTCCGGCCTGTCGCATGCGCCCGGAATGGCATGGGCGGCGAGGCTGGAAGGCAAGGCGACGAGGAAGGCGCTATGTCGCCGAGCCGGGCACGCTGGTGCCGGCGGATTCGCCGGCTGGCTCCGTCGGGGCCGGCGGTTTCGCGACGTTGGCGGCGGCCTGCCGGGTGGCCTTCTGCGCACGGGCGCGGGCGATGCGGGCGAACAGTCGGGTCAGCAGGGGAATCGTCAGCAGCACGAAGTTGTTCTGTCCTTCCCAGAACCATGCCAGCCCCAGCGACATTGCCGCCGCTACCGGCAAGCCCCACGCCCGTCCCAATGCCCCGGCCACGTCCACGGGGCTGATGTCGTCATGCAGGAAGCCCGAACGCAGCGCACGGCCGAACAGCCAGCGCTGGAGCAGCGCTGCCAGCAACAGCGTGGCGGAATAGAACATTTCCGGCACGCGCGACAGCGGGTTCGAACTCATCAGCGCGGTGGCGAACGGCATGAACGCGATCACCAGCAGCATCAGCAGATTGGGAAGCATGACGCCGGGGCTGTAGCCACAGATCATGCCGAATACGCGGTGGTGTGCCGCCCACAAGGCACCGATCACCAGAAAGCTGAGCACGAAGCCGAAGATGCTTGGTCCCAGCGTGGTGAGTTCCGCGAGGAAAACCCGATCGCTGGCCAGGCCCAGTCGCGGTACATGGATTTCGATCACCAGCAGGGTGATCGCGATCGCGAACACCGCGTCGGAGAAGAAGACCAGGCGTTCCAGCTGGTGGTTGTTGCTGCTCATGCGGCGACGGCCCTGGGGACGGTACGGTCGATATCTGGCTCAGAACTTGTATGCGCGGTGGATCGCCACGACGCCGTTGGTGAGGTTGCGCACCTCGACGCGGCCGAAGCCGGCGCGCTCCATCATGCCTTTCAGGGTTGCCTGGTCGGGATGCTTGCGGATCGACTCGGCCAGGTACTGGTAGCTGTCGGCGTCGCCGGCGAACAGCTGGCCGAGCTTCGGCAGGATCCTGAACGAGTGGAAGTCGTAGAGCTTGCCGAACAGCTCGCTCTGCACCTTCGAAAATTCCAGCACCAGGGCGCGGCCGCCGGGTTTCAGCACGCGGCAGATGTCGGCCAGCGCCTTGTCCTTGTCGGTGACGTTGCGCAGGCCGAAGGCCATGGTCACCGCGTCGAAGCTGTTGTCGGGGAACGGCAGCGCCTCGGCGTTGAGCTGGGCCCAGCGCAGGCCGGAAACCAGGCCGCGGTCGGTCATGCGGTCGCGGCCGACGCCGAGCATGGCCGCGTTGATGTCGCCCACCACGATGTCGCCCTGGTCGCCCACGACCGGCTTGAGGAGCGCGGCGATGTCGCCGGTGCCGCCGGCCAGGTCGAGCACCCGGTCGCCCCGGCGCACGCCGCTGGTGGCCACGAAGTGGCGCTTCCACAGCCGGTGCGTGCCGAACGACATCAGGTCGTTCATCAGGTCGTAGCTGCGTGCGACCGAGGTGAACACCTGGCCGACCAGCTTCTGCTTGTCGCCCACGGGCACGTCGCGGAAGCCGAAGTGGGTGGTCGATTCGGGCGTGGTCTTGGGCTGTTCGTTCATGGCCGGCAATGCTACAGGAACGCCGTCGTCAGGCGTCGGGAGTGGGGCCGCGACGATCGTCGCCGCTGCGTCGTTCGTGTTCGTGCTGCTCGGCGTCGACGTGGCGCTGGTGCAGATCGGCGGCGGAGGCGTCGTCGGGCAGCGCCATGGCCGGCGCGGGCACGGCAGCGAGCGGTTCGTCAGTGGCCGTTTCGCGCTCGCCGCCGGGGGTGATCTTCAGGATCGAATGGCGCACTTCGCGCGACAGGATCACCCGCGCATCGCGCACCATGCCTTCCAGCGCGCTGTCGTAATCGAGCTTGCCGTCGGCATCGGTCCACACGATGCGCCGCTCGCGCAGCTTCTGGATGAAGCCGCGGAACAGCGCCTTGTCGAAGAACTCCGGCGCGCTCAGTTCGTTGAGCAGGGACAGCCGCTGCGCGGTCAGCGTGCAGGCGCTTTCCAGTTCGCCGCCGCTCATCGTGTGCGGACCGTTCTTGGCCAGTGCGGCGATGGTGATGTAGTAGCGCTCGAACGCCTGGATCAGGCTGCGGGCGATCACCTTGAGCTGGAACGCGCCGTCGTCCTGGCCCGGGCTGCGTTCGAGGCTGCGGCCGTCGTTGGTGGACTCAAGCAGGCCGCGGCGCACGAAGAAGTCGATGGTCGCTTCCAGCTGTGCCACGAAGCCGTCCGCGTCCCACGGCAGGAACAGCTCGCCCTGGATGAACGGGTAGATGATCTGGCCCAGCCGCAGCACCGAGGCGCGCGACATGCGGCGGTTGTTGAGGAAGCAGCAGGCCACCCACGCCGCGGTGGCATTGAGATGCAGCACGTTGTTGCGGAAGTAGCTGAGCAGCACCGCCTGTTCGGCGCTCACCGTCAGCACGTCGCCCAGCGGATGCTGCACGCGCTGGATCCAGCCCATCTGTTCGCCGTAGGCGATGATCGCGGCCGGATTCATCGGCGTCAGCGTGACCCGGTCCGAGTACGGCAGTTCTTCCAGCATCGCCTTGCCCAGTTCCAGCTGGGTCAGCAGGTCGGCCTCGGCCATCGCGTGCTTGGGCGTGGCCAGAAGGGCCAGCGCCAGCAGGTTGATCGGGTTGACGTCGGCGGCGCGGTTGATGTTGATCTGGATCTGTTCGGCCAGCCGGTCGGTGACGCTGTTCAGCCATTCGGGCTTGACGTCGGGATCGGCGCCGGCGGCGCGCCAGTCGCTGCTGGCGGCGTCGAGCAACGGGGTCAGTTCGATCGGCTCGCCGAAGTTCAGCGCTACATGGCCATAGCGCTGGCGCAGCACCTTGAGGCCGCGCAGCAGGCCGATCAGCGACTCCTTCTCCTTTGCCTGGCCGCTCAGTTCGCCGGCGTAGGACTTGCCCTCCATCAACTTTTCATAGCCGATGTAGACCGGCTGGAACAGCACCGGCCGGCGCGGCGCGCGCAGGAACGCGCGCACCGTCATCACCAGCATGCCGGCGCGCGGCGCCAGCAGGCGGCCGGTGCGCGAGCGACCGCCCTCGATGAAGTATTCCATCGGCACGCCGCGATCGATCAGCTGCGCCACGTACTCGTTGAACACCACCGAATACAGCGCGTTGCCCTTGAAGCTGCGGCGCAGGAAGAACGCGCCGCCGCGGCGCAGGATCGGCCCGATCACCGGCAGGTTGAGGTTCACGCCGGCCGCGATGTGCGGCACCACCACGCCGGACACGTGCAGCTGGTAGCTCATCAGCAGGTAGTCGGCGTGGCTGCGGTGGCAGGGCACGTAGATCACTTCGTGGCCGGGCGCGGCGGCGCGGGCCTTGTCGAAGTGGTGCATCGCGATGCCGTCGTACAGCTTGTTCCAGAAGTTGCTGAGCAGGAACGAGGCCGAGCGCACCACCGGATGCGAATAGTCGGCGGCGATTTCCAGCAGCAGCTTGTGCGCCTTGCGCCAGGCCTTGGCGTGGCTGATCTTTTCCTTGGCGGCGGCAGCGGCGATCGCCGCGCGCACCGGTTCGGCGTTCAGCACCGCGTCGACCACGGTGCGCTTGTGCGACAGGTCGGGGCCGATCACCGCCGCACGGATGCGATGGAAATGGGTGCGCAGCACCCGGGCGACCTTGCGCGCGAAACGCTCCGGCGCGATCGTGCCGGACTCGTCCAGCATCTGCCGCAGCGATACCGGCGCGGAGAAGTGCACCACGGTGTCGCGTCCGTTCAGCAGCAGCGCAAGCAGGCGTCCGAAGCGGCCCACCATCACCCAGTTTTCCGAGAACAGCACGCGGAACCAGCCGCTGTCGCGGCTGGGCGCGCGGCCGACGTAGATCGACACCGGCACGATCTGCACGTCGAGTTCGGGCCGGCCTTCCAGCGAATGCACCAGCTGGCGCAGCGGCTCGCTGGCGGCGCGCTTGCGGTTGCGTCCGAAGAGCCAGCCGTCGCGGCGGGTCAGCGCGAACACCGAGCGGCGCCGGCGGGTGCCGGACAGTGCCTGCATCGGGCTGGGCAGGCCGGCCTCGCGGCAGGCGCGCTGCAGGATCAGGGCGTCGGAAAAGCCGTCACGCTCGATCACGTAGCAGACCGGCACGCCGGCCTGCAGCAGGGTCGCCGGTTCGGCCGGATCGCGGCGGATGCGCACCCAGGGCTGCAGCAGCTGGCCGGCGAGGTTGAACCACCAGGGAGCGGGTTGGCGGGCAGGAGCGTCCGCGGTCGTGATCATGGGCATCCGCCTATTCTAACGGTTGGGCGGATCAGTCTTTCGTTACGGGGCTGGCCGCGGCGGCGACCGTGCCGGCCAGGGCCACTTGCTGCTGCAGCCGGGCGTGCGAGCGGCGGGCATTCTCGAGCAGTTCCTCGTTGTACCAGCGACCGTTTTCCTCGACCATTTTCGCTTCGGCGGACAGCGGCTTGCCGAGCAGGGTGTAGTCGATCTTCACCACGGCGTGGCCGTTGCCGTTCGTCAGCGGGGTGAGGCGGACCGAGTCCAGCGTCTGATCGATCGACAGGCCGTAGATCGCCAGCAGCTGCTTGGCGCCCGCGTAGCCAGTCGCGTACCTGGTCATGGTGGCGTCGAAATCCAGGCTGCGCAGCTGGTCGGCATCCTTGATGTCCAGCTTGCGCGCGGTGGCCACGGCCACGCCGATCGCCTGCTTCGCATGGGCCGCGTCGAACCACGGGGCCTGCTGCGCCCACGGCAGCAAGGTGTCCAGCACGCTGCCGAGCTGGGCTTTCTGCGTCTCGCCCAGGCTCGGGCTCCGCGCGATGGAACGCTTCAGGAGCGCCTCGCCCACGCTGATCAGCACCGGCAGCTGGTCCTGGTACTGCTGCTGCATCTGCGTAAGTTTCGGCTGCAGCTCCGCATACAGCGTGTTCTCCGCGTCCGGGGCCGTCAGCTTGCGCAGGGTTTCGCTGAAGCGGGCGCGCTGCGCGGCGCTGTCCGGCTGGGCGTGGCGCTGTTGCAGGGTCCAGTCCGCGCGCATGTTGGCGTAGTCGGCCGGCGGCAGCAGGTGCCTCCACAGCCCGTTGATGTCACCGCTGCGGAGCAGGTCCACCGACGACTGCAGTGCCGCTTCCGGCGTGCTGCCGCCGGCCTGTGCCGGCTCGTCCCTGCCGTGGCAGCTGGCCAGCAGCAGGGTGGCGATGAGGGGCAGCAGGGCGTGACGCAGGACGGGCAGGCGCATCGAATCGGTTCTCGCGTGGGGAGCGGGCGCGGATGCGCCGCCTGACGGGTAGGCGCGCAGGGTAAGGGCCGTGACAAGGTCGAGACAAGCGCGGCTGCAGGTTTTTGCGAAGCCGCCAAAAGAAAACCCCGCGGGCGCTGGCCTCGCGGGGAAATCCGGCAGAGCCGGAAGGGAAATGGCCTTGCCTGCAAAGCACTTCGGTCAGCAGGTGTCGGCAGCGAGATATTAACGATTCGTCAAAGCTGAGGCAACACTTTTCTTTTGTTCTACAAGTTATTGATTTAAAAATGAAATTCAATGCGTGCGCAAGGCTTCGATCTTCTTCTGGCGACGCTGTTCGGGCGAAGCGGACCAGTCGTTGCCGAACAGCGCCGGTTCCCACGAGCCGTAGGTGGGGTTGGGCAGCACGAACCAGCGCGTGCCGATCCACGGCAGGTAGTCGGCCACCGCCTTGCGCCGGCCGTCGAGCGTGTTCAGCGGCACGTCGACGAAGTCGCCGATCTGGTCGCCGAACTGCATCAGCACGCGATAGTGCCGGGCCACCAGCTGGCGGCGGCAACCCTTCTCCGAGCCGGCCTGTTCGCAGCCCTCGACCACGGTGCCCAGGCCCAGGAACGATTCCGGGCCGGCAACCGGCAGGCCGGCCTTGCGCAGGTTGGCCAGGGTGACCTGGTCCAGGTCCTTCGCGCGGTTGGAGATGTAGATCACCGCGATCCCGTGCTTCGCCGCAAACTGGGTGAACTCGACGGCGCCGGGCAGGGCGCGGGCGATGGCCTCGCGGCACCAGGCGGCCCATTCGGCCTCGTTGTATTCGCGGTTGCCCTGGATCATGCGGGCGGCAGACGGCGAGTTGTCCAGCACGGTTTCGTCGATGTCCAGGATCACGGCGGGCTTGAGGCCCTTCAGCGGCGTGATGCGATCGTTGCGGCCCAGCGCATCCCAGTGGCGGTCATGCAGCGCGGCCAGCAGGCGCGACTGTGCGTCGCGGTAAGTCTGCAGGTAGATCAGGTCATGTTCGATCGCGTGCTGGCTCCACGCCACCGCATTGAGGTTGTCGTTGGCGGCGACCGTCGCCGTGGCGACAGGCACCGGCGCTGCAGGCGGCGTGACGGCCGCGTGCTGCGTGGGCGCGGCGGCGCAACCGGCCAGCAGGGCGAACGCGAGCAGGGTCGAGGGAAGACGCAGTGACATGGGGAATCCTTGGCAAGACGAACTGGAGCTGGTGCGGTAGGACAGCATGAACGGAGTCTACGACAGTCGCATGGCGGGGCTGGCCGCGGCGGCGGCCTGCTGACAGACTGGCGTCCCCACCGCCACGACTTCATCCGCATGGATTCTTCCCTGCCCGCCTCGCGCGCGCCTTCGCCGGCCATCCGTTACGCGAGCTACCTGCTGACCGCGGCGGCCCTGCTGCTGGTCATCGAAATCCACTTGCTGCCGGCGCTGCTGGCCGGCCTGCTGGTGTTCGAACTGGTCCAGGCGATGGTGCCGCTGCTGGGCCGGCGCATCTCTGGCGATCGCGCCCGCGTGGTGGTGGTGGCGGTGCTGGGCGCGGTGGTGGTGGGCCTGCTGATCCTGCTGATCCTGGGTGCGATCAGCCTGTTCCACAACGAGATCGGCAACCCGCAGCTGTTGTGGCAGCAGCAGCTGATGCCGCTGGTGGAAAAGGCCCGCGCGCAGCTGCCGCCGCTGCTGGTGAACAACCTGCCCGACAGCGTGGACGACCTGCGCGTGGGCGCGATCGAGCTGGCGCGCAAGCATGCGGCGACCCTGCAACTGGCCGGCAAGGGCGCGGTGCGGGTGTTCGTCCACATCATCATCGGCCTGGTGCTAGGCGCGATCGTGGCGCTCAGCCGCACCCGTCCCGCGCATCAGATGGGGCCGTTGTCCGCCGCGCTGAGCCAGCGTTGCCAGCGCCTGGCCGAGGCCTTCCACAACATCGTGTTCGCCCAGATCAAGATCTCGCTGATCAACACCGTGTTCACCGCGATCTTCCTGCTCGGCGTGCTGCCGTTGATGGGCATCCACGTGCCGCTGGCCAAGACCCTGGTGGTGGTGACCTTCGTGGTCGGCCTGCTGCCGGTGCTGGGCAACCTGATCTCCAACACCGCGATCGCGGTGGCGGGACTGTCCGTGTCGCTGGGCGTGGGCATCGCCGCGCTGGTGTTCCTGATCCTGATCCACAAGCTGGAATACTTCCTCAACGCGCGCATCGTGGGCACGCAGATCCGCGCCCGCGCCTGGGAGCTGCTGGTGGCCATGCTGCTGATGGAAGCCGCGTTCGGCCTGCCCGGAGTGATCGCCGCGCCGATCTACTACGCCTACCTGAAGAGCGAGCTGGAAGCGGAGAACCTGCTGTAACCGCGGGCGATGCCGGGGTGAATCCCGGATCCCGACTCACCCGCCGGCCAGCATCGCCTTGATCCGCGCCATGTGCGACTCGGCGGTTTCGCGGGTCACTTCCTTGTCCGCTTCGGGGTCCTTGCCCTGCCAGTGCAGGTCCTCCTGCGGCAGTTCGTGCAGGAAGCGGCTGGGCTGGTTGCGGTGGACCTCGCCGTAGCGTTTGGTCTGTGCGCACCACGACAGCGTCAGCAGCTCCTTGGCGCGGGTGATGCCCACGTACATCAGCCGGCGCTCTTCCTCGACGCGGCCTTCGTCGATCGCGCCCTCGTGCGGCAGGGTGCCGTCTTCGCAGCCGACGATGAAGACGAAGCGGAACTCCAGGCCCTTGGCCGCGTGCATCGTCATCATGCGCACCGCGTTGCCCGGCTCGTCGCGATCGGCGTGGCTGAGCAGGGCCAGTTGCGAGGCGAGGTCGCCCGCCGTGTTGCCGCCTTTCTGCATCGCGCGGAACCAGCCGGCCAGTTCCTGCAGGTTGCCCAGCTTGCGATCGCGCGCGCTGGCGTCGGGCGTGCCGGCGATGATCTGCGCGGCGTAGCCGGTGCGCTTCAGGATCAGCTCGACCAGGTCGGCGGCGTTCTCGTGCAGCGAGGCGCTGCGCAGTTCGTCCAGCAGGTTGGCGAACGAGGCCAGCGCCGCGGCCGGGCGCGGGGTGAGCTGGCGCAGCACGCCGTCGCTGCGGGTGGCGTCGAGCAGGGACGAGTGGCGCGACTGCGCAAGCTGGCCCAGCTTCTCCAGCGTGGTCGCGCCGATCTCGCGTTTGGGCACGTTCACCACGCGCAGGAAGGCGGCGTCGTCGCTGGGATTGGTCAGCAGGCGCAGGTAGCACAGGATGTCCTTCACCTCGGCGCGGTCGAGGAAACTCAGCGCGCCGGTGAGGTGGTAGGGAATCCGCGCCAGGCGCAGTGCCTTTTCCAGCGGCCGCGCCTGGAAGTTGCCCCGGTACAGGATCGCCATGTCGTCCCAGCGCGCCTTGTGTTTCTCGGCCAGGGTGGTGGCGATCGCGGCCACGCGCTCGGCCTCGTGTTCGGCTTCCTTGCATTCCAGCACGCGGATCGGCGCGCCTTCGGGGTGCTCGCTCCACAGCTTCTTTTCGTGCAGGTGCGGGTTGTTGGCGATCAGCTTGTTGGCCGTGCGCAGGATGCGCTTGCCGCAGCGGTAGTTCTGCTCCAGCTTGATCACGCGCAGGTTGGGCCAGTCGCGGCCGAGCTGGTCGATGTTCTCCGGGTTGGCGCCGCGCCAGGCGTAGATCGACTGGTCGTCGTCGCCCACGCAGGTGATCCCGCCGCGCTCGCCGGTCAGCGCCTTCAGCAGGCGGTACTGCGCGTCATTGGTGTCCTGGTATTCGTCCACCAGCAGGTAGCGGAAACGTTCGCGCCACGCCTCGCGGCATTCGGCGTCGGACTCCATGATGCGCAGCGGCAGCCGGATCAGGTCGTCGAAATCCACTGCGTTGAATGCGCTCAGGCGCTGCTGGTACAGGTCGTAGATGGTGGCGGCCTCGATCTCGCGCGGGCTGCGCGCGGCGGCCAGCGCTTCCTCCGGCGACAGGCCGCCATTCTTGGCGCGGCTGAGCAGGTTGCGGATGCCGAACAGCACGTCGTTCTTCACGCCCTTGGGCGCCAGCTCCTTGACGATGCCGCCGCTGTCGTCTGCGTCCAGCACCGAGAAGCCGCGGCGCAGGCCGGCGCGCGCGTGCTCGATCTGCAGGAATTTCAGGCCCAGCGCGTGGAAGGTGCTCACGGTGAGCGCGGCGGCGTCCTCGCTGCTGACCAGCTTCGCCACGCGCTCGCGCATCTCCTTCGCGGCCTTGTTGGTGAAGGTGATGGCGGCGATCTTGTGCGCACTGAGCTTGCGGCGCTGGATCAGGTACGCGATCTTCTGGGTGATCACGCTGGTCTTGCCGGAACCGGCGCCGGCCAGCACGAGCAGCGGCCCCTCGCAGTGTTCGACGGCGGCCTGTTGTTGGGGGTTGAGCATGGATCGGAACAGTGCGTGATGCGGAGGCCGATGTTAGCAGAGCCTCGCTGGCGCGCCGCCGCGCTTCGGCCATAATCCGCCCACGACAGTCGCTGGGGAGAGGCATGGCGGAGCAGCAGGCAGAGCAGCAGGTGGAACAGTGCGACGTGGTGGTGATCGGTGGCGGCCCGGGCGGCAGCACCGCGGCGACGCTGCTGGCGCGCAAGGGCTACAAGGTGATCGCGCTGGAAAAGGCGCATCACCCGCGTTTCCATATCGGCGAGTCGCTGCTGCCGATGAACCTGCCGGTGTTCGAGCGCCTCGGCGTGCTGCACAAGGTGCGCGCGATGGGCGTGTTCAAGCCCGGCGCCGATTTCGAGGCGGACAACGAACGCGGCTACAACACCTACGCGTTCGCCCGCGCGATCGGGCAGAGCCCGCCACATGCGTACCAGGTGTGGCGGCAGGATTTCGACAAGATGCTCTACGACCACGCCCGCGAATCCGGCGCCGATGCGCGCGAGGGCCACGAGGTGGTGCAGGTCGAGCAGCGCGGCGCCCGCGAGAGCTGGCTGGACGTGCAGACCGACCAGGGCGACAACTACGCGATCCAGGCCCGCTACGTGGTCGACGCCAGCGGTCGCGATGCCTTGCTGTCTTCGAAGAAGAAGCTGCGCCGCAAGAACGACCAGCACCAGAGCGCGGCGATCTTCGGCCACTTCCGCGGCGCCGAAACGCGCGCCGGCGAAGACGCGGGCAACATCAGCATCTACAGCTTCGGCTACGGCTGGATGTGGATGATCCCGCTGCCCGATGGCGTGATGAGCGTGGGCGCGGTGTGCCGGCCGGAGTATCTGAAGCAGCGCAAGGGCCGCAGCGTCGACTTCCTGCTCGATACCTTGAAGCTCAGCCCGGCGCTGTGGGCGCGCCTGCAGCATGCCGAGCTGGTCGACAACCAGGTGCGCGTCACCGGCAACTACTCCTACGACTCCACCTGCATGGGCGGGCCGGGCTGGATCCTGGTCGGCGACGCGTTCGCCTTCCTCGACCCGGTGTTTTCCTCCGGCGTGTACCTGGCGATGAGCGGCGCCGAGCAGGCGGTGGAGGTGGTTGACCAGGCGTTGCGCCAGCCGTCGCGCGAGCTGTCGCTGCTGCGCAAGCTGGAAAAGCGCCAGCGCGCCGGCATGGCCCGCTTCTCGTTCTTCATCTACCGCTTCAACGGCCCGGTGATGCAGCAGATGTTCCGCCAGCCCCGCAACACCTGGCAGCTGGAGCAGGGCGTGATCTCGATGCTGGCCGGCGACCTGTTCGACACGCCGAAGGTGCTGCGGCGCCTGCAGCTGTTCAAGCTGGTCTACGCGATCTGCGGGCTGCGCGACTGGCGCCGCTGGCGTGACGAGCACAGGTATCGGCTGGCGCAGGCGCGCTTGCGGTTCACGGGTGGCAATACGCCTTTGGATCGGGATTAGGGAACGGGGAACGGGGAACGGGGAACGGGGAACGGTCGGACGGCGGCTCTGGCAGTCCGGCGTCTGTGAGAAACTGGGCGGCGTGGTCTGGCCTCGGCGCTGCTCCTGCCGTTCCCTGTTCCCCGTTCCCATTCTCCAATCCCGGCACCCATGGCCAAGCTCTATTTCTATTACTCGGCGATGAACGCCGGCAAGACCACCACGCTGCTGCAGAGCGCCTACAACTATCACGAGCGCGGCATGCGCACGCTGATCCTCACGCCGGCGCTGGACAACCGTTTCGGCGAGGGCGTGGTCGCCTCCCGCATCGGCCTGAAGGCGAACGCGCGTCGTTTCAGCAATGACGAGGACCTGTTCGCCCTGGTCGAGGCGGACATCGCCGCGCGAGGTGCGCTGAACTGCGTGTTCGTCGACGAGGCGCAGTTCCTCAGCAAGGCGCAGGTGTGGCAGATCAGCGACGTGGTCGACCGGCTGAACATCCCGGTGCTGGCCTACGGCCTGCGCACCGATTTCCGCGGCGAGCTGTTCGAGGGCAGCCGCTACCTGCTGGCCTGGGCCGACAACCTGGAAGAGATCAAGACGATCTGCCACACCGGCCGCAAGGCGACCATGGTGGTGCGCGTGGATGAGCACGGCCGTGCCGTCACCGACGGCCCGCAGGTTGAGATCGGCGGCAACGACCGCTATGTCTCGGTAAGCCGCGCCGAGTTCAAGAAGATCAGCGCGGGCGACGGCCGCATCGAGTTGCAGCAGACCGTGCTGCCGCTGGGCGAGCGCGAATGAAACGGACCAACAAGGAATCTGCATGAGCGAAGTCACCCCCGCCGTCAGCTGGCCGCGGCCGTACTGGCAGCCTGGCGAAGAAGAGGCCGTGCTGCAGTTCTACGTGTTCGGCAAGTTCGAGCCCGAGTTGCTGATCCCGTCGCCCCGCTACGGCAGCCCGGGCCTGCCCGAAGGTGTCGAGATCCAGCGTTTCCAGAACGCGGTGCTGCGGCAGTGGGAAGGCTATCCGCTGAATGGCGCACTGGGCCAGCTGATCAGGGAAGACACGCCGGCGGCGTACGAGAACGCACGCATCGCGCCCGAGGTGCTGGTGGTGCGCGGCGTGCTCAAGGACGCGGACACCCTGGATTACCTGCGCGACACGCTGGGCGTGCTGGCCGGCATGCTCGACGTGGGCGGCACGGCGGTTCTCGATCCGCAGATCCTCACCCTGTTCGACGCCGACCACTGGCGCCGCCACTACCTGGTGAAGGATGGCGCGCCGCCGCGCAACCACGTGCTGATCCTGCGCAGCGGCGAGGAAGCAGCCGATCGGTCGTGGATACACACCCGCGGCATGCGCAAGTTCGGCCGTCCCGACCTCAGCCTGCACAACGTGCCCGAGGGCGACATCGATCGCGCCGGCGTGCTGTGCGAACGACTGGTGGAACTGTTGTCGCTGGGCGCGAACTTCGCCGCCGGCCAGGAACTGGAGGTCGACGGCCTGGCCGAAGGCCTGGTCGCGCAACCCGGCGGCAGCCTCGACGATCCGGATTTCAACAACACCCACATCGCGTTCCACTGGCCGCAGTAAGCGCCGCCACGGCCGCAACGACAAAGGGCGACACCGAAGTGTCGCCCTTTTTTTCGCCAGTCCGACGGATGAGAGACTGCGAATCATTCGCTCGCGTGACCGATCCGCGACCGGCCATCCGTGGCCGAGCCAGCTCACAACCTCTCAGCCCTTGACGATGAAACGCTGGCTGTCGTCCATGAAGGCCTTCTCGCCGAAGCTGCCTTCGTGCGAACCGAACGGCATCTGCGCGCGCAGTTTCCACGTCGCCGGCACGCTCCATTCCTGGCGAGTCGCCTCGTCCGCCACCGGGTTGTAGTGCTGCAGGCTGGCGCCCACGCCGGCCTCGGTCAGCGCCAGCCACACGGCGAACTGGGCCATGCCACCGGCCTGCTCGGACCACACCGGGAAGTTGTCCGCATACAGGGCGAACTGCTCCTGCAGACCCTTCACCACCGACTGGTCCTCATAGAACAGCACCGTGCCGACGCCGGCGGCGAAGCTGTCGAGCTTGGCGGCGGTGGGGGCGAAGGCGTCGGCCGGCACGATCTTGCTCAGCTCGGCCTTGGTCAGCGCCCAGAACTTCTCGCTCTGCTCGCCGAACAGGATCACGGCGCGCGAACTCTGCGAATTGAACGACGACGGCGTATGCCGGATGGCTTCCTTGATGCGCTGGGTCAGCGCGTCCTTGTCCAGCGACACGTTCTTGCCCAGCGCGTACTGGGTGCGGCGCTGCTTGAGCGATTCGATCAGGGTGCTGTTCATGGGGATTCCTCGGGCAATGGGGTCAATGCATGGGAATCGCGGATTGGAGAAGGCTTGTTACGGAAACAGTGCCGGATGGCCGTGTTGTCCCTTGTGGCCACGGAATAGTTCCGCTTTGTCGCCTTCATCGCTGCGTTTCGCGATCCATGGCGAACATGTTAGGCCCGAAAATCGGCCTGGCTAGCCGGCGGCTCGTGGTTAGTCTGTTTCCATAAAGAAACAATGGGCGGACGGGTACCGGCCTGCTTCAGCGCTGGCAGTGCGGGCACCAGAACGTCGAGCGCTGGCCCAGGGTGACCTGGCGGATCGGCGTGTTGCACACCCGGCAGGGTTCGCCGGCGCGGCCATAGACCATCAGCTCGCGGAAGAAATAGCCGGGTGCGCCGTCGGGGCTAATGAAGTCGCGCAAGGTGGTGCCGCCGCGTTCGATGGCCCAGGCCAGCAGGCGTTTCAACTCGGCGGCCAGTCGTGCGTAGCGTGCCCGTGAGACCTTGCCCGCGGCGAGCCGAGGATCGATGCCGGCGTAGAACAGCGCCTCGCTGGCGTAGATGTTGCCCACGCCCACCACGACGGCGTTGTCCATCAGGAACAGCTTCACCGCTGCCGTGCGTCCGCGCGACAGGTGCCACATCAGGTCGCCGTCGAACGCGTCGGTCAACGGTTCCGGCCCCAGCTTCGCCAGCAGTTCGTGGGTCTCGCCGGGCGCCTGCCACAGCAGGCAGCCGAAGCGGCGCGGGTCGGTGAAGCGCAGGATGCGCGGCGCCTGTGCCGTCGTGCGTTCCAGCGCGATGTCCACGTGATCGTGCTTGCCGATGGGCGCGTCCGGTGGCAGCACGCGCAGCACGCCGGTCATGCCCAGGTGCAGCAGCGCGCTGCCGGCTGCGGTGTGCAGCAGCAGGTATTTCGCCCGGCGTTCCACCGCGTCGATGCGCTGGCCGGGCAGCACGGCGCTGATCTCCGGCGGAATCGGCCAGCGCAGGTCGGGACGACGCAGGGTCACCCCGGTCACGCGCCGGCCGATCAGGTACGGTGCGATGCCGCGACGGGTGGTTTCGACTTCGGGCAGTTCGGGCACGTTCGATCCGGTGGCTCAGAGTTTGTGAAGAAAACCACTTCCTGTGGTTTACCTCTATCGCACGTCCGGTGCACGCCCGGACGTGCTCACATGAATCAGTCATTTACATGATTGATTCGCGCCCGGCCATCCGTGGCCGGCCTGAGAGGTTGAAGCTCACAACCTCTCAGTGCAGCTCGGTCACGGCGATGGCCGGCGATCGCGGCATGTAGCGCGACGACACCAAGGCCACCCGATCGCCCACGCGCACGTAATGCTGCGGTCCGGTGACCGAGCTTTCACCGAACTCGAGCTTTTCGCCATCCAGCACCAGCACCGCACGGGGCGGCTGCAGGCCGATCTTCGCCGGATCGAAATCGCTGGCCGGGCGCCAGCTCAGCACATGGGCGGCGGCGATGCCGGCGAGATCGTCGAGGCGGTCGTCGTTGGCGATGCGGCCGGGCGTGCCGTCAGTGCGCCACCAGTGGCCGTCGTCGTGCTTGCGGTAATCCAGCGGGGTGGCGCCCGGCAGGGTGAGGCTGATCTGCGTGATGGTCGCCGGGTCCAGCGTGGTCAGCGGGCCGGTTTCCCGGCTGGCGTCACGCTGCAGTTGCCAACCGGCCAAGACGAGCAGGACCAGCACGCCCAACACCAGGAACAGCTTGCCACGCTGCGCGCGCTTCATCGCTCAGCGTCGCCGCCGACGCCACACGATGGCGCCGCCGATCAGCAGCAGCAGCAGCGGCAGCGCGATCAGGAAGCCGAAGCTCAGCGCGTTCAACTCGCCCTGCGAGATCTGCAGCAGCCGGTCCGGCGCGCCCCGCGGCGGCAGGTTGACCAGCTTGTCGTCGCCGAGCAGCCAGTCGAACACGCGTTCGCCCAGCGCGCGATTGCCGCCATTGCCCAGGTAGGTGTTGGACAGGAAGTCGCCGTCGCCGATCACCACCGCGCGCTGCTCGCTCTTGTCCGGGCTGGGCGACAGCCGGCTCAGGGCGAAGCCGAAATCCAGCGGACCCTTCAGCTCGCCCACGTCGGCATCGAAGCGGATGTCGGACGACTTCGCGTTGTCGATCGGCTGGAACTCGGTCCAGCTTTGCGCGCTGGAACGCAGGAACGGCGCGAACGCCCAGCCGCTCTGGTCGAGCTGCGCCAGCGCGGAGGCCTGCGGAAACAGCGTGGTCAGGCTGAAGCCGCGGGTGATCGCCTGCGCCGGGTAGTCGCCCAGGGTGATCAGGCGCGGGTCGTGCAGGCCCAGCGCGGCGCCCGAACCATCGACCAGCACGCCGGGCAGCACGCGCACGCCCAGCGCAGCGGCCAGCGGCCTGAGGCCCAGGTCGTCGTTGGCCGGTTCGGCCAGCCACAGCAGGTTGCCGCCGTTGGCCACGTAGTTGACCAGCGCCTGCACCGCCGCCGGCGGCAGCGCCACTTCCGGACTGGCCAGCACCACCAGGTCGGTGTGCTCGGGCACGGCGCTGACCTGGCTGAAGTTCAGCGGCACCGCGCGCATGCCGCGGCTTTCCAGCTGGGTGATGAAGGTGCCCAGGTCGCCATTGCCCTGGCCGTCGGCACGCCGCTCGCCGTCGCCGGTGACGAAGGCCACGATGCGGTCGCGGCCGCGCAGCAACCGTTCCAGCGCATTGGTGAGGCTGCGCTCGGACAACTCGTCCAGGCGTTGCTCGCGATCCTGGTAGTGCAGGATCAGCGCGCCGTCGACCGTGATGCCCAGCTCGCGCATCTTCGCCGGGTCCAGTTGCGGGTCGACGAAGCGCAGCGTGAGGTCGGGCTTCACCGCCTGGTAGCGCTGCAGGAAGCCGGCCACGGTCTGGCGCAGGTCGCCCTGGGGCCGCGCGTAACTGACGATTTCCACCGGGCCCTGCAGCTGCGCCAGCACGGCGCGACTTTCCGCCGACAGGCTGGTGCGGCCGTTGGCGGTCCAGTCGGACTGCTTCGCGTAACGGGCCGAGAGATAGCCCAGCGCGGCGAAGGCCAGCACCAGCAGCGCGGCAAACAGCCAGCCGTCCAGACGTCTGAACAGGTTTCGCATCAGCCACGCTCCCGGTCGGCGACGAGCCGGCGCGTCGCCAGCGCCAGCGACAGCGCGGCCAGCAACACGAACCACGCGATGTCGGCGCTGGACACCAGTCCGCGCAGCAGCGGCTGCAGGTGCGAGCTCATCGCCAGCCAGTTGACCGCGCCACCGTTGATGCCGGCCAGTTGCGCGCCCTGGTTCACGCTCCACAGCGCCAGCGCGATGACCAGGGCGGCGGCAGCCGCAATCGCCGGATGCGAGGCGAAGCTGGAGCAGGCCACCGCGATCGCCGCCAGCGTGGCCAGCATCAGGGCGAGGCCCAGGCTGGCGGCGGCCAGCTTGCCCCAGTCGAAGTGGGTGGCGTGCATCAGCGCCAGCGGCATCGCCAGGGTCAGTGCCAGCCACAACAGCAGCCAGCCGAGCAGGGCCAGGTACTTGCCCAGCACGATGCGCGAAGCGGGCACGCCCGCGGCGAACATCAGCGGCAAGGTGCCGTTGCGACGTTCGCCGGCGATCACCGACATGCCCAGCAGCGGCACCACCAGGAAGGCCAACTGGGCGAGCTGGCCCAGCAGCGGCACGCCGACCAGGTCGACGAAGCCGGGGCCGTCAGGCTGGGCGGCGCGCTGGATCTGGCCGGCCAGGAAGATGCCCAGCAGCAGGGTGAAGTTCCAGGCCAGCCAGGCCAGCGTCAACGCCGCCAGCACCCAGGCCAGCGGGCGCACCAGCAACCGGCGCCATTCCAGTCGTGCCACCGCAAGCAGGGTCATGCAGCCTGCGCCTTGTCGCTGCCGTTCATCGCAATCCCGAAGAAGGTCTGTTCCAGTGCCGCGTGGTCGTCGACCAGCACGGCGCCGTCATGGCGCAGCGTGCCCTCGTGCAGGATCGCCACGCGATCGCACACCGCGGTCACCTCGGCCAGCAGGTGGGTGGACAGGATCACCGCGGTGCCGGCGGCGGCCTGCTCGCGGATCAGCGCGCGCAAGGCGGCGACCTGCACCGGATCGAGCGCGTTGGCCGGTTCGTCCAGCACCAGCAGGGCCGGGCGATGCAGCAGCGCGCAGGCCAGCCCCAGCCGCTGGCGCTGGCCTTGCGACAGCACGCCGGCCAGGCGCCGGGCCAGTGGCTGCAGTTCCAGCCGCTCGATGATTGCGTTGCGGGCCGCGCGCAGGTCGCTGCCGTTCATGCCGCGCAAGCGTCCGTGCGCGTCCAGGTGCTCTTCCACCGTGAGCTCGGCCCACACCGGCGCACGCTCGGGCAGCCAGCCGATCTGGTGGCGGGCGAGTTCCGGATATTCGAGGAAATCCTCGCCGTTCAGCTGGATGCCGCCGCTGTCCGGGCGCAGCGCGCCGGCGATCATCGACAAGGTGGTCGACTTGCCGGCGCCGTTGACGCCCAGCAGGCCCATCACCTCGCCGCTTCTCAGCGCCAGGCTGAGCTCGCGCACGGCCTGGCGGCCGGCGCGTCGGCGGCTGAGGCGATCCAGTTGCAGCACGGTCTTGGGTGAGGCCGGAACGATGGTGGTCATTGCCTGATTGTCATGGCGCCCCCATCCTGAAACAACAGGCGCGTGAATAACGTCGCCTTAGCTTCCACGGCTTGACCAACTGCTATCATTCGTGGTTCGCAACATGCTGGTGGGTACGGAAGCCCCTGATTTACACTGACTTGTCCCTCATCCGGTGCCTTCCATGCTCGACGCGGTAATCAATTTCCTCAACGATGGTCTGACCGGCGCAAGCTGGGGCCAGATCGCCGTGTACATGCTGGTGATGACCCAGCTCACCATCTTCACGGTGACCCTGTACCTGCATCGCAGCCAGACCCATCGCGGCGTGGATTTCCATCCGGCGCTGGCGCACTTCTTCCGTTTCTGGGGCTGGCTCACCACCGGCATGGTCACCCGCGAGTGGGTGGCGGTGCATCGCAAGCACCACGCCAAGGTCGAGACCGCGGACGATCCGCACAGCCCGATGATCTACGGCATCAAGAAGGTGTTCTGGGATGGCGTGTCGCTGTACCGCGACGCCTGCGAGAACAAGCAGGACATGGAGCAGTACGGCCGCGGCACCCCCGACGACTGGGTCGAGAAGCACGTCTACGGCGCGCATCCGTATTGGGGCCCGACCCTGATGCTGTTCATCAGCGTGGCGCTGTTCGGCGTGATCGGTGCGGCGCTGTGGGCGCTGCAGATGGTGTGGATTCCGTTCTGGGCCGCCGGCTTCGTCAACGGCATCGGCCACTGGGCCGGCTATCGCAACTTCGAAAGCGCGGACACCGCGCGCAACCTGATCCCGTGGGCGTTCTGGATCGGCGGCGAAGAGCTGCACAACAACCATCATGCGTTCCCCAGCTCGGCCAAGTTCGCCCTGCGCAAGTGGGAATTCGACATCGGCTGGGCGGCGATCTGCGGCCTGCGTGCGGTGGGCCTGGCCAAGGTGCTGCGCGTGGCGCCCACCCTCGACATCCGTCCGAACGTGCGCCTGCCCGATGCCGAAACGCTGAAGGCCGTGCTGACCCATCGCTTCCAGGCGATGACCGACTACTACCGCGGCGTGATCCTGCCGACCATCGCCGAAGAAGCGCAGCATGCCGGCGAAAGCCTGAAGTCCACCCCGCGTCGCCTGCGTCGCGCGCTGGCCGACGGTGGTCGCTGGCTGGACAGCGAAGGCCGCGACCGCATGCAGGCGGTGCTGGCCAGGCGTCCGACGCTGGCCACCGTGGTCGAGTTCCGCAGCCGCCTGGTGGCGCTGATGGAGCAGCGCGGTGCCGAACAGGCGCTGAAGGGCCTGCAGCAGTGGATTCACGAAGCCGAGGAAAGCGGCATCCGGGCGCTGCAGGAATTCGCCCAGCGGCTGAAGGGCTACGGCGTGGCCACGGCCTGATCGGAAGCCAGCAAGTTTCAGCAGAACCCGCCGTCCGGCGGGTTTTGTTTTTCGGGGATTGGCACGGGGGAAACGGATGGCCTTGCGCGTAGTGTTGATCGGCGCCACCGGCGTGTTCGGTTCGCGCATCGCCAGCCAGCTGGCGGGCGATCCGCGCTTTCAACTGGTCGTCGCCGGCCGACGGGCGCAGAGCCTGGCGGCGCTGCGTGATGCACTGGGCGATGCCTCGGTGCAGCTGGCTGCGCTCGACGTGGCCGCGCCGGGTCTGGCCGATGCGCTGGCCGCGTTGCGGCCGCAGCTGGTGATCCACGCGGCCGGTCCGTTCCAGCAACAGGACTATCGGGTGGCCGAGGCCTGCCTGGCCTGCGCCAGCGACTACATCGACCTTGCCGACGGACGCGACTTCGTCGGCGGCATGAGCCGCCTGGACGAGCGTGCGCGGGAGGCCGGCCGCCTGCTGGTCAGCGGCGCCTCCACGGTGCCCGCGCTGAGCAGCGCGGTGGTGGATGATTTGTTGCCGCGCTTCGCCACCCTCGACGTGATCGAACACGCGATCAGCCCCGGCAACCGCACGCCCCGTGGCGACGCCACGGTGGCGGCGATCCTGGGCTATTGCGGTCGACCGGTGCAACTGTGGCGCGACGGTCGCTGGCAGCGGGGCCACGGCTGGATGCTGACGCGGCGCCTGCGGTTTTCGTTCGGAGCGCGCTGGGTCGGCTTGTGCGACGTGCCGGATCTGGCCCTGTTCCCGTTGCGCTATCCCGGCGTGCGCATGGTGATCTTCCGGGCGGGGCTGGAGCTGAAGCTTCTGCACTTCGGCATGCTGGCCGCGGCGTGGCTGGTGCGGCTGGGACTGCTGCGCGACCTGGCCCGCCACGCCACGCGCCTGCGCCGGATCAGCGAGTGGTTCCTCGGCGCGGGCAGCGACGTGGGCGGCATGCTGGTCGAGCTGGGCGGGCGCGACACGCAGGGGCGGGCGCTGAAGTTGCGCTGGTCGTTGCGCGCCGGTGCTGGCGATGGCCCGCAGATTCCCGCCACACCCGCGGTGGTGCTGGCCCGCAAGCTGGCCGACGGCAGCCTGTTGGCGCGCGGAGCAATGCCGTGCATGGGCCTGTTCACGCTCGACGAGGCGCTTGAAGCACTCGATGGCTTCGCGATCCAGACGCAGCTGGCAACGCTTACGGGCTGAAACGCGCGCGTTGTTCCGGCGTGGGCACGAAGCAACTGTGGCTCTGTCCGAAGATCCGGTAGCGGTGGCGGGCCACGAAGCGGTAAGCCGGGTCGCCGAGCCAGCGCGGCACCCGATGCAGCGCATGGCCCAGCCAGCGCCAGCGACGCTGGCCCAGGCTGCGCAGGATCTGCACGATCGCCCGGGTGTCGGTGTAGCCGCGATGGTCTTCGACCAGCAGGAACGACAGCGGCGAGTCCGGGTCCAGCCCATGCGCCAGCAGCAGGGCGCGGCCGTGCTCCGACTGCATCGCGGCGAAGTGATAGCGCGCCGCGCGATCGTGCTTCAGCAGGAAGCGCACCCAGCGACTGCACAGCAGGCAGACGCCGTCGAACACGATCACCGGCGCGGCGGTTTCAGCCTTCATCCGGTGCCGCCCCGGCTTGCGAAGGTTCCAGCCAGCCGTGGTAGGCGACCAGCTGGCCCAGCCAAGGCAGCCGCACGTCGACGCTGAACTGGTAGCGACCGTCACGGATGCCGCTGCGCGAAAGCACTTGGCCATGCAGCGCCCGCGGGCAGGGCAGGCCGAGGAAGTGCACGCTGCGCAGCTGCCAGTCGATCGCGTCGCCGTCCTGGCGCAGGGCGAAACCCAGCCGGGCCGGTCCCAGCGTTTCGAACAGCAGGGGCGAGCCGCTGCGCCGCCCCAGCGTGGAGCGCATCTGCCGGCTGGCGAAACGGCGGGTCCAGACTTCGCGGTCGTCGCGGCGTTCGATGGTCAGTGCCAGTGCCTGCGCCGGGCCTGGCGACGGCAAGCCCAGCAGCCGGCGCAACCAGCGCGCGGGCAGGCGGCGGTCGCCGGTGATGTCGGCCAGGCCGCTGGCCTGCAGCCGTGGCGACGAGCCGTGCATGGCCTGCACCGCCGCTGGCAACTGTCGCCAGCTCTCGTCGCCGAGCAGCTCGGGAAACAATCCGATCAATGGGGCGGGACTCATCCGGCGATGATGCGTGGCGGTCGCCGGCCCGGCAAGCAGGCAAAAGAAAACCCGCCACGGGGGCGGGTTTTCTTCGGCGCGGCGATCAATTACTTGATCTTGCCTTCCTTGTACATCACGTGCTTGCGAACAACCGGATCGTACTTCTTGAACTCGAACTTTTCCGGGGTGTTCTTCTTGTTCTTCTGCGTGGTGTAGAAGTGACCGGTGCCGGCCGTGGAGATCATGCGGATCTTGTCTTGGGTCTTGTTAGCCATGGTTTGATCCTCAGACCTTTTCGCCGCGGGCGCGCATGTCGGCAATCACGGCCTCGATGCCATTCTTGTCGATGGTGCGCAGGGCGTTGTTGGAAACGCGCAGCTTGATCCAGCGGTTCTCGCTGGCCACCCAGAAACGACGCTCATGCAGGTTGGGCAACCAGCGGCGACGGGTACGGTTGTTGGCGTGCGAGACGTTGTTGCCGCTCATCACACCCTTACCGGTGACTTGACATACACGGGCCATGACGACCTCCGTAAATTTTTTTGACACCCGTTGGCCAGGGTGTGATCGGCCCAGCGGCGCCATGCGCCACGCGATGCTGGAGGTCTTGCGTCGCATGAGCGTGAGGTCCGTACCGCGTGGCGGACCGCCCGGAAGCACCGGGTCGACAGAGGCGAGCCGCGTATTCTCGCAGAAAAACAGCGCCCTGCGCAATCTTTGCCGCATTTGGCGGTTTGCGCCGGCGTGCGCGCGGCGGGGATGTATGGAACAATCGTCCTCTTTTATTCAAACGACCCGACTCGAGGAACGCCCGATGGCACAAGAGATCACCAACGACCAGGCCAACGGCCAGTCCAGTCAGCCGCAGCTGGTGATGCAGAAGATCTACGTGAAGGACGTGTCCTTCGAGGCGCCGAACGCGCCGCAGATCTTCCAGGAGATCGACGAGAAGGACCAGCCGCAGGTGCAGCTGAACCTGGGCCAGAAGGCCACCGATCTGGGCAACAACATGTACGAGGTGGTGCTCAGCCTGACCCTGACCTGCACCATCGGCCAGCGCACCGCGTATCTGGCGGAAGTGGAGCAGGCCGGCGTGTTCGGCATCGCCGGCTTCAGCGAGGCCGACCAGGCCGGCATCATCGGCAGCTACTGCCCGAACCTGCTGTTCCCGTACGCCCGCCAGGTGATTTCGTCGCTGGTGCTGGAAGGCGGTTTCCCGCCGTTCCTGCTGCAGCCGATCAACTTCGATGCGCTGTTCGCCGAACAGCAGCGCCGCGCGATGGGCGGCGACGAAGCCCCGGCCACGCTGAACAGCTGAGTCCGGCCCATGCCTGACCACCCGAAGCTGACCGTTCTCGGCGCCGGCTCCTGGGGCACGGCGCTGGCGGCACTGATCGCACGCAACGGCGTGCCCACCACCTTGTGGGGGCGCGACGCCGGGGCGCTGGCGGCGATGACGGCCGCTCGCGTCAACCAGCGCTACCTGCCGGACATCGAGCTGCCTGAGCAGCTGGGCTACGAAAGCGACCTGGCCCGCGCCGTGCGCGGGGCCGGCATCGTGCTGATCGTGGTGCCCAGCCATGCCTTCGCCAGCATGCTGGACGAACTGGCACCGCTGCTCGATGCGGATACCGCGATCGCCTGGGCCACCAAGGGCTTCGAGCCGGGCACCGGCCGCTTCCTGCACGAACTGGTGGCCGAGAAGCTGCCCGGTCGCGCGGCCGCCGTGGTCACCGGGCCCTCGTTTGCGAAGGAAGTGGCGTCCGGCCTGCCCAGCGCCGTCACCGTGCACTCGGACGATGCGGCGTTCGCGCAGCAACTGGCGACCCTGCTGCACGCGCCCAACCTGCGCGCGTATTCCGGCGGCGACGTGCTGGGCGCCGAGCTTGGCGGCGCGATGAAGAACGTGCTGGCGGTGGCCACCGGCATCGCCGATGGCATGGACTTGGGCCTCAACGCCCGCGCCGGCCTGATCACCCGCGGCATGAACGAGATGCTGCGGCTGGGCGTGGCGCTGGGCGCGCGGCCGGAAACCCTGATCGGGCTTTCCGGCCTAGGCGACCTGGTGCTGACCTGCACCGGCGACCTGTCGCGCAACCGCCGGCTGGGTCTGGCGCTGGGCCAGGGCATCGCGATCGACGAAGCGGTGCGCCGGATCGGCCAGGTGGTGGAGAGCATCCTCACCGCCGACGAGGTGGCGCGACTGGCCGACAAGCACGGCCTGGACCTGCCGATCAGTGCCGGCGTGCGCGCCGTGCTGCATGGCGAGGTCACTCCGGTGGAAGGGCTCAAGGCGCTGATGGCGCGCGAGCAGAAGCCGGAATATCCGCACGGGCTGTTCGGCAACGCCTGATTCCCCCCGCGCCCCGGCCCGCGTTGGCCGGGGATGCGATCGCAACGGTCGCATCCTGCCCGCGCGCTGCTAAGCTCAATGTTTTGGTCATCGCCACGGACCGCATGCGCATGCAGCAACCGGACGAGAAACAGCACGCCGCCAGCGCAGCACCCGGCGACGACGAAGCCCTGCCGCAGGCATGGCGACGGCTGCTGGCTGCGCCCCGGCCAACCGCGACGGACGAGCAGGGCGTGCTCGGTTTCTTCCTGGAAGTGATGCCCGAAGAAAACGCCGCCTTCGTGCGCCTGGACGTGGCGCCGGTGCTGCTCGGCGTGGCCGAGCACGGCCGCTACGCGCGGCCGGTGCCGCTGGACAGTCGGCACCTGGCGCAGTCACCGCTGCAGCCCCACGAGCAGCGCCTGGCCGCGACCATGCTCGGCCTACCGCAGAGCGTGCGCAAGGGACGCAGCTATGCGCGCATGGGCGGCCACGTCGGCGACACCCTGCTGGCCGAGATCCTCGACACCGCGCCCTGCTTCCTTGGCGGGCTGGCCGGCCTGCGCCTGTCGCGCGGCAAGTCGCACCAGCTCAACTGGCACTGGAAGATGGAACCGGACGGCAGCCAGCGCCTGTTGCCGGTGCTGCCGCACAGCCAGCGCCTGCTGCGCATCGACTGCCTGTGGTATCTCGATGTGGAGCGCGCCACCGTGGGGCGCTTCGATGCCGCCGGCGAGGAAACCCACTGGCTCGACCTGCCGCCGCTGAAACATGAGCATGGCCGCCGCCTGCGCAATCGCCTGAGCGGCAGCCGGCTGGCCACGCGGGTGCCGCTGCCCCAAGTATTCGGCGAGGTGCGCCGCTCAGAGCTGGCGCCCAAGCCCATCCTGATCCTGCACGCGCTGACCCGGCATGCGCGGCTGGCCGCCGGCACGCCGCCGCTCGGCTACGCCCGGCTGGCCTTCGACTACGCCGGCGAACGCCTGCCTGGCCGCGGCGGCGAGCCGCTGGTGCGCCGGGTGCGCAACGGCCAGCTGGTGGAGATCAACCGTCGCCGCGCCGAAGAACTGACCGCGATGGAACAACTCGAACGCGCCGGCCTCACCCCCGGCGTGGATACCGAAGGCCTGCCTTGGGACGTGGCCGAGACCTTGCCCGACGACGCCTGGCTGTTCCCCGGCACCGGCTATGCCGGCGCGCTGGAGGTCAATACGCCCGCCCGCTGGCTCGCGCTGCGGCCCAAGCTGGAGACCGAGAATTTCCAGGTCGAGTACGCGCCCAGTTTTCCGTTCGAGGTGCTGGAAGGCCCGGTGCACTGGTATGGCCACGCGGTGGAAGATGCCGACGACCATGCCTTCGACCTGGAAATCGGCATCGAGCTGGATGGCCAGCGGCACAACCTGCTGCCCGCCGTGGCGCAGGCGCTGGCCGAGCATCAGCTGAACCTGAGCCCGGCGCCGAACGAACCGGAAGACGCCGTGTGGTACGCGCCGGTCGATGCGCGCCGGCGCGTGCCGGTGCGCCTGAAGGAACTACGCGGCCTGCTGGCGCCGCTGGCCGAATATCTGGAGAAGCCGCGCAAGAAGCTCCACCTGCCGCGGGTGCAGGCCGGCCGGCTCGAAGAGCTGGCCGCGGCGATGCCCGGCGGCAGCCAGCTGGAAGCGGCCGAGCCGCTGCTCGGCTTCGCCGCGCGCCTGCGCGATGCCGCCGAGCGCGCCAGCGATGCGGTGCCCGAAGGCCTCACCGTCGAGATGCGGCCGTACCAGCGCGAAGGCCTGCGCTGGCTGAATGCGCTGGCCGAGGCCGGCGTCGGCGGCGTGCTGGCCGACGACATGGGCCTGGGCAAGACGCTGCAGCTGATCACCCATCTGCTGTCGCTGAAACAGGGCGGTGCGCTGAGCCAGCCCGCGCTGATCGTGGTGCCGACCAGCCTGATCCCGAACTGGCAGTCGGAAATCGCCCGCTTCGCGCCGATGCTGCAGGTGCTGACCCTGCACGGCCCGCAGCGCGCCGAGGAGTTCGACCAGCTGGGCGCGCAGGACATCGTGCTGACCAGCTACGCACTGTTGCCGCGCGACGTGGTGGCGCTGCGCCAGCAACCGTTCGCGCTGATCGTGCTGGACGAGGCGCAGCAGGTGAAGAACCCGCGCACCCAGGCGCGCCGCGCCTTGCTCAGCCTGCGCACGCCGCGCTATGTCTGCCTCACCGGCACGCCGCTGGAAAACCATCTGGGCGAGCTGTGGTCGCAGGTCGACCTGGCGGTGCCCGGCCTGCTCGGCGACGAGAGTGCGTTCCGGCGTTTCTACCGCGTGCCGATCGAGAAGCAGCACGACGAGGAATGCCAGCAGCGGCTGAACCTGCGCATCTCGCCATTCATCCTGCGCCGGACCAAGTCGCAGGTGGCCAAGGAGCTGCCGCCGAAGACCGAGATTACCCGCCGCGTGGTGCTGGAAGGCCGCCAGCGCGAGCTGTACGAAGGCCTGCGCCTGTCGCTGGCCGAGGAACTGCGCGAGGTGATCGCCGAGCGCGGCATTTCGCATTCGGGCATCGTGGTGCTGGACGCGCTGCTCAAGCTGCGCCAGGTCTGCTGCGACCCGCGCCTGGTGAAGCTGGAGGCCGCGCGTGGCGTGCACGAATCGGCCAAGTTCGAACTGCTGATGGACATGCTGCCGGCGCTGCTCGACGAGGGCCGCAAGGTGCTGCTGTTCTCGCAGTTCACCGGCATGCTGAAGCTGATCGCCGCCGAACTCGATCGCCGGCGCATCCGCTACGTCACCCTCACCGGCGACACCCGCGATCGCGCTGAGCCCGTGCAGCGTTTCCAGAACGGCGACGTGCCCCTGTTCCTGCTGTCGCTGAAGGCCGGCGGCGTGGGCCTGAACCTCACCGCCGCCGACACCGTGATCCACTACGACCCGTGGTGGAATCCCGCCGCCGAAGCGCAGGCGTCCGACCGCGCCCACCGCATCGGCCAGGACAAGCCGGTGTTCGTGTTCCGCCTGATCACCTCGGGCACGGTGGAGGAGCGCATCGAGGAACTGAAGGAACGCAAGGCCGAACTGGCCGCTGCCGTGCTGGAAGGCGGCGGCAGCCGGCAGAAGCTCAGCTTCGACGAAGGCGACCTGGACGCGCTGCTGGCGCCGGGTGGTTGAAGGGTCCGGTCAGGAAGACTGCGGCGGCAGTCGCGTGCGCAGCAGGGCGTCCACCGACTGCTGCCATTCCGGCGAGCCGGGTTGCGACTGCGGCGCTTCCTCACCCAGCTTGCGCTGCACCGCCTGGTTCCATTCGGCCGAACCCTGGTCCGGGCCGTGGCCGTCGTCGCTGATGTGCAGGGATTGATCGACCCAGGCATACCACTGGGCGGAACCGAGTGCGGCATTGGCCTTCGCTCCCTGGGCGGTAGCGGCTTCCGGCGGCGCCGGCGCCGGCGAGCAGGCGGCGAACAACAGGGCGAGCGGCAGACTGGCGAGAAGTCGACGCATGGGCGGCTCCCTTGGCGATGAGTGCAGGATGCAGCGGAGCCTACTGCGTCGCCCGTGGCCGGTGATTAATTTTTCATGAGATGGCGCGTGGCGATTCAGCTGCCGCGCGTGCGCTCAGAACCTGCGAAGAAAACCACTTCCCGTGTTTTCTTCCATCGCGAGTCCGGTACACGCCCGGACTCGCTCACGCGGATCAGTCACTGGCGTGACCGATCCGCGTCCGGCCATCCCTGGCCGGACTACGAGGTTTAAGAAATCACAACCTCTCAGTCGCGCGCCGCCACTTCGTCCACGTGGCGCAGCAGGTCGGCCGGATCGTCATACACGCGGAACGCGCCCGACTGCTGCAGCTCGGCCATGCCGTAGCCACCGCTGAGCACCCCCACGCCCAGCGCCCGGGCGCGCTGGGCGGCCAGCATGTCCCACACGCTGTCGCCGATCACCAGCGACTGCCGGATGTCCACGCCGAGGCGTTCGGCGGCGGCGATGAACAGGTCCGGGTCGGGCTTGGCGTGACGCACCTGGTCGCGCGTCACCACCGGCACCTTCGCCGGATCGACGCCCAGCGCCTGCAGGTTGGGCGCGGCGGTTTCCATCCGCCCGCTGGTGGCGATCGCCCACGGAATGTCCTGCGCGGTGAGGTAGTCCAGCAACTCGCGCGCGCCGGGCAGCGGTCGCACGGCACCTTGCGCATGCTGTCGGTTGAACGCCTCGGCATGCCAGCGGCGCAGGCGTTCGAGGCGGTCCTCGGTGATCTCCAGCCCGGTCTCGCGCAGCAGCATGTGGGAGAACAGCCCGCCACTCATGCCGATCTTGCGATGGATGCGCCACACCGAAAGCTCCACGCCTTCGCGATCCAGCGATTCCTTCCACGCCAGCACGTGCTGGTACACGCTGTCGATCAGGGTGCCGTCGAGGTCGAACAGGAAGGCGGTGTCGCGGCGGGGCATGGCGGACTCCGTGCTGGATCGGTAGGTGGTTTCAGGGCCGCTGCAACAGCGACCGCCCCGACTCCAGCACCGCCAGCGCCGCCGCGCCAAGCAGGCCCGGCTCCGGATTCATGATCGCCTGGGTCGGCACTTTCTCCATGATGTCGCGGAAGCGGCCCTTGGCTTCGAAGCGCTCGCGGAAGCGGCCGCGTTCCAGCCACGGCAGCAGGATCGGGATCAGCCCGCCGGTGAGATAGACGCCGTCCCACGCGCCCAGCGTCAGCACCAGGTCGCCGGCGACGCTGCCGAAGATGCCGGCGAAGGTTTCCACCGTGCGCGTGCACAACGGGCAGCTGCCGTCCTTCGCGCGGGCGGTGATGTCTTCCGGTTTCAGGTCGGCGGGTGTCGCGCCGACCATGTGGCAGATCGCGTCGTAGAGGTTGACCAGGCCCTGGCCGCAGATCAGCCGCTCGTTGGAGACGCGGCCGTACTTGTGGTTGAGGTAGTCGAGGATCGCGATGTCTTCCGGCGTGTGCGCGGCGAAGCCGGCGTGGCCGCCCTCGGTCTGCAGCACGCTGCAGTGGCCGGCGCGCACCAGCAGGCCGCCCACGCCCAGGCCGGTGCCCGGCCCGACGATGGCGAAGGTCTGCTCGGCCTCGGCGCCGATCACCGGTCGCGGCAGCGTGCCCACGTCGACCAGGTCGTCGCCGTGCAGCAGGGTCACCGCCATGCTCTGCGCGGCGAAGTCGTTGACCAGATGCACGTACTCCAGGTCCAGCGCGCTGGCGGTCTGCTGCGCCGAGATCGCCCACGGATTGTTGGTTACCTTGACCGTCTCGCCATCCACGATGCGCCCGGCCGCAGCCACGATCGCGCGGCGCACTTCCAGGCCGGTGTCGGCGAGGTACTGCTTCGCGGTGGAAACCAGCGAGTCGTGCTCGGCCACGCGGTAGCGCCGGATGCTGTCGGTGATCAGCGGCTTGTCGCGCGAGGGGTCGGCCACGCCGAAACGGACATTGGTGCCACCGAGATCGACCAGCAGGGTGGGGGCGCTGCGAGACTGGCTCATGGAGCTTCCTGACGACGTGAAGCGACAAGCCTGCCGGCCTGCTGGCGGTTAGTCCAGTGTTTTGCTTACCGTACGGCGCAGAATGGCCGGGCCGGCACATTCGGCGGAGGCTCGCCGCAACGGCGTAAAATGGGCGGATGCCCCGCCACGAGACCACGCCATGAGCTTCCCCGCCATCCGCATGCGCCGCATGCGCCGCATGCGCCGCGACGCCTTTTCCCGCGCCCTGATGCGCGAGCACACCTTGCTGGTCAGCGACCTGATCATGGTGGCCTTCGTGATCGAGGGCGAAGGCCAGCGCGAAGCGGTGCCGTCGATGCCCGGCGTGGATCGTCTCTCCATCGACGAGTTGCTGAAGCTGGGTGGCGAATGCGTGCGCCTGGGCATCCCCGCGCTGGCGCTGTTCCCGTCGCCCGGGGCCGACGTGAAATCACTCGACGCCAGCGAAGCGTGGAACCCCGACAACCTGATGCATCGCGCGACCCGCGCGCTGAAGGCGAGGTATCCCGAGCTGGGCCTGATCGGCGACGTCGCGCTCGACCCGTACACCACCCACGGCCAGGACGGCCTGATCGACGACGCCGGCTACGTGATGAACGAGCCCACCGTCGAGGCGCTGATCAAGATGTCGCTGGCCCAGGCCGAGGCCGGCATGGATTTCGTGGCGCCGTCGGACATGATGGACGGCCGCATCGGTTCCATCCGCGAAGCGCTGGAAGACGCCGGCCACATCCACACCCGCATCCTCGCCTATTCGGCGAAATACGCCTCCGCCTTCTACGGCCCGTTCCGCGACGCAGTCGGTTCGTCGGCCAACCTCGGCAAGGGCAACAAGCACACCTATCAGATGGACGTCGGCAACAGCGACGAAGCGCTGCACGAAATCGAGCTGGACATCGCCGAAGGCGCCGACGCGGTGATGGTGAAGCCGGGCATGCCGTATCTTGACGTGCTGCGCCGGGTGAAAGACACGTTCGGCGTGCCCACCTTCGTCTACCAGGTCAGCGGCGAGTACGCGATGCTGAAGGCGGCCTCGCAGAATGGATGGCTGGACGAGAAGGCCGTGGTGCTGGAGTCGCTGACGGCGTTCAAGCGCGCGGGAGCGGATGCGATTTTGACCTATTACGCGGTGGATGCGGCGCAGTGGCTGCGGGGAGAGCGATGACTGTCGCTTTTGTGGCAGGCTCGTGAACCAGGATGGACGCAGTATCTGATGTGGCCGGGGACGCCGGCCATCATTCGATGGCACAACGAGGCTGAGCGGAATGAAGTATCTTCTTTCGGGATTGCTGCTGCTGTCAGCACCTGCCTTTGCCGCAGACGATCCATGCGCCCAGGCAATTCCACCGGCGCTTCGCCAGGCGCTGCAGCAGCATTTCCCGGATGAGCGGCTCCCTTCGTTGGCCGATATCTCGTCAGCTGATCGTCGACAAATCATGCAACGCGGTGGCACATGCCTGCTCGTCGCCAGCACAGACGTTGATGGTGACCAGCGTGCGGACGTAATGTTGATACTTCCCTCCAGAAAGCGGCACGGATATCGCCTCGTCGCGGCTCTCAATTCACCGACTGGTTGGGAGCTCGAATCACTTTATGAGTGGGAAGGTGCATACGACCACATGTACGTCGACGTGGCGCCACCCGGAAATTACCGGCAGACGGAAGCTTATGAATTCATTCCTGAGCCCGGAGCCGTTGAGCAGCTGGCCACAAAATTTCCAGGCTTTTTTGCAGGGGAGATCGAGTCGGCTGCGGACGCTTATTTTCTGGACAAGGGTCATTGGGTTCATGTCCATTCAATCGACTAGGTTGCTTCGATGAAGGGCGGTGATAGAGCACCGTCGTGGCCAGGTTCAGTCTGTTGCGGCAAGTTGTAGCGCTTCATGAAGCAGAGCTTTCGTCTGCCTACGGCAGCCGAGCCACCTTTCTCTGAGTGGCCAGAGAAACGTGACCCAAAGAGAGGCCACCCCGCTTCCGCGCCTTGCGGACATCCTGTCCGCAAGGTACGCGAGCCGGGGCCGGGCTTTTCGAGCGGGCTCCTGCCCGCGCGAAAAGGCGTTGCCATCCCTGGCAACGCCCGCTACGCGGCCTGTCGTCCCCGCCTCGCCGCTGCAGAGGGGCCCCGGGTAGAGCGACGCGCATCCTGCGCGTACTTTTCAGCAGAGGCGGAGCAAGAGCAAAGCCACGGCAACGCGGGGCTTTGCTCAGGTTCTTGCTTTTTAGCTCTATCACCGAGTGCGGGCCACGATGGCCCGCTGCTCTACCCGGGGCCCCTCTGCAGCGGCGGGCGGGTGGAGGATCAGCCCGCAGGGTGACCGGCATGGATGCCGGTCAGTTTGGCGTCAGGGCAGGATGCCCTGTCGACAAACCCCGTAACCCGCACGCGAACCTTGCGGACAGGAGGTCCGCAAGGCGCGGAAGCGGGGTGTCGTTTTCTCTTGGTTACTTCTCTTTTGGACAAGCAAAAGAGCAAGTAACTCGCCCTCCGAAGGAGGACGAAAGCTCTGCTTTTGAACGACGATCAGTTGCGGCGAAAGCCCCAATCGCGCCCGCGCGATACCATTACTCCTCTGACAGCAAAACCGAGTCCGCCAGCCATGACGCCAACCCGCCTGGAAATCACCCGCCCCGACGACTGGCACCTCCACCTCCGGGACGGCGAAGCGCTGGCCTCGGTGATCGGCCACACCGCCGAACGTTTCGCTCGCGCCATCGTGATGCCGAACCTGAAGCCGCCGGTGACCACGGTGGCGCAGGCCGATGACTACCGCCGCCGCATCCTGGCCAGTCTGCCGAAAGGCTCGAGTTTCCAGCCGCTGATGACGCTGTACCTCACCGAGAACACGGCGGTCGAGGAGATCGCGCGGGCCAGGGCCAGCGACAGCGTGTTCGCGGTGAAGTATTACCCGGCCGGCGCCACCACCAATTCCGATTCCGGTGTGCGCGAGCTGTCCCGGGTGTACGCCGTGATCGAGGCGATGGAGAAACACGAGCTGCCGCTGCTGCTGCATGGTGAGGTCACCGATCCGGATATCGACATCTTCGATCGCGAGCGGGTGTTCATCGAGCGTCACCTGTTGCCGCTGCGCGAACGCTTCCCCGCGCTGCGCATGGTGCTGGAACACATCACCACCCGCGACGCGGCCGAGTTCGTCAGCGGAGCGCCGAGCAACGTGGCGGCCACGATCACCGCCCATCACCTGCTGCTCAATCGCAACGCGTTGTTCGAAGGCGGCATCCGCCCGCACAATTACTGTGCGCCGATCCTCAAGCGCGAGACGCATCGCGCGGCCCTGCTGCAGGCGGCCACCAGCGGCGATCCGCACTTTTTTCTGGGCACGGACAGCGCGCCGCATCCGCGCGAGGCGAAGGAAACGGGTTGCGGCTGCGCTGGCTTGTACACGGCGCATGCTGCGCTGGAGCTGTATGCCGAGGCGTTCGAGCAGGCGGGCCGGCTGGAGCAGTTGGAGGCGTTCGCCAGTTTCCACGGCCCGGATTTCTATCGCCTGCCGCGCAATACGGATCGGGTCGTGCTCGAACGCGCGCCATGGACCGTGCCAGACGAATACCCGCTGGCCGGTTCCACCTGCAAACCGATGCGGGCAGGCGAATCAGTCGCCTGGTCAGTGGTGGGAACGACGCCACGCTGAGTGGATCTTTCCGCCGGCAGCGAACCTTACGCGTACTGCGCGATCCCGTTGCCGAACGACCAGTTCTCCTTCGCCACCTCGAGCAGGTTGATGAAGACGTCTTCCGGGCGCAGGCCCGGGTCGGCGGAAAATTTCTCCGCGATGCTTCGGTACAGCGCCTGCTTCTGCTCCACCGTGCGTCCCTGGTTGCAGGTGATCTGCACGATCACCAAGTCGTCGCTGCGGGCGATGCCAAGGTAGTTCGGGTCGTAGTCGAATTCGTCCGCGTCGTGCTGGTTGACCAGGATGAAGCGGTCGTCTTCCGGCACGTTGAAGGTCTCGCGCATGGCCTGGTAGATGCCATTGCGCAGGGCGGCTAGCTGTGCGGGCGACTTGCCACGACGCAGGGCGATACGGACGAGGGGCATGGGTTTCTCCGGGGAGACGGCATGGCACGGTCAGGCTGAACGCAGCGAACCTCAGCCTGTGATGTCGTCGGTGATTCAGTAGGCGAACTCGCGGAACACCGGGTCGACGATGCCGTTCCACGCGCCGTGGAACAGTTCCAGCTTGCGTTCGGCCGGGGTCTGGTTGGCCTGCACGATTTCGATCAGCGGTTCGAGGAAGATGCTTTCGTCGGCACCGTTCTTGTTCAAGCGGGCGCGGCGCTTGAGGCCGTGGGCGGCGATCTTCAGCGCTTCCTCGGCCAGGTCGCGCACCGTGCCGCCGCGGAATGGCAGCTTCAGCGCGTGCTTCGGTACGCCGTCGCGCAGGGCGTGGCGCTCTGCCGGGGAGAAGTCCCTGATCAGGTCCCAGGCGGCGTCCAGCGCTTCCTGGTCGTACAGCAGGCCGACCCAGAACGCGGGCAAGGCGCACAGGCGATTCCACGGGCCGCCGTCGGCGCCGCGCATTTCCAGGTACTGCTTCAGGCGCACTTCCGGGAAGGCCGTGGTGAGGTGGTCGGCGAAGTCCTTCATGGTGGCGTGCGTGCCGGGCAGGGCGGCCAGTTCGCCGGTCATGAACTGCTTGAAATCCTGGCCGGCGAGGTCGAGGTACTGGCCGTTCTGCAGGCTGAAGTACATCGGCACGTCGAGGATGTAGTCGACGTAGCGTTCGTAACCGAAGCCGTCGGCGAAGACGAAGTCGAGCATGCCGGTGCGATCCTTGTCGGTATCGGTCCAGATGTGCGAGCGATACGACAGATAGCCGTTTGGACGTCCTTCGGTGAACGGCGAGTCGGCGAACAGCGCGGTGGCGATCGGCTGCAGCGCCAGGCTGGTGCGGAACTTCTTGATCATGTCCGCTTCGGACGAGAAGTCCAGGTTCACCTGCACCGTGCAGGTGCGCGTCATCATGTCCAGGCCCAGCGAGCCGACCTTGGGCATGTATTCGCGCATGATCTTGTAGCGGCCCTTGGGCATCCACGGCATCTCGTCGCGGCGCCACTTCGGCTGGAAGCCCATGCCGAGGAAGCCGAGGCCGAGTTCGTCGGCGACCGAGCGCACGTCCTTCAGATGCGAGTTCACCTCGCAACAGGTCTGGTGGATCGTCTCCAGCATCGCGCCGGAGAGTTCCAGCTGGCCGGCCGGCTCCAGCGTGATCGAGGCGCCGTTGCGCGACAACGCGACCGGGTTCTCGCCCTCGCGCGCCACGTCCCAGCCGTAACGGGTGGCCAGCGTCTCCAGCAGGACCTTGATGCCGCGATCGCCCTCGAAGGTGGGCGGGCGCAGGTCGTCGGTGCGGAAACCGAACTTCTCGTGCTCGGTGCCGATGCGCCAGGCTTCGCGCGGCTTCTCGCCCGCCGCAAGGTAATCCGCAAGCTGCTGGCGACCCGCAATCGGGATGCTCTTCACGGCGCTGGGTATGGACACGGGCAAGGCCTCGCTGGGGGAGCCGACACTATGGGGGCGACGCATGTCGACGAAAAGGGGGTCTGGTGGCACGCGCGGCCGACGGGACATTGGAACATCACGCGGCCAGGGACGCCTTGCGCTGGATCAGGTGCGGTGACTCGCGCCGCATCGTCAGTGGGCGAAGTCGGGAAACCAGGCGCGAAGTCGCCGTTTCAGCGCCAGCGCCGGGGCCTCCACCGCATGCCACGAGCACCATGCCATCATCAGGGTGACGACGGCGGCCATGGCTGCCGTGGCCGGGTATGAAGGCGCCACCGGCCAAAGGTGCACGCTGAGCTGCTGCACGAAGTAGGCGTACAGATAGGCGCCGTAGGACAGGTCGCCGAAGCAGGCCGCCGAACGCAGTCCCGGCGTGCTTTGCTGTCCGAACCACAGGGTGAACGGCACCAGCACGGCCCATTGCGCCAGTCGTGCGTGCTGCAGCAGGGCAGCGGCCAGCAGGCAGGTTGCCAGGGCGGCCGCCACGGCCAGGCGCCGCCGGCTGATCTCGACGACGAACTGGCGCGCGCAGACGCCGCCGAAGAAGAACGCGGTGTAGAAGTAGCAGAGGTTGTCGAAGCTGTTGTCACGGGCGTGCCCGGGCAGCGTCTTGGCGTACATCACCGCGACCACGAGCAGCGCGAGCAGGCTGAAGATCCTGCGGCGCAGGCCGATGGCGCCGAGCACGGCGACATAGGCATAGCACTTCGCCTCCAGGGGTATCGTCCACCAGCTGCCATTGACCGCCGACAGGATCGCGTTGGCCGGCGCCGTGGCGAATACCCCCGGCAGCGTGTAGTAGGCGCGCAACTGGGCGTTGAAGGTGATGAAGCGGCGGGTCTCGCGACCGAAATAGTCGTGCAGCGGCAAGGTGGTGAGCGCGGCTGCGGCGACCACGATGACCAGCGTGGCGACGATCAGCGCAGGCCAGATGCGCAGGAACCGGCGCATGGCGAAACGCATGATGTGCGGGTCGTGGTACCAGCTCTCGGTGACCAGGTAGCCGCTCATGGTGAAGAACATCGCGACCGCGATCGAGCCGAGCGTCATGCCCTCGGCCAGGGTGGCCTCATGCAGGCCAAGCAGCACGAACTGGTGCGAGGCCAGCACCATCAGCGAGGCGACCAGCCGCAGCCCGTCGAAATTGTTGGCATGTTCGCCGGAGGGCGAAAAACGAGGAGGGTTGATCACGAAGATCCTTTTCGCCGCCATGCCGATGGCTCCGCGCATCGCCCGAAGCCATCGCCACGAACAAACAGGGCCGGCATGGCCGGCCCTGTTCTTCAGCGCTTCATGGAATTGAAGAACTCGTCGTTGGACTTGGTGTTCTTCATCTTGTCGAGCATGAATTCCATCGCGCTCAACTCGTCCATCGGGTGCAGCAGTTTGCGCAGGATCCAGATCTTGGCCAGCATGTCCGGTTCGATCAGCAGGTCCTCGCGGCGGGTGCCGGAGCGGTTGATGTCGATCGCCGGGTAGACGCGCTTCTCGGAGATGCGGCGGGACAGGTGCACTTCCATGTTGCCGGTGCCCTTGAACTCCTCGTAGATCACCTCGTCCATCTTGCTGCCGGTTTCGGTCAGCGCGGTGGCGATGATGGTCAGGCTGCCGCCTTCCTCGACGTTGCGGGCGGCGCCGAAGAAGCGCTTCGGGCGCTGCAGCGCGTTCGCGTCCACGCCGCCGGTGAGCACCTTGCCGGAGCTGGGGATCACGGTGTTGTAGGCACGCGCCAGGCGGGTGATCGAGTCGAGCAGGATGATCACGTCCTTCTTGTGCTCGACCAGGCGCTTGGCCCGCTCGATCACCATTTCGGCGACCTGCACGTGGCGCACGGCCGGCTCGTCGAAGGTGGAGCTGATGACCTCGGCGCGCACGGTGCGGGCGATCTCGGTGACTTCCTCCGGACGCTCGTCGATCAGCAGCATGATCAGGTGCGATTCGGGATGGTTGTACTGGATCGCCTGGGCGATGTTCTGCAGCATCATCGTCTTGCCGGATTTCGGCTGGGAGACGATCAGGCCGCGCTGGCCCTTGCCGATCGGTGCGATCAGGTCGAGGATGCGGCCGGTGATGTCCTCGCTCGATCCGTTGCCGCGCTCCAGCTTGAACGCCTTGCGCGGGAACAGCGGGGTGAGGTTCTCGAACAGCATCTTGTTCTTCGACGCTTCCGGCGGATCACCGTTGATATCGTCGACGCGCAGCATGGCGAAGTAGCGTTCGCCTTCCTTCGGGTGGCGCACGCGACCGGTGATGTAGTCGCCGGTGCGCAGGTTGAAGCGGCGGATCTGGCTGGGCGAGACGTAGATGTCGTCGGGGCCGGCCAGGTACGACTCGTCGGCCGAGCGCAGGAAGCCGAAGCCGTCCTGCAGGATTTCCAGCACGCCTTCGGCCCAGATGCCGCCGCCGGAACGGGCATGCGCCTTGAGCACGTTGAAGATCACGTCCTGCTTGCGGGCGCGGGCGACGCCTTCGTGCACGCCCAGCGACTCGGCGAACTCCAGCAGCTGCGGCGCGCGCATGCGCTTGAGTTCGGTGAGGTTGATCAGGCGGCTGTCGCTGCCCGGATCGGCGTTGTCGTCATCCACCGGCAGGCCGTTCGGGTTCGGGCGCGGATGGTTCTGCGGGCGGCCCTGTTGCTGGTTGCTGCGCTCGCCGCGGTCACCGCGTTCGTTGCGCCGGCGGCGGCCACGACCTTCGCGGGCGCCATTGTTCTGGCCACCATTCGGATTCGGGTTGGCGCCGGGCGCCGGCGCCGGGTTCGGTCCGCCCTGGTTCGCGGCCTGGTTCGGGTTCGACGATGGCGCATTCTGCTGGCCGTTCTGCTGGCCGGCGTTGTCGCGCGGTTCCTGCGCTGCGCGCGGCGCGGCAGGCTCGGTCGTGGTCATCGGCAGGCTCGCCTGGGCAGGTGCGGGTGCGGGTGCTGGTGCAGGTGATGGAACAGGCGCCGGAGCAGGCGCTGGCGCTGCGGCCTTTTCGCCGCCGGCAGCCTTCTCGGCGTTCGCCGCGGCAATCGCCGCTGCGCTGCGTCGGGGCGCGCGGGCGCGCGGCTCGGGCTTGCCCTCGACCACGGGCCTGGTGTCGACACTTTTGGCGTCGTTCGGAATTTTGTTATCGGTATCGGACACGGGCAATCCTCGCGGGGCGCCGTTGAATTACAGGAGGGAGGGTGTGCGTCGCGCGGAGGGCGCAAGGGGACAGGACTGTCCCGACGGACGCGAGGAATCTAGCACCCGTCGTGGTTCGGCGTAAAGCCTCGCGAGCCTGCCGGGCTGTGCCGGACAGGCTGCGGATGACGGATCTGCAACGGGTGGCTCAGATGGCCTTGTCGATCATCTGGGTCAGCTGACCCTTGCTGACGGCGCCGATCTGGGTCGCCTCGACCTTGCCGTTCTTGAACACCATCAGGGTCGGGATGCCGCGCACGCCGTAGGTGCGCGGGGTCTGCTGGTTCTGGTCGATGTTGACCTTGACGATGCGCAGCTTGCCTTCGTACTGGCTGGCCAGCTCGTCCAGCATCGGCGCGATGGCCTTGCACGGGCCGCACCATTCCGCCCAGAAATCCAGCAGCACGGGGGTTTCGGACTTGAGCACCTGCTCTTCGAAGGCGTCGTCGTTCACATGGGTAATCAGGTCGCTCACCGGGGATCTCCGTGGCAGGGGGCCAGAACTGGCAGGCCGAAAACAATGGGGTGGTCAGGGCGGAAAAACAAGGAGTGACGACGGGCGGGGCCGTCATCGGCTACACTCAGGCGCCCACGAAGCGCGGGTTGAGCCGGAAACAGGTCTTGCCGGGGCGGCAGATCTTCATTCCAGCGCAACTCCGGGCACGATTCAAGGGTGGCCTTCCAGGCCGCCTGTCAGACCGCCGGCAAAGACGGCGTCGCAGGGATCTGGATGGCAGAGGTCCAGCGAGCAAGGCAATGCAGATTTGGCCAGGTTTTCCGATCGTTCGAGGCGAACAGCCGCAGCTGTTCAACGAAAGGGAGAGGGAAAGTTGACCAAATCTGCGTAGCCGCAGCCGCTGGCACTCTGCCCAGCAGACTCCTCCGCGTCGCTAGCTTGTTGACCCTGACGATTGAACGCTTCGCTGCGCATCGCGCACCCCGTCCTGCACCGTTTCGCGCCGAGGTTCGGCCGCCGAAACGGGTGCAGCGCATCACGCCGCCGTCAGGCCAAGGTCCCGAATTCCCCATATGTCCCAAACCGTACTCACCGAAACCTTCTTCACCAACTTCGATCTTCATCCGCTGCTGCAGCAGGGCCTGGACGACAGCGGCTTCACCCGCTGCACGCCGATCCAGGAAATGACCCTGCCGCTGGCGCTGGCCGGTCGCGACGTCGCCGGCCAGGCGCAGACCGGCACCGGCAAGACCTGCGCCTTCCTGGTCGCACTGATGAACCGCCTGCTGACCACGCCCGCCGTGGCCGACCGCAAGGACAGCGACCCGCGTGCGCTGATCATCGCGCCGACCCGCGAACTGGCGATCCAGATCGACAAGGATGCGCGCAACATCGGCCAGCACACCGGCCTGAAGACCGCACTGATCTACGGCGGCGTCGACTACGACAAGCAGCGCCAGCAGCTGAAGGACGGTTGCGACATCATCATCGCCACCCCGGGCCGCATGCTCGACTACCACAAGCAGGGCGTGTTCAACCTCAACAGCGTCGAGGTGATGGTGATCGACGAGGCGGACCGCATGTTCGACCTCGGCTTCATCAAGGACGTGCGCTTCATCTTCCGCAAGCTGCCGCCGCGCGAGCAGCGCCAGGTGCTGCTGTTCTCCGCCACCTTGAGCCATCGCGTGCTGGAACTGGCCTACGAGCACATGCACGAGGCCGAAAAGCTGGTGGTGGAAAGCGACAACGTCACCGCCGACAAGGTGCGCCAGGTCGTCTACTTCCCGGCCAAGGAAGAAAAGATGCCGCTGCTGCTGAACCTGATCGACAGGCACCAGCCCGCCCGCAGCATCATCTTCGTCAACACCAAGGCGGCCGCCGAACGGATCACCGAGCGCGTGAAGCGCCACGGCTGCCGCGTCGGCGCGATCTCCGGCGACGTGCCGCAGCTGAAGCGGCAGAAGCTGCTGCAGCGTTTCCAGGAAGGCCAGCTGGACATCCTGGTCGCCACCGACGTGGCCGCCCGCGGCCTGCACATCCCGGCGGTCAGCCACGTGTTCAACTACGACCTGCCGCACGACGCCGAGGATTACGTGCACCGCATCGGCCGCACCGCCCGGCTCGGTGCCGAGGGCGATGCGATCAGCTTTGCCTGCGACCTGTACGCGATGTCGCTGCCAGATATCGAGACGTATATCGGGCAGAGCATTCCCGTCGCATCGATGGACCCCGACCTGCTGGTGATGCCGAAGCCGCGCGCGGTCGATGCCGAGTTTGCCGCGAATGCCGCTGCCGACAGCGCCGAGTTCGGCGACGTGGTGCCGCCGCGTCCGGGCGAGAAGCCCCGTCGCGGCAGTGATTCCAGCCGTGGTGGCGAGCGTGGCCGCGGTCCCCGCAGCGGCGGCGCGTCGCGGCCGCCGCGCGAGCGCAAGCCCGCCACCGAGACGGCTATCGCCAGCGAGCAGCCGGTGGCCGTGGCCGTGCACAGGACCGAGGCGGTCGCCGGTGCCGACGGCAGCGTCACCGCCGAAGGCGCGCGCAAGCCGCGCCGTCGGCGTGGCGGCCGCAATCGTCGCCGTGAAGGTGCGCCGGCCGACGGCGTGGCCGCGAACGGCCAGACCGGCGCCGTCGCCGAGGGCAATCGCGCCCCGCGTGGCGAGCGTCGCCCGCCGCGCGAGCGCAACGTCACCCAGCCCACCGAGAGCCCCGCGCACAGCCGGCCCTCGCGTCAGGTGGCGGTGACCTCGGGCAAGGCCGTCGAACAGGTCCATCCGCAGAAGCCGGGCCTGTTCCGCCGCCTGACGAAATTGTTCACCGGCCGCTGAAGCCCGACCGGGGCGGGCCGACGGCCCGCTCCCGATCCGCCGCGTTCTGAATCAACCGCGGCGGATCGGCGTGGCAAGACGTCATCTTGATGCCGGCATCCCTTATCCTTGCGGTTGATACGAAGCAACGCAGGCTCGGGGACGCTCGGTGATCCAATTCGACCAGGTCAGCAAACGCTACGAGGGCGGCCACGAGGCGCTCTCGCAGTTGTCGTTCGAGGTGCCCACGGGCGAGATGGCCTTTGTCACCGGACATTCCGGTGCCGGCAAGAGCACCTTGCTGAAACTGCTGGGGCTGATCGAACGGCCATCGCACGGCACGATCAGCGTGGACGGCAAGAGCCTGGCGAAGATCCGCCACAGCGGCATACCGAAGTGGCGCCGGCACCTGGGCATGGTGTTCCAGGATCATCGCCTGCTGCTCGATCGCAGCGTGTTCGCCAACGTCGAGCTGCCGCTGGTGATCGGCGGCATCGCCCGGCCCGAGCGTGCGCGACGGGTGCGCGCGGCGCTGGAGAAAGTCGGCCTGCTCGCCTACGAACGGCAGCTGCCGGCCACGCTGTCCACCGGCGAGCAGCAGCGCGTCGGCATCGCCCGCGCCATCGTGGCGCGACCCAGCCTGCTGATCGCCGACGAACCCACCGGCAACCTCGATCCGCAACTGGCGGTGGAAATCATGGGCCTGTTCGACGAATTCCAGCAGGTCGGCACCACCGTGCTGATCGCCAGCCACGACCTGCCGCTGATCAAGCGCATGAAGAAGCGGGTGATCGTGCTGGACCATGGCCGGCTGGTCGCGGACCTGGCGGCGCAGGAGGTGTTGTGAGCGAGTCTTCCGAATCCGTGCGGGTGGCGGCGGATGCGCCGCAGCGCAACGGCCACAGCCGCGGCAGCCGTTTCGGCAGCTGGCAAGAACACCATCGCTGGAGTGCCGGCTCCAGCCTGCGCCGATTGGCATCGCGTCCGCTCGGCAGCCTGCTGACGATCGCCGTGATGGGGCTGGCGCTGGCCTTGCCGCTGGCGTTCTACCTGCTGCTGGGCAACGTGCAGCAGCTCGGCCAGGCGCTGGGCCAGAGCCAGTCGATCAGCGTGTTCCTGCAGCCGGGGCAGGGCGCCTCGCAGGCACAGCTGCTGGCGAAACAGATCGGCGACCGGCCCGAGCTGGCCGCGGTCAGCGTGAAGACGCCGCAGCAGGGCATGGACGAACTGGCGAAGATGCAGGGTTTCTCCGGCGCGCTGCAGACGCTGGACGACAACCCGCTGCCCTACGTGCTGCAACTGCAGCCGCGCGACGGCACCACGGCGCAGGCGCTGGAACAACTGGTGGTCGACGTGCGCGGCATGCGCGGCGTCGAACTGGTGCAGGACAGCGGAACCTGGCGCCAGCGCCTGGACGCGCTGCTCGGCGTGGGCAATCGCGTGGTGCTGGTGCTGGCCTCGCTGCTGGCCCTGGCCGCCCTGCTGGTGGTGGGCAACACGGTGCGGGTGGACATCGCCAGTCGCAGCGAGGAGATCGGCGTGCTGCTGCTGGTCGGCGCCAGCGGTGCCTTCATCCGGCGGCCGTATCTGTATGCGGGAATCTGGTACGGCCTGTTCAGCGGCGTGCTGGCCGCCTGCGTGGCGGTGCTGATCGAATGGACGCTGGCCGCGCCGGTGGCCCAATTGAGCCACGCTTATGACGGCAAGCTGCAGGTCGGCGGCCTGCCGGCGTGGTTGCTGCTGGCGGCGCCACTGGTTGCCGCGGCGCTGGGCTGGCTCGGCGCGCGCCTGGTCAGTGCCTGGCAATTGCGCAAGGCGGGCTAGGAGCGGTGACGTGAATCGCAGCGCCGGGGGCGGCATTCGGTGCACTATGCGCTTTCAGGCTTGTGCAGGGGATGCGCTTGCAGTTTCTCTGGTCGGGGATGGCCACGGGTCAAGTGGATGAGCCAAGCAATGAGTACGAAGATCAGCAGCCGTCTGCTCACCGACGCACCGCGGGTGCTGGTGGTCGACGGTTCGCGCGTGGTGCGGCAGTTGATCACCCGGGTGCTGCAGGCCGAGCTGCCCGGGGTCGAGGTGGTCGGTTGCGGCAGCGGCGCCGAGGCACAGCAGGTGCTTGGCGAGGGCGTGTTCGATTTCATCACCATCGCGCTGCGGCTGCCCGACATGGACGGGCTGGAGCTGGCGCGTTTCGTGCGCGAGTCGGCGCCGCAGACCTATGTGCCGATCGTGGTGGTTTCCGGTGACGTCGAGGGACGCCTGCACAGCCGCTCGCTGGGCGAACACGTCACCGACTACTTCGACAAGTCGCTGGGCTTCCAGGCGCTGGCGGAATTCATCCGCGGCTACGTGAGCCCGGACGCCAGCGCCGAGGGCGTGGTGCTGTACGTCGAGGACAGCCGCGTGGTGGCACTGGCCACCCGTCGCATGCTGGAGAAGGTCGGCCTTACCGTGCGTCACGTGGTCAGCGTGGAAGATGCGCTGGCATTGATGGAAACCTCGCGCGCGCAGGGCGAGGTGGGCGCCGACGTGGTGCTCACCGACGTCAGCCTGAAGGGCGAACTGACCGGTGGCGACCTGCTCGAGCACATCCGCAACGAGTTCGGTTACGGCAAGGGCCGGCTGCCGGTGCTGGTGATGACCGGCGACGAGAACCCGGCCAACCAGGCCGCGCTGATCAAGTCCGGCGCCAACGACCTGGTCGAGAAACCGGTCGAGGAAAAATTGCTGATCACCAAGGTGCTGTTCCAGTTGCGCGTGGCCAGGCACCTGCGCGAGCACACGGCCGAGGCATGAGCGAGGCGGCGAAGGTCAGGCTGGAACCCTCATGGCTGGCGCGCATCGGCGACTACCTGCAGCGTCCGGACATGCAGGCGCTGGCGGCCTTCCTGCGCGACGAGATTCATCACGGCAAGCGCATCTATCCGCCCGGGTCGGAGATGTTTTCGGCGTTCGCGCATACGCCGTTCGATGCGGTGCGGGTGGTGATCCTGGGCCAGGACCCGTACCACGGCCCCGGCCAGGCGCACGGCCTGTGCTTCTCGGTGCGCCCCGGCGTGCGGGTGCCGCCGTCGCTGGACAACATCTTCAAGGAAATCCAGCGCGACCTCGGCATCGCGCGCCCCGATCATGGCTGCCTGACGCCCTGGGCCGACCGCGGCGTGCTGCTGCTCAACAGCGTGCTGACGGTGGAGGAGGGCCGCGCCGGCGCGCACCAGGGCAAGGGCTGGGAAGGCTTCACCGATGCGGCGATCGATGCACTCAACCGCGAGCGCGAAGGCATCGTGTTCCTGCTGTGGGGTAGCTACGCGCAGCGCAAGGGCCAGCTGATCGACCAGGCTCGCCACTGCGTGCTGAAGTCGGTGCACCCCTCGCCGCTGTCGGCGCACCGCGGCTTCCTCGGCTGCGGCCATTTCTCCGCGGCCAACCGCTACCTGGAAAGCCGCGGTCAGTCACCGATCGACTGGTCTTTGCCGCCACGGGCTTCGCTTCCTGCCGCTTGAGATGAAGACGGCCCATGCTGGCGACCCACCAGCACGGCTCGCACATGGGCTTTCGCGCGACCAACGGCATCGGCCAGCGGGTGGCCGCGGGCCACGCCCGCCGCGATGCCCGCCGAGAGCATGCAGCCGGTGCCGTGCAGACGGCGGGTGTCTATCCACGGCGCGGCGAAGCGCTGCGTGCCTTCGGCGGTGATCAGCAGGTCGACCGCTTCCGCCAGCGCGGCATGGCCGCCTTTCATCAGCACCGATCGCGATCCGAGCGCGAGCAGGGCGCGGCCTTGTGCCTCCATGTCCGGCTCGCCTTGAGCACACGTCGTGCCGAGCAATGCGGCCGCTTCGGCCAGGTTCGGCGCAAGGCAATCGGCCAGCGGCAGCAGGCGCGAGCGCAGCAGGTGCAGCGCGCCCTCGTCCAGCAGTCGGGTGCCCGAGGTGGCGATGAGCACCGGGTCGATGACCACGAAGGGCGGGCGGCGGCGCTCCAGCTGTCCGGCCACGGCCGCGACGATATCGGCGTCGGCCAGCATGCCCAGCTTCACGGCGCGGATGTCGATCTCGTCGAACACGGCATCCAGTTGCGCGTGCACCATCGCGGCGGACATCGTCTGTACGGCGCGGATGCCCGTGGTGTTCTGCGCGGTGACCGCAGTCACGGCGGTAGCGCCGTCGACGCCGAAGGCGGCGAAGGTCTTCAGGTCAGCCTGGATGCCGGCGCCGCCGCAGGAGTCGGAGCCGGCGATGGAGAGCACGCCAGCTGCCGGCGTCACGTCTCTGCGCGTCACGACGGCAGGCCGGCGAGCGTCACCAGCGTCAGCTGGCGGTAGCCACGGGATTGCAGCTGTCGGGCGGCACGCCATGCGCGCAAACCGCTCTGACAGCAGAGCACGACACGGTGGTCGGTGGGCGGGTGTTCGGCGACGAACGCGGCGATGCGTTCGGGGGTGCAGCGCAAGGCGTTTGCCAGCGGGGAGGTCGGCGCTTCGTCAAGACTGCGCAGATCGATCACGACGTCGCGGGGCGTGACCTCGTCGACGTCGATGAAGCGCAGCACCTCGCCTTCGGGTTCGCCGGCATGGTGGAAATCGAAGCCGCCGAACGCGAGCCGGCCGGCGTCGAAACTCGTCAGTCGGCCCAGCGGCGAGGGCTCGATGCCCAGCAGCCACTGCAGCACGAACTGCGCCTGCAGGCTGCCGAGCAGGCCGACCACGCTGCCCAGCACGCCGGCGCTGCTGCAACTGGCGGCGCGTGCGGGCATCTCGGGAAATACCGCGCGGTAGCTGGGCGCGCCGGCGCAGAAGCCACCGACGTAGCCGGCCAAGCCGATCGCCGACGCGCTGATCAGGGGCGTGTGCTGTTGCAGGCAGGCGTCGCTCAGGACGTAGGTGGCGGCGAGACTGTCCGCGGCATCGACGACGATGTCGGCGGCGCCGACCAGCGCCGTCGCGTTGCCCGGAGTCAGCCGCTGCGCCAGCGCCTCCACCGCGATGTCCGGGTTCAGGCGCAGCAGCGCAGCGCGAGCCGCTTCCACCTTGCGTGCGCCGATGTCGGCCATCGTGTAGAGCGGTTGCCGGTGCAGGTTGCTCTCTTCGACGCGGTCGGGGTCGACCACGATCAGCCGGCCGATGCCGGCGGCGGCCAGGTAGTGCAGCACGGGACAGCCGAGGCCGCCGGCGCCGACCACCAGCACGCGGGCCGCGGCGAGTCGGGCCTGGCCGCTCGGGCCGACTTCGGGCAGGGCGATCTGGCGCGCGTAGCGATCGGTCATCCGCGCGCGCCGGTGAGGGTAACCCAGTCCGCGACGCGGATGGCCGGTTCGGGATGCCGGGTCACATCGCTGACCACGGCGACACTGTCCGCGCCGGCGTCGAAACATCCGGCGGCGCATTCCAGCGTGATGCCGCCGATCGCCACCAGCGGCCGCCTGCCGACCCGCCGTTTCCACTCGGCGATGCGCGGCAAACCCTGCGGCGCCCACGGCATCGCCTTGAGCGTGGTGGGATAGATCGGACCCAGCGCCACGTAATCGGGGTCACAGGCCAGCGCGTGATCGAGTTCCGCGTGATCGTGCGTGCTGATGCCGAGGCGCACGCCACGCGCGCGGATCGCCTTCAAATCGGCATCGGGCAGATCCTGCTGTCCGAGGTGGATGAAGTCGGCGCCTTCGTCCAGCGCGATCTGCCAGTGATCGTTGACCACCAGCTGCACCTGCCGCGCGCGGCAGACCGCCAGCGCCGCGCGCACTTCACGACGAACCTGCGCCGGCGGCCGTTCCTTGATGCGCAACTGCAGCAGCCGGACGCCGAGCGGGGCGAGTCGACCGACCCAGTCGGCGCTGTCCACGATCGGGTAGAACGCGGGGAACGCGTTCATGCCAGCCACGCCGTGCCTGCCACCGGCGTCGAGGGCACGGCGAGATCGCGCGGCTCCATCGGTTGCGCCTCGAAGCCGGCGCGGCCCGCCTCGATCGCCCGTGCGAACGCCCCGGCCATCGCCACCGGATCGCCGGCCATGGCCACCGCGGTGTTCAGCAGCACGCCGTCGACGCCCAGCTCCATCGCCTGCACCGCATGCGACGGGCGGCCGATGCCGGCGTCCACGATCAGCGGCACGTCGGGGAAGTGCGCGCGCAGCGCACGCAGGCCGAACGCATTGTTGAGCCCGCGGCCGCTGCCAATCGGCGCGCCCCACGGCATCAGCACGCGGCAGCCGGCCTGCAGCAGGCGATCGGCCACCACCAGGTCCTCGGTGGTGTACGGAAACACCTCGAAGCCGTCGGCGGCCAGTTCGGCCGCGGCCTCGACCAGGCCGAACACGTCGGGCTGCAGCGTATCGGCATCGCCGATCACCTCCAGCTTGATCCAGGCGGTGTGGAAGATGTCGCGCGCCATCCTGGCGGTGGTCACCGCTTCCTTCGCCGAGTGGCAGCCGGCGGTGTTCGGCAGCACGCGCACGCCGAGGTCGCGGATCAGCGACCAGAAGCCCTGGCCGCTGCGCTGCGTGCCGGCTTCGCGCCGCAGCGACACGGTGACCACCTCGGTGCCCGCAGCGCGCACTGCCTCGGCGAGGATCGCCGGCGAGGGGTAGCGCGCGCTGCCCAGCATCAAGCGCGAGCCCAGTTCGATGCCGTAGAGATTCATGGCTCAGCCGCCCTGCATCGGTGCGAGGATTTCCAGCGCATCGCCCTCGGCCAGCGCGGTCGTGTCGCGCTGGCTGGCCGCCACGAAGCGGCCGTTCAAGGCCGTGGCGACGATGGCCTGGTGGTAATCGAGTTCGTCCAGCGCCTGCGCCAGGGTGGTGGCGCGCATCGCGCGGGCGACGCCGTTCACGGTGATGTGCATGAAGCGGTTTCCGGGAGGGTGGGAAGGATCATCTGCGCGGCCTGCCGGGCGAACGCCGGCGCCAGCAGGAAGCCGTGGCGGTAAAGCCCGTTGAGGTACGCGGTGCGGCCGCGCCTGAGCACGCGCGGCAGGTTGTCGGCGAAGGCCGGGCGCAGGCCCACGCCCAGTTCCAGTATCTCGGCCTCGCCGAACGCCGGGTGCAGCGCATACGCGGCGTTGAGCATGTCCATCGCCGAACGCACGGTGACCGGGCCGCGGCCGCTGCTTTCCAGCAGCGTGCCGCCGAGCATGAAGACGCCGTCGCCGCGCGGCACCACGTACAACCCGAAGCGCGGATGCAACAGGCGCACCGGGCGCGACAGCTGAAGGTCGGGCGAGCGCACGACGATCATTTCGCCGCGTACGCCGCGCAGGCCTTCCAGCGTGTCGCGCGCGGCAAGGCCGCGGCAGTCGAGTACCTGGTCCGCAGCGATGCGTTCGGCATCGGCGTCGACGCCATGGCGGATCGTCACGCCCATGGCCTTCAGTTGCGCGGCCAGCGCGGGCAGCGCGCGGCGTGGATCGAGGTGGGCTTCCTCGGGGAAGAACAGGCCCTGGCGGAAACGTCCGGCCAGCTCCGGTTCCAGCGCGCCGATGCGCTCGGCATCGATCGGTTCGAAGCGCTCGGTACGCCGGCCGAACAGGGCCAGCTCGCCGGCGTCGCGGCTGGCCGCGACGACCAGCGTGCCGCGCTGCACGGTCCCGTCGAAGTGGTGCTGCCACCACGCGATGGCGGGCGCGCCCAGCGCGGCCACCTGCCGCTCGGCGGTGGCCTGCTCGCACCACGGCGCCAGCATGCCGCCGGCGACCCACGCGCAGGCCTGCGCGTGGTCTGGCGCCCGCTCGATGATCTCCACCCGGGCGCCGCGCTCGGCCAGCTCGATCGCCGCGACCAGGCCGGCGACGCCCGCGCCGAGGATGCCGATGTGCATGGCGGCTACTCCGCGGTCGGCACGTAAAGCGTGGCGCCGTGTTCGATGAACTCGCGCGACTTGCCGTCCAGGCCGGCCTGCAGCACGGCCTCCTCCATCTCGCGTACTTCGCGGCGCAGGTCCTGGGTGATCTGCATCGAACAGAACTTCGGCCCGCACATCGAGCAGAAATGCGCGACCTTGTGCGCCTCCTTCGGCAGGGTGGCGTCGTGGTAGGCGCGCGCCGTGTCGGGGTCGAGCGACAGGTTGAACTGATCCTCCCAGCGGAATTCGAAACGCGCGCGCGACAGCGCGTCGTCGCGGCGCTGTGCCGCCGGGTGGCCCTTGGCGAGGTCGGCGGCGTGCGCGGCGATCTTGTAGGTGATGACGCCGGTCTTGACGTCGTCGCGATTCGGCAGGCCGAGGTGTTCCTTCGGCGTGACGTAGCAGAGCATCGCGGTGCCGAACCAGCCGATCATCGCCGCGCCGATGCCCGAGGTGATGTGGTCGTAACCCGGCGCGATGTCGGTGGTCAGCGGGCCGAGCGTGTAGAACGGCGCCTCGGCGCAGTGCTGCAGCTGCTTGTCCATGTTGAGCCGGATCTTGTGCATCGGCACGTGGCCGGGCCCTTCGATCATCACCTGGCAGCCGTGTTCCCACGCGATCCGGGTCAGCTCGCCCAGGGTTTCCAGCTCGGCGAACTGGGCCGCGTCGTTGGCGTCGGCGATCGAGCCGGGGCGCAGGCCGTCGCCCAGCGAGAAGGCCACGTCATAGCGGCGCATGATCTGGCAGATCTCGGCGAAGTGCTCGTACAGGAAACTCTCGCGGTGATGGCTCAGGCACCAGCGCGCCATGATCGAGCCGCCGCGCGAGACGATGCCGGTGACCCGCTGCGCAGTCAGCGGCACGTGCTGCAGGCGCACGCCGGCATGGATGGTGAAGTAGTCCACGCCCTGCTCGGCCTGCTCGATCAGCGTGTCGCGGAACACTTCCCAGTTCAGCCGGGCCGGATCGCCGCCGACTTTCTCCAGCGCCTGGTAGATCGGCACGGTGCCGATCGGCACCGGCGAGTTGCGGATGATCCACGAGCGGATGTTGTGGATGTTGCGGCCGGTGGAGAGGTCCATGATCGTGTCCGCGCCCCAGCGGATCGCCCATACCAGTTTCTCGACCTCCTCGGCGACGCCGGAGGACACCGCCGAGTTGCCGATGTTCGCGTTGACCTTCACCAGGAAGTTGCGCCCGATCACCATCGGCTCCAGCTCGCCATGGTTGATGTTGGCGGGGAGGATCGCGCGACCCCGCGCGATTTCGCTGCGCACGAACTCGGGCGTGGCCAGGGCGGGCAGGGCCGCGCCGAACGCCTCGCCATCGGCCAGCCGGGCGACGGCATCTTCATGCACCTGCGTGCGCGCCAGATTCTCGCGCTGGGCCGCGTAGACCATTTCCTCGGTGATGATGCCGGCGCGGGCGAACTCCAGCTGGGTCACCGGCTGGCCCGGTCCGCCCATGCGCAAGGTGCGTTGCGCGGGACACGGCGCCACCAGCCGTTCCGCGCCGACCCCGCCGTTGTCTTCCGGGCGGGCGGCGCGGCCTTCGATGGTCCGAAAGCCGCGCGCCGCGATCCACGCGTCGCGCAGCGGCAACAGGCCGGCGGCGAGATCGATCCGCGCGTCGTCGTCGGTGTACGGCCCGGACGGATCGTAGACCTGCAGCGACGGCGTCAGCGGATCCTTCAGCGTGATCTCGCGCATCGGCACGCGCAGCGACGGATGCCCGGGCGGAGTCACGTAGACCTTGCGCGAGCCGCGGATTGGCCCGGTGGTGACAGTCGAGGGTGTGGTGGCAGCGGCGGGGTGGTTCATGGATCTCCTCCTTGGATGGAGATCCGGGGCGTGACGCTGCAACGGCGCAGGGGCGCGCCGACTGGGGCCGCCCATGGTGATTCCCGTTCCTACGCCGGCATGACCCGGATCAGGTTCAAGGGTCAGCTCGCGCTATCTCAGCCCCTTGCGGGGCACCCCTCGGAATGCGCCGGAGGATGGCGGCGGGGTCGAAGGCTGTCAAGCGGATGGCACGACCTCTGGCACTCGCGGCGGCGGGCGAACCGCGTTCCGATGCGGACGTGGGAAACGCCTCGGGTCGATCGCGACGCGTCGTGGACGTAACTCCGGCCAGGCTGGGACGAAGGAAAGAAAGGGCTGGACAGTCCAGTTCAATATCTGTACCATTCGGTTCATTAAAAGCCCGGAACCAAACGCCGGACTTAGCACTCCAACCACCCGAGTGCTAAACTTTGATGTCATTGAAGGAGGTTCCATCCATGTCTCAAGCCTTGGTGACCGCCAACTTCCCGCTGCCGAGCGTCGTCGGCAGCCTGGATGCGTATATCTCTGCGGTCCATCGGATTCCCGTGCTGAGCTCGGAAGAAGAGCAGGCGCTGTCGCGCGACTACCTCGAAGAGGCCAACCTGGGCGCCGCGAAGAAGCTGGTGATGTCGCACCTGCGTTTCGTGGTGCACGTGGCGCGCGGCTACAGCGGCTACGGCCTGCAGCTGGCCGACCTGATCCAGGAAGGCAACATCGGCCTGATGAAGGCGGTCAAGCGTTTCGACCCCGACCAGGGCGTGCGCCTGGTCAGCTTCGCGGTGCACTGGATTCGTGCCGAGATGCACGAGTTCATCCTGAAGAACTGGCGCATCGTGAAGGTCGCCACCACCAAGGCGCAGCGCAAGCTGTTCTTCAACCTGCGCAAGAGCAAGAAGCGCCTGGGCTGGATGAACGCGGCGGAAGTCAGCACGGTGGCGAAGGATCTGGGCGTGCCCGAGGCCACGGTGCGCGAGATGGAGTCGCGCCTGTCCGGCCGCGACATCGGTTTCGAGGCTCCGGCCGACGCCGATGACGACGCCAAGCCGGCGCCGGCGGCGTTCCTGATCGACGACGGCGCCGACCCGTACGAGAACGTGGCCGACGAGGACTACGCCGACAACCAGATGCAGACGCTGACCGATGCGCTGAGCCATCTGGACAAGCGTTCGCGCGACATCATCCAGCGCCGCTGGCTGGACGACGACAACAAGGCCACGCTGCAGGATCTGGCCGACGAGTACGGCGTTTCCGCCGAGCGCATCCGCCAGGTCGAGGCGAACGCGATGAAGAAGATGCGCGGGCTGTTCGCCACCGCATGATCCGATTCCCGTAGCGACGTCCGCCCAGGGAGGGATGGACAGCAAGACGGCCCCGTGAGGGGCCGTTTTCGCATGCGTGATCGCGATTGCGGATGGTGCCTAGCGCCGTACCGCCGCGGGCTGGCGCAGTGCCATGCCCTTCAGCACGTTCAGTGCCTGCGACAGGGCGTAGTCGCTGGTGGCCAGTTTTGCATCGGCGGCGCTGCCGTCGTTGTTGATGTCGGTGCCGGTCGCCGCGTTCTCGTTGGCCAGATGGTTGGGCAGGTCGGCTTCCGAACTGATCAGCACCGGGCCGCTGTCGGCCTTGTTGACGGTGAGGTCGGCCAGCGCGATGTCGGGCTTGATCCCTTCGGCCTGGATCGAGGTGCCGTTCGGCGTGTAGTAGCGCGCGGTGGTGATCTTCACGGCGTGGTCGGCGTCCAGCGGCAGCACGGTCTGCACCACGCCCTTGCCGAACGTGCGCTGGCCCATGATCAGGGCGCGATGGTTGTCCTTCAGCGCGCCGGAGACGATTTCGGCGGCCGAGGCGGTGCCGTTGTTGGTCAGCACGATCAGCGGGGCGCCATCGAGCTGGTCGCCGGGGTGCGCCTTGAAGCTCATGTTGGCGTCCTGCAGACGGCCGCGGGTGGTGACGATGACGCCGGCGTCGAGGAAGTCGTCGCTGACGCCGACTGCGGCAGTGAGCAGGCCGCCCGGGTTGTTGCGCAGGTCGAGCACCGCGCCCCTTGGCGCGCCGTTCTTCCTGATCAGTTCGGCCAGCTTGTGCTCGAGGTCGCTGGCGGTGTCTTCCTGGAACTGGCTGATCCGCACATAGGCGTAGCCGGGTTCCAGCTCGCGCACCTTGATGCTGCTCACCGAGATGTTCTCGCGCACCAGCTGCAGGTCGACCAGCTTGTCGCTGTTCGGATGCACGACAGTCAGCTCGATCTTGCTGCCTGGCTTGCCGCGCAGCTGGCGGAACATGTCGTCCACGTTCTGCGCATCGATCAGCGTGCCGTTGATCTTGACGATGTTGTCGCCGGGCTTGATCCCGGCGCGCGCGGCCGGCGTGTCGTCGATCGGCGAGACGATGCGCAGGCCGCCGTCGACCTGCAGCACCTCGATGCCCAGCCCGCTGTATTCGCCGGTGGTGTCCTCGTTGAGCTGGGTCAGGCCGTCCTTGTCCAGGTATTCGCTGTGCGGATCGAGCCCGGCCAGCATGCCGGTGATCGCGGCCTTCATCAGGGTCTTGTCGTCGACCTTCTCCACGTACGCCTGGCGCACCACCTCATAGACGCGGCTGAAGTTGCGGATGTCATCGAGGTCCACCGCGCTCGGCGCACTGGTCGCCGTGCTGCTGGTGGCGGGCAGGTCGACCGGGGCGGCGACGCTGGCGCTGCCGGCGGGCGCGTCCTGGGCGTGGCTGGCCGGCAGCGCCAACGCAAGCGGAGTGGCCAGCAGCAGGGCGAGCGGGATACGGGAGGTTGGACGCATGAAGGGTGACTCCGCACAACGGACAGGCAACGCGCTCGCACGCGGTGAAAAGGGGCGCAACCACTGGGACAACCAAACCCCGGCGGAATTCAGCGCAGGCGCGCCTAGCCTGCGTCGGGGTCGCGCCGGCGTCAACGGCGCTGGCTCAGCCAGCTGCGCGGGTCGACCGGCTTGCCGTTCTTGCGCAACTCGAAATACACGCCGGTGTTGATGCCGGTGGGCGGGCTGGCGGTGCCGATCACCTGGCCGGCCTCCACCTGGTCGCCGACGTCGCGCAGCAGGCTTTCGTTGTTGCCGTACATGCTCATCCAGCCATTGCCGTGGTTGACGATCAGCAACATGCCGTAGCCGCGCAGGAAGCCCGCGTAGATCACCTTGCCGCGCGCCACCGCATGGATGTCGCTGCCGCCGCCGGCCTTGATCAGCACGCCATTGCCGTAGCTGTTGACCACCCCGCTGGCCGGCCATGGCAGGTTGCCGCGGATGTCGGCAGCGGCGCCACCCACCTCGATCGGCGGTGGCGGCTTGCGCCCGGGGTGCTTGCGCACCGCTTCCGCGCGTTCGGCGGCGGCGCGCCGGGCGGCCTCGTCGATCGCCTTCTGCAACTTGTCGAGCAGGTTGTTCAGCGATTGCGCGTTCTGCTTCAGGGCGGTCAGCTTTTGCGCCTGGTCCTTGTACTGGGCGTCGGCGGCGGCGGCCAGCTTCTGCTGGGCGGCGCGCTGCTGGCCGAGCTCGGCGGCCTGCTGTTCGCGCTTCGCCTTGACCGCCTGCAACGCCTGCTGCTCGGCGGTGATCGAGCTTTCCAGCTGTTGCAGGGTGGCCAGGTCGCCCATCAGCTTCTGCACCCGCTGCACGCGGTCCTGCTGGAAATACTTCGAGTACACCAGCGCCCGCGCGATGCGCGCCACGTCCTCGTCGCCCAGCAGCAGGCGCAGGTCCGAGCCGTGGCCCAGCGCATAGGTGGCGCGCAGCAGGTCGGCGATCGCGGCCCGCTGGCTGTGCAGGTTCTGGTTCAGCACGCCGCGTTGCTGCTGCAGCTGTTCGAGCTGGGCCTGCTTGGCGGCCAGTTCGGCGTCCGTCTGGCGTACCATCCGCGCCGCCTTGGCCAGCGCATTGGCCTGCCTGGCCAGTTCCGCATTGACGCTGTCACGGCGGGCGGCGGTGTCGGCCTGCTGCTGCGCCAGCGCCTTCATCTTCTGCTGCAGCTCGGCCAGCTTCTTCTTCGCTGCGGCCTGTTCGGTGCTGCTGCCCTGGGTCGGGTGGGCCATCGCCGCGGAGTGGAGCACACCCCAGGCCAGCAGGGCGGCAAGCAGGCGGGGGGCGAATGAACGGGCGACGCGAGGGCGTATGGGCATGGCCCGATTATCGCCGAGCTGGCGGCCCGTGGGCGAACCGGCGGCGAGTCGCTGGAGATCGCCGCCCCGCATGGCGTAAATTCCGATGATGTGCCTGATCGCTTTCGCCTGGAAAAGCCACCCGCGCTGGCGCCTGCTGCTGGCCGGCAACCGCGACGAATTCCATGCGCGCCCGAGCCTCGCGCTGGCGCGCTGGGACGACCTGCCGATCATCGGTGGCCGCGACCGCGAGGCCGGCGGCACCTGGTTGGGGGTGAACGAAGACGGACGCTGCGGCGTGGTGACCAATGTCCGTGATCCGGCGGACCCGCAGCGGGGTGCTTCGCGGGGCCTGCTGATCACCGACTATCTCGCCGGCAAGGTCGATGCGCCACGCCACGCGCAGCATCTGCTGACTGCCGGCGCGCAGTACCGGCCGTTCAACCTGCTGACGTTCGACCCGCATGCCGCGTTCTACCTGGGCAATCGCCCCGAGCCGCGCATGCAGCCGGTGACGCCGGGCGTGCACGGCCTGTCCAATGCCGACTTCAACACGCCGTGGCCGAAAACGCGCGCGCTGATGCGGCGACTGCAGGCGTGGATCGACAACGGCGACGAAGCGGATTTCGGTGGCCTGTTCGAGGCGCTGGCCGACGAGCGGCAGGCACCGGACGAGCAATTGCCGGATACCGGGGTGGGGCTGGAACGCGAACGCTGGCTGTCATCGGCCTTCATCCGCGGCGAACACTACGGCACCCGCGCCAGCACGCTGGTGGCGATCGGTCATGACGGGAAGGGCGTGATCGTCGAGCGGCGGTTCGGCCCGCTGGGAAGCTTCGAGGGCGAGACGACGCTGCACTTCGCCAGCCCGTCGCCGGGCTGAACCCAGGCCAGAAGCCCCGCGCCTACGTGCGCCATCGGCATCCTGGGCTGCCGGCATGGCCGCGGCCCGGCTAGCCTGCCTGCAACGTCCACGGAGCGGAGCAAAGCATGCGTGCAGGGAAGCTGTTGATGATCGCGTTGCTGGTGCTGGCTGCAAGCGCGGCGCAGGCCACCGACTGCCCCGGCTGGTCGCCGACGCAGGCACGCGAGGAGATGCTGGCGCTGCACGATCGCCTGGATGGCTGGAATCATGCCTATCGGGTCAGCGGCCAGTCGCCGGTCGACGACGCCGTCTACGACCAGTCGCAGCAGCGGCTGGCGCAATGGACGCGCTGCTTTCCTTCGCAGGCGCCAAAGGCGCTGGCGCAGCTTGCCGACGCCGGCGGCGCGGCACGCTCGCCGGTGGCGCAGACCGGTCTGGCCAAGTTGCCCGACGCGGCGGCCCTGGCGAGGTGGATGCAGCAGCGCGGCGGGCACGACCTGTGGGTGCAGCCGAAGGCCGACGGCGTGGCGGTGACCCTGCTTTACATGGACGGCCATCTGCGCCAGGCGACCAGTCGCGGCGATGGCCTGCACGGCTCGGACTGGCTGGAAAAGGCGCAGCGCATCGCGGCGATCCCGAAGACGCTGCTGCATGCTCCGAAACGCGTGGTGTTGCAGGGCGAACTGTACTGGCGCCTTCCCGGTCACGTGCAGGCCGGAGACGGCGGGGCGAATGCGCGCTCGGCGGTCGCCGGCGCGCTGGCGCGCGACACGCTGGATGCCGACACCGCCGCGCAGATCGGCCTGTTCGTGTGGGACTGGCCCAGCGGTCCGGCAGACATGCCGGCGCGACTGGCCGGGCTGCAGGCGATGGGGCTGGCCGACAGCGTGACCTATACGCATGCCGTCACCTCACTGGACGAGGTGCAGCGCTGGCGCGAACAGTGGTATCGCCACGCGATGCCGTTCGCCGCCGACGGCACGGTGGTACGCCAGGGCCATCGCCCGCCGGCCTCGAGCTGGCAGCCCTCGCCGCCGACGTGGGCGGTGGCCTGGAAATACCCGGCGGCGTCGGCGCTGGCCCAGGTGCGCGCGGTGGACTTCACGATCGGCCGCAGCGGTCGCATCACCCCGGTGCTCGAACTCGAGCCGGTGCAACTGGACGATCATCGGGTGCAGCGGGTCAGCGTGGGCTCGCTCAAGCGCTGGCAGGAGCTCGACATCCGTCCCGGTGACCAGGTCGAGGTGGTGCTGGCCGGCCTGACCATTCCGCGCCTGCAGTCGGTGGTCTGGCGCGCGCGCCAGCGCGTGCCGGTGACGCCGCCCGATCCGACCCGGCATGGTCCGCTCAGTTGCTGGCAGGCCGGTCCGGGTTGCCAACAGCAGTTCCGTGCGCGGCTGGTCTGGCTGGGCGGTCGCCAGGGCCTGCAACTGGATGGTGTGGGCGAGGACACCTGGCAGGCACTGATCGACGCCGGCCTGATCCACGACTTGCTGGACTGGATGCGGCTCACCCCCGCACAACTGGCGACCGTGCCCGGGATCGGCGCCGACCGCGCAGCGGTGCTGGCCCGCGCCTTTGCCGCCGCCCGCGATCGTCCGTTTCCGCACTGGCTGCGTGCGCTCGGCCTGCCCGCGGGCATCGCCAGCGGCCTGTCCGACTGGCAGGCGATGAGCGCCCGCGCGGCCGGTGACTGGCAGGCACTGGAGGGCATCGGTGCCGGACGGGCGAACCAGCTGGTGGCGTTCTTCGATTGCGCGGACGTGCGGACGCAGGCCGCCCGGTTGCACGCGGCGGGCGTGCAGGGCTTCTGAGCGTCAGCTCTTCAGTTCGCCGTCGAGGTAATACCAGCGGCCGTCCACGCGCACGAAGCGGCTGGTCTCGTGCTGGCGTTGCGCGCGACCGCCGCCCAGGCGGTAGCGGGCCACGAACTCGACCACGGCATGTTCGTCATCGATCTGCTTGGCCTGCCGCACCTCCAGCCCCAGCCAGCTGGGCGGCGGTTGCTGCGCCGCCAGTCGCAGCGTGTCCGGCCGGGTGTCGGGATGCCAGCTGGCCAGCAGGTAGTCCTCGCGCTTGAGCACGTAGGCGCTGTAGCGCGAGCGCATCAACTGCTCGGCGCTGGTGGCGGTGCCGCCGTCATGCAGCGATCCGCAGCAGGCGGCGTAGCCGGCCGGGTTGCCGCAGGGACATGGGGTCAACGTATCGATGGACTTCATGCCGCCTTTGTACCCGGTTCGGCGGATTCGTGCAGGCGGGCCTCAACGCCTGTGAAGAAAACCACTTCTTGTGGTTTTCTTCTATCGCGAGTCCGGCGCATGTCCGGACTCGCTCACATGAAACAGTCACTTGCGTGACTGCTTCATGCCCGGCCCTCGTGGCCGGACTGAGAGGTTGAAAAACTCACAACCTCTCAGCCGCGGCGATGCCACACCCGACAGCGGTTGTTCGCCGGCATCGCGATGTCGGCAACCAGCTGCAGGCCGGCCTGGTTCGCCAATGCATCGACCGCTTCCGCATCGCGGATCGCCATGTGTTCGCCGCGTTCCTTCAACCAGACGTCGAACGCGGCATTGCTCTGGCTGCTGTAGCGGCCGTCGTGGTTGAACGGGCCGTAGATGACCACCACGGCATCGCTGGCGAGGATCGTGGGCAGTCGCGCAAACAGCTGCTGCACTTCGTCCCAGCGCATGATGTGCAAGGTGTTGGCGCTGAACACCGCGTCGAACGGTCCGGCCGGCCAGTCACCGCCGACGTCGAATTCCAGCGGTGCCGGCGTGTTCGGCAGTCGTGCATCGTCCAGCCAGGCGCGGATGCCGGGCAGGTTTTCGCGGCGGTCGGAGCTTTGCCCGGTCAGCTGCGGCAGTGCCGCGGCAAAGTGCACGGCGTGCTCACCGGTGCCGCTGCCGATCTCCAGCACGTGGCGACGATCGGCGAACTGCTCGCGCAGCACGTCGAGGATCGGTTCGCGGTTGCGCTGGCAGGCCGGCGAGCGGGGTTTTTCCACGCCGCGATCGATTCAGGCCGGATGGCCGCGCAGCACCCGCGCCGGCAGCATCAGCAGCGCGTGGAGGAAGGCGAACACCGCGCCGACGGTGATGCCGACCAGCCGGAACGGCAGAAGCACCAGCCACACGATCGGATAGAGCACCAGCGCGAGCAACGCCAGCGGCCAGCAGAACACCAGCAGCAACAGCCAGAGCAGGAAACCAGCCATCGGTCGTTCCTCGCGGTTGGGGATGCCGGAGATTCTAGCGCAGCCAAAACGGCGGCCACAGGTGACTCTCGGCACCCCGCCGTCAGCCGGCCACGGCCTCGACCCGGACGACCAGGGCCACGGTGGCGTCATGCAGGGTGATCCCGACCGCGGCGGCCGCATCGGGGCGCCAGGCGTCGCCGGCCTGCAGCCGCCCGTCGGCGGTATCGATCGCGCCGCGGGCACAGAACACCAGGGCGGTGCCGGCGGCCATCATGCGCGTGCCGGCTTCCGTCCAGGCCTGCACCTCGCCACGCACCCGGGCGCGGCGCAGCATCAGGTTGAAGTCGCGGGTAGGGCCGCCGGCCAGGGCCACGGTGACCTTCGCTTCGCCGGGAAAGGCGAACGGGGCGAACGGCGTGGTCAGCGCATGGATGCGGCCATCGTCCAGCGTCATCGTGAAGCCGGCGCCGTCGAGCAGGGCGATCTGCCGGTCGATGCCCGGGAAAAGCGAGAACGGCGCCGCGCTGTCGACCTCGGCGATGCTGACCCGCCAGTCGAAATCGTCGCCGTGGGCCAGCGCCGGATGGACGGCTATTTCGCGGGTGCGACCCAGGCCGTTCTTCCACGGCTGCGACGGGCAATCGGCGAGGCGGATGATCATGCGGTTCTCTCGATGACGCGCTCGAACGGCGGCAGCGCGCGCAGCATGCCGGCGCCGTAGCGCTTGGTGACCACGCGGCGGTCCAGCAGCACGATGCGGCCGTGGTCGGTCTCGTTGCGGATCAGGCGGCCGCAATATTGCGTGAGCAGTCGCGTGGCTTCGGGGATGCTGACCTCGATGAACGGATTGCGCCCGCGCGACTCCAGCCACTCGGCGTAGGTGGCGCCGACCGGATCGGTGGGCACCGCGAACGGCAACTGGGTGATCACCACCGTCTCGCAGAACTTGCCCGGAAGATCGAGGCCCTCGCCGAACGAGGCCAGCCCGAACAGCGTGCTGCCCTTGCCCGCCTCGATGTCGGCGCAGTGCTCGGCGACCAGTTGCGACTTGCCCAGCGAACCCTGGGCGCGCACCTTGCGCACCTGGGCGATCGGCAGTTTCTGCAGCACGCGGTCGAGTTTCTGGCGCGAGGTGAACAGCACCAGGTTGCCGGCATCCCAGTCGAGGTTGTCGGCTAGCCACTCGCTGATTTCCTCGGCGTGCGCCTCGCGTGCGTCGGGCAGGGTGCGCATCGCCGGGACTTCCAGCCGGGCCTGTGCGGCAAGGTCGAACGGCGAGGGCAGGCTCAAGGTCACCGCGTCGTTGGGCAGGCCGACGGCGTCGGCGAAGCCGCGGAAGTTGCCGCCCGCGCTCAACGTGGCCGAGGTCATCACCACGCCGCTGGCGTTGTCCCACAGCACGTTGCGCAGCAGGCCCGCGGCGGACACCGCCGAGGCGTGGCAGACCAGCTGCTGGTCCGCGCCAAGCGTGACCCAGCGCGCCATGGGCGGGGTGTTGTCGGAGTCCTCACTGGACCATGCACGCCAGCACGCGGCCTGCTTGCCGATGCGCTCCAGCGCCAGGCCCAGCTCGCGCGACAAGGCTTCCTGGGTCGGCCCGCCATCGGTCATCTCGACCACGGCGCGACGCACCGCAGCCAGCCAGCGCTGCACCTCGCCGGTGAGCAGGTCGAGCATGCGGGCGTGTTCCACCCACGGCTCGGGCAACTGCCCCAGCGAGCCCCGGTACATCGGTTCGTTCTCGGCCGGATCGGGCAGCCAGGCCAGGCGGATTTCCTTCTCCAGTTCCTCCAGCGTGTTGCTGAGTTCCTGCAGTTTCTCGTCGCCCTGGTCGAGGCCGAGCTTGCCCAGGCGTTCCTTGTCGGTCAGCGAATAGGCCGCGTGCACCTGCCGGCCGAGCCGGCTCAGCTGGCGCACGGTGGCGGTCATGTAGACCTCGGCGGCGCCGCGGTCGATCGCCTTGCCCGGCACGTGGTGGCCTTCGTCGAAGATGTACAGCGTTTCGTCCGGCCGCGGCAGGATCACGCCACCCCAGCCCTGCACGCCCTCGGCGCCGCCTTCGCCCGGCATGGTCAGGTCGGCCAGCACCAGATCCTGGTTGGCCACGATGATCTCGGCGTCGTCGACCGCGCGGCGCGCGGCGAAGAACGGGCAGTTCATGAACTGCCCGCACTTGCGTCCGGTGCAGCCTCCGGCGCTGGTGGTGATCATCGGCCGCAGCAGGTCGCTGACCGGTTCGGGCGCGCTGTCCATGTCGCCGTTCCACTCGTTGTGGTCGAACGCCACGCGCAGCTTCGCCAGCGACTGCTTGTCGCGCGCCTGTGGCGGCTTCGCCCACAGCATCAGGTCCGATTCGAAGCCGGCCAGGCCCATCTGCGCGTCGTGGATGCTGTTGGCGGCCATCAGCAGGTTGCGCGGGCACAGGTAGCGACCACGGCCCTTGGCCAGCGCCACCTTGGCCTCGATGCCGTTGAGCTGCAGGTACAGCGGGATGTCCCGTTGCACCAATTGCTCCTGCAGCGCCACCGTGGCGGTGGCGATCAGCAGCTTCTTCTTCTGCGCGCGCGCCACCTCGACGCCGGCGATCAGGTAGGCCATCGACTTGCCGGTGCCGGTGGGCGCCTCGATCACCGCCACGCCGCCGGTCTGGCCGAAGGCCTTGGCCACTTCGGCGATCATCTTTCCCTGCGAGGCGCGCGCCCGGAAACCGGGCAGGCCGTCCTTCAGGCGCGCGTAGGCGGCGCGGATGGCGTCTTTGGTGGTGTCGGCAAGCATGGACGAATCGGCAACCTGTGGCGCGGTCGCGGCTGGGCGTCGGCAGGATCGACGGCCGGCGCGGATGACCGGTACAAAGGCACAGTCTATCGGTATTGCGTGTTCCGCCCCATGCAGGCAGGCTCGGTCCTGTCTGGCGAGGTCTTGCCGCGTCGGTGCGAAGCGGTATCCTGACCAACCGGCGTTGGCAGGCCCGGGACAGGGGGAGTCTTCAACGATGAAGCAGGCGGGCGCGGTCGGCTCGGCATCGTACGAGGGAGCGCAGCAGCTGAGCTGGCTGGCTCGGCTGATCATCGCGCATACCCCGGAGGAAGTGGCCACCGGCGTGGCCGGCCTGGTCAGGGCGCATCCGGATTGCCTGGCGGCCGAAGTCCTGTGGGGCAGCGGTGCCCTGGAGTACGTGCAGCAGCACAGCCCGGGGCTGGTGGCGGCAGCCGACGCGCCCTGGCTCGATGCCGCGCGCGCCAGCTCGCAGCCGCTGTGGCATGCCGACGGTCGCCGCGCCGCCGTGCGGCTGTGCGAGCAGCCCGAACCCGTGCTGCTGGTGGTGCGCACGGCGCACCCGGCGTCCGGCCTGTTCGAGGCGTTGCAGGAGCCGCTGACGCTCGCCGGGCAACTGCTGCAGCGGGCGCTGGAATGGGTGGAACTGCGCGATTCGCACGAACAGCTGGAGCGCTCGGAGAACCTGCAGCGCGCGCTGTTCGCGATCTCCGACCTGGCCGGCTCCGAACGCGACATGCCGGACATGCTGCGTGGCATCCATGCCATCGTCAGCACGCTGATGTACGCGGAAAACATGTTCATCGTGACGCGCAACGCGGGCGAAAACACGGTGCGCTTCCTCTACTACGTCGATGTCATGGACCCCGCCATCCCCGGCGACGGCCAAGACATGCCGATGAGTGCGATCGAGCACACGCTGACCTGGTACGTGATGCGCGACGGCAATGCGCGGATGGGCGACGCGGAGGAGCTGCGCAACCAAGCGCCGGGCCCGGTGGCCGTGATCGGACCGGACAGCCACGACTGGCTCGGCGTGCCGATGCTGCGCGACGGTCATGTCGGCGGCGCGCTGGTGGTGCAGAGCTACCAGCAGAACATCGGCTTCAGCGAGGAAGATCTCGCCCTGCTGCAGTTCGTCGGCAGCCACATCCTCACCGCGCTGGAGCGCAAGCAGGGCAAGGACGAACTCGAACGCCAGGTGCAGCAACGCACCGTGCAGCTGGCCGAGGCCAATCGCGGCCTGCAGATGGAAGTGATCGAACGGCAGCGCGCCGAGCATCTGCAGGCAGCGCTGTTCCGGATCGCCGAGATGGCCACCGCCGACATCGATCAGGACGCCTTCTACCGACGCGTGCACGGCGTGGTGGGCGAGCTGCTGAATGCGGAGAACTTCTTCATCGCGCTGCTTTCCGACGATCGCCAGAAGCTGACCTTTCCCTACTCGGTGGACGCCGTGCTGGCGCCGCCGGCCGAGCGTCCGCTGGGCCGCGGCCTTAGCGAGTACGTGCTGCGCCAGGGTACCGAGTTGCGGCTGGACAATGCGCAGATCGAGGAGCTCGAACGACAGGGCGAGATCGCGCCCGGCCGCATGGGCTCGCCGGCGATGTGCTGGCTGGGCGTGCCGCTGGTCGTCGGTGACGAGGTGATCGGCCTGGTCACCGTGCAGAGCTACCGGCCCGACGTGGTGTACGGGGCGGCCGACCAGGAATTGCTGAGTTTTGCCGCATCGCAGATCGCCAACAGCCTGAGCCGTCGGCGCTCGGCCGAGACATTGCGGCGCGCCTACGGCGAGCTGGAGCAGCGGGTGGAGGAACGCACGCTGGCGCTGCGCAAGGAAATCATCGAGCGCGAGCGCATGCAGGACCAGCTGCGCCATCAGGTCATGCACGATTCGCTGACCGGCCTGCCCAATCGCAGCTACCTGCGCGACCGCATCGATCGTGTACTCGCCACGATGCGGCACCACCCGGACCAGTGCTGCGCGCTGCTGTACCTGGACGTCGACCGCTTCAAGATCATCAACGACAGCCTCGGCCACCTTGCCGGCGACGAAGTGCTGAAGGAAGTGGCGAACCGCCTCGCCGCCTGCGTGCGCCATCCCGACCTGGTGGCGCGGCTGGCCGGTGATGAATTCGCGATCCTGCTGGAACAGGAAGAGCTGCCGCCAGCGGCCACCACGGTAGCGCAGCGCGTGCTGGATGCGCTGGGCCCACCGATGCTGGTGGCCGGCAAGGAGCTGCAGGTGACCGCCAGCGTCGGCATCGCGATGGGCGACGACCACTACGCCACCGCCGACGAGATGCTGCGCGATGCGGACATCGCGCTGTATCGCGCCAAGGAACTTGGCCGCAAGCGCTTCGCGATGTTCGACGAGACCCTGGCCAAGAACGTGGTCGACGTGCTGGCGATGGAAGGCGAGTTGCGCCAGGCCTTGCAGCACGACCAGTTCGAGCCGTACTTCCAGCCGATCTGCGCGCTGGACGGGAGTGACCGCGTGCTCGGCTACGAGGCGCTGATCCGCTGGAACCATCCCCGGCGCGGCGTGCTGGTTCCCGGCGATTTCCTGAAGATCGCCGAGGACAGCGGCCTGGTCGAGGCGATCGACTGGCGCATGTTCGAACTGAGCTGCCGGGAACTGCTGCGCCATGGCGACGGCGAGGCGTTCATGACCATCAACGTGTCGGCCCTGCACCTGCGCCACGCCGATTTCGATCGCCGCCTGGTGCAGCTGCTGGAAACCACCGGGCTGCCGCCGTCGCGGCTGGTGGTGGAAGTCACCGAGGGCGCCCTGCTGGACAATCCCGAACACGTGCGGGCCACGCTGGACCGCCTGCGGTTGATCGGCGTCGGCGCCGCGCTGGACGACTTCGGCACCGGCTATTCGTCGCTGAGCTACCTGCATTCGCTGCCGCTGCGCATCCTGAAGATCGACCGCGCCTTCGTGCACGAGCTGGACAAGGGCGCGAACACCTCGGGCACCACGGTGGTCGCCGCGATCCTGGCGCTGGCGCGGGCGCTGAACATCCAGGTGATCGCCGAGGGCATCGAGACGCCGATCCAGCGCGGCGCGCTGATCGCGATGGGTTGCGAGATGGGCCAGGGCTACCTGCTCGGCCGCCCCGCACCGATCGCCCGGCCATCGGCGGCCATCGGTGGTGCGGCCTGAGTCCGCGGCCTACTCGCCCACAGCAATCTGCCGCAAGGCCTGCTCGAACGCCTCTGGCGGCTGGCCACCGGAAATCAGGTGCTGGCCGTTGACGATGGTGGCCGGCACCGAATGGATGCCGCGCGAGGTGAAGAACCGTTCCTGCTCGCGGACGTCGTCGGCGTACTCGTCGCCGGCCAGGATCTGCCGTGCGCGCTCACCGTCCAGTCCCGCCTCGATGGCCAGGCGCTGCAAGGTGTCGTGCGCGCTGACGTCCTCGCCATCGGTGAAGTACGCGCGCAGCAGGATCTGCTTCAGCGTCAGCTGGCGACCTTCCAGCCCGGCCCAGTGCAGCAGCCGGTGCGCATCGAAGGTGTTGTAGACGCGGCTGCGCCGATCCATGTTGAAGGTGAAGCCCAGCGCCGCGCCACGCTCGCGGATCGCCGCGCGGTTGGCGTCGATCTGCTCGGCGCTGCTGCCGTACTTGCGCACCAGGTGCTCGGTGGAATCCTCGCCTGCGGCTGCCATCTGCGGATTCAGCTCGAACGGCTGGAAGTGGATCTCGGCGCTGATCTCGCCGTCGACCCTGGCCAGCGCCTGCTGCAGCGAAGCCAGTCCCACCGCGCACCACGGGCAGGAAACGTCGGAGACGAAGTCGATGCGGAGGGCGGCGGGGGTGGTCATGGCAGGCCTTCGAACAGGGATCGGACCCTCCAGAATTGGGGCGCTGCGCAGCTGTTCAATGGTGACGAGGGTCGGTGTTCACCGGGTCATGCTCAAGGCCACCGCCTCGGCGATCCTGATCCCGTCCACCGCGGCGGAGAGGATGCCGCCGGCGTAACCCGCGCCTTCGCCGGCGGGATACAGGCCGCGGGTGTTGAGGCTTTGCAGGCTGTCGTCGCGCTTGATGCGCACGGGCGAGGAGGTGCGCGTCTCCACGCCGGTGAGGATCGCATCGGGCATCGCGTAGCCGCGGACCTGCCGTTCGAATGCGGGCAGCGCTTCGCGGATCGCGGCGAGGGCGTAGTCGGGCAGGGCGCTGTCCAGGCTGCCAAGCATCACGCCGGGCTTGTACGACGGCTGCACCTCGCCGAACTCGCGCGAGGCGCGGCCGGCGAGGAAATCGCCGACCAGCTGCGCCGGCGCGCTGTAATTTTCGCCACCCAGCGCATAGGCGTGGCTTTCCAGCGCGCGTTGCAGCGCGATGCCGGCCAGCGGGCCGCCGGCGGGATCGAACGCGGCAAAGTCCGACGGCTCGATGCCGACCACCACCGCCGCGTTCGCGTTGCGCTCGTTGCGCGAATACTGGCTCATGCCGTTGGTGACCACGCGGCCCGGTTCGCTGGTGGCCGCCACCACGGTGCCGCCGGGGCACATGCAGAAGCTGTACACCGAGCGGCCGTTGCCCGCGTGGCTGCCCTTGCAGTGATGCACCAGCTTGTAGTCGGCCGCACCAAGAATGGGATGGCCGGCTTGCGGGCCGAAGCGGGCGCGATCGATCACCGATTGCGGATGTTCGATGCGGAAGCCGATCGAGAACGGCTTCGCCTCGAGATAGACGCCGCGGGCGTGCAGCATCTCGAAAGTGTCGCGTGCGCTGTGGCCCAGCGCCAGCACCACGTGGTCGGAGCGGATCTGCTCGCCGCTGGCCAGGGTGACGCCGCGCACGCGGCGTTCGCCGTCCGCGTCGGTGTCGATCAGCAGGTCGTCCACGCGCTGGCTGAAGCGGATCTCGCCGCCCAGCGACTCGATCGTCTCGCGCATGTTCTCCACCATCGACACCAGCCGGAAGGTGCCGATGTGCGGCTTGCTGACGTAGAGGATTTCCTCCGGCGCGCCGGCCTTGACGAACTCGGTCAGCACCTTGCGGCCATGGTGCTGCGGATCGCGGATCTGGCTGTACAGCTTGCCGTCGGAAAACGTGCCGGCGCCGCCCTCGCCGAACTGCACGTTGGACTCCGGATGCAGCTCGCGCTTGCGCCACAGGTCCCAGGTGTCCCTGGTGCGCTCGCGCACGGCCTTGCCCCGGTCGAGGATGATCGGGCGAAAGCCCATCTGGGCCAGGACCAGTCCCACGAACAGCCCGCAGGGGCCGAAGCCGATCACCAGGGGACGATGGGCCAGTTGCGCGGGCGCCTTCGCCACGAAGCGGTAGTCGGTGTCTGGCGTCGGTTGCACGTGCGGATCGTCGGCGTAGCGCTGCAGCAGCTCGGCTTCGCGCGGCGTGTCGATGTCCACCGCATAGATCAGCGCGATCGCGCCGCGCTTGCGCGCGTCATGACCGCGCCGCGCCACGGCGTAGCTGCGGATGTCGGCCGCCGCGAGGTGCAGGCGCTTGCGGATCGCCGCCGCCAGTTCGGCCTCGTCGTGATCGAGGGGCAGCTTGAGGTCGCTCAGTCGCAGCATGGTCCAGCGTTCCGTGAAGGCATCAGTTGCATGCGACGATTTTCGCAGATATCGCGCCGCCGCGAAGATCGCGGCGGCGCGCGGCGATCAGGCCTGGCCGATGAAGTCGGTTTTGCCGATGTCGGTGCCGGCCTCGCGCAGGATGTTGTACGCGGTGGTGCAGTGGAAGAACAGGTTGGGGATGGTGAAGCCGAACAGGTAGGCCTGGCCCGCGAAGGTCATCTCGCCGGTGCGCATCTTCATCACGACGGTGCGGTTCTCGCTGCCGTCGATCTGTTCCGGCGTGAAGCTCTTGATGTATTCGATCGCGCGTTCGATGCGGCCGTACGCCTGTTCCAGCGTGGTCTCGTTGTCCTCGAACGATTGGGGTTCGACGCCGGCCAGACGGGCGGCGCCACGGGCGGCCATGTCGCAGGCGATCTGGATCTGCTTGATCAGCGGCAGCATGTCGGGGATCAGTCGCGTCTGCAGCAGCACCTCGTCGCTGACGTTCTTCGATTTCGCGTGTTCGGCACCTTTCTTCAGCACATGCGTGAGGTTGGTCAGCGCGCGGGTGAAAACGGGGACGGAGGCTTGGTACATGGACAGCGTCATGGGTGACTCTCCTGCGGTTCGTGAAGTGATTCGGGCAAGGGGTTGATGGCCAGCGCGGGCAGATCGCCGGTGAGCACGACGGGCGCGGCCTCGTCGGGTTGCGGTGCGGCGACGGCGGGCAGGTTTCGGGTGACCCGCGCCGCGACCACCAGGCCGACCAGCATCAGCACGGCCGAAAGCACGAACGCGGCGCCTGGCAGATGGACGGGCGAACCCGGCGCGATCGACAACGCGAAAATCTGTGCAAACAGATACGGCCCGAAGATGCCCGCGAAACTGCCCAGGCTGCCGATCGCGCCCTGCAGCCGGCCCTGCTCGGACGGATCGACCTGCTGCGTCATGATCGACTGGATCGGCGGCATCGCCAGCCCCCACAGCGCCAGCAGCGGGATGCCGAACAGGAACGCCCAGCCCACGTTGGCCACGCCCATCACCAGGAACGCACCGACGCCGAACAGCATGCCGGCCAGCAGCACGCGACGCTCGCCGAAGCGCGGCGCCAGCTTGCCGGTGAGCACTGCCTGCACGAAACCGTCGCAGCCGCCGACCAGCATCAGCACGTAGCCGACCGCCTGCGGACCCCAGTGGTAGCGGTAATCCGCGTACAGCACGAACACCGTCTGCAGCACGTAATGAGCGAGATAGACCATGAACAGCACCACTGCCAGGCCGAGTACCTGCGGCTGGCGGCGCAGCAGTTTCAGCGAGCCGAACGGATGCGCGCTGTGCAATTCGAGTCGGGCCGTGCGGCGTTCCTTCGGCAGTGATTCGGGCAGGACGAAACAGCCATACAGGAAGTTGCACAGCGCCAGTCCCGCGGCCACCCAGAACGGCAGGCGCAGCGCGATGCTGCCCAGGAAACCGCCCAGGCCCGGGCCGATGATGAAGCCCAGGCCGAATGCGCTGCCGAGGATGCCGAACGCGGCCGCGCGCTTTTCCTTCGGCACGATGTCGGCGATGTAGGCATTGGCCGTGCTGAAGCTGGCTGCGGTCATGCCCAGCAGGATGCGCGCCGCGAACAGCATCCACAGCGTAGGCGCCAGCGCCAGCACCACGAAGTCCACGGCCAGGCCGAGGTTGGAGATCAGGATCACCGGCCGCCGCCCGAACCGATCGGACAGCGCGCCCTGCACCGGCGAGAACACGAACTGCACGATCGCGAACACCGTGCTGAAGATGCCCACCCACCACGCCGCCCGGGCGATGCCGCCGCCGGCCAGCTGCTCGATCAGGTGCGGCAGCACCGGGATGATGATGCCGAACGCCAGCATGTCCAGCAGCACGGTGACGTAGATGAAGGCCAGCGCGGCGCGATGGCGCGGAGCGACAGGCATCGGCGACTGGTCCATGGGCGTGGCGAGGCGGAGGGACTGCGACGATAGCTGAAGCGGGGCACCGCGGCATGTGCATCCGGTCAGGTATCGCCGCGGCATCGGCGCGATACCATGGAGCATTCTCCTGCCAGGACTGCCCTCATGGTTCGACGTCTGCTTCCCGTCTGTCTGCTGCTGGCGCTCGCCGGCTGCTCTTCCCACCAGGACGCGCCGGCGCAGGCGCCGGTGTCGAAGGAGGAGCTGGCTCCCGCGCCCGCCGCCACGGCGCCGGATGCCGTCGAGTCCGCCGCGGCCGTGCGCAAACACCTGGCCGACTACGCCACGGTGAAGCTCACTGCCGACCTGTCGAAGTTCGATGCGCAACAGCAGCAGATGATTGCCTTGCTGGTCGAGGCCGCGGACAGCATGAACGCGCTGTACTGGAAGCAGGGCTGGGGCGACAAGGACGCGCTGCTGGCGCAGATCGGCGACCCGTCGGTGCGCGAGTTCGCCGAGATCAACTACGGCCCGTGGGACCGGCTGGACAACGACAAGCCCTTCGTCGACGGCATCGGCCCGCGTCCGGCCGGCGCGCAGTTCTACCCAGCCGACATGACGAAGGAGCAGTTCGAGCAGTCGCCGCTGAAGGACAAGACCGGGCTGTACACCTTGCTGCGCCGCGACGACAAGGGCCAGCTGATCAGCGTGCCCTACCACGAGGCGTACAAGGCCGAACTGGAAAAGACCGCCGGCCTGCTGCGCGAAGCCGCGAAACTGGCGAAAGATGCGGGTTTCCGCAAGTACCTCACGATGCGCGCCGACGCGCTGCTCAGCGACGACTACCAGGCCAGCGACTTCGCCTGGATGGACATGAAGAGCAACCCGGTCGACATCGTGATCGGCCCGATCGAGACCTACGAGGACCAGCTGTTCGGCTACAAGGCCAGCTACGAATCCTATGTGCTGGTCAAGGACCAGGCCTGGAGCGCGAAACTTGCGCGCTTCGCCAAGTACCTGCCCGAACTGCAGCGCGGCCTGCCGGTGGCCGACAAGTACAAGGCCGAGAAGCCCGGCTCCGACGCCGACCTCAACGCCTACTTCGCGATCTACTACGGCGGCGACGCCAACGTCGGCGCCAAGACCATCGCGATCAACCTGCCCAACGACGAGCAGGTGCAGCTGAAGAAGGGCACGCGCCGCCTGCAGCTGGAAAACGTGATGCAGGCGAAGTTCGACAAGATCATGCTGCCGATCGGCAAGGAACTGATCGCCGACGACCAGCAGAAGAACCTCACCTTCGATGCGTTCTTCCAGAACACCATGTTCCACGAAGTGGCGCACGGCCTCGGCATCAAGAACGTTCTGGACAAGAGCGGGCTCGACAGCAAGGTCACCGTGCGCAAGGCGCTGAAGGACCAGGCCTCCAGCTTCGAGGAAGGCAAGGCCGACATCCTCGGCCTGTACATGGTCAGCAAGCTGGCCGCCAAGGGCGAGCTGGACAAGTCGAAGCTGATGGACAACTACGTCACCTTCCTCGCCGGCATCCTGCGCTCGGTGCGCTTCGGCGCCAGCGACGCGCACGCCAAGGCGAACATGGTGCGCTTCAACTTCTTCAAGCAGCAGGGCGCGTTCAGCCGCGACGAAGCCAGCGGTCGCTACCGCGTCGACTTCGACAAGATGACCGCGGCGATGAACGCGCTGTCGGCGAAGCTGCTCACCATCCAGGGCGACGGCGATTACGAAGCCGCGAAACAGCTCACCGAGCAGATGGGCAACGTCGACGCCGGGCTCGCCGGCGACCTGAAGCGACTCGACCAGGCGCACATCCCGGTCGACATCCGTTTCGAGCAGGGGCTGGACGTGCTGGGCCTCAAGCAGCCCTGATGCATGAGGACGCAGGGCGGGCAGTGCCCGCCCTACGCGGCGGCGATCCAGTCGGCAACCGCCTGCGGGTGTTCCAGATGCAGGTGATGGCCACCGTCCATGTGCGTCACGGTGATGTCCGCCACGCAGGCGGCGCGCGCCTGCATCATCGCGTCGGGCAGGTACGAGGTGGCCGGCTGCGCCAGCAGCAAGGCGGTGGGTGCGGTGATGCCGCGCAGCAGGGCATGCACCTGCGATTCGGCCAGTCGGCTGGCGCTCGATCGGGTCAACCGTGGATCGCTGCGCCAGCGCCAGCCGCCGCCGGTTTCGAGCAGCCCCCGTTCGACGATGGGACGGGCCAGTTCGGTGGCCAGGCCGCTGACCATGCTGCGTGCCTCGACCGCCTGTTCGATGCTGTGGAACACCCGCAGGGGCTTGTCGCTGCGCGGCGCCAGTGCGTCGCGAAAGCGCTGCAGGGTGTGCGAGCCATCGTCGCCGAGCGGGCCCAGTCCCTCGATCAGCAACAGCCGCTCGATCCGCTGCGGCCGCGCGCTGGCCACCAGCGCGGCGACGCCGGCGCCCAGCGAATGCCCGAGCAGGGTGTAGCGCGCAAGCTGCAGCGCATCCGCGGCAGCCAGCACGTCGCGCACGTAGTCGAGGAAGTGGTAATGGCTGCCGGCGGGCAGGTGATCGGAATGGCCGTGGCCGGGCAGCTCCAGCGCGATCACATGATGGTGTTCCGCCAGCAGGGGCGCCAGCCGCGCAAAGCTGCCGGCGTTGTCGAGCCAGCCATGCAGGGCCAGCAAGGGCGGCAGCGCGGCGTCGCCCCAGCGCTGCGCGCGCAGCGAGCACGGCGGCAGGTCGATCGTGACGAACTCACTCATGGCCGGCGCGGACGGCTGTTGCCCGCTGCCCCGCCTGGATGCGTTGTTGCCGGTGCGCGGCGGCATCGTAGTCGGCGGCGAACTCGGGCCAGCCCTGGGTGTGCCGCAGCACCAGCGCGGCGAGGCTGTCGACCTGGTCCGGACTGTCGTTGAGCGCGGGGATGTAGCGCAGCGCTTCGCCGCCGGCGCCGATGAAGAAGTCGCGGTTCTGCATGGCGATCTCTTCCAGCGTCTCCAGGCAATCCACCGCGAAGCCCGGACAGGCCACGTCGAGCTTGCGCACGCCCTCGGCGGCGAGCCGGCGCACGGTGGCGTCGGTGTACGGATGCAGCCAGCGTTCGCGACCGACCCGCGACTGGAAGCTCACCACCAGCTGTTGCTGGTCCAGCTGCAAGCGCTCGCGCAACAGCCGCGCGGTGGCGTGGCACTGGCAGAAATACGGGTCGCCTTCGTGCAGGTAGCGCTCGGGAATGCCGTGGAACGACAGCAGCAGCCTGTCGCCGCGGCCGTTCGCGGCCCACCAGCGTTCGATGCTCCGCGCCAGCGCCTCGATGTGCGCAGTGTCGTCGTGGTAGTCGTTGACGATGCGCAGTTCCGGTGGCCAGCGCAGCTGCTTGATGGTGTCGGCGACTGCGTCGAGCACCGAGCCGGTGGAGGTGCCCGAATACTGCGGGTACAGCGGCAGCACCAGCAGCCGGCGCACGCCTTCGCGCTGCAGCTGTTCGATCGCTTGGCGCACCGAAGGCTCGCCATAGCGCATCGCCAGCGCCACCTTCACCGGCGCCTGTGGCCGTTGCCGGGCGATTTCCGTTTGCAGCGCCGTGGCCAGCGCCTCGCTGCCGAAACGCAGCGGCGAGCCGCGGCTGTCCCAGATTCTGGCGTACGCATGCGCCGAGCGTTTGGGCCGCAGGCGCAGGATCACCCCGTGCAGGATCAGCCACCACAGCCAGCGCGGATACTCGATCACCCGCGGGTCGGCGAGGAACTCCGCCAGGTAGGGGCGCACCGCGCGGGCCGTCGGCGCGGTCGGCGTGCCCAGGTTGACCAGCAGGACGCCAGCCTGAACGGGCTGAACATCCGGGTCATGGGAATAGCCGGCAAGGCCGGTATAGTTGTTGCGAAATGGCATGGTGGTGATCGTGACGACGTCGATCAGTGAGTCTGCCACAAGCCCGCCACCCCCACCTTGCGTCGGGGCCGGGTTCGACACGTATCCCCCGATTCCAGCCGAAACCGACCCCGAACCGAAGCGGAGCTGCCCATGTTGAACAAATCAATGCGACGACTGCTGCTGATCGGCATGGCCCTGTTGCTGCCTGCAATGGCCGCGCACGCCGAGGATCCGCCGCTGGTGCGCGCCAGCAACGCGGTGCGCGTGATGAACGACATCATGCAGGCGCCGGACAAGGCGATTCCGCAGGACCTGTTGCGCAATGCGCGGGCCATCGCGGTGATCCCGGACATGATCAAAGCCGGTTTCATCTTCGGCGGTCGCCGTGGCGAAGGGCTGATCTCGGTGAAGAGTCCGGACGGCACCTGGTCCAATCCCAGCTTCATCACCATGACCGGCGGCAGCGTGGGTTTCCAGGCCGGCGTGTCCTCCACCGACGTGATCCTGGTGTTCCGCACCCAGCGTGGGGTGGATTCGATCGTCAACGGCAAGTTCACCCTCGGCGCGGACGCGTCGGCCGCGGCCGGTCCGGTGGGTCGCACCGCCAGCGCCTCCACCGATGCCCAGCTGAAGGCCGAGATCTATTCGTACTCGCGCAGCCGGGGCCTGTTCGCCGGTGTCGCACTCGACGGTTCGGCGCTGCGCATCGACTATGATGCGAACGCTGCCGTGTATGGCGCCGGCGTGACTCCGCGGCGCATCTTCGAGGGCGGCGTCAGCAACGTGCCCACGCCCGTGGTGGACTTCCGCGACCGCCTCGAAGAGTACACTTCGCGCTGATGCGGAATGCCGGCCCGTGCGGGCTGGCGTTTCCGGTTCGATCCGTTTTCGAGGTAATACATGAGCATCTGGCACCTGATCATCCTGCTGGTCGTGGTCGTAGTGATCTTTGGCACCGGCAAGCTGCGCAACATCGGCTCCGATCTCGGTAGTGCCATGCGCGACTTCAAGAAGGGCCTGAACGGCGACGAGGAAGAAGCCAAGCGCAAGGAAGACGCCGAGCGCCTGCGCGCCGATCCGCCCGCGTCGTCCGCTGGCCAGACCACGCAGAGTCAGCGCGACTCCAGCGATCCGAAGTAAGCCGGCGGGTTGCGGCGATGATCGAGATCAGCTTCGGCAAGCTGGTGCTGCTGGCGCTCATCGCGCTGATCGTGCTCGGCCCGGAAAAGCTGCCGGGCGCGGCGCGCACCGCCGGTGCGCTGCTGCGCCGCATGCGCAGTGGCTGGGACAACGTGCGCGCCGAAGTGGAGCGCGAATTGCAGATCGAGGAAATCAGGCGCACCGCGCGCGAGGCGGCCGCCCGCGCCGAGGCGGCGCAGGCCGAACTGGATGCGGCCGTGCAGAAGGTCCGCGAGGTGGGCAACGAGACTCCGCCACCTGCCGCGACGGCGGTCGAGGCGGGCGAGGAACCCCCGGTCATGCTGCCGCTGGCGGAGACGCCGTCAGCGCCCGCCACCGCCGCCGATGATGCCGGGTCCGACGACCGTACCGGCGACCTGTTCGCCCCGGTGAAGTCTCCCGCGGAGCCGCCGCATGGCCACGCCTGAGCCCGACATCGACCTGCAGCAAGGCCTGTTCTCGCACCTGCTGGAGCTGCGCACGCGCCTGCTCAAGGCCTGCGCCACGGTGCTGCTGGTGCTGCTGGCGCTGGTGCCGTTTGCCAACCGCCTGTACACCGAACTGGCCGCACCGCTGGTGGCGCGCCTGCCGCAGGGCGCACACCTGATCGCCACCGAGGTGGCCAGCCCGTTCGTCACGCCGCTGAAGCTGGCGTTCTACGCGTCGCTGTTCATCAGCATGCCGATGATCCTGTACCAGCTGTGGGCCTTCGTCAGCCCCGGGCTGTACAAGCACGAGAAACGCCTGGCCCGCCCGCTGCTGGCCGCGGCGCTGGTGCTGTTCTACGTCGGCTGCGCGTTCGCCTATTTCCTGGTGCTGCCGGCGGCGTTCCGGTTCCTCACCGCGGTGACTCCGCAGGGCGTGGAGATGATGACCGACATCACCCACTACCTCGACTTCGTGATGCTGATGTTCTTCGCCTTCGGGCTGTGCTTCGAAGTGCCGGTGGCCGTGGTGGTGCTGGCCGCGGTGGGCATCGTGGACGTGGACAAGCTGCGCAGCGGGCGTCGCTACGCGATCGTGGGCGCGTTCGCGATCGCCGCCTTCATCACCCCGCCAGACATCACCTCGATGATCATGCTGGCGGTGCCGATGTGCCTGCTCTACGAGCTGGGTGTGCTGGCGGTGCGCTGGCTGGTCAAGCCGGTGAAGCCGAGTCCGGCCGGCAGCTGATCGCGCGCCAACGGCGTCAGTACAAATCGATCGGATCGACATCCAGCGACCAGCGCAGCTTGCGCGCCAGCGGAAGCCTGGCCAGCGCCAGCTGCCACGAGCGCAGCATGCCGTGCAGGCTGCGCCGGCTGGCGGCTTCCAGCAGCAGCTGGGCGCGATGACGGCCGGCGCGCAGCGGCATCGGCGCGGGCATCGGGCCGGCGATCTGCAATGAATCGTCCTGCGGCAAGGCCGCGCGTGCGGCGGCGAGGAAGCCGTCCACGTCCTCGCGCCGCACCGACTCGGCACGCAGCAGCACCTGGTGGCTGTATGGCGGCAACTGGATCAGCCGGCGTTCGGCCAGCAGTTCGCGCGCCGCCGCCGCATAGCCTTGCGCCAGCAGGCTGCGCAGCAGCGGGTGTGCCGGCTGGTGGGTCTGCAATACCACGCGGCCGGGCTTGCTGGCGCGGCCGGCGCGGCCGGCCACCTGCACCACCAGCTGGGCCAGCCGTTCGCCCGCGCGGAAGTCGATGCTGTGCAGGCCTTCGTCGACACCGACGATGGCAACCAGGGTGAGGTTGGGCAGGTCGTGGCCCTTGGCCAGCATCTGGGTGCCGACCAGGATCGCCGGCTGGTCGTCGGCCAGCGTTTCCAGCAATTGCTCGAAGGCGTCCCGGCGCCGGGTGGTCTCGCGATCGACGCGCAGCACCGGCACCTGCGGAAACAGCGTGACCAGCGCCTCCTCCAGCCGTTCGGTGCCCTGGCCCTGCGGCTTGAGATCGCCGGCGCCGCAGGTGGGACAGGCGGCGGGCAGGCGCTGGCGATAATCGCAGTGGTGGCAGATCAACTGGCGCCGACCCGCGTGCAGGGTCAGCGGCCGCTCGCAGCGGGGACAGTCGGCGTGCCAGCCGCAGGCGTGGCACAACAACACCGGCGCGTAGCCGCGGCGGTTGCGGAACACCAGCGCCTGTTCGCCGCGCCCCACCGTGTCCGCCACCGCGGCCAGCAGGGCGGGCGACATGCCGTGCTCCAGCCGCTGCGCCCGCATGTCGATGATCTGCACCTGGGGCGGCCGGATCGCGCCGGGGCGTGCACGCAGGTGCAGGGTGCGATAGCGACCGGCCTCGGCGTTGGCCAGCGATTCCAGCGATGGCGTGCCCGAGCCCAGCAGCACCGGCACGCCCAGCGCCCGGGCGCGCACCACGGCCAGGTCGCGGGCGTGGTAGCGGAAGCCGTCCTGCTGCTTGTAGGAGCCGTCGTGTTCCTCGTCGACGATGATCAGCCCGGCCTGCGGCAGCGGGGTGAAGATCGCCGAACGGGTGCCCAGGATCACCCGCGCCGTGCCGGCGCGTGCCCGCAGCCAGGCGCGGGCGCGATCGCCCTCGGACAGGTTCGAATGCAGCACTTCGATCAGCACGCCGAGCCGCTGGCGCAGGCGCCGCACGGTCTGCGGCGCCAGGCCGATTTCCGGCACCAGCAGCAGGGCCTGCTTGCCCTGTGCCAGCACCTGTTCGATCAGCGCCAGGTAGACCTCGGTCTTGCCGCTGCCGGTGACGCCGTCGAGCAGGAAGGGCTGGAAGCTGCCGAGGCTGGCGCCCACCGTGGCCACCGCCTGCTGCTGCTCCTCGTTGAGTTGCGGTGCCGGCGATGCTGGCGGACGGTGATCTGCTGGCGGCCGTTCGCTGCGTTCGAGCAGGCCGGCCGCGGCCAGCCGCCGGGCCGCTTCGCGCCAGCCGGGCAGGCGTTCGGTCAGTTCCTGCGCGCTCAACGCTCCCGTGGCGAGCAGGGCCAGGAAGGCCTTGCTGCCGCCGCGTCGGTTGCCGGCCTCGTGGGCCTGGTGGCCGGCCGCGGCAAGCGCCCAGTATTCATCGCCGATCGGTGGCAGCGGCTTCGCCTCGCGCAGGGGCAGCGGCAGCGCATTGCCATAGGCCTCGCCCGGCGCGCCGAGCCAGTAGTCGGCGGCCCAGGCCAGGGTCTGCATCAGTTCGGCGTCGAGCAGGGGCTCGTCGTCCAGCAGACGGGTTACCTGCTTCAGCCGGCCGCCCTCGACCGCGGCGGCGGGCTCGATCGCCACCACGACGCCGACGCGCTTGCCGCGGCCGAACGGCACCAGCACCCGGCTGCCCACGCCAGCCTCTCCCGCGGCCGGTGGCAGGTAATCGAACAGGGTAGGCAGGGGCACCGGCAGGGCGATGCGCAGGACGGCGGGCATGGGCGACCTCATGGGCGGGCCAGTGTAACCGCCGGCCTCGTCCGGCTTGCCACGCCATGTGCGGCCGCTCGCCCGGAGTTGCGTGAACTTGCTTCCCGTCTATCGAGGAGTCGGGGGTAAGTGGCTATCCCGGGGAGGGTTTTACGCTTATCCACAGCGGCTGTGGATAAGTCTGTGGATGCAACGGGGAGGGCAGGCCGCAAAGGGCGTGGTGGCGCCCTTCATGACGGCTTGACGACGTTTTGGTCACGTAGAAAAATTGTTTTCAATCAAGCACATGCAAAATGCGTTCGGGCATGGTTCACACAATTGACAAACCCGTGAGCAGTGCCTTGACAGTCAGTTGATGCTGTGCAAAACCGCTGGCGGAGCCATCGAAAAACGGGCTCAGTGAGCCATGCCCAAGGCCGCCGCGATCGTCAGCGCGAACATCAGCAACCAGAAGTAGAACCAGCCGATGAACCAGAATTTCACCACGGTCATCGGCCAGCCCTGGTGGTAGACCCGTTTCTGCATGATCAGCAGGTAGGTGGGGATCCACAGTATCAGCAGGGCCTGCACCCAGCCCAGCACGTAGCCGGTCCAGGCCGCGTGCGGACGCAGCCAGGTCGACAGCATGCCGGTGAGGGTGATCAGCAGCAGGCCGAGGAACATGAAGGCATGACTGTGCAGGGCCACGATCAGATGCTCCATGTACAGCCGCCGGCGAAACACGTAGAACAGCTTGAGCAGGCCGGCGAATACCGGGATCAGCACGAACATGGTCGCCGGCAGCGTGCCGAAGACGCCGTTGATCATCCGTTGCTTCGCATCGGCGCGGGCGGCGGGGTCGCCATCCTTGAACGTGCGCCAGTTGACGTGGATCTGGTGGCCCAGCCGGGCCAGTCTGGCGTTGGCGATCTCCGGCAGCCAGCTGATGTGGACCTGCCCGGAGTCAGGCTCCGTCGTCTCGCTGTCCCGGGTCACGGCCTGGAGGTTCGCGGCGACGGAGGCGGCCGGCATCGGTGCGGCGCCAAGTTCGGCCAGGCGCTTGTTCGCCTGCTGCCGCATGTTCTCGGCGGCCAGTTCGAGCTGGTGTTGCGGCAGCACGCCATACGCGGCGATGTGCGGCAGGGTCTGGAGCTGGCTCTTCAGTACCTTGCGGACTTCCTTCGGGGTGTCGGCGTCCTTGAAGGTATCCCCGGTCACCGTCACCACGGGTCGGTCGTCCACGGCGATCCTGGCGGCAAACTGGTCGATCGCCAGGTGAAACACGAAGAACGACAACAGGCACAGCACGAACATCAGCCGGAACGGCGCGATGTAGCGCACCCGCCGGCCGCCGAAATATTCCAGCGTGAGGAACCCCGGCTTCAGCAGCAGTGGCGGCAGCGTGTGCACGATGCGACCGTCGATGTGCAGCACCGTCTCCACGGTCTCCTCGAACATGTGGTGCATCGGCTTGAGCACGCTGTGGATCGACTGCCCGCACTCGTGGCAGAACTCGCCCTGCATCGGGGCGCCGCAGTTGGCGCAATGCAGTCCTTCGTAGCTGGTGAGCTGCTTCATGGCAGTCCGTAGTTCGTCGCAGCGGGGAATAGTCGCACAGGTTGCCCGGGCGGCGGCCGTGACGAATGGCTCAGGTAGAATGGCCGGCTCTGGAGTCTGCTGTGTCGATGAAACCCTTCCGTCCCGAACGTGCCCGTCTGCAGCACGAGGTGCGCGCCACGGTGCGTCTTGCGCTGCCGTTGATCGCTGCCCAGCTGGCGGCGATCGGCAGCAACGTGATCGACACGGTGCTGGCCGGCCACGTCAACGAACACGTGCTGGGCGCGGTGGCGGTGGGCGCGAACATCTGGTCGCTGGCGATCGTCAGCGGCATCGGCATGATGATGGCGGTGCCACCGTCGGTGGCCCAGCTCGATGGCGCCGGGCGCCGGCCGGAGGTGGGCGCGGTGTTCCACCAGGCGCTGTGGATGGCGCTGGGCATGGGCGTGCTGCTGTGGTTCGCGGTGCGCCACGCGGAACCGCTGATCGATTTCATCGGGGTGACGCCGAGCCTGCGCCACGACGTGCAGCGCTTCCTGCTGGCGATCAGCTGGGGCGCGCCGGCGCTGACCTGTTACTTCGCGCTGCGCGGCCTGTCCGAAGGGCTGTCGCTGACCCGGCCGTCGATGTATTTCAGCCTCGGCGGGCTGGTCCTGCTGATCCCGCTGGGCTACGTGCTGATGTTCGGCAAGCTGGGCATCCGGCCGCAGGGTGCGCACGGCTGCGGCGTGGCCACCGCGATCGTGCTGTGGCTGGAGATGCTGGCGTTCGGCATCTACGTGGTCTTCCGCCGCAACTACCGCGGGCTGGGGCTGTTCGAGCGTTTCGAATGGCCGGACCTGCGCCGGATCGGCCAACTGCTGCACATCGGCCTGCCGATGACGGTGACCCTGCTGGCCGAGGCCGGGCTGTTCGTGGCCACCGCGCTGATCATCGCCACGCTGGGCGAGTCGGTGATCGCCAGCCACCAGATCGCGATCAACATCGCCTCGTTCTTCTTCATGATCCCGCTGGGACTGGCGATGGCGATCACCGTGCGGGTGGGCAATGCGGTAGGGCGCGGCGACGAGCAGGGCGTGCGCTACGCGGGCTTCTGCGGGATTGGCCTGACCCTGGTGACCCAGCTGGTTTCGGCCGGCTTCATGCTGGGCCTGCCCCATTTCATCGCCACGCTGTACACGCGCGATCCGAAGGTGATCATGCTGGCCGCGCAACTGATCATGCTGGCCGGCGTGTTCCAGTTTTCCGACGGCATCCAGGTGGCCGCCAATGGCGCGCTGCGCGGCCTCAAGGACACCCGCGTGCCGATGGCGATCACCCTGTTCGCGTACTGGGTGGTCGGCATGCCGGTGGGCTGGTGGCTGGCGTTCCACCACGGCATGGGCGCGCGGGGCATGTGGATCGGCCTGATCGCCGGCCTGTCGGTGGCCGCGGTGATGCTGTTCACCCGCTTCTGGCGCAGCGCCTGGAAACAGCGCTGGCGCCGCCACCGGTCGATCACGGCAGCGGCCTGACCCTCGACCCGCTACGCTGGCCCATCAAACACGGACTACCCATCGCATGACCTCACCGCCACCGCTCCGCCGCAACGGCTTCTGGGCCTTTCTCTGCGCCGTGGGGCGTTTCATCAACGGTTGTCGGCTGATCATCATCAACGTGGTGTTCTTCGGCCTGCTGTTCGTCCTGCTGCTGGTGCTCGGCGCCGACGTGGATCGCACGGTGCAGTCCGACAGCGTGCTGGTGATCAAGCCGCGGGGGCAGCTGGTCGAGCAGTCCAGCATCGATCCGCTGCAGCGCGCGCTGGACGGCTTGTCCGGCGAAGAGCCCCGGCAGGTGCAACTGCGCGACCTGATCGGCGCGATCGATGCCGCGGCGAAGGATCCGCGGATCAGCCGCATCCTGCTGCTGCCCGACGAACTGCAGGGCGGCGGCTTTGCCGCGTTGCGCGAAGTCGGCGCGGCGCTGGACCGGTTCCGGGCGGCGGGCAAGCCGGTGATCGCCTGGGGCGTGAACCTGGACCAGGGCCAGTATTACCTGGCCGCCCACGCCGACCGGCTGCTGGTCGATCCGCAGGGCGGCGTGATGCTCACCGGCCTGGCCAATTACCGGCTGTTCTACAAGGACCTGCTGGACAAGCTCGGCGTGGACGTCCACCTGTTCCGGGTCGGCGAGTTCAAGAGCGCGGCCGAGCCGTACATCCTCGACCACGCCTCGACCGAGGCGAAGCAGGCCGACAGCTACTGGATGGGTGGCCTGTGGACGGGCTACCTGGCCGAGGTGGCGCAGCTGCGCAAGCTGGACCCCGCCACGTTGCGCGACGACGTCGACAACCTGCCCGAGCATATCGCCAGCACCCAGGGCAACCTCGCCGAGCTGGCGCTGAACCAGCACCTGGTCGACGGGCTGGCCACGCGGGCCGATCTGATCGCGATGATGCGCAAGGAAGGCGTGCCGGCCGACCGCAAGGGCCACGACTTCCGCCAGATTGCGCTGGACCGTTATGCCTCCGCGGTGTCGCGCGATGGCGACCTGCCCGCTGCGGGCGTGGCGATCGTGGTGGCCGAGGGCGAGATTGCCGGCGGCAAGCGCGGTCCCGGTTCGATCGGTGGCGAATCGACGGCGGCGCTGATCCGCAGCGCCCGCGAGGATCGCAAGACCAGGGCGCTGGTGCTGCGGGTCAATTCGCCCGGCGGCGAGGTGTATGCCGCCGAGCAGATCCGCCGCGAGGTCGAGCTGACCCGCACGGCCGGCATTCCCGTGGTCGTCTCGATGGGTGACGTGGCGGCCAGCGGCGGCTACTGGATCTCGATGAATGCGAACCGCATCTTCGCCGAGCCCAACACGATCACCGGATCGATCGGCATCTTCGGCCTGTATTACACAGTGCCCGGCACGCTGGCCAGGCTCGGCGTGCAGAGCGACGGCGTCAGCACCGGGCCGATGGCCGGCGCGTTCGACATCACCCGCCCGCTCGATCCGAAGGTCGGCACGGTGATCCAGGCAATCATCGACAAGGGCTATCGCGATTTCGTGGGCAGCGTGGCCAAGGCCCGGGGCAAGAGCTACCAGGCGATCGACGCCATCGCGCAGGGGCGGGTGTGGACCGGCGAGCAGGCGCTGCAGCGTGGCCTGGTCGACCAGCTCGGCGGGCTGGACGCGGCGGTGGCCGAGGCGGGCCGTCTGGCCCGGCTGGGCAAGGACTATCCGGTGCGCTACGTGGAACCGCCGCAAGGCGGCTTCGAGCGCTTCCTGATGGGCCTCAGCCAGAGCGCCAGCGTGCATGTGCTGCAATCGTTCGGCGTGCGCCTGCCGGACTGGGTCGCTCAGCTGCCGGCGAAAGCCCCCGAACTGCAGTTGTTGCGCAATGCGAAGGCGGGCACGCCGAACATCTACGCGGACTGCCTGTGCCGTCCGCGTTGAGCTGAGGCCGCCAGCGGCTACTGCCCCGCGGCCTCGATCTGCTTGTCCTGCTCGGCGGATTTTTTCTCCAGCGCCTTGCTGACGTCCTTCGCGCGCTGCTCGTCGGCGCGCATCGCGTCGAACGGCGTGCTGACCGCGGCCGGTTTCGCCTGCGGTTCGGGCGGCTTGCGCGAGCATGCGCCCAACGCGGCAAGGCAGAGCAGGAGCGGCAGCAGCTTCATGGCGATGTCCGTGCATGATGGATGCGGCGAGTGTCCCGCCAGTGGCGGGCGCCAGGCAAGGAACGCGTTGGCAGCCTGCGTATCAGGCTTTAAGCTGACCGGATGAACAGCCGCCTCGATGCCTGGCAACTGCAAGGCCACAACGCCCTGATCACCGGCGCCAGCAAGGGCATCGGCCACGCCACGGCGCGCGAGCTGGCCGGGCTGGGCGCCAACCTGCTGCTGGTGGCGCGCGATGCGGATCACCTGGAGCAGGTCAGGGTCGAGCTGGCCGACGATTTCCCCGCCAGCGAGGTGATGGCGTTCGCCGCCGACGTCAGCGAAGCGGAGGACCGGCTGGCCGTGTTCGACTGGATCGCCGACCTGGGCACGCCGCTGTCGCTGCTGGTCAACAACGCCGGCGGCAACCAGCCTGGCGCCACGCTCGACTATCGCGTGGACGACTGGCGCCGGATCTTCGAGCAGAATCTTTTCAGCGCGTTCGAGATGTGCCGGCTGGCGCATCCGCAGTTGGTGCAGCACGCGCATGCGGCGATCGTCAACGTGGGCTCGGTATCCGGGATGACCCACGTGCGCACCGGTTCGCCCTACGGGATGAGCAAGGCCGCACTGCACCAGCTCACCCGCAACCTGGCCGCGGAGTGGGCGGTGGACGGCATCCGGGTCAACGCCGTGGCGCCGTGGTACATCCGCACCCAGCGCTCCGAACCGGCGCTGGCCGATGCCGACTACCTCGACGAGGTGCTCGATCGCACGCCGCTGGACCGGATCGGCGAACCGGAGGAAGTCGCCGCGGCGATCGCCTTCCTGTGCCTGCCCGCAGCCAGCTACATCACCGGCCAGGTACTGGCGGTGGATGGCGGTTTCCTGAACTACGGCTTCTGAGCCTTGCGCGCGCCGGCGCGCCGCGGCGTCAGAACTCGGCCACGTGATCCTCGGCGGCAAAGCCGATGGTGACCGCGCCTTCGCCCACGTTGACCATGCCGGTGATGCTCATCGGCGCTTCCATCAGCTCGACGCCGCATTCCTCGCAGGCCTGGCGCAGCTCGAGATAGCCGGGCAGGTGCTCCAGCACGGCAAGGTCGCCGCCGTAGCTGGCGCACACCATGGGCACGATCAGGCCGGCGCGGACCCGTTTGGTCACGTAGCCGAACAGCGCCTCGGCGCCCTGCTCGAAGCCGCGCACCTTGCCGACCGGGCCGGTTTCGCCCTGGAAGCAGCGCAGGATCGGCTTGATGTCGAGCGCCGAGCCCAGCATCGCACTGACCAGGCCCACGCTGCGATCGTTCTTCTTCTTGGCGCGGGCGCGCAGGTAGTAAAGGTCACGCGGCAGCATGTAGCCATAGGTGTGATTGGCGACATGGGTGAGTCGCTCGCGGATCGCCGCGGGCGGTTCGTCGGCGGCGATCAGGCGGGTCGCCTCGTAGATCGCCGGCGCGGCGCCGGCGAAGATGTTGCGGGTGTCGACCACGCGCATCATGAACGGGCCGGGGACGCCGGCCTGGTCGCGCACCTGGCGATAGTTCTTGAGGATGCCGAAGCTGGCCTTGTTGACGTGCTCGTTGATCGGGCTGCGGGTGGCGGTGATGGTCAGGCAGAACACGCAGTCCTGTTCCAGCACCAGTTTTTCCAGGAACAGCTTCTGGACCTCTTCCACCGGGCACGGTTCGGTCTCGGCCGAATGGCTGCGGTTGCCCAGCCGGCGGTTGATGAAGCGCTGGATCTCCTCCGGCCGGCGGTCATCCATGAAGACTTCGCGGTCGATCCGGACCGTGATCGGCATCACCGCGATGTCGTGCTTCTGAAGGAACTCCTGCGAAAGATCGCAGGCCGCATCGATTGCCAGACCCATCCGCATCAGGTAGTCCCCCGCAACATTGATGGCAGGCAAAACATAACATGAGGGCCGTGATTGTGGCGTCTGTCGCGACTTTGAACGAACGCCGCGATGATCCGGCTGGTCGGGGGCCGACGGCCCCCCTAAAATGAAGCCACTGAACTGGCATCTCGCCGGCGTGGCGTCGCCGGTAACGTGATTCGGGCAATACCCAGATGAAAAGCAAACAGGAAATCGTCTCCAACTGGCTGCCGCGCTATACCGGCACCGCGCTGGAGCAATTCGGCGAACACATCCTGCTGACCAATTTCGGCAATTACGTGGAGCTGTTCGCCCAGTGGCATGGCGTGGAGGTGCAGGGCCGCGACCGGCCGATGCCGAACGCCACCGCCGACGGCATCACCCTGATCAACTTTGGCATGGGCAGCCCCAACGCGGCGACCGTGATGGACCTGCTCGGTGCCATCGAACCGCAGGCCGCGCTGTTCCTGGGCAAGTGCGGCGGGGTCAAGAAGAAGAACCAGTTGGGCGACCTGGTGCTGCCGATTGCGGCGATCCGTGGCGAGGGCACCAGCAACGACTACCTGCCGCCGGAGGTGCCGGCGTTGCCGGCGTTCCAGTTGCAGCGTGCCGTGTCCACCATGATCCGCGACCTTGGCCACGACTACTGGACCGGCACGGTCTACACCACCAACCGGCGCGTGTGGGAACACGACGACACGTTCAAGGATTACCTGCGGCGCACCCGCTGCATGGCGGTGGACATGGAGACGGCGACGATCTTCGCCGCCGGCTTCGCCAACCGGATTCCGTGTGGCGCGCTGCTGCTGGTATCGGACCAGCCGATGGTGCCCGAGGGCGTCAAGACCGAGGCCAGCGATCGCAACATCACCGCGAAGTATGTCGAGGCCCACATCAAGATCGGCATCGAGGCGCTCAAGCTGGTGCGTCGCAACGGTCGCAGCGTGAAGCACCTGCGCTTCGAGGAAGAGATCGAGGCGGAATGAGCCTGCAATGAAGAGCCCCGCCATGGCGGGGCTCTTCATGTCGCGAGTCGACCGGGTCGAATGCCCGGTCAGGCTTCCGGCGCGCCCGGGAATTTCAGGCTGAGGCCTTCGCCCTGCACGGTGGACACCCAGTCGATCACGATGCCCCGGGCACGCTGTGCGCTGGACGGATCGAAATGCACTTCCAGGCCGTTGGCCACCGCCACGATGTCGTGCTCGCTGGGCGGCGCCAGCTGGAAACCGGCGCTGTGGTCGGGGCCGATCTCCAGGTGCAGCGCCACGCCCTGCGCGTTCGCGGTGCCCTGGCGGATCGCCTCGGCGGCGGCGTCGGTGATGGTGATTTCCGGCGGCGTGCGGTCCGGCGCGGACACGCCGAACAGCTGGTGCAGTTCGCCGCTGCCGTACATCTGGCGAATGATGTCGGCGCCGCCGACCAGCTCGCCTTCCACGTACAGCTGCGGAATCGTCGGCCAGTCGCCAAAGGCCTTGATGCCTTCGCGGATCTCCGGATCGTCCAGCACATTGACCGTGTGATATTCCGGCAACAGCTCGTTGAGCGTATTGGTGGCGGCGGCGGAGAAGCCGCACATCGGCTGGCTGCGGTTGCCCTTCATGAACAGCACCACGCGGTGCTCCCTGAGCAGGGTTTCGATGCGTTCGCGGGTGCCGGGATCGAGCGACATGGCGTGATTTCCTGAGGATCGGGGGAGACCGTCCATGATACCGCGCCTGCGGGGCCGGCTGACTTGACCCGGATCAGCTTGAAAAATGACTCATGGGCATTTATAAATGACCGATGGTCAACAAAACTCCCGCCAAGATCGGTCCGGGTCGTCGCGCCGTCAGCGCCGACCTGAAGGATCGCCGCCGCAGCGAAATCCTTGCCGCCGCGCTGCGACTGCTGTCGGAGCGGCCGTATGCGACGATCACGATGAGCGACGTGGCCACGGCGGCCGGCGTGGCCAAGGGCACCAGCTACTTGTACTTCCCCACCCGGGAGGCGCTGTTCCTGCAACTGCTGGCCGAGCACTACCTCGGCTGGTTCGATGCCTTCGATGCGCAGTTGCAGGCATCCGCCGCCAGCGACCTCGACGGCTGGATCGACGGGCTGCTGCAGGATTTCGCCCGGCGTCCGCTGCTGCTGCAGCTGATGGGCGTGCTGCATGCCGTGCTGGAGCACAACGTGCCGGTGGCCGAGGTGCTGGCGTTCAAGCGGCAACTGGCGCAGCGGGTGACCGCCAGCGGTGCCGCGCTGGAACAGCGGCTGCAACTGTCGCCCGGTGCGGGCAGCCGCCTGCTGCTGTGGCTGCAGGCGATCGTCCCCGGCCTGGCACAGATGGCGGCGCCGCCGGCGCCGTTGCGGGCCGCGCTGCTGGCTGCGCCGGATCTGTCCGGCTTCGTGATCGACTTTTCCGCCGAACTGCGGCGACTTCTGCTGGCCCTGATTGCCGGCTTGCGTACCTGCCCGGAGACCTTGCATGACACCCGAACCTGATCACCGCACCGCCCTGGTGACCGGCGCCTCCAGCGGGCTGGGCGTGGCCTTTGCCCGCGAGCTGGCACGGCGTGGCTGGAACCTCGTGCTGGTGGCGCGCAGCGAGGCGCCGATGCAGCAACTGGCCGATGAATTGCGCGCCGACGGTGCGATGGTGCAGGTGCATCCGCTTGACCTTGCCGATGCGGCCGCGCGCGAAGCGCTGGTGGCGAACCTGGCCAGCGCCGGCGTGCAGATCGATGCGCTGGTCAACAACGCCGGCTTCGGCGTGTTCGGCGATTTTGCCGACACCGACTGGGCGCGCCTGGAAAGCATGCTGATGGTGGACGTGATGGCGCTCACCCATCTGACCCGCCTGTTCCTGCCGGGCATGCGCCAGCGCGGCTACGGCCGCGTGCTGCAGGTGGCTTCGACCGGCGCGTTCCAGCCTACGCCGGGCTACGCCGCCTACGCGGCGGCGAAGAGCTACGTGCTGGCGTTTTCCCACGCGCTGGACGAGGAGCTGCGGGACAGCGGCGTGCATTGCACCGTGGTTTCCCCCGGGGTCACCGCCACCCGTTTCCTCGAAGTGTCCGGCCAGCGCGCCACCTGGTACCAGCGGCTGACCCGGATGGAGGCGCCGGCAGTGGCCAGGCGCGGCATCGACGCGATGCTGGCCGGGCGCGCCGGGGTGATCACGGGCTGGGTCAATGCCTTGATGGCCCACTCGATCCGGCTGACGCCACGCGCGCTGTCGGCGCGGGTGGCGGGCAGGCTGATGCGCAACTGAGCCGGTGCGGCGGGCGATCAGTCCTGCGTGCGCAAGGCGTCCGCCGCCACCGGGGCGATCGCGGCCAGCCAGCGCCGGTACTGGTCGGCGGCAGGATGCAGTCCGTCTGCGGCGACCAGCTGTGGATGCGCCCGCGAGATGCCGGTGATGTCGGCGAAACCGGCGCCCGCGCGTGCACTCTCGTGGCGGGCGATCGCGTTGTAGACGTCCAGTTCCTCCGCGATCACCGAGCGGTCCCGGCCCTGTTCGCCGGCGAAGCGGGTGACGCCCCAGTCGGGAATCGACACCACCACCACGCGGGCGGCGCGGCCTCCCGCCAGTGCCGTGGCACGGGCCAGCAGCGCGGCGAACTGCGTGCGGTATTCGTCGGCCGGCCGGCCGCGATACTGGTTGTTCACGCCGATCTGCAGGCTGACCAGCGCGTAGGGCGGGTGCAGCGCGGCCTGGTCCATGCCCTGCGCCAGTTCGTCGGTGGTCCAGCCGGTGACCGCGATGATCTGCGGCTCGTCGATCGCCAGGCCATCCGCCCGCAACTGCCGCACCAGCAGGGCCGGCCAGCGTTCGTCGGCCGCCACGGCCTCGCCGATCGTGTACGAATCGCCGAGCGCGAGATAACCCGTCGGCACGGCGTTCAGGCCACCGCGGCGGCGGGCGACTGCTCGCGCGCCATCCCCGCCAGCACCCGTTCGATGCGCACGAACACTTCATGCAGCTGCACCGGTGGCGGCAGCAGGGTCAGCCGGAAGTGTCGGCTGCGCGGCACGTTGAAGCTGCTGCCGGGCACCACCAGCACCGACTCCTCTTCCAGCAGGCGCAGCGCGAACGCCTCGTCGTCGAAGCCGGGAATGCGGTCGGCGCGCACCTGGGGGAACGCGTAGAGCGCGCCATCGGGTGCGACCAGTTCCAGGTATTCGCTGGCGGCCACGCCGTCGAGCACGGCCCGCCGCGCCTCATGCAGGCGGCCGCCGGGAGCGGTCAGCGTGCCGATCGTGGGCGCGTCCTGCAGGGCGGGCAGCACCGCCCACTGCGCGGTGACGTTGGCGCACAGGCGCAACGCGGCCAGCAGCTGCAGTGCGTCGCGATAGGCGGCGCTGTGGGTCGGGTCGCCGGAAAGACTCATCCAGCCGACCCGGTAGCCGCAGGCACGATGGACCTTCGACAGGCCGCCGAAGCTGAGGCAGGGCAGCTCGCCGGCCACTTCGGCCAGCGGCTGGAACCGGGCGCCGTCGTAGAGGATCTCGTCGTAGATCTCGTCGGCCAGCAGCAGCAGCCGATGGCGCGCCGCGATCGTCACCAGCCGTTCCAGCATCGCGCGCGGGTAGGTGACGCCGGTGGGATTGTTCGGGTTGATCAGCACCAGGGCGCGGGTGCGCGGGCCGATCAGCGCCTCGATCTCGTCCGGATCGGGCAGGTGGCCGTTGCGCGCCAGGCAGCGGTAATAGCGTGGCTGGCCACCGTTGAGGATGGTGGCGGCGCTCCACAGCGGATAGTCCGGGCTGGGCAGCAGCACTTCGTCGCCGTCCTGCAGCAGCGCGCGCAGGGACAGGTCGATCAGCTCGCTGACGCCGTTGCCGACGAAGATGCGTTCGGCGTCCACGCCGCGGGCGCCGCGGGCGCGCTGCTGCGCGGCAATCGCCTCGCGGGCCAGCTCCAGTCCCTGCTCGTGGCCGTAGGCCTCGCTGTCGTGCAGGTGGCTGGCGATCGCCTCGCGCAGGTGCGCCGGCGCCTCGAAACCGTAGCGGCCGGGGTTGCCGATGTTGAGCTTGATGATGTCCCGCCCGGCCGCTTCCAGCTCGCGTGCGCGCCGGGTCAGCGCCCCGCGGATTTCATAGCGCACGTCCGCCAGGTGCGCACTGGGTGTGATCGAGACCAACGCCGGTATCCTTGTCGCAGGTTGATGACGGGCGGCGGTCGTGCCGCCGGCAGCCCGATGCTAGCAGCGTGATGCAGTGCAGCGCGAGGGCTGCAAGGCCGTTTTGCGGTTCATCGTCGGGCAATCTTCGGGCAGGGCATAATCACCGAACCGTGCCGACTGATCTCCCCCATGAGTGATCCCGAAACGATCGAACGCCTGCGCCGCATCGGCTGGCGTGGTGACCGGCTGCCCGACGGCGGCTTGCGGCTGGCGCGGGTGGTTGCCCAGCACCGGGCCGGCTACGAATTGCACGACGGCCAGACGCTGTTCGGCGCGCAGCCGGACGGGCGCTACCTCAAGCGCGGCATCGATGCGGGCGAGCGGCCGGTGGTTGGCGATTTCGTCGAAGTGAGCGACGGCAAGCCGCCGCACATCGTCAACGTGCTGCCGCGGCGCACGGTGCTGTCGCGCGCCGCCGCGGGCGAGCGCTACGAGCGCCAGCTGATCGCCACCAATATCGACTACGTGCTGGTGCTGACCGGCCTGGACGGCGATTTCAATCCGGCGCGGATCGAGCGCTACCTGTCGCTGACCGAGGATTCCGGCGCGCAGCCGGTGGTCCTGCTCAGCAAGCTGGACACCCGCGACGACGCGGACGCGCAGATCGCGGCCTTGCGCGCACGGCTGCCCGCCGATGTGCCGATCCATTCCTTGAACGGCAAGGACCCGGCCAGCGTGGCCTTGCTGGCCCGCTATCTCGGGCCGGGCGACAGCGCGGTGCTGGTCGGTTCGTCCGGCGCCGGCAAGTCGACCCTGACCAACACCTTGCTCGGCACCGCCACGATGGCCACCGCCGAGGTGCGCAGCCACGACAGCCGCGGCCGCCACACCACCACCCATCGCGCCCTGCTGCAGCTGCCCAGCGGCGGCTGCATGATCGACACGCCGGGCATGCGCGAACTGAAGCTCACCGGCGAGGAAAACCTCGACCTGTTCGCCGACATCGAGGCGCTGGCCGAAGCCTGCCGGTTCGCCGATTGCGGCCACGGCAGCGAGCCGGGCTGCGCGGTGCAGGTGGCGCTGGACAATGGCGAGCTGGCGCCCGGCCGCTGGCGCAACTACCTCAAGCTGCACGACGAGCGCGAGGAGCAGGCGGCCACGCTGGAAGCACGTCTGCGCAAGCAGCGCGGCGGACGTCCGATCGAACGGCCGCACGGCCATCGCGGGCAGCGCGAGCGCGACTGAAGCCGGGCGGCTCCCACGCTGGCGGGCGAAGCGTCTAGTATCGCGGCAACGCCATGGGTGCGCCGGCATGCGCTGGCGGAGTCGCCGCCTGCCACCCACCGCCGCGCGCCCGGATGGTGCGCCGACGCCGCCACCTGCGCTGGACTGCCACCATGAACGCCCCGGACCATCACGTCGCGCCCGAGCTGCAGCGCTATGCCGCCCTCGACCAGCGCCTGCTGGCGGCCGTGCGCGGCATCCACATCCTGCCCACGGTGGCGTGGCCGGCGTCGCTGGAAAACCGCATGATCGACGCTTACAGCCGGGGCCAGTTCAGTCTGCCGGAAGTGACGTACGCGCGGCCGGAACTGAGTGCCGTGCGGGCCGAGCTGGCGGCGATCGAGGCCGCCGCCGGCGGCAGCGATCCGCTCGACATCGATCCGCTGGGCGACTACCTGCGGCGCACCGCCGAGTCCTGGCGCATCGCCGCCGAAATGCTGGAGTCGGTCGGCAGCGCGGGCGTCACTGCGCCGTCGATCGCCCTGTATGGACGTCCGGACGACATGATCCCCGGCAGCCAGCGCAGCAACCTGGACGCCGCCCATTACTTCGTCGCCCTGTCCGACGAGCTGGGTGCGGACCTGCTCGCCGACGACAGCATCGTGAACATGCCGGCCGACGCGCTGCGCGCCGACCTGTCCGCCACCCTCGACGACTTCTTCGGCGCCGGCACGATCAGCGTGGAAGTGGACCCCGAACTGACCGCCAAGGCCGCCGCCGGCGCCACCCGCATCCGCCTGCGCGGTGGCGACTGCTTCAGCGACTACGATCGCCACCAGTTGCTGGCGCACGAGGCCTTCGTGCATTCGCTGACCGCCCTGAACGGCCGCCGGCAGCCGTTGCTGGCGTCGCTGGCGCGCACCTCGCCGCGGGTCACCGCCACCCAGGAAGGCCTGGCGGTGTTCGCCGAGCTGATGTCCGGCGCCATCGACATCACCCGGCTCAAGCGCATCAGCCTGCGCATCCTGGCCATCGACATGGCGCTGAACGGCGCGGATTTCGTCGAGGTGTACAAGTATTTCAGCCTGTGCGGGCAGAGCACGGCGGACAGCTTCCACTCGGCCCAGCGGGTGTTCCGCGGCGTGCCGCCGGGCGGCGGCGCGGTGTTCGCCAAGGACAACGTCTACCTGTCCGGGCTGCTCACCGTGCACACCTTCTTCCGCTGGGCGCTGCGGCAGCGGCGGATGGATCTGCTGCGCCACCTGTTCGCCGGCAAGCTGACCCTGCACGACGTGATCGCGCTGCAGCCGCATTTCGAATCCGGCGCGATCCTGCCGCCGCGCTGGCTGCCGCCGTGGATGCAGCACGTGCATGGACTGGCCGGCAAGCTGGCCTTCTCGGTCTTCATCAACGGCATCCAGTTGAGCCAGGTGCAGGGCGAGGACTGGCTGGCCGGCGTCTGAATCCGCGCCGTGGTCGAAACCGGGGCAGGCCGCGCCGGTGTTAACATCACGGCACGTCGACTGCACTGCCGGCCGACGCTCCTTCAAGGACAACAACGCATCCCATGAGCCTCCCCGAAGAACTGCGCCTCGCCGCGCTCGAATATCACCGCCTGCCCCGGCCGGGCAAGATCAAGGTCACCCCGACCACCTCGCTGCTGACCCAACGCGACCTGTCGCTGGCGTATTCGCCCGGCGTGGCGGCGGCCTGCGACGCGATCGTCGAGGACCCGACCACCGCCGCCGAATACACCGCGCGCTCGAACCTGGTGGCGGTGATCAGCAACGGCACCGCGGTGCTCGGCCTGGGCAACATCGGCCCGCTGGCCAGCAAGCCGGTGATGGAAGGCAAGGGCGTGCTGTTCCAGAAGTTCGCCGGCATCGACGTGTTCGATATCGAGATCGACGAGAACGATCCGGACAAGCTGGTCGACATCATCGCCAGCCTGGAGCCGACCTTCGGCGGCATCAACCTGGAAGACATCAAGGCGCCGGAGTGCTTCATCGTCGAGCGCAAGCTGCGCGAGCGGATGAAGATCCCGGTGTTCCACGACGACCAGCACGGCACCTCGATCATCGTCGGCGCGGCGCTGATCAACGCGCTGGTGGTGGTCGGCAAGAAGATCGAGGACATCCGCGTGGCCACCACCGGCGCCGGCGCGGCGGGCATCTCCTGCCTGGACATGCTGGTGGCACTGGGCGTGAAGCCGCAGAACATCCTGGCGTTCGACCGCGACGGCGTGATCCACACCGGGCGCACCAACCTCGACCCGGACAAGCAGCGCTACGCGCGCGACACGAAAGCGCGCACGCTGGCCGAGATCGTCGATGGCGCGGACGTGTTCCTGGGCCTCTCCGCCGGCGGCATCCTGAAGCCGGAGATGGTCGCCACGATGGCCGAGCGGCCGATCATCTTCGCGCTGGCCAACCCGAATCCGGAGATCACCCCGGAAGACGCCAAGGCGGTGCGGCCGGACTGCATCATGGCCACCGGTCGTTCGGACTATCCGAACCAGGTCAACAACGCGCTGTGCTTCCCCTACCTTTTCCGCGGCGCGCTGGACGTGGGCGCCACCGTGATCAACGAGCCGATGAAGATCGCCTGCGTCAAGGCGATCGCGGCGCTGGCGCGGCGCGAGTCGTCCGACGTCAGCGCGCGCGCCTACGGCGGCAAGCCGCCCAGCTTCGGGCCGAATTACCTGATCCCGCAGCCGTTCGACCCGCGCCTGCTGCTGCAGCTGCCGCCGGCGGTGGCGAAGGCGGCGATGGATTCGGGCGTGGCCACGCGGCCGATGGCCGATTTCGCCGAATACACCGATCGCCTCACCAGCTTCGTGTTCCGCACCGGCCTGCTGATGAAGCCGGTGTTCGAGCGGGCCAAGTCCGCGCCCGCGCGGCTGGTCTACGCCGAGGGTGAGGAAGAGACCGTGCTGCGCGCGGTGCAGGTGGTGGTCGACGAAGGCCTGGGCAAGCCGATCCTGATCGGTCGCCCCGAGGTGATCGACAAGCGCATCAAGCGCGCCGGCCTGCGCATCCAGCCCGGCGTCGACATCGAGATCTGCAACATCAACTCCGACCCGCGCTTCGACGACTACTGGCAGCACTACCACCGGCTGATGGAGCGCCGCGGGGTCACGCCGTCGATGGCCAAGGCGGTGATCCGCTCGCGGCCCACCGCGATCGCGGCGCTGATGGTCGAGCGCGGCGAGGCGGACGCGATGATCTGCGGCCTGGTCGGCCAGTACCAGAGCAAGCTGCGCTACATCCGCGACATCATCGGCCTGGACGAGGGCGTGGTGGAACCGTCGGCGATGGCCGCGGTGTCCACCGACAAGGGCACCTTCTTCTACCTCGACACCCACGTGCAGGACGATCCCTGCCCGGAGCAGATCGCCGAGGCCACGCTGCAGGCATCGATCCGGCTGAAGCTGTTCGGCATCCAGCCGAAGATCGCGCTGCTCTCCGGCGGCAACTTCGGCAGCCGCGACACCTGCGGCTCGAAGAAGATGCGCAAGGCGCTGGAGCTGATCCGCGCCCGCGCGCCGCGGCTGGAAGTGGAAGGCGAGATGCAGGCCGACGTGGCGCTGGTGCCGGCGTTGCGCGAAAAGCTGTTCCCGCATTCGCGGCTGGAAGGCAAGGCGAACGTGTTCGTGTTCCCGAACCTGGACGCGGCCAACATCGCCTACAACATGACCCGCATGCTGTCGGACGGCGTGGTGATCGGCCCGATCCTGATGGGCGTGGCCAAGCCGGCGCACATCCTGATGCCGCAGTCGACCGTGCGCCGGGTGGTCAACATGAGCGCGGTGGCCTGCGTCGAGGCGCAGATCCGCGCGGCAACTCGCCACCCGGGCTGACGCCACCCGGCCGCCCGGTCGGGCGGCCGATCCGGCGCATGGTGGCCATGTCGCCATGCGCCACCGCATGGAGCCTCGATTGGCGACCCCCGGGCCCAGCGGCTAGACTTGGACGTTGATTCCCGCCGCACTCCCCGGCGGCGGGCATTCCCCCTCAAGCATGAGCGCTGCAACGGCGCTGCGGAGAATCTTCATGGATCAGCTCGACGATATCCTCAACCAGGACATCGACCCCACCGAAACCCGCGAGTGGATCGATTCGCTCGACGCGGTGATCCATCACGACGGTACCGAGCGCGCGCACTTCCTGCTGGAGAAGATGGTCGACACCACCCGCCGTTCGGGTGGCCATCTGCCGTTCAATCCCACCACCGAATACGTCAACACGATCCCGCCCAGCCAGGAGGCGAAGAGCCCCGGCGACGCGGCGATGGAATGGCGCATCCGCTCGCTGATCCGCTGGAACGCGATGGCGATGGTGGTGCGCGCGAACCGCAAGCCCGGCGAGCTGGGCGGCCACATCGCCAGCTTCGCCTCCAGCGCCACGCTGTACGACGTGGGCTTCAACCATTTCTGGCGCGCGCCCAGCGCCGACCACCCTGGAGATCTGGTATTCCACCAGGGCCATTCCAGCCCGGGCGTCTACGCGCGTTCGTTCCTCGAAGGCCGCCTGGCCGAGGACCAGCTCGACCTGTTCCGCATGGAAGTGGTCGGCAAGGGCCGTGCGCTGTCGTCGTATCCGCATCCGTGGCTGATGCCGGATTACTGGCAGGTGCCGACGGTGTCGATGGGTCTGGGTCCGATCCAGGCGATCTACCAGGCACAGTTCTTCAAGTATCTGGAGAACCGCGGCCTGGTGCCGAAGAGCGACCGCAAGATCTGGTGCTTCCTGGGCGACGGCGAGTGCGACGAGCCGGAGTCGCTCGGCGCGATCTCGCTGGCCGGCCGCGAGGGCCTGGACAACCTGATCTTCGTGATCAACTGCAACCTGCAGCGGCTGGACGGCCCGGTGCGCGGCAACGGCAAGATCATCCAGGAACTGGAAGGCGTGTTCCGCGGCGCGGGCTGGAACGCGATCAAGCTGGCCTGGGGCAGCTACTGGGACCCGCTCCTGGCGCGCGACGACAAGGGCGTGCTGCGCAAGCTGATGATGGAAACCGTCGACGGCGAGTACCAGGCCTGCAAGGCGTTCGGCGGCGCGTACACGCGCGAGCATTTCTTCGGCAAGTATCCGGAGACGCGCGAGATGGTCGCCAACCTCAGCGACGACGACATCTGGCGGCTGAACCGTGGCGGCCATGATCCGCACAAGGTCTATGCGGCCTACCACGCGGCGTCGAACACCAAGGGCATGCCCACGGTGATCCTGGCCAAGACGGTCAAGGGCTACGGCATGGGCCTGGGTTCGGGCGAGTCGCAGAACCCCACCCACCAGCAGAAGAAGCTGGACGACGAATCGGTGCGCCACTTCCGCGACCGTTTCCAGATCCCGATCGCCGACGACAAGCTGCACGACGAAGTGCCGTACTACCACCCGGGCATGGATTCGCCGGAAGTGCAGTACATGCTGGAACGCCGCCGGGCGCTGGGCGGCTTCCTGCCGCAGCGCCGGCGCAAGGCCGAGGCCAAGCTGAAGGCGCCGGAACTGGCCGCGTTCGAACAGATCACCAAGGGCACCGGCGAGCGCGAGATCTCCACCACCATGGCACTGGTGCGCGGCATCAACCTGTTGCTGCGCGACAAGCAGCTGGGCGAGCGCGTGGTGCCGATCGTGGCCGACGAGGCGCGTACGTTCGGCATGGAAGGCATGTTCCGCCAGATCGGCATCTACGCGCCGTTCGGCCAGAAGTACAAGCCGCAGGACTCCGACCAGCTGCTGTACTACCGCGAGGACCAGAAGGGCCAGGTGCTGCAGCAGGGCATCAGCGAGGCCGGCGGCATGGCCTCGTGGATGGCGGCGGCGACCAGCTACTCGGTCAGCAACCAGGCGATGCTGCCGTTCTTCATCTACTACTCGATGTTCGGCTTCCAGCGCATCGGCGACCTGTGCTGGGCCGCCGGCGACATGCGCGCGCGCGGCTTCCTGGTCGGCGGCACCGCCGGCCGCACCACGCTGAACGGCGAAGGCCTGCAGCACGAGGACGGCCACTCGCACCTGCTGGCCGGCGCGATCCCGAACGTGAAGGCGTACGACCCCACGTTCTCCTACGAGGTCGCGGTGATCCTGCAGGACGGCGTGCGCAGCATGCTGCAGGAGCAGGAAGACCACTACTACTACATCACCGTGATGAACGAGAACTACAGCCATCCGGACCTGCCCAAGGGCAGCGAGGAAGGCATCATCAAGGGCATGTACCTGTTCCAGGATGGCGGCAAGCCGAAGAAGGGCGAGCCGCGCGTGCAGCTGCTGGGCTCGGGCACGATCCTGCGCGAGGTGATCGCGGCGGCCGAACTGCTGGAGAAGGACTTCGGCGTGAAGTCCGACATCTGGTCCTGCCCCAGCTTCGTCGAATTGCGTCGCGACGGCTTCGACGCCGAGCGCTGGAATCGCCTGCATCCGGAAGCGGAGCAGCGCGTGCCGTATGTCACCAGCCTGCTCGACGGGCGCTCCGGCCCGGCGATCGCCGCCACCGACTACGTGCGCGAGTTCGCCGACCAGATCCGCGCCTTCATGCCCGACGGCATGCGCTACACCGTGCTGGGCACCGACGGTTACGGCCGCTCGGACACCCGCGCGCACCTGCGTGACTTCTTCGAGGTCGACCGTTACTGGATCGCCCACGCGGCGCTGGCCGCGCTGGCGAAGGACGGCAAGGTCAACGCCAAGGACGTCAGCCGGGCGATCAAGGAATACAAGCTCGACCCGGAGCGGCCCAACCCGCTGGGTCAGTAAGCACCGCGCTCACGAAAACCCCGCTTCGGCGGGGTTTTTTTTCGCCCGAACGGTTTTCTTCACCTGCGCTGCACCCGGCGCGACACTCGGCCGCTATATCCTGCATGGCATGGGGAAGCCGGTGATGGGCGGCGACGATGTCGGCGATACCGCGGCGATACCGGGTATGTCCGACAGTCACTCGACACATGAGGGGTGAGCCATGCAAACCATACGTCCGTACGTTTACCTGCTTGGCGGAGCCGTTGCACTGGTGCTGACCGGTTGCCGCAAGGAGGCCATCCAGCCAACGCCGCTGCCGGCACCGGAGCCGCAGGCGTCCATGCCTGCGCAGCAGAATCTGTCGGCCGACGCGCTGTTCGCATTCGGCAAGGCGTCGCTGCGGTCCGCCGACAATGCCGAGCTCGACGCGCTGGCCGACAAGATGAAGGCGGCATCGCAGATCGACTCGGTGCAGGTGCTGGGCTACACCGACCGGATCGGCAGCGAGCAGGCCAACCAGAAACTTTCCGAGCAACGCGCCGAGACGGTGAGCGACTATCTGGTGGCGCACGGCGTGCCGGCCGGGGCGATCCGGGCCGAAGGCCGGGGCGAGGCTGACCCGCTGGTGGCCTGCCCGGATCAGAAGGGTCAGAAGCTGATCGCCTGCCTGGCGCCGAACCGCCGCGTCGTGATCAACACCATCGTAAGTGATGCGGGCGCCGCCATGCCGGTGGTCATCCCGCCGGGCAGTCACGGCGTGACCCAAACGGTGTGGATCGGTCCGCACACGGTGCCCTGCGACGGCGACAGTGCCGGCTACTGCTACCGCGTGCGCGAAAGCGAGAACGGGCCGTGGAAACTATGGCACGGTCGCATCCAGGGCTTCGACTACGTCGAGGGCAACGACTATGAGCTGGTGGTCAAGGCGTACCGCTCGGATGTGAAACTGGAGAACGAGTCCAGGGACCCGGCCTCCCGCTACGTATTCTCCAACGACAACGGCCCGTTCGTGGTCTGGGTGCTCGACCATGTGGTGAGCGAGCAGCCGCACGCCGGTCGCTGAGTCGTCGTATTGCAGTGCACAGCCTGGCGATCCACGGAGCTGTTTCGCCAGTGCAAACGGAAAGGGCCGGACGAGTGATCGTCCGGCCCTTCTGCCTGATGCGTGATGTCTACTCGTCGTCGTCGCGGAACGCGCGGCGCAGCAGCAGGAAGGCGCCGATCGTGCCGGCGACGATCGCCACGGTGGCCGCCGGGTGGCGATTCACCTTGCGGCGCAGGCGGCGATATTGATAGTTCGCCTCATCGGCGAAATCCTCGGCGGCGCGGCTCAGCTGGCGGCGGTAATCGCCACGCTTGTCGAAACGTTCGCGGATCGTGCGGCGGCCCCGTTCGAGCAGGTTCTGCGCACCATTGCTGGCGTCATCGGCGTAGTGGCGAGCCCGCTCGCCCGCACGCTCGGCGGTGTCCTGGAGCTGGCGTCCGATATCGTGTTTGCGCATGGTCGTCTCCTTGGCGTCTGAGCTCTCAGGCTGGCAGCGCCACCGTGAGCGAGGCGTAAACAGGGCCGCGCAACCCGCGGCCAGCATTCAGCCAAGCTGGTACTCGCCACCTTTTTCCAGCGCACGTGCATAGGCCGGGCGAGCGTGGATGCGCTGCAGGAAGGCGGTCAGATTCGGGTGGCTTGCGTCCAGTCCGCCACGGGCAGCGAAGGCTTCCAGCGGAAAGCTCAGCTGGATGTCCGCCACGCCGAAGGCGTCATCGACGAACCACGTCCTGCCGGCCAGTTCATTTTCCAGATAGTCCAGGTGCAGGCGCAGCTGCGGATCGACGAACGTGCGCATCACCTTGCGTGCGATGCCCCGAGCGACGGGCTTGACGAAGAACGGCGCCGGCGCGGCCTCCACTTTCCGGAACACCAGCTTCAGCAGCAACGGCGGCATCGCCGAGCCTTCGGCGTAGTGCAGCCAGTAATTGCAGCGCAGCCGCGCCGGCGTGCCGTGGGTGGGAATCAGCACGCCGGCGCCGTAGCGGTCGGCCAGGTACTCGATGATCGCGCCGGACTCGGCCAGGGTCAGTTCGCCATCGGTGATCACCGGCGACTTGCCCAGCGGATGCACGGCGCGCAGTTCGGGCGGCGCCAGCATGGTCTTCGGGTCGCGCTGGTAGCGCCTGATCTCGTAGGGCAGGCCCAGTTCTTCCAGCAGCCACAGGATGCGCTGCGAGCGCGAGTTGTTGAGGTGGTGGACGGTGATCATGACGGGCTCCGAAGTATGAGGTGACACGACGACATGCAAGGCCGCGGAACGGCATCCGCAGATCGGCGCTCAGTAGATCTCGCCCACGCAGCAGCGCAGGCTGCCGCCGGCCTTCTCGATCTCGTCCAGTTCCACCGCGCCGACGGCGAAGCCATGGTCGGCCAGCGCCTCGCGCTGGGTGTCGGTGAGCGAGGCGGCGGCGCAGGCGCTCATCCACACCCGTTGGTCGGACAGGGTGATCGCATTGCCGGCGAAGGCCTGCTTCTGCGCCGGACTGATCCAGATCGCGCGACCGCCGTAGGCGCCGGCGATCGCCTGCGCAGCGGCGGGATCGCGGAAGCCGTCGGCGGCGATGATCGCGGCGCGGCTGGCCAGCAGGGTCAGCACCACGTTGGTGTGATATTCGCCCTCGGCCAGTTCGAAGCAGAACATCAGGCGCAGCTCGAACGCCTTCAGCATCGCCTGTGCGCCGGCCATGTCGCAGCGCTCGCTGAGGCCGCAGTAGCCGACGCCGCGGGCGCGGTCGATGATCAGCGAGCCGGTCAGCTCGGCGACCAGGTCGTCGCAGCCGGACAGGTCGATCTCGTCGTAGCCCAGCACGTCGCCGAAGAACGCGCGGATGTCCGTGCGCCCGGCCTCGCGCTGGCGCACCGGATGACGCATGCGGCCCACGATCAGCCGGCCCGGCGCCGTGGCGAACACGTTGTTGGGAAACACCGCATCGGGCGTGGCGGGATCGCCGGGGAAGGTGATCACCGGCACGTCCGCACGCAGGGCCTGCGCCAGCGCGCCGTGCTGGGCCAGCGCCTTGAGCGGATCGACCGCCAGGCTCATGTCCATGTAGCGGTTGTCGCGCGCCGATTCCGCCGCCAGCGCGAACCCGGCCGGCGCCACCAGATAGGCGGCGCGTGCCGTCGCGGCGGCGCCAGGCAGTGGCGCCAGCGCGGCAAATACCTCGAGGAATTCGGTGGGCGACGTGGTGATCACGGTGCGGTTCCAGACGCGAAGAGACGTCAGAGAATATCCGCTGCCGGTTCTTCCCGCGCGGCGGTTTCCACGTGCAACTGCTGGCGTCGGCGCAGGCTCGGGAACATCGCCATCCACAGCCCGACCACCACCAGCGTGCCGACGCCGCCGAGCACGGTGGCGTTCACCGCGCCCAGCCATGCCGCCAGCATGCCGGACTCGAACTCGCCGAGCTGGTTCGAGGTATTGATGAAGATAGCGTTCACCGCGCTGACCCGGCCGCGCATGTCGTCCGGTGTATCCAGCTGCACCAGGGCGCCGCGGATCACCATGCTGACCATGTCGAACGCCCCCAGCGCGAACAGCGCCAGCAGCGACAGCCACAGCGCGGTCGATACGGCGAACACCAGCGTCGCCACGCCGAAGCCGGCCACCGAGGCGAACATGATCATGCCGACCCGCCGCTGCATGTCATGCCGCGCCAGCCACACCGACATCAGCAGCGCCCCCACCGCCGGGGCCGCCCGCAACAGGCCCAGGCCCCAGGGGCCGGTGTGCAGGATGTCCCTGGCGAAGATCGGCAGCAGGGCGGTGGCGCCGCCGAGCAGCACGGCGAACAGGTCCAGCGAGATCACGCCCAGCACGTCGGGGCGGCGACGGATGAAATGCACGCCGGCAAACAGGCTCTTCAGCGTGGCCGGTTCGCGTTTCGGCGGCGCCTGTTCATAGCGCAATCGCGCCATCAGCACGATCGACACCAGGTACAGCGCCGCGCAGGTCGTGTACACCACGCCGGGCCCGGCCACGTACAGGAAGCCGCCGACCGCCGGGCCCATGATCATCGCCGCCTGGCCGGCCGAACCGTTCACCGCCATCGCACGGGGCAGCACGGTGGCCGGCACCAGCGCCGGCAGCATCGATTGCAGCGCGGGAAATTCGAAAGCCTTGGCGATGCCGATCACGAACACCAGCAGCAGGATGCCCGCCTCGTGGATGCCGTGGGCCAGGCTCATGCCGGCCAGCGCGGCAATGGCGATCCACTCCACCACCTGGCCGAGCAGCACGATGCGGCGCCGCTCGAACTGGTCGGCGACATGGCCGGCCGGCAAGGCCAGCAACACCGATGGCACGAACTGCACCAGGCCGATCAGGCCGAGGTCGAAGGCGCGGCCAGTGATCGCGTAGATCTGCCAGCCTACCGCCACCGACAGCATCTGGAAGCCGAAGCCCGAGGCGATCCGGGCGAACCAGAACGCGACGAAGGCGGGGTGTCGAAGCAGCGAATCCGTGGCCGTGGAACGAGGCGGAAGCATGGGGTGTCCTTGCGGGGGCGCCATTATCCCGCGGGCGTGCCCGGCCACAAGCGTTGGCGGTTCAGCTGGCAGACGGCTGATTTGACGCGGCCTTGCCATATTCCCGCCTAGCGTCCTGTCCAATTATCCAATTACCGAGCCGAAGGACACTCTCATGGGCCACCAGGCAAAACATGTCTACACCGACCATGCCAGCATCCACCAGCTGGAATCGCTGGTGGATGAGTTGCCCGCGAACGGCCACGTGGTGCTGTTGCTGAAGGACGGCAGCAGCTGCGACGGCGTGGTCAGCACGCGGCCGAACGTGCAGGTGTTCCGTGATGCCGAGGAGCGCGAAGGCATCAATGCCACCGTGCAGCTCGAACGGCCGGACGTGCCGGAGTGGACGCGTCGGATCTGGCTCGACCAGATCGTGCGGGTCGAGCACCTCGACTCGATCATGGCCAGCGAGAACTGAAGCTCAGGCAAGGTCGTCGGCCACGCTGGCCGGAACGGCCCGCGGTGATGCCGCGGGCGCCGGCGCATCCAGGCCGAACAGGGGCCGCAGCCAGCGACTCCGGCGGATCACGAACTCGTGCAGCAGCGCGCAACCGCCCACCGTGGCCAGCACGATCAGGGCGGGTTCGATCACCGGTCCCAGCCCCAGCGGCATCAGCTGCCAGGCGAACAGCAACAGCAGGCTCTGGTGCAGCACGTACCACGGATACACCGCCTCGCGCGCATACGGCAGCCAGCGGAGCGGGCGGTTGAGATACGCGTGACCCCAGCCCAGCACCGCCACGATCGCGCTCCACAGGTACAGGTAATGCAGCGCCCGCACCGCCAGCACCAGGGGCAGGGCGGCGTCGTCCGGCAGGGTCTCGATGCCCAGCAGGTAGAACGCGAAGCAGCCCAGCGCCAGCGGCAGCGAGGCCCGGCGCAGCCGCGCCAGTTCGGCCCAGATGCCGGTATCGGTGCCCAGCAGGTAGCCGTAGAGGAACACCGTGGCGTAGATCGCATGGGCGTACCAGTCGCCCCATAGCGCGCCGGTCACCGGGTAGCGGTTGGCCAGCAGGCAACCCCACAACAGCAGGGGCAGGGCAGGCAACAGCAGCAGGCGCACGCCGCGCAACTTCAGGCAGGCGTTGCGCAAGCGCTGGCCCGGACGCGATTCCAGCAACGGCAGCAGGGCCAGCAGCAGCATCGTGTACACCCACAGGTAGGGCAGGTACCACAGGTGGTTCCAGGTGAAGCCGTACTGCCAGCCGGTGAACGCGCCCGCGGGCCACGGGCCGCCGCTCCAGTAGCGCAGCAGGAAGTGGCCGAAGCCGGGCTCGACCAGATGGTTCGACAGTCCCTGCACATACGGCTGGATCGGCACCACCACCAGCACGCCGAACACCAGCGGCAGCAGCAGGCGCAGGCTGCGCTTGCCGGCCAGCCGGCCGATGCTGCCGCGCCGGCGCATGAAGTTCACCGCCAGCCCGGAGACCAGGAACAGCAGCTCCATCCGCCAGCGGTTGAGGAACAGCATCGGGTACTGCAGCCATTCGGCGATGTGGCTGCTCTTGAGATGGAAGTCCCAGCCGTCCCCGGCCACGTACAACATTGCGGCGTGGTACAGGATCAGCAGGCCGAAGGCGAGGACGCGCAGTGCATCGATATCGTGGCGGCGGTTCATGGCGGCATTCCCGTGTGAAAGTGGCCTCAGCCTGTCCCGCCGCGCGCCGCCTGTCCCGCCCGAAGTGACCGCCTGACGGGCCCTGGGGACGAATGGCGGCCGGCAGGTACGAGTAGTGGGGACGAGTTGGGTAAACTCCGGTCGATGGGCACGACTTCCGGCTTCGACATCTACCAGCGCTGGCGGCGACCGTTCGAGGTCGGGGTCTGGCTGGTGTTCTTCGCGATCAACGGCGTCTTCAACAGCATCAACTCGGGCATCGACCACGCCGGCGCGGCGGCGTGGGAACCCTGGCTGTGGGAGTGGAGCAGCGTGCTGGTGCTGCTGGCGCTGTTGCCGGGGGTGATCGCGCTGGAGCGGCGCTGGCCGATCCGCTTCGACACCTGGCGCCGCAACCTGCCGTTGCATCTGCTGTTCAGCGTGCCGTTCAGCCTGATCCACGTGGGCGGGATGCACCTGTTGCGGAAGCTGGGCTACGCCCTCGCCGGTGCCCATTACGACGCGTTCGGCGCCTCATGGTGGATGAATGCAGGCTACGAATACCTCAAGGACGTGCGCACCTATTTCGTGATCGTCGGCACGCTGGTGCTGTACCGGCTGTGGCTGCTGCGCCAGCAGGGCGAAGCGCGACTGCTGGCCGCGCCGGATGAAGGCGCGCCGGTGGAGCCGGTCGAGCGCCCCGAACGTTTCCTGGTGCGCAAGCTGGGCAAGGAATTCCTGCTCAACGCCAGCGAGATCGAATGGCTGCAGGCTTCGGGCAACTACGTGAACCTGCACGTACGCGGTCGCGACTACCCGCTGCGGGCCACCATGGCGGGGATCGAGGAGCGGCTGGATCCGGCCCGCTTCGTGCGGGTGCATCGCGGCTACTTCGTCAACCTCGACTATCTTGTCGAGATCGAGCCGCTGGAAACCGGCGACGCGCGCCTGCAGATGCGCGACGGCACGAAGATTTCCTGCAGCCGGCGTTATCGCGCCGCACTGCGCGAACGTTTCGGACAGCCCGATTGACCCCCGGACTGCGTGGGCCGGTTGCGCGGCAATGGCGGATCGTTACAAGCTAGCCGCCTGTTCCCGCCAGGTATGCCGCTGATGAATGTCGCCTTCCCCTGTCGCGCCGTGATGGCGTGCGGTTTCGCCGTGCTGCTGGCCGCCTGTTCGCAGGGTGGGGCTCCGGCGCCGGACGCCGCACAGCAGCAGGCGCAAGCCGCGAATGCGGACGCCGTGCGCAACCTCGATGCGTATCGCCAGCTGCTGCGCATCCACAACGACGAGATGGCGGTGACGATGGGCAAGGAGATCGTCAGGCGCTTCCCGGACAGCGACGCCGCGAAGGAAGTGCAGAAGACCCTGCCGGCGATCGAGAAGCGCTACATCGAAGCCAGCGAAAAGAGCCGGCTCGAACGCCTGTGGCTGTACCAGGTGGCGCCGATGGCCGGTGGCACGCAATCCACCGCGACCATCGAAAACAGCCAGCCCGCCAGCGGTGACCGCGTGCGACTGGTGATGCGCCGGCACACCAGCTGGGGCCAGAGCGTGTTCCTGTATGGCAGCAAGCCCGGTTTCGTCTGCCGCGGCAACTGCAGCATCGCCACCCACGTCGACGGACGCACGGTGTCGGTGAAGGCGTTTGCGCCGTCCACCGGCGAGCCGGCGCTGATGATCCGCGACGACAAGGCGTTCATCGCCATGCTCGGCAAGGCGAAGAAGATCAGCATGGACGTCACCCTGGTCGATGGCGAGAAGAAAGAGACCCTGGTCTATGAAGTGGCCGGCTTCGATCCCGCCAAGTGGACCGCGCTGGGCAAGAGCAAGCCCGCCGGGAAATAGCCGGCGGTGTCATCCGCGACACCGCTGCTGCGTTCCTGGCAGTAGGCATTCCCACATGAGGATGGCGTCATGGACAAGTCATGGCTGATCCCCGCCGGCGCGCTGGCGCTGGCCGCGTTGACTGCTGGATGCTCCAGCATGCCGTACGCGCAGCGCGTGCAGCAGCGGCAGGCGGCGTACGCTGCGGCGGCCGGCGCGCCGGTGCGCAGTTTCAACTACTTCAGCCTGTACTCGTGGGAGCCGCTGAGCGATACCGAGCTGGCGGTGTATACCCGGCCGAACCAGGCGTACCTGCTCGACCTCGGCGGCTGCCAGGACCTGATGTTCGCCAACGCGATCGGACTCACCTCGAACATCAACCAGGTGACGGTGGGCTTCGACAAGGTGCTCACCGGCCGCCACAACTTTCCCTGCACCATCACCGGCATCCGTCCGGTCGACGTGAAGAGCCTGAAGATCGCCCAGGAAAAGCAGCGCCGGATCGAGGCGGCCGCGCGCAGCGCCGCGCCGCCAGCAGCGAAAAATTAGCGGGGCTGCCGAAGACCTGCCGTCAGCGCACCACGGTGACCGGCACGTGGGCACGTGCCAGCACGTTGCCGGAGACCGAGCCCAGCAGCCATCGCGCCAGTGCACCGCGTTCGGTGTGTCCGATCACGATGTGATCGATGCCGTGCTGTTCGACCTGGCTGAGCAGCACGTCGCCGGGGCTGCCATAGACCAGCTCCACGTCGACCATGTCGCTCGCATCGGGAACCACGGCGGCCAGTTCCTGCAGCAGCTCCTGCGCCCGTCGGGTGCCGGAGTCGGCCATCATCAGCGCCGACACGTCGGTGCCGCCTTCGGTCACCTGCAGCACCGACACCACGCGAACCCGGCCACCGGAGCAGCGCGCCAGATCGATCGCGAACTGGAACGCGCGTTGTGACACTTCCGAACCGTCGTAACCCACCAGCGAGTGCTTGACCATCATTTCCCTTCGCGACTGCGCGGCCATCAAGCCGTTGCCTTCGAGTCTAGGAGCGTGGGGAGTGGAAACCAAGCGACGCATGCCGCCTGCTGTGCCTGGCCGTCCACGCCCGCCACCGAAAGCTGAACGGCTGGTCATTCGTCTGCACGTCTCTGTCACGCCGCCCTGCACAGGATTCGTTCCACCCGCATCCACGACGGCCGTGCTGTCCAGGTTGGCCGCGGGAAGCGCATCAACCGTTGTTCCGCACACTCGAAGGAGAGACATCATGATCAAGCGTACTTTTGGAATGGCTGCCCTGGTAATGGCCTGCGCGGGTGCGATGACCGTGCTGCCGACGAGCTCCGCACAGGCTGCCGAGGCGAGTGTGAAATGCGATCTGGTCTACAACCTGTCGGGCTGGTCGCTGATCTACAAGCACGCCGAAGGCACCGGCATGGTCACCTGCAGCAACGGCCAGAGCGCCAAGGTGAAGATCGCCGTGGTCGGCGGCGGCCTGACCGCCGGCAAGTACCACATCGACAACGGCAAGGGCGAGATCACCAAGGTGCACGGCATCGCCGATGTCTTCGGCGACTATGCGCAGGCCGGCGCCGAAGCGGGAGTGGTCAAGAGCTCGACGGCGCAGGTGCTGACCAAGGGCACCACGTCGCTGGCCCTGGCCGGCACCGGAGAGGGCGTGAATCTGGGCATTTCGGTGGGCAAGTTCACCATCAGCCAGCTCTGATCAAGGCAGCTCTGATCACGGCAAGTCTGATCACGGCCACGGCCTGATCCGGAAGGGCGCCATGGGCGCCCTTCCTTTTTCCGTGCGCGTAAACTGCAGCGATTGCGCACACCCGATCGGAGGCCCTGTCATGCGTCGTCTTGCTGCCCTGTTTGCGTTGACCCTGATGCTCGCCATGAGCGGAGCGGCTTTCGCCGCCACGCCCCAGGTGGGCGAGGCCGCACCGGCGTTCCGTTTGCAGGATCAGAACGGCCACTGGCTCGCGCCGGATGATTTTCGCGGTGGCTGGCTGGTCATGTACTTCTACCCGAAGGACTTCACCCCCGGCTGCACCACCGAGGTCTGCACGTTCCGCGACGACATCGCCAAGCTGCGCCAGGCCGGCGCCAAGGTCGTCGGCGTGAGCCTGGACGATGTGAAATCGCATGCCGCGTTTGCCGAGAAGTACCACGTGCCCTTCCCGCTGCTGGCCGACAAGGATCGCCAGGTCGCCACGCGTTACGGTGTGCTCACCTCGCGCATGGGTCTGCACTATGCGAAGCGGACCACCTTCCTGATCGATCCGCAGGGGCGCATCGCCAGGGTCTATGTCGATGTCGATCCGGAGAAGAACTCGGCCCAGGTGCTGGCCGACCTGGCCAGCCTGAAGGCGACCCGCTGATGCCGCTGGCACCGAACGCCGCCAGCGCGGCGAACCGGCGTTTCGCGCCCTGGGCGATCGGCCCCTGGGTCGTGCTGTTGCTGGCCGCGATCGGCTTCGTGCAATACCTGCGGCATGCCGAGTACCTGTATCTCGGCGTGGCTGTTGCGGTCATCGTGGTCTGCGCCGGCTGCATCCTGCGCCAGGCCTGGTCGCGGTCGGCGATGCAGGTGCTGGCGCTGCTGCTGGCGACGTGGTCGCTGGTGACCGCGGTGCTGATGCTGCAGCAATCGGGCGACTTCGAGATCGCCCGCCAGCACGCCCGGGCGCAACCGCAGCTCGGCGAGATGGCGCTGTGGATGATCGCGCGGGCGCAACGCACCTGGCAGGTCGGCATCGCGCTGAAGCTGGCGGCCATTCCCGCGCTGCTGTGGCTGGCCTGGCAACTGGGACGGCCAGCCGTGCGCGCGCAATTCCGCTCGCGTCGGTCCTGACGGTCGGTGATACTGCAGCCGGGCACTTGCGCGGATTCGCTTCGGGGGAAGGGATGAAGAACTGGCTGGCGGGATGGTGCTGTCTGTTGCTTTGCGGCGTGGCATTCGCGTCGAGCCCGGGCGGCGTACGCAAGCGGGTCCAGGCAAGCATGCTGCTCACCGGGACGATCGTGGTGGCGCCGGACGGCAGCGTGCGCAGTTACGCCATCGATCGCGCCGACCAGGTCGAGCCTGCGGCGATGAGCCTGGTCAACCGCAGTATTCCCGCATGGAAGTTCGAGCCCGTGCTGCTCGCCGGCAAACCGGTGGCGGCCAAGGCAACGATGAGTCTGCGGGTGGTTGCCAAACCGATCGGCGATGGCAACTACTCACTGGCCATCAACGGCACGCATTTCGGCCAGGAAGCACCCGGTCAACATGTCACCTACCAGAATCGCGTGCCGCCCACCTATCCGCCGCAGGCCATCAAGGGGCGCGTGACCGGTACGGTCTACCTGGTCCTGCGAGTGGGGCGGCAGGGGCAGGTCGAGGATGCCGAGGCCGAACAGGTCAATCTGGCCGTGATCGCCAGCGACCGGGACATGGTGCAATGGCGCAATGTGCTTGCGAAGTCCGCGCTGGCAGCCGCCAGGAAGTGGACTTTCCATACGCCGACCTCGGGCGAATATGTCAATGCGCCGTACTGGGTTGCACGCGTGCCGGTTGCCTACCATCTGAAAACTCTCGACGAGCCCGAAGTCGATACCTACGGGAAATGGCAGGCGTACGTCCCCGGGCCGAAGGAGCTGGTGCCGTGGATCGATAGCCAGCGCCTGCTGTCCGGCAGCGCCGATGCACTGCCGGGCGACGGCATCTATCAGCTTGATCGGAATGGACTGCAGCTGCTCACGCCACTGAGCGGCGCCTGACTCCACCGGGCAGATTCCCGACGAATCGCGCAGGTCACGTGCCTGACATGGTATGCGGCACCAGTATTCCAAGGGCTTACAGGGGAACACGGATGAAGCGATTTCTGATCGGGCTGTCCTGCGCTTTGCTGTCGGTCGCCGCGCTGGCTACCGGCCCGACCGCACTGCGCAAGCGGATGCAGGCCAGCATGCTGCTCACCGGGACGATCGTGGTGGCGCCGGATGGCAGCGTCCGTAGCTACGTCATCGATCACGCGGAAAAAGTGCCGGAGGACGTGAGCAGCCTGGTAGAGAGGAATGTGTGGCGATGGAAGTTCGCGCCCGTTCTGCTGAACGGCGCGCCGGTGGCGGCCGAGGCGAAGATGAGTTTTCGCATCGTTGCCAAACCCGTGGGCGATGGCAAATTCTCCATCGGCATCAGCGGCGCCCAGTTTGGCGAGGGCAGCCCGGGGCAATCGATCAGCATTCGGGAAATGTCCTGGCCGGCTTATCCGGCAGTGGCGGCCCAGGCTCGCGTGGAAGGAACGGTTTACCTGCTCCTGCGGGTGGGGCGGCAGGGGGAAGTGCAGGAGGTCGTGGCCGAACAGGTCAACATGGGCGTGCTGGACAACGAGCGCCAACTGGCGCGATGGCGTCCCCTTCTTGCCAAGGCGGCCATCGCGGCCGCCAGGAAATGGACCTTCAATCTGCCCGCATCCGGGCATGGGGTCGATGACGACAACTGGTTTGTCAGGGTGCCCATAGGGTTTGGCATCGGCCCGCCCGGCGACGACTATGGCCAGTGGGAGGTCTACATACCGGGGCCGCGCCAGCCGATTCCCTGGTTTGACGGAGGGCGGCAGGTCTTGTCCAGCGCGGATGCCTCGCCTGATGGTGCCATCAGCCAGCCCGACCGGGGCTTGAATCTGCTCACTCCGCTGGACGGCGCCTGAGGGCGATGCGGGGAGGAAGGAGCCGGCCGTGGGCGCGCGTTTCACCTTCCCGGCGGAGGTATTCAGCGAGGGTTGCTGCGTGGGCGGTTATCGCTAGGGAATCGTTTTCCGGGATCGGGTTGATGCCCATGCGTGCGTTTCGAATCTTCGCCGTTCTGTTGCTGCTGTCGGGAGCGTGTTCGCTGCACGCGCAGGACCTGGCGGCGACCTGCCATGCCAGCAGCAGTTACGACGTCACCCTGAAGCCGGACAGCCTGTTGTTCGACCGGCCCGCGCCGGCGCCGTTCCATGTCGAGTTGCAACAGGGCGCCCTGCGCACCGATGGCGTCAGCGTGAGCTTGAACGCGGAGAACCAGGACCGGCTGACCCTGTTCGAACGCGAGCTGCGCGAGCTGGCGCCGCGCGTGCGCACGGTGGCCCGCAACGGCGTGGACATCGCGGCGCAGGCCCTGCGCAGCGAGGCCGACGGCATGGGCCTGGGCGCCGATACCCGGGCCGAGTTCCAGCGTCGGCTGGACGCCCACGCGGCGGAGCTGAAACGGCGCATCTCGATCAGCCAGAGCACGCGCGACTGGCAAGGCGATGCCGCCAACCAGGCGATGAACCAGGTCGCCGGCGACCTGTTGCCGCTGCTGGCGGCCGACCTGGGTCAGCAGGCGATCAATGCGGCGCTGTCCGGCGACCTGCAGGCCGCCGCCACGCTGCGCGATCGCGCGGCTGACCTGGCTACCGACCTGCAGCCGCGATTGCAGGCGCGGTTGCAGGTATTGCGTCCGCAGGTCGAGGCGCTGTGTCCGGCGATCCGCCGGCTTGCCTCGCTGCAGCAGGGCGTGCGCGGCAGCAATGGCCAGCCGCTGAACCTGCTGCAGGTCGGGCCATGACACCCGCGCACCGGGCGCGTGTTTGCGTGGCCTGCGTGCCGGCGGGCATAGTCGGAAGCCCAGCCACTGCCTGATGGATGAATCATGCCGGCCAGCGCCAGCGATGTTCTCGAATTCTGGTTCGCCGAAGCGCACGCCGTGCACTGGTTTGCCGCCAGCGCCGACTTCGACGGGCAGATCCGCGAGCAATTCGGCGGCGCCGTGCAGGATGCCGCGAACGGACGGCTGGACGGCTGGGCGGCCACGCCGTCGGGCTGGCTCGCGCTGCTGATCCTGCTCGACCAGTTTCCCCGCAACCTGTATCGCCACGACCCGCGCGCCTGGGCGGCCGATCCGGCGGCGCAGCGCGTCGCGTTGTCGGGCCTGTCCCGTGGTGATGACCGCCAACTTCCCGCCATCCGGCGCGTGTTCGCCTACCTGCCGCTGGAACACGCGGAAGACCCCGCATTGCAGCGGCGTTCAGTCGAATTGTTCGAGGCGCTGAGGGCCGACGCACCGCCCGGCGAGGTCGCCCGCTTCGACGATTTTCTGGACTATGCTCGACGCCATCGCGACGTGATCGAGCGCTTCGGCCGCTTTCCCCATCGCAACGCCGTGCTTGGTCGGGCCGATACACCGGAGGAAGCGATCTACCTGGCGCAGCCCGGCGCCGGATTCTGAAACCCGGGTTCCTCATGGAGGCATGATCATGCGCACACTCATCCTTTCCCTGCTGCTCGCGTTCAGCGCGGCTGCGCAAGCCGGACAAACCCTGCGCATCGGCCAGCACGTATTGACGGTCGGTGACACCGCCACCCACGCGATTGCTTTGCTCGGCACGCCCGGCTACAGAGAGCCGGTGGAAAACAGGTTCGGCGCCCGCATCGGCGAGCGCTGGCAATACGCCCGCGACGATGGCCATGTGGTCGTGCTGACCATCATCGACGGCAAGGTCGGCGAGATCGACGATCGCCGCGAATAGGTAAAACCATTCAACCGACCAGGGAGCAGGTCATGCGTATTCGTCTAGTCATTGCGTTGTTCGCCTTCAGTGCCGCGGTGCAGGCGTCCAGTACCTTGCGGGTCGGCAACCAGGTGCTGGTTGCCGGCGACAGCCGCGAGCGGGTGGTGGATCTGCTGGGCAAGCCGAGTTCGAAGTCGCATAAGCACAAGTCGCGCAGCCACGGCAGTCGCCGCGGTGGCGTGCGGGTGATCGACCGCAACGAGGGCGGCGAGCAGTGGCGCTACCGCCGCGACGGTCACGTCACCGTGGTGACCCTGGTCGACGGCCGGGTCACCGACATCGAGGACGATCGGCTCTGAGGCAGGTCCCCGCGGCGTCGGGGAGTTGTCGGGCACGATCCGTCCGCCTGCGTGCGTGTCACGCGGCTTTTGCGACGGTTTGCTAGGCTGCTGCGTTTCCGACCGAGCCGAAGCGATGCACGATTTCCTCGACAACCTGCTGGGCCAGGCGTTGTCCGCCAGCGTGATCCATGCCGGACTGAACCTGCTGTTCGCCTTGCTGATCCTGCTGGTCGGCACCTGGGTGGCGGCGCGCATGGCCAACTTCAGCCGCCGCGCGCTGCAGCGGGCGAATGTGGACGACACGCTCAGCGGCTTCCTGCGCAACGTGATCTACGGCGTGCTGGTGGCGATGCTGATCGTGATGGCGCTGACCCGCGCCGGCGTGCCGTCGGCCCCACTGGTCGCGGCGCTGGGCGCGGGCGGACTGGCGATCGGGCTGGCCTTGCAGGGTTCGCTGAGCAACCTGGCCTGGGGCGTCTTGCTGGTGATCTTCCGGCCGTTCCGGGTCGGCGATTTCGTTACTGCCGGCGGGCTGGACGGCACGGTGCAGAGCATCAACCTGATGCACACCCTGCTGCTGTTGCCGGACGGGCGCGAGGCGGTGGTGCCGAACGGCAAGGTCGGCGGCGATGCCATCGTCAACCATAACCGGCGCGGCACGCGGCGGTTCGAGTTGAAGCTGGGCATTGGCTACAAGGACGACATCGGCGCGGCGATGGCCGAGATCCGCCGCCTGTTCGCGGCCGACGCGCGCATCCTCAAGGACCCCGCGCCCGGCGTGTGGACGGTCGGCCTGGGCGAGAACGTGGTCGACCTGGTGATCCGCGCCTGGACCAGCTCGGCCGACTCGTGGGACGTGCAGACCGACCTGCTGCGCGCGATCCGCGAGCATTTCGAGGCAGCCGGCATCAGCCTTCCCGCACCGCGCCGCGAATTGGTCATCACCCACGGTGACGTATCGGATGCGGCGCCGCGCCAGCCATGACGCGGCCTCACCGATGCGTGGCGCGGGCGGCTATTCCAGCGTGATGCCCCGCCGGTTGTCGGTGGACACCTTGTCGATCAGCTCGTTGTAGGGATCGACGCCGGCCAGCGCGGGCTTGCCGTCGACCACCACGGTGATCGTGCTGTCGCCGTCCTTCAGCAGGCGCTTCTCCAGGTACAGCGGCTTGCCGTCCCGGCCGCCGCCGGGCGAGGCCGCGAACACGCCGATCTCGATCGGGATGTCCGGCTTCGCCGCGGTTTCCCTGCCGGTGCCGTCCAGGTAGACCTTGCCGGCGTGCAGCTTCAGGGTCACTTCGTATTTCCCGTTGGCCAGTTTCTTCGCGCGGGCATCGGTGAGCCGGTTGTCGAACAGGGTGATCTTCCAGAAGAAGTCGTCCAGCAGCGACTTCCACTGCGGCCCGGCCACCTGGTCCAGTGCGTCCATGAACTCCTGCGAGGTGGTGTAGGGCGGCTGCTGGAAGCCCTTGTCGAGCAGGAACTGCTTGAGCATGCCGTTGAGCTTCGCTTCGCCCAGGTAGTCCTGCAGTGCGTAGAAGATCAGCGAGCCCTTGCGGTAGTGGATATACGGCTGGTTCTCCACCTTCGCCAGCGGCTCCTCGGCCAGCTTCTCGGTGGCGCGGCCGACCAGGTAGGCATCCAGTTCGTACTTCAGGAACTTGTGCATCTGGTCGGCGCCGTACTTGTGCTTCATCACCATCAGCGACGAGTACTGCGCCAGCGACTCGCTGAGCATGGTCGAGCCCTGCATGTTCGCGCCGATCACCCGGTGCGCCCACCACTGGTGGGCCACTTCGTGGGCAGTGACGTCGTAGACGTAGTCGATCTTCGACTTGTCGCGCAGGTCGGCGATGAAGCCGATCGATTCGGAGAACGGGATGGTGTTGGCGAACGACTGGGCGAACGCGGCGTAGCCGGGGAACTCCAGGATGCGCAGCTGCTTGAACTGGTACGGCGTGTAGTTGGCGTCGTAATAGTCCAGCGAGTCCTTCGCGCTCTCGATCATCCGGTCCACGTTCCAGGCGTGCGCCGGGTTGTAGTAGACCGAGATGTCCACGCCCTTCCACTGCACGTGCTTCACCGAGTAGCGCGCCGACAGGTAGGCGAAGAAGTTCAGCATCGGCCGCTGCATGGTGTAGTGGAAGTAGTGCCGGCCATTGGCCATCCATTCCTTCTGCAGCGTGCCCGGCGCCAGCGCGATCTGGTCGGCGGCGGTGGAGACGGTGGTGTCGAAGTCGATCCAGTCCGCGTCGTTGTTGATGTAGTTGTTGGCGCGGGCCTTCTCGTCACCCAACTTCGGCATCCGCGGCACCTCGGCGGACAGGCCGTACTTGCGTCGGTCGTTGCGATCGGTGAGCTGGTACTGGGTCTGGTAGCCGAACTGCGGCAGCATGCCGCTGTTGAAGAAGCTGCCGTTGTGCACCAGGAAGGTGGCGCCGGTGTCGTTGGTGAAGCCCTTCGGCGCGTATGCCAGGCTGAAGTCGAAATCCATCGACGCGCCCGGCGCCAGCGGCGTCTTCAGCCGGTACACGGTGAAGCCCAGGTCCTTGTCCTCGCTGACCGTGTCGTGCGGGGCGAACTGCAGCGACTTCACGGTGAACTCGTCGGTGAAGTTCACGTACAGCTCGCTGATCGGCGCGGTGGATTTGTTGATCAGGGTGTAGTGGGCGCGGATGTCCAGCCTGCGCCGGTAGGGATGGATGTCCACCTCGGCCTTCACCGCAGTGATGCGGGGCTGCGGAGCGTCCTTGTACTTCGCGTACTTCTTCTCGTAGTCCGCGCGCTGCACCGTCTTCGCGGTGCTGTTGCGGTAGGTGTTGAGCACGTTGGTGTTGTAGTAGATCCACGCGCCGCTGCCGATGAAGCCGAGCGACGCGACGACCAGCACGATCAGCGCCGGGGCATGCAGTCGTGCCCGTGCCTCGCGCAGGCGGTCGCGCCACGCGTCGTCGGTGCCACGCGCCCAGAACAGCGCGGCCACTACCAGCATGACTACCGCCAGGCAGGCCCAGTAGCCGTCGAACCACAGTGCGCCGGTGAGGAAGTGGCCGAAGCCGTTCATGTCCGAATACGGCACGGTGGGACCGCTGCCGTAGTTGTACAGGTTGTGGTCCCAGTGCAGCAGGCCGAAGCCGATCGAGCTGGCCGCCACCCACAGGATGGTCAGCAGGTAGCCCAGGAACTTGTTGTTGGACATCACCTGCAGGAACAGCGCCAGCACCGCGATCAGCACGAACGGGATCGCGTTCAGCGCCAGCATGCCCAGGTACAGGCCCGGCTCCAGGTGCGTGTAGCCGTGCGCAAGCTGCCAGCCGATGCCGACCACCGCGCCGATCAGCAGCATCAGCACGATGATGGTCAACAGCGCGCCGAACTTCGCCAGCAGCGGTACCCAGTCCGGCACCGGGAAGGCGTCGGTGACTTCGGCGGAGTGCTGGCCGCGCTCGCGCCAGACCAGCTCGCCGGCATAGAAGATCACGATGATGATCAGGGGCAGGCTGAAGCTGCCGTTGATCGCGGTGAGCACCTGATGCGTCACCGGCCACACCGGCGTGCCGTAGATCAGCCCGGACGAAACCAGCGATACCAGCATCAACACCAGCGACAGCGCCAGCAGCACCAGCAGGGCCACGCCACGCACCACGCCAAGCGTGTCGAACAGGAACTGGGCGCGCAGCTGCTGCAGGTGGATACGCCAGCCGCGGCCGATGCTCACCCGGGGCAGGGTCAGCGCGGCGCCGCTGGCCGGGGGGCGCAGCATCGGTGGTTCGGCGCGCTTCTTGCGGCGCGGCAGCTGCAGGCCCTCGCGGTTCGGGCGGAACAGCCAGTAGGCCGCCACGAACAGCACGGCCGCCACGCCGATCCACAGCAGGCGATTGAACAGCAGCACGCCATCCAGCGCGGGCAGCAGGTGGTTGCTCTGCTCCGACGACCAGTAGCGGGTGACGATGCCCAGCGTGCGGCCGCCGAACGGGTCCAGCATCGCGGCGATGGTGTGGCTGTCGATGTCCCGGCTGAGATAGCCGGTGACGCCCGACAGCACGAAATACGCGATCACCCCGATATAGGTGGCCAGCAGCGAACGCGTGGTGGTGGCCAGCAGGAACAGCAGCGCGGCGATGAACAGCATGTTCGGGATCACCATCACGCCCAGCGACCAGGCATAGCCGTACCAGCTGGCCGGGCCCAGACGCGCCGCGTCGATCCACGGCATCGTGGCGCCCAGCGCCAGCCCCAGCGCGCACACCAGCATGATCGCCAGCGCCGCCAGATAACCCGCGGCGAAGCGACCGCCCAGGTAGGCGCCGCGGCTCATCGGCGTGCTGAAAAACAGCTCCGAGGTGCGGTTGTCGAAATCACGCAAGGCCGCGCCGGCCACGAAGATGGTGATCAGGAACACGCTGAGCACGGTGAGCACGCCCAGCAGGCGCACGATCACCAGCGGCGCGTTGCGCAGCACGTTGCCGCTGGCGCCGCCGGCAACCACCATGTCGGTGCTGGAAAGGGCGAAGGCCAGCGCGCCGAACGCGGCGGCGACGATCCAGAACAGCGGCGCCTTCAACTGCTGGCGCAACTCGAAGCGGAGTATTTCGAAGAACATGGGTGATCCTGGCTGCTGCAGGAGCGCCGTGTGCGCGATGTCTTCCATCGGAAGAACGGACATCGCGCGCGGGTGCGCCCCTGCGGATTCGGGGCGCCTTCAGGCGGCCTTGGCGGTGGCCTGCGCCCGCAGGCGGCCGAAGTAGACGTCCTCCAGATCCGGTGCGACCGCTTCGAAGCCTTCCTCCGGCTTCGTGTCGGCCAGCACGTGCAGCAGGGTGCGGCCGCCGGCGAGGCGGGTGGACAGGATGTTCATGCGGGCCCGATAGCCGTCCAGTTCGGCCTTGTCGATGCTGCGCCGCCAGACCCGGCCCTCCAGCGAACGGATCGCCTCGCCCGGTTCGCCGGTCAGCAGCACCTGGCCCTGGCCGATGATCGCCATGCGCGAGCACAGGTCGGTGACGTCCTCCACGATGTGGGTGGACAGGATCACCACCATCCGCTCGCCCAGTTCGGCCAGCAGGTTGAGGAAGCGGTTGCGTTCCTCCGGGTCCAGTCCGGCGGTGGGTTCGTCGACGATGATCAGGCGCGGCTCGCCGATCAGCGCCTGGGCGATGCCGAAGCGCTGGCGCATGCCGCCGGAGTAGGTGCCCAGCTTGCGCTTGCGCACGTCCCACAGGTTGACCTGGCGCAGCAACGCCTCGACCAGCTCGCGCCGCTCGCCCTTCACGGTGACGCCCTTGAGCACGGCGAAGTGGTCCAGCATCGCCTCGGCCGAGACCTTCGGGTACACGCCGAATTCCTGCGGCAGGTAGCCCAGCAGGCGCCGGGTGTCCTGCTTGTCGGCCAGCAGGTCCATCTCGTCCAGCCTGATCGTGCCCTCGTCCGGGTCCTGCAGCGTGGCGATCGTGCGCATCAGCGAAGACTTGCCGGCGCCATTGGGGCCCAGCAGGCCGAACATGCCGCCGGGAATGTCGAGCGACACCCCGCGCAGCGCCCGGACGCCGTTGGCATAGGTCTTGGACAGATCGCGTATCGTCAGCATGGGTTCCTTCCGGTGCCGCGCGGTGCGGCGTGAACATGGGCTCAGGTTAGGCTACGCAAGCGCACGGCGCGTCCGCTCAAGGTCATGGATACGCCGGCGCATGGTGGGGTGCGAAGGCCCGAAGTTACACGATCCGGCATACGCAAGGCACGACCCTTCGCTATGATTGACGTCTTGTATGCAGCCGCCATCCCCGAGCGGCGCGCCCTCGCCAGCAGGAGTCATCATGGCCGACCTCAAAGAAGCCCACGTTCCCGACATCGGCCACGCCGACGTCCCCGTCATCGAAGTGCTGGTGAAGGTCGGTGACCGGGTCGAGAAGGAACAAAGCCTGATCACGCTGGAGTCGGACAAGGCCACGATGGAAGTTCCCTCGCCGTTTGCCGGCGTGGTGAAGGAGATGAAGCTCAAGGTGGGCGACGAGGTTTCCGAGGGCGCGGTGATTGCCGTGATTGAAGCCGACGGCGCAGCGGCGGCCCCCGCTCCCGCTCCCGCTCCGGAACAGGGTAAGGATGAGGCCCCCGCAAAGCCCGCCGCTCCCGCCCCCGCTCAGCCAACCCCTGCGCCAGTAGCCGGCCAGGGCGTGCAGCCGGGCATCGCGCCCGAGGGCGACGTGGCGCCGCAGGTGCGACCGCCGGTCGATGCGCGCGTGGTGATGCCTGGCGATGCGCCGTATGCTAGCCCGGCGATCCGTGCGTTCGCGCGCGAGCTGGGCGTGGACATCCAGCAGGTCAAGGGCAGCGGCCGTGGCGGGCGCATCCAGCGCGACGACGTCAGCGCCTACGTCAAGCACGCGCTGGCCTCCGGCGCGCGACCGGCAATCGGCGCCTCGGCTTCGGTCGGCGGCCTCAGCCTGCTGCCGTGGCCCAAGGTCGACTTCGCCAAGTTCGGCGAGATCGAGGAGAAGCCGCTGTCGCGCATCCAGAAGATTTCCGGCGCGAACCTGGCGCGCAACTGGGCGATGATCCCGCACGTCACCCAGCACGAGGATGCCGACATCACCGAGATGGAGGCGTTCCGCAAGCAGCTCGGCGCCGAGAACAAGGACGTGAAGATCAGCCCGCTGGTGTTCCAGATCAAGGCGGTGGTGGCCGCGCTGAAGGCGTTCCCGCAGTTCAACGCCTCGCTCGACGAGTCGGGCGAGAAGCTGATCCTCAAGAAATATTTCCACATCGGCATTGCGGTGGACACGCCCGACGGCCTGGTGGTGCCGGTGATCCGCGACTGCGACAAGAAGGGCCTGCTGGAACTGGCCAACGACCTGGCGGTGATCTCGAAGAAAGCGCGCGACAAGAAGCTCGGCCCGGCCGAGATGTCCGGCGGCTGCTTCTCGATCAGCTCGCTCGGCGGCATCGGCGGCACCTATTTCACGCCGATCGTCAACGCGCCGGAAGTGGCCATCCTTGGCGTCTCCAAGTCGGTGACCAAGCCGGTGTGGAACGGCAAGGAGTTCGCGCCGCGGCTGGTGCTTCCCTTGTCGCTGTCGTACGACCACCGGGTGATCGACGGCGCGCTCGCCGCGCGCTTCGCATCGTTCCTGGCCAACCAGCTCGGCGACATCCGCCGGCTGTTGCTCTGACCGGAGACGATGACGATGGCGAACACGATCGAGATCAAGGTTCCCGACATCGGCGGCCACGACAACGTGCCGGTGATCGAGGTGCTGGTGAAGGCCGGCGACACGGTGGCGAAGGAACAGAGCCTGATCACGCTGGAGTCGGACAAGGCGACCATGGAGATTCCTTCCAGCGCCGCCGGCGTGGTCAAGGAAGTGAAGTTGAAGGTGGGGGATGAGGTTTCCGAAGGGGCGGTGATTGCCGTGGTGGAAGTGGCCGGTGAAACGGCTGCGGCGCCGGCTGCGAAAGCGGAAGCGCCCGAGGCCGCTGCACCGACGCCAGCCGCCGTTCCGGCGGCCACCCCTCCCCAGCCCTCCCCTGCGAGCAGGGGAGGGAGCGAATCGGCACCGAAGGCTGCCGCGGCATCCGGCCGCAAGGCCGACATCGAATGCAAGCTGGTCGTGCTCGGCTCCGGTCCCGGCGGCTATAGCGCCGCGTTCCGCGCTGCCGACCTCGGCGTCGACACCGTGCTGGTCGAACGCTACGACAGCCTGGGCGGCGTCTGCCTCAACGTGGGCTGCATCCCCTCCAAGGCATTGCTGCATGCCGCGGCGGTGATCGATGAAGCCGCGGCGATGTCCGCGCACGGCGTCAGCTTCGGTGCGCCGAAGATCGACCTCGACAAGCTGCGCAGCTTCAAGACCAAGGTGGTCGGCCAGCTCACCGGCGGCCTTGCCGGCATGGCCAAGGCGCGCAAGGTGCGCACCGTGGTGGGCACCGGCATGTTTGTCTCGCCGAACGAAATGGAAGTCCAGACGGCCGAAGGCACGAAGCTGATCCGCTTCGAGAACGCGATCATCGCGGCCGGTTCGCAGTCGGTGAAGCTGCCGGCGTTCCCATGGGACGACGAGCGCGTGGTGGACTCCACTGGCGCGCTGGAACTGAAGGACGTGCCGAAGAACCTGCTGGTCGTCGGCGGCGGCATCATCGGCCTGGAGATGGCCACCGTGTATTCGGCGCTGGGCAGCGCGGTGACCGTGGTCGAATTCATGGACCAGCTGATCCCGGGCGCGGACGCCGACCTGATCAAGCCGCTGGCCAAACGCCTGGGCGGCAAGCTCAAGGGCGTGCACCTGAAGACCAAGGTGGTCAGCGCCAAGGCCACGAAGAAGGGCATCGAGGTCGGCTACGAAGGCGACAGCATTCCCGAGACCACGCTGTTCGACCGCGTGCTGGTCGCGGTGGGCCGCTCGCCGAACGGCGGCAAGATCGGCGCGGACAAGGCCGGCGTGGCGGTGACAGAGCGCGGCTTCATCAACGTCGACACGCAGATGCGCACCAACGTGCCGCACATCTACGCCATCGGCGACCTGGTCGGCCAGCCGATGCTGGCGCACAAGGCCACCCACGAAGCCCATGTCGCGGCGCAGGCGGTGGCCGGGCAGAAGAGCCACTTCGACGCGCGGGTGATCCCGTCGGTGGCGTTCACCGACCCGGAGATCGCCTGGGTCGGCGTGACCGAGCGCGAGGCGAAGGAAAAGGGCCTGAAGGTCGGCGTGGGCAAGTTCCCGTGGGCGGCCTCGGGCCGCGCCATCGGCATCGACCGCACCGAAGGCTTCACCAAGCTGATCTTCGACGAGGAAACCCATCGCATCGTGGGCGCCGGTATCGTGGGCGTGCACGCGGGCGACCTGATTTCCGAACTGGCGCTGGCGATCGAGATGGGCAGCGAGGCGGCCGACATCGCGCTCACCATCCACCCGCATCCCACCCTGGGCGAGTCGGTGGGCATGGCCGCGGAAGTCTACGAAGGCACCATCACCGATCTGTATCTGCCGAAGAAAAAATGAGGTCGCTCATGTCAAGGATGACGCTGTCTTGCCTCATGGTTGCGGTCTTGCTGTTGCCCGCCACTGTGCGTGCCGATGGTGATGCAGACCTGATGAAGGCTTGTCCGGGTCTTGGCGGCTGGGCGGCCATGCATCCGCACGTCGACGAAGCGAATGCGCGGGAGGATGCCGGTCGTCGCGTCACCGATCCGGCACTGCGTCGCGAGCTGGCTGCGCGTGGCGAGGCCGACCAGCGTGCGCGTGACACGGCGCTGGCGGCCGGCATGCGTGACCCGGTGGCGAACAAGGCGATGCTTGTGGTGGATGCGGACAACCTCGCGTGGTTGAAAGCTGTCGTGGCAAGGCAAGGTTTCCCGACGCCGGACGCCGTGGGTGCGCAAGGTGTCGCCAACGCCTGGTTGCTGGTGCAGCATGCCGACCGTGACCCGGCCTTCCAGGCGGCGGTGCTGAAAACGCTGGAGTCGCGCCTGGCGGGGAGCGGTGTGCGCAAGGCCGACGTGGCCATGCTCACGGACCGCGTGTTGCTTGCGCAGGGAAAACCCCAGCGTTACGGCTCACAGTTCAAACCGTCGCAGGACGGCAGTCCGGTATCCGAGCCCACCGAGGACATGGCGCATGTCGATCAACGCCGCGCCAGCATGGACCTGATGCCACTGGCCGACTATCAATGCATGCTGCGCTTCTCCTATGCGCCCGCGCAGGCGACGGACGCTCGCGCGCAGCAGGCGCGGGATGTCGGCACGGATCGGCAGCGCTGATTGGCACGGGGCGCGGTGGAAATGGATGCAAAAGAGCCCGGGCATGCCCGGGCTCTTTATCTTTCACGACCGCGGATCGCTTACTTGGCCGACGGCTGCGGATGCTCCGCCCGGAACTGCTTCCACTGGGCGCGACGGGCCTGTGCCTGCGCCTTGAACGTGGCTGCCTGCGCCTGTTGCGCCGGGGTCAGCACCGCGTAGATCTGCGCCCGCAGATTGGCCATCTGCTGCACCCGCTGCTGGGTGGCCTGGCCTTCGGCCTGGGCCAGCCGGGAAGCGGCGGCCTGGTAGCCGACCTGGTTCGGCGTCATCGACTCGAAGGCGCTGCGCTGTTGCCGCAAGGCATCGCGCGAGGACTTGTTCTGCTCGCGGCTGCTGCGGATGATCTGCTTGACGCTGGCCTTCTGCGCGTCGCTGAGATTCAGCTTGCCCAGCATCATCATCTGGCCGTGGCCGCGATGATGGTGGCGCCCATGGCCGAAGTCGCCATGTCCTGCGCCGCCAGCGGGCGCGGCCAGTGCGACGGAGCTGCCGATGGCCAGTGCCGAGGCCAGGGCCAGGCCGAGGAGGGTGTTCTTGCGCATGACGTGTACCTCTGTGGTGGGGAGTTTGTACGCCATCATTTGACGACACTGCTACGTATATGTTCTTTGCGGACAGGTAAAGATCGGTAAAGAACGTGGTGTCCGGCCCGGGGCACCGTATTGAATGAGCCATGCAGACTCCGAACCCCTCCCGCATCCTGATTGTCGACGACGACCGCGCGCTGTGCCGGCTGCTGGCCGAATACCTGCAGCGCGAGGGCTTCGTGGTGGACGTCGCGCACGACGGCGACGCCGCGCTGGCCCGCCTGCGCAATACCGCCGAGCGGCCCGACCTGTTGATCCTCGACGTGATGATGCCCGGCCGCGACGGCCTGGAAACCCTGCGCGAGCTGCGCATGCAGCACCGCCTGCCGGTGATCATGCTGTCCGCGCGGGGCGAGCCGGTGGACCGAGTGATCGGGCTGGAGCTGGGCGCCGACGATTACCTGGCCAAGCCCTGCCTGCCGCGCGAGCTGCTGGCACGCGTGCGCGCGCAACTGCGCCGCAACGCGCCGCCGGTGTCCGGCACGGTGCAGGTCGGCAACCTGCTGCTGTTTCCGGGCGAGCGCCGGGCCCAGGTCGGCGAGCAGGACCTGGTGCTTACCGGCGCCGAATTCCTGTTGCTGCTGGGGCTGGCGCAGCGCGCCGGTGAACTGGTCGACAAGGCCAGCCTGACCCGCCAGGCGCTGGGCCGCGAGATCGAGCGCTTCGACCGCAGCATCGACGTGCACGTCAGCCGCCTGCGGCACAAGCTGGCCGATGCCTCGCCCGATGCACCACGGATCGATGCGGTGCGCGGCTCCGGCTACGTGCTGGTGGCGGCCGCGCCATGAAGCCGATGCGCACCTCGCTGTACTGGCGATTGCTGGTCTGGTTCTGCGTGGCCAACCTGCTGGTGCTGGCGCTGGGTGGGCTGTTCGCCCGCCGCTTCATCGAGTTCACCACGAGCATCGAAATCAACTGGGCGGCGCTGGCGCAGGACGCCGACCAGGCCTACGAAAGCGGGGGTCGCGATGCACTCGCTGCGTGGGTGGCGCAGCAGCGTCAGCAGGGCGTGGAGGCCACCCTGTTCGAGCACGGCGAGATGCTCTATCCGATCCGCCTGGGCGCATCGGTGCGTTCACAGCTGCCCGCGTTGTTGTCGTCCGATCGCAGCGTGGTGATGCAGCCGCGGCCCAGTTTCTACGTCGCCGTCCAGCAGGTCGTCGGCGACGATGGCCACGCCCGCCAGTTGCTGGCGATGAGCCGCTCGCATGTGCGCCTGCGGCCGCAGACCCGCGAGAAGATCTATCTGGCCATGCAGCTGGCGCTGTCGCTGCTGTTCATCGGCCTGGTCGGCTGGTGGGTGGCGCGCAGCGTGGCGCGTCCGGTCGAGGCCTTGCGCCGGGCGACCCGACGCATGGCCGAAGGCGAACTGTCGGCGCGGGTCGGCCGCCAGGGTGGGCTGGCACACGACGAACTGGCCCAGCTGGCCGGCGACTTCGATGTGATGGCCAGACGGATCGAGGCACTGGTCGCGCACGACCGCGGCGTGCTGCAGGATCTGTCGCACGAACTGCGCTCGCCGCTGGCGCGATTGCAGCTGATCCTCGACCTGGCCCGCCGCGGCGGCGACAGCGAGGAGGGCGCCGCCTACTTCGTCCAGGCCGAACAGGAGATCGCCCGGCTCGACCGGATGCTGGGTGAGATGCTGGCGCTGTCGCGGATGGAAGGCGGCCTGCCCGGCATGGAACGCGAGCCGCTGGAGCTCGCCGAGGTGGTGCATGAGGGCGTGGAGCAGTCGCGTCTGGAAGCGGATGCGCAGCAGGTCGAACTGCAGCTGTCCCGCGCCGACTCCGCGCAAGTTTCCGGCAACGCGATGCTGCTGGAGCGGGCGCTGGCCAACCTGCTCGCCAACGCGATCAAGTTCAGCCCGGCAGGTGGTCGGGTCGAGGTGGCCCTGCGTGTTGACTCGTCGTTTGCCGAGATCAGCGTGCGCGATCACGGGCCGGGTGTGCCGGCGGACGAACTCGCGCTGCTGTTTCGGCCGTTCTACCGTGGCAGCAATGCGGCGCGGGCGGAGGGGCATGGCCTTGGGTTGGCCATCGTGCAGCGGGTGGTGCAGGTGCATGGGGGCACGATCGAGGTGGGCAACGCCGAGGGTGGTGGGTTGGAGGTGAGGTTGCGGTTGCCGCTGGCGTGATGGGGTTTGTCTGTCCGCAAGGTCCGCGTGCGGGTTGCGGGGTTTGTCGACAGTCCATCCATGGACTGACGCCAAACTGGTTCGCATCCATGCGAACCACCCCCCGGGCTGATCCTCCACCCGCTCGCCGCTGCAGAGGGGCCCCGGGTAGAGCAGCGTGCCATCGTGACCCGCACTCGGTACGCAACCGCTGCGCGGTCGCGAAAGCCGAAGGGCGAAAACCGAAGCGAAGAGCGAAGCGAAGAGCGAAGAGCCGAGGCAAAAGGCCCACTGTCGGTGGGACTAGCGGCGGACGTGAGCGTGCAACAGCACAAGTCGATCGTCTGATGCTTGCAGCGCAGCTCCCGGCCTTTCTCCCTCCCCTGCTTGCAGGGGAGGGCTGGGGTGGGGTTCGCTCCTGATCTTTCTCTTTGACTCCTTGCCCCCCTTGCCGACACGTCATATGCAAGGTCACCCCCGGCCATCTGAGCCGCTCAAGTCACTCTGCAAGCCACTGCCAAACCGAACGAATGATCGCTTGACGGGCTCACTCCGAAAGCTGAACATCGAATGCATATGCCCGATATGGGGTCTGCCAAGCGTTAGCCGCTTCCAGGAGGTCACATGGATATTGATTTCTTGATCGGAAACATCTCAGCGAAGCTGGTTCGTGGCTGGTTTCTAGGCGGCATGAAGTTGGTGACTCCGTCGGAAAGCATTTGGCTTCAGCACCCCTTGCAACCCAGCACCCACTTCTCGTTCCGTCTCAAACGTTGTTGGCAACGCGGCATTTCTGGCCATCAGGTGCGGGTCGAAAAGGCTCGTCCATTGATGGCCGCCGGTGTCAGGTCGCAAAGTTACAGCGTGTTCGTGGATGGCAAGTTGGTCGCAAGCGATCAGGGTTTGTAGCCCGGCGACCAAGTTGTCCAGGGCGGCAGGCTTAGCCGCCGCTCAACTCCAGCGTCATGCTTCATTTGGAGGGTCAGAGGGATTTGAAAGCGTCGCCACTACCGGTCCTGATCGTGTTGGCGGCCATGGTGTTGCTGACTACGTCCTGTAGTGGCCACTACACCAGAACACCCGCTCCTCAAAGTGTGGAGCGTGACGCTGCTTCCATGTACGGCGCATTCCTCGATAGCTGGAGCGAAGGCGGCAAATATACGGTCAACGTGTACAAGGCCGCGCAGCTGCGTACGCAGGATCCAGGCGACTTTACGGAATGTGCGCAGAAACTCGGTGAGCCCGCCGCACAATGGGGTGAGTCTTACTCGTTTAGGAATCTTCGCAGCGTCATTGGCGAGCTTCCATACGTCCACTTCATCCGTTCAACCGACCCGCGCGCGTTGGGCCGCGAGTGGTCTGCTGCCGAAGCTGCAACCAAGACGGCAATTATCCAGGCCGGGTTTGCCCATAGCGTCGTCACACTTTCGGCCATCACATTCAACAAGCAGCGCACGCTGGCCATGTTCCACTTCTCGTCTGTCTGCGGAGGCCTTTGTGGCTACGGGCATGTTGTCGCCTTCAAGCGCACCCCCAACGGCTGGGTGCTCCAAAAGAAAAGCGCTGCATGCGGGGCTTGGATGTCGTGAGTAGTCCGGCGCCTGACAGTTCGCTGCAACCGAGCGCCAAGCCGTTATGCGATTCGTCGGCAGCTGAGCTCAGGCATTAGGAGTCGGAACAGAATGTTGGCTCTCGAAAGTCCTTTCTGGTCTGAGCTTCGGCATGCGTACGGAGCCGCGACAGATATTCCTGCATTGCTGAGCCAGCTCACTGGTTACCCGAGCGAGGCATCCTGCCAGGACGAGCCATGGTTCACGTTGTGGAGTTCTCTCTGCCATCAAGGCGATGTTTACTCCGCGTCCTTCGCAGCCGTCCCTCACATTGTCCAGGCGCTGGCTGCAAACGCTTCCCGTGCCTCTGTCAGCTACTTCCTGTTGCCGGCGAGCATCGAGGTGGCGCGTGCATCAATCAACGCGGTCGTCCCCCCATCGTTGTCCGTCGCCTACTTTGCAGCGCTCGCTCAAGTTCCAGCACTTTCAGCGGCGGCCGCGCGGGCCGACTGGGATGAATCGTTGTGCACTTCAGCTCTCGCGGCGACCGCCGCTGCCACTGGCAACCATCAAACTGCCAGACTATTGTTGGAGACAGAGCAGAGCGATATTCCGGAGGTCATTAGTTGGCTTCAGTCGCGCTGACTATCACTCGTTCAAGGCGGACGACTTCACCGTCTAATTCCGGCGTTAACTATAGGGGAAGTGAATGGGTCAGCTGAAACGTTGCCCGTATTGCGGAATGCCAATTACAGTTCGCTACCCGGATTTCTGTACTCTGCCCACCTTCAAGCCTGGTCGATGGTCAGGGAGGTGCTCTCATTGCAATTGCCAATTGGAAGCATCAAGCAATTGGGAGGCTCTGACCGGCATCACATCATTGGTTGTTTTTGGCGTTGTTTTGAGTTTGGTCATACCAAATTATCCGGACGCCCCAAAGATGCTTGCATGGATATGTGCGATTCCTGCCGTGGGCTTTCTCTATTTTCTCAACGGCTTGATTCGCTATCTAACGTTTTCCCGTGCCAAGCTGTCGTGACATATGGCCAATATCTCGTTCGAGGCGGGGGCTTCGCCCCTGTCGCTGCACCGATCAAGCACACCGCATCAGGGTCAGGGCGCACCTGGTTGGACAGCCCAGTCCGGCCAGAAGGAATCATTCACGGATGCACTCTCATCCCGCGGGTTCGAACCTGCGAAGGCCAACGCGGATCGGCTCAAAGCAGTCGCAGGCTCAGCATCTTTCCGGCGAGCCACAGCGCGGCCAGGGAGAAGCCGACGAACAGTGCCAGCTTGCCGTAGCCGGACAGTTTCAGTTGCCTCACCAGTTCCTCTGTCGGCTGGGACGAGAGAATGAACGGCCGGTGGCCGGGCGGGCACGAGATGATTCCGGTTTCCGGGGTGACCGTCGGTTGGACGGCGTTCGCCGCTGCCTGGATATGCGCCGCGTCGCGCGCACGGTTCCACTCGTTCATGTCGATGACGCCGTCGCCGTTCGCATCGAACCGTGTCAGCAGTGACGCCTGGTTGTTCTTCCATTCGGCGAGGATCGCCGCGGTGTCGACTTCCACGGCCGAAGGCAGGCTTTGTGCCGAATGATTGGTGTGCAGGCCGGCGACGTAAAGCGGTTCACCTTCGGTCATGCGCGTTTCGGTGTGGCGGTACTGGCCGCCAGGCATGTCCATCTCGGGTGGACAGTCGATCCGGTAATCCGTGCCTTGCCAGCGATCGCGCTTGGTGGCGTGCACTTTTGCTCCGGCCGGGTCGATCATCATCTGGCCGGTGCCGTCGTCGAGCAACAAGGGCGTGCGGCTGGTTCTTCTCGCGATGACGACCCACTGCCAGTTGTCGCGCTTCTCGACGGTATGACACCACCAGGTGCACGAACGCCCGGTCATGGGGGCGATCAGCGGATGGCCCGGCACCGCCATTTGCCGACCGGCAAGCGCGACATAACCTTGGGCGACGGAGCGACATCGTGATATCGCCAGGCCTTCGATCAGTCGACGTGCCGACAGCGAGCGGTACCAGCCGATGAAGCCGTAGCCAGCGGGGGCGACGAATACGGCAAGGCCAGCGAGGAGCAGCGGAATTTTCGTCACCATCGACGGAAGGTCTCTTGTCTGCGCATCGAAGAAGCAACCGGGTCGGGTCGATGCAAGCCGGTCAGCCGAGCAGCACTCGCAGCTCGGGCATCGTGCGTTTGGCTTCGCGGAAATGCAGCAGTTTTCCCGGTTTGAACTTGAACAGGGAGGCGATGAAGCGATCCGGGAATTGATCGATGCGCACGTTGAGGCTGTTGACGCAGTCGTTGTAGAACTCGCGGCGGTCGGCGATGGCGTCTTCGAGCCGGCTGATGCGCGCCTGGAGATTCCGGAACGTCCGGTTGGCTTTCAGGTCGGGGTACTTCTCGGCCACCGCGAAGAGGTCACCAAGACCGTTGCGCAGCTGCTGCTCGGCGGGCCCGAGCTCATCGATGCTGGCGTGCTCGCGTGCATCGGAGACGGCGGCGCGCGCCTGCGTCACTTTCAGCAGGGTCTGTTGTTCGTAGAGCATGTACTGCTTGCACGTTTCCACCAGGTTCGGCAGCTCGTCATGCCGCTGCATCAGCAGCACGTCGATGTTTGCCCAGGCCTTGGCGACATTGTTCTTGAGCTGCACCAGGTTGTTGTAGATCACGACCACGTAGACCGCGACCACGATGAAAGCCAGCAGAAACAGGTGTCCCTTGATGCTCATCGGATATCCGTGAATTTTCCCCGCGACGATCATACCCGACGCGAAAGCCCGACCGGACTCGCCGGAAGGACACCGGGCTGACGTTTGCACCACCGGCATGCCCAAGGAATTGAGGCATCCACGCGTAGCTTGCGCGATGTACTGCGTGCTGCGGCCCAGGCTCTCTCTTGCTCTGAAATCGGCATGGGGTCGCCAGCGACTATGCTTATCCATCCCCAAGCAGCGAGGTTCCCATGTCGATCAAGGTCTGTGTCGCCGGTGCCACCGGTTGGGCGGGTTCGGAATTGTCGCGTGGCATTGCCGCGACGGATGACCTCGACATGGTTGCCGCGGTGGCACGGCGACATGCCGGTGAAACGCTCGGCGCGGTGCTTGGCGAGGCAGGCTTGCAGGCACCGATCTTCGCCAGCGTGGACGCGGCGCTGGCGCAGCCGTGCGACGTGTTCGTCGAGTACACGCGGCCGTCCAGCGCGAAGGCGAACATTCTCGCGGCGCTGGAGCATGGCGCGCATGTGGTGGTCGGCACCTCGGGGCTGACGGACGAGGACTATGCGCAGATCGATGCGCTGGCACGGCAGCGGCAGCGTGGCGTATTGGCCTGCGGCAATTTCGCCTTGACCGCGGTGCTGCTGATCAAGTTTGCCGAGATGGCGGCGAAGCTGATCCCGCAGTGGGAGCTGATCGACTACGCCAGCGCGACCAAGCCCGACGCGCCCAGCGGCACGGTGCGCGAGCTGGCCGGGCGGCTGGGCAAGGTGCGCCAGCCGCTGCTGGCGGTGCCGCTGGAGCAGACCGCGGGTGTTCGCGAGACGCGTGGCGGCACGCTGGCGGGCAGCCAGGTGCATGCGGTGCGGTTGCCGGGCTTCGTGCTGGGGGCGGAGGCGATCTTCGGCATGCCGGACCAGACCTTGACGATCCGCCACAACGCGGGAAGCAGCGCGAAGCCGTATGTCGATGGCGCGCTATTGGCGATACGCAAGGTGTCCGGCCTGGTCGGCCTGCATCGCGGGCTGGATGCAGTGATCGAGTGGTGAGGCGGGTGCGGACTGGCGCCGCACCCGAAGCGGGAGTGCGCTCCTGCGCTCAGTGGCTGCGCTGCTGCCAGAAGCCCAGCAGCCACGAGCCGCCGATGCAGCCGGCCAGGGCCAGCAGCCAGCGGGTGGCCGGCGGCTTCGGCAGCAGCTCGGCGAAGGAGGGCAGCCACGCCTGGCCGTAGATCGCGACCACCGCGACCGCGGCGATGACCAGGGTGGAGGCCAGTACCAGCACCAGCCTGAATTCGAACGAGCTTCCCGCCGGGCTGGCTGACGACGGCGCGGCCACCGACGCTGCGGCGCCGACCTGCCGGGCCAGTTGCCGGGCGAAGTCCGCCGGCAGCGATTCGGCCGGCAGCTGGCGCAGGCTGCGCGCGATCAGCCGGTAGCGCCGGCTGCGTGCATCGTCGCCGGCGGGATCGAGCTGCAGCCGTTCGCGCCGCATGGCGCTTTCCTGTGCCTGCCATTCGCGCTCGAGCGCGGCATCGTCGAACGTGGGGATGTGGGTTTCGTCGTGCGGAATCATGCGGCAACTCCTGTCCGTGTTTCGAGCGCGTCGCGCAGGCGCAGGCGCGAGCGGAACAGATGGCTCTTGATCGTGCCCGCGGCCATGCCGGTGATGCGGGCGATCTCGGGTATGGACGTCTCTTCGAGGTAATACAGGGTCAGCAAGGTGCGTTGCAAGGGCGGCAGCGCCTCGATCGCCTCATGCAGGTGGCGGGCGGTTTCCTCGTCGGCGCAGGCGGCCTCCAGGTCGAAACCGTCGCCGATGCTGTCCACCAGCGACTCGCCGTCGTCACCGCCCGGCTCGACCAGGGCGATGCGCTTGTGCTGCAGGTGGCGCAGCGCGATGGTGAAGGCGATGCGGCCGATCCACGATTTCAGCGCGCTCTCGTGGCGGTATTGATGCAGGCACTGGTGCACGCGCAGGAAGGTGTCCTGGCACAGCTCGCGGGCGTCCTCCGGATGCCGCACCATGCGCTGGATGATGTGCCAGCACAGTCCCTGGTACTCGCGCACGAGGCGTTCGAACGCGCCCGGCCGGTTGGCCAGCACGGCGTCGACCAGGGCCCGATCGGCTTGGCGGATGTCATCCATGGAGTCATGGATACGCGCATCGCCGGATCGGTTGCAAGCGGGCGGCTGCAACCGATCCGGCGCGCCCCGTATCTGTGGGTTCAACGGGCCCATCTTCGTGGCCTTTGCCCAGGGAGTTTTCCATGAATTTCGAGATCCTGATTCCGATCGTGCTGTTCATCTGCATCGCCTACACCATCAAGGTCGTGGTCGATGCCCGGGCCCGCGGCCGCATGATCGGCGCCGGCGGTTCGGAGGAACTGGTCAAGTCGATCCTGCTCGACGAGGAACAGCGCCGCCGCCATTCGTCGCTGCGCTGGGGCATCGTGCTGATTTTCGTCGGGCTCGCCTTCGGCCTGATCCAGTGGTTCGGCTGGCAGGAAGTCACCCCCGGCATGGTCGCCGTGCTCGCTGGCGCCACCGGCCTGGGCAACCTGGTTTCCTTCGCGGTCTCGCGCAAGCTCGCCTGAAGCTGGTTCAATGGCGGGCATGCGCCGCCCCGTCGGCATGCCCGCAGTGAGTCGGCAACGTGAACGAGCAACTGTTGTTCAACCTGGTCGACCTGGCCGGCACGTTCGCCTTTGCGATCAGCGGCGCCACCGCCGCGCGGCGCTGCAACCTCGATCTGTTCGGTATCCTGGCGATCGCCTACATCACCGCCTGCGGCGGCGGCATCGCCCGCGACCTGTGCATCGGCGCGGTGCCGCCGGCGGGCCTGTCGGACTGGCGCTACCTGCTGACCGCGGTGATCGCCGCCCTGCTCACCATCGTGGCGTATCCGTGGGTGGAGCGACTGACCTATCCGGTGCGGCTGTTCGACGCGATGGGGCTGGGCCTGTTCGCGGTGTACGGCGCGCACAAGGCGCTGCTGTTCGGCCACAACGCCGAGGTGGCGATCCTGCTTGGCATGATCACCGCCGTGGGCGGCGGCATGGCGCGCGATGTGCTGCTGGCGCGGGTCTCGATCGTGCTGCAGCAGGAGATCTATGCGCTGGCCGCGCTGGCCGGCGCCGCGTTGGCGGTACTCGGCGAATATCTGCACTGGCCCGCGGTATGGGCCACCTGGCTGCCGATCCTGTCCTGCTTCGGCCTGCGCTTTGCATCGCTGCACTGGCACTGGAACCTGCCGCGCTTCGGGCGTCCGCGGAACGAGTGAGTGCGGCGCGGGCCGCCTGCCGTCGGCGACCCGCTCGGCCGATGTCCGCGCGTTACTGCTCGACCAGTTCGACGCGCCGGTTGCGTGCCTTGCCGTCGTCGTCGCGATTGCTGGCCACCGGCGCGTAGGAGGCCAGCCCCTTCGCCGCGAGCCGGCCCGGCGCGATGCCGTAATCCGCGATGAGCGCCTTCGTCACCGCCTCGGCGCGCTGTTGCGACAGGGCGAGGTTGTGCGCCAGTGCGCCGCTGTTGTCGGTGTGGCCGACGATGCAGACCTTCAGCGACGGCTGCGTCTTCAGCAGCTTCGCCATCTCTGCCAGCGTGCCGCCGGATGACTGGTCCAGCACCGCGCTGTCGCTGGCGAAGTGGATGCCGTACAGCGCGATGTGTCCGCTTTGCGCCAGGCCCTGGCTCATCGCCTTCGCGTCGACCGTCACCTGGCCGGTGGCCATGGCTTTGGCCTCGACGATCTGCAGCAGGACGCCCACGGGTTGCTGCTCGTTCTGGCTGACCAGCAGCGAAAGATCGACGTTGCCGCCGGGTCGCTGCAGTCGGGCGGTCAGCGATTGCACGTTGCCGTCGGCGGATTCCAGGGTGGAGACCATCAGGTTGCGGTCGCCGTGCATCTGGTCGAGCAGGGGCTCGATCAGCGCGCTGCCGAAATCGAAACCGCCGCAGCCCTCGTCACCACTGCAATGAAAGCGCAACTGGAAACCGGCGGCCTTCAGCGCCTGGGCGAAATTGCGGTAGACCTCCAGCGCACTCTTGCCGGCCGGCACCGCATAGGCGATGCGGGTGAGCTTGCCTTCCGCCGGTTCGCTGCGGGCGAAGCGGCTCGGCTGGTCGGCGTCGTAACGGCCCAGTGGCAGGGTCGCGCTGCCGTAATCCTTCTGCGCGTAGCCCACGATGACCGAGTCGGCGAAGCGCGACACCACCGGATGGTCGTGGCTGCCGGATACGTCGTGCGGGGGCAGTTCGGCGGCGAGTGTCGATGCCGCCAACAAGGGGAGTACGAGGGTGAGCACGAGGACGAGCGGGCGGGGCGGGAGCTTGCGCATGTATGGACGTCTCCAGCGACATTCGAAGAGCGGGCACCTTAGCAAATCATCCCCGGACACCATCGCGATCACGTGCTGCATGGCCTTGCCCGTTCAGCTACAGCGTTTGAATCGCGGCGGATTTTCGTCGTTTGTGTGACGCGTTTCGCAAAAAAAGTCCTGTATGCCGCTGCCTTCACAAATCTGCAGCAGGCCTTCGGTAAGTTCCTGCGACAGGAGTGGCCATCTGCGAAAGCATGACGTTGGCGCTCCTGCATGGTGCGTGGTCGAGATGACTGACCAGGGGGCGCATCACCTTCCATCGAAGTCTGTCTGGGCCGGCCGTGTCGGCGGTCCCACCATCACTTGAGAAAGGGGTAGCCCATGAAAGCTCGTTTCATTCGCAACACAGGGATCCGTGTCCGCCAGCGTGGCCAGGGCATGACCGAGTACATCATCATCACCGCCCTCATCGCGATCGCCGCCATTGCGGCCGTGACCTATTTCGGCGGCACCGCCCGCGCGCAGATCGGCGGCATGGCCAAGGAGCTCTCCGGCCAGAGCGCAACGCAGGACATCAACCGGGCGAAGAACCAGGGCAACAAGGCCCATTCCGAGGGCACCAAGGACAAGACCCTCAACAGCTACAACAACGCCACCGCCAAGTAAGCACCGCCAAGAACTGACGAACCGGATGCGGCCTTGCCGCGTTCGCGGGGGCGTCCGTGCGCGTCGGCAGCGATGCCGGCCTGCACGGGTGTCCGGTTCCCGACATGGGGGTGGGCAATGGGCTGGTCGAGCGACGATGGAACAAGTGGCGACGGCGCGAAGCGGCGGCCGTCGCGTGCCGGTGCGCGTGGCCGCCAGCGTGGCCAGGCGCTGGTGCTGGCGGTCGTGGCGCTGCTGGTGCTGTGCATCGGCGTGATCGTGGTGTTCAACACCGGGCAGGCGGTGTCGAAGAAGGTGGAGCTGGTCAACGCCGCCGACGCCGCGGCCTACAGCGCCGCCGTGCAGCAGGCGCGCGCGTACAACCTGATCGCCTACATGAACCGTGCCGAGGTCGCCAACGAGGTGGCCGTGGCGCAGATGACCAGCTGGTATTCGTGGACGAATTTCACCCTGCGCGGCACCGACAATTTCAAGGATGCGGTGCAGGCGATCGCGATCATCTTCGACGTCAGCATCGTCGGCGCCGAGGTGGGCGCGGCGCTGCAGGAAGTGGTCACCGCGCTGAATGAAGTGAAGACGGTGGTGAAGACCCTGCGCGACGGCATGCAGGTGGCGTTCTCGGCGGGCGTGACCGCCATCGCGGCGATCAACAAGGCGTACTCCGTCGCCTCGCGCGGCATCGCCACGGTGGAATCGCAGGAGGCGCTGAAGCTGGTGCCCGAGGTGGTCAAGCGCAATACCGACGGCAAGGCGAAGATCGGCGCCCGTGGCTATGCGCTGCTGGAACAGGGCGCGCTCGACGCGCGCTCCTACGTCACCCACTACACGATCCCCACCTCCGGCCGGCGCGATGCCGGGGCCGACCGCTTCGCCAACGTGGTGATGGAGGCGCGCGACGGTTTCTCGCGCGAGCGCAAGGGCGGCATCGGGCCGATCCACAAGCGTGGCGGCACCGACCTGGTCGGCTACACCCAGTGGGTGGGCGTGGACACGCTCAACGTCAAGGTCGGCTGGCTGGGCGTGAACGAGCCGCTGGCCTGGGGTGGCGGTGCCGCGGTGAACAGCATGTCGCGCTCGTTCCGCTCGGTGGCCAGCCCGGGCTTCAACAACGGCCGCGGCTGGGATTCGCCGTACGAGATCGACCGCGGCCACTACAAGCGCTACGCCGAAGGCATCGACAACGGCAAGGCGGGCAAGAAGGTGCTTTCCTCGCCCGCCATCGGCGGCAGCAGCAAGGCCTGGCTCAGGAACTACACGCCCGCCAGCAGTCCTGGCCTGCAGCCTTACGACGACATCGCCGACAACAAGGCCACCGTGCCCTACGACAACGATCGCAGCGCGAAGCAGAACGGCGTGGAGGCGATGGACGTGGGCCCGGTGTTCACCGTGCTGGTCGAGCAGCCGATGAAGACGGTGCGCACCAGCGACAACGTGCCGGGCATCGGCGGGCCGCCGGATTTCGAGGCGCCCGACCAGACCGTCGCCAACGACATGACCGCCCTGTCCTCGGCCCAGGTGTACTTCAGCCGTCCGCGCGGGTTCGGCCTGTTCGACAACGTGATCAGCCCGTCGAGCCGCGAGATGGGCAGCCTGTTCAGTCCCTACTGGCAGGCGCGGCTGATCGATACGCCATGCAACACCCGTCAGGAGGTCGCCATCGCCTATGGCGCCGTGGCTCCGTGCGTGCCGGGCAAATCCTGATGGCCAGCGGCACACCTTCCCCCCCTCACACCCAGTGGAAACAGCAAACCATGATCGAAGCAAGAACAACACGGAGCGGCATCGCGCAGGGATCGTGCAGCAGCAACACCCCGGGTCACCGACGCCCTCTGCGGCAACTGTCGGTGGCGTTGTGCACCGTCCTGCTGGCGACCGTGCCGCTGGTCGGCTGCTCGGCCGGCGACGGTGGCGACAGTGGCGGCGATGCACAGGACGGCGCGGTCAACCTGGCGCAGAAGACGCCGCCGATCCACCTCAACCAGACCAGCGTGCTGCTGCACGATGGCGTGCCCGCGGCGGAACACACCTATCGCGAAGCGCTCGCCCGCTGCAGCGCCGGCGCGGTGCCGGTGAAGCCGCTGGCCGACGACGTGGTGGCCAAGCTGGGCCACACCTATCTGGAAACCTGGTACGACGGCGAGCGGATGGCGGTCAAGGCGGACCGCTGGGACTTCAGGAGCGCCGGGGCGTCTGCCGCGGGCTGCGTGTTCGAACCGGTGCACGACGCGCGGCTGACCATCGTCGAGCCAGGCTCGACCACGGTCGCGGACCTGGTCAAGGGCACCGCCACCCGCGAGCATTCGGACGGCGTGGTGCGCGAAGCCGTTGCCGGTGACGACGAGGACGGCGCGGGACAGGATGACGTGGCGCAGGACGACGCGAAGCTGCGGGCCCAGGTCATGGGCGAGCTGCAGAAGCAGGGCCAGGGCGACCTGGTCGGCCAGTCCGCCGGCGATGCGAAGGTGGCCGGCCAGCCGTGCGTGCGCCTGAGCAGCTCCCAGGGTGAAACCTGCGTGTGGAGTGGCGGCAGGAAGTGGGGCTTCGTCACCGATACCGCGGCCGACGCCGACCGCATGGACGCGCCGGTCGACAACATCACCTTGTCGAACAAGCCCGCCGACGGCAATGGCTACCAGCTGACCACCGACAGCATGAGCGTCGGCACGCCGATCGACGACAAGGTGTTCGTGCTGCCCGGCAAGCTTGCCGTGACCCAGGCCCGCTAGCGCCAAGCCATGGAGACGACGATGACGCGCCCTGTTCCAACGCAGCCATTGCGCACGGCCACGATGTCGTCGTCGATCGGCGGCCGGCACCAGCGCGGGCAGAGCCTGGTGGAGATGGCGGTGGCCTGCATCGTGCTGGTGCCGCTGGCGGCGGGCGTGATGCTGCTGGGCCAGTACATCCACATCAAGCAGCAGACCCAGGCCGCCGCCCGCCAGGCGGCCTGGGCCGCCACCGTCGATCCGGCCCTGGCCGATGCCGGCCTGCCGCGCAAGGCCACCGTGCAGACCGCACTGCGCGCGCGCCAGTTCGCCGATGCCAACGCGCCGATCAAGTCCTCCGCGCGCACGCCGGCGGCGTTCGGCGATCCCATGTTGACCAGCTTCGCCAACCAGGCGCTGCTGAAAACTTCCGACGTGTCGTTGAGCGTCTACCAGCAGGAAACCGCGCCGACCTTCCTCGATGGCGCACTGGGCACCGTGGCCAAGGCGACCAGGACGCTGGGCAACCTGCCGCCCAATCCGAAGGGTTTCGTCACCGCCGAAGTGCATGCGCGACCGCAGAAGCTGAAGGGCGCCGATGGCCGGGCGCTGGCCTTCCTCGATCCGCTCGATACCGCGCAACAGGATTTTTCCGCGCGGACCGTGCTGCTGGCCGACACCTGGGCGGCCAGCGGCGGTGGCGAACGCAAGAACGGCGAAGCCGCGTCGGGCGCCATGTACAACCGCACGGTGCGCGAGGTGATCCGGCCGCTGGTGCCGACCAGTGCGCTGGGCGACAAGTTCGATGACGTGCTCAGCGACGTGATCAACGTGCTGGGCAAGATCCCCATCGTCAACGACCTGTTCACCCCCGGCTTCGACAAGTTCCAGCTGGGCCGGATGGCGCCCGACGCCGTGCCCGCCGACAAGCTGACGAGGTACCGCGATGTGCACTAGGCGCGGCCTGCTGCTGGCCGTCGCCCTGCTGCCGGGCACCGCCGCCGCGGCGTGGCCGCAGCCCGACCTGCCGGCCGGCACGGATGCGGCCGACGTTTCCCGGCACATCGTCTTCAACGGGCTGGACATGCATGCCCGGGTGTTCACCTCGTCGCAGAGCCAGGCCGAGGTGGTGGCCTTCTACCGCAAGCTGTGGAACGGCCGGGTGGTGGTGAACCCGATGGGCGCGGCGCAGGTGGTCGGCCACATGGAGGGCGACTACTACGTCACCGTGCAGGTCAGCGCATCGGGCAGCGGCAGCAAGGGCAACATCGGCATCGTCGACGTGGCCACCGCGCCGAAACACTTCGAGCGCGGCAAGGGCCTGCCGCGGCCGATGGGCTCGACCGTGTTCAACGACATCGCCTATCCGGACGATCCCACGCCCGCCCGCACCGTGGCGATGCGCAACCGCCTTTCGCCGCGGCAGAACGAGGCGTTCTTCCGCGAACGGCTGGGCGCGGATGGCTGGAAGCCGGCCGATGCGAATCGTTGCGCGGACGATGGCTGCGTCCTGCGCTACGAGCGCGGCGACAGCAAGATGACGCTGGTGATGAGCCCGCTCGACGGCCAGTCGCAAGTGACGATCAACCTGGTGGATCCGTGAACGGGAGGACGACGGACATGTTCATTCGACGGAACGCGCGCCACCCCGCCATGCCGTTGCGGCGTGGCCGCCAGCGCGGCAGTGCGCTGATCGAATACACCGTGGTGGTGCTGTTGCTGGTGACGGTGCTGCTGGCCAATCCCAACGTCATCCGCCAGCTCGCCGACGCGCTGCGCGATGCCTACACCAGCTTTGTCTACGCACTCTCCATCTCCTGGATCTGAATCGAATGGAACGACGCATGCCGGCGGTCAACCGCAACTTCCTCTACCTGGGCGGCGCCATCCTGCTCGGCATCGTGGCCAGCCTGATGGCGGTGCACTACATCAACAAGCAGGTCGCCGCGCGCACGCAGACCAGACCCACCGAGACGCGCCAGGTGGTGGTGCCGGTGCATGACCTGGAGAAGGGCGCCAGCATCAGCCAGGACGACATCGCCGTGCGCGAGGTGCCGGCCGAGTTCGTGCCGGCCGATGCACTGACGCCCGACAACTACGAGGACTACCTGGGCCAGGTGCTGCGGGTGCCGCTGGCGCAGGGCGCACCGATCGGCGGCAGCGCGGTGGACCGGGTCACCGACCATTTCTCCAACGTGATCGAGCCGGGCAAGGTGGCGTATTCGATCCAGGTGGACGAGTCCAACTCGGTCTCCGGACTGATCGTGCCGGGCGACCATCTCGACATCCTGCTGCTGCTCGACGGCGAGGGCAGCGAGCAGATCCGCCCGCTGCTCGGCGACGTGCCGGTGCTGGCCACCGGCAAGCGGGCGAAGGGCCTGCGCAGCAGCCATCCGGTCGGCGGCGACGACGACACCTACTCGAACATCACGCTCGGGCTTGCGCCGAACGACGCGCAACGCCTGGGCATGGCGATGAAGGTCGGCGAGTTGCGCGTGATGCTGCGTCCGGCCGGCAACCAGCAGCCGTTCGACCTGAAGACGCTGAGCAAGGCGGAGCTGCTGCGGCTGGGCCGGCCGGTGCATGGCAACGGCATTCAATTCATCATCGGCGGGAACAGTTGAACATGGAAGCAGGCAAACATTCCGGCCGGGCGACGGCGACCTTTCTGGCATGGCTGGCGCTGTGCGCCGCGGCGCTCGTGCTGCCGTTGCGCGAGGCGCGCGCGACCTCCCCGGTGATCGGCGATTCGCTCAGCATGTACGCGGGACAGGCGCTGGTGCAGAGCGCGCCCGGCCCGCTCAAGCGGGTCGCGGTGGGCGACGGCAAGCTGCTGCAGGTCAAGGCGATCGGCAACCGCGAGCTGGTGCTGATCGCGAACCAGCCCGGCGACACCTCGGTGCAGTTGTGGATGGCCGACGGCAGCCAGCGCAGCGTCAGCGTGCACGTGGTGGTGGGCAACAGCGCCGAAGCGGCCGGGATGGTCGAGCGCCTGCTGGGCGAGGACAGCGCGATCTCGGTCGCCACCGTGGGCGGCAACGTGGTGCTGACCGGCAGCGACCTGTCGCAGGCGGACATGGCGCACATCGCGGCGATCAGGAAGATCTACCCGCAGGTGCTCGACTTCACCAGCGCCAATGCGGTGGAGATGAAGCCCACCGTGATGATGCGCGTGCGCATCATGGAGTTCGACAAGAAGGCGATGAGCGAACTGGGCATCAAGTGGGACAGCACGATCGACGGACCCGCCGGTGGCCTCACCCACGCCTGGGTGACCAACCCCTACTACGGCGTCGTGCGCGAAGGCAGCATCTTCGCGGACAAGCCGGTGTGGCCGGGCACCCAGTCGTACCTGGGCATCGCCACCTCGATCACCTCGAAGATCAACCTGATGATGCAGGATGGCAACGCGTGGGAGCTGGCGACGCCGCAGCTGTCCGCGCGCAGCGGCGGTGTCGCCGACTTCCTGGTCGGCGGCGAGGTGCCGATTCCGATCAGCCAGGGCCTGGGCGAGACGACGGTCGAGTACAAGCAGTACGGCATCAAGCTGCACATCGCGCCCATCGTCAACAGCAAGGGCGACATCTCCACCGACATCGAGACCGAGATCAGCAAGATCGATCCCAGCGTCGAGGTACAGGGCTATCCGGGCTTCATCACCCGCCGCGCCACGACCCAGGTCAACGTGCATCAGGGCGACACCATCGTGATCTCCGGCCTGGTCGACGCCAATGCCTCGAAGACCTTCGACAAGCTGCCTGGGCTGGGCGATATCCCGATCCTCGGCGCGCTGTTCCGCTCGCGCGCCTTCCAGCGCAATCGCACCGACCTGGTGATCTTCGTGACGCCGATCGTGATCACCCCCGACTCGCCGGAGAACCGCGAACTGATCGAGAAGAGCGACCGCCTGCGCGACGACTTCCGCAAGGTCGCCGGCAAGGACATCGTGGATTGAAGGTGAAGCCATGTTCGAAGTGCTGATCGAAACCGCCAACCGCGACCCGCGCCAGGTGCGCTGCCTGCACAACGCCTGCGGCATTGGCCGCGGCGAGGACAACCTGGTGATCCTGCAGGGCTGGAACATCGGCCGCGAGCACGCCATGTTGAGCGTGCGCAAGGGCGGCGTCTTCATCGAGGTGCTCGGTGGCCGCGCCCCGGTGGTGATCAACGGGGCCCGGGTGCAGGGCGAGCACGGCCCGCTGCGCCGCGAGGACATCGTCATCATCGGTTCGTACCGGCTGCGCGTGCTGGTCGACCAGGACGAGGCCGCGCCGGTGAGGGTGCCGCAACGTGCCGCCAACGCGCCGGTCCATCTCGACCCGGTGGCTTCGCCGCCGGCCGCGCCGGTGACCGGCCTTCCCGCGACGCTGCAGCCATCGGCCGACATGCTGGCCTGGCGCACCCGCGTGCACCAATCGCTGGTGCGGCAGATGGACCTGCGCCGGGTCGACGTGCGCGGCATGACGGACGACGACCTGCGCCAGAAGACCTCGTCGCTGATCGAGGAAATCATCGAGCGCGAGTTTGCCGACGAACTGCCGCGCACGATCAACCGCCGCCGGCTGGCCAAGCAGGTGCTGGACGAGGCGATCGGACTGGGGCCGCTGGAAGACCTGCTGGCGGACGAGACGGTCACCGAGGTGATGGTCAACTGCTCGGACGACATCTACATCGAACGTGCGGGCCGGATCGAGAAGTCCGAGGTGATCTTCACCAGCGACAAGGCGGTGCTGGCGGCGATCGAGCGCATCGTGGCGCCGCTGGGCCGGCGCATCGACGAGAGCTCGCCGATGGTCGATGCGCGCCTGGCCGACGGCTCGCGCGTCAACGCGGTGATCCCGCCGGTGGCGCTGCGCGGGCCCAGCCTGAGCATCCGCAAGTTCAGCAAGCGCAAGCTCAGCGGCGACGACCTGCTGCAGTACGGCTCGGTCAACCGGCAGATGCTGGAGTTCATGCAGGTGGCGGTGCGCGAGCGCAGGAACATCGTGGTGACCGGCGGCACCGGTTCGGGCAAGACCACGTTGCTGAACATTCTTTCCAACTTCATCCCCGACCACGAGCGCATCGTCACCATCGAGGACGCGGCCGAGCTGCGGCTGAGCCAGCCCAACCTGGTGGCGATGGAGGCGCGTCCGGCCAACCTCGAGGGCAAGGGGCTGATCACCATCCGCGACCTGGTGCGCAACTCGCTGCGCATGCGCCCGGACCGCATCGTGGTGGGCGAGTGCCGCGGCGGCGAGGCGCTGGACATGCTGCAGGCGATGAACACCGGCCACGAGGGTTCGCTGACCACCGCGCACGCCAACTCGCCCCGCGATGCGCTGTCGCGCCTGGAGGTGATGGTGATGATGTCGGGCATGGACCTGCCGATGACCGTGGTGCGCGAGCAGATCGCCTCGGCGATCGACCTGATCATCCACCAGCGCCGCTTCCCCTGCGGCTCGCGCAAGATCACCCACATCTCGGAGATCACCGGCATCGAGAGCGGCACGATCCAGGCGCAGGACCTGTTCACCTTCCGCGCCCGCGACCAGGGCGGCCCCGGCGGCAAGGTCCGCGGCGAGTACGCGGCCACCGGCGCGGTGCCGGAGTTCTACGAGGAGCTGGCCGATCGCGGGGTGCCGGTCGACCTGTCGATCTTCAAGATCAACGAGGACGATCGCGCATGAGCCTGCTTCCCGTCGCGATCGTGGTGTTTCTCGCCGTCGCCGCGATCGGCTACCTGGCGGCGCGCAGTTCGACGGTGTTCTGGGGGCGCTACCAAGAAGCGTTCACCGAGCAGGCGCGTTTCAATCTCGCCGACATGTTCATGTTCATGGACGAGCGGAACCTGTTCCGCCTCAACGCCGTGGCGATGGTGCTGGTGCCCCTGCTGGTGTGGTTCCTCAGTGGCAACCCGCTGCTGGCCATCGTGACCCTGGTGCTGATCCTGGTGCTGCCGAAGAAGATCTACCGGTGGCTGCGCCAGCGACGCATCAACCAGATCCAGCAACAGCTGCCGGACGGGCTGATGATGGTGGCCGGCAGCATGCGTGCGGGGCTGGGTTTCACCCCGGCGCTGGAAAGCCTGGCGCGCGACGTCGAGCCGCCGCTGGCGCAGGAGTTCGCGCTGCTGCTGCGCGAGCAGCGCATGGGCGTGAAGCTGGAAGAGGCGCTGGAACATTTCAACGACCGCGTGCCGATCCAGGACGTGACCCTGTTCGTCTCCGCCGTGGGCATTTCCCGCGAGGTGGGCGGCAACCTGGCCGAGAGCATGGCCTCGCTGGCCGACACCTTGCGGCGCCGGCTGATCATGGAAGGCAAGGTGAATTCGCTGACCGCCCAGGGCCGCCTGCAAGGCATCGTGATGGCGATGATGCCGGTCGGCCTGATCGGCTTCCTCAGCTTCGCCTATCCCGACACGATGCACGAGATGTACCACTCCTACGTGGGCTGGGCGGTGATCGCGGTGGCCGCGGTGATGGAGTACCTGGGCTATCGCATGTGCCGCAAGATCACGAGCATCGACATATGAGCCCGGTCGTCATCCTGCTTGCGGTGGCCATCGGCGGTGGCGTCGGCTTCGCCTTCTGGGGCATCTACGGGCTGATGCGCGAGGTGCCCGTGGCCGATCGCAACTTCCAGGACCCGCTGCCGTTCGGCTTGCGCCTGATCTGGCCGCTGGTCAACGCCGCCACCCACGTGCTGGCGCCGAAGCTGGGCGCGGACAAGCTGGAACAGGCGCACCGGCAACTGCAGACCGCGGGCCAGGATTTCGTGTTGAGCCCGGAGCAGCTCTACGGATTGCGCGTGGTGGGCGCCGGCCTCGTGGCGGCGTTCTTCTGGCTGCTGCTGGGCATGCTCGACCGGCACGGCTACCTGCTCTACGGCACGGCGATGCTGTTCGGCGCCGCCGCCGGCTGGTTCTACCCCAGCCTGTGGCTGGGCGAGCGGCGCAGCAAGCGCCGCCGCCTGGTGATCAAGGACCTGCCGGTGTACCTGGACTTCATCACCATGGCGGTGGAGGCGGGGCTGAACATCACCGGCGGCATCGAGCAGGCCACCCAGAAGGGCCCGGCCGGTCCGCTGCGGCAGGAGTTCACCCGCCTGCTGCGCGACATCCGTTCGGGTCTGCCCCGCGCCGAGGCGCTGAAGCGGATGTCCGAACGGATGGAGATGTCGCAGATCTCCAGTTTCACCGGCACCCTGATCCAGGCCGACCGGGTCGGCGCCAGCCTGGGCGCCACGCTGCGGGCGCAGGCCGGGCAGCGCCGCGAGGAGCGTTTCCTGCGCGCCGAGAAACTCGCGCTGGAGGCGCCGGTGAAGATGATGCTGCCGCTGGTGCTGTTCTTCTTCCCGCTGATCTTCCTGGTGCTGGGCTACTTCATCTACCTGCGCATGCGCCAGGAGGGCATCTTTTGAAATCGGGCGTGATTCTTCGCGATGGCCAGCCGATCGTGCCGCAGGCGTGGCGCGCCGATCGTCCATGGAGTCGCCTGCGCGGCCTGCTGGGGCGACCGCCACTGCACGGCGGCGCGGCGCAGGCGCTGTGGCTCACGCCCTGCGGCGGCGTGCACACGTTTGGCATGGGCTATCCGCTGGACATCGTTTTCCTGGACCGGGACGGGCGCGTGCTGGAGTGCTGCGAAAGCCTGCCGCCGTGGCGCACCTGCCTGCGCTCCGACGCCTGGCAGACGGTGGAGCTGGCGCCGGGCGGCATCGCCGCGCTTTCGCCCGCACGCGGCGAGGAGTGGACATGGCAGGCACACTGAAAATCCGCATCGCATGCGTGGTCATGCTGCTGGCGCTGGCTGGCTGCGCCGCGTCGCCCACGCAGCGCCTGGTGAAGACCGTCGCCCAGCAGCAGCGGGCCGAACAGGCGTACCGCGGCGGCCATCCCGAACAGGCGCTGGCCGACTACCAGGCGCTGGTGCAGCAGCTGCCGCAGAACGCGGACTTCTGGTTCCGCCTCGGCAACGTCTACGTGCGGTTGCAGCGTCCCGACGATGCGGTCGACGCCTACCAGCACGTGCTGCGCATCGAGCCCGGCCACGCCAAGGCGTGGCACAACCTGGGCATCGTGCGGCTGCGCCAGGCCGAGGCCGCGTTTGCGCAGGGCGCGCAGCATGCGGCCGGCATCGACGCCGGCCTGCAGCGGGACAGCGCGGCGATGGAGCATGGCATTGCCGCGCTCGTTGGAGTCGCGCCGGACAAGCCGGCGTCCTCCGCCTCGGCGCCCCCGCCACCAGCTGCCGGACGGCGGCCATGAACCTGGGCGGACGGCAACGCGGCCAGGCCGTGGTCGAGACCTGCGTGGTGATCCTGGTGTTCGGCGTGTTCCTGCTGGGCATCCTGCAGGCGATCCTGTTCTACCGGGTCAAGACCACGGTCGACTACGCCGCGCTGGAAGCCGCCCGCAACGGCGCCACCCACAACGCGAAGATGAGCGCGATGCGGGTCGGCTTGGCGCGCGGCCTGATGCCGCTGTACGCGCACAAGGTCGGCAACGGCGAGGCGACCAAGGCCTACGCCGAGGCCTTCGTGGCCGCCAACAACCCGCTGGTCAGCGAGATCAAGGTGATCAGCCCGACCAAGGCCGCCTTCGCCGACTGGAAGGAGCGGCAGTTCGACGGCGTCGAGGCGATTCCCAACGACAGCCTGGCATTTCGCGCGAAGTCCCCCGGCGGCCGCAGCGGGCTCACCGTGCAGGACGCGAACGTGCTGAAGATCCGCGTGGTGTACGGCTACAAGATGATCGTGCCGGTGATCGACAAGCTGGTGATCGCGATCTTCCGCGAGTCGTTCTACAAGGGCCTGAGTGCCCGGGAAATCGCCATGCTGGAAAGCGGCCGCCTGCCGATCGTGAGCCAGGCGATGGTGCGCATGCAGACGCCGATCCGCGACGCGGGCGTGCTGCCATGAAGCGATGCCTGATCGTCATGGCGTGGGCCGTGCTCGCGCTGCCGGCATCCGCCCTGCAGGCGGCCGAGCTGCCCGACGTGAAGATCGACGCGGTGCTGCAAGGCAGCGGCATCCGCACACTGGCCGGGCACGATGGGGTCGCCGCCGAAACGATCTGGATCAAGGGCGACAAGACGCGGGTGGACTTCGACGCGGGCGCAGGCCGTCGCGGCCGCATCCTGCGCGGTGGCGATCATGCGTGGCTGCTGATGTCCACGTCGCGGCGGGCCTTGCCGGCCGACCACGTGCGGATCGGCGCGATCACCCGGCTCGACGTGGCCAGGCCGTGCTGGGATCTCGGTTTTGCCTGCGCGCCGGTGGAAAGTCGCCGCATCGCCGGTCGCCCGGCGCACGGCTGGCGCTACCGCCACGCCGGCCATGCCGGCCCCGGCGGCAGCGACAGCGGCGTGTTCTGGATCGATGCCGAATACGGCCTGCTGCTGGCCTTCGAGGCGAAGGACAGCGCCGGCCACACCCACCGCATGGAAGCCACCGCGGTCGGCTTCGCGGAGATTCCCGACGACACCTTCGCCATGCCGGAAAGCCTTCGCGTAGACGTAAAGAAGGCCAATTCGCGGGCGGACCGCCTGCGCCGCTACGCGCAGTGAGCAGTCAGGCAAACAGGTCGGACTGGGCCTGGTAGCTGTCGCGGTCGACGAAGCCGGACAGGCCCACGCCGACCAGCCGGTAGCGGCTGTCGGCCGGGCGTTCGACCCGTTCGCGCAGGGCGCAGGCGATGTCGCCCAGTTCATCGGCGGACAGCGGTCGGGTGGATGGCGTGAGGCTGCGGGTCAGCGTGCGGAAGTCGGAGGTCTTCAGTTTCAGCACCACGGTGCGCGCCACCCGCTCGCGTTCGCGCTGGTAGCCGGCCCAGGCCTTGGCGGCGAGCTGGCGGATGTGCGGTTCGAGATCGTCCAGGGTGAGGTCGTGCTCGAAGGTGTCTTCGGCGGAGATCTGCAAGGTGGGACGATCCGGCTGCACCGGGTGCTCGTCGATGCCCAGCGACAACTCGTGCAGGCGCCGGCCCCAGCGACCGAAGCGCTGTTCCAGTTCGGTCAGCGCCAGCGTGCGCAGGTCGGCCACGGTGACGATCTGCAGCGCCGCCAGCTTCGCCTCCATCACCTTGCCCACACCGGGCAGGCGGCCCACTTTCAGCGGGGCGAGGAAGGCCTCGACCTGGTGCGGTCGCACCACGAACAGGCCATCGGGCTTGCGGAAGTCCGAGGCGATCTTGGCCAGGAACTTGTTGGGCGCCACGCCGGCCGAGGCGGTCAATTGCGTCTCCTCGCGGATCGCCGCCCGGATCGCCTCCGCCGTGGCGGTGGCCGAGGGCAGGCCGGTTTTCGTTGCGGTGACGTCGAGATAGGCCTCGTCCAGCGACAGCGGTTCGATCAGGTCGGTGTGCCGCGCGAAGATCTCGCGGATCTGCCGCGACACCGCCTTGTAGCGCACGAAGTCCGGCGGCACGAAGACCAGCTGCGGGCACAGTCGTTCGGCGCTGACCGCCGGCATCGCCGAGCGCACGCCGAACACGCGTGCCTCGTAGCTGGCCGCGCAGACCACCGAGCGGGCGCCACGCCAGGCCACCGCCACCGGCTTGCCGCGCAGCGAGGGATCGTCGCGCTGCTCGACCGACGCGTAGAACGCGTCCATGTCGACGTGCAGGATCTTGCGTGGCGAAGACATCGGGGGTTGCGGGAATCACGGCGTGCGGGGTGGGGCCATTGTACGCAGCGCCGTCGTTTCAGTGCCGCTGCGCAGCCGCCGGCGGCGGGTTCAGGCGTTGCGCCAGGTGCTGCGCCAGCCGTTCGGCCGCGTGTGCCTGCCCGGCCAGGAACAGGAACGGCTCGATCAGTTCCAGCTCCATGATCAGCAACCGTCCGGCGCTGATCACCCCGTCGACGCGGGCGTAGGCCAGCTCGCCGTGGTTCCGCGTGTCGACGGCGGCCAGCGCCGCAGCGGCCGCGGCAAGGATGGCCGCGTCGGGCCGGACCGCCTCGACGCTGCCGCCGTATTCGCTCTGCACCCGATAGTCGCCGGCGGCCGGACGCTTGATCACCGCGTGGCTGAACTCGCCGCCGAAATACAGCAGCGACCACTCGCCCGCGCTGACGATCTCCGGCACGAACGGCTGCACCAGGAAGTCGATGCCGCAGGGCAGTCGCGCCACCTCGTCGGCGAACGCCGCATCGCCGATCCGGCCGCGCAGCGTGTGCCAGGCGCCGCCGCTGATGCTCGGCTTGATCACCACCTGTTGCCCCGGCATCGAGGCCAGCACGTGCGGAAGTTCGCCGGCAGCAGCGAGCCGGGTCGGGATGGTCGCCACGGCTTGCGCCGCCAGCTCGAGCAGGTAGCGCTTGTCGCTGTTCCAGCGCAGCACGCGACTGTCGTTGAAGGTGTCGACGCCGAGCCGGTCGAGCCGGTCCAGCCAGGCGATGAAGTCGGCGTGGTGCTTGTAGTAGTCCCAGATGGTGCGGATCAGCACCGCGTCGAACGACGCCCAGTCGATCGCCGGATCGTTCCACACGCACGACACCGGCGTGACGCCGCGCTGTTCCAGCCGGCGCGCGAGTTCGGCGTCATCAGACTGGATCGATGGAAGCTCGGCCGAGGTGGCGAAGGCCAGGCGCCGGGTCGGGGTGGCAGCGGACAATGCGGTACTTCCTGCGGCGGATGATGGCGATGGACGATGGCGCTCGCCGCACAGCGCGCAAACGCGTGCCTCGACGGCAGCGGGGATTGTCACACGCGCCGTGCGCGCCTTCATGCGCCGGAGCCGATCAGTCGGCGGCGGCGCTTGCCGCCTGCACCAGGTACAGGCGGACTGCCGGATCGCCGCTGGGCAGTTCGAGCGCCGCTCCGTCGACGACCCGGATGCCGCCCGGCGGCGGGGCGATGGCTGCGTGCAGGGCGGCGGTCAGCTGGTCGGTCTGGCGTTGCCGGGTGATCGCCCCGGGCAGCAGGATTGCCAGCAGCAGCACGCCGCTGGCGAACGCGGCGCCGGCCGGCAGCCAGCGGACGTGGCGGCGAGCCGTGCGGTGATCGGCGGCGAGGCGACGCTGCAGGCGTTCAAGGCCTCCGGGCGGCACCGGCAGGTCGAGGAAAAGTCGGATCGGCTCAGACATCGGCAGCAGCTCCCATCAAGGTCTTCAAACGCGCCATGGCCAGGTGCTTGCGCGAGGCCACCGTGCCGGCGGGGATGCCCAGCACGGCGGCAATCTCGGTGCTGCGCATGCCGCTGAATTCGGACAGCAGCAGCACCTGTTGCCAACTGCGGGGCAGCTTGCGCAACGCCCGGTGCAGTTGCCTGGCGGCCAGGAAATCCGGCGCCTGCGTGTCGGCGGCCGGTGCCAGCAAGGCCTCGTCCAGCGGAGCATGGCGCCGCGGCAGGCGCCAGCGCAGGCGGTTCTTCGCCAGGTTGAGCGCGGTGGTCCAGACCAGCGCGTCGAGCGTGGCTTCGTCCACCTTGTCGCGTCGCTCCCACACGCGCACGTAGGCGTCCTGGATCACGTCCTGGCAATCCTCCGCCTGCCACAGCTGGCGGTAGAGCACGTTGTAAAGCGGACGCTCCAGCCGCCGATAGCTGGCGTACAGCGCGTCCTGGCGCAGCGCCACGCGGCGCCGCTCAGGCTTGCGGCGGCAGGATGTCCGCGCGGACCACCAGCAGTCGCAACGCCGGCCTGGTCGGGCACGGGGGCGTGCTCTTGCCCGGCAACGCCGGCGCGCACGAGCCCGGCCCTTGCGCAAGCACCACGTACTGGCCCGAGCGCAGATGGACTTCCGACTTGAACTTGGCCAGCCCGCGGTTGCCGTGGTCGTCGTAGGCAAGCTGCAGGTCCAGCGCCTCGCCGTCGACCGCCCTGACCATGAAATCGAACGCGCGCGGATAGCCGTCGTCGATGGTGGATTCGATCGAGGTGCCGCTGCCGCCGGCCGAGGTCCGGGCGGAAACCACCTGATCCAGGGTGAAACGCAGCGGGCCCATGCTCTTGCGCAATCCGTCAAGGGCGGAGGCGAGCGGCTTCAGCGCGGCGTCATCGGAACCGGTGCCGGGCTCGCCGTCGACGACCCAGAAATGCAGCCCCACCTGCGTGATCGACGCTGGCGTGGCGGAGGCTGGTTCGATCGCGGCGATGGCCTTGCCGATCGAGGCCTGCGCGTCGGGCGCGGCGTAGACCAGCAGCTTGCCGGGCGCGGGCGAGGTGACGCTGGCCTTGCTGCCCAGCGCGCTGCGCAGCGCGCCGGCCAGCTGGCCGGTCTGCGCCGGCGGCACCGTGTAGACCTTCAGCTCGCTGGACCCGGCGGCCTGTTTCGACGACGTGCTGTCCGGCGCGTGACATGCGGCCAGGGCCAGCAGCGAAGCGCCGGCGAACAGTCGAAATAGTTGTTTCATGCCATGTCCTCGCGACGACCGACGAGCCGCCTTCCCGACTGTATACACGCCAGCAGGGATTTCCTTCACGCCACTAGGCTTCGTCTTCCCATTGCACGTCGACCGCATCGCCGTCCATCGCGCCCATCCAGTAGGTGCCCAGCCGCACCCACGCTGAGCGATTGCGTTTGCGCGCGGTGTCGTACAGCGCCACGTGATAGATCACCTGCGCCCTGGAGCTGGCCAGGATCAGGCCCAGCGGCATGAACAGGCGATGCTTCGCGTGCAGGATCTTGTAGCCGTTCGCGTCGGCCCACGATTGCAGCAGGGCGCGCGCGTTGACGTAGCGTCGGTAGAACAGCCAGCAGACCAGGCCAAGGGCGATCACCGAAAGCAACTGGGAGCCAGCATGGTTCATGGGACTTGATCTTCTGTGGAGGTGGGTGATCCGGCGACGACCGGGAAGGCCGTGCGCGGCAGGGGCCGATGGGACTGGCTGAAACCGCCCGGACAATGGCATGGTAGCGGGCATGCTGACCGAACCCGCCAATGCCTATGCCCGTCGCCTGAACACCTGGGACGCCGCGATGATCGTCATCGGCGGCGTGATCGGGGCAGGCATCTTCCTCACCCCGGCCACCGTGGCACGCAGCACCTCCTCCGGGGCGGAGGTGCTGGTGTTGTGGGTGATCGGCGGCCTGCTCACGCTGGCTGGCGTGCTGTGCTACGCCGAGCTGGGCGCGCGGCGCCCGCAGGCGGGCGGCATCTATGTCTACCTGCGGGAGGCGTTCGGCCTGCTGCCCGGCTTCCTGTTCGGCTGGACCATGGCGCTGATCAACTACCCCGGCAGCGTGGCCGCGGTGGCGACCATGTTTGCCGACTACCTGTGCACGGCGCTGGGCCTGCCCTCGCAGGTCTACGTGAAGCCGGTGGCGGTGGGCGCGATCGTGTTCATCGTCGGCATCAACCTGTTCGGCATCCGCGCCGGCGCGTGGATGCAGAACATCTTCACCGTGCTGAAGCTGGTCGCCGTCACGCTGCTGGTGGTCGCCGGCCTGGTGCTGGCCCATGGCCAGTCGGGGCCGGTGCTGGCGACGGACACGCTCCATCCGGTGTCGTCCTGGGCGTTTGCCGGCGCGCTGCTGCCGGTGCTGTTCACCTATGGCGGCTTCCACTATCTCAACGATCTCGCTGGTGAGGTGCGCAATCCGCAGCGCACCCTGCCGCGGGCACTGGGCATGGGCATGGTCGGCGTGGTGGTCTGCTACGTGCTGGTCAATTACGCCTACCTGGCCGGACTGGGCCATGCCGGGCTTGCCGCCAGCACGGCGCCGGCGGCCGACCTGATGCGCGGCCTGTTCGGCGACGCCGGGGCCACCGTGATCGCCGTGGGCATCGCCTGTTCCACCTTCGGCTATTGCAGCATCGCGATCGCCGGTGGCGCGCGGGTGCTGCAGACGATGGGCGCCGACGGCGTGTTCTTCCGTGCCGCCGGACGCGTCGACGCGCGCACCCGCGCGCCGCAGATCGCGCTGGCCCTGCTGGGCGGCTGGGCCGCCGTGCTCACCTATTCGGGCAGCTTCAACCAGTTGCTCAACTACACCACGGTGGGCGAGTGGCTCGGCCACGTGTTCGGCATCGGCACGCTGTTCTGGTATCGCAAGCACTTCATCGACCAGCCGGCGCCGTATCGGGTGCCGTTCTATCCGCTGCTGCCGCTGATCTTCGTGATCACCGTGTTCGGCGTGATCGTGGCCAGCGCGATCCATGCCCCGGGCGACGCCGGCATGAGCCTGCTGATCATCGCGCTGGGCGTGCCGGTGTATTACGGCTGGCAGCACTGGGTCCGCCGGCATCCCGTCGGGTAGCGCGGGCACGCGCGATGAGATGGCGCGGCTGGCTCGCCCTGTGTTGCCTTTGCGGCCTGCAGCCTGGCCACGCCGCTGCACCGGCGCTGCCCGATCTGGCCGGTGCCGGTGCGCGGATCGGTCTCGACCAGGTGCGCCGTGTCGGCGCGGTGGAACACGCGGCTGACGGCGTGGCGCAGCAGCGCTATGCGTTCCAGCCGGCGGCGCATCCATCGATCGTGATGACGCCGGCGGGCGATGCGTGGGACTGGTCGGACGCGGGCGAGCTGCATGTGCGGGTGCAGAACGCGATGCCGTGGGCGGTGACGCTGGACATCGAGATCGATGGCGCCGGGTCGACGCGTCTGCAGGCGCGCGTGGGTGTGCCGGCCGGGCCGGCGCAGACGCTGGTGGTTCCGCTGCGCGCCACTTCGCCACGCGAACAGGGCATGCAGGTGGGGCCGCCGATGCCGTTCGAGTTGCGCGGCCGGTCGATCCTGCTGGCGACCACCGTGCAAGGCACGCTGGATCGACACCGCGTGCGCGCGATTCGCCTGGGCATCCCGGGGCCGCAGGCGGTGCAGACCCTGCTGTTCGGCAAGCTGTCCGTCACCGCGGGCGAGGCCATGCTGCACGAGGCCTATGCCGGCATCGTCGATCGCTACGGACAATCCACGCGCGGCCGCTGGCCGGAGAAGATCGATTCCGATGCCGCGCTGCGCGCGGCGGTCACGGCCGCTCCGGAGTCCGCGAAGCCCGCCGGCGTCGACGCTCATGGCGGACGTCTGGATGGCCAGAAGCTGCGCAAGACCGGCTGGTTCCACGCGCAAAGGCAGACGGAGCGCTGGCAACTGGTGACGCCCGAAGGCCACCCGTTCTTTTCGCTGGGCGTCAATGCGGTCAACGTCGGGGACCAGCGCACTCGTGTCGAGGGGCGCGAGTTCATGTTCACCGGGCTGCCCCCGGACCGTGGCGCATGGGCCGCGTTTCATGGGCGCGGCGACAGCCGGCGTCCGGGGCAGGCTGCCAGCAGCGGCATCGGCCATGACCACGGACGCTGGTTCGACTTCCACGCGGCCAACCTGTATCGCATCGATGGTGCGGGCTGGTTGTCCGCATGGCGCACGCGCACGCTGGATCGGTTGCAGGCATGGGGCTTCAATACCATCGGCAACTGGAGCGATCCCGCGTTGGGCCAGGCCCACCGGCTGCCGTATACGCGCTCGATCAACATCGCCGGTGACTACGCGAATGTTTCCAGTGGCTACGATTACTGGGGCCGCATGCCCGATCCGTTCGATCCCCGCTTCGTCGCCGCCACCGAGGCGGCGGTGGCGAAGGCCAGCGCCGACGTGCGCGACGATCCCTGGCTGCTCGGCTACTTCGCCGACAACGAGCTGGCCTGGGCCGGCATCGGACCGCAAGGTCGCTGGGGACTGGCGCTGGGCACCCTGGCGGGTGAGGCGGCAAGCCCGGCCAAGCAGGGCTTCATCGCGATGCTGCGCAAGCAGTACGCGACGCCGCGGGCGCTGGCCGCCGCGTGGGGCATTCCACTGGACTCGTGGAAAGCGCTGGACGCCACCGGCTACGTCGCGCCCGCACCGGACGAGGCGCATCCGGCGATTGCCCGCGACTACAGCGCGTGGTTGAGTCATTACGCCGACGCCTACTTCCGCATCGTGGCCGCAGCGATCCGCCGCCACGATCCGCACCATCTGTTCCTCGGCGGCCGTTTCGCGGTGTACACGCCCGAAGCCGTCGCGGCCTGCGCGCAGTATTGCGACGTGGTCAGCTTCAACGCCTACGCCGACCTGCCGCAGCACCACATCGACATGGCCCGGATGCAGGCGCTGGACAAGCCGGTGCTGATCAGCGAATTCCACTTCGGCTCGAACGATCGTGGCCCGTTTGGCGCAGGCGTGGTGCCGGTAGGGAACGAGGCGCAGCGCGGCGAAGCCTATGCGAAGTACCTCGCGGCCGCCGCGGCGAATCCGCAGGTCGTCGGCGTGCACTGGTTCGAATACACCGACCAGCCGGTGACCGGCCGCCTGCTTGATGGCGAGAACAGCCACATCGGGCTGGTGGGCATCACCGACATTCCGTTTGGCGGCTTTGTACGGGCCGTGCGCCAGGCCAATGAACAGGCGCAGCCATCAGGCGGGCGTTGACGATGGACGCAAAAAAAACCCGCAGAGGGGGATCTGCGGGTTTCGGGGGGTTCCATCTTGATCGCGTGGAGGAGGAGGGGAGCCTCGCCACGCAGCGGGAAGGTTGTCTCACGACATGGGCTTAATGTACTACGCGGTTTGTTAATGCCGCGTAACTGGGCTGCCACAACGGCTCGCCCTCACTTTGTCGATGGGCTCCGCAGCGCCAGACTATATTTTCACCACAAAAGGTGAAAACATGGCGGTCATGAGCCTGCACCTGACCAGCCGCCAGTCCAACATCCTCGAATTCATCCGGGCCCGCGTGGCGCGGGATGGCCAGGCGCCCACGCTGGAGGAGATCGGCCAGGCGATGGGCCTGCCCCATGTCAGCGCGGTGCTCAAGCACGTGCGTTCGCTGGAGGCCAAGGGGCGGCTGGCGATCGAGCCGAACCGTTCGCGCGGCATCCGCCTGGTGGACGCGCCCGACGCGCTGGATGCGGACACCCTGGAGCTGCCGCTGGTCGGCCGCATCGCCGCCGGCGAGCCGCTGTTTTCCGAGTCGCGGATCGAGCGCAGCCTGCGCGTGTCGCGCTGGCTGTTCCGGCTCACGCCGGATTACCTGGTGCGGGTGGTCGGCGATTCGATGCGCGACGAGGGCATCCTCGACGGGGACCTGGTCGGCGTGCACGCCACGCCGGTGGCCCGGCACGGCCAGGTGGTGGCGGCGCGCGTCGGCGGCGACCGCTTCACGATCAAGCGGCTGTACTGGCAGGGCGAGGTGATCCGGCTGCTGCCGAACAGTCCCGGTTACCAGCCGATCGACCCCGACCCCAGCGAGGATTTCGCCATCGAAGGCCTGTTCGCCGGTCTGCTGAGGGGCGGCTGATGGCGGCCGTGATGCCCTTGTCGAACCTGCTCGATGCGCGCCGGGTCTGGCGCGGCCGGGCCGAACCGCCGCCCGCCGGCGAGCAGCCCACCGGCTGGGCCGCGCTGGATGCGGTACTGCCCAGCGGCGGCTGGCCGGCGGCGGCGCTGTCGGAAATCCTGCTGCCGCTGGATGGCGTGGGCGAACTGCAACTGGTGCTGCCCACGCTGGCGCGCCTCAGCCAGGGCGCGCGGCCGGTGGTGCTGGTGGCGCCGCCGTATCTGCCCTGCGTGGCCGGTTGGCGCCAGCACGGCGTGGACATGCGCCGGATCGAGATCGTCACGGCGGCCGAGACCGACGTGTTGTGGGCGACGGAGCAATGCCTGCGCTCGGGCAGTTGCGCCGCGGTGCTGGCGTGGCCGCGGCAGGCCGACGATCGCGCGTTGCGCCGTCTGCAGGTGGCCGCCGACGGCGGCCGCGCGCTGGCGTTCGCGTTCCGCGATCGCCAGCATCTCTCCAATGCCTCGCCGGCGGCGTTGCGGCTGGAGCTGGAGGCGCGGCCGCAGGCGCGGGTATGGGTGCGCAAATGCCGTGGCGGCGCGGTGCCCGCCCAGCCGGTGGCGCTGCCGCGCGCCCTGCATTGATGGTGGGCGCCGATGTTGTGGGCCTGCATAGCGTTGCCGCAGCTGGCACTGGACGGTGTCCTCCGTCGTCGTGCGGACGCGGGCCCGCTGGTGCTGGTGGCCGGCACCGGACATGCGCGCAGCATCGTGGCGGCGAACGCGGCCGCGCGCGAGGCCGGCCTGCGCGTGGGCCAGCGACTGAGCGCGGCGCAGGCGCTGCTGGCGCAATTCGAGGCCTTGCCGTACCAGCCTGAGCGGGTCGATCAGTGGCACCGGTTCCTGGCCGCGGTGGCCTATCGCTACAGCGCCGAGGTGAGCCTGCTGCCGCAGGCGATCGTGCTGGAGGTTAGCCGTAGCCTGAATCTGTTCGGTTCGTGGCCGCGGCTGGAAAGCCTGCTGCGCGCCGATCTCGATGCGCTGGGTTTCCACCACCGGATCAGCGCCGCACCCACGCCGCATGCGGCGCATGTGCTGGCCGGTGTCGCCGATGGCCAGGCGGTGCTCACAGACGAGCATCTGCGCCGCGCGTTGCAGCGCATCCCGCTCTCGCAGAGCTACCTGCCCGCGGCGACGGCCGAGGCCTTGCCGGGCATGGGCATCCGCAGCCTGGGCCAGCTGCTGGCGCTGCCGCGCGACGGCTTGCGCCGGCGTTTCGGTGCGGGGTTGCTGCTCGCGCTGGATCGCCTGACCGGCGCGGTCCCGGCCGGCCTGGAAGCGTATCGGCCACCCGACCGCTTCGATCTGCGCATCGAGCTGACGCACGAAGTCGAAGCCATTGGCGCGCTGGTCTTTCCGCTGCGTCGCATGACGTCCGATCTGTCCGCCTATCTGGCCGGTCGCGACGGCGGCGTGCAGCGTTTCACGTTGCAGCTGGAACATCGCGAGGGACACACCGAGGTGAAGGTGGGCCTGCTCGCGCCCGAGCGCGAGGCCGGCATGCTGTTCGAACTGGCGCGCGCGCGGCTGGAGCAGGTGCAACTGCCGCAACCGGTCATCGCCATGCGCCTGCTCGCGCGCGATCTGCCTGCGTTCGTGCCGGCCGGCCGCGACCTGTTCGACGAGCGTCCCGCCAATGCGTTGCCGATCGAACAGTTGCGCGAACGCCTGCGTGCCCGGCTGGGCGATTGCGCTGTGCATCAACTGGGCAGCACCACCGATCCGCGGCCCGAGCTGGCGCAGAAGGTGACGACTCACGACGACGGCTGGCGGGAACCCTCGCCACGACCAACCTGGCTGTTCGAACGGCCGATTCCCCTGCGTGGTGCCGCGCCGCAGATCCTGGCCGGCCCCGAGCGGCTGGAAACCGGCTGGTGGGATGGCGGCGAGGTGTGCCGCGACTACTACGTGGTGGAAACCGCGCAAGGCCAGCGCGGCTGGGCGTTCTGTGCGCCGGGCGAGCGCGACGGCTGGATGCTGCACGGCTGGTTCGCATGAACGCGTATGCCGAACTGCATTGCCTGTCGAACTTCTCGTTCGGCCGCGGCGCGTCCAGTGCGCGCGAACTGTTCGAGCGCGCGAAGGCCTGCGGCTACGAGGCGCTGGCGATCACCGACGAGTGTTCGCTGGCCGGCATCGTGCGCGCGCTGGAGGCTTCGCGGGCCACCGGCATGAAACTGATCGTGGGCGCCGAATTCCAGCTCGATGATGGCCCCAGGCTGGTGCTGCTGTGCGAGAACAAGGCCGGCTATACCGCGCTGTGCGGGTTGATCACCCGCGGTCGCCGCGCCTCGGCCAAGGGCACGTATCGCCTGGGTTGCGCCGATCTGGCCGATGGCGTGCCGGGTACCTTCGCGCTGTGGCTGCCCGGACGTGAGCCCGATCCCACGTATGGTCGCTGGATGCGCAACACCTTCGCTGGGCGGGCGTGGCTGGCGGTGGAGCTGCATCACGGACCCGACGACGCCGGGCGCCTGCACGACCTGCAGCAACTCGGGCACGGCCTTGGCCTGCCGCTGGTTGCCGCCGGCGACGTGCACATGCACGTGCGTCGCCGGCTTGCGCTGCAGAACACGCTGACCGCGATCCGCCATCGCGTGCCGCTGGCCGAAGCCGGCGCGCTGATCTTCCGCAACGGCGAGCGCCACCTGCGCCGGCGCGAGGCGCTGGCGGCGATCTACCCGGCCGCGCTGATGCTCGAAAGCACCGCCATCGCCGCGCGCTGCACGTTCAGCCTCGACGAACTGAAATACCGCTATCCCGCCGAGCTGGTGCCCGAAGGCCACAGCGCGACCAGCTGGCTGCGGTACCTCACTGAAAAAGGCATGCACTGGCGCTGGCCGGATGGCGTGCCGGAGAAGGTTCGCGCGCAGATCGAGCACGAACTTGGGCTGATCGAGTATCTGAAGTACGAGTCGTATTTCCTCACCGTGCAGGACATCGTGCACTTTGCCCGCAACAAGGGGATTCTCTGCCAGGGCCGCGGTTCGGCGGCGAACTCCGCCGTGTGTTTCGCGCTCGGCGTCACCGAGGTCGACCCGGCGCGGGTGAACCTGCTGGTGGAGCGTTTCATCAGCAGGGAGCGCAACGAGCCGCCCGACATCGACGTGGATTTCGAGCACGAGCGGCGCGAGGAGGTGATCCAGTACATCTACGCCAAGTACGGTCGCGAGCGTGCCGCGCTGGCGGCCACGGTGATCTGCTATCGCGGCAGGAGCGCGGTGCGCGACGTGGCCAAGGCGCTAGGCCTGCCGCCGGACCAGGTGGATCAGCTGAGCGGCATCTTCGGCTGGCGCGGTGAGCAATCGTTGGACGAGCGCCTGCGCGAACACGGTTTCGAGCCGCAGGGCGCGGTGCTGCGCCGGGTGCTGAAACTCACCGCCGAGTTGCGCGACATGCCGCGGCACCTGTCGCAGCACGTGGGCGGCTTCGTGATCAGCGACGCGCCGCTGGCCGAGCTGGTGCCGGTGGAGAACGCGGCGATGGCCGATCGCACCATCATCCAGTGGGACAAGGACGACCTGGACACGATGCGCCTGCTCAAGGTGGATTGCCTGGCGCTGGGCATGCTGAGCTGCGTGCGTCGCTGCCTGGATCTGCTGCGCGCGCATCGCGGCCAGGATTACAGCCTGGCGACGCTGCCGGCCGAAGATCCGCGAACGTACGAGATGATCCAGCGCGCCGACACCATCGGCGTGTTCCAGATCGAGAGCCGCGCGCAGATGGCGATGCTGCCGCGGCATCGCCCGGAAAATTTCTACGACCTGGTGATCCAGGTGGCGATCGTGCGGCCCGGCCCGATCCAGGGCGACATGGTGCATCCGTACCTGCGCCGCCGCCGCGGCGAGGAGCCGGTGGACTATCCGTCGGAGGATCTGAAGGACGTATTCGAACGCACGCTGGGTGTGCCGCTGTTCCAGGAGCAGGTGATGAAGCTGGCGATCGTGGCGGCCGGTTACACGGCCGGCGAAGCCGACCAGCTGCGCCGCGCGATGGCGGCGTGGAAGCGCCATGGCGGCATGGAGCACCACCGCGAACGGATCATCCGCGGCATGCTCGAACGCGGCTATACGGCCGAGTTCGCCGCACGGCTGTTCGAGCAGATCAAGGGCTTCGGCAGCTACGGTTTTCCAGAGAGCCATGCGGCCAGTTTCGCCGGCATCGTCTACGCCAGCTGCTGGCTGAAATGCCACGAGCCGGCCGCGTTCGCCTGCGCCCTGCTCAACGCGCAGCCGATGGGCTTCTACGGGCCCAGCCAGATCGTGCAGGACGCGCAGCGCCACGGCATCGCGGTGCGCCCGGTCGACGTGCGCCACAGCGACTGGGACTGCACGCTGGAGGACGACGCATGCGATCAGCCGGCGCTGCGGCTGGGCCTGCGCCAAGTGCGCGGTTTTCGCGAAGACGTGGCTGGGCGGATGTCGGCGGCGCGCGCCGCGCGTGCCTTCGTCGACGTGACGGATCTGTGCGCCCGCACCGGCATCGACCGCCGCCAGCAGGAACTGCTGGCCGAGGCGGGCGCCTTGCGCGGCCTGGCGGGTCATCGCCATCGGGCGAAGTGGGCGGTGGCCGGCGTCGAGCCGCAGCTGCCGTTGTTCGGACGCGCCAGCCCGGCGGAAGAGGCCATCGTGCTGCCGGTGCCGTCGGTCGCGGAAAACCTGCAGTCGGACTATGCGCGTACCGGCCTCAGCCTCGGCCCGCATCCGCTGCAACTGATCCGTTCGCGCCTGCGCGCGGCGCGTTTCGCCGACTCGCGCAGCCTGCGTGGCCAGCGGCATCAGAGCCTGGTGCGCGCCGCCGGCCTGGTCACCCAGCGCCAGCGCCCGCAGACCGCCAGCGGCGTCACCTTCATCACCATCGAAGACGAACACGGCGCCATCAACGTGGTGGTCTGGAGCCAGGTCGCCGAACGGCAGCGGCGTGCGTATCTGGAGGCGCGCCTGCTCGGCGTGGAAGGGCAATGGGAGTGCGTCGACGGCGTGGCCCACCTGATCGCCCGGCGGCTCACCGACATGAGCGCGTGGCTGGGCGAGCTGGACAGTCGCTCGCGCGATTTCCATTGAATGTTCCGCATGCGCAACCCGTGCGCTGTCGCGCGCCGCGGAATCGGGTAGGCTGACGCCACCGTCGCGACCGGCATGGGGATGCCGTCGCGCGGTTCTCTTTCCAATCCGGGGGATTTATGGGTACTTCTTCGTTGGCTGCATTGGCCGGCATGGGCCTGTTCGCCATGCTGGTGATGATCGTGGTGGGCATCCTGGTGGCGGCACTGGTGCTGAGCGTCGCCTTCCGGCTGGTGGTCGGCGTCATGCCGTCCTACCTGCGTGCGCTGGGCGCGGTGGTGCTGAGCTGGATCGCGGGCGCCGTGGCGATGGTGATCATCGGCATGGTCAGCTCCGGTGGCGGCGGCGGACTGCTGTCGCTGATCGTGCAATTCCTGGTCGGCGCCTTCGTGGTGAACTATCTGCTGCTGTCGCAGAACGGCAGCCAGATCGGCTTCGGCAAGGCCTGTCTGGTGCAGGTGATCTACCTGGTGATCTTCCTGGTGCTGGCGATGATCTTCGCTGCCCTGATGGCGGTGTTCTTCGGCAGCATGCTGGCGCACGGATGATGCATCGAAGGGGCGGGACACCCGCCCCTTCGCCGTGTTTCAGGCCAGGCTGGTGGCCACGCCGAAGCTGATCGCCATGATCGCGGCCACCGCCATGCAGGCGCTGCCAGGGCGGATGCGGCGGGCGTCGATGCGCGGCACCAGCCGCCACAGCAGGACGGTGCCGATCAGCATGTCCAGCACCAGCATCCAGCGCAGCAGGCCGGAACTCAGCAGCGCGCCGTAGGGCGGGTGCAGGTGGCCTTCATAAGCGGCCACGCCGACGACCAGCAGCAGGCCGGTCATCGTCCACAGCAGGCAGGCCAGGTAGATGCGGTTGAACACCACCGCGCAGCGTTCGGTCCAGCGCATCACCGACCAGCCGATCAGGGCGAACACCAGCGCAGCCATGCTGCTGTAGAGCACCCACCACAGCAGGGTGCTGATCACCGTAAGAAGCGTCATGTGATCTGCTTGAACCCCAGTTTGCGAAACAGCTTGGCCATCAGCCAGGCCGGGCCGACCAGCAGATAGGACAGATCGGTGAGGAAACTGGGCTTGCGGCCTTCATATTTGTGCCCGATGAACTGGCCGATCCAGGCCACCACGAACACGCCGATCGCGAGGTAGCACAGCTGCGCGGCGCCGAGCCGGTAGTACAGGAAATTGGTGAGCAGGCCGAACAGGGCGAACACGACCAGCAGGCCGAGCGCCAGCCGATGCGAGCGCCGCCAGTACCAGTAGAACGCCAGCACCATCACCAGCACCGCCCACGAGCCGGGACGCAACTGGCTGATCGGCACCGGGATCGCCCACAGCAGCGCGATCACCGACCACAGGATCGGCGGCACGCAGAACCAGTGGAACACCTGGTTGGTCGGGTTCTGGTGGTCGCTGCTGTAGCTGTCGAGCCAGTCCTGCATGGTGCGCATGGCGTTCCCCGTTGAACGTTTCAGTCGAGCCGGATGCCTGCCAGTCGCTGCAGGGCCTCGGCATATTTGGCGGCGGTGCGGGCGATCACGTCGTCCGGAATCACCGGGCCGGGCGCGGTCTTGTTCCAGTCCTGCGTCTCCAGCCAGTCGCGCACGAACTGCTTGTCGTAGCTGGGCGGACTGATGCCCACGCGGTATTCGTCGGCAGGCCAGAAGCGCGAGGAATCCGGCGTCAGCATCTCGTCCATCACGTACAGCTTGCCGCTGGCATCGGTGCCGAACTCGAACTTGGTGTCGGCGATGATGATGCCACGTTCGGCCGCATAGGCGGCTGCCCAGCGATAGATCGCCAGGGTGGCGTCGCGCACCTGGCCGGCCAGTTCGCCGCCGACCGCATCGATCACCGCGTCGAAGCTGACGTTCTCGTCGTGGTCGCCCACCGCGGCCTTGGTCGACGGCGTGAAGATCGGTTCGGGCAGTTGCTGCGCCTGCTGCAGGCCGGCGGGCAGGGCGATGCCGCACAGCGCGCCGGTGGCCCGGTAATCCTTCCAGCCCGAACCGATCAGGTAGCCACGGGCGATGCATTCCACCGGCACCGGCTTCAGCCGCCGCGTCACCACCGCGCGCTTTTCGTACAGCGCGAGATCGGTGCCCGGCGGCAGCACGTCGGCCAGCGGCACGTCGAGCAGGTGGTTCGGCACCAGGTGGGCGGTCTTGCCGAACCAGAAATTGGACATCTGGGTGAGCATTTCGCCCTTGCCCGGGATCGGGTTGGGCAGCACCACGTCGAATGCCGACAGGCGATCGGTGGCCACCATCAGCAGGCGGTCGTCGTCCAGCGCATAGACATCCCGCACCTTGCCGCGGTGGATCAGTTCGAGTCCGGGAAGGTTCGATTGCGGCAGGATGGTGGGCACGGCAGCGGGTTCCACATGGCGGGGAAGCGCCCATTCTAGCCGTTGCGGCACCGTCGCCGGTAACGCGCTGTGGGGTTTCGGGGGCACTGCTAGAATTGGCGTCCTTTGGCCCCATGTGTTGCCGATGCGCATTCCATTGATCGCGGTGCTGGTCCTGCTCGCCGCCCCCACGCTCCACGCCGGCACGCCGGCAGCCCCGGCCCGGCTCGGTCTGTGTGCCGCTTGCCACGGTGCCGACGGCCACGCCAGCATGCCCGGCGTGCCGAACCTGGCCGGGCAGCGGCTGGACTATCTGCGCGACGCGCTGAAGCAGTACCGCGACGGCCGCCGCAACATCCCGGTGATGCGCGCCGCGATCGGCCCGGTCAGCGACGCCGAGCTCGACGCGCTGGCGCGCTGGTACAGCGCGCAGCTTCCCCAACCGCAAGCCCAACCGCAAGGGCAGCCATGAGCTTCACTTATACGCTGTGGTTCGCGTTCTTCGGACTGATCATCGGCCACCTGCCCGGTGCGGTCACCGGCGCGGTGCTCGGTTTCATCTTCGACAACATGCGCTACAGCCAGCGCAAGAACGCCACGCCGGAAGCCGGCGGTTTCGTGGGCCCGCTGTTCACCCTGCTGGGCGCGGTGGCGAAGTCCGACGGCCGCGTGTCGGAGCAGGAGATCGCGATCGCCGAACGGCTGATGACGCGAATGAACCTGGATGCCGAGCTGCGCAAGCAGGCGGTGGTCAGTTTCAACGTGGGCAAACAGCCGGAGTTCGACGTCACTCGCACCATCGCCGAGTTGCGCAACTGGGTCGGCCTGCGTCGCGACCATGCCTTCCCCGTGCTCGACGTGGTGATCGAGACGGTGCTGGCCGAAGGCAATCCGCCGCCGGAGAAGATGTCGATCCTGCGCCAGCTTGCCTTCGCCCTGCGCATCAGCGACATGGAGCTGATGGCGCTGATGGCGATGAAGGGCTACGCGTGGAATGCCGGCCCCGGCGGTCCGCGCGGCGGCAACCAGCATTACGGCAGCGGCGGTGGCTACGTGCCGCCGCAGCGCACCCCGCAGGGGCCGGACCCGTACGCGGTGCTGGGCATCGACCGCAACGCCGACGAACGCGCGATCAAGCGCGCCTACCGCAAGCTGATCTCCGAACACCACCCCGACCGCCTCGGCGACCTGCCCGAAGACATGCGCAAGCGCGCCGAATCGCGCGCCAGCGAGATCAATGCGGCGTACGACCGGATCAAAGAGCAGCGCGGGTTCAAATAAAGTGAGATGTTCTCCCTCCCCTGCCTGCAGGGGAGGGCCGGGGTGGGGTCGCTCTTGATCTTCAAGTCAAAAGCGCGCCCCCTCACCTGAAGGACTTCTTTCGGTCGCCAACCTCTCCCTGCTGCGCAGGTGGAGGAGCCAGACGGCCATGTCGTGGCAGACTTTGCACTCCGTACTTACCCTCATTCCGGCAACTACCATGCCCAAGCAATCCCCCATCATCGCCCCCTCCATCCTCGCCGCCGATTTCGCGCGGCTCGGCGAGGACACCGCCGCGGCGCTGGCAGCCGGTGCCGACTGGGTGCACTTCGACGTGATGGACAACCATTACGTGCCGAATCTCACGATCGGGCCGATGGTGCTGCAGTCGCTGCGCAAGTTCGGCATCACCGCGCCGATCGACGTGCATCTGATGGTCAAGCCGGTGGACCGCATCGTGCCGGACTTCGCCAAGGCCGGCGCCAGCCTGATCAGCTTCCATCCGGAGGCCAGCGAACACATCGACCGCACGCTCGGCCTGATCAGGGAATCCGGTTGCCAGGCCGGCCTGGTGTTCAATCCGGCCACGCCGCTGGATCATCTCGACTACGTGATGGACAAGCTCGACATGATCCTGATCATGTCGGTGAACCCGGGTTTCGGCGGCCAGAAATTCATCCCCGGCACGCTGGACAAGCTGCGCCAGGTGCGCGAGCGGATCGAGGCCAGCGGCCGCGACATCCGGCTCGAAGTGGATGGCGGTGTCACCGCGCAGAACATCGGTGCGATCGCCGCCGCCGGCGCCGACACCTTCGTGGCCGGCTCGGCGATCTTCCACGCCGCGGACTATCGCGCCGAGATCGAGGCCATGCACCGGGCGATTGCCGGATCGCGCACATAAAAATCCCGACGCAGTGAACGGCTGCGCCGGGATAAACGTCGTCGGAGACGTGAGAGGAAACACCATGATTGGTGTGCCGGCACGGCCACTATGGGGAGGGACTCACGCCGTGCCGGCACGTTCCACGGCAAGGAACCGCACCAATCACAAGTTCTGACCGGGCTGGTCGGCTTTGGTTCCCGCGATGCGGGGCGAAACCGCCGCGCCGTCATTCAGTTTCAGCCGGCGCGCCTGCACCACGTAGCGCAGCGGGCCGCCCGGAACCACCGCATCGAACGGATAGCAGGTGACCAGCCACAGCCCGTCCATGCTGTCGCGGGGCGGAACGCGCGCCTGCCGACTGTCGATGACGCGGCTGTCCGTCACCACGTAGTCGCTGCTGCCGCGCGGGCCGTCCAGGGCCAGCCGGTCGCCCGGGCGCAGCGAGGGCAGGAAGCGGAACTGGGTGTCGCGATGCGCGCTGATCACGCCGAGTCCCGCGGCGCCCGGGCGCGCGCCGCCGGTACTCCAGCCCGGGCCGAACGCCAGCGCCTGGCCGCTGTCGCCATCCAGCACGATCAGGTCCTGATGCAGGCGCGGTACGCGCAGCCGCGCCAGCGGGGCGATGTCGGCCCACGGCCACGGCCGCTGGGAGATCCGTCCGTGATCGGAGCGCGTCCAAGCCCGCTCCAGCAGCAGCTGTGCCAGCGCGGCCTTGGCGTGAATCCAGACGCCGTCCAGGCCCAGTCCCGCGGCCAGCATCAGCGCGCCGAACATCAGCGCGCGCCATGCCCGCTGCCGGATCATCGGCATGCCCGTTGCCGCCACCACGCCAGCGCCGCCAGCAGCAGCGCCAGCAGGGCCAGCCAGAGTTCCAGCTCGGCCGCCGTGGCGGTTTGCGCGAAGTGGGTGCCGACGGGCATCACGTTGGGAATCTGCTGGTGCTTCAGTGCGGCATCGGCGCTGCGCGCCGGGGTCTGGTCCACCGCCACCAGGCTGGTATAGGCGCTGACCAGATGGGCGTCCAGCGCGGTGCGGGTGATCGCCTCGACCAGCTCCGGCGCATCGCCGCCGCGGGCCAGCTGGTCGGACAGGTCGGCGATGCGCGACTGCGCCCACAGCCGATCCAGTCCCGCGGCCGGCCTGGCGGCGGACAGATCCGCGGGCACCGTCCACGCCTGCTCGGCCAGCTGGCCGTGCACCTGCACGCGGTCGACCGGCGCGGCCAGCCTGGCGGTGACCAGCAGCGGCTCGCCCAGGTACAGGTCGGGCAACTGCCGCGGATAGACGTCGCTGCCGGCCGGCCAGTCCACCTTGAGGTCGCGCAGGGCAGGGTGGTCCAGCCGGGCCAGCAGGCTGACCATCGCCTTGCCCACGTTGCCGGTGTCGGTGACCAGGGTTTCGCTGCCGCGGCCATGACGCGCGGCGGCCTGCAGGAAGCCCGCGTTCGGCGCATTGCCGATGCCGATCGGGAACAGTCGCGAATCACCCAGCTGCTCGTCGATCAACTGCATCAGGCCGTTCGGATCGTCGACCGCGCCGTCGGTGGCGAACAGCACCTGGCGCACGTAGCCGGGCGGCGCGTGGCCGGCCAGCGCGAAGCGCAGCGCCGGCGCCATCTCGGTGCCGCCGTTGGCCTGCAACTGGTCGACCCAGGCGCGGGCTTTCTGCAACGCCTCGGGCGTGGCGGCCACCGCTTCGCTGGACCACGGGTTCAGTGTCGAATTGAATTCGGCCACGTTGAAGCGGTCGCCCGGCTGCAGCTGGCTCAGCGCCAGGTCCAGCGCCGCGCGCGCCTGGCGGATCGATTCGCCGCCCATCGAGCCGGAGGTGTCGATGATCAGGATCAGCTCGCGCGGCAGGCGCTGCGCCTGTTGCTGCGGCGGCATCAGCATCAGCATCGTGTAATGGGCGCCGTCGATGTCCTGGCGGAAGCTGGCCACGTTGGGCTGGGTTTGCGGCTGCGGCTGCCAGCTCAGCATGAAGTCGCGGTCCGGCAGCACGCTGGCGTCGCGCAGGCGGATGTCCCAGCGCTGGTCGTGCCGCGTGCTGATGATCGCGTGACTGGAGCTGTCCACGCTGGCCAGTGGCACGCCGGCATCCAGCTGCACCGCGATGTGCGTGCGCAGCGGCGCCTGCGCGTTGTCGTCGGCAAACACCTGCGGCGTGTCGATGCCGGCGTCGCCGGGCCGGGCGCCGTCGCGCATGTGGTAGCGCGGGGTGAAGGTCAGCGGAAAGCGCAGCGAGAACCTGCCCGCGCTGTAGTCGACGCGCTGCCAGTAGCGCAGCACGATCGTCACCGTTTCGCCCGGCGCCACGTTGGTCACCGCGGTGCGGAACAGGTTGCCCTCGTCGGCCTCGACCAGGGCCGCGCGCTTGCCGCTGTTGCGGGCCTGTTCGAACACCTTCTTCGCCGCTTCCTTGCGCTGGATGTCGGCCACGACGCGGCGTTCGCCGATCTCCAGCGACATCGAATACACCGCCGCACCGTCGGGCAGCGGCAGCAGGTACTGCGCCTCCAGCCAGTCCTTGCCGCTGTTGCGGAACTGCTGGCGCAGCTGGACTTCGGCAACCAGCCCGCTGACCTTGTACTCGACATCGGTGTCGAGACTGGCAAGCGCCTGCAACTGGCCGCTGGCATCGCGCCAGCGCAGCTCGCCGCTGCCCGGTTCGGTGGCGTGCGCGGCGAGCCCGAACGAGGGCCCGGCGAACAGCAGCCCGGCGAACAGCAGCAGGTGAAAGAAGAGTCTGGATGATGCGCGCATGGCCGTCCCTTGGTCGTTGGCGGGGTTGTTGGCGGGTGCTACGGCTGCATTGCCGCATCCGGCGCGGCGCGGGCCGCGTCGGGAATGCGGCGGCTTGCGGCGCAATCGGGGCAGAACGATGGCAGGCGCTACGGACAAAAAAATCCCCTCGCGAGGAGGGGACAAGGAACCACCATGGAGGACGGAACGGGGGAGGTCGGAACTAAAGCGGCTGCCAGTCCGCGTCGGGCTCGTCCTGGCCAACGCCCGCTGCGCTTCCCTGCGCAGCGAACGTGCCAGTGCCTTCCACGGCGGGCGGAAGCAGGCGGAACAGGGGGAATCGGTGGAGGGTCATGACAGTCTCCCGAATCAGGGGTGGAGCATCAGACGCCGAGCAGCAGGCCCAGCAGCAGGGCGCCCAGCGCCAGGGTGATGCGCAGCGGTTCGAAGCCGTGCAGTTCGGCATTCGCGTCGCGCGGGTCGGTATCGAGTTTCATGAGTTTTCTCGTCGGGGGGACGACTCCATCAAAACGCCGGTGGCGGCGCGTGCGGCGGCGGCGAGCGGCCGGTTTGCCGTTCGCTTGTGGCAAAACGCGGGCATTCGTCGCCGATGGCTTGCGTCCGGGTGCTTCGCATAGCACGCTGCGCCCACCATTCGAAGGGAACGCATCATGGGCCGCAGCATTGCCATCGTCGAAGACGAACCGTTGATCCGCGCCAACTACGTCGAGGCGCTGAACCGCTTCGGCTACGACGCGCGGGGCTACGGCTCGCGCCAGGAGGCGTCCAGCGCATTCGCGATGAAGCTGCCCGAGCTGGTGATCATCGACATCGGCCTGGGCGACGAGCCGGAAGGCGGTTTCGACCTGTGCCGCGAGCTGCGCGCGAAATCCTCGACGCTGCCGCTGATCTTCCTCACCGCGCGCGATTCGGATTTCGACGTGATCTCCGGCCTGCGCCTGGGCGCCGACGACTACCTCAGCAAGGACACCAGCCTGCACCAGCTGGCCGCGCGCATCGCCGCGCTGTTCCGCCGCATCGAATCGCTGAAGGCGCCGGCTTCCAGCGAGACGGTGATCGAGCACGGCCCGCTGAAGCTGGAATCCGAGCGCATGCGGATCACCTGGAACGACGAGGAGATCCCGCTCACCGTCACCGAGTTCTGGATGGTGCACACGTTGATCCGCTTCCCCGGCCACGTGAAGAACCGCGACCAGCTGATGCGCGAGGCGGAACTCGTCGTGGACGATGCCACCATCACCTCGCACATCAAGCGCATCCGCAAGAAGTTCATCGCGGTGGCGCCGGAGTTCGACGCGATCGAGACCGTGCACGGCGTGGGCTACCGGTGGAAGCCGTGACGCGTGGCGCATGGCTGGTCGTGGCGTTGTGCGGATGGGCCACGCTGGCGCAAGCCGCCACGCCGATGGATGACGTGCTGGCCCGCGGCGCCCGCGACGGCAGCGCTCCCGCATGGGCGATCAGCGTGGCCACACCGGCCGGCTGGACGCGCGACTGCTGCACCTACGCCCGCGCCATCGGCGTCAATGCGGTGCTGTACCAGGGCGAATGGAGCGGCAAGCCGCAGCGGGTGATGGTGCTCAACGTGTGGCCGCGCGAGCTGGGCACGCTGGCCGATGAAGTGCAGGCCGATCGCAAGCGCTACCTGCAGCACGACCCGGCCGGCAAGACCTCCACCTTCGTCGTGCGCCATCCGGCGATGCCGTGCGAGGCTTCGGTGTACGAAGGCAGCGACCACGTCGACGACGTGCTGGTGTTCTGCGACCCCGGCGCCGCCAGCGGCGTGCGGCTGAGCTGGTCGATGGCCTTCGACGATGCCGATCCCGCGCGCCAGGCGCTGCTCGATGACTTCATGCGCGTGGTGGTGGCCAGCCGCTGGATGAAGGACACCGCGGCGCCGGCCACGCATGCGCCCTGATCTTCCTCGCCCTGATCTTCCTCGCCCTGATCGACCGCTCCGATGAGCCTGCGCCGCAAACTGCTGCTGGTCGCGCTGTGCACGCTGGCCCTGCCGATCGCAGGCTGGCTGTACGTGCGGCAGATGGAAACGCTGCTGCGCGAGGGCCAGGCGCAGGCCCTGCTGGCTTCGGCCAATGCGGTGGCGCGCAGCCTGGTGGTGACCGGCGCGCTGCCGCCGGTGAGCGCCAGCAACTGGTACGTGGAATCGAGCGCGCAACCGATTACCGTCGACGGCTACGGCGACGACTGGGCGCCGCTGACGCCGTGGAGCCAGTCGCTGGGGTCGCACGGCAAACTGCTGCTGGCGGGCGACGAGGACTGGCTGTACCTGTATGCCGACGTGCGCGACACCCGTCGCACGCGCGCCGATGCCGATGATGCGAACGCGCTGGCGGCCGACCACCTGATCCTGGCGCTGGGCAATGCGAACGGCCAGCGCCGCTACCTGGTGGCCAGCGCGGCGCCCGGTGCGCTGGCGGCGCGTCCGCTCGATCCGCCGGTCGACGGCCTGCCCGAAATGATCCCCGCGCAATGGCAGGAGGATGGCAGCGGCTACCGCGTCGAACTGCGGTTGCCACGCAGCCTCGCCTTGCGCCGCCTCGGCGTCGGCATCTACGACGCGACGGCCGGCGGCGACCGCATGGCAGCCGACACGCGCCCGCTGCTCGACTACTCGGACAAGTTGTCCGGCGAACTGGCCCAACTGGTGCCCGACCAGGTGCAGGCGCGCGTGCTGGCGCCGCAGGGCTGGCTGCTGGGGCGCAGCGGAAGGTTGAACACCTTGCCGGGCAGCGATGGCCAGCCGGGCTGGTTCGCCGCGCTGGTCTATCGCTCGCTGCTGGCCAACCGGCTGGAGGATGCCAACCTGTGGGCGCAGGACGTGCCGCGGCTGGACAGCGGTGAAGTGCGCCGCGCCGCGGGCGGACAGCCTGCCACAGTGTGGCGCAGCGGCGAGGAGCGCGGCAGCGTGGTGCTGGCCGCCGCGGTACCGATCGAGCGGGCCGGCAAGGTCGATGGCGTGCTGCTGCTGGAACAGCCCAGCCGCACCGTGCCGCTGCTGGCCAACCGCGCCCTGCTCGGGCTGTTGCTGACCAGTTTCGGCGTACTGCTGGTGGCCGGCGGCATCCTGCTGTGGTTCGCCACGCGGCTGAGCCTGCGACTGGGCCGGCTGCGCAACGCGGCCGAGCGCGCCCAGTTCAACGACGGACGTCTGGACGGCCTTTTCGACAGCGGCAAGTTCCCGATGACCGACGCGCCGGACGAGATCGGCGACCTGGCCCGCAGCTTCGAGCGGCTGTTCGAGGTGGTCGGCAGCTATACCGACTACCTGCGCACGCTGGCCTCGAAACTCTCGCACGAACTGAACACGCCGCTGGCCATCGTGAAGTCCTCGCTGGACAACCTCGAACACGCCCTGCAGGCGCAGGACCGCCTGCCCGCCGACGCGCAGCCCTACCTGGCGCGCGCCCGCGACGGCGTGGCGCGGCTGGGCGCGCTGGTGCGCGCGATGAGCGAGTCGAGCCGGATGGAGCGTTCGATCACCGCGGCGGAGCCGGAAGATGTCGACTTGCGCGAGGTGGTGCGCGGTTGCGCCGAGGCCTACCGGCCGCTGATCGGAACGCGCCGCCTGGCCTGCGAACTCCCGACCGGCGCGATCAACCTGCACTGCGCGCCCGAGCTGATCGCCCAGGCGCTGGACAAGCTGCTCGACAACGCGCTGTCGTTCACCCCGCCCGACGGCTGGTTGCGCCTGAGCCTTGCCGCCACGCCCGACGGCGCCGAGATCGAGCTGGCCAACCAGGGCCCGCCGCTGCCGGCCGCGATGCAGGGCCGGCTGTTCGACTCGCTGGTCAGCCTGCGCGACAAGGCCACCCCCGGCGACGCGCCGCATCTGGGCCTGGGTCTGTACGTGGTGCGCCTGGTCGCCGAACGCCACGGCGGCGTGGCCAGCGCACGCAACCTCGACGACGGCAGCGGCGTGGCGTTCTCGCTGCGCCTGCACGGAATGCCGCGGCCGCGGTTGTGAACCGCGCCGTTCGTTCACGCTGTCGCCGGCTCTGCCCTACAATCGGCGATCCTGCCAACCACGGATTGAGCACGTGATCTCCCCAGACAAAATCAGCCGGGACGAATTCGACGCGCTGGTTGCCCAAGGCCACACGCGCATACCGCTGGTGCGCGAGGTGTTTTCCGACCTCGACACGCCGCTGTCGGTGTACCTGAAACTGGCCGATGGCCCGTACACCTTCCTGTTCGAATCGGTCGAGGGCGGCGCCACCTGGGGACGTTATTCGATCATCGGCCTGCCGGCGAAGCGGGTGTATCGCCTGCGCGGCCACGAGCTGGAGGTCGAGGACTCCGGCGAGGTCACCGAACGTCGCCACCTCGACGATCCGCTGGGCGAGATCGAGAAGCTGCGCGCGCAGTACGACGTGCCGCGGCTGCCGCAGCTGCCCGCGTTCTCGGGCGGCCTGGTCGGCTACTTCGGCTTCGAGACGATCGGCTACATCGAGCCCCGGCTCGCCCAGTGGGATCGTGCCGACGAGCTGGGCACGCCCGACGTGCTGCTGATGCTGGCCGAGGAAGTGGCGGTATTCGACAACCTCAAGGGCCGGCTGTACCTGATCGTGCACGCCGATCCGTCGCAGCCGCAGGCGTACGCCGAGGCGCAGCGCCGGCTCGATGCGCTGGTCTACCGGCTGCGCCAGGGCGGCGCGTCGTACCCCCAGCTGACCCAGTCGGTCGCGCTGGACGAGGGCGATTTCAAATCCTCCTTCACGAAGGAGGAGTTCGAGGCGATGGTCGAGAAGGCCAAGGAATACATCCGCGCCGGTGACATTTTCCAGGTGGTGCCGTCGCAGCGGCTCAGCGTGGGTTTCAACGCGCGACCGGTCGACGTGTACCGCGCGTTGCGCGCGCTGAACCCGTCGCCGTATATGTACTTCGTCGACCTGGGCGATACCCAGATCGTGGGTTCCTCGCCGGAAATCCTCGCCCGGCTGAAGGACGGCAAGGTGGTGGTGCGTCCGCTGGCCGGCACGCGCAAGCGCGGCGCCACCGAAGAGGAGGACCAGGCGCTGGAAGCCGAGCTGCTGGCCGATCCCAAGGAACGCGCCGAGCACGTGATGCTGATCGACCTGGGCCGCAACGACATCGGCCGGATCAGCGAGAACGGCACGGTGGAAGTCAGCGAATCGTTCGTGATCGAGCGCTACTCGCACGTGATGCACATCGTCTCGCAGGTGCAGGGCACGGCGAAGCCGAACCTGAGTTACATGGACGTGCTGAAAGCCACCTTCCCGGCCGGCACGCTCAGCGGCGCGCCGAAGATCCGCGCGCTGGAGATCATCCAGGAACTGGAGCCGTACAAGCGCAACATCTACGCCGGCGCGATCGGCTGGATCGGCTGGTGGGGCGACGCCGACACCGCCATCGCGATCCGCACCGCGGTGATCCAGAACGGCCGCCTGCACGTGCAGGCGGGCGCCGGCATCGTCTACGACTCCGACCCCGCGGCGGAGTGGGAAGAGACGATGAACAAGGGTCGCGCACTGTTCCGCGCGGTGGCGCAGGCGGCGAAAGGGCTATAGTTTTTCAGAAGTCGCTCGTTACCGATGGATGCGAGGAAAGCCCATTTTTGACTGGGAAGGCGATAAGAAAATATGCAGATCACGCCTCACCAAGCCAATTACTATGCTCACGCACTGACCAGCCGTGAGGATGCCGACGGCATCGGCGGTATTTCCCAGTCGCTGTTCGACGCCAGCGTCGATCTGAACCCGCATCAGGTCGATGCCGCACTGTTCGCCTGCCAGAACCCGCTGTCGCAGGGGGTGATCCTGGCCGATGAGGTGGGGCTGGGGAAAACTATCGAGGCCGGGCTTGTCATCTCCCAATGCTGGGCTGAGCGTCGTCGCCGCATCCTGATCATCGTGCCTGCCAACCTGCGCAAGCAGTGGCATCAGGAGCTGCAGGAGAAATTTGCGCTCGACGGCATACTGCTGGAGAGCAAGAACTATAGCGCCATGCGCAAGCAGACGGCCCAAAGTCCGTTCGATTCGCCTGATCGTCTTGTCATCTGCTCATACCAGTTCGCCAAGTCCAAGGCGGACGACATCGCCGCCATCGGTTGGGATCTGGTAGTGATGGACGAGGCACATCGCCTGCGCAACGTCTACAAGAAAGGCAATGTGATCGCCCGTACCATCAAGGACGCGCTGACGCATGTGCGGGCCAAGGTGTTGCTCACTGCCACGCCGCTGCAAAACACCCTGCTGGAGCTGTACGGCCTGGTCAGCATGATCGACGACCGTGTCTTCGGTGATCTCGACAGCTTTCGCTCGCAATTCAGCCAGCCCAGTGAAGGTGCACTGGCCAGCCTACGCAGTCGTCTCGGCAGTGTTTGCAAGCGCACGCTGCGCAGGCAAGTGCAGCAATACGTGTCCTACACCGCGCGGCGCGCGATCCTGCAGGAGTTCACCCCGTCGGTGGGTGAGCAGGAGCTCTCTCGTCTCGTGGGGGACTACCTGCGCCGCCCCAGCCTGAAAGCGTTGCCGGACGGCCAGCGCCAGCTGATTTCGCTAGTGCTGTGGAAATTGCTGGCCTCGTCATCCCATGCTATTGCCGGTGCGCTCGATACTATGGCTAATCGGCTGCAGGGCGTGCTGGACGAGGCGCCTGAAGTCGATTTGAGCGAAGCCCTGGATCAGGACTACGAGTCGCTTGACGAGACCGCCGACGAGTGGAGCACGGATGGCGTCAGCGAGGCGCCGCCGTCCGTGCAGGAGCGCGAAGCCATCGCCAGCGAGATGGCCGAGCTGCGCCATTTCAAGTCACTGGCCACCGGCATCCGCGAAAACGCCAAGGGCCGGGCGTTGCTCATCGCGCTGGACAAGGCCTTCGCCGAACTGAATCGGTTGGGCGCTGCGCGCAAGGCGATCATCTTCACCGAGTCGCGCAAAACTCAGGACTATCTGCTGTCGCTGCTCGCCGATACGCCCTACGGCGACGGCATCGTGCTGTTCAACGGCACCAACAGCGACTCCCGCGCCAAGGCAATCTACAAGGCATGGCTCGATCGCCACCAGGGCACCGACAAGATCACCGGGTCACGCACCGCCGACACCCGCGCCGCCCTGGTCGAGCACTTCCGCGACAATGGCACCATGATGATCGCCACCGAAGCGGGTGCCGAAGGCATCAACCTGCAGTTCTGCTCGTTGGTCATCAACTACGACTTGCCGTGGAATCCGCAGCGCATCGAACAGCGCATCGGTCGTTGCCATCGCTACGGGCAAAAGCACGATGTGGTGGTGGTCAACTTCGTCGATCGCTCCAACGAGGCCGACGCGCGCGTCTACGAGCTGTTGTCGCGCAAGTTCCAGTTGTTCGAAGGTGTGTTCGGTGCCAGCGACGAGGTGCTTGGGGCCATCGGCTCAGGCGTAGATTTCGAGCGTCGCATTGCCGACATCTACCGGAACTGCCGCGAGCCGGAGGCCATCCGCGCCAGCTTCGAACAGCTGCAGCTCGATCTCTCGAGCGAGATCAACGAGCAGATGGTCAGGACGCGCCAGATCCTGCTGGAAAACTTCGACGAAGACGTCCACGACAAGCTGCGCCTGCGTGCCGAGGACAGCACCAACACGCTGGATCGTTACGGCCAGATGCTGATGGCGCTTACTGAGTCCGAACTGGCCGAATGCGCCAACTTCGAAGCGGGTGGATTCGTGTTACGTCAGTTGCCCGATGCCAATCTGCGCGGCGTGGAACTAGGGCGCTACGAATTACCCCGTCGCAGCGGCGAGGCCCATCTGTATCGCCTCGGGCACCCGTTGGCCGAATGGCTGATCGATCGAGCCAAACAGCGAGAGCTGGAGGGCGCCCACCTGGTGTTCGACTACGACGCTTACGGCAAACGGATTACCACGCTGGAGCCGTTTCGCGGCAAGAGCGGTTGGCTCAGCGTTCACCGTGTCAGCGTCACGGCGCTCGGCCGCGAAGAGGCTCACCTGGTCGTGGCGGCGGTGACCGCCGGCGGCGTGGCGCTGGAGGAGGGCGACCCGGAAAAGCTGTTGCGGCTCCCGGCGGAGATGAAGCCGGCGGGCCTGTTCGGTCCGGGCGACGCAGCACTCGACCTGGAGGTCGAGCGTCGCACGCACGCGCTGATGCAGGGTATCAGTGAGCGCAACCTCGGCTATTTCGGGCAGGAAGTAGAGAAGCTCGATGCATGGGCGGATGATCTGAAACTGGGGCTTGAGCAGGAGATCAAGGCCGTCGATGTACAGATCAAGGAGACCCGACGCCATGCTGCGATTGCCGCTACGCTGGAGCAGAAGCTGGTACAGCAGAAGGCGCAGCGTGAGCTGGAAGGGAAGCGCAGCAAGCTGCGGCGTGAGCTGTTCCAACGGCAGGATGAAGTGGAAGCGCGGCGCAATGCGCTGATCGAGCAGTTGGAAGAGCAGATGCAGCAGAAAGTGACCCAGGAACTGTCGTTTCTCGTCGCATGGGAGCTGCGCTAGGTTTGGAGTGAATCGCCGGTCACATGGAAACAGGGGAAGGATCGTGAAAACGCTATCGGAAGAGCTTGCAGGGAAGGTAATGCCAGTGCTGGTCGAGCAGGGGCTATTCCTGCCGGAAGATGCGCAGCGCTACGAAGCCAAACTGGCCTCCGGGAAAATGAAGGCCGAAGACTGGCGCCTTATCGCTGAGAAGGCCGCCGCGAAAGAGGTGAGCCTGTGAGCGCCGGCGCGCTGCTTCAGCTGACGGTAGAACACCTCCGTGGCTCTGTTGTGCCGTTTTCCTTTTCATTCGAAAAGGGCAAGAAGCTCACCATCGTCTACGGTGAGAACGGCACCGGAAAATCCACTCTGTGCGATGCCTTCGATCTATTGGGCAACGGCAACGTCGGGTCGTTGGACGGCCGTGGCTTAGGGACGACCAAGCGTTACTGGCAGTCAGTCGGCAAGCTGCCGATTGATATCAAAGTATCCCTGTCTACGTCATCGGGTGACTGCACTGCTACGATCGGTAAAAAGGATGTGGTTGTAATCCCGGATGAGCACAGGCCGAGCGTAGAAGTGCTGCGCAGGAGCCAGATACTTGGCCTAGTGGAGGCCAAACCCGCCGAACGCTATGGCGCCATCAGTCGGTTCATCGATGTCTCGGGTGTGGAGGACTCCGAAAGCAGCCTCCGGAAGCTGATCCTGGAGGTCGTGCGAGAACAGCAGACAGCGCTGACGCGGGTGAACGAAAATCGGGAGCAGATCGAGCGATTTTGGCTGGCCGCAGGCAAGCCCTTGGCCGATGCACGCGCGTGGGCTGGGCTTGAGATTCAGAAGGACCCCGCCGACATTGATCGACGCAGAGTGGCGATAGACGGCCTAATTGCCACATGGGAGCCGGTTTCAAAATTTCCACTAAAGCACCAAATGCTCGCCGGCAAACTGAAGGCAGCGTCAGACGAGCTGGTCAGGGCAAAGGCCGCGCTGGCTGCAATCAACGAGGAGGCCGCCAGCGACTATCTTGCCGTGCTGGACATCCTGCAGGCGGCGCAACGTCATTTTAGACAGCACCCGGACCCCGCCGTTTGCCCCCTTTGCGAAAGCAGTGAAAAGGCGGCTGGACTAGCCGCCGAAGTGGATCGGCGTGTCAATGCGCAGCATCTGGCAGGCAAGCTGAAGGAATCGAAAAGCCAGGTCGACGCCAAGGAGCGTGAGGTCCAGCAGGCGATGCAGCGCATCACCGATCTGGAACAATCCGCTCGAAATGACGCGGCGGCACTGGAGGCCAGCTGCAAGCACAACGAACTACCTGCCGGTACAGCCTGCCCCGCATTCCCTGTTCCTGCCGATCTGGCGCAGTGGCAGACATGGCTGGATGACCAAGCTGCGCTTGTCGCTCAATGGCGCGAGGCGTCGGATGAGTGCGTGGATGCGAAGAAGTTCGTCACCACGTTGCGCACCTCGCTCGAAGCGCTGGAGTTGAACGAGCAGTTGGCAGGAGAGCTTGAGACGCTTCTGCCGGCACTTCAGCGTACGCTGGCCGTGGTCGAGCAGGAGCGCAAGAAATTTACCGATGGAATTCTCGCCGCCATCGCGACACGCGTCGGCGAGTTGTACGACCTCGTGCATCCTGGCGAGGGGCTCAACAAGATCAGCCTGGAACTGGACGCCGCCAAGCGTGCGTCCCTGGAAATATCGACCGACTTTGGCGGCATGCACAATGCACCGCCGCAAGCGTACTTCAGCGATTCGCATCTGGACACGCTCGGGTTGTGTGTCTTCCTCGCCTTGGCCGAGCGGGAGCTCCCCGCGGAGACCATTCTGGTGCTGGACGACGTTCTGGGCAGTGTGGATGAGCCGCACGTGGACCGGGTTATCGACATGCTTTATGACGAAGCGAAACGTTTCAGGCATTGCGTGATAGCCACCCACTACGGCCCATGGCGCCAGAAGTACCGCTGGGGCTTCTTGAGGAACGGCCAGTGCCAGTTCGTGGAGTTGACGCGCTGGTCCATGGATAAGGGCATTTCGCTCACCAAGAGCGTGCCCGATATCGAGAAGCTGCGGCTCGCCCTGGCCGAGTCGCGCCCGGATGTGCAGGTGGTCTGCTCAAAGGCGGGAGTGGTGCTCGAGGCCGTACTGGATTTCCTGACCCTGCTTTACGGCTGCCGCGTGGCGCGCCGGCTGGATGGCAACTACACGCTGGGTGATCTACTGCCGGCGGTGGACAAGAAACTGAGGTCGGCACTGTGCGTCGAGCATCGAGAAGAGGATGCCTTGGGCGCCGTTACCTACACCGCCAGGCCGCTTGCTGCCCATCTGGACAAGCTGGAGAGCATCGCCCAGGCGAGAAACGTTTTTGGCTGCCACTTCAACACCGCGTCGTTCGGCCTGCCCGACAACGATGCGATGATGTTCGCTGGCGAGGTGCTGGCACTGGCCGAGGCGCTTGTCGATCCCGAAGCCGGCTGGCCGCGAAGCAACAAATCAGGCAGTTACTGGGCGACAAGCGGCGAGACGCGCCGTTTGCACCCACTTCAGAAACCGAGTTGAGACATGGCAGTAAACAAGCAAAAACTGGAACTCACCTGGATCGGCAAGGAGAGGCGGCCGAAGCTGGAGCCGCGGATTCTGCTGGAGGAGCCGGAGCGGTCGTATCACGCGGCGCAGCGAGTGAGCGAGGATGACTTGTTCGACAACAGACTGATCTTCGGCGACAACCTGCTGGCGCTGAAGGCGCTGGAGCAGGAGTTCGCCGGCAAGGTGAAGTGTGTCTTTATCGATCCGCCGTACAACACGGGTAGCGCGTTCGCTCAGTATGACGATGGGTTGGAGCATTCAATTTGGCTGTCTCTTATCCGAGATCGCCTAGAAATCATTCGTAACCTGCTACGCGACGACGGTTCACTTTGGATAACCATCGATGACAACGAGGCGCACTACTTAAAAGTGCTTGGCGACGAGGTGTTCGGGCGCAGTTGCTTTGTCGCTGATTTGTCTTGGCAAAAACGCGACGGACCGCCCAATGATCGAAAAATTGGTTCCATACATGACCACGTTTTGGTGTGGGCCAAGACTCGTTCGGGAAATAGCAAGAAGACCGCGGCTGAGGAAGCATTTAATTTAATGCCGCGGACGGAAAAGGCCGACGCGCAGTACCAAGTCTTCACTGAACCTAGTGGGCCCGATCATCGAGGTGCTTTCCGCAAGATCGATACCACAGCCAACGGCAAGGGTGGGCGATACGTAGAGAGCCTTTTTTATCCAATTCGTAATCCTTACACCGGCAAGGATGTTTGGCCACGTGAAGGAACTTGCTGGCGTCATCGTAAAGAAGAGATGGAGCGACTTCAGGCTGATGGTCGTCTGTTTTGGGGCGCGAAGGGTACAGCTTCGACCCCCATGCGTAAGCTCTTCAAGTTTGAAACAAAGCAGGGGATGACAGCCCCTTCGATCTGGTCGGATTGCGGTCTCAATCAGCACGCTTCTGCGCATATGGAGGGCTTGTTCGGAGAGAAAGCTTTCTTCGAAACGCCGAAACCAGAGGAGCTTCTATATCGCGTGATCCATATCGCCACGAATCCCGGCGACCTGATCCTCGATTCTTTCGCCGGCTCCGGCACCACCGGCGCGGTCGCTCACAAGATGGGCCGGCGCTGGATCATGGTGGAGCTGGGCGAGCACTGTCATACGCACATCATTCCGCGCCTGAAGAAGGTGATCAATGGCGAGGATCAGGGTGGTATCAGCAAGGCGGTGAATTGGCGCGGCGGCGGTGGCTTCCGCTATTACCGGGTGGCGCCGAGCCTGATCGTCGACGACCACTGGGGCAATCCGGTGGTGAACCCGGCCTATAACGCCACGCAGCTGGCCGAAGCCTTGTGCAAGCTGGAGGGCTTCACCTACGCACCGTCGGAAACGCTGTGGTGGCAGCACGGCCATTCCAGCGAGCGTGACTTCATCTGCGTCACCACGCAGAACCTGTCGGCCGAGCAGCTGGAGGCGCTGGCGGAGGAGGTGGGCGTCGAGCGCAGCCTGCTGGTGTGCTGCGCCGCGTTCCATGGCGTGACCGCCGCTGCCGCGGTGGGGCGCTGGCCCAACCTGACGCTGAAGAAGATCCCCAAGATGGTGCTGAGCCGCTGTGAGTGGGGGCATGACGATTACAGCCTCAACGTGGCGAATCTGCCGATGGCGGAGCCAGAACTCGAGCCGGGTCCGTCGGCATCCAAAGGGGTCAAACGCCGCGCGAAGCGTGCGGCCGATGCGGAGCCGGATTTGTTCGGCGACGCGGCGGCTGAGGACGAAGCATGAGCGCCGAGGACGAAGAGGCGCCGGCATCCGAGCTGATCCTCTACCGCACCGAGGATGCGCAGACGCGCATTCAGGTGCGGCTGGAAGGCGGCTCGGTGTGGCTGACCCAGGCGCAGATGGGTGAGCTGTTCGACACCTCGCCGCAGAACATCACCTTGCATCTGAAGGCGATCTTCGCCGAGGGTGAGCTGGACGAGGCGGCAACCTGTAAGGATTACTTACAAGTTCGCCAGGAAGGCGCGCGCCAGGTGTCGCGACGCCTGCGGCACTACAACCTCGACGCCATTCTGGCCGTGGGTTACCGGGTGCGCTCGCCGCGCGGCACCCAGTTCCGCCAATGGGCCACGGCGCACCTGCGCGAGTTTCTGGTCAAGGGTTTCAGCATTGATGCCGAGCGCCTGAAGCGCGGTCAGGACGATGCCTATTTCGAAGATCTGCTGGCGACGATCCGCGATATCCGCTCCTCGGAGAAGATGTTCTGGCGCAAGGTGCTGGCGATCTACGCCACCAGCGTCGACTACGACGCCTCGGCTGAGGCAAGCCAGCAGTTCTTTGCCACGGTGCAGAACAAAATGCACTGGGCCGCGCACGGGCACACCGCCGCCGAGCTGATCGTGGCCCGCGCCGATGGCGACAAGCCGAACGGCGGCATGACCAACTGGACGGGTAGCGCCCCTCGCAAAGCGGACGCGCGCGTCGCCAAGAGCTATCTGCATGCGGATGAGCTCGAAGCGTTGAACCGCATCGTCACCGCGTATCTGGAGTTTGCCGAGTTGCAGGCATTGAACCGCAAGCTGATGACCATGGCCGACTGGATCACCAAGCTGGACGACTTTTTGCGGCTGAGTGATCGGGAGATCCTGACCCACGCCGGGCGCATCAGCCACGAACAGGCGCTGGAGTTCGCCAATACACAATTCGAGCGGCTCCGCCAACGCAGGATCAACGAGCCGTCGGCGGTGGAGCGGGATTTCGACGAGGCTACCAAAAAGCTGGATGCGCTGAAAAGAAGCCGCGGCGGAAGAGCGGGCGGTGGTGACAGGGAGGACAAGGCATGAGCGCACGCGCACAACACTACGTGGCCGGGCGGCTGTCGCTGCGCCCGCCGCAGGCCGAATCGCTGGCGCGGCTCGCGCAGGCGCTGGACGCCGCCCCTGGCATGCGCTCGCACGAGCGTGATCTCGATGCGGTGCTAGCGACGCTCAAGACGGAGTTCGCCACGCTGCAGGATTTCGAGCGCGACTTTCCCTCGCTGTGCTTCGCCCTGGCCACCGGCGTGGGCAAGACCCGCTTGATGGGTGCGTTTGTCGCCTATCTGCACTTGGCGTACGGCATCAACAATTTCTTTGTGCTGGCGCCCAACCTCACCATCTACAACAAGCTGATTGCGGACTTCACCCCCAACACGTCCAAGTACGTGTTCAAGGGCATTGCCGAGTTCGCCCAGCAGTCGCCGGAGATCATCACCGGCGACAACTACGAGGAGCGCGGCAGTTCGCTGGGTTTGCTGTCGCCGGTGACGATCAACATCTTCAACATCTCCAAGATCAATTCGGAGGTGCGCGGTGGCAAGGAGCCGCGCATCAAGCGCATGCGCGAGGTGCTTGGCGACAGCTACTTCAACTATCTGGCCGGGCTGGACGACCTGGTGATGCTGATGGACGAGTCGCACCGCTACCGCGCCAGCGCGGGCGTGCGGTCCATTAACGAGCTCAAGCCGCTGTTCGGGCTGGAGCTGACGGCAACGCCGTTCGTGGAGTCCAGCCGCGGGCCGGTGCCGTTCAAGAACGTGGTAATGGACTACCCCTTGGCTCGGGCGATGGACGACGGCTTCGTCAAGGAGCCTGCGGCGGTCACCCAACGCAACTTCGATGCGCGGGCGCACACGCCGGAAGAGATCGAGAAGATCAAGCTGGAAGACGGCGTGCGCCTGCACGAGGCGACCAAGGTGGAGCTGCTGACCTACGCACGTGAGAACGACGTGCCGGTGGTCAAGCCGTTCATGCTGGTGATCGCCCGCGATACCACTCATGCGGGTCAGTTACTGGCATGGATGGAGTCGCTGGAATTTTTCGAGGGTCGCTATGCGGGCAAGGTGATCCAGGTCGATTCCAGCAAGTCCGGCAAGGACGAGGAGGAGATGATCACGCGGCTGCTGGCGGTGGAGAGTGTGGACGAGCCGACCGAGATCGTGATCCACGTGAACATGCTCAAGGAAGGTTGGGACGTCACCAACCTGTACACCATCGTGCCGCTGCGTGCGGCCAATGCCCGCACGCTGATCGAGCAATCCATCGGGCGCGGCCTGCGCCTGCCGTACGGCAAGCGCACCGGGGTGGCGGCGGTGGACCGGCTCAACATCGTGGCGCACGACAAGTTCCAGGAAATCATCGATGAGGCCAATCGTGGCGATTCGCCGATTCGCCTGAAGCAGCTCATTCTGGATGCACAGGGCCGGGACGAGCGCAAGACCAGCGTGCAGGTACCGGCTAGTGTTGACGAGCGGCTGGGATTGGCCGAACCGACACACCAGCCGCCTGCCGTCGGCGTCGATCAGTCGGAAGTGCCGCCAGCGCCCGTGTTCACCACCGAACCGGAGCGCAGGGCGGCGCGCATGGTGATGGATGTGATCGGCACCTACGAGGTGCGTGGCGCCGAGGTGCCGACCAGCGGTGCACTGATGACGCCTGAAGTGCAGCGCGAGATTGCCGCCAAGGTGGCCGAGCGACTCAAGCCGATGCAGTCCTCGCTGTTGCCGGAGCCCGCGATCGATCTGAACGATGTGGTGGCTAAGACCACGCGGATACTGATCGACCAGACCATCGACATCCCGCGCATCGCGGTAGTGCCCAAGGGGGAAGTCAGCACCGGCTTCCACCCATTCACGTTAGATGTTGCTTCGCTGCACCTGCAGCCGAGCGAGCGCGAGATCGTGATCCAGAACCTCCATACCAACGCGCAGGAAACGATGGAGGCCGAGCAGGGCTTTCACGAAGAGCGGCTGGAGAATTACATCGTCCACGCGTTGGTGGACTACGACGACATCGACTACGTGGCCCACGCCGACTTGCTGTACGACTTGGCCGGACAGATGGTGCGGCACCTGTTGAGCTACCTGTCGGAGTTCGAGGCGCGCAGTGTGCTCAATGGCAGCCGCAAGTTGATCGCCGGCGAGATTCACGCGCAGATGCTGAAGCACTTCTGGACACGCGCCACCTCGTACGAGGTTCAGGTGAGCCGCGGGTTTACCGGGCTGCGCCCGAGCACCTACACCGTCGCGGAAAACCAGCCGGTGCAGCATTTTCGCGAAACCCCGAAGGAAGTGGGGCGGATCAAGCAGATGCTGTTTGGCGGCTTTTCCCGCTGCCTTTACCCGTTGCAGAAATTCGATTCGGACTCCGAGCGGCGCTTTGCCGTGATCCTGGAGCGAGATGCGCTCAAGTGGTTCAAGCCGGCCAAGCGGCAATTCCAGATCTACTACAAACTGGGCATCGAGCAGCCCGAATACGTGCCGGACTTCGTGGCCGAGATGGCTGACACCATCTTCATGGTGGAAACCAAAGCTCGGGACGACATGACCTCAATTGAGGTCTCCGCCAAGGCCGAAGCAGCCTTGCGTTGGTGCGGACATGCCACGGACTATGCAGCGCAAGTTGGCTCCAAGCCTTGGTGCTATTTGCTGATCCCACATGACGAAGTGCTTGAATCAAAGCGATGGAACGATTATGTCCGGCATGCAGTCAAGGCATGATCGTGGCAGCGGACCGCACCGCAATGCGTCCGCGTGGCCCAAGATGGCTTCGCATACTTTAACGAGCGGTGGAGACCTGCAAGGAGTCTCCACAGACCTTTACACTGTCGTTATTGATCGTTTGTCCACATCTGCAACCGCAATTGCTGTGTTCGGTCAGGCGCGCTTCCATTCGCGCGTCATGGTGCGTCTGGGCATTGTGGCCGACAGGTGACGCTGCTAGCGCCAATACCTTGATGTCCACAGCAAGAAGGCGACGACGACAGCCACTATGGCAATGGCTCTCTCCCGGCGCGACTTCGCCGTCGCCATCAAGGCGAGCTGACTGACCACGATCGCAACCAGCAGAAGCAGCGCGAACATCGCGCCGTTGTCCGAGCCGGCATCCGGCGGCGCGGTGATCGAGGGATCCATCTGCTGCATCCAGTCGTAGCGATGGACGGGCAGGGCAAGGAACACCAGCGCGCCCCACGCGAACAACGCCCACGCGGCGATTCTGGCGAAAAATCGGGGCGTTGCCGGCTTCACTTGAGCAGGCCGCTGAAGCGGGGCCAGAACTTCACGATGAAATCGCCGTAGCTGGTGTTCTTGCGGATCTGCTCCAGGCTCAGGCCGATGCCGCGGTTGTAGCGGGCTCCTGCAATGCGAACCTCATCCATGCCCAGCGCGGGCGGCTGCGTCTGCAGTCCGTCGTGATCGATGAGCATGCGCAGGTGACGGGCGACCAGTGCGATGTTGAACACATCCTTCTGCAGGCAGTCCGCAAGGTTGCTCAACTGTGCGTGCGACATCCGGGCCGGGTCCATGCCGAGGGTCTGCGATGCCGTGCGCAATTGCATGCTGACCGAGCCGAACGATGTCCTGGCCGGGTGATGGGTCACCGTGAGGTGCCGATCAATCCAGTCCGGGCCGCTCCAGTCGAACGAGCGCACGTCGAAGGCCACCCGATCGATGGAGTCGGGATCGCCGCCCACCTCGATCCAGCACACGCCTGCCAGAAGTTCGGCTGGCATGGCGTATTGCGCCGCGTTCGAGGTGATCAATTTCCGGTTGTGCCGGACCCACGCATCCTTGAAACGCTGGATGAAGGGTATGCCGCCGCCGAGTCGTTCCGGCACCAGCTTCCAGGCGAACAGATCCACCCATCCCCAGGTCGGGGAGCCATTGGATACGGGGCACGCAAGGTCCGTCATGGTGCGGGTTCTCGGTCCGGGTCGTGGCCGGGAGATGCGCCACGTTAGGCGGGCGGTCCGCAATTGACAAGCGGATTCGACGTAATTTCTTGCAGGCTTTCGCCACGGCTTGGTACGTTATATCGTTGCGGCCCCGATCTTTCCGTGCAGACGCGTCCGCATGAACAATCCGTGGTTCGAGCGCTTGCCGGTGCCGTCGAAGTGACGGCTGCGATGTTCGGGCGGGTGCGTTCCCCGGGGCGGCTGCTTGTCGCGGCCATCGCCGCACTGGCGATCGGCGGTTGCGCGGTGGGGCCGGACTTTCATCGGCCGTCCGCGCCGGAGATGGACAGCGTGGCCGCAGATCCGCTGCCCGCCAGCACGGCCAGCGCGAACGTGGCCGGCGGCCGGGCGCAACATTTCGTCGCCGGCGCGGACATTCCCGCGCAGTGGTGGACGCTGTTCCATTCCACCGCATTGAACGCGCTGTTCGAACAGGCGCTGGCGCACAACGCCGACCTCAAGGCGGCGCAGGCCGCGCTGGACGTGGCGCGCGAAACGACCCTGGCCGGACGCGGCGCCCGCTACCCCAGCGTCAGCGCTGGCGTGTCGGCCAGCCGCGAACAGGACCCGCCCGGCGCGCTGGCGCCGGTGCCCAGCAACAACGCGTTTCTGTACAACCTGTTCACCCCGCAGGTCAGCGTGTCGTATGTGCCGGACGTGTTCGGGCTCAACCGGCGCACGCAGGAGTCGCTGCAGGCGCAGCAGCAGGCGGTGCGTTTCCAGATGCTGGCCACGCGCATCACGCTGAGCACCAACGTGGTGGCGGCGGCCGTGCAGCAGGCGTCGTTGCGGGCGCAGGTCGCGGCGACGCGCGAACTGGTCGGGATCAACGCCCACATGGTGCAGATCCTGCAGTACCAGCGGGACAAGGGTTATGCCGGCGGGCTCGAGCTGGCCGCGCAGCAAGCGCAGCTGGCGCAGGTCAAGGCGAGCCTGCCACCGCTGCTGACCCAGCTGGAGCAGCAGAACCACTTGCTGGCGGTGCTGGCCGGGCAGTTGCCGGAGCAGGCGTCGTCGCCGTCGTTCGATCTCGCCGCCCTGCAGTTGCCGCAGGCGTTGCCGCTGAGCCTGCCTTCGACGCTGGTGGCGCAACGTCCCGACGTGCGCCAGGCCGAAGCGAACATGCATGCGGCCAGCGCCCAGATCGGCGTGGCCATCGCCAACCGGTTGCCGAACATTTCGCTGAGCGCGAACGCGGGCAGCACGGCGCTGGCGATCAACCAGCTGTTCAAGTCCGGCACCGGCTTCTGGAGCGTGGGCGCGGACTTGGCTGCGCCGATCTTCCAGGGTGGCAGCCTGCTGCATCAGGAACGGGCGGCGAAGGCTGCCTATGCGCAGGCCGCCGAGGAGTATCGGGGCACGGTACTGACCGCGTTCCAGAACGTGGCCGACGTGCTGTCAGCGTTGCAGCACGACGCCGAGGGTCTGCAAGCCGCGGCCGGCGCGGAGCAGGCCGCGAAGCTCACCCTGGACCTGTCGCAACGCCAGTACCAGGCCGGCTACGCCAGCTATCTGTCGCTGCTTTCCGCGGAGCAGGGCTACCAGCAGGCGCGCATCGCGCTGGTGCAGGCGCAGGCCAGTCGCTACGCCGACACTGCCGCGCTGTTTCAGGCGCTGGGTGGCGGCTGGTGGCATGCGGACGACGCTTCTTCGGATCAGCCAAGGCACAACCCGGGACATCGATGAAAAGCAGATCCTCTTCGGTGGCGCATCGCACGCCGCCCGTTCGCCTGGCCTGCCTGCTCGCGCTGGGCATGCTCATCGGCGTGGCAGGTTGTTCCTCGAAATCCGCCGCACCGCAGGTTGCGGCGGCCGACACGCCGAAGAACGTGACGATGACCGCGGCACAGCGGCAGCACATCCGCCTGCTCACGCTGGCGCCGGCGAGTTTCCATCGCACGGTCGACACCACCGGCGTGGTGGATTTCGACAACGACCAGGCCACCAGCGTGCTGGCGCCATTCTCCGGCCCGGTGGCGCGGCTGCTGGTCGCGCCGGGCGACAAGGTGCGCCAGGGACAGCCGCTGGCGCTGGTGGATTCGCCGGACTTTTCCGCGGCGATCGGCAGCTATCGCAAGGCGCTGATCACGGCGCGGAACGCGCGGCGGCTGGCCGACGCCGACAAGGACCTGTTGCAACACGAAGGCGTGTCGCGGCGCGAAGCCGAGCAGGCGCAGATCGATGCGGCCAGCGCCGAGGCCGATCGCGATGCGGCGCTGCAGGCGCTGGTGGCGCTCGATGTCGATGCGGCCACGATCAAGGCGATCCAGGCCGGTCGCACGGTGACGCAGGTGCAGGGCGTCATCCGCGCGCCGATCGCCGGCACCGTGGTGGACAAGCTGATCACTCCCGGGCAGCTGCTGCAGGCCGGCAGCACGCCGTGCTTCACCGTGGCCGACCTGTCGAAGGTGTGGGTGATGGCGCAACTGTCGGCGGCGGAACTGGCCGGGATCAGGGTCGGTGATCCGGCGCAGGTGGATGCCGGCACGCCGGGCGAGGAGTGGCCTGGCACGGTGGACAACATCGCCGCGGTGGTGAACCCGGATACCCGGGCGATCGCTGCGCGCATCGTGGTGCGCAATCCCGACCACATGCTGCGCAAGCAGATGTACGTGCGCGTGCGCATCCAGTCGCGCCAGGCCGGCGAAGGCCTGCGGATTCCCGCCTCGGCGTTGCTGCGCGACGACGAGAACCTGCCGTTCGTCTACCTGCTGCAGCACGATGGCAGCTTCGCGCGCCGCCATGTCACCACGGGGACGCGCAGCGGCGACGGCTACCTGATCAGCGAAGGCCTGCGGGCCGGCGACCGCATCGTGGTCGACGGCGGCATCTTCGTGCAGTTCATGCAAAACCAATGAGCGAGCACCTGCCGCCCATGCCGCCGCGCGCGGCGTCGCTGATGAACCGGCTCGTCGGCGCCTCGCTGGCGCAGCGTTTCCTGGTGGCGCTGCTGGTGCTGGTGCTGATCGGTGCGGGCGTGCATGCGCTGCACCGGCTGCCAGTGGATGCGTATCCCGACCTGTCGCCGCCCAGCGTGGAGATCGTTACCCAATGGCCGGGCCACACCGCCGAGGAAGTGGAACGGCTGATCACGGTGCCGGCCGAGCAGGGCATGACCGGCATTCCGAAAACCGACAACGTCCGCTCGATTTCGCTGTACGGCCTGTCGGTGGTGACGCTCACCTTCGACAACGGCACCGACAATTATTTCGCGCGCCAGCAGGTGTTCAACCGGCTCGGCGACCTCGACCTGCCCGACGGGGTGAAGCCATCGGTGTCGCCGCTGTCGTCGCCGTCGGGCCTGATCTACCGCTACGTGCTGCAAAGCTCCGACCGCTCGCCGATGGAGCTGAAGACCTTCGAGGACTGGGTGGTCGAGCCGCAGTACCGCGCCGTGGCCGGCGTGGCCGACGACTCCGGTTTTGGCGGCGGCAGCATGCAGTACCAGGTGTTGCTGGACCCGGCGAAGATCGCCGGCGTCGGGCTCACCGCGCAGCAGGTGCAGGCCGCGCTGGCCGCCAACAACGGCAATGCCGGCGGCGGTTTCTACGCGCAGGGCGGCCAGTTCTACTACGTGCGTGGCGTGGGCCGGCTGCAGACGCTGGAGGACATCGGCAACGTGGTGCTGGCCGTGCACGACGGCGCTCCGGTGCTGGTGAAGGACGTCGGCCGCGTGGTGATCGGCGTCGCGCCGCGGCTGGGCCAGTTCGGCTTCGAGCAGCAGAACGACGCGGTCGAGGGCGTGATCTCGCTGCGCACCGGCGAGAAGACCCAGGACGTGCTGAAGCGGGTCGAGGCGAAGACGAAGGAACTCAACGAACAGATCCTGCCGAAGGACATCAAGGTCCATCCGTTCTACGACCGCAGCGATCTCGTCGCGGTGACCACCCAGGTGGTCAGGGACAACCTGCTGCGCGGCATGCTGCTGGTCGTGGTGGTGCTGATCTTCTTCCTCTACGACGTGCGCGCCGGCCTGATCGTGGCGGTGACCATTCCGCTGTCCCTGCTGGTCGCCTTCATCGGGCTGGATTTGCAGGGCGCCTCGGCCAACCTGCTGTCGATCGGCGCGATCGACTTCGGCATCCTGGTCGACGCGGCGGTGGTGATGGTGGAGAACATCCACCGCCAGCTCGCCGATCGCGAAGGCACGAAGTTCAACCTGATCGAGGTGATCCGCGACGCGGCGGCCGAAGTCGATCGCCCGCTGTTCTACGCGGTGGCGGTGATCGTGGTCAGCTTCCTGCCGATCTACGTGCTGTCCGGCCCGTCCGGCACGCTGTTCAAGCCGATGGCCGACACCATGGTGTTCGCGCTGGTCGGTTCGCTGGTGGTCACCCTGACCCTGTTGCCGGTGCTGTGCTCCTGGCTGATGCGCAAGGGCGTGCGCGAGCGGCGCAACCGCGCGTTCGAGGCGATCAGGTCGGTCTACATCCGGGGACTGGACTTCTGCCTGGCCCGGGTGTGGCTCACCACGATCGCCTCGGCCCTGCTGCTGGGGCTATCGCTGCTGCTGATCCCGCGCATCGGCGCGGAGTTCATGCCGCACCTGGACGAGGGCGCGCTGTGGGTGCGCGCGACCATGCCGTACACCATCTCGTTCGACGAGTCGGCGAAGATCACCCCGCAGATCCGCGACATCCTGCGTTCGTTCCCCCAGGTCACCACGGTGGCCTCGGAGCTGGGTCGGCCCGACGACGGCACCGACTCCACCGGCTTCTTCAACGTCGAGTTCTACGTCGGGCTGAAACCGTATTCACAGTGGACCGGAAAATACCGCAACAAGGCCGAGCTGACCGCGGCGATCAACCAGAAACTGCAGAGCTTCCCCGGCATCACCTTCAACTACACCCAGCCGGCCGAGGATGCGGTGGACGAGGCCGAGACCGGCCTGAAGAGCGCGCTGGCGGTGAAGGTGTTCGGCCCCGACCTCGACACGCTGCAGGCCAGGGGCAAGGCGATCAAGCATGTGCTGGAACAGGTGCGCGGCATCCGCGACGTGACCCTGGTGCAGGAGCTCGGCCAGCCCAGCCTCAGCATACGCATCAAGCGCGCGGCGATCGCCCGTTACGGCCTCAACGTGGACGACATCAACGGTCTGATCCAGACCGCCATCGGCGGCGATGTGGCGACCGAGGTGATCCAGGGCGAGAAGCAGTTCGACCTGGTGGTGCGGCTGGACCGGCAGTATCGCGACAACGCCGAGGCGATCGGCAACATCCTGGTGGCCACGCCCGGCGGCCAGCAGCTGCCGCTGAAGGAATTCGCCGATATCGCGGTGACCGACGGCGCCTCCTTCATCTACCGGCAGGACAACTCGCGTTACATCGGCGTGCAGTTCTCGGTGGAAGGACGCGACCTGGCCGGCGCGGTGGAGGACGCGATCGCCCAGGTCAATGCGAAAGTGAAACTGCAGCGGGGCTACCGGCTGGACTGGGGCGGCGAGTACAAGGAATACACCGCCTCGCGCGCGCAGCTGAACCTGATCGTGCCGCTCACCGTGGGGCTGATCTTCCTGCTGCTGTTCACCCTGTACAGCAACTTCAAGTTTCCGTTCATCACCGTGCTCGGCGTGGTGCTGTCCGCGCCGGCCGGCGGCATCATCGCGCTGTGGCTGACCGGCACGCCGTTCTCGGTGTCGTCGGGGATCGGCTTCCTCGCGCTGTTCGGCGTCTCGGTGCAGACTGCCGTGGTGTACATCTCCTACGTCAACGAGCTGCGCCGCAACGGTGTCGAGGTGACCGAGGCGATCCGCGAAGGCGCGATCCTGCGCCTGCGCCCGATCATGATGACGGCGCTGGTGGCGGCGCTGGGCCTGTTGCCGGCGGCGCTGGCCACCGGCGTGGGCACCGACACGCAGCGGCCGTTCGCCCTGGTCATCGTCAGCGGCCTGTTCACCCGCCTGCTGATCAGCGTGTTCCTGATGCCGGCGCTGTACTCGCTGGTGGCGCGGCCGGGCGACCGGCTGGAAGTGTGAGGCCACTTCCGGCAGGCTCGGGCTTTCCCCGGGACTCGCGCGTCGCTGCCCGTGCGGCAGGCGCGCGACACATGACCATGACTCGATCGCTGCTGCGTGCCACCCCGGTTGCCCTGTTCTTGCTGCTGGCCTGCAGCGCCGCCATCGCGCGCGAACCGGTTGCCGGTGGCTGGCGTGATACGCCGCAGGGACGGATGCAGGCGCAGCGGATGCTGCAAACCCTCAATGCCGACCTGCTCGGCCATGACAGCGCCACGCTGACGCTCGAACGCTGGTGCGCCGCGCATCGGATGGCGTCGCCGGCGCGCGTGGTGGCGCATCGGGTGCGCGGCGTGGACAAGCCGCTGCCGCCCGAGCTGCGCGCGCAACTGATGGCGGGAGCCGACCAGCGGGTGAAATACCGGCGGGTGCAACTGGCCTGCGGCGACCATGTGCTGTCGGAGGCGGACAACTGGTATCTGCCCGATCGCCTCACCGCGGCGATGAACCACCAGCTCGACACCAGCGACGTGCCGTTCGGCAAGGTGGTACGGCCGCTGCATTTCCGGCGGAAAACACTGAGCGCACGGGTGCTGTGGTCGGTGTCCGCGGCAGCCGGCACGCAGGCGATTCCCCACGCGATCCTGCAGCATCGCGCGCTGTTGTATGACGCAGGCAACCGGCCGTTCAGCGCCCTGATCGAGACCTATACCGACCAGGTGCTGGCGTTTCCGCCGCGGGCTGCCACGCCGGCCGTGATGCCGCGCTTCGAGGGCGCGGCGTCCGATCTCCGGCGGATCGCCGAGCCGCCCGCGGAAACGCTCAGTCGGTAAGCGGCGTGCCGCGTTCGACGATCTGCGCCAGGTTGTAGAGAATGCGCAGATCCTGCGCGTCAAGCGCGTCGCCGCCGATGCCGCGGTAGTGGTTGTGGAACGCGCGCACCGCCGCGGCGCGGTCTTCCAGCGGGTAGCCGACCAGGCCCAGTGCCATCCACGGATCGAAGCCTAAGGGCGGATCGATCAGTTCACCCTGCGGCCACAAGCCGAAGCCGGCGGCAGCCAGTTGCGGCCAGGGGAACAGCGGGCCGGGATCGTCCTTGCGCGTGGGCGCGAAATCCTGGTGGCCGATGATCTGCGTGCGTGGGATGTGCAGGCGCGTGGTGAGGTCGGTGAGCAGGCGCAACAGGCTGTCGATCTGCGCCTGGGCGAACGGCGAATGGCCGTCGTTGTCCAGCTCGATGCCGATCGAGGCGGAGTTGATGTCGGTGATCGTGCCCCAGTGGCCGCCACCGCCGTGCCAGGCGCGCAACTGGTCGGACACCAGCTGGTAGATGTGGCCGTCGCTGCCCACCAGGTAATGCGAGCTCACCGGGCCGCCGCTGTTCTTCGTGCGCAGCGTGTCCAGGCTTTCCTGCGCCGAGTGCTGGTTGGTGAAGTGCACCACGATCAGCACCGGCCGGCGGATGTCGTGGTTGGGCGAGGGCACCCAGGTCGCCAGCGGGTTGCGCGGCGGCGCGTGGGCGCAGGCGGCGAGCAGGGCGACCAGCGCCAGGACGGCGACGCTGCACGACAAACGGAGCGGACGGGACATCACGGTTCCTGCAGGTAAGGCTGCGCGATCGCCAGCGCGGTGCGGTACGGCTCCGGCTCGTTGCGGTTGCTGAGCAGGATCACGGTGAGGTGCTGCTTCGGCCAGCGCACGATCACGTTGCGGAAGCCGATGCTTTCGCCGGAGTGCCACAGCGTGTCGCCGGTGATGCGCCAGCCGTAGCCGTAGCTGGCCTCGTACGGTTCACCGGTGACCTTCACGTGCGGGCTGAAGGCGAGCTGGCGCGAAGCGTCGCTGAGCAGGCGGTTGTCGTACAGCGCGGCGTCCCACTTCGCCATGTCCTCGACCGAGGAATAGATGCCGCCGTCGCCGCGGGTGGCGCTGGTGATGCTCTGGTCGGTGCGCGTCCAGCTGCCGTTCTCTTCGCTGTAGCCGTAGGCGCGATGCTCCACTTCGGGACCACCGCTCATGTACATCAGGGTGTGGTCCATGTGCAGCGGACGGAAGATGTGCTGCTGCAGGTACAGCGGCAGGCTGATGCCGGAGGCACGCTCCACCACCAGGCCCAGCAGCACGTAGCCCGAGTTGCTGTAGCGATAGCTCGTGCCTGGCGCGAAATAGCTCTTCGAGGTGGCCGACAGCATCCGCAGCACGTCGTTGTCGCTGACCTGGTCGGTGGTGCCGGGCGGGATCAGGTCCTCGTAGTCGACCAGGCCGCCGGTGTGGGTCAGCAGCTGGCGCAGGGTGACGGCGGAGTCCGTCTCCGGCAGCGTGGGCAGCCAGCGACGCACCGGATCGTCGAGGTGGAGCCGGCCGCTTTCGGCCAGCAGCAGGATCGCCGCCGCGGTGAACTGCTTGCTCACCGAGGCGAGCCGATAGTTGGTGACCGGCGTGGTCTCGTCATGGTCCTCGAGATTGGCCAGGCCGTAGCTGCGGCTGACGATGGGCTTGCCGTCCTTGAGCACCAGCAGCGAGGCGCCGGGCACGTCGCCGGCATAGCGCGCCATCAGCGCATCGGTGGGATCGACCGGCTTGGTGCCGGAGGCGCAGCCGCCGAGCAGGACGGCAACGGCGAGGCTGGCAAGGGGTTTGTACATGGCATGTCGCCTTTGCGCTGCGGGTTTCGGATCATTGCACCGGCACGTCGTAGAGCGTGTGCGGCGTCGGCTCCGGGTCGAGGGTGTAATGCCACCACTCCATAGGATAGTTGCGGAAGCCCTCGCGCTCCATCGCATCGCGCAGCAGCAGGCGGTTGGCGTGTTGCTGCGGCGTGACGTCGGGCGTGTCGGTGTGCGCGCGCACGTCGAAGAAGTCGAAATCCGTGCCCATGTCCAGCGGCTCGCAGTGGCCGCCGTCGGCGGCGCACTGTTGCATGGTCAGGTCGATGGTGGCGCCGCGGCTGTGGCCCGAGCTTTCCGCGATGTAGCCGTGCAGAAGTTCGGACTTGTCCAGCCGCGGGTAGTGCTGCGGCTTGGTGCGCTGGTCGGAAAGATCGTGGGCCCAACGCACGAAATGCGCCACCGCGCGGGCGGGGCGGTAGCAGTCCCAGATCTTCAGGCGCTGGTGGCGCGTGCGCAGGTCACGCTCGACCCGCGCCAGCGCTTCGGCGACCGGGCGCAGCAGCAGGCAGGCCGGGGCGCGATAGCCGTCCGCCGGCGTGCCCATGAAATTGTCGCTGCCGGCGTACTTGATGTCCTCGGCCATGTCGGGCACCAGCGTGCGGATGTCGACCAGGTTCGCTTCGGCGGCGGTTTTCGCGGGTGACAGGGCGGGTTTGTCCTGGGCGTGGAGGCTGCCGATGCAGAGGCAGAGCATCAAGGCCAGCACGATCTTCCTTCCCCCGCTGGCGGGGGAAGGTGCCCGGAGGGCGGATGGGGGCACACGCCGACCCAAAGCCCCCCATCCGCCTTGCGTGCCGCTCCTGCGGCACGCCCTTCGGGCCGGCTTCGCCGTCCGCTTCGGCATCCTGCCTTCGCAGTTGGCACCTTTCCCCGCCAGTGGGGGCAGGGGCTTTGCGAGGGGCGCGTTCTTCATGGGCAGTCTCCCGTGCGCTGGAAGTCGAGGTCTTCGTAGTCGGAGCTGAAGTCGCCCTGCGGATCGAGCTTGGCCATGCGCAAGCTGACCGGCGTGCCTGCGGAAGCGCCGTGGAAATCGAGCCATGCATCGAGCTCGCCGCCGTCCCAGTGCACCAGGTAGCGCTCGCCCAGGCGCATCACGGTGCCGGTCAGCGAAGGCGATTTGGCGGCGGCGAAACGGACCTTGCCGTCGCGCGGGCACAGCGAGACGTCGCCGAACCACGGGTCGCGGTATGAGCCGGTCCACGGAGCGAGTTCGGCCGTGGTGGCCGGGCGTTGTGCCGAGGTGTCCGGCGCCGTGGCGTCGGCGGGGCGTTGCGCGGCCCGCCGCTCCAGCGCGTCGGCGTACCAGTTCACGTCCCGCGGTTCGGCGGGCGCGGTGAAGTGCTTGGTCAGCATCTCGCCGAGCACGGTGCGTGCATCGTCCGCCTCGCCGTTGATCATGAACACGAAACCGCTGTTGCGATCGGGCAGCAGGGCCAGCATCGAGTACATGCCGTTCAGGGTGCCGGTGTGCCAGACCAGCCACTGGCCGTCGACGTCGGTCATGCGCCAGCCGTAGCCGTAGGCCATCACGTGCGAGTTGTCCCAGGCGCGGCGTTGCGCGGAGACCGGGATCAGCATGTGCGGCGCCTGCAGCACGTCGCGTTGCACCGGCGACAGCCACTGCAACTGTGCGTGGGTCGGCACCAGCCAGTTGCGTGCCCAGCTCAGCATGTCGGTGAGGTCGCAGCGGATGCCGCCGGCCGGCGCGGAGGTTATCGCCGGGATCGCAGCGGCTTCCGGGATCGGCACGTTGCGATCGCCGTCGCGGCGATGCGGCGTGGCCACGTCGCCCACCGCGTCGCGGTTCCACGCGCCGACCTGGCAACGGTCCAGGTGCAGCGGCGCGAACACTTCGCGATGCATCAGCGTTTCGTACGACGCGCCGCCCGCGGCGGCGGCCACTTCGCCGGCCACCACGTAGAGCAGGTTGTCGTACTGGTATTGCGAACGGAAGCTGTAGCCGGGCTTGATGAAGGCCAAGCCGTGGATGATGTCGGCGCGGGTGAACGCGTTCGGCTCGGGCCACAGCATCAGGTCGCCGCCGCCTTCGGGCAGGCCGCTGGAGTGGGTGAGCAGGTCGGCCACGCGCATGTTCGCGGTGACCCACGGATCGTGCATGCGAAATTCCGGCAGGTATTTCGTCACCGGATCGTCCCAGCGCAGCTTGCCCTGGTCGACCAGGCGGCCGAGCAGGGCCGTGGTCATCGCCTTGCTGTTGGAGGCGATCTTGAACAGCGTCTGCGGAGTGATCTTCTGGCCGGAGCCGGCGACGGTTTCGCCGGCAGTGCGGGTGTAGACGACCTTGCCGTTCTCGATCACGCCCACGGCGATGCCGGGCAGGTGGTAGCGGGCGATGGTGGCGTCGACGATCTTGTCGTAGGCGGGGTTGGCGGTTTGGGCGATGGCGCTGGAACTGGCGAGCAGGAGCGTAAGCACAAGAGCACCCCACCCCAACCCTCCCCTGCTGCGCCCCACAGGGACTTCCTTCGGTCGCAGGGGAGGGAGCAGAGCTTGATCAGTGCTGTGCATGGCGCTCGACCTCGCCCCACACGCGCAACAGGTTGCCGCCCCACAGCTTGGCGATGTCCGCGTCGCTGAAGCCGGCCTTGCGCAGGGCGGCGGTGACGTTGCGGGTTTCGCTGGCGTCCTTCCAGCCGGTGATGCCGCCACCGCCGTCGAAGTCGGAGGAAATGCCGACGTGGTCGATGCCGGCCACCTTCACCATGTGGCGGATCTGCTTCACGTAATCGTCCAGCGTGGCCAGCGGATATTTCTTCTGGATCTCGGCCATGCCCGCTTCCATCTCGGGGCGGTAGTCGTCGCTGTCGCTGTCGTATGCCTTTTCGCCGGCCTTCTTCGCCACGGCGTCCTGCAGTTTCTTTTCCGCGGCCTCGCGGCCCGGATCCTTCTTGAGGAATTCCTTGTAGGCCACGGCGTCGATCACGCCGCCCTTGGCGGCGATCGCCCGCAGCAGGTCGTCGGGCAGGTTGCGCGGATGGTCGAGCACGGCGCGGGCGCCGGAGTGGGTGGCGATGATCGGCGTGGCGGAGGCCTTAAGCGCGTCGCGCACGCAGTTGTCCGAGGCGTGCGAGATGTCGACCATCATGCCGAGCTGGTTGGCGCGCTTCACCACGGCGCGGCCAAAGTCGCTCATGCCCTGGTCGCCGGCGCTGTTCATCGCCGGCTCGCCGTGTTCGGTGTCGGGCAGCGAGCTGGTGCACAGGTCGTTGTTGCCGACGTGGACCAGGCCGACCGAGCGCGCGCCACGATCGAAGGCGGCGTCGAGGCGGCGGATGTCGTGGCCGAGCGAGTAGGCGTTCTCGATCTCGATGGTGGCCGAGAGCAGACCGGCCTTGTGGTTGGCCAGCAGCTGTTCGGGCGTGGTGGCCAGGCGGATGCGGTCGGGATACATCATCAGCATGCGGCCGATGCCGTCGTACTTCTGGCTGGCCTGCTGCACCGCCTTGGCGTAGCCCGCGGCGTCGAGCTGGTGTTGCGGCACCCAGATCACGAAGAACGCCGCGTTGAGGCCGCCGCGTTCCATCTTGCCCAGGTCGACCAGCAGGCGGGTGTCGTGCCCGACGTCGAAGCGCGGCTCGCCCATGTAGTTGAACGGGATGTCGACGTGGCTGTCGATGGTGACCGGCGGGTCCTGTGCCGGCTGCGCCGATACGGCGGTGCTGGTGGCCAGTGCGGCGAGCAGGGCAAGGCGGAGGATGGTGTTCATGCGGTCTCCCATTGGCGGGCCGGCTGCTCGCCGGCAATCATTTCCTCGAAGTGCTGGCGGCGCCGCACGATGGCGTAGCGGCCGTTCTGCAGCATCACCTCGGCGGCCAGCGGTCGCGAGTTGTAGGTGGATGCCATCGATGCACCGTACGCGCCGGTGGCCCTGATCAGCAACAGGTCGCCTGCTTCGCAGCGGGGCAACTCGCGGCCGCGGGCGAAGGTGTCGCCGGTTTCGCAGACCGGGCCGACGATGTCATAGGTGGTGACGGGGCGGCCCTCGTCGATGACCGGGACGATGTCGTGCCAGGCGTCGTACAGGCTGGGGCGCTGCAGGTCGTTCATCGCCGCGTCCAGCACCAGGAACTGGCGCTGCTCGCCCGGCTTGACCCGGATCACCCGGGTCAGCAGCATGCCAGCCTCGGCCACCAGGTAGCGGCCGGGCTCCAGCAGCAGGCGGCCGTGGTAGCCGGCCAGCGCGGCGCGGATCACGGCCACGTAGTCGGCGGCGGCCACCGGCTGATCCACGCCGGCGCGGTAGCACACGCCGAGCCCGCCACCGACGTCGATGCTGCGGATCGGGTGGCCGGCCTGTTCGAGTTCGCGCCAGAACGCGGCGACGCGCTGCAGCGCGAGCCTGAACGGTTCGACGCTGAGGATCTGCGAGCCGATGTGCACGTGCAGGCCATCGAGTTGCACGTGGCTCAGCGATTTGCGCTCGGCGAACCAGCGGCGCGCCTCGTCGATGCTGACGCCGAACTTGTTCTCCGACTTGCCGGTGGAAATCTTCGCGTGGGTCTGTGCATCCACGTCGGGGTTGATGCGCACCGCGGCGCGCGCCACCACGTCCTGGGCCCGGGCCACGCGTTGCAGGGTGAGCAGTTCGTCGTGCGATTCCACGTTGAAGCGCTGGATGCCGACGTTCAGCGCGCCGGCGATCTCGTCGGCGTTCTTGCCGACGCCGGAGAACACGATGCGTTCGGCGGGAATGCCTGCATGCAGCGCACGGCGCAGTTCGCCCACCGAGACGATGTCGGCGCCCACGCCGGCATTCGCCATCAGCTGCAGGATGGCCAGGTTCGAATTGGCCTTCACCGCGTAGCAGATCAGTGCGTCCAGCCCGTGCAGGGCGGCGTGCAGTTCATCGATGCGCTGGCGGATCGCGCTGGCCGAGTAGGCGTGCAGCGGCGTGCCCATGCGTTCAGCCAGCCGTGGCAGGTCGACGCCATCGAACAGGCGGGACTCGTCGGTGGTTTCGGAGATCGGCGCCGGCGATGCGGGACGGCTGGTTTGCGGAAGCATGGCAGGTACGCCGTCTTTCGGAAAAGGAGGGTTTCAAAAAAGTGCGGCCCGCCAGCTGGCGGGCCGCGATCGGGGAGGTCGATCAGAAGTTGACGGACATGGTCAGCTGGGTGAACCGCGGCGACTGGAAGCCCAGCGGCTGGCGGAAGGTGCTGCTGGTTTCATTGGAGATGTCGGTCTGCAGATCCTGGTCCACCGACGTGGTGCGCTTCTGGTTGAGCAGGTTGTAGACGGCCAGCTTCACCCGGAATTCGCCGCCATCGAACGGCTTCACGTAGGTGATGCCGGCGTTAAGGTTGTAGGTCCACGGCAGGCGGCCGTACTTGCCGCGCGGCGAGCGTTCGTAGACGCGGTCCTCGGACGTCGGCGAGTCGCAGTTGTCCACGCAGATGAAGTAGCTGTGGTAGTTGGTGCCGTCGTACGGATTGCCCACGCCGAAGCCGGTGATCGGTCCGCCGGAGGCCACGTTGAGGTCGGCGCCGAGCTGCCAGTGCGGGGTCAGCGCATAGGTGCCGCGCAGCTTGAACTGGTGACGGCGGTCGTTCGGCAGGTAGCCATCGCCGCCCATGTTGACCCACGGATCATCGAAGTTCTCGGTGCGGCCGGTGTCGTCGAAGTTGGTGTCGGAGTTGACCGGACCCTCCGCGTTGCCGCGGTTCCACGACATCGTGTACGAGGCGTTCATCGACCACTTCTCGTCCCACGCGCGATCCAGCTGCAGTTCGACGGCGGCGTAGGTGCGCTTGGGCTTCACCCAGCCGCGCTGGCCCAGGTAGTTGCCGTCGGCGTCGTACATCGCCCAGCCTTCCTTCGAGGTGTCGACGGTGAGGTAGCCATCGGCGTCGCCGTCGCAGTTGGTGTCGCCCCAGACGGTGACCTTCTGGCCGGGATTGGCCATCACCCAGCCGATGTAGCCATCCTCGCCGCACTGGGCGGTGGCGCTGATCTCCATGTCGTCGATCGCGTTGTGCAGGCGACGGTAGGTGCCCTTGACGCCCCACGACCACTGCGAGCTGATCAGCTGCTGGAAGCCGAGGATCGCCTCGTCCTGGTAGACCGGGTCCATGTCATGGTCGACTTCCGCGCGCAGGTCGCCGACGGTGCCGTCGCCCTGCGAATCGTCGACCGCCCCGATCTGCGGGCCAAGCTTGGGCACGGCGTATTCCACGCCGTTGAGCGTCTGGATGTCCCAGCCGTCGAACGCGTAATAGGTGCGCTCGTCGAGCAGGCCGCCGGCCTGCTTGATGTTGATCACGTTGGCCACCGGCAGGTAGTAGCGGCCGAGGTTGCCGAACAGCTTGGCGCTGCCGTCACCCTTCATGTCCCAGGAGAAGCCCAGTCGCGGGGCGATCTGCCGATCCATCTTGATGTAGCTGCGGCCCGCCGCATCCTCGTTGTCGAAGCTGTCGTTGCGCACGCCGAGGTTGAGCACCAGGTTGGGGCTGACCTGCCAGTTGTCCTCGATGTAGTAGGCGGCGTTCTTGGTGGTGAACGTGCCGGAGATCTCGTAGCGGCGGGCGCGGATGTAGGAGTCGTAGCCGGCCGGCATCACGCCGCCGTTGGGGATGGTCGAGCCGGCGCTGGCCGCATAGAGGTTGTAGTAGTACGCGCCCGGCCCGGCGTAGTAGCGACTGTAGTCGGAGGTGTCGTTCTCGTGGTCGTAGCCGAAACGCAGCAGGTGGTCGCCCAGCGTCCATTCGAAGTCGGCGCGCGCCTGCTTGCGGACGTCGTTGCGATCGTAGACGGTGGAATTGCTGGTGCAACCCAGCGCGACACCCGGGTCGTGGAGCTGCAGGAAGGCGTTGTTGCCCGACACGTAGTTGCAGCCGATGTCCAGCTGCGAGCGGGTGAACGCTTCACGCTCGTTGCGGCCGTACATCAGCTTCATCGACAGGTCGTTGGTGAGGTAGCTGGTCCAGGTCAGCGCCCAGTCCTTGCCGCCGGTATCGCTGAAGACCTTGTTGGTGAGCGGGCCGACGGTGTTGCTGTCGTAGTCGTAGCTGTAGACGTCGCCGGTGTTCTTGTTCTTGTCGGAGAAGGCCATCAGCTGCAGCACGTTGCTGTCGGTGATGTTCCAGTCGATCGTGGTGCCCCAGAAGCCGGTGTTGGCGCTGTTCGAGGTGAGCGTGTTGCCCGCGTCGTTGGTGTTGCGCGGGCTGCTGCCGCGGGCTTCGTACATCGCGAAGATGAACAGCTTGTCCTTGATGATCGGGCCGGACGCCCAGACGTTCGTCTTCACCAGCGAGCCCTGGTCGCGGCTGGCGGTGATGTAGCGATGGCCGTCGGCGTCGTACTGGTCGTCGGCCCGCGAATGCCAGTTGCCCGGCTCCAGGGTGATCTCGACGCCGCCCTTCAGCTCATTGGTGCCCGAGCGCGCCACGGCATTGACCACGCCGCCGGTGGTGCGGCCGAACTCCACCGAATAGCCGCCGGTCTTGACCTGGAACTGGTCGTAGAAGGCGAACGGGGCTTCGGAGAAGCCGTTGCGGTTGTAGAAGTCGGTGACGTTGAGGCCGTTGACGTAGAACGCGTTCTCGGCGATCGACGAACCGCCGAAGGAAATGCCGCCGAAGCCCGCGTTGCCCTTGACCACGCCCGGCGCCAGCAGGGCCACCGAGGTGACGTTCTGGTCGACCGGCAGGCGCACCAGTTCGGCGCGCGAGACATTGGTGGCCGACTCGGTCGAGGTCACGTCGATCACCGGCAGGCCGTTGCCGGTGACCTGGATCGCCGACAGTTCGGTGGCATTGGGCGAGGCGCCCAGGTCCAGCGTGGTGGCATTGCCGAGGCTGACCGTGACGGTGCGCGGCTGGCCGAGCGGCTGGCCGTTCACGCTGGCACTGACGGTGTAGTCACCGACGGGAAGGAACGGGAAGCGGTAGTTGCCGCGCTGGTCGGCGGTGATCGTGCGGGTCAGCCCGGTGGCCGGATTCACCGCGGTGATCACCGCGCCGGCCTGGGCATGGCCCACCACCGAGCCGTCATTGTTGCCGGCGAAGGCCGCCGGCGCGGCCAGTGACCCCAGGCCGAGGCCCAGCGCCATGCAAAGTACGGTTCTGCGCAAGCTGCGACTGTTGCTCATTTCCCCATCTCCCCATCGACGCCGTCGATGCCATGTTTATTGAAGGCTTTCTGTTATTTGCCGCTGCGTCCCTGCGCCGCCGGCAGCAGCTGCCAGTCGAAGTCGTAATCCAGCTGATCGAAATAGATGTTGCCGCCGCGCCATTCCGCCTCGCCGCGCTGCGAGTCCACGTTGTCCGAACGGAACTGCTGCTTGGCCGGCTGGAACGGACGGTCGTAGTCGCTGTTGAAGGCGATGCGGTATTCGTCGAGCCCGCCGAGGTAGAACCATTCCAGCGCCGGGTCGTCCGCAGGCGACGGATGCAGGCGACCGGTGGTGACGTCCATCGGCACCCAGCCGTAGGGCGCGAGGTAGGCGAAGCCCCAGTCGTGGATGTTGCTGTAGCCGCTGCCGTCGTTGGAGAACACCATGCCCGACTGCCAGCGCGTGGGTATGCCGTTGAGCCGCAGCAGGGTCATCAGCAACAGGGTCTGCTGGCCGCAGTCGGCATGGCCGGCGTGCAGGGCGTAGTCGCTGATGTTGGAGATCGTCGAATATTCGCGGGCGCCGGCCCAGGGAATCCGGTCGACCGCGGCGAACAGTTTCTGCGCGATGCGGTACGGGTTCTTCTCGTCGCCGACCACCTTGCGCGAGAACGCGCGCATCGCGTCGGTGAACACGATGTGGGGCGAGCGCTCGGCCACGAACGGCGCCAGCTCGGGGGTGATCGTGGCGGGCACCACGCGGGCCGGATCGATCGCGTGGTACTGCGCGTACTGGGTCAGTTCCCAGGTCACCGAGAACACGGTCTTCTGCCCGGCCACCGCCGGCTTCTCCAGATACGCGGTGCGCTGCGGCGCGGACTCGGGCGCGATGCGGTGCTGCGCCGGCACGCTGGCCACGTAGCGGATGTCTTCCTGCTGGCCGGGTATCGCCTGCGGATACGGAATCCACGCGCGCACGGTTTCGCCGGCGGGGACGGCGTCGGCGGCGACGGTCAGCGTCTGCGTCATGCGCAAGCGGCGCGGCAGCACGCTGCTGCGATGTCCGGCCAGCGCCGCCTTGTAGATCGCGCGCTGGTGATCGTTCAGCGCTTCCATCGGGCCGTCGCTGATCGGCGTCTGCACCGCGCGCCGCGCCACCGCCTCGGCGCTGAGCCGGAACAGGTTGCCCGGCGAACGCTTAAAATAAAGTGTCTTGCCGTCGATCAGCTGATGCTCGAACAGGCCGGCCGCGTTCCACTTCGCGAATTCCGCGTCGGTGAGGTCGGGGATCTGCTTGCGCACGCGCGCCTCGACGTCGTCCGCGCTCAGGGTGAAGTCGAGCAGGATGCGGCGCATGCGCTCGCGCTGGAAGGCCAGTTCGTGCTGCGTGTCGGCCGGCACGCCGGGCTGTGCCAGCGCGGCGGTGATCGCCGCTTCGGCGGCCTGGAAATGGCCGGCATCGATCTGGGCGATGATGGGGGCGGTGGTTCCGTTGCTGGCATCCACGCCGGCGAAGGCGACGGAACTGCCAAGCAGCAGGGCGAACAGGCACGCCGTCAGGCGCAGCCCGCGTGTGGGCTGACGTGTTACCGGTGCGACAGGTAGCAACGTATCCATCGACAAACGTCCCCGCGATTGAACCCCTGAAACGGTTGTGTAACACGCTTGCAAATGCTGGTCAATAATTTATGCTTCGATTGAAATCAACAAGAATCAGCTATTCCTTGCTGGCCGCAAACCGCCAGCCTGTGGATGCCCGCAAACGATCCACGAGGGGGTGCACGTGATCCATACGGTCTGGCCTTATCTGGCGCTGATGTTGCTGGTCGCCGGACTGTTTCCGGCGATCGAGCGCCGCTTCGGCTGGAAGATTTTTTCGGTGCTGCCGCCGATCGTGCTGACCTACCTGCTGGTCACCGCGCTGGCGGTGTCGGGGCTGTGGCAGGTCAATGCCGAGATCAAGGCGGCGCAGTCGATGCTGGTGTCGCACATGGTGCCGGCCCTGCTGTTCCTGCTGATGATCAATTGCGACCTGCGCGCGATCTGGCGGCTGGGGCCGCGCGTGCTGGGCGTGTTCGCCTGCACCTCGGTCAGCCTGTTCGTGGCCTTCATCGCCAGCTTCCTGATCTATCGCCACTGGCTGCCGGGCAACCAGTGGCAGCCACTGGCCGCGCTGTCCGGCAGCTGGGTCGGCGGCACCGCCAACATGATCGCGGTGAAGCAGGCGATCGCCATGCCCGACGACCTGCTGGCGATGTCGCTGCTGACCGACGCGCTCTGCTACTCGATGTGGGTGGTGGTGCTGTTTTCGGTGGCGCGGCTGGCGCCGGCGTTCAACCGCTGGACCCGGGCCAAGTCCAGCGGCGACATCCCGCTGGCCGAGCCGAAGACCAGCGCGCCGACCACCTACGACAGCGTGCTGCTGTGGCTGGGCATGGCGCTGGCAGTGGCGGCGTTGTCGGGCTGGCTGGCCGGCTGGCTGCCGGTGTCGGGCATGGTCAGCGCCACCACCTGGACCATCCTGCTGGCCACCGGCTGCGGGCTGGTGGTGGCGCATACGCCGCTGGCGCGGTTTCCCGGTGCCGGCACGATTTCCAGCGCGATGCTGATCAGCGTGGTGGCGGTGCTGGCCTCGCAGAGCAATTTCCAGGGGATCGCCGCGGCACCGCTGTACCTGCTGTGCGGAGTCACCGTCATCGCGATCCACGCGGTGCTGCTGGTCGGCTTTGCCAAGCTGTTCCGCTTCGATCTGTACCTGTGCGGCATCTCCTCGCTGGCGCATATTGGCGGCGTGGCCGCCACGCCGATCCTGGCGGCCAGCTACTCGGCCGCGCTGGTACCGGTGGGTATCCTGCTGGCCTTGCTCGGTTACATCCTGGGCACGGGCTTCGGCTTGCTGGTGGCGACGATCATGTCGGCACTGGCGCTACCGTGATGCGTATTCGATACAGGACCTGAACGATGCGATTTTCCCTGATTGCCGCCAGCGTGCTTGCCTTCGCCTTCGCCGGCGCACCGCTGCAGGCGCGCGAGGCGAATGACGCGCTGACGATACCGCCGTCGGGCGTGCTGGGCGTGGGCGAGGCGCAGCTGACCCCGCAGTTCTGGATCGGCCTGCAGGCGCAGCCCGACCGGGTGATCATGGATCGCGCCACGATCGAGGCGGAGAACGCGAAGCTGCTGCAGCTCGATCCGTCGATGCACGACCTGCGCAAGCTGCCGGCCACGCTCTCCCGCGAGCAGATCAGTGGCTGGATCACGCATGTTTCGGAGCGCCCCACGCGCCAGCGCTACGACGTCGAGGGCAAGCCGGTGCCGTCGACGAGGCTCGATGCGCTGGTGGCGGATCTCGCCCTGGACAAGGTCCCGGCCAGCCAGCCCACGCGTTACGGACTGATCGTGCAGCGCGCCGCGTTCCGCGCGTTTCCCACCGACCTGCGCGTGTTCAGCTCGAACGATGACACCGACATCGACCGCTTCCAGGAAACCGCCGAGTTCCCCGGCGTGCCGGTGGTGATCGCCCATGCCAGTGCCGACGGCCGGTGGCTGTTCGTGCTGAGCCCGCGCTATGCCGCGTGGACGAAGGCGGAGAACGTGGCCGAGGGCAGCGCGGCGCAGGTCTTCGGCTACGTCGACAAGTCGCCGTACCGGGTGATCACCGGAGCCAGCGAGCGCACGGTGTTCACCCGCGAACGCCCCGAGCTGTCGCAACTGCAACTGGACATGAGCACGCGCGTGCCGCTGGCCAGCGGCCTGGCGCCGGACCAGCCGGTCAACGGGCAGACGGCGTACGCCGCGTACACGCTGGAACTGCCGTGGCGCGATGCCGCCGGCAAGCTGCAGTTCTCGCCCGCGCTGCTGCAGAAGAACACCGACACGGCCGGCGACTACCTGCCGCTAACCCCGGCCAACATCCTCCACCAGGCCTTCAAGTTCCTCGGCGAGCGCTATGGCTGGGGGCATGCCTACGACGGCCGCGACTGCAGCGGTTTTGTTTCCGACGTGTATCGCAGCATGGGCGTGCAGATGCCGCGCGATACCAGCAAGCAGTCGATCAGCCCGGCGCTGGAGCATCGGCTGTTCACCGACAAGGACAGCCGCGAGGCGCGCCTCAAGGCCGCGCATGAACTGCAGGTGGGCGACCTGGTCTACATCCCCGGCCACGTGATGATGGTGATCGGCCAGTACAAGGGCCAGCCCTGGGTGATCCACGACGTGGGCGGCATGAGCTATCGCAAGGCCGATGGCAGCAAGGCCCGCGTCAAGCTCAACGCGGTATCGGTGACGCCGTTGCTGCCGATGCTCTACAACGACAAGCAGACCTTTGTCGACCGCATGACCAGCATCGTGCGCATCCGGCCATGAAGGAAGTCCACTCACTCTCTCGCGGCGTCATTCCCGCGCAAGCGGGAATCCACTTTGCTTTTCGGGTCAGGGGCAAGATGGATTCCCGCTTGCGCGGGAATGACGTCGTGAAGTGTCATCGCACAGGATCAGAGCACGTCAAATCATGAAAATCACCGACATCCAGTTCGGCATGCTGCGGGTGCCGCTGAAGACCCCGTTCAAGACGGCCCTGCGTACCGTCTCCACGGTGGAAGACATCGTGGTGATGGTGCACACCGACAGCGGCGAGATCGGCTATGGCGAAGCGCCGGCCACCGCGGTGATCACCGGTGACACCCACGGCTCGATCATCGACGCGATCCGGCACTACATTTCGCCGCGGCTGATCGGCCAGGACATCGCCAACCTCAACCACATCACCCAGCTGATCCAGTCGTCGATGGAGAAGAACACCAGCGCCAAGGCGGCGGTGGAGATCGCGGTGTACGACCTGTGGGGCCAGCTCTACAACGCGCCGCTGTACAAGCTGCTCGGCGGCGGCGATCCGGTGATCACCACCGACATCACCATCAGCGTCGACTACATCGACAAGATGGTGGCCGACTCGATCTCGGCGGTGGAGCGCGGCTTCGAGTCGCTGAAGATCAAGGTCGGCAAGGACATCGGCGTCGACATCGAGCGGGTCAAGGCGATCTACGCCGCGGTCGAGGGCCGCGCGCTGCTGCGGCTGGACGCGAACCAGGGCTGGACCGCCAAGCAGGCGGTGTACGCCTTGCAGACGCTGGAAGACGCCGGCATCAAGCTGGAGCTGATCGAGCAGCCGGTCAAGGCGCGCGACCTGGCCGGCATGCGCTACGTCACCGAACGGGTGCACACGCCGGTGATGGCCGACGAAAGCGTGTTCGGCCCGATGGAGGTGATCGAGCTGATCCGCCTGCGCGCGGCCGACATCATCAACATCAAGCTGATGAAGACCGGAGGCATCTCCAACGCGATCCGCATCGCCGACATCGCCGGCATGCACGGCATCGAATGCATGATCGGCTGCATGCTGGAGACCAGCATCAGCGTGGCGGCTGCCGTGCACGTGGCGGTGGCCAAGGCCGACGTGATCACCAAGATCGACCTGGACGGACCTTCGCTGGGCCAGTTCAACCCGGTCGACGGTGGGGTAATCTTCAACGAATCGGAGATCTCGGTGACGGACGCACCCGGCCTGGGCATCCGCGAGATACGGGGCCTGGAGAGGATCGAAGACTGATGTCGCCGCTGGTCAAAATCCGTTCGGAACGCGACCAGATGTCGGCAGTGGAGCGGCGCATCGCCGACTTCGTGCTGGAGAACGCGCAGCTGCTGCGCGACTACTCCTCGCAGCAACTGGCCAATGCGCTGGGCATCAGCCAGTCCAGCGTGGTCAAGTTCACCCAGAAGCTGGGCTTCAAGGGTTATCCCGACCTGAAGTATTCGGTGGGCGAGGCGATCGCCCGCGCCGACAACGGCGACGCGCCGCAGCTGGCGACGGCCAGCGACGGCGATGCCGGCGGCTCGACCCTGTGGCGGCGCAAGTCCGAGGCCGAGGAGGCGACCCGGCTGATCAACCCGCCGGAAACGCTGCAGGCGGTGGCCGAGGCGATCGCCCAGGCTGGCCGCAGCGGCAAGGTGTTCATCATCGGCCTGGGCGAGGACGACATCTACGCGCGCAACTTCGCGCTGCGGCTGTCGCTGCTGGGCATCCTCACCGTGCACAACTTCGACACCGCGCGGATGACCGCCAACATCTCCGTCGCCGGCGCCGGCGACGTGCTGCTGGTGTTCTCCGAGCACGGCAACCATCCGGCGCTGGGCAAGATCGCCCGCTACTTCCGCGAGCGTCGCGGCCAGGTGATCACGGTGACCCGGCACACCGCCAACCCGCTGCGCACGCTGGCCGACCTCGCCCTGGTGGTGTCCGCCCACGACGAGCTGCCGTACATCCAGCCATTGCTGTACCAGTCGGCGCTGCAGCACCTGCTGGACGGCCTGTTCGTGCAGCTGTGCGAAGGCGGCGACGACCGGCACGCGCAACTGCTGGCCAACCTCGATCGCATCCAGCTGATGCTGGAGCCTTGAGGGCGGGGATTCGGGATTAGGGATTTGCAAAGGCGGCGCCCGCGCGGCCTCCCACAACATGTTGCGTGACGATGACCTGCCGAGTGGAAAGCCGATGACTGTGAACCGCCGAACCCTTGCCCTGTTGACGTTCGCCGTCACGCTCGCCGGCGCCGCGCACGCCGGCACGGCGAAGACGCCGTGGCATGACGCGCGCCAGATGATCGTGGTGACCACGGCCGGCTGGAACGTGGACCACGGCACGCTGCGCACGTTCGCGCGGGCAGGCGATGGCTGGCGCGAGGTGCGCGCCGCGGTGCCGGTGACCATCGGCAAGAACGGTGCTGGCTGGGGCCTGGGGCTGAACGCGCCGCAGGCCGACGCCGGCGGGCCGGTCAAGCGCGAGGGCGACAACCGCAGCCCGGCCGGGGTGTTCCGCATCGGCGACAGCTTCGGTTATGCCGCCAGCGTCGACACCGCGATGCCGTACCTGGCGCTCAACGCCACCGAATACTGCGTCGACGTCAGCGGCGCGAAGCATTACAACCGCATCGTCGACGCCAGCGTGGTCGGCGCCGCGGCGGTGAAGGGTTCCACCGAGCCGATGCGGCGCGACCTGCACGCGCACGGCGACCAGCGCTACCGCATGGGCTTCGTGATCGAGCAGAACCCCGCGAACGTTCCGCAGGCCGGCAGCTGCATCTTCGCCCACCTGTGGAAGTCACCCAGCGACGCCACCGCCGGCTGCACCGCGATGACGCCCGCGGTGATGCAGTCGCTGCTGGGGTGGCTGAAGCCGGAAGATCACCCGGTGTTCGTGCTGCTGCCGCAGGGCGAGTACGAGCGGCTGCGCACGGCGTGGCAGTTGCCGGCCATCGCCGCCACGGATGCCGCCCGATGAGTGCGACGTCCCGTGTGCTGACCGGACTGGCCGCGGGCGCGGTGATCGGCCTGCTGCTGGCCGGCTGGAACGAAACCGCGGCGTTGCAGGTGGCCAACGTGGTGCAGCCGATCGGCAAGCTGTGGCTGAACGCGCTGCAGATGACCGTGGTGCCGCTGGTGCTGGCGCTGGTGGTGGTGGGCGTCAACACCGCCAGCGACGCGGCGGCGTCCGGGCGCATCGCGCGGCGGGCGATCGTGACCTTCCTGCTGATCCTGACCGGCGGCGCGCTGTTCGCGGCGCTGGCCGCGCCGCTGGTGTTCTCGCTGTTTCCGCACAATCCCGCCCTGGTCGTGGCGCTCGATCACGCCAGCGTGCCGGCCGCCGCGCAGGCGGCGCCGAACTGGATCGATACGCTGGTGGCGATCGTGCCCAGCAACGCGATCATGGCCGCGGCGCAGAGCGCGATGCTGCCGCTGGTGGTGTTCGCGCTGTTCCTGGGTTTCGCACTGACCCGCATCGAGCCGGCACGTCGCGCGATGCTGGTGGAATTCTTCCAGGCGATCGCCGACGCCATGATCGTGATCGTGCGCTGGGTGCTGTGGGTGGCGCCGCTGGGCGTGTTCGCGCTGATCCTTTCCGTATGCGCCCGCTCCGGGCTGGGCATGCTCAGCGCGCTGGGTGTCTACGTGCTGGTGGAATGCCTGCTGTACCTGTCGGTCACCGTGATGATGCTGCCGGTGGCGCTGTTCTTCGGCGGCGAACGGCTGCGCCGCTTCGTGCCCGCGCTGGTGCCGGCGCAGGTGGTGGCGATCAGCACGCAGTCGTCGCTGGCCTCGCTGCCGGCGATGCTGGAAAGCGCCGACCGCCGGCTTGGTTATCCGAAGCAGGTGGCCGCGCTGGTGCTGCCGATGGCGGTGAGCCTGTTCCGCCTGACCAGCCCGGTGCAGTACGTCACCTCGGCGGTGTTCATCGCCTGGGCCTACGGCGTCGACCTGTCCACCGCGCAGCTGCTGGCCGGCGCGCTGCTGGCGGTGGTGATCAGCCTGGGCTCGGTGGGCTTGCCGGGGCAGGTCACCTTCGTCGCCACCAACTTGCCGGTGGCGCAGGCGATGGGCCTGCCGCTCAGTCCGCTGGGCCTGATGCTGGCGGTGGACACGATTCCCGACGCGCTGGCCACCCTGGGCAACGTCACCGGCGACCTTGCCGCCACCAGCGTGGTCAATCGTCAGTCACGGCAAGTCGGGAATGGCGAAGCAGAGCCCTAGAACCCCGCTTTCCCCGTTCCCCATTCCCCCATCTTCAACCCCGAGCTCGAAATGGATCTGATCGAAACCGACGTGATCGTGATCGGTGCCGGCATGGCCGGCGCCTCGGTCGCCTACTTCCTTGCGCCGCATGCGCGCGTGCTGGTGCTGGAGCGCGAGTCCTACGCCGGCATGCATTCGACCGGCCGCTCGGCGGCGCTGTTCAGCGAAACCTACGGTTCGGCCCAGGTGCGTGCACTGACCCGCGCCACCCGACCGTTCCTGGCCTCGCCGCCGGCCGGTTTCGCCGCCGAGCCCATCCTCGGTCCGCGCGGCGCCACCCTGGTCGGCAACGCGGCGCAGGTGGATGACGTGAGCGCGTTGTACGAGGCGATCCGGCCGTTCACGCGCGACATCGAGCTGCATGACGCAGCGCAGTTGCAGGCCACCGTGCCGGTGCTGCGGCCGGAGTTTGCGCAGATCGGCCTGCACGAGCCGGGCGCGGCCGACATCGATGTCAACGAACTGCATCAGGGCTTCCTGCGCGGGCTGCGTGCCCGCGGTGGCCAGTTGCGGGTGGACGTGGCGATCCGGGCGATCGAGCGCGATGCCGGCGGCTGGCGCGTGGAGGCTGGCGAGCACGCGTACCGCGCGCCGTTGCTGATCAACGCGGCCGGCGCCTGGGTCGACCAGGTGGCCAGGCTCGCCGGCGTGGCGCCGCTGGGCATCGTGCCGAAGCGGCGCTCCGCCTTCGTGTTCGATCCGCCCGAGGCGCTGGCCACCGCGCGCTGGCCCTTCATCAACGACTTCAGCGAAACCTTCTATTTCAAGCCCGACGCCGGCCTGTTGCTGGGCTCGTGCGCGAACGCCGATCCGGTCGAGCCGCATGACGTGCAGCCGGAGGAATACGACATCGCGCTGGGCATCCACAACATCGAGCAGGCGACCACGATGACGATCCGCCGGCCCCGCCGCACCTGGGCCGGCCTGCGTTCGTTCGTCGCCGACGGCGACCTGGTCGGCGGGTTCGCAACGGATGCGCCCGGCTTCTTCTGGGTCGCCGCGCAGGGCGGCTACGGCATCCAGACCAGCGCCGCGATGGGCGAAGCCTGCGCCCACCTGGCGCTGGGCCTGCCGCTGCCGGCGCCGCTGGTGGATGCGGGGCTGTCGGCGGCGATGCTGGCCCCGCGCGGCTGAGCCGGGCTCCCCGTCGGCGCGGGCGCGGCAGACGCACTGTGGTTATCATGACGCACTGCGCCAATGCCACGAAGCGATGCCCCCATGCTGCTGATGATCGACAACTACGACAGCTTCACCTACAACCTCGTGCAGTACCTGGGCGAGCTGGGTCAGCAGGTGAAGGTGGTGCGCAACGATGCGCTGGATGTCGCCGGCATCCGCGCGCTGCGGCCTGCGCACATCATGATTTCGCCCGGACCCGGCACGCCGGATGATTCGGGCGTGTCGCTGGACGTGCTGCGCGAGCTGGCCGGCGAGATCCCGGTGTTCGGCGTGTGCCTGGGCCACCAGGCGATCGGCCAGGTGTTCGGCGGCAAGGTGATCCGGGCCAAGCAGATCATGCACGGCAAGACCTCGCCGGTGATCCATCGCGGCCAGGGCGTGTTCGCCGGCCTGCCCAATCCGTTCGAGGCGACGCGCTACCACTCGCTGGTGGTGGAGAAGTCGTCGCTGCCCGATTGCCTCGAAGTCACCGCATGGACGGAAAATCCGGACGGCTCGATCGACGAGATCATGGGACTGCGCCACAAGACGCTGGCGGTCGAGGGCGTGCAGTTCCATCCGGAGTCGATCCTGACCCAGCACGGCCACGACCTGCTGCGCAATTTCCTGGGACAGCCGCTGCGGGCAGCGGCATGAACGACAGCGTGCAGACCATCACGATCACGCCGCAGGAAGCCCTGCAACGGCTGATCGAGCATCGCGAAATCTTCCACGACGAGATGATCGCGCTGATGCGCCAGATCATGAACGGCGAGGTGAGCCCGCTGATGACGGCGGCGATCATCACCGGCCTGCGGGTGAAGAAGGAAACCGTGGGCGAGATCACCGGCGCGGCGCGGGTGATGCGCGAGCTGTCGGCGAAGGTCGAGGCGCCGGCACATCCGCATTTCCTGGATATCGTCGGCACCGGCGGCGACGGTGCGTCGAGCTTCAACATTTCCACCGCCTCGATGTTCGTGGCGGCGGCGGCCGGCGCGCGCATCGCCAAGCATGGCGGTCGCAGCGTGTCGTCGAAGTCCGGCAGCGCGGACGTGCTGGAGGCGCTGGGCGCGTCGATCGAGCTGGCGCCGGCACAGGTCGCCGCGTGCATGGCCGAGACCGACATCGGCTTCATGTTCGCGCCGAACCATCATCCGGCGATGAAGGTGGTGGCGCCGGTGCGCAAGGAAATGGGCGTGCGCACGCTGTTCAACATCCTCGGCCCGCTGACCAACCCGGCCGGCGCCCCGAACATCCTGATGGGCGTGTTCCATCCCGACCTGGTCGGCATCCAGGTGCGCGCGCTGCAGCAGCTCGGCGCGCGGCATGCGCTGGTGGTGTGGGGCCGCGACGGCATGGACGAGATCTCGCTGGGCGCGGCGACCCTGGTCGGCGAACTGCGCGACGGCGTGGTGCGCGAGTACGAGGTGGAGCCGGAGGACTTCGGCCTGGCGATGGCGTCCAGCCGCAACCTGCGGGTGGAGAACGCGGAAGAGTCCAGGGCGATGCTGCTGGGCGCGCTGCAGGGCGAGGCCGGCGTGCCGCACGACATCGTCTGCCTCAACGCGGGCGCGGCGCTGTACGCCGCCGACGTGGTCGCCTCGATCGCCGACGGCATCGAGCTGGCCCGCGCCACGATTGCCAGCGGTGCCGCCCATGCGAAAATGCAGGCCTTCGTGGCGGTCACCCGTCGACTTTCCGGCCTGGTGCCCGTGGGCGTTTGAACTTCGCCGACGTCGCCATCGCTTTCATCGCGCGAGCTGCGCACCATCCAAGTGAGATGCCATGACTGACATCCTCAATCGCATTCTTGTCCGCAAGACCGAGGAAGTGGCCGAACGCCGGGCCCGCGTGCCCGAGGCCGAACTGGTCGCGCGCATCGCCGAGCTGCCGCCCACGCGCGGTTTCGGCGCGGCGATCGAGGCGAAGATCGCCGCGGGCCTGCCGGCGGTGATCGCCGAAGTGAAAAAGGCCAGCCCCAGCAAGGGACTGATCCGGGGCGATTTCGATCCCGCCGCGATCGCGGCCAGCTACGCGGCCGCCGGCGCGGCCTGTTTGTCGGTGCTGACCGACAGCGACTTCTTCCAGGGCAGCGAGGCGTTCCTGCAGCAGGCGCGCGAAGCCTGTGCGCTGCCGGTGCTGCGCAAGGATTTCATCATCGACGCGTACCAGGTGTACGAGGCGCGGGCGATCGGTGCCGACTGCATCCTGCTGATCGTCTCGGCGCTGGATGACGACATGTTGCTGCAGCTGTCGCTGCTGGCGGCCGAGCTGGACATGGACGTGCTGTGCGAAGTGCACGACGAGGAAGAGCTCGAGCGCGCGCTGGCCCTGCCGGTGCCGCTGATCGGCGTCAACAACCGCAACCTGCGCAGTTTCGAGACCTCGCTGGAGACCTCGCTGGCGCTGCAGGAGCTGATCGAATACGACCGCGTGCTGGTGGCCGAGTCCGGCATCCACACCCCGGAAGACGTGGCGCGCCTGCGCGAAGGGGGCATCCAGGCGTTCCTGGTCGGCGAGGCGTTCATGCGTGCCGAGGACCCGGGCAGCGAACTGCGGCGGCTGTTCTCGCTGCCGTGATCGTGATGCCGGAGCCGGAAACCCTGCTGCCCGCCGATGCCGCCGGCGATGTCGAGGCGGTCGCGCCGCGCGTGGTGCTGTTCGATTTCGACGGCGTGCTGTTTCGCGGCGACGCGTTCCATCTGTTCATCCGCGAGCGCTATCGCCGCTCGTGGTGGCGCTGGCTGCCCGCCGTGCTGGTGGCGCCGTTGCTGCTGCTGATCCTGCCGTTCTCGTGGCGCCTGCCGATGCATGTGCTGGTGCGCATCGCGCTGTTCGGGCTGGGCGAGCGCCGTTACCGGCTTGCCGCGGAAACGTTTGCCGCCGATCTCGCACGCCGGCCCCGGCAGTTCCACCGCGACGCCTTGCAGGTGTTGCGCCAGCATCAGCTGCAGGGCGACCGGGTGATCGTGGTGACCGGTTGCGAACACACCCTGGTCAGCGGGATCGTGCAGCAACTGGGGCTGACCGGCCTGGACGTGCTGGCCTCGCAACTGCGCCCCGGCTGGCTGGGCATGCGCGTGCACTGGCACAACGTGGGCAGGCGCAAGGTGCAGCTGCTGGCGAAACAGGGTCTGTCGGCATGGCAGGTCGCCTACGGCGATTCGATGCATGACGTGGCGATGCTGAAGGTCGCCGCCGAGCCGGTGCTGGTCAATGGCACGCCGACCCTGTGCAAGAAGGTCGAGAAGGCGCTGGGCCGTACGGTCGCCCGCGTCGAGTGGTTCTGAGGACGATCCGCAGGTCGCGCGGTTCCCGTCTATCGAAGCAAGGTCTGCACCAGCTGGCCCAGGCTGATCAGCACGATCAGGCTGCCGACGGCCGCCATCACCGCGCGTTCGGGCAGGTGTCGCACCAGCCAGGCGGCGAACGGCGCAGCGATCACGCCACCGGTGAGCAGGCCCAGCACGATCGACCAGTGGCCGATGCCCACATGCAACACCAGGGTGGCGGACACGCAGAGGGTGACCACGAACTCGGCCGCGTTGACCGAGCCGATCGTGCTGCGCACGGCGCCGCCGCGGGCGATCAGCGTGCTGGTGGCCAGCGGTCCCCAGCCACCTCCGCCGATCGCGTCGAGCAGTCCGGCAAGAAAGCCCAGTACGCCGCTGTGCTGCACCTGGTGCCGGGTCAGCCGCTTGCCGAAGGCGCGCAGCAGGATCATCGCGCCGAGGATCAGCAGGTAGGCATTGACCCAGGGGCGGATCGCCTCGCCCGGCACGCTGGCCAGGAAGGTGGCGCCAAGGACGCCGCCGATGGCGCCGGGAATCGCCAGTTGCCAGAACAGCGTCCAGCGCACATTGCCGAACCACGCGTGCGAGGCGCCGGAGACGCCGATGGTGACCACTTCGGCCGTATGCACGGTGGCGCTGGCCACCGCCGGAGGCAGGCCCAGCGCCAGCAGGATCGAGTTGGAGACCAGGCCATAGGCCATGCCCAGCGCGCCGTCGACCAGCTGGGCGAGCAGGCCGACACCGACGAAGATGAAGAACTGTTCGTAATCCAAGCGTGGTCTCGCAGCGGACGGCGGAACGCCATCCTCAACCAGTCGTCGTAAAAAACCGGTTCAGGGGAGGGCTTTCCGGAATGCGCCGACGATCAGCGGGTGCCGCGCACCACGATGGTCTTGCCGGACACGTCGATCATGCGCTGCTCTTCCAGCTGCTTGAGCACGCGACCGACCATTTCGCGCGAGCAGCCCACGATGCGGCTGACTTCCTGGCGCGAGATGCGGATCTGGGTGCCGTCCGGATGGGTCATCGAATCCGGCTCCTGGCACAGGTCGAGCAGGGTGCGCGAGATGCGGTTGGTGACGTCCATGAAGGCCATCCGGCTGACCTGGCGCGAGGTGCGCAGCAGACGGTTGGTGAGCTGGGCGCCGATCGCGAACAGGATCTTCGGGCATTCCTCGCGCAGCGGGCCTTCCATCAGCTGGAACAGGCGCTCGTAGCTGATCTCGGCCATCTCGCAGGCCGTGCGCGTGCGCACCATCGACTCGCGCTGGGCCTGTTCGACGAACAGCCCCATTTCGCCGATGAACTGGCCGCGGCTGATATAGGCGAGGATGAGTTCGCGACCCTGTTCGTCCTCGGTGCACACCGCCAGCGAACCGTCCACCACGTAGTACAAGGTGTTGGCCGGGTCACCCGGACGGATGATCGCGGTCTTGCCCGGGTAGCGGCGGCGATGGCACAGCCCCAGGAAACGTTCCATCGCGGCGGGGTCGGGAGCAAAGCCCAGGGGGGCCTGCGAGCGTTCGAAAGCTTGTTGGAGCTGGTACTTGAGCTGAGCCACGGGCATCCCCTACAGGTAATCTTGTCACGCCGGGCATCATGGCCACATGTTGTACACGTCCGTCCGGACATCATGACAGGCTTGGTCATTATGACAAAGCCGCGGATTCCACGCAGGTTCAAATTCCTCCGCTTTTGCCGCATACTTCGCGGTCTTTCGACAGCAGCCAGTCCGTTGCCGTCGTTCACAAGGGTCGTGCAGGCACCTGCCTGTACTCCAAACCAAGCCGCGGGGACCCTTGTCGCTAACCCGCCTCTGATGTTGGCCGATATCCGGTCATGGAGCGCCGCCCGTGGTCAAACCACTTCCCCGTCTGCGTCTGCAGGGTTTCAACAACCTGACCAAGGCGTTGAGTTTCAACATCTACGACATCTGCTACGCGGTGTCGGAAGACCAGCGTCGCCGCTACATCGAGTACATCGATGAGCAGTACGACGCCGACCGGCTGACCCAGATCCTCACCGACGTGGCCGAGATCATCGGCGCGAACATCCTCAACGTGGCCCGCCAGGACTACGACCCGCAGGGTGCCTCGGTGACGATCCTGATCTCCGAGGAGCCGGTGGTCGAGAAGCTCGGTCGCGACACCATCTCCGGTGCCGTGGTCGCGCACATGGACAAGAGCCACATCACCGTCCACACCTATCCGGAAACGCATCCGCACAACGGCATCGCCACCTTCCGCGCCGACATCGATGTGGCCACCTGCGGCGTGATCTCGCCGCTGAAGGCGTTGAACTACCTGATCGACAGCTTCGAGTCGGACATCGTGATCGCCGACTACCGCGTGCGCGGCTTCACCCGCGACGTGAAGGGCAAGAAGCACTTCATCGACCACAAGATCAACTCGGTGCAGGACTACCTGGCGCGACACATCCGCCAGAAGTACGAGATGTTCGACGTCAACGTGTACCAGGAAAACATGTTCCACACGAAGATGCACATCAAGGACTTCGACCTGGACACCTACCTGTTCGAGGCCCACGCCGACGACCTGTCGTTCAAGGAACGCCAGCGAATCGAGTCGCTGCTGCGACGCGAGATCGAGGAACTGTTCCACGGCCGCAACCTGATGTGACAAAAACCCGCCGAAAGGCGGGTTTTTTTTCAGGTGCGCACCCGCCGAAAGGCGTTTTCAATGGATATGGCGCCCGCCGAGCGCGCGGTGCTTCTACAGCCGATAAGCGACCGTCTTCATCACCATCGAGCTGGCGTGCATCAGCTGCGGCAGCGGAAACGGCAGGTCGATGCCGCCGCGTTGCTGCGCGGCCTGCGCGTGGCGGATCTCGTCGGCCTGCATCCGGGCCAACACGACGCGCGAACGCTCGTCCCGGGGTGGCAGCTGTTGCAGATGATCGGCCAGGTGGGCCTCGACCTGGCGTTCGGTTTCCACCACGAAGCCCAGGCTCAGCGCGTCGCCGGCCAGCGCGGCGGCGGCGCCGATCGCGTAGCTGCCCGCATACCACAGCGGATTGAGCAGGCTGGGGCGGCTGTCCAGTTGCTGCAGGCGTTCGGCGCACCAGGCCAGGTGGTCGGTTTCCTCGGCGGCGGCATGCAGCAGGTGCTCGCGGTTGTCTGCATCGCGGGCGAGCGCGGCCTGGCCCAGGTAAAGCGCTTGCGCGCAGACCTCGCCGGTGTGGTTGATCCGCATCAGGCCGGCGGCGTGGCGGCGTTCGGCCTCATCGAGTTCGTTTTCGGCGAGATCGGCGGACGGTGAGGGGCGCTGCGCCAGTGGCGCGCCGCCCACCGCTTCCAGTGCACGCTCGCAGCCGGCCAGCAGGCGGTCGAGGCGGCTCAGGGTGCGTACGCTCATGCGTTGTTCTCCAGCTAGAGGATCGGCCAGCAGGTCAATGGGGGTTGCCTTGGCCAGGGCAAGCCGTGCGTCACGCCAGCGGCAAGGTGCCGGCGACCCAACGGCCATGCGGGTTGCGACCGGGAAGCCTGGGGGTCTTTTCAAGCGGCCCGGTGGTCATGCTATCATTGCCAACTCACAGCCCGCCGGTCGGTGGGCTTGCGCCGTGGATGAAGGCTCCGCTATCATCTCGCGCCTTTGATCCACCGATTACGCGTACCGCCTCACGGCGGCAGACAGGTATTCTGAAATGAAAACGTTTAGCGCCAATGCAGACAACGTCAAGCGCGACTGGTTCGTGGTTGACGCCACGAACAAGACGCTCGGTCGCCTGTCGACCGAAATCGCCCACCGTCTGCGCGGCAAGCACAAGCCGGAATACACCCCGCATTGCGACACCGGCGATTATATCGTGGTGATCAATGCGCAGAAGGTGCACGTTACCGGTGCCAAGCTGGACGACAAGATGTACCACCGCTTCACCGGCTACGTCGGCAACCTGAAGACCACCAGTCTGAAGGACCTGCTGGCGACCTACCCGGAGCGCGTGATCGAGATCGCCGTCAAGGGCATGCTGCCGAAGAACCCGCTGGGTCGCGAGATGTATCGCAAGCTCAAGGTCTACGGTGGTGCCGAGCATCCGCATACCGCACAGCAGCCGCAGGCGCTGGAAATCTAAGGAAATATCATGAGCATCCAGCAGAATTACGGCACCGGCCGCCGCAAGACCTCCGCCGCTCGCGTGTTCCTGCGCAAGGGCAAGGGCGAAATCATCGTCAACGGCAAGACGCTCGAAGCCTTCTTCGGCCGCGAGACCTCCTGCATGATCGTGCGCCAGCCGCTTGAGCTGACCGACAACACCGACAAGTTCGACATCAAGGTGACGGTCGCCGGTGGCGGCATCACCGGTCAGGCCGGCGCGATCCGCCTGGGCATCGCCCGCGCGCTGGTCGAGTACGACGAAAGCCTGAAGTCGCCGCTGCGCAAGGCCGGTTTCGTGACCCGTGACGCCCGTGAAGTCGAGCGCAAGAAGGTCGGTCTGCACAAGGCACGTCGCGCCACCCAGTTCTCCAAGCGCTAAGCTCAGTTCTACAGCCCCGTCGCCAAGCGGTAAGGCACCTGACTCTGACTCAGGCATCGGTGGTTCGAATCCATCCGGGGCTGCCAATACAAACGCCGTCGCCCGCCGCAAGGCGTGGCAAGTCGGCCGAGAAGCCCGCCATCCGGCGGGCTTTTTCGTTGGCGGGGGGCGCTGGCGCAGGATCTTTCGTCGCCGCTCGTGCTTCCTTACCCTTCGGTTTTGCACTGCAGCAGCGTAAAATTTCGGCCTTTGACTCGTGGGCACTTTGATGACGACGGCAAGCGACAACGATCCCGGCCGCCCGGCGGTCCGCACCGAGGGCAGTACCGACGCGTTGCCGCTGGCGCCGACCATGGGCATGAGCCTGGATGCGGCCCGGATGCCGCGCCGCTCCACCCTGGTCGATCGTCGGGTGTTGCGCATCACCGCGGTGTCGATCGTGCTGGGCGTGCTGGCTGCGCTGATTGCGCGGTTGCTGACGGCTCTTATCGGCGTGGTGACCAATCTGGCCTTCTACGGCCGCTGGTCCACCGCGTTCTCCTCGCCTGCCGACGCGGTGCCCCGACTGGGCTGGTGGGTGGTGCTGGTGCCGGTGGTCGGCGGCCTGATCGTGGGCGTGATGGCGCGCTGGGGTTCGCGCGCGATTCGCGGCCACGGCATCCCCGAGGCGATGGAGCAGGTACTGCTCAATGAGTCGAAGATTCCGCCGCGGATCACCTTCCTGAAGCCGATCTCCTCGGCGATCGCGATCGGCACCGGCGGCCCGTTCGGCGCCGAGGGTCCGATCATCGCCACCGGCGGCGCGCTGGGTTCGTTCATCGGCCAGGTGCTGAAGGTAACCGGCAGCGAGCGCAAGGTGCTGCTGGCGGCGGGTGCGGCCGCGGGCATGGCCGCGGTGTTCTCGGCGCCGATCGCGGCGGTGGTGCTGGCGGTGGAGCTGCTGTTGTTCGAGCTGCGCCCGCGCTCGCTGATCCCGGTGGCGCTGGCTTGCGTGGCTTCGACCGGTACGCGATACCTGCTGCAGGGTTCGACCGCGGTGTTTGCGATGGGAGCGGTGGCGTCGCCGGGAGCGATGGCCTTGCTCGTCTACGTGCTGCTCGGCGCGCTGATCGGCGTGGTCAGCGTGTGGACCACCCGCATCGTCTACGGCATCGAAGACCTGTTCGAGAAGCTGCCCATCCACTGGATGTGGTGGCCGGCGATCGGCGGACTGGTGGTCGGTGCGGTCGGCTACTTCGCGCCGCTGACCCTGGGCGTGGGCTATACCAACATCGAGGACATCCTCAACGGCAAGCTGACGCTGACCGCGCTGGCCTTCCTGTGCGTGATGAAATTCATCTCCTGGTCGATCGCGCTGGGCAGCGGCACCTCGGGCGGCACGCTGGCACCGCTGTTCACCATCGGCGGTGCGCTGGGTGCGCTGGTCGGCATCGGCATCGCCGCCGTGGCGCCGCAATTTGGCGTGGATCCCCGCATTGCCGCACTGGTCGGCATGGCGGCTATCTTCGCCGGCGCCTCACGCGCGCTGCTCACCGCGGTGGTGTTCGCGTTCGAGACCACCGGCCAGCCCGCGGGGCTGCTGCCGTTGCTGGGCGGTTGCACCGCGGCCTACCTGATCTCGGCCCTGATGATGCGCAACACCATCATGACCGAGAAGATCGTGCGGCGTGGCGTGCGCGTGCCATCCGAATACGTGGCCGATTACCTCGACCAGGTCGGGGTGGGCGAGGCCTGCACGCGCGACGTGGTGACCCTGGACAACACGCAGACGCTGGCTGAAGTGCGTCGCTGGCTGGCCGAGGACGTCGAGCAGACCCAGCACCAGGGTTACCCGGTGCTGGACGAACACCGCCGCGTGCTTGGCGTGCTGACCCGGCGCAGCCTGCTCGACCCGCAGTGGCACTACACGCTGAGCCTGGGCGAACTGCTGACCCGGCCGCCGATCGCGGTCAGCGAGGCACATTCACTGCGCGAGGCGGCGGACCACATGGTGGCCGAGAGCGTGGGTCGGCTGGTCGTGGTGAGCAAGGACGATCCGCACAAGCTGGTGGGCATCATCACCCGCGGTGACATCCTGGCGGCCCATGCGCGACGCCTGCGCGAAGCGCGGCACTCGGCCCGCCACCTGCGTTTCCGTGACGGCCTGAAGCCGCGGCCGGCGCAGTAAGGTGCTGAAACAAGAAACGGCCCGCAAGGGCCGTTTTTTTTCGGGAAGCGGGCGACGCGACGAATCACATCTCCCGGTCGCCGATCAGCACCACGTCGGCGGGACGCTGCGCAAACAGGCCCACGGTGACGATGCCGGGCAACTGATTCAGTTCGCTTTCGAGCGCGGCCGGGTCGACGATCTGCCAGCCGTGCACGTCGATGATCCAGTTGCCGTTGTCGGTGACCACGCCGTCGCGCCACACCGGGTTGCCGCCGCGCTTGACGATCTCGCGGCCGATCAGGCTGCGCGCCATCGGGATCACCTCGATCGGCACCGGGAACTTGCCGAGCAGGTCGACCCGCTTGCTGGAATCGATGATGCAGACGAACTTCTCGCTGGCCGCCGCCACGATCTTCTCGCGGGTCAGCGCCGCGCCGCCGCCCTTGATCAGCCGCTTGTACGGATCGCATTCGTCGGCGCCGTCGATGTAGATGGTCAGCGGACCGGCGGCGTTGAGGTCGAGCACCGGGATGCCGAGGCGCTTCAGCTGCGCGGTCGACTGCTCCGAGCTCGACACCGCACCCTGGATGCGATCCTTCAGGTCGGCCAGCGCATCGATGAAGAACGCCACGGTGGAGCCGGTGCCGACGCCCACGATGGCGCCGTCCTCGACGTAGCGGATGGCGGCTTCGCCGGCCAGCTTTTTCTCGTTTGCGTTGCTCATGGATGGTTTCCGGTGAAAGGGGGTCGGGTGACGTTCATTCCAGCGCCAGGATGTATTTCCAGTGCGCCGCATCGACCGGCATCACCGACAGCCGGTTGCCCTTGCGCAGCAGCGGCATCTCGGCCAGTGCGGGATCGTTCTTCATTTCGTCCAGGCTGATCGTGCGCTTGAGCTTCTTCACGAACTTCACGTCGACCAGCATCCAGCGCGGATTGTCGCGCGAGCTGCCGGGGTCGAAATACTTGCTCTTCGGATCGAACTGGCTGGGATCGGGGTACGCGTCGGTGGCCACTTCGGCGACGCCGACGATGCCGGGCACAGCGCAGTTGGAGTGGTAGAAGAACACCTTGTCGCCGGGGCGCATGCCGTCGCGCATGAAGTTGCGCGCCTGGTAGTTGCGCACGCCGTCCCAGGCTTCGCGCTTCTTGCGCTTGAGGTCGTCGATCGAGAACGCGTCCGGTTCGGACTTCATCAGCCAGTGGTTCACGCGGGAGTCTCCGGTTCTGAATCGGGCCTGGTGCAGTCGATCAGCTCGCGCTCGGTGGCGACGAAGTCGAGCGGGACATCCCAGTCCTCTTCCTCGACTTCGGGCAATTCCTGGAACGCATAGGCGATGCCGACCAGCAGCGGCTCGGTGGGGCGCACCTGTTCGTTGAGGAAGGCGAAGCTGCGGTCGTAGTAGCCGCCGCCGTGGCCGAGCCGGTTGCCGCGGCGGTCGAAACCGAGCAGCGGCACCAGCACCAGGTCGATCTGGAACGGCTCCAGCAATTCGGGCGGATCGACCGGCTCGGGAATGCCGTAACGATTGGGCTGCACCCCGTCGCCCGCCTTCCACGGTGCGAAGCGCAGTTGCCGGCCCGCGCCGATCACCGGCAGCAGGAATTGCTGGCCACGCGTGGCCAGCGGCGGGATCACCAGGTTCAACGGCAGTTCGCCGTGGCTGGCCCAGTAGCCCGCCACGCGGGCGTCGGTGAAATACTCGGGCAGTTGCTCCAGGCTGCGGCGCAGGCCCTGGGCGGCGGCGATGCGTTCGGCCGGCGGCAAGGCGCGGCGGCGTTCGGCCAGTTGCTGACGCAGATCGCGGCGTTGGGCGTTGACGTCCACGTGGCGCGCGGCTCCGGCGTGATCGTCCCGTTCGTGGCTCGACGAACGGGACGGGGGAAAGAAGTGGCGCAGACCGCGATGCCGCTGCCCACCGAACGACCTTGATCCAAGATGGATCAGGTGGGAGGGTTACATGGTCTAAAGGCTTTCCGCACGCGGCGGACATGCACAACAACCGATGTGAAACCGACCCGGGGCCGTATGTAGGAACAAGGCAAATGTAAGAGTGTGCTGGCGCACATCGCAGAAAACGCCGGGTGTCATTTTAGGCGCTTGATCCGCAATGTGCCACTGGCGCGATGGATGTCGCAGGCTGCGGTTCAGCGCCTCGGCACTTCGTGCTCGAACGCGTCGTCGAGCTTGCGCTGCAAGGTGGCAAGGCCGTCGCTCAGGCGCTGTTCCTGGCTTTCGTGCTGCTTGCGCAGGCCGAGGAACTCGTGCGCGACGCTGATCGCGGCCAGCACGGCCAGTCGTTCGAAGCTGGGTGCCTTGGCGTTCGCGCGCAGCTCGCGCATCTTGCGGTCGAGAAAGCCGGCGGCTTCGAGCAGGCCTTCGCGCTCTTCCGGCGCGCAGGCGATCAGGAACTCTCGGTCGATCAGTCGCAGCGCGACCGGTTCACTGGCGGGTGTGCTCATCAGCCGTTGCTCTCCAGCGACTTCAGGCGCTGGATCATCGCCTCCACGCGGCTGCGGGCCTGTTCGTTGCGCGCCATCAGGCCGGCGCGTTCGCCGGACAGCTGTTCCTGGCTCTGCCGCAGGCTGCGGTTTTCCTCGTTCAGCCGACGCACCGTTTCCAGCAAATGGTCAAGCTGGCGGGCCAGCGCGGCCAACTGCTGGTGGACCGGATCGGACGGGGCGGGATCGGGCGTGCTCATGGCCGAAACTATAGCAGGACGTTGCGGGAAATCTGCGAGCCGGTCGACGGGTGCGGAGGGCGCCGCCCGGTGCATTAAACTGGCCGTCATTCTTGCGAAGGAGCACCGCCATGGCGGCTACCGGGCCGATCGGCCACGACGATATCGATGCGCTGGTCATGCGTCTGCGCCTGGGCACCGAAGCCAGCGAACTGCACGGGTCGCTGTGCGGCTACCTGGCCGGCGGCGCCCGTCCGCAGGGCGGCGACGTGCTTGCCGCGCTGCAGCTGGATGGCGAGGCGACCGACCCCACGGACGAGGATCTTGCGCTGCTGCAGCGGCTGACCCGCCAGTGCGAGCGCGAGCTGGCCGACAGCGAACTGGGCTTCGAGCCGCTGCTGCCCGATGACGATCGCCCGCTGCTCGAACGCGCCGAGGCGGTGGTGGACTGGTGTCGCGGCTTCCTCGGCGGCTTCGGCCTGGCCGGTACCGCGGCGCACGCGTCATTGTCGGAGGAGGCGCAGGAGATCCTGCGCGACTTCGGCACCATCGCCGCCTCGTCGTTCGACTTCAACAACGAGGACGAAGACGAGGACGCGCTGATCGAGGTGCAGGAGTTCGTGCGGGTCGGCGCGCTGCTGCTGCATGCCGAGTGCAACCGGCACGATCCGGCGTCCAGCGGCAGCGTGCATTGATACCGGTCGAACACGGCTCGACCCCTGCGGCGATCGACCCCGAGGAATTCGCCCGTCGCCGTCGCCAGCTGATGAAGATGGCCGGCGAGGATGCGGTGCTGCTGGTCGCCGCCGCGCCCGAGCGCATGCGCAACGCGGACGCCGCCTGGCCGTACCGGCAGGACTCGGATTTCCACTACCTCGCTGGCTTCCCGGAAAGCGACGCCGTGCTGGCGCTGTTGCCCGGACGCCAGCACGGCGAAGTGGTGCTGTTCTGTCGCGAGCGTGATGCCGAGCGCGAGCGCTGGCACGGCCATGCGATCGGCACCGAACAGGCGGTGGCCGGCTACGGCATGGACGATGCGTTCCCGATCGACGACATCGACGACATCCTGCCCGGCATGATCGAGGGCCGCGCCCGCGTGTATTGCCACTTCGGCCGCGAGCCCCAGTTCGATGCGCAACTGCTGGGCTGGATGCGCCGCCTGCGCCAGTTGCGCGGCGGCGGCGTGGTGCCCAAGGAATTCGTGGCGCTGGGCCACCTGTTGCACGACCTGCGGCTGTACAAGTCGAAGGCCGAGCTGCGGCTGATGCGCACGGCGGCCGGGATCGCGGTGGAAGCGCACATGGCGGCGCTGGGCGCGGCCACGCCGGGACGCCACGAGTACGAGGTGGAGGCCGAGCTGCTGCGGGTCATGCGCAGCCGCGGCGCGGTGCCGGCGTTCGTGCCGATCGTCGCCGGCGGCACCAACGCCTGCGTGATGCACTATCAGAACAACCGGGCGCGACTGCGTGACGGCGACCTGCTGCTGATTGATGCGGGCGCCGAATGGGATTGCTACGCCTCCGACATCAGCAGGACATTTCCCGTCAACGGGCGTTACAGCCGCGAGCAGCGGGCGCTGTATGAAGTGGTGCTGGCCGCCCAGCTGGCGGCGATCGACGAGGTCCGTCCCGGCCGTCCGTTCAACGCGGCGCATCTCGCGGCGGTGCGCGTGCTGAGCGAGGGTCTGTGCGAACTCGGCCTGCTCAAGGGCGGCGCCGATGCGGCGGTGGCCGATGGCAGCTATCAGCGGTTCTTCCCGGCCAAGACCGGCCACTGGCTGGGGCTGGACGTGCATGACGTGGGCGACTACCGCATCGACGGCGAGTCGCGCCTGCTCGAGCCGGGCATGGTGTTGACCGTCGAGCCGGGTCTTTACGTGCCGCCGGACGACCGCTCGGTGGCCGAGCGCTGGCGCGGCATCGGCATCCGCATCGAGGACGACGTGGCGGTCACCCGCGACGGCAACGAGGTGCTCACCGCGGCGATGCCCCGCCAGGCCGAGGAGATCGAGGCACTGCTGGCCGCGCGCTAGCTCAACTCGTCCGGCAGTTCGGCGTCGCTGCGCAGACGATTCGCCTCGTCCGTGGCGTGCACCTCGTACCACATCGCGTTGAGGATGGCGAAGGCGCAAGCCAGGCCCAGGCCGAGGATCCACGAGAAATACCACATCGGTTCGTACTCCTCTCAATAACCGCCGTGCGCCTTGCGCACCTGCTCCAGCGTCACCCGTCCGCGCATCACCCGATAGACCCAGCCGGTATAGAGGATGACGATCGGCAACAGCACCGCGGTGACCAGCAGCATCAGTTGCAGGGTGCCGCGACTGGACGAGGCATCCCATACGGTCAGGCCGGAGCGCGGGTCCAGGCTGGAGGGCAGCAGGAACGGAAACAGCGCGAAGCCGGCCGAGGCGATCGTGCTGCCCACCATCAGGCTGCTGGCGATGAAGCCGGCCACGCTGCGCCGGCCGATCAGCGCCTGCACGCCCACGGCCGAGGCCAGCGCCAGCAACGGCGCCACCCAGAACCACGGATACTGCATGTAGCCCGCAAACCAGCTGCCACCCACCGCGACCTGCTTGAACAATGGGTTGGCCGGGCCGTCGGTCACCACCGGTCCGGCGATGGCAAAACCGGGAACACCCCAGGCCAGCCACACCCCGGCCAGCACGTACAGCACGGCGAACAGCAGGGTGGTCCAGCGTCCGACCGTCACCGCCCGCGCCGCGATCGCGTGGTCAGCCTTCATCGCGGCGAAACAGCTGCCATGCGCCAGCAGCATCGCCAGCGAGACCAGGCCGCACAGCAGCGCGAACGGATGCAGCAGGTCGAAGAAGCCGCCCTGCCAGCTCATCCGCAGATCGCCGTCGAAACGGAACGGCAGGCCCAGGAACAGATTGCCGAACGCCACGCCGGCCACCAGCATCACCACCACGCCGGATGCGCTGAGCACCCAGTCCCACGCTGATGCCCAGCGCGGGTCGTGGATCTTGCCGCGGAAATTGAAGCCGACCGGGCGCAGGATCAGTGCCAGCAGCACCAGCGCGATGGCGAAGTACATGCCCGAGAACGACACCGCGTACAGCATCGGCCAGGCCGCGAAGGTGGCGCCGCCGGCCAGGATGAACCACACCTGGTTGCCTTCCCAGGTCGGCTCGATGCCTTCCAGCAGCACCTGTCGTTCCTCGTTGTCGCGGCCCAGCACCTTCAGCAACGCGGCCACGCCGAAGTCGAAGCCGTCCATGATCGCGAAGCCGATCAGCAGCGTGCCGAGGATGGCCCACCAGATCACCCGCAAGGTTTCATAGTCAAACATCGCCGTTCTCCTTTGCCTCCTCTCCCCCTCGGGGAGAGGATTGAGGTGAGGGGCGGGCGCTCGCCATGGTGCTGATCGAAGCACGCTTCAATGTGTGCACCTCGCCAGCCCGGCCCATCATCCCAACCCTCTTCCCGCAGGCGAGGGGGAGCCATCCGTGGACGGCCAGATGCCCAGGCCATCCGGCCCCTTGCGCACGAACTTCAGCATCAGGAACACGTCGATCACCGCCAGCGCGGTATAGAACAGCACGAAGCCGCCCAGCGACGTCATTACCTGGCCTGCGCTCACCGACGACACGCCCAGCGCGGTGGGCAATACGCCCTCGATGGCCCACGGCTGGCGGCCGTACTCGGCGACGATCCAGCCCAGCTCGATCGCGACCCAAGGCAGCGGCAGACTCCACAAGGCCAGGCGCAGATACCAGCGCTGCGTATCGAGCTGGCGCGTGCTGGCCTTCCAGAACGAGAAGGCGAACAGCGCGATGAAATAGAAGCCGCAGCCGACCATGATGCGGAACGCCCAGAACAGCACCGGCACGTTCGGGATGGTGCTGTCGGCGGCCTTCTGGATGTCTGCCGGGGTGGCCTGGCGCGGGTCGTCCACGTACTTCTTCAGCAGCAACGCATAGCCCAGGTCCTTGTCGTGCGCGGCCAGCGTGGCCCTGGCTTTTGCGTTGTCCCGGTCCTGACGCAGCACCAGCATGGCGTCGTAGGCCTGGATGCCGGTGCCGATCCGACCCTTGGCGGTCTCCACCAGTTCGGCGATGCCGGGCATCGTCTCGTCGATCGAACGGGTGCCGATCAGGCCCATGACCCAGGGAATCTTCACGGCATAGTCCGTGCTGCGTCGTTGCACGTCCGGAAGGCCAAACACGGTGAACGAGGCCGGCGCCGGCTCGGTGTGCCACATCGCCTCGATCGCGGCCATCTTCATCTTCTGGTTCAGCGACACCGTGTAGCCCGAGGCATCGCCGAGCACCACCACCGACAGCGCCGCAGCCAGGCCGAAGCTTGCGGCCACCGTCATCGAGCGTTTGGCGAAATCCACGTTGCGGCCGCGCAGCAGGTACCACGCGCTGATCGACAGCACGAACATCGCGCCCAGCACGTAGCCGGCGCTCACCGTGTGCACGAATTTCTCCTGCGCCACCGGGTTGAAGAACACCTCGGAGAACGAGGTCACCTCCATCCGCATCGTGGTCGGGTTGAACGCCGAACCGACCGGATGCTGCATCCACGCGTTGGCGACCAGGATCCACAACGCCGACAGGCTGGTGCCCAGCGCGAGGAACCAGGTCACCAGCAGGTGCTTGATCCGCGAGATGCGATCCCAGCCCATGAAGAACACGCCGATCAGGGTGGCCTCCAGGAAGAACGCCATCAGTCCCTCGATCGCCAGCGGCGCGCCGAAGATGTCGCCCACGTAATGCGAGTAGTACGCCCAGTTCATGCCGAACTGGAATTCCATGGTCACTCCGGTGGCCACGCCCATCGCGAAATTGATGCCGAACAGCACGCCCCAGAAGCGCACCATCTGCCTCCACACCTCGCGCCCGGTCATCACGTAGACGCTCTCCATGATGGCCAGCATCCACACCAGGCCCAGGGTCAGCGGCACGAACAGGAAGTGGTACATCGCGGTCAGCGCGAACTGCAGGCGCGACAGCGTGACGACATCGGCGTCGATGATCATGGGCGGGCTTCCGCGGCGGCGTGGGACGCGGGGGCGAGCCGCTGCGCGATCGCCTCCGCGCTGGTGTCGGGCTTCGGCTGCGGTGCAAACACCACCCACCAGATCAGCGTCAGCGCCGCGATCTTCAGCGCGATGATCGCGAACAGTTCAAGGCTCAACCGCCGCAATGGCCGCGGCGACGTGCCGAAGGTCTCGGCGGAAGTGCTGGAAACCGGGGAGCTGGACATGCGACGAATCCGGGCCTTGCCTGCCCGTCAGCATACGCCGCGGGGATGTCTCGGCCATGTGGACGAATGTCGCAGCGGCGACTTACAGCATGCCGAACGCATCCCGGGTGAGGTTTTCCGGCGCGTCGTCGGTGCACGCCACGTCGTCCTCGATGCGGATGCCGCCGTACTGGCGGAAGTGGTCGACCTTCGCCCAGTCGATGTCGGCCGCGATCGGTTTGTCGCGCAGTTCGGCCAGCAGCATGTCGATGAAATACAGGCCGGGCTCGATCGTCACCACCATGCCCGGCTCCAGCACGCGGGTCATGCGCAGGTACGGATGGCCGTCCGGACGGGCGATGCTGCCGCCGCGTTCGCCTTGCTGGAAGCCGGCCACGTCGTGCACCTGCAGGCCGATCGGATGGCCCAGGCCGTGCGGAAAGAACGCGCCGGTCACGCCGGACTCGACCGCGCTTTCCGCGCTCATGCGCAGGAAGCCATGCTCGCGCAGCACGCCGGCCAGCACGTGGTGGGCATGGATGTGCAGCTCGGGGTAGCCCTGCCCGGCGCGCACTTTCGCCGCGAAGCCGCGCTGCGCGGCGTCGACGCTGTCGATCAGCGACTGGAATTCGCCCGCCTGCGGCGAGGCGTAGGTGCGGGTGATGTCGCTGGCGTAACCCGCCGCGCTGGCGCCGGCGTCGATCAGGAACGAGCGCGACGCCGCCGGCGGCGTGCGGTCGAAGTGCGTGTAGTGCAGCACCGCGCCGTGTTCGTTCAGGGCCACGATGCTGGCGTAGGGCAACTCGGCATCGATCTGTTTCGCGGCAGCGAGATAGGCCATGTGGATGCCGAACTCGCTTTCGCCGGCGTGGAACGCCGCTTCGGCGGCGTGATGGGCGCGCGTGCCGATGCGGCTGGCTTCGCGCATCAGGGCCAGTTCGTACGGCGTCTTGTAGCTGCGGTGCCAGTGCAGGTAGTCGAGCACGGCCGGCGGGTTGTTCGCCTCCACGCCATCGGTGACGGGGCAGGCGGCGGCGATCACCGCGCGCCTGCCGGCGGGCAGTTGCGCGATCGCTTCGGCGGCGCTGCGCACGATCACGATGTCGAAGTGCTCCACCCAGTAGCCGTGCGGCGCCGCAGGCACCACGTGCCAGTAGTCGCGCGGCTGCACGAAGACCAGCTTCGGCTTGCTGCCCGGCGTGTACGCGACCCAGCTGCCCGGCGCGTCGGTCAGCGGCAGCCAGTGCTTGAAGTGCGGATTGACCACGAACGGGTAGTCCTGGTCGTCGAGGAACTTGCCCGGCGGCGTGCCGGCGGCGACCAGCAGGTGGTCGTAGCCGCCCAGCGCAAGCGCGCGGTCGGCGCGTTCGCGCACGGTGGCGAGGTGCTGCGGATACAGCGGGGCGAACAAGTCGGACATGGAGACTCCTGCGACGACGAATCGTTGCGCGGCCGCCGCGCGGATGCGGCGGGAGCGAGCGTTTCGCGGTGGACCGGGGATGGGCGGGGCAGGCGTCATGATGACGCCGCCGCGCCGCAACTTCCAGTCAGGGTCAGGCCTGCGCCAGCCAGCTCTCGAGGCGTGCGGCGTCGGCGTCGCTGATCGCCACGATGCGATAGCCGGCCCAGATCTGCCCGGAACTGGCGGCCGCTTCGTGCCACTGTTCCTGGATGCCGACCTCGATCGGTTGCGACTGGGTCAGCATCCGGCCCGAGCCGGGCAGGGTCATGCTGACCTGATACAAGGCCTCGCTGCGCGGCGCCTGGGCGCTGATCAGCAGCATGCCGGTGCTGGAAAGATTGCCGAGGTGGCCGATCGGCAGGCCGCTGATCACGTCGGTGACGATCGCATTGACGGAGGCCCGCTTGCGCTCGGCACGGCGCTGGTTGCTGGTGCTCATGGGCGGGCGCTCCCGGACGGCGGGCGTCGTGGCTGCAGGCTGCCGGTGAGGCTGCGCCATGCGCGGTCGAGCAGGCTGTCCGGCTGGGCCGGCACTTCGCAGACGCGGCCGCTGGCGACTTCATGGGCAAGCTGGGTCAGGCTCATTTCCTCGCCGCGCTGGCCGCGCCGGCTGACCAGCAGGCAGCGGCCGGACATCGGCGAGTACCAGGCCAGCTTGCGTCGGGAGATCTGCCCGCTGGCCGGGTCGATGAACTCGAACCAGCTGCCGAACGGCAGTTCCTTCAGATGCTGTTCGATGCGCCGCACCCGCGGATCGACCGCGTCATCCTGCTGCTGCGACGTCGCCGCGGCGGCCGGCGCATGCGGCGGCGCCGGTTCGCTGCGGGCCGCCGGCGCGGTCGTGCTTTTGCGCGGGGACGGCGGGGCGGCGGCCGGGCCTGCCATCGTTTCGTGGCTGGACTGTTGCTCGCCCAGCCGCTGGTGCTGCTTCAGGCGCAGCGCCAGGTCGGTGGCGCTGGGTAGCTCGGTGGAGGGGTCCGGCGTGCCGGCGCCCAGCAGCCGCTGGGCCACCTGCACCGCCTCTTCGGCGTGCATGCCGATCTGCTGCAGGCCCGATTCCACTTCCGTCTGCAGGTGCAGGCGGTCGTCGACCGGCAGGCGGCCGAGCAGCTGGTCGGTGATCTTCAGTTGCTCGCGGAACGCCTCGCTCTGTTCGCCGTGGCGCAGCAGGGTCAGCGCCAGCACGTCCGACCAGGCGCGGTCGAGCAGGGCGCGCAGCAGGCCACGCGGTGGCGATTGCGCGAACCGCTCGGCCATCAGCTCGCCGGCGCGGCGACGTGCCTGGTCGAGTCGCTCGCGACCCTGGGCCGCTTCCACGTGGCGCCGCTCGGCGGCCTGCGCCTTGCGCGTGAGCAGGGCCAGATGATGTTCGATGTCGGCCAGCAAGGTGGTGTACAGGCCGGCGCTGGGCGGCTCCTGGTTGGCGCGGCTGACCAATTGCTCCAGCTTGCTCGCCAGCGGCCGGTTGCTTTCGTCGTCGCTGCCGTCCAGCCAGTCGTTGGCGGCGGCGGTGACGGTGTCCAGCAGCCGGCGTGCCGGGTGCTCGCGTTTCTCGAAGAAGCCATGGTCGGCCACGGCCATGCGCAGCACCGGCAACTGCAGGTCGGTCAGCAGGTGGCTGGCGTTGCCGCCCTGCTGCAGCTGATGGCCGAGCTGCTCGAACAGGCGCGCGACCAGCTCCACCGTGTCGCCCTGTTCGTCGCTGAGCTGGGTGCGTGGCGCGCCGGCGGGCTTGCCGAAGTTGAGCTGGGCCACCAGTTCCTCGCGCAGGCGGGCGGCGGTGCGCAGTTCGCGGCTGGCCTGGTCGGTGACCTGGGCCAGGTGCTGCTGCAAGGCGCCCAGTGCCGACTGCAGTTCGTCCTCGCTGGCCGCGCGCCCGGCGGAGCCGCCGCTGAGACCGCCCTGGACGGCGCGTTGCTGCGCCAGCAGATCGCGCAGGGATTCCAGTACCTCGATCGGCGCTCCCGGCGCGCCGCCCGATGCATGGGCGGGCGTGGCGCTTGCGCCGAGGCTTGCCGGTGTCGTCGCGGCTTCGCCGGCGGCCTCACCGCCGGCGCCGGTGGTGCGGGATCGCTTGCCGATGTTCCGCGGGATCGGGATGCTGCGCAGCTGCGGCAGGATGCCGTCGGCCTTGAGCTGGGCGTTGATGCTCTCGTACAGCGGGCCCAGCGGCTGGATCACCCACTGATCGAAGTGCTGCAGCAACAGCAGCTGGTGCTTGAGCGGCAGCTCGAACTCGCTGCTGGCGGCGTGGCAGGCCCTGGCCATGGCGTGAGGACCGAGGGGCAGCGCCGGGCCTTCCAGCGGCGGCGCGCCGATCAGTACCGCCAGCCGGTAACCCAGTTCGTACAGGGTGTTGCTGTGGCGGACCTCGCCGCGGGCGCCCAGCTGTTCGAGCATCATGGCCACTTCCTGCTCGCCCGGGTCGACCAGTTCGAGCACCTGCCACGACTTCTCGTTGCCGGCCGACTCGGCCGAGTCGGGGTTGCGCTCGTCTACCTGGTCGAGCGCGGCGCCGAGCTGTTCCATGAAGCGCTGGGCAAACGCGGCGCGATCCTGCAGCACGCGTTGCCGACTGGCGAAGCAATCCTGCTGGACGCCGGCATTGTGGGCGCGCTCGGCCAGCGCAAACAGCTGTTTCTCGAATTCGCCCAGGCAGCGCCGCAGGGGTTCCTGCAGTCCTTCCACGCACAGCGTGTAACTGGTTTCGAACAGGCGCTGCGCACGCGCAGGCCAGCGCGCGCTAGTCCTGCCGCCCTGATGCGACGCAAACGAGTGACGTCGATCGTGTCCGACATCCATGCAAGTGCCTGTGAATTCCCCCCGGAGCGGCCAGTTTATGCTGGTTCCCGCGGCTATGCCATGCGGAGGCCGAAATTCGGGGGACGACGATCGACGGGGTCGTGGCGAAAGCGGGCATGCGATGGTCGCCCCGAGCCGCCGGGGCAGGTCTATATTGTGCGGCCGGAAAGGTTCGCGACGACGTTGTGTTGATGCCTGTTCGGGCAGGTTGGCGAATTGGCGGGCGATCGCTGCGCCGCGGTGCGGGGTCATGCGAATGCCGGTGTGTGGCACGCTCTGGCCGGACAGGGCAGGGAAAACAGGCAGTGCAAACGACATCGACAAGATCCTGGCGCCGCCAGCCACGGCAATGGACGACGCCGTGCGCGACGCTACTGCTGGTACTGGCGGTATCCGGTTGCGTGCGACCGACCCGTTCCGTGGTGGTCAGCCCTTCGGCCCCGCGCGCGACGGGTGTTGCCCGCACGGTGGGCACTGATGCGTCGTTTGCGACGATCGTCGACGAGCTGCAGCATGGTCATTACGCGGAAGGCGAACAGGCGCTGCGCCAGCATCTGGCGAGGCATCCGGGCGATCGTGCGGCGCAGGCCATGCTGCACCAGCTCACCGGCGATCCGCAGCAGTTGCTTGGCCGTTCGTCGCAGGCCCATGTGGTGCAGGAAGGTGAGTCCTACAGCTTGCTGGCGGCTCGTCATCTCGGTGATGCCCGCCGGTTCCTGATCCTGGCGCGCTACAACGGTTCGACCAACCCCTCGCGCTTGCAGGTGGGCCAGACGGTGCAGTTGCCGATGTCCGGGGCCGCTGTCCCGGCGGATGCGGAGCCGGCGGTGGCTGGCACCGGCGAAGCCGGTCGTGGCGCCACGGGCGAGCCGTCGGCACCGGCGCAGGCGGATGCGCGACGCCCCGTGGCGGCAGTCGCGGAATCATCGGCGCAGAAGGCGCGACGGTTGCAGAAGGAAAGCGTGGCCCTGCTCGGCCAGGGGCAACGACAGCAGGCGCTGGCGCGCCTCGACGAAGCCTTGACCATCGATCCGCGGCTGCCGCCGGGCGGGTCCGGGGCGGCGTCCCTGCGCAAGGATCTGCTGGCCGGATGCCACCAGCGGGCCATCGTGCTGTATCGCAACCAGCAGCTGGACCCGGCCATCGCGTTGTGGGACCACGTGCTGGCCATCGATCCGGACTATGAGCCGGCCACCATCTACCGCGCCCGCGCGCTCGAGTTGAAGCAGCGGCTCAAGCAGTTCTGATCGTCGGGCACGGGCAGTGGGCGGGATGCCGCCGGATCGCGTCGTCGATCAGGATGGGTGGTGTGTGTCGTCGTCGCCGTCTACAGCCTGGCCGTCCGCCACCGGCAGGATCAGCGTAGGTCGGGTGACGTCTTCCACGGTGGCGGCGGCGGCCGTTTCCCCGGGATGTCGCCGACGGCCCTGCAGCGCACCGTTCATCAGGTTGAATGCGGCGAACAGCCGGCCAAGTTCGTCGCGGCGAACCAGCCGGATGCGGTAGCGGAAGTCGCCCCGCGCCACCCGCAGCATCGCGTTGCCGAGCAGGTCCAGCAGGGTCAGCAATTGCCGCGACAGCCAGTACGTGGCGCCGATCACCGCGACCAGCGTCACCACCAGCACGGCGATGATGACCCACAGCGTGGTCTTGCTGGCTGCCCGCAGCGGCGCGTCGCTGATGCCCAGATGCAGTTCGCCCACCGTGGCCGTCTGGTAATGGACCGGCACGTCGAACAGCAGCATCTCGTCGCGGCCGGGGGCGCCGGTATCGCTGCCCCGATAGCTGTCGATATCGTCCGATCGCGACAGCGGCTTCTTCCCGGTCAGCGCCGGCAGCCGGGTGCCGACCTCATCCGCCTGCGTGCTGGCGATGATTTCGCCATAACGATCGGCGATGGCCAGATAGTGGATCTGCTGGTTGCGGGCGATGCTCTCGACCAGTGCGCGGGTGGCGGCGCGATCGCCGAGCAGCAGGTTCTCCGCCGATTCGTTGGCGACCATGCGCCCCAGCGAGCTGCCGAAATCCAGCGCCAGGCCGGTGACGGCGGCGTTCTGCTTGGCGTGGATCGCCGCCAGTCCCAGCAGCAGGGTGAGGCTGAGCGTGGCGCCGAGGACGCCGACCCAGCGCAGGCGCAGCGAGGTGATGTGGCTGGTCAGCGGCCGTTCGTGCAGGCGCTCGTACTCGCGTCGGGCCAGCCGCAGGTCGGCGACGACTTCGCTTCCCCGCTGATAGCGCTCCGTCGCCGCGGGCGCCAGCAAGGTGTGCACGATGCCGACCAGGATTGACGGCGCGGACGGGTCGCGTGGCTGGATCGACGGGTTGGGCAGGCGCTGGCGCGCACGGATCAGCTGCCGGATGTCGCCGGTCTCCGGCCATGGCAGCTTGCCGGTGAGCAGCCAGTACAGCACCACACCCAGCGAGAACAGGTCGCTGCGTGCGTCGGTCGGTTCGCCGCGCAGGTGCTCCGGCGCCATGTAGGCCGGCGTGCCGGCGATCTGGGTGCGCGTGGCGCCGGGCCTGTCTTGCCCGCCGCGTCGTTCGGCGATGCCGAAATCGTTGACCTTGGCGTGTTGCCAGCCCTCGGCCAGCATGATGTTCTCGGGCTTGATGTCGTGGTGCACGACGCCCTGGGCGTGGGCGTAGTCGAGTGCGGCGGCGACCTGTCCGGCCAGCTCCATGATCGCCGGCAGTGAAGGAAAACCCTCGCGACTGACGCGGCTGGCCAGCGTCTCGCCGGAGAGCCGCTCCATCGCGATGTACGGACTGCCGTCGTCGGTCTCTCCCACGTCGAAGATGGTGACGATGTGGGGATGGGTGAGGTGGCCGGCGGCTCGCGCCTCGACCAGGAAGCGGTCGCGATAGACGGGGTCGGCGGCAACCTCCCGGTGCAGGCACTTGATCGCCACCGCACGCTGGATGTCCGGGTCGAAGCCGGCGTAGACGACGGCCATCGCGCCCTCGCCGAGGACGCCGTCGATGCGGTAGCGACCGACCTTCGACGGGATCGCGCGCGCGGTCACGGCAGCGGGTTCAGATCAGCCACCAGGCCAGCGCGACCACGGCCATGAGCACCAGCGCCCCGGCCGCGATCCGGCGCCCGTTTGCGGCGCGGCGTACATCGTGTTCGCGGGTCAGGAACACGAACTCCGCGTGACCCAGCCGGATGTGGTCGCTGTGCTTCAGCATCGTCATGTGGATGCGCTTGTCGTTCACGAACGTGCCATTGGTGGACAGCGTGTTCATGATGATGTGGCGGCCCTGCTTGTTGGTGATCCAGGCATGCGAGGCGGACACGCTCGGGTCGTCGACGACGATGTGGTTGTCGTTGCCCCGGCCGATGGTCTGCCTGCCCTCGTTCAGGGTGAAGCGCCGGCCCGCCAGCCCGGGACTGATTCCCTCGAGCACCGGCTGGTGCACGCTGGCCAGGCCATCCAGGGGCGCTTCGGCCTCGCTGGTGTACCGGCGCAACATCTCGGTCGAAAAGAAGCGGGTTCCCTGCGGTCCGGAGGAGCGTTTGTCGGCCGGGTCCGTCGGTGTCTGGTTGTGGCCGTTCATGGAGATCCTGGGACCGATTTCGGGGTCACTATAACCAACCGTCCGACCATGCGAACACCTCCCGGCGAGGCGTGTCGGCGCAGGTTCACCCCATCATTCAGCAACCGCGTGAGGGTGGTGTCGACGGCTTGCCGAACCCATGCCGCCGGGCGATCGCTTCAATCGAGAAAGCTGGCAATGACATCGTTGAGGAAGCGCTGGCCGAGTGCGGTGGCGTGCAGGCGATCCGGATCGTCGCGCAGCCAGCCGCGCTGGCGGGCGGCGGCCAGGCCGCCAGCGATGCGTTCGGCCGGCAGGCCGGTGCGCTCGGCGAAGGCCGCCATCGGCACGCCGTCGATCAGTCGCAGCGCGTTGAGCATGTATTCGAACGGCAGCTCGCTGGCCTCCACCCGGTTGTCGCCACCGATGCGTGCGGGGCCGGCGGCGGCGTCCATGTAGGCGCGCGGGCCGCGGGTCTTCCAGCGGCGGTGGATGTCGCCGCTGGCGGCGTCGCTGAGCTTGCCGTGGGCCCCGGCGCCGATGCCGAGGTAGTCGCCGAACTGCCAGTAGTTGAGGTTGTGCACGCAGCGCCGGCCGGGCCTGGCGTAGGCGGAGATTTCGTACTGGCCGTAGCCGGCGGCGGCCAGGCGCGCCTCGCAGGCTTCCTGCATCGCCCACGCATCGTCGTCGTCCGGCAGCGGCGGCGGGTTCGCGGCGAACACGGTGTTCGGCTCCAGGGTGAGCTGGTAGTGCGAGACGTGGGTGGGCTGCAGCGCGACGGCGCGTTCCACGTCGGCCAGGGCGCCGTCGAGGTCCTGCTGCGGCAGCGCGTACATCAGGTCGAGGTTGATGTTGTCGTAGCCGGCGTCCTGCGCCGACTTCACCGCGGCCTCGGCCTCGTTCGCCGAGTGGATGCGGCCGAGCCGGCGCAGCTTGTCGTCGTCGAAGCTCTGCACGCCGAACGAGATGCGGTTGACCCCGGCGGCCAGGTAACCGTCGAAGCGGCCATGCTCGACGGTGCCGGGATTGGTTTCCAGGGTGATCTCCGCGTCATCGGCCAGCGGCAGGCGCTCGCGCACGCCGTCGAGCAGGCGCTCGATCAGTTCCGGCGAAAACAGGCTGGGCGTGCCGCCGCCGAAGAAGATGCTGATGACGGGGCGGCCATCCAGCGCCGCGGCGAAATCTGCGCGGTCCGCGTCGAGGTCGGCCAGCAGGTGGTCGATGTACTCCGCGTACGGCGGCGGCTCGCTGCGCAGGCCGTGTGAATTGAAGTCGCAGTACGGGCACTTCTTCACGCACCACGGCATGTGCACGTACAGCGACAGCGGTGGCGCGATCAGGCTCATGCGTGGTGGCGTTCGCGCAGCCGCTCGTGCAGTTTCACCAGCGCCTGGCCGCGATGGCTGAGGCGGTTCTTCAGCGCGTCGTCCATTTCGGCCACGCTTTGCTGGTAGCCCTCGGGCAGGAACACGGGGTTGTAGCCGAAGCCGCCCGTGCCGCGCCCCTCGGTGAGGATGCGGCCGTGCCAGCGCGCTTCGGCGATCAGCGGGGCGGGGTCGCTGGCGTGCTGCAGCAGCACCAGCACGCAGATGAAGAACGCGCCGCGCTGTTCGGTCGGCACGCCGTCGAGTTCGCGCAGCAGCTTCGCATTGTTCGCCGCGGCATCGCCGTGGCCGCCGCTGTAGCGCGCCGAGTACAGGCCGGGTGCGCCGTGCAGGTGGTCGACGCACAGGCCGGAATCGTCGGCCAGCGCAGGCAGGCCGCTGGCCTGGGCGGCGTGGCGTGCCTTGAGCAGGGCGTTCTCGACGAAGGTCAGTCCGGTCTCGTCGGCATCGCTGATGCCCAGGCTGGTCTGCGGGATCACCTCGAGGCCGCTGTCGGCCAGCAGCGCACTGAATTCCTTCAGCTTGCCGGGGTTGCTGCTGGCCAGCACGATGCGTTGCATGGTGATGTGGTTTCCTTGAGTCCGGTTGCCCTCACCCCTTGCCCTCTCCCACAGGCGGGAGAGGGGGAGTGATTGTCGCGCTGCGCGCGACGGCTTCAATGGGATAAAAGCGCCGCACGTTGCGCGGCAACCAATTCGCCGATGCCTTTTTCGGCCAGCGCCAGCATCGCGTCCATTTCGTCGCGGCGGAACGCATGGCCTTCGGCGGTGCCCTGCACTTCGATGAAGCCGCCGCCGTCGTTCATCACCACGTTCATGTCGGTGTCGCAATCCGAGTCCTCGGCGTAGTCGAGGTCGAGCACGGGCTGGCCCTTGTAGATGCCCACCGAGACCGCGGCGATCGCGCCGATCACCGGATTGCGCTTGAGGTTCTCGCGCTTCATCAGCAGGTTCACTGCGTCGACCAGGGCCACGTAGGCGCCGGTGATCGCCGCGGTGCGGGTGCCGCCGTCGGCCTGCAGCACGTCGCAGTCCAGCGTGATCACCCGTTCGCCCAGCGCCTGCCGGTTGATGCAGGCGCGCAGGCTGCGGCCGATCAGCCGCTGGATCTCCATGGTGCGGCCGCCCTGGCCGCCGCGCGCGGCTTCGCGCTGCATGCGGGTGTTGGTGGCGCGCGGCAGCATGCCGTATTCGGCGGTGATCCAGCCCTCGCCCTTGCCGCGCAGCCAGGCCGGCGCGCGATCCTCGATGCTGGCGGTGCACAGCACGCGGGTGTCACCAAAGCTCACCAGCACCGAGCCTTCGGCGTGGCGGGTGTAGTGGCGTTCGATGCTGACGGCGCGCAGCTGGTCGCTGGCGCGGCCGCTGGGGCGGGAGACGGAATTCATGGGGCGGGTCCTGGGGTCAGCCTGGCCGGATTGGGCAAGCAGGATCGGAGAGTTTACCATTGCGTCCTTTCCCCACGCCCGGAAGGCGCCGATGATCCGCAGCATGACGGCCTATGCCAGCGCCGAAACCACCGGCCCCGCCGGTACGCTCGGCTGCGAGCTGCGCACGGTCAACCACCGCTACCTGGAGCTGAGCCCGCGGCTGCCGGACGACCTGCGCGCGTTCGAATCGCAATTGCGCGAGCGGGTGGCGAGCAAGCTGTCGCGCGGCAAGCTGGACCTGACCGTGCGGCGTACCGGCGACGGGCGCAGCGAATCGCTGCAGGTGAACAGTGCGCTGCTGGCGCGCCTGTCGGAGCTGAACCTGGACATGGCCGCGCTGTTCCCCGGCCTGCAGGTGCAGTTCACCGAACTGCTGCGCTTCCCCGGCGTGATGCAGCAGGCCGAAACCGATCCCGAGGCGCAGCAGGCCGCACTGTTCGACGTGCTCGACCGCGCGCTGGACGCGCTCACCGCCACCCGCGAGCGCGAGGGCGCCAAGCTGGGCGAGATCCTGCGCGAGAAGCTGGACGGCATTGAGCGCGTGGTGGCCGACGTGCGCGGCTGGATGCCGGAGATCCGCGCCGCGTTGCGCACCCGCCTGGAAACGCGGCTGGCCGACCTGAAGCAGCCGGTCGAGCCGGGCCGGCTGGAGCAGGAACTGGTGCTGCAGATCACCCGCACCGACGTCGACGAGGAACTGGACCGGCTCAGCACGCATATCGCCGAGACGCGCCGCGTGCTGGGGCTGAAGGAGCCGGTCGGCCGCCGGCTGGACTTCCTGATGCAGGAATTCAACCGCGAGGCGAACACGCTGGGTTCCAAGTCGGTCGACGCGCGCAGCACCAACGCGGCGGTCGAGCTGAAGGTGCTGATCGAGCAGATGCGCGAACAGGTGCAGAACATCGAATGAACATGGGCTTGCTGATCTCGATTCCGCGCAGGCCGTGGCCCCTCACCCCAACCCTCTCCCCGGAAGGGAGAGGGGGCGAACGTGCTGCGCATCGTCATGAATATTGAGGCGGCGGGCACGCTGTTCGTGGTCGCCGCGCCCTCCGGCGCGGGCAAGTCCACCCTGGTGAACGCGCTGCTCGAGCGCGAGCGCGCGATCTCGCTGTCGGTGTCGCACACCACGCGGCCGCCGCGTCCCGGTGAAATGTACGGACGGCATTACTACTTCGTCGAACGCGCGGAGTTCGAGCGCGAGATCGCCGAAGGCATTTTCCTGGAACACGCCGAGGTGCATGGCAACCTCTACGGCACCTCGCGCACCACGGTGCAGGACCTGCTGGCGCAGGGTCGCGACGTGCTGCTGGAGATCGACTGGCAGGGCGCCGAGCAGATCCGTCGCAGCAAGCCCGATTGCGTCAGCGTGTTCATCCTGCCGCCGTCGCGGGCCGAGCTGGAACGGCGCCTGCGTGGCCGCGGTTCGGATGCGCCGGAGGTGATCGAGCGCCGCCTGCGCAACTCGCGCGGCGAGATCGCCCACGCCCATGAGTTCGACTACGTCCTGGTCAACGACGTGTTCGACGATGCGCTGGCCGACCTGCAGGCGATCGTGCGGGCGGTGCGCCTGCGCAGCGCGCTGCAGTGGCAGCGCCACGAAGCCCTGATCGCCGAACTGCTCGCCCCCGGCGGCTGAAACGCCGGCCGTCGCATGGTCTTCGAACCGCGCATCGGCTACCTTGTCCGCTTTCTCCACGTCGTTTGCCGCCCATGACCGACCCCGTTCGCGCCACACCCGACGACGCCACCCTGGTGCGGATCCGTGGCCTGACCACGGTGCTCAACGGCAAGACCATTTTCGATGCGCTGGACATGGACATCCCCCGCGGCAGGATCACCGCGATCATGGGCCCCAGCGGCACCGGCAAGACCACCCTGCTCAAGCACATCACCGGGCAGATGCGCGCCGACGCGGGCACGATCCACGTCAACGGCGCGAACCTGGCCCAGCTGTCGCGCGAACAGCTGTACAAGCTGCGCGAGGGGATCGGCTACCTGTTCCAGAATTCGGCGCTGCTGACCGACTTCGACGTGTTCGAGAACGTGGCGTTCCCGTTGCGCCAGCACACGAAGCTGCCGGAGGAGCTGATCCGCAACCTGGTGCTGCTGAAGCTGCAGGCCGTCGGCCTGCGCGGCGCGGCGCGGTTGAGCCCGGACGAGCTGTCCGGCGGCATGGCGCGGCGCGTGGCGCTGGCGCGGGCGATCGTGTTCGATCCGATGCTGATCCTGTATGACGAGCCGTTCGTGGGGCTGGACCCGGTGGCGCTGAACCAGGTGCTGAAACTGATCCGCACGTTGAACGAGACGCTGGGCATCACCAGCGTGCTGGTGGCGCACGAGCTGGAAGCGGTCAAGCGGGTGGCCGACCACGTGTACCTGATCGCCAACGGCAAGGTGGTGGCGCAGGGCGATCCGAAGACGATCGCCGATGACGGCTCGGCGTGGACGCGCCAGTTCTTCGGCGGCGAGGCGGACGGCCCGGTGCCGTTCCAGTATCCGGCCGGTGATTACGCGCAGGCACTGGGTCTGGCGGGAGTGGCGAAATGACCGCGCGCGGGCCACAAGCCAACAATGTCGTGCTCCGCTCGCTGGCGCAGATCGGGGCCAGCGGACTGTTCCTGCTGACCCTGCTGGCGGCGGTTCCGCGCAGCTTCCGCCACGTGCGCGAGACGATCCGCCAGCTGTGGTTCGTCGGCGCGATGAGCCTGACCATCATCATGGTCTGCGGCCTGTTCGTGGGCATGGTGCTGATGCTGCAGCTGTACCACGTGCTGTCGATCTTCGGCGGCACCTCGGCCAGCGGCATGGTGGTGGCGTTGTCGGTGTACCGCGAGCTGGGTCCGGTGGTCACCGCGCTGCTGTTCGCCGGCCGCGCCGGTACCGCGATCACCGCCGAGATCGGCCTGATGCGCGCCACCGACCAGATCTCGGCGATGGAGATGATGGCGGTCGACCCGATCGCCTACGTCGCCACGCCGCGCTTCCTGGCCGGGCTGATCGCGATGCCGCTGCTGTGCTGCGTGTTCTGCGCGATGGCGGTGTTCGGCGGCCACCTGGTCGGCGTCACCTGGCTGGGCATCGACAACGGCACGTTCTGGTCGAACATGACGGCGGTGGTCGACGTGCGCACCGACATCGTCAACGGCGTGCTGTTCAAGAGCCTGGCCTTCGGCGCGGTGGTGTCGCTGATCGCGGTGTTCCAGGGCTTCACCACCGCGCCCACCAGCGAAGGCGTGGCGTATGCCACCACGCGCACCGTGGTCGCCTCGTCGATCGCCATCCTGGCGCTCGATTTCGTGCTCACCGCTTTCCTGATGTAACTGCCATGACCCATCGTTTTCCGAGGATTCTGCCGTGAGCCAACCCAGAAGTTCGTATGCCGTCGGCACCGGCCTGTTCATCGTGCTCGGCTTCGCCGCGCTGGCCTACCTGGCGACCCAGACCAGTTCGGTGGCGAACGTCCACCAGGGCGACAGCTACACCGTCCAGGCACAGTTCACCAACATCGGCCAGCTGAAGGAGCGCGCGCCGGTGAAGATCGCCGGGGTGCGGGTGGGCCAGGTGCAGTCGATCACGCTGAAGCCCGATCACGACGTGGCCGACGTGACGCTGTCGATCGACAGGAACTACAACCACATTCCGCAGGATTCGGTGGCCACCATCTTCACCAGCGGCCTGCTCGGCGACCAGTACGTGGGCATCGAGTACGGCAGCGCGAAGCAGGCGGTGGCCGGCGGCGGCACGCTGGCGCGGACCAAGTCCACCCAGCCGCTGGAAGAGATGCTGGGCAAGTTCTTCGGCGCCGGCGGCGTGGTCGACAACGTGGGCGGCAGCTATGCGGTCAAGGCGAGCTTCACCAACGTCGGCACGCTGTCGGCCGGCGCGCCGGTGAAGATGGCCGGCGTGGTGATCGGCAGCGTGCAGTCGGTGCACGCCGATCCGGTCAAGCTCAACGCCGAAGTGGTGTTGTCGATCGACAAGCGCTACGACGCGATCCCCGACGATTCGGCCGCCGCGGTGTTCACCAGCGGTTTGATCGGCACCCAGTATGTTGCGATCCAGCCGGGCGGTTCACCCGATGCGCTCAAGGACGGTGACGAGATGATCCTGACCCAGTCCGCGATGCAGCTGGAGGACCTGATCGGCAAGTTCCTGGTGAACGGTTCGTCCAGTGACAAGAAAGACGCCGGCAACGGCAGCAAATAGCCCGCCATCCCTGTCGGCTCGACGAGCCGGTACCGCTTGAGGAGTTACCCATGTTGCGCAGACTGGCTCTTGCCACCGCGATCGCCTTCGGCACCGTCGTCGCCGCCCCCGCGTTTGCCCAGACGTCCGCACCCGCTGCGGCCGATGCCACGCAGCCGACGCCGGCCCAGGTCGTGCAGACGATCGCCGACCAGCTGGCCTCGGCGATCGAGGGGCATCGCGACGAGCTGAAGAAGAACCAGGAGAAGCTCATCAGCGTCATCGATGAGGTGTTCCTGCCGCATTTCGACCTGGACTACGCCTCGATCCTGGTGCTGGGCCAGCACGCCCGCGAAGCGACACCTGCCCAGCGCGAGCGTTTCGCCAAGGCGTTCTACAACTCGATCACCCACCGCTACGCCGAAGGCCTGCTCAACTACACCCGCGGCCGGGTCAAGGTGCTGCCGTTCAAGGGCGACCTCAACGACAAGCGCACCGTGGTGCGTACCCAGGTGGTGCTGGACGACGGCAAGCTGGTGTCGATCGACTACGCGTTCCGCAAGGGCCGCAATGGCGACTGGAAGGCCTACGACGTGATCATCGAGGGCATTTCCTATGTCACCAACTACCGCAACCAGGTGGATGCGGAAATCCGCAAGGTCGGCATCGAGCAGCTGATCACCAACCTCGAGACCCAGGGTGAGAAGGCGCTGGAGACGATGGCCAAGGACAACAAGGACAAGCCGTGACGAAGGCCGTCGCTGCTTCCGGCTTCCGCCTGGACGTGGCCTCGCCGGCGACCCTGGCGGTGGCCGGCGAACTCGGTTTCGACACGGCGAAGGATGCCCTGCAGGCGATGCAGTCCGCACTGGTGGCCGACGTTCGGATCAGCCGGCTCGACCTGGCCGGGGTGACCCGCAGCGACAGCGCCGGGCTGGCCTGCGTGCTTGCCGTGGTGGCCGACGTCCGTGGCCGTGGCCGATCGCTGGAGGTCGCCCACATGCCTGCGGGGATGCGGGCGCTGGCCCAGGTCTGCGAAGTCGACCGGATGATGGGCTGACCCGACGGAGCGGCAAAATGAAAAGGGGCCTCGCGGCCCCTCTTCGTGGTCATCCGGTCGCCCCCTTCCTGGGGGACCGCCCGGCGATGCCGGTTCGGTCAGCGCTGGCTCGATTGGCCCGGATGGCTGTTTTCCCACTGATGCTGCTGGTCGAGCAACTCCTCGGGATCGAAGTTCTGCTCGTCCAGGCCCTGCATCTGCTGGATGATCTCCACCGGCGGGTTGCCGTCGTAGATCTTGTACAGGCGCTGCTGCCGGTAGGCGTCGCGGATGAACACGTACGGATCATAGGCGGACTGCAGGAAGCCCTCCGCGTCGATCGCGCGCGAGCGGATCGTCACCAGGTACATCATCTGCGGCATGTACTGCAGGCCGTTGTAGTGATGGTTGTTGGCGAACAGGGTCAGCGGATCGAAGAAATAGCTGTCCACCGGGCGCTGCCAGATGTCGCGCACGGTGCTGGGACCGAGCAGGGGCAGCATCAGGTAGTCGCCTTCCGGGGCGCCCCAGCGCGCCAGGGTGACGCCGAAATCGTTGTCTTCCAGCGGCAGGCCCAGCTGGCTGGCCGGATCGAAGAAGCCGCCGATGCCCAGGGTCAGGTTGACCAGGAACCGGCCGGTGCTCTGCAGCGCCTGCTTCGGCCGCGCCTGCAGCAGGTCGTTGGCGACCGTGATCGGCATCCGGATGTTGGTGAAGAAGTCGCTGAACGAGCGGCGCACCGGCGGGTTGGTCACCTTGCGGTAACCCAGCGCGACGGGACGGATCACCGCCTTGTCCACGGCGTCGTTGAACTTGTAGGCGCCGCGGTTGAACTTCTCCAGCGGATCGTCGGTGCGCGGCTTGGCAATCGTGCAGCCAGCCAGCAACGCGATCGCCAGCACGGGCAACCAGCGGCCAAGCAGGGAAGAGCGAAGCGAAGAAGGCATCAGTGCAGGGTTCGCGTCGGGGGACAGTTAAGTGTACTGTCTGGTTTTGTATCTTGCACGGTTTTCGGCAGGTTTTTGCCCAGCGCGTCCATCCGTGGCCAGCCGGCCATGATACGCGCCGTGCGCATTGCCAGCAAAGCATCCGCTCAACTACACTGTCAGACCATATAAGTCTCTATTCCCTAAGGAATTCGCATGGCCCGTATTACCGTGGAGGACTGCCTTGAGGTGGTCGACAACCGTTTTGAACTGGTATTGATGGCGACCAAGCGCGCGCGCCAGCTGGAAAAGGGCGCCGAACCGGCCGTCAATCCGGATCACGACAAGCCCACCGTGCTGGCCCTGCGCGAGATCGCCGCGCGCCGCATCGATCAGGCCACGATCGACCAGATCGACAAGGCCGAGCGCGAGCGCGCCGAGCGTGAGGCGCTGGAATGGGCGGCGGCCGAAGTGGACGACGATCTCTCCAAGGGTGGCGACGACTGATGGATGGCGGTTGCTGTAGCACGTGCTCGCGCGACATCGGCATGGCCGGTGTCATCCAGCGCGCACGTCCGGCAGCCGCACGCTTCTCCCGACTCGAGGCAGGCGCCTGAACAGGCGCCGGCAACGATGACTGCGGCCACCCACCCCGCCACGGTCGACCTGTCCGCGCTGCCACCGTATGCGCTGGCCCTGAAGGAACGCATCAACTACCTGCCCGAAGCGCAGGTGACGCGGGTCATGCGCGCGTTCCAGATCGGCGCGCAGGCGCACGCCGGCCAGGAGCGCAAGAGCGGCGAGCCGTACATCACCCATCCGGTGGCGGTGGCGGGCATCCTGGCCGAACTGGGGCTGGATGCCGAGACGATCATCGCGGCGATCCTGCACGACACCCTGGAAGACACCGAGCTCAGCCGCGAGGACATCGCCGCCGAGTTCGGCGAGGTCGTGGCCGAACTGGTCGACGGCGTCACCAAGCTGGACAAGATGCGCTTCGGCACCCGCCAGGAAGCCGATGCGGAAAGCTTCCGCAAGATGCTGCTGGCGATGGCGCGCGACATCCGCGTGATCCTGATCAAGCTGTCCGACCGGCTGCACAACATGCGCACGCTGGGCGCCAAGGACGGCTCCTCGCGCCGGCGCATTGCCCGCGAAACGCTGGAGATCTTCGCGCCGATCGCGCAGCGCCTGGGCATGAACAAGTTCAAGGCCGAGTTGCAGGACCTGGGCTTCCACGCCCTGTATCCGGATCGCTATCGCGTGATCAGCGAGCGCATCCGCGCGGCGCTCGGCAACCGACGCGAGGCGATGGGCAAGATCGAGGCGGCGCTGACCGCGCGCCTGCAGGCCGACCACCTGCCGGCCCTGGTGGTGGGGCGGATCAAGTCGCCGTGGAGCATCTATTCGAAGATGCGTGGCGAGCACAAGAGCTTCGCCCAGCTGATGGACGTCTACGGTTTCCGCGTGGTGGTCGACAGCGCGATGAGCTGCTACATGGCGCTCGGCATGGTGCACGCGCTGTACAAGCCGGTCGACAAGCGCTTCAAGGACTTCATCGCGATTCCCAAGGCGAATGGCTACCAGTCGCTGCACACCGTGCTGCTGGGGCCGTTCGGCGCGCCCATCGAGGTGCAGATCCGCACGGCCGAGATGGATTCGGTGGCCGAGAGTGGCGTGGCAGCGCACTGGGCCTACAAGACCGAGAGCGGCCCGGCCAACAGCGCGCAGGCGCGTGCGCGGGAATGGTTATCCTCGCTGGTCGACAGTTCGGCCAACACGGTGTCGTCGTCGGAGTTCATCGAGAACGTCAAGATCGACCTGTTCCCCGACGAGGTCTACCTGTTCACGCCGCGCGGCGACATCTTGTCGCTGCCGCGCAATGCCACCGCCCTGGATTTCGCCTACGCCGTGCACACCGACGTGGGCGACCACGCGGTGGCTGCGCGGGTCGACAAGCGGCTGCTGCCGCTGCGCACCCGACTGGAATCCGGCCAACTGGTGGAGATCATCACCGCGCCGTCGGCGGTGCCGAACCCGGCATGGCTGGAAGTGGTGGTGACCGGCAAGGCGCGTGCCGCCATCCGCCAGTACCTGAAGCACCTGCAGCACGAGGACGCGGTGGATTTCGGCCATCGCATGCTCGATCGCGCGCTGGACGCCCTGGGCAGCAGCCTCGATGGCGTCCCGCCGGCGGTGCTCGACCGCTTCCTGGAGACCTCCAAGCTCAAGCGGCTGGAGGAGTTGCTGTCCGACATCGCGCTGGGCAACCGCATGCCCGACGTGGTGGCCGGCCAGTTGCTCGCCTCGCGCGGCAGGAAGGCCGGCAAGCCGCAGCTGCCGGTGCACACGCACGAGAAGATCCGCATCACCGGCGCCGAGCGCGGCGTGCTCAGCTTCGCCAACTGCTGCCACCCGCTGCCGGGCGACGACATCATCGGCTACCTGTCCTCGGGCAAGGGCATCGTGGTGCATCGCGAGGAATGCCCGAACGTGTTCGAGCTGAGCAAGTCGCCCGAACGCCGCGTGGCGATCGAATGGGACCGCGACGTGCAGGGCGACTATCGGGCCGAGCTGCGCATCGAGGTGATCAATCGCCCCGGCGTGCTGGCCACCGTGGCCGCCGCGATCGCCGCCGCCGACTCGAACATCGAGAACGTGGAGTACGTCGAACGCGACTCCGCGGCAGCCACCCTGCTGTTCGCGATGGAAGTGAAAAGCCGCAAGCACCTGGCCGACGTGATCCGTCGCGTGCGCCGTACCGGGGTGGTCAGCGGGGCGTATCGGTATCCGCTGTAAGCCGGGAATGGAGAATCGGCAATGGTTCGCCGTTTCGATGCTCCGGGGTTTGCATGGCCACGACGACGCGATAACTTTCCCGATTCCCGATTCCCGATTCCCGATTCCCGATTCCCGATTCCCGATTCCCTGAGGAAACCCCATGTCCCGCAGCATCATCACCACCGAACAGGCGCCGGCCGCGATCGGTCCGTATTCGCAGGCGGTACGAGCCGGCAACACCGTTTACTTCTCCGGCCAGATTCCGCTGGACCCGGCCACCGGCGCGCTGGTCGATGGCGATGTCACCGCGCAGACACGGCGCGTGTTCGACAACCTCACGGCGGTGGCCACGGCCGCCGGCGGCTCGCTGGCGCAGATCGTGCGGGTGGGCATCTACGTCACCGACCTGGCGAACTTCGCCGCGGTGAACGCGGTGATGGCGGAATACTTCCAGCTGCCGTATCCGGCGCGCTCCACGATCGAGGTATCCGCGCTGCCGAAGGCGGCCCAGGTCGAGGTGGACGCGGTGATGGTGCTGTCCTGAGCGACATCGGCTGATCCAGCGCGAGGCCGACGCCGACAGCATGCGTCGCCGTCCGGCTTACGATGGATGAGGATGCTCGGGTAGGCTTGTCGTTCATGGCCACACGTCCCGCCCGCCCCGCAGTCCCCATCGACACCGATCCCGGCCTCACGCCGGTCGGCAAGCTGCCGGGAGTGGGGCCGGCGCTGGTCGCGTCGCTGGCCCGGCTGGGCCTGGAACGGGTGCAGGACCTGTGGTTCCACCTGCCTTTGCGCTACGAGGACAAGACCCGGGTTACCCCGATCGCCGAGCTGCGTCCGGGCGACCGGGCCCAGGTCGAAGGCGTGGTCGAGGCGGTCGAGCGGGGCTTTCGCTATCGACCCCAGCTGAAAGTGGCGATCGGCGACGACAGCCGGCAGACCCTGCTGCTGCGCTTCTTCCATTTCAATCGCGCCCAGGCCGAGCAGTTGCTGCCGGGCGCGCGACTGCTTTGTTACGGCGAGGTTCGCCATGGCGCGCAGGGCCTGGAAATGGTGCATCCGACTTACCAGCGCCTGACCGGCGAGGCCGTGGCGGCCGTCGACGACCTGCTCAGCCCGGTCTATCCGACCACCGAGGGGCTGGGGCCGAAGCGGCTGGCCGGGGTGATCGGCAAGGCACTGGCGCTGCTGCCACCCGCGGCCCAACTGGAGCTGATTCCGTCGGCGCTGTGCGCCGAACATGGCCTTACGTCGCTGCGTGACGCACTGCTGTACGTGCATCGCCCGCCGCCGGACGCGCGCCTGGACCAGTTGGTGCTGGGCCGGCATCCGGCGCAGCAGCGACTGGCGTTCGAGGAGTTGCTGACCCAGCACCTGAGCCTGCGCCGCATGCGCGAGGCGGTGCGTCGCCGCCGTGCGCCGAAGCTCGGTGGTGACGGCGGGCTGCGCCGGCAGTTGCTGGCCAGCCTGTCGTTCCGGCTGACGGCGGCGCAGCAGCGGGTCACCGACGAAGTGGCTGGCGACCTGGCACGCAACCATCCGATGCTGCGACTGGTGCAGGGCGACGTTGGCAGCGGCAAGACCGTGGTGGCGGCGCTGGCTGCGCTGGCGGCGGTCGAAGCCGGTCATCAGGTGGCGTTGATGGCGCCGACCGAACTGCTGGCCGAACAGCACCTGCACAATTTCCGGCACTGGCTGCAGCCGCTCGGCATCGAGCTCGAGTGGCTGGCTGGCAAGGTCACCGGCAAGGCGCGCCAGCAGGCGCTGGCCCGGGTTGCCGGCGGTGCAGCGGTGGTGATCGGCACCCACGCGCTGATGCAGGAGGGCGTGGCGTTTGAACGGCTCGGTCTGGTGATCGTCGACGAACAGCACCGCTTCGGCGTGCAGCAACGCCTGGCCCTGCGCGACAAGGGCAGGGACGGGCAACTGGTGCCGCACCAGCTGGTGCTGACCGCGACGCCGATCCCGCGCACGCTGGCGATGAGCGCGTATGCCGACCTGGATGTCTCGTCGATCGACGAACTGCCGCCCGGACGCACGCCGGTGCAGACCATCGCGATCTCCAACGCGCGGCGGATCGAGGTGATCGAGCGCATCCACGCCGCTTGCGGCGAGGGGCGCCAGGTGTACTGGGTGTGCACCCTGATCGAGGAATCCGAGCAACTGCGTGCGCAGGCGGCCGAAGTGGCGCACGCGGAACTTTCCGCGGCGCTGGCCGGCTTCAAGGTCGGCCTGATCCATGGCCGCATGAAGCCGAAGGAAAAGCAGGCGGTGATGGATGCGTTCAAGGCCGGCGAGCTCGCCGTGCTGGTGGCCACCACGGTGATCGAGGTCGGCGTGGACGTGCCGAACGCCAGCCTGATGGTGATCGAGAACAGCGAGCGGCTGGGCCTGGCCCAGTTGCACCAGTTGCGCGGCCGGGTCGGCCGCGGCGCGGTGGCCTCCAACTGCGTGCTGCTGTACCAGCCGCCGCTGGGCCAGCTGGCACGCGAGCGCCTGCAGGTGATGCGGGAAACCAGCGACGGGTTCCGCGTCGCCGAAAAGGACCTGGAGCTGCGCGGGCCCGGCGAAGTGCTGGGTACCCGCCAGACGGGGCAGCTCAGTTTCCGCATCGCCGACCTCACCCGCGACGCACACCTGTTGCCGGCCGTGCAGCAGGTCGGCGAACGGATGCTGGCGGAGCATCCGCAGCAGACCGGCCAGTTGATCGAGCGCTGGATCGGCGGCGCCGCCCGTTACGCGCATGCGTGAGGGGTGAGGCGGGAATCGGGGCGAAGCGCTGGCTTCTGTTCCCCGTTCCCGGTTCCCTTTAAGCTACCCCGTTGATCTCACCCGACCTGTCCACATGACCAAGCCGCAACTCCTGATCGACACCGATCCCGGTGTCGACGATGCCCTCGCCATCCTGATGGCTTACGCCCATGCCGATCTGGCCGGCCTCAGCATCGCCGCGGGCAACGTGGGCCTGGGCCACACCGTGCGCAACGCGCGCACCCTGGTCGACCTGGTGGGCATGACGACGCCGGTCTTCGCCGGGTGCGCCATGCCGCTGGTGCGCGCGCCGGAAGAAGACGCCGCCTTCGTGCATGGCCAGGACGGTTTCGGCGACGTGGGTTTCGCCGAACCCGCCGCCGCGGTGTCGACCGAGTCGGCGGCGCTGGCGCTGTTGCGCCTGACCCGCGAGCGCCCCGGCGAGTTGACCCTGGTGGCGCTGGGCCCGCTGACCAACCTGGCGCTGGCGCTGCGGCTGGACCCGGGCCTGCCCGAACGGGTGGCGCGACTGGTGGTGATGGGTGGCGCGGTCACCGGTCACGGCAACACCGGCAAGGTGCCGGCGGAATTCAACATCGGCTTCGACCCCGAGGCGGCCCACGTGGTGTTCGAGGCGTTCCCGGCATTCGACCTGGTCGACTGGGAAGCCACCCTGCGGCACGCCTTCGACGATGCCGAGTTCGACGGCTGGCTGGCCGCCGGCGACCATCGCGCGGATTTCTTCGGGCGGATCGTGGCCACGGCGCGTCGCTACAACGCCCTGCACGAACGCACGGGGCTGGTCGCCGCGGACGCCCTGGCGATGGCCGTCGCGCTGGACCCCTCGATCGTCACCCGCAGCGAAAGGCGGGCGGTGGCGGTGGAGCTGGATGGTCGACTGACCCGCGGCGCCACCGTGGTCGACTGGACGGCGCGGCTGGGCCGACCGGCCCAGGCGAACATCGTGCTGGAGGTAGACCAGGCCCGCTTTGCGGCGATGGTGAAGCGCGCGCTGGGCGTTCCGGGCTGATCCGCGGGCCGGGGCGACTTGCGCAGCCAGGCGCATCCTCGTTACAATGCCGCTCTTTTCACCACCGCTTTAGAGCCAGCCATGAAGCCTGATATCCATCCGAATTACGTCCCGGTGGTGTTCCAGGACCTGTCGTCCGACTTCTCGTTCCTGACCAAGTCGACCATGTCCAGCAAGGAAACCATCAAGTGGGAAGACGGCAACGAGTACCCGCTGATCAAGGTGGATATCTCCAGCCATTCGCACCCGTTCTACACCGGCAAGCAGAAGACGCTTGACGTGGGCGGCCGCGTCGACAAGTTCCGTCGCCGTTACGCGGGCTCCGTCAAGGAGTAATCGCCGGTTGCTGCGGGCCGGTTGCTGCAGGCGCCTGGCGCCGGTCAGCAGATCCGATCGCCAACGCGGTTCGAAGACACGGGGCAGGCGCAGGCCTGCCCCGTGTCTTTTCGTGTCCGGCATTCGACCATTCGCCATCGAATGCGCGCGTGGCCTTGTGCGATAATGGCGGGTGAGCTGACGCCAAGGCGTTCGTTGCTTCGGCTGTTTTCCCCGGCCGCCGAAGCCAGGCATTCCGCACCGGACGGCATCGCCCATGGCGATGCCGTCCGGTGATGACCCACATGCAAGGAGATTTCCGTGTCCGATCCCAAGATCGTCAAGTTGGTGGATGAGTCGACCAGTCGCAGCAGCGAGCTGCCCCTGGTCAGCGGCACGCTGGGACCAGCGTGCATCGACATCGCCACCCTGTACAAGGACACCGGCCATTTCACCTACGACCCGGGTTTCGGCAGCACCGCCAGCACCAAGAGTGCGATCACCTACATCGACGGTGACAAGGGCGTGCTGCTGTATCGCGGTTACCCGATCGAGCAGCTGGCGGAGAAGTCCAGCTTCCTAGAGGTGGCCTACCTGCTGCTGAACGGCGAGCTGCCCAAGGCGGACGAGTTTGCTGCGTTCGAGCACGATGTCTCGCATCACACCATGCTGCACGAGTCGCTGAAGAACTTCTTCCAGGGCTTCCACCACGACGCGCACCCGATGGCGATGCTGGCCGCGGCCGTCGCCTCGTTGTCGGCGTTCTACCACGACGACCTCAACGTCGATGATCCGGCCGACCGCAAGCTGGCCGCGATCCGCCTGATCGCCAAGATGCCGACGATCGCCGCGGCCTGCTACCGCTATTCGATCGGCTGGCCGTCGCGCTATCCGCGCAACAACCTCGAGTACGTCGACCGTTTCCTGCACATGATGTTCGAGGTGCCGAGCGAGCCGTTGCAGATGAATCCGGTCGCGGCCAAGGCGCTGGACCTGCTGTTCATCCTGCACGCCGACCACGAGCAGAACGCGTCGACCTCGACTGTGCGCCTGGTCGGTTCCACCGGCGCCAATCCGTATGCGTCGATCGCCGCCGGCATCACCGCGCTGTGGGGCCCGGCCCACGGTGGCGCGAACGAGGCCGTGCTCAAGCAGCTCGAGGAAATCGGCAGCCCGGACAACGTCGAGTCGGCGATCCTGCGCGCCAAGGACAAGAACGACAGCTTCCGCCTGATGGGCTTCGGCCATCGCGTGTACAAGAACTTCGACCCGCGCGCGAAGATCATCCGCGAGATGTGCCACAAGGTGCTGGCCGAACTGGGTGTGAAGGATCCGCTGCTGGATGTGGCGATGAAGCTGGAAGAGGCGGCGCTGAAGGACGAATACTTCATCGAGCGCAAGCTGTATCCGAACGTCGATTTCTACTCGGGCATCATCTACAAGGCGCTGGGCATTCCCACCGAGATGTTCACCGTGATGTTCGCCATCGCCCGCACCGCCGGCTGGATCGCGCACTGGATCGAGCAGCATGAAACGCCGGGATCGCGGATCGGTCGCCCGCGCCAGGTCTATACCGGTGCCGACGTGCGCGACTTCGTGCCGACGACGAAGCGCTGAGCATCTGCGGTTGAAGGAAAGCCCCGGCCATGGTCGGGGCTTTTTTCATGCGGGGCAGATCGCTTCAGCGCAGGGCGGCGCTCAACTGCTGCTCGAAATCGTCGGCGGGATCTTCCGCCAGCAGCAGTTCCACCTGGGTCAATGACGCGCGCCGCATCGGCCGGTCGTCGGCACGATCCAGTGGCGCCTGGCGCAGCGCGTCGCGCGGCAGCACGGTGAGGTCGAACGGCAGTTCGTCGGCGGCGAACAGCAGTACCTGATATTCCGGCTGATCCTCGTCGCGGCCGTAGCGCAGCCGGCGCACCTGGGTATCGAACGGCACGCCGTGTTCGCGCAGGTAGAGCATCACGGCCTCCGGATCGTCGCTGTAGACGTGCAGGCACACGGCCGAGTGGGCGTCCGCCGTGCCTTCCAGCACCGCGCCGACCAGGCGTGGTTCGAAGGCGGCCAGGAAACGCATCGCGTCGAGCGCCGCCTCCCGGCGTTGCCGCAGCAGTTGCGGCTGGCTGTCGCCGAGGAACAGGCGCTGGTGTTCGCGCAAGGCCTGCTCGATTTCCTGGTTGCGGGGCAGCGCCTGGGTGTCGAGGATGCCCAGGCGTTCCGCCGCCTTCAGCTTGGCGTGGTGGAAATCGCGGATGCCGTGCTCGCTCATCAGCCGCGCCGCTTCCTGGGCGATGCGGACACGGTTGCGTTGCAGGCGGTCATGCGTGTGGATGCGGTGGTGCTCGCCTCGTGACATGGACAGGGCGCTCCTCATCATGCGGTAACCGGCAGCTTCCGTCGGTCGGGCCGCTGCCGGCGAGGGTTCAGAAGATGTCGTAGGCGTGTTGCTGGTCCTGCTCCTTCTGCTGGGCAGCCTGGCTGCGCAACCGGTCGACGTCCTCCACTTTGAATATCTCGCTCATGGCATCGGGATCGCCCGCGCCGGAGGGCAGTCCGCTGTAACGGTTGATCATTACCGTACTGATTCCCGGCGGCATCGGCAACGTGCTGGATGGCTGGTCCTTGAGCGCGCTGCCCATGTAGGACATCCAGATCGGCAGCGCTGCCTTGGCGCCGAACTCGCCCCGGCCGAGTGAGCTGTAGTCGTCGAAGCCCACCCACACGGCGGTCGACAGCTCGCCGTTGAAGCCGACGAACCAGGCGTCGCGGTGGTCGTTGGTGGAGCCGGTCTTGCCGGCCAGGTCGTCGCGTCCCAGCGCGCGGGCGGCCGAACCGGTGCCGCGCAGGATCACGTCCTTCATCAGCGACACCATCAGGTAGTCGTTGCGCACTTCGATCACGTGCGGCGCCAGCACCGGGGCGTGCGCGCCGGCGCCGTGTGCATCGGCCGGGAGCACGGCTTCGCCCACGCCGTCGACGCTGCTCGACTCGGCCGGCTCGCCGGCCTGGCTGGCCAGGTTGTTGGCCGGCGTCGGATTCATGTCGGCTGGCGGCGGGCCGGGCGGATTGGTGTCCAGCAGGCGCTCCTGGCAATTGCGGCAGGCGCGGGCCGGGTTCGCCACGTAGACCGGCGTGCCATTGCGGTCGTCGATCTCGTGGATGAAATACGGCGTGACCAGGTAGCCGCCATTGGCGAACACGGCGTAGCCGCGAGCCATGCTCATCGGCGACACCGAGGCGGTGCCCAGCGCCATCGACAGGTTGGCCGGGATGGCGTCCTGCGAGAAACCGAAGCGGGTCGCGTACTCGCGCATGAAGCGCACGCCGATGGCGTCGAGCAGGCGCACCGAGACCAGGTTCTTCGATTGCACCAGCGCCTCGCGCAGGCGCATCGGACCGGCGAACTTGCCATCGTCGTTGGAAGGCGTCCAGATGCCGTTCGGTCGCGATGGGTCGGGCAGGGCCAGCGGTGCGTCATTGATGATCGAGGAGGGCGTAAAGCCCCGCTCGAACGCTCCCGAGTACAGGTACGGCTTGAAGCTGGAGCCGGGCTGGCGGGCGGCCATGACCGCGCGGTTGAACTTGCTGCGGACGAAGCTGAAACCGCCGACCAGGGCCTGGATCGAGCCGTCCTCCGGATTCACCGAGGTCAGCGCGGCCTGCGCGGCGGGGATCTGCGCCAGCTGCCACTCGCCCTTGTCGTCGCGGGCCAGGCGGATGATGTCGCCGCGCTTGAGCACGGCATCGACCCTCGTCGGCGTGGCTCCGACCCGGTCGTCACTGATGTGCGGGCGAGCCCAGCTGAGGGCGGCCAGGTCGAGAATCGCGCTTTCGTGGCTGGACAGGTAGACCGTCGCCTGTCCGGCGTCGCTGGCGGTGACGATGCCCGGCTGCATGCCCGAGATGCTGCCGTAACTGCCCAGCAGGTTGTCGAAATCGGCGTCGCCCGCATTCGCCGGCAGGTCCTGGTGGGCTTCCGGGCCGCGCCAGCCGTGGCGGCGGTCATAGGCGATCAGCCCTTCGCGCACCGAATCCACCGCGGCCTGCTGACGGCCGCTCTGCACCGTGGTCTTCACCACGTAGCCTTCGGTCAATGCGTCGTTGCCGAAACGGTCGAGCACCTGCCGGCGCACCATCTCGGCCAGGTAGGGGGCGTCCACCTCGATCGGCTGCTCATGCGGGTAGGCGTGGTTCGGCTCGGCGATCGCCTGCTCGTAGACGGCCTTGGTGATGTAGTCGTGGCGCAGCATCTCGCCCAGCACCCAGTTGCGCCGCGCAATCGCCCGCTTCTGCCCGTTGATCGGATTGACCACCGAGGGCAACTGGAAGGTCGATGCGATCAGCGCGCACTCGGCCACGCTGAGCTGGTCCAGGGTCTTGCCGTAGTAATACTCCGCTGCCGCGGCCACGCCGTAGGAACGGTGGCCGAGGAACATCTTGTTGAGGTACAGCTCGAGGATCTGGTCCTTGCTCAGCTCGTGCTCGATGCGCAGCGCGATGAAGATCTCGGTGAGCTTGCGCGAATACAGCTTCTCGGGGCTGAGGAAGAAGTTGCGCGCCACCTGCTGGGTGATCGTCGAGCCACCCGGGCCCTTGTCGCCGCCGGTCACCACCACATGCCAGCCGGCACGCGCGATGCCGTGCCAGTCCACGCCCGGGTGGTGGTAGAAGTCGGCGTCCTCGGCCGAAAGCACCGCATGCTTGAGCCGGTCGGGCACCTTGTCGATGTCCACCGGGATGCGCCGCGTCTCGCCGAAGCTGGCGATCAGCTTGCCGTCGGCACTGACCACCCGCAGCGGTACCTGCATGGGGTAGTTCTTCAGCTCGGCCACCGAGGGCAGCCGGGGAGAGATCAGCCAATACGCCACACCCACCGCGATAACTGTCAGGAGCAAACCGGAAAAGGCCAGGAGCAGAGCCCAGCGCAACAAGCGTTTGAAAATTTGCATGGTGTGGAGATAGCGAGACCTGAGTCAAAACATGGCAGAGTATAGATGTAGCAGTATTCCCCGCATGAGGCGTGGTTTGCCAAAGCTCGAACCGGCCCGCCGAAGCAAGGGTCGAGCCAAGAAGGGGTTTCGCCTAAATGTGGCCCGGATCACGCCAATCACTTGAGAAAGTTTCCGTAGACCGTTGCCATTGCATTAATTTTTCGATTTAATGCCACTGCGCACCCCGCCAGGTTTCTGGCTACGGGCGTCAGCGGCAAGGGGGAAACACCGTGGGGCTCTTTACACCGAAGAAGCCGGCGCTGATTGGTGTCGACATCAGTTCGACTGCCGTCAAGCTGCTGCAGCTAAGTCAGGCGGGTGGCCGTTATCGCGTGGAGCACTACGCGGTCGAGCCACTGCCGCCGAACGCCGTGGTCGAGAAGAACATCGTCGAGATCGAGGCGGTGGGTGATGCGATTCGTCGCGCGCTGGCACGCTCGGGCTCCAAGCTCAAGCACGCCGCTGCGGCGGTGGCCGGCTCCGCCGTGATCACCCGCATCATCCCGATGACCAGCGAGTTGTCCGACGACGATCTGGAAGGCCAGATCCAGGTCGAGGCGAACCAGTACATCCCGTATCCGATCGACGAAGTCAGTCTCGATTACGAGGTGCTCGGCCCGGTCCGCGACAACCCCGACATGAACAACGTGCTGCTGGCGGCCTCGCGCACCGAGAACGTCGACATGCGGGTGGCCGCGCTGGACCTGGGCGGACTCACCGCCGCGGTGATCGACGTGGAGGCGTTCGCGATGGAGAACGCCTTCGCCATGATCGCCGACCAGCTCAATGTCAGCCGTGAGGCGCTGGTGGCCGTGGTCGACATCGGCGCCACCATGACCACCCTGTCGGTACTGCGCAACCAGCGCACGATCTACTCGCGCGAGCAGGTCTTCGGCGGCAAGCAGCTGACCGACGAGATCATGCGGCGCTTCGGCCTTTCCTACGAGGAAGCCGGCCGCGCCAAGCGCAAGGGCGGCCTGCCCGAGTCCTACGAGACCGAGGCGCTGGAGCCGTTCAAGGAATCGCTGATCCAGCAGATCAGCCGCCTGCTGCAGTTCTTCTTTGCCGGCAGTGAATACAGCAAGGTCGACCAGGTCGTGCTGGCCGGTGGCTGCGCCTCGATCGAAGGCCTTGGTCCGATGCTCGAAGAGCAGCTCGGCGTGCCCTGTGTCGTCGCCAATCCGCTGGCCCGCATGTCGCTGTCGCCTCGGGTCCAGGCGCAGTCGCTGGCGCAGGACGCCCCCGCGTTGATGATTGCGGTGGGCCTCGCCTTGAGGAGCTTCGACTGATGGCACACGTCAATCTACTTCCGTGGCGCGCCGAGCGACGCAAGCAACGCGAGCGCGAGTTCTACATGCAGCTGGTTGCCGCCTTCGTGGTCGGCATTGGCGCGTTGCTGGTGTGGATGTTCTGGATGGACCAGCGCATCGACAACCAGAATGACCGCAACGCCTACCTGCAGACCGAGATCAAGCAGCTCGACGTGCGCATCGCCAAGATCAAGGAGCTGGAGAAGGTGCGCGAGCACCTGCTGGCCCGCAAGCAGATCATCGAGCAGTTGCAGGCCGACCGCTCGCAGATGGTGCATCTGTTCGACGAACTGGTGAAGACGATCCCGACCAGCGCCCGCCTGACCGGACTCAAGCAGAGCGGCCAGTCGATGTCGCTCGACGGCGTGGCGCAGTCCAACGCCAGCGTGGCCGAATACATGCGCAACATCGAAGTCTCGCCGTGGATGGGCCATGCCGACCTGCGCCAGACGCAGAACACGCATGATGCCTCCCGCATGCCGTACTCGTTTGGCCTGAACGTGCAACTGAGCAAGCCGAAAACCGACGAAGTCGACCCCACCAAGACGCCGTTGCCGCCCGCGGGCAGCAGCTCCAGCGCCGCGCCGGCCGTACCGGCACCGCTGGGTGCGGCGGCCAAGGCAGTGACCACGCCCGCGGCCCCGGTGACGCCGGAAGCCAAGCCGGTCAGTGCGCCGGCTGCGAAGGGAGGTGTCTGATCATGAGTTTCCTCAGTGATATCCAGAACCTCGATCGCAACAACGTCGGTGGCTGGCCGCAGTCGGTAAAGATCTTCTTCACCACGCTCCTGTTCGGCCTGGTGTTGCTGGCCGGCTGGTACTTCGTCATCAGCGACCAGCAGGACAGCCTGAATTCGCTGGTCGGCAAGGAAGGTTCGCTCAAGCAGGAATTCGCCACCAAGCAGGCCAAGTCGGTCAACCTCGAGGCACTGCAACAGCAGCTCGACGAGATGCAGGACATGCTGCGCCAGTTGCTGCGCCAGCTGCCCAGCAAGACCGAGATGCCGGAGCTGCTGACCGACATTTCGCAGACCGCGCAGTCGGCCGGCCTGGAGACCGACCTGTTCCAGCCGGGTCCGGAGACGCCGAAGGACTTCTACGCAGAGCGACCGATCGCCCTGAAGTTCAGCGGCACCTACCACCAGTTCGGCACCTTCATCAGCGGCGTGGCTTCGTTGCCGCGGGTGGTGATCCTCACCCTGCACGACGTGTCGCTGACACCGAAGGCGGCGGGCGACAAGGGCGCGAACGGGCAACTGGTCCTGCAGGGCACCGTCAAGACCTATCGCTACCTCGATGACGATGAGAGCGCGGCATCAGCCAAACCCGCGGGCAGGAACAGGGCGGGGGGCCGGAAATGAACAAGCAGACATTCATCAAGCCGGCACACGCCGCACGCTTCGCGCTGATGCTGGGCGCCGTGCTGGTCCTCGGCGGCTGCACCCGCGGCATGTCCGACCTGCGCAGCTGGGTTGCCCAGGAAAAGGCCAAGAAGGGCGCGCCGATCCAGCCGTTGCCGGTGATCAAGACCTTCGAAACATTCAAGTACGACGACCAGGATCGCCGTGACCCGTTCAGCCCGAGCACGGCCGAGCTGGACAACAACAGCACCGCCAACACCGGTCCCAGGCCGGACGCCAACCGCGCCAAGCAACCGCTTGAGCTGTTCGCGCTGGACAGCCTGAAGATGGTCGGCACGGTCGGTGCCGGCGGCAGCATGGAAGTGCTGGTCAAGGACCCGGGCGGGGTGATCCACCGCGTCCATGTCAACGAGTACATGGGTCAGAACTACGGGCATATCACGGCGATCAGCGAAGACCATATTGATCTGGTCGAGCTGGTATCCAACGGTAATGGTGGCTGGATGGAACGTCCTGCCAGCATCGCGCTCGACGCGAAATAGGTAGACAGGGGCTGATGCAATGAGCAACCAAATCCAATCCGTGCGGGGCCGTGTCATGCGCCATGCAAGCCGTTACATGCTGATGGGCCTGCTGATCGCTGGCGCCACCTGGACCAGCGCTGCGATGGCAGCCACCACCACGCTGAAGAACATCAGCTACGACGCACTGCCCGGTGGCAGCGTGGAGTTGCACATGGACTTCGGCAATGGCCCGGTGCCGGATCCGAAGATCTTCACGACCGGCAACCCGCCGCGCATCGCGGTGGACTTTGCCGACACCGACAACGCGGCGCCGCGCCATCTGGACATCGGCAAGGGCTCGACCTCGGGCGTGTCCGCCGTCTCCGCTGGCGGTCGCACCCGCGTCGTGGTGGAACTGATGCGTGAGTCGAGCTACCGCTCGCGGATCGACGGCAGCAGCCTGATCCTGACCGTGAACAACGGCAGCGCCGACCAGGCGGTGACCACCGCCGCCACGATCGACCCGACCAAGGCCCTGCCGTCCTCGTCGAACGGTCCGGCCATCTCCAACATCGACTTCCGTCGTGGCCCCAACGGCGAAGGTCGCGTGCTGATCAACTTCAGCGGCAGCGGCGCCAACGCCGAAATGACCCGCAGCGGCGACAAGGTGCTGGTCACCATTGATCACGCCAACCTGCCGGCCAACCTGGCCCAGCGCCTCGACACGCTCGACTTCGCCACGCCGGTGCAGTCGATCGTCACCCGTACCGGCAACGGTGGCGGTGCGCGCATGGAGATCGCGGTCAAGGGCAACGTGGAAACGTCCGCCTACCAGACCGCCGACCAGTACGTGGTCGAAGTGGCGCCGAAGAAGGCCGACGCCAAGCAGGCCCAGCTGGGCAAGCTCGACCAGGAGCCGAGCTACAACGGCAAGCGCGTCACCTTCAACTTCCAGGACATCCCGGTGCGCTCGGCTCTGCAGCTGATCGCGGACATCTCCGGGCTCAACCTGGTCGCTTCGGACAGCGTTGGCGGCAGCGTCACCCTGCGTCTGGTCAACGTGCCGTGGGATCAGGCGCTGGACGTGATCCTGCGTGCCAAGAGCCTCGACAAGCGCCGTAACGGCAACGTGGTCTGGGTTGCCCCGCAGGCCGAGCTGGCCAAGTACGAACAGGATCTGGCCGATGCCAAGCTGAAGGCGCAGGACACCGCCGAGCTGGTGACCGACTACGTGCCGATCAGCTATGGCAAGGCTTCGGACATCGCCACCTTGCTCACCACCGGCAGCAAGCAGGGCCAGGGCGGTGGCGGTGGCGGCAGTAGCGGCAGCAACACCCAGCGTGGCTTCCTCTCGCCCCGCGGCAGCGTCTCCTTCGACGTGCGTACCAATACCCTGCTGCTCAACGACACGCCGGAGAAGATCCGCCAGTTGCGCGAGCTGATCGCGGTGCTGGACAAGCCGGTGCAGCAGGTGCTGATCGAATCGCGCATCGTGGTCGCCACCGACGACTTCACCCGTGAACTGGGCGCGAAGTTCGGCATCAGCGGCAAGCAGACCAACCCCAGCGGCCAGGTGCTGCAGCTCGGCAGCGGCGTGCCCAGCGCGATCGGCGACAACAGCGCCCCGAACACGGTCGGCTCCGGTGGCCTCAACGTGAACCTTCCTACCAGCCTGAAGGGCGGCAGCTTCGGCCTGGCCATCCTCGGCGCGAACTATGCGCTGGATCTGGAACTCTCCGCCGCCCAGACCGAAGGTCGTGGCGAGGTGATCTCCAGCCCCCGCGTGATCACCGCCAACCAGCAGGAAGCGGTCATCCGCCAGGGTCAGGAAATCGGCTACGTGACCTTCCAGAACAGCGCCGGGGGCGGCGCCGGCAGTGGCACCGCCACGGTGCAGTTCAAGGACGCCGTGCTGGAACTGAAGGTCACCCCGACGATCACCGCCGACAACCGCGTCTACCTGATGATCAACGTCAAGAAGGATGCGCTGGCCGGTTACGTCGACGCCCCGGGAAGCGGCAAGATCCCGACCATCGACACGCGTGAAGTGAACACCTCAGCCCTGGTCGACAACGGCCAGACCGTCGTCCTCGGTGGCATCTACGAGGTCAACAAGTCCAACACCATCACCAAGGTGCCCGGTCTGGGCGACATCCCCGGCATCGGCGCCCTGTTCCGCAGCACGTCGCGGGTCAACACCAAGGCCGAGCTGCTGATCTTCGTGACGCCGCGGATTCTCAGCGACACCTTGCAGTAAGTTCTGGCAGCACCACGAAAAGAGGCGGCCTCGGCCGCCTCTTTTTTTATGCGTGACGGCTGGCATGTGCCCGGCGATGGAATTTCCGGCATGGTTGATGGTCTGTAGCACGCCGAGCGAACTTGCGGTCAGGTCGCCCCATCGGTCAGGCCGCCTTCGCCTCAACCACGGAACGCCTCATGGATACACCCGAAACCGGGCCTTCGAGCCACTTGCAATCTTCCTTTGCGCAGCTGCGCGACGATCTGCAGCAATGCATCATCGGCCAGCCGCATCTGGTGCAATGCCTGCTGGTGGCGCTGCTGGCGGACGGCCACCTGCTGGTCGAGGGCGCGCCCGGCCTGGCCAAGACCACCGCGGTCAAGGCGCTCGCGGCGCGGATCGAGGCGGACTTCCACCGCGTGCAGTTCACCCCCGACCTGTTGCCGGCGGACCTCACCGGCACCGATGTCTTCCGTCCGCAATCGGGCAGCTTCGAATTCGAGCGCGGCCCGCTGTTCCACAACATCGTCCTCGCCGACGAGATCAACCGCGCGCCGGCCAAGGTGCAATCGGCCCTGCTCGAAGCGATGGCCGAGCAGCAGATCACCGTCGGTCGTCGCACCTGGCAGCTGCCCGAGCTGTTCATGGTGATGGCGACGCAGAATCCCATCGAGCAGGAAGGCACGTTCACCCTGCCCGAAGCCCAGCTCGATCGCTTCCTGATGCATGTGACGATCGGTTATCCCGATGCCACTGCCGAGCTGGCGATCCTCAAGCTCGCTCGTGAACAGGCGAGTCGCCGGGCCCATCCGGTGGCCGCCGCTCCTGCGCTGTTGAGCCAGGCCGACGTGTTCGCCGCACGCGATGCGGCGATGGCGGTGCACATGGCGCCGGCGCTGGAGGAGTACCTGACCCAGCTGGTGCTGGCCACCCGCGATGCCGGGCACTACGGGCCGGAATTGAAGCGCTGGATCGCCTGGGGCGGCAGCCCGCGCGCCACCATCGCGCTGGATCGCTGTTCGCGGGCCCAGGCGTGGTTGTCGGGGCGCGATTACGTGCTGCCCGAGGATGTGCACGCAATTGCCCATGAAGTGCTGCGCCATCGCGTGCTGCTCAGCTACGAGGCCGAGGCCGAAGGCGTGCGGCCCGACCAGGTGATCGGCCGCCTGCTGGATCTCGTGCCGCTGCCGTGAACGCCGTCGTCTCCCGAGCCGCCGACGGCGATGGACTCAGCCGGGTATCGCTGTCCGAACTGATCGCCCTGCGCGCCAGGGTCGGCAAGGTGCGGCTGGCGCCCTTGTCGAGCCGTGCCGCCCGCAGCGGTCAGCAGTCCAGCCGTCTATACGGCCGCGGCATGGACTATGCGGAATCGCGGGTCTACCAGGCCGGCGACGACGTGCGTCGGCTCGACTGGCGGCTGACCGCGCGCAGCGGCAAGTTGCATACCAAGCTGTTCCAGGAGGATCGCGAAGGCTGCCTGCTGATCCTGCTCGACACGCATGCCAGCATGCGTTTCGGCACCCGCGTGCGCTTCAAGTCGGTGCAGGCCGCGCGCGCGGCGGCGGCGGCGGCCTGGTGCGCGGTGCGCGCCGGCGAACGCGTCGGCGTGATGGCGTACGGACACGCCGACCAGCTGGTGCGGCCACAGGCTGGCCCGCGCGGCGCGCTGGCGGTGTGCGGCGCCATGGCCGAGTGGGATGCGCACGCTGGGCCGGATCGGCTCGAACCGCTTTCCGATGCGCTGGCGCGTGCCGGCCGCGTCCTGCACGGGGCCAGCCGCGTGCTGCTGATCAGCGACGGCTTCAGTTGCGACGATGCGGCACGCAGGCGGCTGCTCGATCTGGGTCGCCATGCGCAGGTCAGCGTGCTGGTGGTGGCCGACGTGCTGGAACTGGCGCCGGCGATGCCGGGTCGTTACCCGCTGGAGCATGCCGGCGAACGCTGCGAGGTGATGCTTCAGTCCGAGCGACAGCGTGGCGATTTCCAGCGTGCGCTGGGGGCCGGGCAGGCGCGACTGGGTGAACTGGCCCGTTCGCTGGGGCTGCGCTGCAGCAGCATCGACACTACGGCGGATGCCTTCGATGCGGTGGGCGGCCTGCTCGGCACGCGGAGGGGCGCCCGATGATCGCGCCCGACGGCCCGCAACTGCGCGACATCCATCTGCCCGCCGAGCCGGCGTGGTGGCCGCCGGCGCCGGGCTGGTGGGCGCTCGCGGTCATCGCGCTGCTAATCATAGGCGTGGCGATCGTGTTCGTCCGCAAGTATCGGGATGTGCTGCGCCGGCGGCGCGAGGTGATGAGCGAACTGGAGCGGATGGCCGCGCAATACGATCGGGATGCCGACGCGGCGCGACTGGTCGGCGGGCTGCATCAGCTGCTGCGCCGGGTCGCGCGTCGTCACGATGCGCGTTCCACCCGGCAGCGTGGCGAGGCTTGGCAACGCACGCTCGCGCGGGTGCCGCTGGATGCGGCGACGATGGCGCAGCTGGCGGAGCTTGAGCAACACCTCTATCGACCGCCGATGGCATTCGACCACGTCGCGACGATTGCCGCCGTGCGTCGCTGGCTGCAGCAGGCGCTGCGGCCGCGCCGCTGGAAACCGCTGCCCGCGGAGCAGACCGATGGCTGAGTTCGCCTGGCCCTGGGTGATCGTGTTGTTGCCGCTGCCGTGGCTGCTGCGGCGCTGGCTGCGTCCCGTTGCGCCCGGCCAGGCTTTGCATCTGCCGCAACCTGGCGTGCGCCTGGCCAGCGTGGCCGGCAAGCGCGCGAGTGGACTGACGCCGTGGTTGCTGGCGCTGGCCTGGCTGTGCCTGCTGGCGGCCGCGGCGCGACCGCAATGGGTGGGCCCGCCGCTGGCGCAGCAGCGCAGTGGACGAGCGCTGATGCTGGCGGTGGACCTGTCCGGCAGCATGCGCACCGGCGACATGCAGCTGGCCGGACAGCAGGTCAATCGCTTCGCGGCGGTCGAGGCGATTGCCGGCGACTTCATCGCCCGCCGCAACGGCGACGAGATGGGCCTGATCCTGTTCGGCAGCCAGGCCTTCCTGGTCACGCCGCTGACCTACGATCTTTCCGCCGTGCGCGCGCAGTTGCAGGGCGCGGCGGTGGGGCTCGCCGGCACCGAAACAGCCATCGGCGACGCCATCGCGGTGGCGGTCAAGCGCCTGTCGGCCTTGCCCGAGCAGGCCCGCGTGCTGGTGCTGCTCACCGACGGCGTCAACAACGCGGGCAGCATTGCGCCCCGCGACGCGGCCCGCGCCGCGAAGGCGGCCGGCGTGCGGATCTACACCATCGGCATCGGCGCCACGCGGCTGCGCATCCCCGGCTTCTTCGGCAGCCAGCTGGTCAATCCTTCGGCCGACCTCGACGCCGACATGCTCACCGACATCGCCACGCAGACCGGCGGCCGCTTCTTCCGCGCCACCGACAGCAGCGAACTGGCCTCTGCGTATCGGGCGATCGATGCGCTGGAGCCGATGCCGCAGCATGGCCCGGCGCTGCGCCCGCGCCATGAGTTGTTCCGCTGGCCGTTGCTGGCGGCGATCGCGCTGCTGTTGCTGGTGGTGCTGCCGCAGCGCTTCTCGCGCGGGCCGGAGCGGTCGGCATGAACGAGTTGCTGCAGCAGTTCCATTTCCTCCGGCCGGGCTGGTTGCTCGGCCTGCTGGCGTTGCCGCTGATCGGCTGGTTCGGCACGCGCCGCGATGGCGGACAGGTTGCGTTGTCGCATCTGGTCGATCCGGCCCTGCTGCCACACCTTTTGCGCGGTCGCGCCGGCCATGCCCGTCTGCCGGTGTGGCTGTTCGCACTGGCCTGGACGCTGGCTGCGCTGGCCCTGGCCGGACCGACCTGGAGCCGCATCGAACAACCCCTGTATGCCAGCCGACCGGCGCAGGTGGTGGCGATCTCGTTGTCGCAGCACATGCTGGCCCGTGACGTCGCGCCCAGCCGGCTGGATCGCGCGCGCTACAAGGCGCGGGACCTGCTGCACGCAAACCGGGACGGTCTGAACGCGCTGGTCGGTTACGCGGGCGAAGCCTTCGTGGTGGCGCCGTTGACCGCCGATGCACACAGCCTGGATGACCTGCTCGACGCGATGGCGCCCGACACCATGCCGGTGGATGGCGACAACGCCGCTGCCGCGATCGAACGGAGCGTGACGCTGATCCACGATGGCAAGGCCGGCGGTGGTTCGCTGGTGCTGATCACCGACCAGGCCGATGCGGCGGCGCAGGCGGCGGCGCGCAAGGCAAACGCCGCGGGCGTGCACGTGTCGGTGCTCGGCGTGGGCACGCCCGCCGGCGGTCCGGTGCCCTCGCCGGATGGCGGCTTCCTGCGCGATGCGGGCGGCAACATGGTGCTGTCGCGCCGCGATGACGCCGCGCTCGGCGCACTGGCCGCCGCCGGCGGTGGACGCTACGTGGTGATGAGCGCCGACCAGGCCGACATCGACGCCCTGCACGGCGAGTTGCGCCACACCCGCGCGACCCTGGCCGAAGGCCAGGTCGGCGACGAATGGCAGGATCGCGGTCCGTGGTTGCTGCTGCCGCTGTTGCTGATCGCCGCGATGGCGTTCCGTCGTGGCTGGTTGCTGGTCGTGCCGCTGCTGGTGCTGCCGCTGTTGCCCGGCACCGCCTCGGCCACCAGTTGGAAGGACCTGTGGCAGCGCCCCGACCAGCAGGCGGCGCAGGCCCTGCGCCAGGGCGACGCGAAGCGCGCCCTGCAACTGGCCCGCGATCCGGCCTGGCGCGGCGCCGCCGCCTATCGTGCCGGCGACTACCAGGTGGCGGCGCAATCCCTGCACGAGGTTCCCGGCAGCGACGGCGCCTACAACCTGGGCAATGCGCTGGCGAAGCAGGGCGAATACAAGCAGGCGATCGCCGCTTATGACGAAGCCCTGAAACGCGATCCGGCCAACGCCGACGCCAAGGCGAATCGGCAGGCGGTCGAGGACTGGCTGCGCCAGCAACAGCAGCAGTCGCCGCAGGACCAGAAGGAGCACGAAGGCCACGACGGCAAGAAGAACCAGTCGTCGGCGGGCGAGCAGGGCAAGGCTGGCCAGCAGGGTTCGCAGGGCCAGCAGAAGAACGGCGAGGGCCAGGATCAGCCGTCCGGACAAGCCGGCAAGGGCGACAAGCCGCAGGACGAGAACGGCAAGCGCGATTCGTCGCAGGAGCCCTCCGGCAAGGAAGGCGAGAACCAGGCCAAGCCACAGACCGCGCAGGAACAGGCCGAACAGAAGGCGCAGGCCGAACGTGCGCAGCAGGCGTTGAAACGGCAGATGGATGAGGCGCTGGCCCGGCAGGCCGGGGACAAGAGCAAGGACGGCCACCAGCTCGGCGCGCTGGCCAAGGACGATCCGCAGGCGAAGCTGCCGGCGGATCTGCGCCACGCGCTGCAGCGCGTGCCGGACGATCCCGGCGCGCTGTTGCGGCGCAAGTTTCAGCTCGAGTACCAGCAGCGCCACGGCGGCGCCACGAACGAGGATGGAGAACCGTGATCCTGCGAAAGTTCATCGGCGGATGCCTGCTGGCGCTGGCCTTGCTGCCGGCGCTGGCACTGGCCGGCGACGTCTCCGCCACGCTGGATCGAAACGATGTCCAGCTGGGCGAGACGGTGACGCTCAACGTGCGGGTCAACGGCCAGGGCATGGGTGTCGCCGCGCCCGACCTGGGCGCGTTGAACCGGGACTTCCAGATCCTCGGCAGCTCGCAGAACAGCAGCTACAGCATGGTCAACGGCAAGGCCAGCGCCGAGCTGACCTTCGGTATCGCGCTGCGCCCGCGGCACACCGGCGTACTGCAGATTCCCGCGCTGAGCGTGGCCGGCAGCCAGACCACGCCGCTGCAACTCACGGTGACCGCGCCCGACCCGAATGCGGCCAGCGCCTCGTCGAAAGACGTGTTCATGGAATCGCAGATCAACCCGGCGCAGGGCTATGTCGGCCAGCAGTTCACCTACGTCACGCGGCTGTATTACGCCGCCCGCATCGGTGGTGACGCGCCGCAGCCGCCGCAGGTCGCCGGCGTGGAAATCGTGCCGCTGGGCAAGGGCCTCAACTACGACACCGAGCGCGGCGGCCGCAGCTATCACGTGCTCGAACAGCGCTACGCGGTGACGCCGCAACACGCGGGCAAGGTGGAAATTCCGCCGGTCGATTTCGAAGGCCAGGCGGCCGATCCGCGCGACCCGGACAGTTTCTTCGGCGCCACCGTGCCGGTCAGCGCCAGCGCCCCGGCGCAGACCCTCGACGTGAAGGCGGCGCCAGCGGACTTCGGCGGCAGCGCATGGCTGCCCGCGCGCGAACTGAGCCTGAGCCTGGATGGCTGGCCCACCGCGCAGGACGCCGCGCCGCGGGTCGGCCAGCCGTTCAACCTCACGATGAATCTGCAGGCCACCGGACTGTCGCAGGAAGCCCTGCCGGCGCTGAGCCTGCCGCCGCTGGACGGCGCCACCGTCTACCCGGACAAGCCGGTGAGCGGCAATCGCCAGGACGGCGAATGGGTCACCGGCCGGCGCCAGCAGTCGTTCGCGATCGTGCCCGAACGCGCCGGTCCGCTGACCATTCCCGCCACCACGCTGAAGTGGTGGAACGTGGTCAGCGACAAGATGGAAGTGGCGCGGATACCCGCCCATACGATCGACGTGCTGCCCGCCGTGGGCGCGCCAGCCACGCCACCGGCAGCAGCGGCATCCACGGCGGCGGTGACCGGCGATCACACTGTGGCCACCGGCTCGACGGACGCGACGGCAAGCACGCCGTGGCGCTGGGTCGCGCTGGCCAGTTTCGGCCTGTGGCTGCTCAGCCTGGCGGTCTGGTGGTGGCGTCGCCGCCGTTCCGGTGAGGCGGCGACGCCGGTCGCGCCCGCGCGGTCGTCCGCCCGAAATGCCCAGCTGGCGTTCCTGGCCGCCGCACGCGGCAGCGACCCGGCGGCGCAGGCGCGCGGTCTGCTGGCGTGGGCGCGGGCGGAACGTCCAGCGATCCAGCATCTGGGCGATCTGTCGGCGGCGCTGGATGATCCGCGCCAGCATGCGGCGATCGCCGCGCTGCAGCGGCGACATTACGCCGGCGCCGCCGTGCCGGAGCCCGACGCGAACCTGGCCGAGGCATTCAGGCGCGGCTTCGCGTGGCGTGCGGCGAGTGCGGCAGGCAAGGATTCCGGGCTGGCGCCGTTGTATCCGTTCAAGCTGGACTGAGCGTTCCGGCACCGCGCGGCGATGGCGGTGTCCCTAGGCGGCAAGCGCCTGTGCGAACACCGCGCGCATCGCCTCGCTGAAGCAGCACAACGTGACGTCGATGCCTTCGTCGTCGGCCAGCTCCTCGCGCAGCGTGCGCACCGCTACCGTGGCGGCCAGTTCGGGCGGGTAGCCGTAGACGCCGCAGCTGATCGCGGGAAAGGCGATCGTCCGCAGTTCCCGTTCGCGCAGCAGGCGCAGTGCGTTGCGATAGCACTGGCCCAGCAAGCGCGCTTCGTCGTGGTGGCCGCCATGCCAGACCGGTCCCACCGTGTGGATCACGTGACGCGCGGGCAAGTCGAAGCCCGGCGTGATGCGTGCCTCGCCGGTGGGACAGCGCACGCCGGGAGCGGACTGGGGAAGCGCGCGGCAGGCAGCCAGCAGGCCGGGACCGGCGGCGCGATGGATCGCGCCGTCGACACCGCCGCCACCGAGCAGGCCGGGGTTGGCCGCGTTGACGATGGCGTCGACGTCGAGGCGGGTGATGTCGGCGTGGAGGGTGCTGATCGGCATGGCTTCGCGCAATGGGCGGCTTGCCCTATGCTTCAGGCAGGCATTCTGGCGCGCTGGGGTAGCAACGCATCATGGCGAAAACGGAAGACATTTCCTTTGGTTACCTGCTCAGCGACGTAACCTTGCTGTTCCGCAAGCACTTCGATCGTCGCGCGGTGAAATTCGGGCTGACCCGCGCCCAGTGGCGTGCCACCAAGATGTTGTACCACCGCGAGGGCCTGCGGCAAAACGAGCTGGCCGAGTTTCTGGAAATGGAACCGATCGCGGTGGGCCGCGTGATTGATCGCCTGCAAGCCGCCGGCTTCGTCGAGCGCCGGCCCGACCCGAAGGATCGCCGCGCATGGCGGCTCTACGTCACCGATCAGGCGAAGGTGATCGTGGGCGACATGGAGGTCATCGCGCGGGAGCTGCGCCGGGACGTTACCCGCGGCATCGATCACGACGAGTTGAAGAAGGCGCTGGCGGTGATCGGCCAGATCAAGGAAAACCTGCAGGCACTGGAACAAGGCCCCGGCGCCGACGATTGATCATCCCGCGGCTGACCAGTGCCATCAGTCGCGGTCATGACTTGCGTCATGCGGGGCATAGTGGGCGGTGTCCCGCCCCCGCGGGGTCAACCGCAGGCGCGCTGCCGCGTTGAACCGTGGCTGCGCCAGCATCGGCCAGTGACCCGCTTCGCCATCGAGCGATCCGCCGTCGTCGCATCAGGCAAGAAGATCGAGAATCCACCGCGCATGTCCTGGAAAAAAATCGTCCTCGTGCTGGCCGCCCTGCTGGTGGTCGCTGTCGCCGTCCACTTCGGGCGCGGCGGTGGAGGCGGGGCCGACCCGGTTCGCGCGCCCACGGCGGTGCCGGTGGAAGTGGCGACGGTCACGCAGGGCGACATCGAGTTGTCGTTGAAGCTGGTTGGTCGCGTCGAGCCGTGGTCGACGGTGACCTTGCGCGCACGGGTGTCGGGCCAGTTGCAGTCGCTGTCGTTCACGCCCGGCGCGCTGGTGCGCAAGGGCAGCGTGCTGGCGCAGATCGACCCGGCCCTGCTGAAGGCGCAGCTGGACCAGGCGCGTGGCAACGTGTCGCGTGACCAGGCGCTGTTGCAAAAGGCCGAGGCCGACCAACGGCGCTATGCCGACATGCTGGGCAAGGGCTTCGTCTCCAGGGCCGACTACGACCTGTACCAGGCCAACCTCGCCGTGGCCAAGGCCAACCTGCAGAGCGATCGCGCCGCGCAGGAACTGGCGCAGACCCAGCTCGACTATGCGCGGATCGTGGCGCCGTTCGACGGCATCGCCGGCGCGCCGCTGGTCTATCCCGGCGCGCAGATCAGCGCCGACAGCACCGACATCGTGCTGCTCAACCAGGTCGAGCCGGTGCGCGTGGCGTTCAACATTCCCCAGGACAGCCTGCCGGCCGTGCGCGCCGCGCGGCAGAACGGTGCGCTCGAGGTGCAGGTGGCGGTCTCGGGCGATCAGGCCGCGCCGCTGACCGGCACGCTGGACTTCATCGACAACGCGGTCGACACCAGCACCGGCACCATCGTGCTGAAGGCGCGCTTCGACAACGCCGAGCACCGGCTCACCCCGGGCCAGTTCGTGCAAGTGATGTTGCCGACCACGCGGCTGACCAACGTGGTCAGCGTGCCGGTGCATGCGCTGCAGAGTTCGACCAACGGCAGCTTCGTGTTCGTGCTCGGCGCCGACGGCAAGGTGCAGCAGCGCACCGTCACCACCGGGCCGACCAGCGCGGGGCGCACGGTGATCGACAAGGGCCTGAAGGCCGGCGAGAAGGTGGTGACCGAAGGCCAGATGCTGCTGGTCGACGGCAGTGCTGCCACCGCCAAGCGGGGCTGAAGCCATGAATATCCCGGAGCTCTGCATCCGCCGCCCGGTGATGACCACGCTGCTGATGACGGCGCTGCTGGTGTTCGGCCTGGTTGCCTATCCGCAATTGCCGGTGAACGAGCTGCCGAACGTCGACTTCCCCACCATCAGCATCAGCGCCAGCCTGCCCGGCGCGTCGCCGGAGACGATGGCCTCGGCGGTGGCCACGCCGCTGGAAGGCAAGCTGTCGACCATCGCCGGGATCAGTTCGATGAGCTCGACCAGCGCGCTGGGTTCCACCTCGATCACGCTGACCTTCGAGCTCGATCGCAACATCGACGCGGCGGCGCAGGACGTGCAGTCGGCGATCTCCTCCGCGTTGCGCCAGTTGCCGAAGGAGATGACCACGCCGCCGACCTTCCGCAAGGTCAATCCGGCCGACTCGGCGATCCTGTACCTGGCGATGAGTTCCTCGACGATGCCGCTGACCCAGGTCGACGAATACGCCGAGACCGAACTGGCGCAGCAGTTGTCGATGATCGATGGCGTGGCCCAGGTCAGCGTGTACGGCTCGCAGAAGTACGCGGTGCGGATCAGCGTGGACCCGGACCGGCTCGCCGCCGCCGGCATCGGCATCGACCAGGTGCAGAACGCGATCGCCGACGCCAACGTCAACCAGTCCACCGGCTCGCTGTACGGATCGCGCCAGCAGCTGCCGATCCGCAGCGACGGCCAGCTGCAGCGCGCCGCCGCGTACAACGACGTGGTGGTCGCGTATCGCAACGGCGCGCCGGTGCACGTGGGCGACATCGGCGTGGCGCGCGACAGCGTGCAGGACGACCAGAAGTCCAGCTCGTACAACGGCACCCGCGCGATCGTGCTGGCGATCCAGCGTCAGCCCGGCGCGAACACGGTGGCCACGGTGGACCGGATCAAGGCCGTGCTGCCGAGCTTCCGCGCCAGCCTGCCGCCGTCGGTGAAACTGGAAACGCTGTACGATCGCTCGCAGTCGATCCGCGCCTCGGTCGACGACGTGCAGTTCACCCTGCTGCTGGCCGGCGCGCTGGTGGTGTTCGTGATCTACCTGTTCCTGGGCAGCCTGTCGGCCACGCTGATCCCCGCGGTGGCCCTGCCGATCTCGGTGCTGGGCACGTTCGGCGTGATGTACGCGCTGGGCTACAGCCTCGACAATCTCTCGCTGCTGGCGTTGACCCTGGCGGTCGGTTTCGTGGTCGACGACGCGATCGTGATGCTGGAGAACATCGTGCGTCACATGGAAGCCGGCGTGCCGCCCTACGAGGCCGCGCTGCAGGGTGCCGGCGAGATCGGCTTCACCATCTTCTCGATGACGCTGTCGCTGATCGCCGTGTTCATCCCGGTGATGTTCATGGGCGGCATCGTGGGCCGGCTGTTCCACGAGTTCGCGATCGTGATCAGCGTGGCGATCCTGATTTCCGGCATCGTGGCGATCACGCTGACGCCGATGCTGTGCAGCCGCTTCGTCAAGGCGCACGGCCATGGCGATGCCGACAAGAGCAGGAAGAACTGGCTGGTCGGCGGCTTCGATCGCGGTTTCAACGCGGTGCAACGCGGCTATGGCGACAGCCTGCGCTGGTGCATGGACCGGCCGCGGCTGGTGCTGGCCGCGTTCGGCCTCAGCCTGCTGGCCACCGCCCTGCTGTTCTACGTGGCGCCGAAGGACTTCATCCCGGCCGGCGACAACGGCACCCTGCACGTCAACACCGAGGGGCCGGAGGATGTGTCCTTCGACGGCATGCTGGCGCGACAGCAGAAGCTGGTCGACATCGTGGCGGCGGACCCGAACATCGCCGGCTACATGTCCAGCATCGGCGCCGGCGGCTCGCGCAGCACGGTCAACAACGGCTCGATCCTGCTGCTGCTGAAGCCGGCGAACCAGCGCAAGCTGGACGTGGACGGGATCACCGCCGAGTTGCGCCGGAAGCTGGCGGCAGTCACCGGCATCCGCGCCTATATCCAGAACACGCCGGCGATCCGCATCGGCGGGCGCCAGTCCAAGGCGCAGTACCAGTACACCTTGCAGTCGATCGACATGCCGGCGCTGTACGACTGGAGCGGTCGGGTCACCCGTGCGTTCGCCGCCTTGCCGGGCTTCGAGGACGTCACCAACGACCTGGACCTCAACAGCCCCTCGATCGTGGTCAAGGTCGACCGCGCCAAGCTGGCGCCGCTCGGCCTCACCATGGCCCAGGTGCAGACCGCGCTGGGCATCGGCTTCGGCGAAAACCAGGTCTCCACCATCTACGGCTCGTCAACCCAGCACTGGGTGATCCTGCAGGTCGAGCGCAAGCTGCAGGACGATCCCTCGGTGCTGTCTCAGCTGTACGTCACCTCGGGCAGCGGCGCGCTGGTGCCGCTCAGCGCGGTGGCCAGCTTCAGCCGCGAACCGCAGGCGCTCACCGTGAATCACCAGGGCCAGCTGCCGGCGGTGACGGTGTCGTTCAACCTTGCCCAGGGCGTCAGTCTCAGCGACGCGGTGGCCAGCATCGACCGCGCGATGCAGACGATGGGCCTGCCGGCGACCATCAGCGGCAGCGTGCAGGGCACCGCGCAGGCGTTCCAGCAATCCCTGCAGGGCATGGGCATGCTGTTGCTGCTGGCGGTGTTCGTGATCTACCTGGTGCTGGGCATCCTGTACGAAAGCTTCATCCACCCGCTGACCATCCTGTCCGGCCTGCCGGCGGCGGCGGTCGGCGCGCTGCTGACCCTGGTGATCTTCCACGCCTCGCTGGACCTGTTCGCCTTCGTCGGCATCGTGATGCTGATCGGCATCGTCAAGAAGAACGCGATCATGCTGATCGACTTCGCGCTGGAGCGGCAGCGCGAGGAAGGCATGCCGCCGGCGCAGGCGATCTTCGAGGCCTGCCGCGTGCGTTTCCGCCCGATCATGATGACCAGCATGGCGGCGATGGCCGGCACCCTGCCGATCGCGCTGAGCATCGGCGCCGGCGCCGAAGTGCGTCGCTCGCTGGGCCTGGCCGTGGTCGGTGGCCTGATCTTCTCGCAGGTGCTCACGCTGTACCTGACGCCGGTGATCTACATCTACATGGATCACCTGCAGCAGCGCTTCGGGCGCAAGCCGCACGTCGATGCCGCCGCCTTGCCGAACGGATCGCGCTGACGCGTCCTGCCGTGTGGCGAGGGGACTCGCCCGCGTCCCCTTAGGTCCGCCGCGGGGACATCTGCACGGCATCTTTGCCCGTGTTGCGCTAGGGTCGGGCGACCTCAACGGGAGTCATGCCATGTCACGCAACAGCATCCTCGTATCCGCCGTCTTCGTCGCCCTGCTGAACGCCGGTTGTGCCGTTCGCGCCAGCGAGCCGGGCCAGCTGGACGCCGCGGCGCTGCAGGCACAGGCCGCCAGGCCGTGGGACAAGGCCAGCCTGATGCACACGACCGTGGTTCTGGGCAGCTACCGCGGCGTGCCGGTGGTGGCCGAGCATCCCTGTTCGGACGTCTGTCCGCAGTACACCGTGCGGATCATCCACTACCAGCTGCCGGCGGATGCGTCCTGCGCCAGCGTGGGCGGCGTGGAGAAACAGGTGCTGGTGCCGATCGCGATCGCGGTGCGGCCGAAGACGTTCTGCGTGCCCGAACCGCTGGTGGCTTCGGGGGCGTATTACGCGAAGTAGGCGATGCTCCTGCTCCCTACCCCTGCAACGCAGGGGGAGGGTTGGGGAGGGGGTTCGCTTTTGATCTTTGATCCTGCGGAAGAGCAACCCCGCCCCAGCCCTCCCCTGCAAGCAGGGGAGGGAGCAGGGCAGCTCAGTCGCCGGCGCCGTCTTTGGCGAATGCGCCGGGGGCGGAACCGAAGTCGCCGTCCGCCTGGGCGGCCATGTACGAGAACGCGGCGTATACCGCCACGTTCTGGGCCAGTTCCTTCGGGTCGATCTTGTCCAGCGTGTCGGCGGCGGTGTGGTGCCAGTCGAAATACTTCGTGCCGTCCTGGGTCAGCGACAGTGCGGCCATGCCCTTGCCGTGCATCTGCGACAGGTCCGAACCGCCGCCGCCGGGACGCTTGGCGTCGTAGGCCACGCCGATCGGCGCGAGCACCTTGGCGATCTGTTCGATGGCACCGCGTGCCTCGGGCTTGACGCTCGCGCTCATGCGCCAGACCTTGCCCGCGCCGAAGTCCGACTCGGTGCCGAGCTGGAATTTCGCCACCTCGTCCGCGTGCTTCTCGGCATAGGCGCGACCGCCCCACAGGCCCATTTCCTCGTTCGCGAAGGCGATCACCCGGATGGTGCGATCCGGCCGCTGCGGCAGGTCGTGGATCAGCTTGCCGGCGGCCATCGCGATGGCCACGCCGGCGGCGTCGTCGATCGCGCCGGTACCCGGGTCCCACGAATCCAGATGGCCGCCGATGGCGACCACCTGGTCGGGATGCTTCGCGCCGGTGACCTCGCCGATCACGTTGGCGCCGGTGTATTCACCCTCGATGCCGCAGTCGAGGTCGAGCCTGACCGTCACCGGTTTGCCGTAGGCCAGCACGCGTGCGAGCTGGTCGGCATCGGGGTTGGATATCGCGGCGGCGGGGATCGTCTTGGCCGGATCGCGGAAGCCGGTCACGCCGGTGTTCGGCGTGCGGCTGTGCGGGTCGGTGCCGGCGGTGCGCAGCAGGTAGCCGACGGCGCCCTTGGCCTGCGCGATCACCGGACCTTGGGTGCGGATCGGCGAGCCGACGCCGTAGTCGTGGCCGTCCCGGTAGCGCTGCATGCGGTAGTCGACGAACACGATCCTGCCCTTGATCGTGGCCGGGTCGGCGGCCTTGAGCGCGTCGAGGCTGTCGAACTTCACGACCTGCGCGGTGAGCCCGCCCTTGGGCGTGCCCGGCGAATAGCCCAGCGCGGTCAGCACCATCGGCTGCGGGAACGGCGACACGATCGCGCCGTGCTCGCTGCGGCGCACCCACTTCGGGTAGGTCACCGGCTCGGTGTAGACCTTGTCGAAGCCCAGCGCCTTGAACTTGGCCACCGCCCAGTCCACGCCGCGCTGGTCGGCCTCGCTGCCGGCCAGGCGCGGGCCGACTTCGGTGGTCAGCGACGTGACGATGCGGTAGCCGGTGTCGTCGTGCATCGCCTTGTCGCGCAACTGTTCGGCCGTCTTTACGGCCGTGGCGGGAATCGTGGTGTTGGCGGCGCTGGCGATGCCGCTGGCCAGCAGCAGGCTGGCGGCGAGCAGGGTGAGGGGAAGACGGCGCATCGGGAGACTCCGCGGGGGAAACCCCGATTATGGCGCTCAGGTCAGGCGGCGCTTAGGCCAGAAGTCATGGGTGGCGGGGGTGGGGAACGGGGAACAGGGAACAGGGAACAGGGAACAGCGAGAGCGATGCGGCTTGGGCTTCCGCTCTTTGTTCCCCGTTCCCGCTTGTCCGGTCAACCCGGCCGATTCTTCAACAGATCGCGGATCTCGGTCAGCAGTGCCACGTCGGCGGGCGGGGCAGCCGGCGCTTCTTCCTGCTTGCGGCTGAGCCGGTTGATCGCCTTGATCACCATGAAGATCGCGAACGCGATGATGATGAACTGGATCAGCGTGTTGATGAAGGCGCCGTACTGGATCGCCACCTCGGCCACCTTGTGCGCCGGGTCGCTGGCGTCGGCCGGCTTGAGCACCCACTTGAGCTGGCTGAAGTCGATGCCGCCGGTGAGCCAGCCGATCGGCGGCATGATGATCTGGTCGACCAGGGAGCTGACGATCTTGCCGAACGCGCCGCCGATGACCACGCCGACCGCCAGGTCGATGACGTTGCCGCGCATGGCAAAGGCCTTGAACTCGCTGAGCATGCTCATTGTCTGGTACTCCCTTGATTTGGCCGATTGGCGGGTCGAATGTAGCGCAACCCGCCGGGCTCAGGGGTTGCCGCCGATCACGCGATGCGCCCGTCGAGCGCTGCCACGCCGACCAGTTCGGCGTGAAAGCGGTCGCCCCGCTGCAGGGCGGCGACACCCGCGGGCGTGCCGGTGAAGATCAGGTCGCCGGGCTTCAGTTCGAACAGGGTGGACAGCGCCGCGATGATCTGCGGCACGCCGTGCACCATCTCGCCCAGCCGGGTCTGCTGGCGCAGCTCGCCATTGACGGTGAGCCGCAGCACGCTGTCGTCATCCAGTGCCGCCTCGTGTGCCGGGCGCAGCGCCGACACCGGCGCGGAATGATCGAAGGCCTTGGCCACGTCCCACGGGTGACCTTTCGCCTTGGCCTGCGCCTGCAGGTCGCGGCGGGTCAGGTCCAGCCCCACGCCGTAGCCGAAGATCAGCGAGCCCGCCTGTTCCGGGGCGATCTCGCGGCCACCGCCGGCCAGCGCCACCACCATTTCCACTTCGTGGTGCAGCTCCGTCGTCATCGAGGGATAGGGCACATCCGCACCGTCGCTGACCACCGCGTCGGCCGGCTTGCAGAAGAACATCGGGGCGGACTTGTCCACCACCGCGCCCATCTCGCGGGCGTGCTCGGCGTAGTTGCGGCCGATGCAGAACACGCGGCGGATCGGAAAGCGCTGGTCGCTGCCGATGATCGGCAGGCTGGGGACGGCGGGAGCGGCGATGGCGTAGGTCATGCGGCAAGCGTAGCAAAGGCGGCCCTGTCGGCGCAGGCTGCGGAGCAGGCGCGGGAGTCGGGCTGTCGATCCGCCACGGTCCCGTTCGTCGACAGACAGTGGGGCGGATGACAGCTGTCACGTCCGATGATTGATGCCGGCTCATGGCGACGCCCCGGCGCGTCGTTCAAGCTTGTCTCATCGGAAACATGGCCTGGAATGCGGGAGTGGATGTGGACAACACCGAGCTGCTGAAGGAACTGCGCATCGAGCGCCATCAACGCGAGGAACACGGCGGTGGCGGCGCCCGCTGGCCGTGGATCGTGGCCGCCGGGCTGGCCCTGGTCGTGCTGCTCGGCGGTGCCGGCTGGTTCTGGCTGGGCCATCGCGCCGTGCCGGTGCAGACCGCGACGGCGGTGGCGGCCAGTGCGGACAGCGGCGCCGGCGCGGTGCTGCAGGCCACCGGTTACGTCACCGCCCGTCGCCAGGCCACCGTGTCCGCCCAGATCACCGGCACGCTGACCGCGGTGCTGATCGAGGAAGGCGACCACGTGAAGCAGGGCCAGGTGCTGGCGCGTCTTGACGACAGCGGCTACCGGGCCAACCTCGCCGCGGCCCGGGCCCAGGCCGACGCGGCGCATGCGCAGGTCGCCCAGTACCAGGCGCAACTGGCCCAGGGCGTGGCCGATGCGCGGCGGCTGCAGTCGCTGGTCGGTCGCGGGCTGGTCTCGAAGCAGAGTGCCGAGCAGGCGCAGACCCAGGTGGACAGCCTGCGTGCCCAGCTCGGCGCGCAGCGCCAGCAGGCCAAGTCCGCCGATGCGCAGGCCGCCGTGGCCCAGGTCAATTTCGACTACTGCGTGGTGCGCGCGCCGTTCAGCGGCGTGGTCACCACCAAGGACGCGCAGGTGGGCGAGATCATCTCGCCGCTGTCCGCCGGTGGCGGCTTCACCCGCACCGGCGTCGGCACCATCGTCGACATGAGTTCGCTGGAAGTGGACGTGGACGTCAACGAGGCCTATATCGGCCGGGTCAAGCCGGGCATGTCGGCCGAAGCCGTGCTGGATGCCTACCCGGACTGGAAGATTCCCGCCCGCGTGGTCGCCATCGTGCCCACCGCCGATCGTGGCAAGGCCACCATCAAGGTGCGCGTGGCGCTGGAACAGAAGGATGCACGCGTGGTTCCCGACATGGGCGTGCGGGTGTCCTTCCTGGAAGAGCGGCCGGATGCCGCCGCGCCGGTCCCGCAAGGCGTGCTGGTGCCGGCCACGGCGATCGTGCAGCGCAACGGCCGCAGCGTGGTGTTCGTGGTCGACGGCGGTGCAGTGCGCCAGCGCACCGTCAGTCCCGCGGCGCAGGCCCAGGGCGAGTTGCGCCTGCTGCCGGCCGCGGTGAAGCCGGGCGACAGCGTGGTGCTGGCCCCGCCAGCCGACCTGCACGACGGTTCGGCCGTCCAGACGAAAGCGGCCACGCCATGAGTCATGAACAGATGTCCTCTTGCGGCGGCCTCCGTCGCGACCGTCACGAAGCCTTCGGAGAAACAGCATGGGCACCCTGATCGATATCCAGAACCTGGCCAAGACCTATGAGCGCGGCAAGCAGAAGGTCGAGGTGTTGCACCACGTCAACCTGGCGATCGCCGAGGGCGACTTCCTGGCCCTGATGGGCCCGTCGGGTTCCGGCAAGACCACCTTGCTCAACCTGATCGGCGGACTCGATACGCCCAGCGCGGGCAGCATCAGCGTGGGCGGCCAGCGCATCGATCAGCTCGGTGGCGGCGCGCTGGCGAAGTGGCGTGCGTCGAACGTGGGCTTCATCTTCCAGTTCTACAACCTGATGCCGATGCTGTCGGCGCAGCGCAATGTCGAACTGCCGCTGCTGCTGACCAAGCTGTCGGCTTCGCAGCGCCGGAAGAACGCGGCGATCGCGTTGCAACTGGTCGGCCTCGCCGATCGCGCCAGCCACAAGCCGAGCGAACTCTCCGGCGGCCAGCAGCAGCGCGTGGCGATCGCCCGCGCGATCGTCTCCGATCCCGAGCTGCTGGTCTGCGACGAGCCCACCGGCGACCTCGACCGCCAGTCCGCCGAAGACGTGCTCGGCCTGCTGCAGCAGCTCAACCGCGAACACGGCAAGACCATCGTGATGGTCACCCATGATCCGAAGGCGGCCGAATACGCCAGCCATACGCTGCATCTGGACAAGGGCACGTTGGTCGAGCAGGGAGCGCTGGTGTGATGGGCTTGCGGCGAAGAGCGACCCCACCCCGGCCCTCCCCTGCGATGCAGGGGAGGGAGCGCAGCGGCTTTGCCCCTCCCCCTGCTTGCAGGGGGAGGTTGGGAGCGGGTAAGGCTTTTGACCTTGCGATCAAGAGCGACCCCACCCCAACCCTCCCCTGTAAACAGGGGAGGGGGCTTTACGCGCACTTCTCCGGCTTCCGCGTCGCCGTGCCGACGTGGCAGCACCGTGATCCGCAGAGGATTCCATCATGAAATATCTCCACCTGATCTGGGCCGCGCTGTTCCGGCGCAAGACCCGCACCATCCTCACCCTGGTCTCGATCATCGCTGCGTTCCTGCTGTTCGGCATGCTCGACGCGGTGCGCACCTCGTTCGACCAGGCGGGCAAGAGCGCCAATGGCGCCGAACGCCTGCAGACCGGCTCGAAGCTGTCCTTCATCCAGACCCTGCCGTCGTCGCTGGAGCTGCCGATCGGCAAGGTGCCCGGGGTCAAGGCGGTGGCCTATGCGAACTGGTTCGGCGGGGCCTACCAGGACCCGCACAACCAGATCTTCAGCTTCGCGGTGAGCCCGAACTACATCGACCTGTTCCCCGAGGTCGAGGTGCCGGCGGCGCAGCGCAAGGCGTTCGACGAGACCCGCACCGGCGTGCTGGTCGGCGAGGACCTCGCGGCGAAGTACCACTGGAAGGTCGGCGACAAGCTGCCGCTGCAATCCACCATCTTCCCCACCCATGACGGCAGCAAGAACTGGTCGTTCGACATCGTGGGCATCCTGCATCCGAAGGACAAGAACGCCGGCGGCATGTTCAAGCAGCTGATCCTGCTGCACTGGAAATACTTCGACGACAGCACGCCCTACAACCGGGGCGCGGTGGGCTGGTACGTCAGCCGCGTCAGCGACGTGAACCAGGCCGATCGCGTGGCCAAGGCGATCGACGCGATCTCGGCCAACTCCGACCACGAGACCCGCACGCAGACCGAACAGGCCGCCACGGCGAACTGGATCAAGCAGCTGGCCGACATCGGCCTGATCGTCAGCTCGATCATGGGCGCGGTGTTCTTCACCCTGATGCTGCTGTCGGGCAACACCATGATGATGGCCGTGCGCGAACGGACGTCCGAACTGGCGGTGCTGAAGACGATCGGCTTCTCCAGCACCAGCGTGCTCGGCATGGTGCTGGCCGAATCCGTGCTGCTGTTGCTGATCGGCGGGGTGATCGGGCTGGGCATCGCCACCGCGCTGATTCCCGTGGTGGCGGCCGGCAGCGGGCTCGGCCTGCCGCCGGTCGGTGCGGGCAACTGGGTGCTCGGCATCGTGCTGATGGCCGTCATCGGCCTGGTGGTGGGAGTGATTCCCGCGGTACGCGCGATGCGCCTGAACATTGTCGATGCACTGGCCGGCCGCTGAGGAGATCACCATGAACAAGTTCGGAAATTTCATGATCGGCTTGGGCCTGGTCGTTGCGCTGGTGGTCACGCTGGGCATATGGGTGCGCCTGCCATGGCCGGCGGTGCTGGGGCTGGCCGTGCTGTTCGCACTGTGGATGGCGCTGACCCGACAGGGCCGCCAGGCATCCTCGGTCACGGCGGTCGGCGTCAGCACCTTGCGCCAGCGGCTGGGTTCCTCCTCGGTGATCGTGATCGGCATTGCCGGCGTGGTCGGCGTGCTGGTGGCCTTGCTGGCGATGGGCGAGGGCTACAGCGAAACGCTGCGCAAGACCGGCAGCACCGACACCGCCATCGTGATGCGCGGTGCCTCCGCGTCGGAAGTGATGTCGGTGCTGGAGCGCGACAACGTGGTGGTGATTCCGCAGGTCGCCGGCATCGCCCGCGACGCCCAGGGCAAGCCGATCGCCTCGCCGGAGATCGTGGTCGCCGCGAACCTGCAGCTGAAGGGCGGCAGCGAGGACGACGTCGGCAGCGTGCAACTGCGCGGCATCGGCGACGAGGCGTGGACGGTGCGGCCGAACGTCAAGGTCGTCGCCGGGCGCAAGTTCAATCCGGGCATGCATGAGCTGATGGTGGGGCAGGGCGCCCAGCGCGAATTCGCCGGCCTCGAGGTCGGCCACCAGGTGAAGCTGGGCAACCAGCTGTGGACCGTGGTCGGCCAGTTCGCCTCCGGCGATGCGCTGGATTCGGAGCTGTGGGCCGACGCCAACGTGGTCGCCGATGTCTATCGCCGCGGCGGCAGCCGCAACTCGGTGACGCTGAAGCTGGCCGACCCGAACGGCTTCGACGCGTTCAAGGCCTCGCTCGAAGCCGACCCGCGCCTGAAGGTCGACGTCGACACCACCCTCGACTATTTCAGCAAGCAGTCCGAAGGCACCAGCAAGATGATCCAGGGCATCGGCATCACGGTCGGCGTGATCATGGCGATCGGTGCGATCTTCGGCGCGCTCAACTGCATGTTCGCTGCCGTCGCCGCCCGCGCCCGCGAAATCGCCACGCTGCGCGCGATCGGTTTCCGCGGCACGCCGGTGGTGGTGGCGATCATGCTGGAAACGATGCTGCTGGCGCTGATCGGCGGCCTGCTCGGCGGCGCCCTGGCGTGGCTGATCTTCAACGGCTACACCGCCTCCACGCTGGCGGCCGGTTCGGTGGGCAAACTCAGCTTCGAGTTCAGCGTCACCCCGGCGCTGTTGTGGAGCGGCCTGAAATGGGCGCTGGCGATCGGCTTCATAGGCGGCCTGTTCCCCGCCGTCCGCGCCGCGCGCTTGCCGGTGACCACGGCGCTGCGCGAGCTTTAGGGCGAAGAGCGGGGATTGAGTGGAGAGGAGTGAGGAGTGAGAGAGAGCAGAGCGTGCATGTGGCAGGTCGTCCCTCACCCTGTAGGAGCGCACCGAAGTACGCGATGTCTTCCGTCACGTGACGAAGAGCTCGTGCACTTCGGTGCGCTCCTACAATTTCGATGAGCCTGGATGTGGACGTGCTGAAGTGGGCAAAAGCGTGCATGCGGCAAGCTTTCTCTCACTCCTCACTCCTCGCTTTACGGCATCACCGGCGGCACATAATCCAGCGTCATCCCGAGCAGCCACAGCATGCCCAGCACCAGCGGCACGTGCACCACCAGTTGCACGAAGGTATAGCCGACCACGTCGCGGGCTTTCAGCCCCAGCACGCCGAGCAGCGGCAGCATCCAGAACGGGTTGATCAGGTTCGGCAGCGCCTCGGCCGCGTTGTAGACCTGCACCGCCCAGCCGAGGTGCACGTGCAGGTCGTTTGCCGCCTGCATCACGTACGGCGCTTCGACCAGCCATTTGCCGCCACCCGATGGCACGAAGAAGCCGAGGATCGCCGAGTACGCGCCCATCACCGCGGGGAAGCTCTCGGTGCCGGCGATATGCACGAACAGGTTCGACAAGCGGTGCGCCAGCGTCGAGCCATCCGCACCGGGTACGTGGGTCAGCAGGGCGGCGATGCCGCCGTACAGCGGGAACTGGATCAGCACGCCGGCGGTGCTGGGCACCGCGCGATGCACCGCATCGAGAAAGCTGCGCGGGCGCCAGTGCAGCAGGATGCCCAGGGTCAGGAACAGGAAGTTGTAGGTGTTGAGGTTGGCGATCGCGCTGATCGCCGGCTTGCTGGCGAACTCGTGGCCGAGCCAGCCCAGTCCCAGCAGGCCGATCGCCAGCGACAGCAGCGGGCTGTATTCCAGCCATTCGCCCGGTCGCGTGCGCGGCGGCAGGGCCGGGGTCGATGTTTCACCGACGTCGAAGTCCTGCGCGGTGCGCGCGTTCGCGTCCGACGGCGCGGTGAACCAGCAGACCAGCAGCGACACCACGATCAGCACCGCGGTCAGCACGATCGACTGCCACAGGAAAATCGTCTGGCTGAAAGGCAGCACGCCGGTGATCGCCAGCAGGCCCGGCGGCATGCTGGCCGGATTCGCCTGCAGTTGCGCCGCGGACGACGACAGCCCCATCGCCCAGATCGCACCCAGGCCAAGATACGCCGCCGCACCGGCCGCGCGGTAATCCATGCGCAGATCGCTGCGCCGTGCCAGCGCGCGCACCAGCAGGCCGCCGAACACCAGCGAGAATCCCCAGCTGAGCAGCGACGCCAGCATGCTGACCAGGGCGATGTAGACGATCGCGCCGCGCCCTGTGCGCGGCGCCCGCGCCAGCACGTCGATGAAGCGCGCCACCACCGGCGCGGTGGCCAGCACGTAGCCGCCGATCACCACGAAGGCCATCTGCATGGTGAACGGGATCAGGCTCCAGAAGCCGTCGCCGAACGCGCCGACGGCGGCGCCGGGTGTCGCGCCAAAGGCCAGCGCCACCAGCGCCACCAGCACCACGCCCAGCGCGGCAAACACCCACGCATCCGGAAACCAGCGCTCCGCCCACGCCGCACTGCGCAGCGCCATGCGCGCCATCCAGCCATCCCGTCCCGCATTCATGTCCAGCCCCCAGCATCAATAAAACGATGCAACGCCGCCCCGCGGCGTTACATTCGCCCTTCCCCCTGCAAGGCAGGGGGAAGTTGGAAGGGGGTAAGCTTCTGACCTGAGCTCGGACGAAGAGCCCCCCTCAACCGAAGTCCTCCCCACGGTTGCCCAACACCATCAACGCTTCTGCTTCGCCAGCGTGATCACCACCAGGCCGCCCAGGATCACCGCCATGCCCAGCAGATCGTACGGTCCGAGCTGCTCGCCGGCCAGCAGGATGCCCAGCAGCACGGCGACCGGCGGATTCACGTAGGCATAGCTGGTAGCCAGCGCGGGACGCGCGTGCTTGAGCACGTACAGGTAGGCGCTGAACGCCACGATCGAACCGAACACCGCCAGATAGATCAGAGCCAGCGTGGCATGCATCGTGGGATGCGCCGGCAGGCGTTCGCCGCTGAGGAGGCCGAACAGCAGCAGCGCGACGCTGGCGGTCAGCATCTGCGCGGCGGTATTCATCGGGCCTTGCGGCATGTCGCGTCGACGGCTCCAGGCCGAACCGAACGCCCAGCACATCGCCGCCACCAGCAACGCGATCGCGCCGAGCCGCGAACCGGACAGGCTGCTGCCCAGGTTCAGCACGATCACGCCGACGAAGCCGATCACCAGGCCGACGCTCTCGCGCCGGTTCGGCCACTGTCCGTACATGCCGGTGAACAGCGCGGCGAACAGCGGCATGCTGGCCACCGCCACCGCGGCGATGCCCGAGCTGACGCGCTCCTCGGCAAAGCACACCAGGCCATTGCCCATGCCGAGCAACAGCAGTCCGGTGAACGTGGCGTTGCGCCATTGCAGCGGCGTCGGCGCCGCCATGCCGCGCCAGCGCAGGAAGCCATACAGCGCCACGCCGGCTCCCAGGAAACGGATGCCCGCCAGCAGGAATGGCGGATAGCTTTCCAGCGCGAACCGGATGCCCAGGTAGGTCGAACCCCAGATCACGTACAGCGCCAGCAGCGACAGCGGAATCAGGATGCGGGGATCAGTCAGGCTGCGCGGCCTTGTGGCCGCGGCGGAGGCAGAGGTGTCGTGCATGGGGGCGGATCGTGTGGGGACGGCGCATTATCCATCCCTGCGCCGGCTTGTGCCCCTGCCGGACGACTCAGTGCGCGACGGGGCGACCCTGGCGGATCACCACGAACTCGCCTTCCAGCACGGCCGGCTGGCCATTGCCAGATGACGCTGTCCGCTGCACCGGCGAACGCCCCTGCTTCCACTGGCGCACGGCCAGCAGCACGATGCCGCCGACCAGCAGCACACCAGCCACCACCAGCCCGAACACCAGCAGCACACCCAGCACGGCCACGCCCAGCACCAGCGAGAGGGCGCGCGCCAGCGGATGGCGGGGACGACGAAGAGGAGGCAGGGAGAAGCGCATGTGTTAAAAATCCGTATGGTAAAATCAACGACTTACGCGACCACCATGGGGCCATCCGCCCCCCGAGGCAAGTGCCGATGGATATATCCACCCCCGCCGAATTGTCGCAACCGCCGGCACTGTGCCGGCTCGACGACATCCCCGACGGCGGCGCCACCGCGGTGGACGCCAGCCTGGCCGACGGCGAGGAAAGCCTGATCCTGCTGCGCCGTGGCGAGCAGGTGCACGGCTATCTCAACGTCTGTCCCCACGCCGGCCGCCGCCTCGACTACGCTCCCGGCAAATTCCTGCTGAAGAACGAAACCCTGATCTGCGCCGTGCACGGCGCCACCTTCAACCAGGGCGATGGCTTGTGCATCGCCGGGCCTTGCCGGGGCGAGCATCTGCGCACGGTGGCGGTGCAGGTGGAAGAGGGCGAGGTGAGGCTGGCGTAGCGCGGCCGGAAGAGCGACCCCACCCCAACCCTCCCCTACAAGCAGGGGAGGGAGCAAGGCGGCCTTGGCTCCTCCCCCTGCTTGCAGGGGGAGGTTGGGAGGGGGTTCGCTTTTGACTTGGGCCCGACTGGAAGAGCGAACCCCACCCCGACCCTCACTGCGACCGAAGGAAGTCCCCTTGTGGGACACGCAGGGGAGGGAGCAAAGCTGCTTTGGCTCCTCCCCCTGCTTGCAGGGGGAGGCTGGCGACCGGAGGGAGCCCTTCAGGTGAGGGGTAACTCCGGGTGGCGAGAGGCGCAAGATCAAGAGCGACCCCCACCCCAACCCTCCCCTGCGAGAGGAGGGAGCAAGGCGGCTACTCGGTGATCTTCTGCAGGTTGTACTGCAGGTCGTCGCTGTCGCGATCGCTGGTCAGGTCGTAGAGGTTGTAGCGTTTGGCCAGGCGGGCGCCGCCGTCGCGCAGCAGAGGCTGCCACAGGATGTTGGCGCTGCTGGTGTGCGAGCTGGGCAGCATCAGGTCGAACGGGATCGACAGGTAGATGCCCTTGTCGAAGCTGCCTTCGCCGAACTGCTTCGCCGAGACATTGGTGAACGTGGCATACGCACCCATGCGCACGCCGTTGTGGAACTGGCGCGACACGTCGATGGTGGCGCCGCGATCACCGGCCAGGTAGCGGCCGTAGCTGAGCGCCAGGGTGACGTCCTTGTAGCCCAGGTCGAAGTAGCCGGTCACGTGGCCGGTGGCGACGTGGTAGCGGCGGAACGAGAAGTCCTGGTCGAAGCCGCGCTGCTTCACCCAGTTGGCATCGACGCCGATCGCCCAGCGCTCGCCCATCGGCCGGTACAGCACTTCGCCGCCCACGCCGCCGTACATGCTCTCCAGCATGCCGCCGTATAGAAGGCCATACAGATCGGTGCCCAGGCGACGGCTGGCGGTCAGCTGGAATACCGGCATGGTCAGCCGCGAGCTGGTCAGGTACTCGCGCACGTAGGTGCGCACGCGGGGCAGGTTGCTGGGTGCGTCGTACTTGAAGTGGTCGTAGTTGTTCAGCAGGTTCGCGCTGAAGTTGCCGCTCCACCACAGGTTCGGGGTGAAGTGGAAGTTCGCGTCGTAGTTCGCGTACACCTGATACAGGATGAAGGCATCGGGGCCGCCCAGCGACTGCGCGTAACCCACCGCCAGGCTGCCGCTGAACTTCTTCGGCGCGGCACGGTACAGCACGTCCTCGCGTTGTGGCAGCGGCGGGTTCTGCTCGACGCTGCGGCGGAAGTCCCGCAGGTCGATGTCGTAGTTGAGCAGTTCGTCGAAGCGCTGCCGATGCACGCTGGTCGCCACGATCGGCAGGCCTTCGCGGGTGGACACCACGGTATACCAGTCGGTGCCCGGCGCCAGCTGGTTGTCCAGCACGCGCGCGGTGCGACCCAGCGCCTTGGCCGGATAGAAATAGCGCTGCTGCTCGCCGGTCACCACCACTTCGCGGCCACGCCGGCTGATCTTCGACACTTCGATGCCGGCGTTGTCGCGCAGCTGCCTGCTCACCGCCGTCCAGTCGACCTGCTGCGGTGTTTGCGTGGGCGGCCTGTCGGCGCGCTCGGGCAGGGGTGGATCGAGCAGCTTGGTGGGGCCGCTGCTTTGGGCGAGATTCGTGTGCAAGGTGAAGCCGAACATCGCCACGCGCCCGCGCTCCAGCGCCAGGCTGAAGTCGACATTGCGGTTCAAGCGGTAGACCGCGCCGATGTTGATCGGCGTCCTGCTTGGCTGCCGGGTATCGAAGGGCTCGTGCTTGTAGTCGTTGCCTTCGTATTCCAGCTTCAGGATCAGTGGCTGCCACGGTGTCTGGTAGCTGATGCCGCCGAACAGCGCTGTGCGTCCGCGGAAATAGTCGTGGCTGTTGAAATTGCCGACGGCCTCCCCGCGGTTCCGGCCTGGTCGTGTATCAAACTTGTCGCTGAGGATCGAGAACGGGTTGGGCACATCGCCGCGATTGCCCATGTAGCCCCAGGCCATGCCCAGGCTGGCATCGATCGGTCCGAAGCGCTTGCTGGCCACCACGTATTCGCTGGAAAACAGGCCGGTTCCGCCCAGGTCGCGAATGCCCACCGACACGGCGGGCAGGTAGTGGCTTTCGCGCCACAGCCGCACCTTGGCGTCGATCGACTTGTCCTTGTAACTCTGGTCGCCAGCTATGCGGCCATAAAGGTGGTTGGCAATGTTGATGTAGCGAAAGCTGCCTTCCAGCCACGGCAGCGGCTGCAGGGTGAAGTTGTAGCGCGTATACGGCGACGTGCGGCTGGCGGTGAAACCCACTTCGCCCTCATCGGCCATGCGCGCGGTAGGCGTCTGCAGCAGGCCGGCACCGCCGAAGTCACTTTGCGTCGGCGCGTTCTGCGCGTGCACCGAACAGGTCATCAGCCAGCCGGCCAGCGGCAGCAGGCAGGTGCATTGACGGCGGATGTGCTGGAGGGTGTTCAAGCCTGTGGGGTCCGTGGCGTGGTGCGGTGGTGCGATGTGCCTGATGCGATGGGCCGGGGTTGGTGCAGGCGGGCAAGGAGATCAAGAGCGACCCCACCCCAACCCTCCCCTGCAAACAGGGGAGGGGGCACAAGCAGCGTCGCGCTCCGGCTCTTCTCCCTTACCTGCTTGCGACCGAAGGAAGTCCCTGTGGGACAGGGGAGGGTTGGGGTGGGGTGCTCTTCGCGAATCACGTTCATCACGGCGCCTCCGGCCCCGGCAACACCTGCGTCGCCAGGAATGCGGCGATGTCGCTGTTCATCGTGGCATCCACCTTGCGGGCGGCGCTTTCGCGCAACGGCACGTAGATCACCGCACCCGGCGCCAGTGCCTGCGCCTCGCTGCGATTCCACAGCGCCATGCCCTGCACGAACACCCGGCCGTCCGGTTCGATCACGTAGATGCTGTCGCGATCCGCGGCATCGCCGAGCGGGCATGCGCCCAGGTAAAGCCGAGCATCCTGCAATGGCACCAGCGGCAGGGTGCAGGGCTGCTGCACGGCGCCGACCACGCGAATGCCATCGGGACGCAGCGGATAGAACAATTCGTCGCCGGCGGCCAGCAGGTGATTCTCCGGTGCATTCACTTCCACCGCGCGTGGATCGAGCAGGGCTGGCGACTCACGTCCGGTCACCGGCAGCGAGCTGATCCAGCTCCGCAGCGCCGCGCTGCTGGCGGCCAATGCCTGGTCGTCGCCTGCCAGCGCCCGCTGTTGCAGGCTGGCCAGGTCGAACAGCACGCCGGCCTTCAATCGCTGCTGCGTGGCCAGCAAGCCTGGCCGCAACCAGGCCGCGCCTTTCATGTAAGCCTGCGGCAGCGGCTGCGCGGCAATCGCGGCATCGCTGAGCCGGGCGGGGTCGCTCAGTTCCGTGTGACCCGGATGCGCCACGGCACCGCTTACCTTGACCTGCACTGCGGCGGCCGCCGTCGACCAGGCCAGCATCATCAGCACGAAGCATGCGCGGTTCATGGCTGCGGCTCGCGGTAGGGGCGCAGTTGCACCAGTTGCAGACTCAATCCGGGCGCCACCTGCTGGTCACTCTTCCAGATGAAACCGTCGCGCGGATCCACCCAGTAGTGATTGGTGACGCGGTAATGCAGCGAGGGCACGTCGAGCTGTTCGTCCACCCGCAGCACGTCGTGGGTCTGATCGAGGATGCTGATCTGCTCGCGACCCGCCGGTGTCAGCGTGGCGTCGATCGGCACGCCGTAGCGGTAGCCCGGCGACCAGTCCTTGCCCATGCGGTAGCTGACCGGCGCGGTGAGTGTCTGCAGGCCGCGCGCGAACGGATCGTCGGCGGGCAGTTGCACGCCGTCGAGGTCCTGTCCCAGTCCGGTGGTCTGTACCACGCGGCCGTGCTCGATGAACACCACCACGCCATGATTGCCGTACCACGCCTGGCGTCCGCCATCGACGTTGCCCAGGATCAGCACCGCGCTGCCCTCCGGGCTGGTGGCCTGCAACTGGAAATACGGTTTGGCCGCCACCTCGGCCGCGGTTGGCTGCACCTGCGGCCGGCCCTTCACCGCAAGCCGCATCGCCTTGATCGAGGATCGTGACAACTCGCTGCAGCCATGCAGGCCGAGCAGCAGCGGGCAGGCCAGCAGCAACAGCCAGGGCAGCGTGCGCGCGACGGCGGGCCGCGCCGTCGACGCCGTGGTGCGTTCGCTGTTCGTCAACTCGTCTGCGGGCAAACCGGTGCTCCCCTTCCCTGATCAGTACGGCGTAATTCGTGGGGCGGGCCATGCCCGCCCCGTGCAAGGCATTCCTGCCGGGTGCGCTCAGAAATCCTTGTTCGCGTTGGCCGCCGAATTGATCAGGCCCGAGAACGGCAGCAACTGGCTGAAGAAGCGGTTCCAGCGGGTCACGCCGGCCGGTCCCACGAACACCACGTCGCCCGGCTTCACCATGAACTGGTCGGCCAGCGCGAAGGCGGCCGGCGAGCGTGCGTCCAGGCTGAACACCTTCGACGGCGCCTGCTCCAGGTCCTTGACGCCACGGATCACATACACCGCCTTGCCCTTGGCGCTGAGCGGGTTGAGGCCGCCAGCGCGTCCCAGCGCCTGGGTCAGGCTGAGGTCGGAAGTCTTGAAGTTGATCGCCATCGGCTTGACCACTTCACCTACCACGTACGCTTCCTGGCGATCGTTGTACGGCAGGAACAGGCGATCGCCCGGCTTCAGGTAGATGTCCTGCGCGAGCTTGTCGCCGCTGTTCAGCGCGTCCAGGTCTAGGTGATAGTCCTGACCGTCGCGGGTCAGCACCAGGCCGGAAAGATTGGCCTGTTCGGTATTGATGGTAGCCGTGCCCAGCGCCTGGGCCAGGGTCAGCGGCACCGCGGTGATCGGCTGCGGATCGGTCTTGGCGAAGGCGCCCTGCAGCAGCACGCGCTGGCTCTGGTAGCCAATCACGCTGACGTCGACCTGGGGCTTCTCGACGTACGCAGCCAGCTTCTTGCTGATCGCTTCGCGCAATTCCTCGATCGTCATGCCGGCCACCTTCAGCGCGCCGACGTACGGGTAGAACAAGGTGCCATCCGAGCGCACCAGACGGCCATTGGCCAAGGTCTGCTGCTGCGGGCCGGCCGGCGAGGTCAGCTCGGGGTGTTCCCACACGGTGATGTACAGCGTGTCGCCCGCGCCTATCCGGTACGGCTCTGGCTGATACGACAGCAGGGCCGGCGCCACAGCCGTGGCCTGGGCGCTCGCGCGATCCATGGCGATCAGCTTCGGCGTGATCGGGACCAGTTCGACCTGGCTGTTGTCGACGGTGTCGCCGCGGGAGAGTTCGCTGGTCGACATGTGCTGGCCTGGCGCAAGCGCACAGCCGTTCAACAGGGCGACGCAGGCAACAAGGATGAGGGCAGGTGATGTTTTCACGATGGAAGAGGACTCAGGGCGACAAAGGGAACGACAGACACGACAAACGTGCCGAACGAAGTCGGCACGTTTGTCGTGATCAGCCACAGGATATCAGTGAGTGCCGGTGGTGCCGGTGGTCACCGGGTGCGTATCGTCGCGAGCCACGCCGGCCACGACGCCTGCGGTCGCCACCACCGCGATGGTCACCGCGATCACCTGGCCAGCGGTGATGCCGCCCGTGGAGGCGACACTGGCGGCGTTGGCGCCTGCCACCGTTGGCTGGGCCGGCGGGTTCTGGGCGTTGTCCGATTGCGGTTGCGCCGCCATGGCCAAGCCGGAAGCCATCAGCCCAGCGGTCAGAAGTGCGGGAAGAATCATTTTCATGTGTTGCTCCTTGTGACCGGCGTTCGGGAAAAAACAGCGCCGTCAGTATAACCAGCGGTCGTGAAGGGACCATGTACGCGAGGGCTGGTGTACTGAAGGTGAAGGCTGACAGGGGCGGCAACGCGGAGCAGGAGCACCCCACCCCGGCCCTCCCCTGCCGAGGCAGGGGAGGGAGAAAAAGCCGCTCGCAGGAGGAGTGGGCAAGCCGAAGGAACGGCCGCCCGACTTGATGCGTGTCAATGCGTGCCGGTGGTGCCGGTCGTTCCCGTGGTCCCGGTTGTCCCCGTGCCTCCGGTGCCGGGAACATGTCCATGGCTGTCGTCATTGCCCGCTCCTGCGGCGACGGCGACTACGGCGGTCACGGCAATGCCCGCGGCGATAGCCTGGCCCGTCGTGATGCCACCGGTGGAGGCGGAACCGGCGGCTGCTGCGCCGGCGACGGCCGGGGTCTGCGAGGGGTTCTGGTTCTGGGCGCCTGACGGCATGGGTTCTGCGGCCTGGGCCATTCCCGCAACGAACAGGCCAGCGGCCAAAAGACTTGCAAGCATGATTTTCATGGGCTATCCCACGGCACCGGGATCCCGCCTGTCACTGGACCATACCAAAGCAAGGTTAAGGAAAGATGTATGGGGAAGAGCGAGCCTTCGATCCCCGGCCCGAAATTTCTCCAGGCCTGCGCACCAGGCGCCCCGCGGCGCGCGCACAAAAAAAGCCGCGCCAGAACGGGCGCGGCTTTGATGGTGATGCGTTCGCTCAGTTCGTACCGGTGGTGCCGGTCGGCGGCGGGGTGCTGGTCTTGTGGTCGTTGCCACCGCTGGAGGCGGCAATGACAGCACCCACCACAACCACGCCACCGATCACGTAGAACGGGGTCATTTCGCCCAGCGACTGCGTCGTGGCGGTCTTCGCGCCTGCAACCGCGGGCGCCGGAGGCGGCGGCGGGGTAGCGGGCTGCTGCTGATCAGCGGACTGGGCCAGCGCGGAACCCATCAGGCCCGTCGCCAGAAGCGCAACGATCATCTTCTTCATGAATATTTCCCCTGGAGGCATGGCGTCAAGCGGACGTGAATTCCGCGCTTGCCGAGTATACCCACAAATCTGCAGGGGTACATACATGAACCAGTCAGGCTGGGGCAACCAAGCTGGCTGGGCTTCGGTTATCATGTCGGGCTGGCGGGGAAGCGTGCACACGTCGCGGTTTGTGAAGATGCCTTCACACAAGAGCGTGCATTGCCTGCCAGGAGCTCCAGGGGGAGTGTCTACCATTTTCCGCAGGAGCGCGGGTCGCCGGCATTACGGGCGCGCCTGCCAGGCAATCGAGGAGTCATCGAGGGTGTTCAAACGGATATTGACCGTCTGCATTGGCAACATCTGCCGTAGCCCCACCGCCGAATACCTGTTGCGCGAGCGCCTGGCGTCGAAAGACATCCAGATAGCCAGCGCCGGACTGAACGCGATGGTGGGCCACCCGATGGACGCCACCGCCATGCAGGTGATGGAGGAACGCGGCATCGACGGCGCGGCCCATCGCGCGCGCCAGCTGACGCCGGCCATGCTGCGCGAAGCCGACCTGGTGCTGGGCATGGAGAAAAGCCATGTGGATGCCATGGCCAGGCTGGCCCCGGAAGCCAGCGGCAAGATTTTCGTGTTGGACAAATGGGTGCAGGCGCGGGACATCCCCGACCCGTACCGCCAGCAACGTCCTGCGTTCGATCATGTATACGATTTGATCACGCAAGGTGTAGATAGCTGGCTGCGCTACCTGTAATCCCACCCTTCTATATATACAGACCAGGAAAGCTCCTGCATGGCCGCTACGCAAACCCCGTCGTCCAGCGACGACGAAATCGATCTGGGCGAACTGCTCGGCACCCTGATCGATCACAAGTGGCTGATCATCATCGTCACCAGCGTGTTCTTCGTGGTCAGCGTGGCCTATGCGCTGCTGGCCACGCCGATCTACCAGGCCAACGCCGTTGTGCAGGTCGAGCAGAAGGTGCCCAGCCTGCCGGGTTTGAGCGACATTGCCAGCACGCTGGGCACCTCCACGTCGCAAGCCACCACCGAAATCGCACTGATCACCTCACGTACGGTGATCGGCGGCGCTGCCGACAACCTGCACCTGGCGATCAGCGTCACTCCACGGCACTTCCCTTTGTTTGGCAATTTCCTCGCGCGTCGCTATTCACCGGAGCAACCGGGTGCCGTGGCGTCGCCGCTGCTGGGCATGAACAGTTACGACTGGGGTGGCTCGACCCTGGATATCTTCCAGCTCGACGTGCCGTCCAGCCTGCTGGACAAAAGCCTGACCCTGGTAGCCGGCAAGAACGGCGCTTACAGCCTGCTTGATGACGACGACAACAAGCTGCTCGATGGTCAGGTCGGCAAGTCGGCCAGCGGCCATGGCGTGACCATCCAGGTGAAATCGTTGCTTGCCAATCCGGGCACGCGCTTCAACGTGGTGCGTCAGCGCGATCTCGCGGTGATCAGCAAGTTGCAGCAGGACATCAACGCCAGCGAGCAGGGCAAGGATTCCGGCATCATCGGGCTTACCTACAACAACGCCGACCCGGTTCTGGCAACCAATCTGCTGGATCAGGTCAGCGACCTCTACGTGCGGCAGAACGTGGAGCGCAACTCCGCCGAGGCGGCCAACAGCCTGAAGTTCGTCAAGGAACAGCTGCCCAACGTGCGTCGTGACCTGGAAAAGGCCACGGCCGCGTTGAATGCGTTCCAGACCCAGGCGCACTCGGTCGACATCACCATGCAGACCAAGGGCCTGCTGGACCAGACGGTCGCCATCGAAACCAGCATCCAGCAACTGCGCATGCAGCAGGCGGATATCGAGCGCCGTTTCACCCCCGAGCATCCGGCGTACAAGGCGCTGATGCAGCAGATCGGCCAGCTGCAGGCGCAGAAGGACGCGATGGAAAAGCAGGTCGGTGAATTGCCCGACACCCAGCAGGAACTGCTGCGACTGACCCGCGACGTGCAGGTCAGCAACGAAACCTATACCAGCCTGCTCAACCAGGCGCAGCAGCTCGACATTGCCCGGGCTGGCACCGTGGGCAATGTGCGCATCATCGACAAGGCCGCGGTTGACGTGACCCAGCCGGTGAAGCCAAAGAAAGCCATCGTCGTGCTGGGTGGCACCTTCCTCGGCGGCTTCCTCGCGGTGGCCTTCATCTTCCTGCGCCAGATGCTGAATCGTGGCGTGGAAGATCCTGCTTCCATCGAACAGCTCGGCTTGCCGGTCTACGCCTCGATTCCGTTGAGCGAGCAGGAACTCGCCATCTCGGTGAAGGACGTGCACCACCACGGCAGCAACGGCAAGCAGCACCTGCTGGCAGTGAGTGCCCCGGCGGACCTGGCTACCGAAGCCCTGCGCAGTCTGCGCACCAGCCTGCACTTCGCCCGCATGGAGGCGAAGAACAACCTGTTGATGATCTCCGGTTCCAGCCCCAACGCGGGCAAGACCTTCGTCTCGGCCAACCTGGCGGCGGTGATCGCCCAGGCCGGCCAGAAGGTGCTGCTGATCGACGCCGACATGCGCAAGGGCGGCCAGCACAAGGTGATGGGCGGCAAGCCCGAGAATGGCCTGTCCGAACTGGTCACCGGTCAGCTTGAGTTGCCTGCCGCCATTCGCAAGGTCGACGGTGTCGAAAGCCTGCACTTCATCGCCCGGGGAAAGGTACCGCCGAACCCATCCGAGCTGCTGATGCACGCGAACTTCACCGCGCTGCTCCACAAGCTGATGCCGCTGTACGACCTGATAATCATCGACACCCCGCCGATCTTGGCCGTGACCGATGCCGCCGTAATCGGCCACCACGCCGGTACCAGCTTGCTGGTGGTGCGTTTCGGCCTGAACCAGGCCCGCGAAATCGCTCTGGCCAAGCAGCGCTTCCAGCAGAACGGCGTCGAGATCAAGGGCGCCATCTTCAACGCCGTCGAACGCCGCGCCGCTGGCTACTACTCCTATGGCTACTACGAATACAAAACCGCGAAATAACGCGTTGCTCTGCCTCCCCTGCTCTGTAGGGGAGGCAGAGGCGGGGCCGCTCCTGTTCTGCGCCACAAAGAAAACGAATAAACCAATTCCATTCATCCTCACCGAGTGCCTGTCATCGGATTACGTCAACGTCAAACCGGACGGATTAAGTGCGTCGTTAAACGACCTGTCATCTATTTGGATTAGAATCCGAGATCGCCTTCGCATTTTTGCGTGTCTGGCGCGGTGACCATCAAGCTGCCCGGCTCGTGGACTCATCAGAAGGATCTACCACCATGAAACAAGAAATGCCGTCAGAGGAACAAGGATGCTGTTCACACCCATAACCAGCGAGTCACAACATTCGGGAACGACCTTCTTCTCGAAATATGCGGCCTTGCTCGATATTGCCGTGCGTGTGGGTGACGTGGTTATCTTGGTGGTAGCCGCTTGCCTGTGTCACTGGTTGCGCTTCGACAGTCTCGTTCTGGACAGACCCTACAACGCCGCCACCTTGCGTACAGCGATCCTGGCCGTGGCCGTGTTTCCGGCGTTTGGCCTCTACCGCAGCTGGCGTGGTGAGGGCTTGTTTGCCGAAATCGCCCGCGTCATTGCTGCATGGGTGGCCGTTTTGTCGCTGTGGATGATGTCGGAGTGGCTGGTCAAGAGTGTCGGCGAATACTCGCGGCTCTGGGTTGGCGGTTGGTTCATCGTCACGATCGTATTGCTCACCGCGCATCGTTGGATGGCGCGACGTCTGCTGGGCGTGCTTCGTGCAGCCGGTGTCGATACCCGTCGCATTGTGTTGGTTGGCGCCACGCACGCGGGCAAGCGCATCGTGGCGGCGACTCGCAAAAATGGCTGGATGGGCCTGAACGTCGTCGGCGTCGTGCAGACTCCGTATGATCAGTATGAGTTGCCCGACATTCCTTCGTGCGGAGATCTGGAGCAGTTCATTGCAGGACTGGATCGGGATACTCCCGATCAGATATGGCTGGCGCTGCCGATGCGAGCCGAAGCAGAGATCAAGCGACTATTGGACGCTACCAGCGAATTGCCGACCACGATACGTCTGGTTCCCGATTTGTTTGGGTACGAGCTGCTAAGCCATCAGTCAACCCATTTGGCTGGCGTTCCAGTGATAACCCTGCGGGGAACCAGAGTTGAGGGCCATGCCCGGATTGCCAAGGCAGTTGAGGACAGGTTTTTGGCGCTGGCTATCCTGCTCCTAGTGGCGCCTTTGATGGTGTTACTCGCAATAGGAGTGAAGTTGAGTTCTCCCGGTCCCGTCTTTTATCGCCAAAAGCGAAACGGATTGAGTGGCAAGGAAATCGAAATATGGAAGTTTCGCTCCATGCGCGTGCACCACGAGAGCAACGGCCAAGTAACCCAGGCCGTGGTGGGTGATCCGCGCGTTACCCGCTTTGGTCGGTTTCTGCGCGCCAGCAGTCTCGATGAGCTGCCGCAGTTCATCAATGTGCTGCAAGGGCAAATGTCTATCGTGGGCCCAAGACCGCACGCATTAGCGCACAATCGCTATTTCAGTGAGAGGCTTGATGGCTATATGCAGCGTCATGGTGTCAAGCCGGGTATCACTGGCCTAGCTCAGATTAGTGGTTTCCGTGGTGAAACAGACACCATTGAAAAAATGGCCCAACGAGTGGAGTGCGATATTAGCTATATCGACCACTGGTCGATCTGGCTCGACTTCAAAATCATACTTCGGACGCCGTTGGTCCTTTTGCGGCGAACCAACGCGCACTGAGCGCCGCCTAATCACTGAGCGTCGCCTAATAATTATTTGTTCTTCATTCACTAACGACCCAACCCCAGCATCGAACGATAATGAGGCGTTTGGGATCCAAAAAAATAATCTAAGGAACTAATCGGGATGCAAATGAGAGATTTGGATCAAGTCCGGATTGCTGTTGTCGGCTTGGGATACGTCGGCTTACCTCTGGCTGTTGAGTTCGGGAAGCACTTTAATACCGTAGGCTTCGATATTCATACAGCCCGCATCGAGCAATTGCGGGCGGGCATTGATTTTACGCAAGAGACATCGGTTGATGAGCTTGAGGCAGCGACTAAGCTGACTTACACGGATGAACTTCAGTCAATTCGTGATTGCGGAGTATTTATCGTCTCGGTGCCAACCCCTGTCGATGAGCATAAGCGGCCCGACTTTACACCACTTATTAAGGCCAGCGAATCGATCGGAAGCGTGCTCAAGCGCGGCGATGTCGTGGTCTATGAATCTACCGTCTACCCGGGTGCCACCGAGGAAATCTGCGTGCCTGAGTTGGAGCGCATCTCTGGCCTCAAGTTCAATATAGACTTTACCGTGGGCTACAGCCCGGAGCGTATCAACCCAGGTGACAAGCAGCGTCGGCTTACCAACATCCCAAAAATCACCTCGGGATCCACGCCGGAAACGGCAGAATACGTAGATGCTCTGTATCGCACCATAATTACCGCCGGTACACACAAAGCGTCCAGTCTCAAGGTTGCTGAAGCTGCCAAGGTTATCGAGAACACTCAAAGAGATGCAAATATTGCACTCATCAATGAATTTGCGTTGATCTTTCACCGTCTCGGTATCGATACGCAGGATGTTCTGGAAGCAGCAGGCACCAAGTGGAATTTTTTACCCTTTCAGCCTGGCTTGGTCGGCGGTCATTGCATCGGTGTAGATCCGTATTACCTGATTCAGAAGGCTCAGGCGGTGGGCTATTTCCCTGACATACTGCTCGCTTGTCGCCGCATCAACGATGGTATGGGGCAGCATGTGGCCAGCGAAGTGGTGAAGTTGATGATTGGCAAGGGACACGCCATCAAGGGCAGCCGTGTATTGGTACTTGGCTTAACCTTCAAGGAAAATTGCCCAGATTTGCGTAATACCCGCGTCGTTGATTTAATCGCGGAATTTGAAAGCTACGGTGCCGTGGTGGATATCTACGATCCTTGGGCTGACGCTATCGAAGCGAAGCGCGAGTACGGGTTGTCGCTCCTAGCGGAGGAGCCGAAAGTAGGAGCCTATGATGCAGTCGTGCTGGCGGTCGCACACGATGAATTCAAGCCCGCCGGTGCTAACCGCGCTCGGGCGTGGGCTAATGGACGTGCCGTTCTCTACGATATTAAGGGCGTTTTGCCCAGGAACGAGGTCGATGGGCGCCTGTGACGAGCTGTAGCGTGTGGCGCATTTTCAATTTAGGCTAGCGGAAGCATTTCAAATGCCGGTAAAAAAAGTTCTTTGCATTGTAGGCGCACGTCCAAATTTCATGAAGATCGCGCCAATCATGCGCGCATTCGATATGTACTCGGAGGAGGCTGAAGCAAAGCTAGTGCATACAGGACAGCACTATGATTACGCCATGAATGAAACGTTCTTTCAGCAACTCGAGATCCCCGTGCCAGACATTTCGCTCGAAGTGGGTTCGGGCAGCCATGCGCTGCAGACTGCGGAGATCATGAAGCGCTTTGATTTGGTGCTTGAATCTGAGCAGCCGGATTGCGTACTGGTAGTGGGGGATGTGAACTCTAGCCTCGCATGCGCACTCGTGGCAGCGAAGAAAAATATCAAGGTGGTTCACGTGGAGGCTGGTTTGAGATCCGGTGACCGCACCATGCCAGAAGAGATCAATCGGGTTCTAACCGATCAGTTGTCCGATCGTCTTTACGTGACAGAGCGGACAGCGATAGACAACCTAAAGACGGAAGGTATCGCCGCTAACAAGATCATGTTTGCGGGCAACGTAATGATCGATACGGTGCTTCATAGCTTGGCGCGCGCCGTACCCGTCAGCGAAACCATAGAGAACGCCATTGAGGCCGTCAAATCGGAAGCCGGAATAGATCAATCGGTGTTTAAGCATGCTGGTAGTTATGCAGTTTTGACACTGCATCGCCCTTCAAATGTGGATGATCAGGATGTATTGAAGCGTCTGCTTAGTATAATTAAGGAGATTAGCGTCGAGCTACCCGTTATTTTCCCTGTACATCCCAGGACGCGCGCAAAAATACTTGACTCGGGCCAAGGGGAGTTTCTGAAAGACCCGCGCATATTGATACTTCCACCTCTGGGGTATTTTGAAATGCTTGGTCTTGTGAGGGATGCGTCCGTTGTTCTTACGGATTCGGGCGGCCTTCAAGAGGAAACCACTGCCCTTGGAGTTCCGTGTCTGACGTTGCGCGAAAATACGGAAAGGCCGATTACCATAACTAATGGTACAAATACTCTGGTCGGGTCGGATCGCGGCGTAATTTTAGCCGCGTTGAACCGGATTCTGAATACTAAGGGAAAACTTGTAGACAGGCCAGAAAAGTGGGACGGTATGGCGGCTAGTCGTATCGTAAAAGACGTCGTCCTATTTTTGGGTGCTGGGGACAGGGTTAGCGAGCCCAAGATGTCAATTGGAGTCTGACTTTGCTCAAAGAGATCGCCAACAGATCATGCGGTTATGCGCGCAGATTTCTAATGGGCTCAAGGTTGGCATATTTGCTGGCGCACATTCCCAATATGCTTGTCGGCGTGGCAATTGTCTTGGGCTTCGCGCACTTAGTGTCACCCGAGGAATACGGGGTATTTTCAGTTGGGTTTGCTTTCATAAATATTGCAGGAGCCATTTTTTACGGATGGCTTCAGATGGCGCTTGTCAGGCTGGGAGGCGGGGCAGCTGGGCAGCTTGGCCCCAAAGCATTTACGGTATTCCTAGCCTTGCTTGCCCCAGTCATTCCGTGTCTGATCCTAGGGCTTACTTTAGACTGGTTAAACGTTCTAGATTATGGGGCTGCTGCGGCTCTTGCCGCAAGCGCCTATAGTGGGGCTAGCGCGGCATCGCAGTTAGCTCGTGGACTTAATAGCCCGAAGATGTACGGATTAATAGGATCCTTGCGGTTCATACTAATACTGGTGTGTGCCTACGGACTAGTCCATTTCAACGCGAGCGCTAACTCTCTCCTGATTGCCATTGCCATTGGATCATCGGCTTCAATTGCTGCGGGCCTATTCTATATGCCGAAGGCGCTTCGCGAAAACAGTGCCCGGAGTGCCCTAGCGGAATCGAAAGCTTCCATCTCGCTTCCGAGATTAATCAGTTACGGATTACCTGCTTCGCTTTCATTAATTGCCATGATGCTGATGTTAAATGGTGACCGATTTATTCTAAAAATGATGTTTGACGCTAAAGTCGTCGCGTTGTACAGCTCACAGTCCGGCATCGCAAGACAAATGATCTACCCCTTTATCGGAGCACTCAGCATTTCCGTCGTGCCGAGTGGGGTGAAGGCGCTGAACGAGCATGGGTTGAACGCCGCTATGAACTTCGTCGTGAAGGAAAGCAGAGCAATTTTATTCGTGGTGGCGCCGCTAGTTGTCGTTGTGATGGCTTTTGGCGCCAACATTGCGCGTGCTATTTTACCCGTAGGCTATCGCGAGGGAGCCGAATGGATTATGCCGATGTCTGCCTTTAGTGCGTTACTAATGGGCTGCAGACTCGTTCGATATGATCCCGCCTTTCATCTCCAGCTTCGCTCTCGCGAGATCGGCAAGTGTGCGCTTGCTTCACTTGTAGCTTGGTTGGTTCTACTTCCCCTCTTAACGAAGTTATACGGGCCTATTGGCGCCGCTATAGCCGGAGTTATTGCGGGAGCCGTCGCCCTAATGTTTGCTGAGTGGGAGCTCGGCGCTACTGCCTCCGTCAAGAACATGTTTCCGTGGAAGTTTATGGTTGGAATCGTCGCTGCTGCCTTGATCTTGGCGACCGTCAAGCAGATCTACCTGCAAATGGAAGGCGTTGCGTTGATAACGTTTCTAGCTATTTTACTTTTTGCTCTTATCGCTTTTTGCTACTCACTGCGTAAGCGGCTCAAAAAAGATGTCATTTAAACCATTGGGTTTACACATAACAGCGGACTTTCCCGGTCCGTATTCGCCTGCCCTTGTTACTAGGGCAGTAAGTGATCTATTGGCCGAAACGAGTGGGGAGGTCGATCACCTGGTTTTTGTGCCAAGACGGAGAAGGAGCTTTGGGCGGAGGCGCTCAATATTGGTGGATAATGAGATGCATAGCTCGGTATTCGATCCAATTGGTCCGATAATGCCGGGAAAGAATTATCTGCAAGAGGTGGGGGGGCTGCTTGACACTCTCATGTGCAGCAGAAAGCCATCTTTTGTGCACTCTCATAAATTGAGCTACGAGTCGCTAATTGGATCTAGGATTGCGGCCGCGTTAGAGATTCCCCATATAGTTACCATAAGGGGTAGTTCGGACACTAATCCGGTTTATTATTGGCCGTGGACTAAAGGGGTTTATAGGAAAGTACTCGATACGAGCGCAGTTAACTTATGGGGATCGATGTGGGCACAGTCGCCAATAACGACGCGCACAGGATATCGCGTTAGAGAGAAAGATATTCCATTTCCAAACGCGATTCCGCATGAGATGTGGAAACGCGTGAAAAGCGATGGTGTTGGGCAGACTGGTGCCCTGGTATGTGTTTGTAGACTTGATGACTATAAGCAGAAAGGGATCTTGGAGTTGCTTGACGGGCTGGCGCTTGCGATTAGGAGCAATGGTCAACTCACCCTTGACTTGATAGGCCCAGCCTGTGCCGTCGTGGAAAGTCGCATTAGGATATTTATAGAGGAGCGTGGCCTGAAAGGTAGAGTTCGTCTACTTGGGTCTGTGCCTAGGAATGATATATGCGCTATTTTAACGCGCTATGAAGGCTTGGTCATGATTTCCACGTCAGAGAGCTTTGGCTTGGTGTTTGCTGAGGCAATATTGGCTGGAATCCCGGTGATATATTTGGCCGGGAGTGGGATAGATGGACACGCTTTCGCAAAGTTCTCGGGTATTAGATGTTTGGGGAGGGATAGGGGGTCAGTAGCAGATGCGATTGGTAAATTTTTTGATCGGAAGGAAGAATTGCGAGCCAATCTCGCTGAGGCGAGAGAAAATGGCGGCTTAGATTCACTTACGTCAAAAGGTCAATCTCGTAACTATATTAGTATTATTAATAATTTGGTATCGAGGTAGCCGATGCGTTTGGATAGGAAGGTTGCTTATTTTGCCTACATGGTGGCTATCCGCCATACCCCTGATGCTTGGCGCCCATACGCCATATTCTTCCCACGCCTCCGTAGTTGGCTTGTGCGGCGATTCATCGAACGTGCCGGTCATGATCTGCGCGTTAAGTCTAACGCAGACATTTCACCTAATATCAAGGTCGGAAGTCGCAGCGAATTAGGGCGCAACGCAATTATTTATGGTGGAGTGACAATCGGTGACGATGTGCTCATGGGACCAAATGTGCAGATTATTACCCGCGGCCATAACACATCGGATATCCTTCGTCCCATTAATTTGCAGGGAAGCTCATTCAAACCCGTCACCATAGAAGACGACGTATGGATTGGCTGTAACGTAGTTATTCTTCCCGGGGTCACCGTCGGGAGGGGCTCCGTACTTGCTGCTGGATCGGTAGTTACAAAGGACGTGCCAAGCATGAGCATAATGGGGGGAGTGCCGGCTCGCATGATCGGTAAGCGGGGAGGTGCGCTTGAATAGGGCGAACGTAGCGACACTATCTGTCGCATGCGTGGTTTCCATTGGTAGCATCGACTATTCACAGTTCGGCGCGGGCGTCGCACTCAATTTTTCTCTCAAGGCGATCGCTGCGCTCATTCCTCTAACCTTGTTCACTTTAAGCTATCTGCTTGACCGTGAGCGAGTTAAGTTCGGCAGGAGCACCGGCCCGTACCTACTTGCGGCATTGTTGTCGTTAGGAGGCTTTTCGATTATTTGGAGCGTTGACAGAACTGAGACTTTTATTGCGATCCTTTCCTGGGGTGTTACTTTTGCGTCTACTTATCTGTTGCTGGGCTTGTCGTTGCGCAACGCAGCAAGTGCTCTAGTGATCCCAATTGGGGTTCTTTGCACCCTTAGTCTTGTTTATGCGCTCATCTCTCCAGGGGCATTCATGTTCACAGATGGGGTGATGAGACTAAGGGGGGTAGTCTATGGTCCGCACGGTCTGGCGGAGCCTTCCGTCCTTTGTTTATGCATATTATGCTCGGGCCTCCTCCCCTGGCGACGAGCGGTGCTGGTGGCACTTTTTGTTGTTGTGTCTATATGTCTATATCTTACGTATAGTAGGCAGTCATTTATTGCGGCAATTGGCGCGATTGCTTTGGTTGTCCTTTTTAGGTCCCGGGGAGGAGCTCGGGCCGGCTTCGTATATATTGCCACCGGAGCGTTGGTCTTTGGTCTAATCGCTCTATCTCTTTCAAATATGGATGTCTTAGCCTCTATTTCCCGTGGAGGGGGAGATGATGTTGGCAGTCTTACGGGGCGTACCTACATTTGGGCGGCAGCGATAACATTGATCAGTCAAGAACCTTGGTTGGGTTATGGATTTGGGGCCGGGGGGAAGGTAATTGAGGCGGGCTATAGTGGGGGAATTTCCGGTTGGACGACTCAAAGCGCCCACAATTCAATGCTCCAAGCGGGGCTAGATTTGGGATGGATTGGTATATTTTTTGTGGCAATGCTGCTAATTGGCTTCGTTCGTAACGCATTTCGGCAGGATAGGCAATTTTCTGTGCCTCTAATGACGGCGATCCTAGTTATGTCATCTGTTGAACGCGGCTTTTATGAGACAGGTGGATTCATGCCGGCGGTATTTTTGTTTATCTTGTTGAGGAGGCGTACGCACCAAGCCAGCATCAATGGAGGATAGGCTCCGAGTCCACCTCGCTTGATGGATATCATCCCAATCCGTCGACGTCCCCCCAGTTTTGAGTAGCACCTCGGTTTGGAGTCCAATCCCCCATCAGAAGGAGATTGGACGTGAAGAAACGCTTTTCCGAAGAACAGATCATCGGCTTCCTTCGTGAGGCGGAGGCTGGCTTGCCGGTGAAGGCGCTGTGCCGTCAGCACGGCTTCAGCGAGGCCTCGTACTACCTGTGGCGCAGCAAGTTCGGCGGGATGAGTGTGCCCGACGCCAAACGGCTGAAAGAGCTGGAGACGGAGAACGGTCGGCTGAAGAAGCTGCTGGCCGAGCAGGTGCTTGAGAACGAGGTCATCAAGGACGCCCTGCGAAAAAAGTGGTGAGCGCACCGGCTCGGCGCGAGCTGGTGCGGCAGATGGTCGAGAAGGGATTGAGCGAGCGACGTGCGCTGGCGGTCGTCGTCATGAGCGCCAGCGCGTATCGCTATCCGACACGCCCGGATCGCAACGGGGACCTCCGGCAACGGATCGTGGCCCTGGCGCAGCGGTACAAGCGCTATGGCGTGGGGATGATCCATCTGAAGCTGCGGCAAGCGGGGCTGCTGGTGAAGAACTACAAGCGCGTGGAACGGCTGTATCAGGAAGCGAAGCTGCAGGTGCGGCGGCGCAAGCGGAAGAAGGTGCCCGTTGCCGAGCGGCAACCGTTGGCTCGGCCGAAGGCAGCCAATGAGGTCTGGTCTATGGACTTTGTGTTTGATCGCACCGCTGAGGGACGCGTCATCAAGTGCCTGACGATGGTCGATGACGCCACCCACGAGGCGGTTGTCATCGAGGTCGAGCGGGCGATCTCCGGCCTGGGCGTGACGCGGGTGATGGATCGCCTGGCGCTCAGTCGTGGCTTGCCCAAGGTGATCCGCAGCGACAACGGCAAGGAGTTCTGCGGCAAGGCGATGGTGACCTGGGCCCACGAGCGTGGTGTGCAGCTGCGCCTGATCGAACCGGGCAAGCCAAACCAGAATGCGTACATCGAATCGTTCAACGGCCGGTTGCGCGACGAATGCCTCAACGAGCACTGGTTTCCCAGCCTGCTGCACGCACGCGCCGAGATCGAACGCTGGCGGCGGGAATACAACGAGGAGCGACCGAAGAAGGCGCTGGGCGGGCTGACACCTGCCGCCTATGCGAAGCAGCTACAGTGAACCCGGACTCTAAACCGTCCCGCTACTCAAAGCGGGGGGACGTCGCAGTTACAGTGAACCCGGACACTAAACCGTCCCGCTACTCAAAGCGGGGGGACGTCGCCGTCACGCTTTCATTGGTCCGAGCTGTCTAGCGTGTACCGTTCTGCGGAATAGCTCATTATCGAAACTATTCGGTTCTCCCTATTCGTGTGGATGATGGTCGCGTCGTGCTCCGCTAAGGCGCATGTGTCGCTAGGATATTTGGCGATGGAGCACATTAGGTAGCTGATGGCGATCAGGTGTTGGTCGGTGCCGTCATATCTAATTAGTCGTTGAAGAGGCATTCATAATCATCTCGACGGCGCACGTGGCATGGGGCCGAGGAAAATGTCTTTTAATGTGCTTTTGTCAGCGGGTAAATAATCCATAGAAAATGGAATTTTTTCATATTTGATATAAATCAGTAACCAAGCAAATCTTTCGCCAGAGAATCGATCGACGGGAGCAAGATTCTGCTTGAAACCAGTCAATTTCTCGATCTCCGTGGGGTCAAGTGACGATTTGAGAGTAAAGTTGACTAGACGAACTATGCCGTAGTGACACCTTGGAAAGGTCTCGATACCATGCCGCATTCCAATGGCCGCCAATTGAACTAATGGCGCGACGGCGTAGAGATGATAGGCAAGAGCCTTCTGGCCCCTGCTTATCTCGAGGGGCAAACTTCCATTCTCCGATACCTGACACACCCCCGTGCTGTACGCCTCCATTCCTGAGCGGAATAGACTTCTATCGTCAGTTAGCTCACCAACTAACGCCATGGCAAGACCGTTCCAGTACTGAATATTATTTCGCGTCATATTGCTGTTGCGAAGAGAATTTATATTTTTTTGCAGCGTCAAGGCGATGGCTCTTAACCAAGAGTCAATTACTGCCTGATCCGCTGCGGTTACCTCGGGGCGGATTGCCTTATACGAAAAAGCGATGGAGCTCAAATAGTGCCCGATATTGAACTGCGCACTACGTGTGGTCAGCTTGGTGAGCGCGCCTGCGCGCGCCCAAGTAGCTAAAGCTTCGCCAGCACAGGCTCCCCTGAAGGCATTTGATCGCGGATCCGTGTAATAAAGTTCGGCGTCGGCGCCTATAATTTTTACGAAGCTCCAGACATTGCGCATCGTATCGGCGTAGATGAGTCTCGACCTCTCGTCGACTTTTGACTGAGTTTTATCGTCTGATCTATAAATACTCGTCGTTGCCAATGATATGTCTGGATGCGGAACCGCCTCGCACCGTGGATTGGGCTCGATTTTGGTCGAATTTGGCTTGTGCTCCACCGCCATGACTGTGGTGGAGAACGCCACGGCGATCGTGGTGATGATTTTTAGGGCCAAGCGATCTTTTTTACAGACCATTTTAATTCCCTGAGCTCGGGAGAAATCCAGTGTGCGGGCGAACGTGATCAAATTATCGGCATGTTACGGAGTTAAGCGCGTCGAGAGCGGATGAATTTCGCGGCGACTCTATCAAGAATTGCTGACAACAGGAGCTTTGCAAACTTTAAATTGCTAAACAGGTAGCGCCTCCACATTCGTCTAGGCTCTTGCATAGTCCGGAATAGCCATTCCAAGCCCGCCTTTTGCATCCACGGCGGTGCTCTTCTGGTCAGTCCTGCGTAGACATCAAAGCTTCCCCCGACGCCCATGGCGAAGCTAACACCCAGTCTGCTCTTCCATTTATTAATAAAGTTCTCTTTGAGTGGCGACGTCATGGCGACGAACAGCATCTTGGCACCAGATGATGCGATTAACTCGACAACACCTTCTTCATTCGTTTCAAAGTACCCATGATGGTGGCCGACGATTTCTATTCCCGAAAACTCCATTGTTGCACGACGTTTAACTTCATCAACGACGTTTTGCCTGGCGCCCAGCAAAAATACTGGTATGTTCTCAACTGATGCTTCTCGAAGTAGATTGTAGAAGAGATCGATCCCGGCGACTCTTTCCGGGATGGCCATTCCCAGCAGCCTTCCTGCCAATACGATCCCTGCGCCATCGATGTTTATCAAATCGCATGAATTTACAGATTCACGGAGACTCGCGTCATTTTTCATGGCGACTACTTTCGCAACATTGATTACGGAATGTTGTATAAATTTTCCTTCGGATATGCTTTCAATTATATATTTTATCGTTTTCTCCATCGTGATTGCGTGTGCTTTCGCGCCAAGGATAAAAACCTCGTGATTGTTAAGGTTATGTGCGCCGCTCTCTAGCATGTTTTGTTCAGTCATTTGATGGTTCCGAAATGTTTGATTCGTCCTGGCGATTCAGTCGATAGTTCTTCTTTTCGATGTAATTCTGGCATCGGGTTTGGTTCGTCGGGGTTCGATTGAATGGCTGCTGGCATTTGGCGTTTGGGTCGGATGAGACGAGAAGAGGACATGATGTTCCTTTCGCCAAATAGTTGCTGGTATGGCGCTTGCTCACGTGGCGAGATAGGGATTGTAGCGACAGGACGGTGGCCTTGGCCCCGTTTCACAGATATCCCGTTAAGCGGTTTATTGCTGCCCCACCGAGGTCTGCGCGCCAGAGCGGCACGTAAGTACAAAGGATCGACGAACTCTAATCGCGCGCTGCCGGTGAGGAAAAACTTGCTGCAGCAACCGGTCGCCGCGCCACGTCCCAGTAAGGTCTGGGTCGGCGACATCACAAACTACGGCGCCGGGGAAGGCTAGCCGTATCTGACTGTCTTCCTTGGCCTGTATTCGCGCAAAGTGGTGGGTTGGGCAAAGAGCGAACGCATGCCCGCTTCGCTGTTGTGCGACACGCTGCGCATGACCTTGTTCCAGCGCAAGATGCCGCGGGGCGTCGCGCCGACCGCGGCAACCAGTACAGCTGGCACGAGTAGCTCGGGCTGCTGGGCGAACGCGGACTTAGCATGAGTTACCGAGGTAACTGCTAAGAGCGCGAAGCCTGCCCTCGTGGTACAACCGGTCACCCGCCCCACTTTTTTGTGCGGCGCATCAGCATAAAAATGTGACGAACTCAGGAGCAAACCACTAGCTTGATCGTGAGAATTGATGCTGACCGTCTATCAGGACGGCATCCACAGGGGGATGCAGCGATGCTCATGTTCATTTTTGGACTGTCTCTAGGCGCCTGTATTGGTGCACTCTCGTTGGCAATTTGCCGGTCTTCCGGTGAAAGTGAATCGACGTAGAGGTCCTTTTGATGACGTAGAGGTCTCTTTGATCTTGCCCCCGAATGTCGGACACTTGATCAAGCAGCATTGGTCAGTTCGAACTGCAGTGGGCTACTGAGGTAGCCCAGCGACGAGTGGAGCCGGGTTCGATTGTAGTCAACGGCGATGTATTCGAGCACGCGGGCGGGGCCCATGCCCTTGTGTGGCGCAACGCTTACCGTGGGTCGCCTCAGCCTTCAGGCCGTGGTTCCAGCTTTCCATCGCCGCGTTGCGGACTTCTCTGTTTAGGGGCTACCTGGCTCTTTCTGAAAAGCGTCGGATGTGATGATTCAGAGGAACTCCGCGAGCTTTAGCCATTCTCGGCGAGGAGCGTTGCGATCTCCTCGGTGTGCCTGAGCATCAGCCTTAAATCCCCACGCGACTCCACGTTGAGTCGCAGCAGCGGTTCGGTGTTGGAGCTGCGCAGGTTGAAGCGCCATGGGCCGAAGTCGGCGCTGATGCCGTCGGTGTGGTCGAGGGCGGGCGACTGGCTGGCGTAGTGGCTCATCACCCGTTCGGTGGCCGCGCGTGCGTCGGCGACCTTGAAGTTGATTTCGCCGCTGCAGGGGAAGGCGCGCATGCGGTCTTCCACCAGTTCGGCCAGTGACAGCCCGCGGCTGCTGACCAGTTCGGCGATCAGCAGCCAGGGGATCATGCCGGAGTCGCAGTAGGCGAAGTCGCGGAAGTAGTGGTGGGCGCTCATCTCGCCGCCGTAGATGGCGTTCTCGGCGCGCATGCGCTCCTTGATGAAGGCGTGGCCGGTCTTGCTGAGCACGGGGACACCGCCGGCCTGCTGCACCATCTCGATGGTGTTCCAGGTGAGTCGCGGGTCGTGGATGATCTTCCCGCCGGGATGGCGCGCCAGCAGGGCGGTGGCCAGCAGGCCGACCAAGTAGTAGCCCTCGATGAAGCGGCCGTCGGCGTCGAAGAAGAAGCAGCGGTCGAAGTCGCCATCCCAGGCCACGCCGAAGTCGGCGCCATGGGCGCGCACCGCGTCGGCGGTGGCGGCGCGGCATTCGGGCAGCAGCGGGTTGGGGATGCCGTTGGGGAAATGGCCGTCCGGCTCGTGCTGGATGCGGATGAACTCAAACGGCAGGTGCGGCGCGAGCTGGTCCACGATCAGGCCGGCGCCGCCGTTGCCGGCGTTGACCACGATCTTCAGCGGCTTCAGCCGGTCGCGCTGGATGTAGCCGAGCAGGTGCTGGATATAGGCGGACTTGTCGGTCATCGCCTGCGGCGTGGCGACGCCGGCGGGAATGGTTTCCCGGTGGCTGGCGGCGAAATCGCGGATCGCGAACAGGCCGCTGTCGCCGCTGATCGGCCGCGAGCCTTCGCGCACCAGCTTCATGCCGTTGTAGTCCATCGGATTGTGGCTGGCGGTGACCATCACGCCGCCGGCGGCGCCCAGGTGCATGGTCTGGAAGTAGACCTCTTCGGTGCCGCCCATGCCGATGTCGAGCACCTCGCGCCCGGCCGCGTGGAAACCGTCGGCCAGCGCCGCCTGCAACGCCGGGCTGCTCAGGCGCACGTCGCGCCCCAGCACCACCGGGCCCGGTCCCAGCTGTGCGGCCATGGCCAGGCCGATGCGGCGCGCCAGTTCTTCGTCCAGCTCGTCAGGCACGCGGCCGCGGATGTCGTAGGCCTTGAAGCAGGGGAGTAAGGTCACAAGTGGCTCGCTGATGATGCTCAAACGCGTATTGTATCCATGGTTGTGCTTCTTCCCGATATCGAGGAAGGAACACCTGTCGGGTCGACATCGGTCATGGCCGGCCCGCAGCGGCGGGCAGCCGGCTTCGAACACGGCGCAAGGCGCGGTCGGAGGCGTGGATGCCAGCGTCGTCACCCAAGTCGAAGAGGAATGCCCGGAGCACAACAGCCATTCAAGGGTGGTGTGCGTCGACATGGGCGAGCGTCCCCGCAAGCATGTTTCCATGCCTTGCGTGGCAAGAGCTGGCATATACCCTGGTCAAACCGTCATAACTCGACAGCGGTGTTGCCATTAGTATGGTCGGGGTGATCACCGGAAACGACATGACGGACATCGATACTCTTGCCCCAGCTTCGCATCTGAAGCGTCTGGAGGCGGAAAGCATTCACATCCTGCGCGAGGTGGCGGCGGAATTCGGCAACCCGGTGCTGTTGTATTCCATCGGCAAGGATTCTTCCGTGCTGTTGCATCTGCTGCAGAAGGCGTTTTACCCAGCCCCTCCGCCAATCCCGCTGTTGCATGTGGATACCACCTGGAAATTCCGCGAGATGATCGCCTTCCGCGACCGCCGGGCGGTGGAGACCGGTTGCCGACTGCTGGTGCATGTCAACCAGGAGGGCGTGGACCAGGGTGTCGGGCCGTTCTCGCACGGCGCCACCGTGCATACCGACATCATGAAGACGCAGGCGCTGAAGCAGGCGCTGGACAAGTACAAGTTCGATGCCGCCATCGGCGGGGCACGGCGCGACGAGGAGAAGTCGCGTGCCAAGGAGCGGGTGTTCTCGTTCCGCAACGCGCAGCATCGCTGGGACCCGAAGAGCCAGCGCCCGGAACTTTGGAATCTGTACAACGCACGCATCCACAAGGGTGAGAGTGTGCGTGCCTTTCCGCTCTCCAACTGGACCGAGCTGGATATCTGGTTGTACATCTATCGCGAGAAGATCGAAGTGCCTTCGCTGTACCTGGCCGCCAAACGGCCGGTGGTGGAGCGCGACGGCGCGTTGATCATGGTCGATGACGAACGCATGCCCTTGTTGCCGGGCGAGGTGCCGGAGATGCGCAAGGTGCGCTTCCGCACACTGGGTTGCTACCCGTTGACCGGCGCGATCGAATCCGATGCGGACACGCTGCCGGCGGTGATCCAGGAGATGCTGGTGGCGCGTACCTCCGAACGCCAGGGCCGGGTGATCGACCACGACCCGTCCGCGTCGATGGAGAAGAAGAAGCAAGAGGGTTATTTCTGATGGGCGCGGTGGACTTGGTTTTCGGTCGTGGTGTTCGGGCTGTTTCGGGTTACGTGAAATCAAAAGCTTTACCCCCTCCCAACCTCCCCCTGCGAGCAGGGGGAGGAGCAAAGCGAGAAGCCGCCGCTTGTCTCCCTCTCCAGCGAGCAAGGGCAGGGCGCAGCGTGGCCGCCTGTCTCCCTCCCCTGCGAGCAAGGGCAAGGCGCAGCGCGGCCGCTTGTCTCCCTCCCCTGCTTGCAGGGGAGGGTTGGGGAGGGGTTGCTCTTCGCCCAAACACTCCCGCCCACCCGGAACCCATCGCATGAACCGCGCGGACGCCGGCGCCAGCATCGACGCCTACCTGCAGCAGCACGAGAGCAAGAGCCTGCTGCGCCTGATCACCTGCGGCAGCGTGGACGATGGCAAGAGCACGCTGCTGGGGCGTCTGCTGTATGACACCAAACTGCTGTTCGACGACCAGCTGGCCACGCTGGAGGGCGACAGCCTGCGCCATGGCACGCAGAATGGCGAGCTGGATTTCGCCCTGCTGGTCGACGGACTGTCGGCCGAGCGCGAGCAGGGCATCACCATCGATGTCGCCTACCGTTTCTTCAGTACCGATCGGCGCAAGTTCATCGTCGCCGACTGCCCCGGGCACGAGCAGTACACGCGCAACATGGCAACCGGCGCTTCCACGGCGGAATTGGCGGTGGTGCTGGTCGATGCGCGCAAGGGACTGCTGACGCAGACCCGTCGGCACACTTACATCTGCGGCCTGCTGGGCATTCGTCATGTGCTGCTGGCGGTGAACAAGATGGACCTGGTCGACTATGCCGAGGACGTGTTCCGGCCGATCGAGGCAGCCTACCGCGAGCTGGCCGGGCAGATGGGCATCGACCAGGTTACCGCGATACCGCTGTCGGCATTGCGCGGCGAGAACATCAGCAGCCGGTCGACGCTGATCGACTGGTACACCGGGCCGTGTCTGCTGGAGCAGCTTGAAACCGTGCAGATCGCCCACGCGGCCAGCGACCTCGGCTTCCGCATGCCGGTGCAGTGGGTGTGCCGCCCGGATCAGGGCTTCCGTGGTTACGCTGGCCAGGTGGCTGCGGGCACGTTGTCGCGTGGCGACGAGGTGGTGGTGCTGCCGGCTGGGGTGCGTTCGCATGTTGCGCGTATCGTGACCGCCGATGGCGATCTGCAGCGGGCGCGTACCGGCGATACGGTCACCTTGACGCTGGCCGACGAGCGCGACATCAGTCGTGGCGACATCATCGCCGCCGCGACGAAGCCGCCGCAGGTCGCCGACCAGTTCGCCGCCAACCTGCTCTGGATGGACGAGAGCCCGCTGCTGCCGGGGCGGCCGTACGGGCTGAAGATCGGCACGCGCACGGTCACCGCGCAGATCACCGAGATCAAGCACAAGGTCGACGTCAACACGCAGGAACGGCAGGCGGCCAAACGGCTGCTGCTCAACGAAGTGGCCTACTGCAATATCAGCCTCGACCAGCCGATCGCCTTCGAGCCGTATGAGCGCTGCCACGAGCTGGGCGGCTTCATCCTGATCGATCGCCAGAGCAACGCCACTGTGGCGGCGGGCACGCTGGCGTTCGCGCTGCGTCGAGCCAGCAACATCCATTGGCAACACCTGGATGTTGACCGGGCCGCGCGTGCGTCGATCAAGGGCCAGACGCCTGCCTGCCTGTGGTTTACCGGCCTTTCCGGTTCCGGCAAATCGACCATCGCCAACCTTGTCGAAAAACGCCTGCATGCGATGGGTTACCACACCTACATGCTGGACGGCGACAACGTGCGCCATGGCCTCAATCGCGATCTCGGTTTCACCGACGAGGACCGCGTCGAGAACATCCGTCGCGTGGCCGAGGTCGCCCGCCTGATGACCGACGCGGGCTTGATCGTGCTGGTGTCCTTCATCAGCCCGTTCCGCAGCGAGCGGCGCATGGCACGCGCATTGTTCGACGTTGGCGAATTCCGCGAGGTCTTCGTCGACACGCCGCTGGCAATCTGCGAACAGCGCGACGCCAAGGGCCTGTATGCCAAGGCCCGGGCCGGAGACATCAAGAACTTCACCGGCATCGACTCCCCGTATGAGCCGCCGGAAGCTCCGGAACTGCACCTGCAGACCACCACCGCCAGCGCGGAAGCCCTGGCTCAACGTGTCGTCGACAGCCTGCTGATCTGACCATTCGGGGGAGGGTATCGCCCGTCCCCCGAGGCAGATACTTTCGCAAAAATGGCGAACACCGCGCTCCCTGCAGAGCTGCAGGCAGGGCGCACCGGCACCGCGCCGATCAACGGAACAGCAGGTTGATCGCCACCAGCGTGACCACCAGCACCACCAGGGTCAGCGGCACGCCCACGCGCAGGAAGTCTTTGCCTTTGTAGCCGCCGGGGCCGGTGACCATCATCAGGGCCGGGTGGCCGGAGCTGAGCAGGAAGGTGTTGGAGGAGGATACGGCGACGATCAGCGCATAGGCCGACGGGTTGCCGCCGGTGGCGACGGCGACGCTGATGGCGATGGGCACCATCATCACGGTGGCGCCCACGTTGGACATCACCTGCGAGAACAGCAGGGTGAGCACGGCCAGGCACAGCTGCAGCACCCACGGCGATGCGCTGCCCAGGTGATCCAGCACCACCTGGGCGATCCACGCGGCGGTGCCGGTGGCGTCCATCGACCAGCCCAGCGGGATCAGGCAGGCGGTGACGAAGATGGTCTTCCAGTTGATCGCCTTGTAGCCCTCGTCCATGTTCAGCACGCCGGTGAGCAGCATGCCGATCGCGCCGGTCATCATCGCCACCGACAGGTCGAGGTTGGTGAACAGGGCCAGGCACTTGGCCAGCAGGAAGAAGCCCACCGCCTGCCAGATCTTGCCGGGGCGCTGCTGTTCCTTGGGGATGTCGGTGACCACGACCAGGTCGCGGTCTTCGGCGGCCAGCGACAGGTCGCGCCAGTTGCTGTGCAGCACCACGGTGTCGCCGGCGCGCAGGCTGACGCCACGCACGTCCTCGCGCAGCACCTTGTCGCCGCGGGTCACCGCCAGCACGGAAATGCCGAAGCGCTTGCGCAGGCGCAGCTCGCCCACGGTGTGCTTGATGAAGCGCGACACCGGCGGAATCACCACTTCGGAAATGCCGGCGCGGCTCGGGTTGAACAGCTCGCCCAGCTGGCGCATGCGGGTGGACAGGCGACACAGCTGGTTGTTGGCGAACTGGTTGAGTTGCTCGCGCGGGCCGAGCACGCCCAGCACCGAGCCGACCCAGATCACGTGGTCGGCCGGCGGCGCCATGCGCGCGTCGTTGCCGCTCTTGATCGCCAGGATCAGCGGCGCCTCGTACAGCTGTTCCGCCTCGCCGATGCTCATGCCGACCAGCGGGCTCTCGGCGGTGACGGTGAGCTCGGCGGTCTCGCCGACGATGCCGTAGGTTTCGGCGAAGTAGCTTTCGGTGCGCCCGGGCGTCACCTTCAGCCGTTCGTCCTCGTGCCCCGGCAGCAGCTTGCGGCCGAAGAAATAGAAATAGGCGATGCCGACCACGGCCAGCGCCAGGCCCACCGGGGTCACGCTGAACAGGCCGAACTTCGGGATCGTGTGCGCGCCCGGCGGCAGGTTCACGTTGGCGCTGGCGATCAGGTCGTTCAGCACGATCAGCGGCGAGTTCGCGATCAGCGTGGTGTTGGTGGCGGTGAGGATGCAGAACGCCATCGGCAGCAGCAGCCGCGAAATCGGCACGCCGGTGCGCGCGGCGAGCCGGCTGCTGACCGGGATCATCAGGGCGGCCAGCGCCTGGCTGGGAATCACCGCGCTGAACAGGCTGGCGACCATGTTGATCACCATGCCCAGCCGCGACTCCGCCCCGCGCGCCATGCGCATCACGAAATTGGCGGTGAGCTGCAGCACGCCGGCGCGGTCCAGTCCCTCGCCCATGATCATGATCGCGATGATCGCGATCACCGCGTTGCCGGCGAAGCCGTTGAACACGCGATCGGATGGAATCAGCCCGGTCAGGCCGATCACCACCACCACCAGCAGCGCCACCATGTCGGCGCGAATCCACTCCAGCACCAGCATCAGCATGGTGAAACCCACCAGCCCGAGCACCAGGATCATTTCGGGGGTGAGCGAGAGCGCCATCAGCTGACGTCCCTGCGGCGCAGCGGCTTGCGGTGGATACGGCGGGGCAGTGGAAACTTCACGCTGCTGTCGATTCGTCCCTGGGCGGATGTCCGTGAGTATAAGCGGGGTGGTGCGATTGCTGGTGAACCTGAGGCCAAGAGCTTGACCCAAGAGCTTGACCCCAAGAGCTTGACCCCACCCCAGCCCTCCCCTGCGAGCAGGGGAGGGAGCACAGCGCTTTGCTCCTCCCCCTGCTTGCAGGGGGAGGTTGGGAGGGGGTTACGCTTTTCCCCCACCCAGCGAAAGGACTCGCCATGCACATCAAGTGGATCCGTGCCCGCCGCCTGCGCAACGAAGGGACCGATGCCGAGCGGCGTCTGTGGCAACACCTGCGGCATCGCCAGCTGGCCGGCCACAAGTTCCGGCGGCAGTATCCGTTGGCCGGGTACATCGTGGACTTCATCTGCGTGCCGGCGCGGCTGGTGGTCGAGCTGGATGGCGGGCAGCACCTGGACGCAGTCGAGTACGACCGGCGGCGCACGGAAATCCTCGAGCGTGAGGGCTATTGCGTGTTGCGCTTCTGGAACGACGAGGTGCTGCTGCGCACGGAGGATGTGGTGGGGGAGATTTTTCGGGTGCTTGAGGAGAGGTCAAGAGCGTGACCCCACCCCAGCCCTCCCCTACGTTGTAGGGGAGGGAGCAGTCCGGCGAGCTCGCAGCTTTTCTCCCTCCCCTGCGAAGTAGGGGAGGGTTGGGGTGGGGTTCGCTCTTGCTCAGACTTTCCGGTAAAGCAGATCCCAAACCCCATGCCCCAGCTTCAGCCCGCGCCGTTCGAAGTGGGTTTCGATGCGCCACTCGGGCTTCTCGGCGTACTGCCCGGTGCCGAGCTGGTTGCGCCAGGCGGGCGCGGCTTCCATCACTTCGAGCATGTGTTCGGCGTAGGGCTGCCAGTCGGTGGCCAGGTGCAGCAGGCCGTCCGGTGCCATGCGCGAGGCGAGCAGGGCGACGAATTCGGGCTGGATCAGGCGGCGCTTGTTGTGGCGCTTCTTGTGCCACGGGTCGGGAAACCAGATGCGCGCCTCGGCCAGCGTGCCCGGCGCGATCTCGTGTTCCAGCACTTCCACCGCGTCGTGTTTGTAGATGCGCACATTGCTGGCGTCGCGGGCGGCCAGTGCGTTCATCAGCCGGCCCACGCCGGGGCCGTGCACTTCGACGCCGAGGAAGTCGCGGGCCTGGTCGTGCTCGCTGGCCCAGGCCAGCGCCTCGCCGTTGCCGAAGCCGATCTCCAGCACCAGCGACGCGCTGCGGCCGAAGCTGGCGGCGAAGTCGTGCGGCGTGCCGCGGTAGTCGATGCCGAAGCGCGACCACAAGGTGTCGAAGGCGCGCTGCTGCGCGGGCGTCATGCGGCCCTCGCGCAGCACGAAGCTGCGGATGCGGCGCATGTAATCGGGTGTGGGGGAGTCGGTGGGCTCGGACATCCGCCTATTGTAGGGCTTGTGCCGGCGTCGGCTGATGCGCCGCCTCGGTGCAAAGTCAAAAGCGGACCCCACCCCAGCCCTCCCCTGCGAGCAGGGGAGGGAGCCAGGCGTGAGGCTGCGCGCTCTGTTCTCTCCTACGAAGCAGGGGGAGCCGAGCCTGAGGCTGTGCGTTCCACTCCCTCCCCTGCGAGCAGGGGAGGGTCGGGGTGGGGTTCGCTCTTGCTCCTAGTGCCGCCGATCTCCCCGATCCAGTCGCTCGGCGCCCTTTCTCGGTGATGGCCGCGACGTGTTCTGCTGCGGCCTGGGTGCTTCGACTCGCGGTGCCGGGCGTTGCGGCGGCTGGTAGCGGGGCGGCGGTGGCGCGCTGGGACGGGGTTGCGGTCGCGGCGCTTCGCGCATGGGCTCGCGCTGCACGGGTTCGGGGCGCTGGAAGCGTGGCTGCGGGCGTTCGAAGCGGCGTGGCTCGGGCTCGCTGCGTGCGGGCGTGGTGACGGGCGTCTGCGGTGTCACCCGCTGGAATTGCGCGCGATCATGCGGCACCACGCGCGCGTCGTCGCGGCGGGTCGGTGGCATCGGGCGTGGCGCGCGATCGTTGACCGAGGGCGCGGGCGGGCTCGGAGCGATGTAGCTCACCCCCGGGCGCTGCATGCTTTCGCGGCGCTCGGCGCCGTAGTTGCCGCGCGGATGCGCGAAGCGGGCCGAGCGCAGTTCACTGTCGTTGCGCGCGTTGTTTGCATGCTCATCGCGCGCGGCCGGCGTGATGCGGGGAACGACCGGCAATTGCGCCGTTGCGGGCGCGGCGCGACGCACGTTGCCGCCGCCGCGATCGGCCATCGGTGGGCGTCGTCCCGGGCCCTGGCTGCCCAGCACGCGCACCCTTCCGCTGGAGGTGTCGCCCGTTAGCTTGCCGTGGTTCGGCACGGGGGCGTCGTGGATGTTCGGCGGCGCGCGACGGGCGACCACCTCGCGGGTGAAGCCGGCGGCGGGGAGGTTGCGCACGTGGGTGGTGCGCGGCCCGTGGTCGGCGCGGTCGGTGGGGCGCACGCCGGCGATGTCGCGCGTGCGCAACGACGTGTCGGTGAGCTTGCGCGGATCGACATGCAGGCGATTGCCCTTCACGCGATGGCCGCCGGCGAAGCTGTCGCCGGACACCGCGGTGAAACCGCGGGGCGCGCCGCGATGATGGTCACCCCGAGCGAAGTCGCCGCGACGGTAGCGGTTGTAGTGGTCGTCGACGTCACGCCGCGGATCGTGTCCGCCGCGCACGCGGATGTTGTGCACGTTGACGCGGGTGTAATAGCGGCGGCCGCAGCGATACCACGGGTTGTAGATTTCGCCCGGGCCCAGCGGGAACCAGCCCACCGGCGCGCCGCCGATGCCCACCGACCAGCCACCGCCACCGACGAAGGCGACCAGTGCCGGCGCGTAGATCGCACGCACGCCGCGCGGGCCGGGAATCCAGCCCCAGCCGCGCTGGGTGTAGGCCCAGCGACCGTAGTGGTATGGCGCGTAACCCCAGGGCGCGTCGTCGATCCAGGTCCAGCCCCAGGGCGCGATGTACGCCCAGTGGCCATTGCGGTACGGCGCCCAGTCCGAACCGACGTTGCGCGGATACCACACGGCGCCGTATTCGCTGCTGTCCTGCCAGGCGCCGTACTGGTCCAGGTCCTGGTAGCCGACCACGTCGTCGGAGACGTACTGGCTGCTGTCGGATTGTGCGTAGCGACGATCGCGCTCGCTGGCCCAGCGATCGAAGGCGTCGCCGCCGGCGATGTCGCTGATCGTCACCATGGCCAGGCTGGCGTCGGTGAAGCGGTAGCTGCGGCCGGGATTGATCGAGCGCTGGGCGTTGTTTTCGCCGAACACGGTGGCGGCGCCATCCAGCGCCGCGATGCGCGTGCTGCCGTCGCCCGGATCGACGTCGACGCGGAACGTGCCGGGTTGGTCCACCACCAAGGCCACCGCGGGAGTGTCGATCTCGTAGCTTTCGCCGTCGCCGAGCCGGCGCACGGTGAGGCTCAGGCTGCCCTGGGTCAGCTCGATCTGCGCCAGCTGGTCGTTGAGGTCGAGCAGGCCGAGGTCGGACTGGCCGTCGATGCGCAGGGTGCCGCCGTCGAACTCCAGCTCGGCGCGCGTGCCCGCCGCACTGGAGAGCTTGTCGCCGGTGGTCAGCGGGCGGTTGACGTTGGCGTCGCTCCAGTCCTTCGCGCCGGAAGGCAGGAAGCCCAGGTCGCCGCCGACATACGACAGGCGCGCCACCCGGGTCGGCGGATCGGCGCTGTCATCGGCGTCGGATGGGGCATCGGATTGCGCCTGCGCCAATCCGGCGACCAGGCACAGCAGCAACACCGCCAGCACGCGCCGGTAGCGGCGCCATGAAACAGGGGACTCGGCAAACCTGGACATGCGGCTCTCCTTGGCAAGTGCAGATGAGGCGGGAGCAGGGCGGGGTTTCGTCATGGGATCGTGAACGCGCAGTGTCGACCAAACGATGACCCCACGCCGAGTATGCGCAGGCGATTGTTCAGCACCCGTTGGGTGCGCCGCTCCTGGCCATTGCTCCCTCACCTGCTCGCAGGGGAGGGCCGGGGTGGGGTCGCTCCTGACGCCGCCTTCCAACCACGCGAATCCCGGGTTACCATCCGCCGGCCAAGTGCGGGTGTAGCTCAATGGTAGAGCTGTAGCTTCCCAAGCTACTGACGAGGGTTCGATTCCCTTCACCCGCTCCACTCCCCGCTGCATCGATCCCCGAGCTTCCCACAACCCACATGGCGGATCTGATTACCTTGGGCTGGCGGGAGCGGCTGGCGTTGCCGCAATTGGGCATTCCCCTGCTCAAGGCCAAGCTCGATACCGGGGCGCGCAGCAGTTCGCTGCACGTGGACACCCTCGAAACCTTCCAGCGCGATGGCGATACCTGGCTGCGCTTCAGCCTGCACGTGGGCCGGCGCTCGCCGCTGGCGATCCGTTGCGAAGCGCCTGCGCTGGATCGGCGCACGGTCACCGATACCGGCGGCCGCCGCACTGAGCGGTGGTTCATTCGCACTGCGGTAGAACTGGCCGGGCAGCGATTCGAGATCGACGTCAATCTCACCGATCGCCGGCATATGCTGTTTCCGATGTTGCTGGGTCGCAGTGCGCTGAGCGGGCGCGTTGCGGTGGACCCGGCGCTTTCCTATACCCAGCCGCGGCCGTCGACCACGACCGCGCCATCCCGATGACGGCCTGCCCATGAAAATTGCGATCCTGTCGCGCAATACCCGACTGTATTCGACCAAGCGCCTGGTCGAGGCCGCGCGCGTGCGCGGGCACGTGGTGCGGGTGTTCGATCCGCTGCGCTGCTACGTGCGCATCGCGCCGGGTGCGTCGTCGATCCGCTTCAAGGGCAAGGAGGTGCGCGACATCGATGCGGTGATCCCGCGCATCGGCACCTCCAGCACGTTCTACGGCACCGCCGTGCTGCGCCAGCTGGAGATGATGGGCGTGTACACGCCGAACCCGTCCGACGCGGTGCTGCGGGCGCGCGACAAGCTGCGCTGCCTGCAGATCCTGGCCGCCCAGGGCATCGACATGCCGGTGACCGTGTTCGGCGACAACCCCGACGACACCGAGGACGTGCTGGCCCTGCTCGGCGATCCGCCGCACGTGATCAAGTTGAACGAGGGCAGCCAGGGCACCGGCGTGGTGCTGGCCGAGAAGCGCGCGGCTTCGCAGAGCGTGATCGAGGCGTTCCGCGGCCTGTATGCCAATTTTCTGGTGCAGGAGTTCGTGGCCGAGGCCAAGGGCAGCGACCTGCGCTGCTTCGTGGTCGGCAACCAGGTGGTCGCGGCGATGCAGCGCGATTCCAGCCCGGGCGAGTTCCGCGCCAACCTGCACCGCGGCGGCAGCGCGAAGGCGGCCACGCTGAGCGCCGACGAGGAGCGCATCGCGGTGGCGGCGGCCGGCGCGCTGGGCCTGGGCGTGGCCGGCGTCGACCTGCTGCGTTCGAACCGCGGCCCGCTGCTGCTGGAGGTCAACGCATCGCCTGGCCTGGAGGGCATCGAGGCCGCGACCGGCGTGGATGTGGCGGCGGCGATCATGGCCTTGCTGGAAACGCAGGCCGCCGGAAAGCAGGGCGAAAGCCGTGTCCGCCGGCGCCCCGCGAAGGCCTGAGGGCCGCCGTCGGTGCCCCGCCAGGATGTGAATTGACGCGGTGTTAACTCGCTCATAACCCGTCGCCCCCTATAAAGCTCCCACTGTTTTTTGCGACACCGCGACCCACACGGCGCGGCGCCGGCAGACGATGGTATCGGGGCAGTAACTTGGGCCCAGGTGGGCGACGGCGAGTCGCGCATCTGGGCTTTTTCTTGCCCGCACGAGTGCCACGCGAACGCGCGTTCAGGTTTCTTTCGCTGCCGCCGCGCTGCGTTCATCCAAGATTGTTAAGCTGGCAGCCCCAGCCGGCCCGTGAGCCGGCTGCGCAGGAGTGACACATGCGCGTACTGGTGATCGAAGACAACAGCGATATCGCGACCAACATCGGCGATTATCTGGAAGACCGGGGCAACGTGGTCGATTTCGCGGGTGACGGCGTGACCGGCCTGCACCTGGCCGTGGTGCACGATTTCGACGTGATCGTGCTGGATCTCACGCTGCCCGGCATGGACGGCCTGGAGGTCGCCCGCAAGTTGCGCCACGAGGCGCACAAGCAGACGCCGATCCTGATGCTGACCGCGCGCGACGCGCTGGAGCAGAAGCTGACCGGTTTTGAGTCCGGCGCCGACGACTACATGACCAAGCCGTTCGCGCTGCAGGAGCTGGCCGCGCGACTGGAAGTGCTGGCACGCCGGGGCAAGGGCCCGCAGAGCCGCGTGCTGAAAGTGGCCGACCTCACCTTCAACCTCGACACGCTGACGGTGAACCGCGAAGGCAAGTCGATCCAGTTGAACCCGATCGGCCTGAAGCTGCTGCAGGCGCTGATGGAAGCCAGTCCCTCGGTGGTCACCCGGCAGGATCTGGAACAGAAGGTGTGGGGCGAGGAACTACCCGACAGCGATTCGCTGCGCGTGCATATCCACGGTCTGCGCGCCGCGATCGACAAACCCTTCGAGAAGCCGCTGATCCACACGCGGCACGGCATTGGCTATCGGATGGTCGAGCCGGATGCAGTCCAGGCGTAAGCTTCGTTTTCGGCTGGTCGTCTCCTTCACGCTGTTCGGCTTCGGCCTCAGCGCGTTGTTTGCGTTCGCCGCGTTGAACATCCGTTCGCGGGTGGAAGACCAGCTGGTCAACGCCAGCCTGCTGGACGACGCCAAGTACGCGAACCATTACGCGCAGGAACACCCGGAGGCGCCGGGGCCGGGGTCGCAGCTGATCACGGGCATGACCAAGAGCGACCGCACCTTGTACAAGGCGCCGCTGGCCTGGCAGAACCTGGCCGACACCAATGGCGTGCACGACATCATCGAGCAGGGCGAGGATGGCAACCAGCGGCACTACAAGCTGGCGGTGTATCGCGAGAACCACATCATCAGCTTCGTCCGCTACGACGTCACGCGCGAGGAGCTGGGCAAGCAGCAGCTGCTGATCAGCGTGATCGGCGCGGTATTCCTGTTCGGCCTGCTTTCACTGGTGCTGGGCTTGTGGCTCTCGCGCAAGGTGTTGAAGCCGGTTACCGAACTGGCCAATCGCCTGCGCGACTTTCGCAAAGTCGGCAAGGCCGAGCCGCTGGCGCCGCATTTCGCCGACGACGAGGTCGGCGAGCTGGCGCATGCGCTGGACGAGTATTCGGCGCGGCTCACGGCGATGGTCGAGCGCGACCGCGAATTCAATTCCGACGTCAGCCACGAACTGCGCACGCCGCTGGCGGTGATCGCCAGTACCACCGAATTGCTGCAGGGCTCGCCTGATCTCACCGAAAAGCTGAGCGAGCGACTGAAGCGGATCGAGCGCGCCTCGCGCCAGGCCACCGAGCTGATCGAGGCCTTGCTGCTGCTGTCACGCGCCGAGCGGCGTGGTCCGACCCGGGGCGAAACCACCGAGGTCGGCAAGGTCGCCGCCGACGTGATCGAGAGCCAGCGTCCCCAGGTGCGCGGCAAGCCGCTCACCGTCGAGCTGCGGACCGAACAGCAGGTCAGCGTGAATGCCCCGGCCTCCGTGCTGTCGGTGGCGCTGACCAACCTGATCGGCAACGCGATCAAGTACACGCTCGAAGGCAGCGTGCAGGTGGTGGTGGGCAACGGCAGCATCGAAGTGATCGACACCGGCCCGGGCATCAAGCCCGAAGATGCCGAGCGCCTGTTCCAGCGCGGCGTGCGCGGCGAAGGTGCCGGCGGCAGCGGTGCCGGACTGGGCCTGGCCATCGTGCGCCGCCTGTGCGAACTGTATGGCTGGAATGTGTCGATGCGGCCCCGCAGCGATGCCAACGGGGCGATCGCCTGCATCAGGTTCGGCTGAATTCCTGTTTCCAGAGAGACAAAAGCGACCCCACCCCAACCCTCCCCTGCGTTGCAGGGGAGGGAGTCAGGCGGCGTTGCTCCTCCCCTGCGTGCAGGGGAGGGAGCTGGGCGGCGTTGCTCCTCCCCCTGCGGGCAGGGGGAGGTTGGGAGGGGGGCGCTCTTGACTCAGACCTGCTCCAGCCAGCCCCACTTGTCATGGGTGCGGCCGTCGAACAGGCCGAAGAACAGTTCCTGCAGGCGGCGGGTGACGCGGCCGGCGGTGCCGTTGCCGATCTGCTTGCCGTCGACCGAGCGGATCGGGGTGACTTCGGCGGCGGTGCCGCACATCAGGATCTCGTCGGCGAGGTAAAGGTATTCGCGCGGCAGGTCGCGTTCGACCACTTCGATGCCGTCTTCGCGGGCCAGCGTCTTCAGCGTGTCGCGGGTGATGCCGGTGAGGATCGAGGCGCTGGCCGGGGTGGTGTGCAGCACGCCGTCGAAGACCAGGAACAGGTTCTCGCCGGCGCCTTCGCTGAGCAGGCCGCTGGAAGCCAGCGCGATGCCTTCACCGAAGCCGAGGCGGCGCGCTTCGCGCGCGATCAGCTGGCCGGAAAGGTAGTTGCCGCCGGCCTTGGCGCCGGCCGGGATGGTGTTCGGCGCGAAGCGCTGCCAGCTGGACACGCAGGCGGTGATGCCGTTCTCCAGGGCCTCCGGCCCCAGGTACGGGCCCATCGGCCACGCCGCTACGGCGACGTCGATCGGGGTTTCCGCGGACAGGCCGAAGCCGCCCAGGCCGCGGTACGCAACCGGGCGCAGGTAGGACGCGCCCAGGCCGTTCTTCTTGATCACCGCGCGGCAGGCCGCGGCCAGTTCGTCGGCCGTGTACGGCAGCGCCATGTCGTAGATCTTGGCCGACTGGTACAGCCGGTTGATGTGGTCGGTCAGGCGGAAGATCGCGGCGCCGTCGGGGGTGGCGTAGCTGCGGATGCCTTCGAACACCGACGAACCGTAATGCAGGGCGTGGGACATCACGTGGGTGGTCGCTTCGGCCCACGGCTTGATCTCACCGTTCTGCCAGATCCACTCGGGGTACTGCTGGGCCATGTCGATTCTCCAATGGGGACCGCCCATGATAACTGCTACCGGCGGAACCGGCGTCAATGCCCGCTTTCAATCGCCCCGCCTTCGATCGGCCCGCTTTCAATCAGCGTTCCGCAGCCACAGGCAGCCGGCCTGGTGGACGATGTCGAAGCGCAGTTCGCGCGGGTTGCCGTTGCCGTCGCTGTCGGCGGTGTGCACCACCAGCTGATTGTGTGCCGACGCTGTCGGGGCAGGGTCGACGTTCATGGCGAATGGATCGGCGAGGCTGCTCGCCGCTGCCGGCGCCGCGGCGGACTCGTCGGGCGCCTTCACGTCCAGCAACGGCTGTTTCATCAGCCGGGTCAACGACTGGATGTCGGCGATGGCCGCGCCGCGGCCGTAGCCGTCCCACAGCATCATGCCCGCCAGCCGGTTGGCGTCGTGGCTGACGAAGGCATCGATCACGCCCTGGCGCAACGCACCCAGACTGGCTGCGCACAGGGTCGGCGCGGTGGTGGCGGCCACGGCGGGTGCCGACGCGACGACACGACTGGCCGGGGTGGCCTGCAGCGCGGCGCAGGGCTGGTCGGTGAAGACCGCACTGCCATTGGCGCCGATGCAGCGATGGATCGGCGTCTGCGCCGCGACGGGCGCGACCCGGGCAAGCGCGATCAGGCAGAGCAGGGCGACCAGGCGATACATCGCGCCAGCATACCCGCCACCGCGTCTCAGGAAAGTTGCTGCAGTACCGCCTGCGTGGCGCGGGCCCGGTTCAGCGTGTAGAAGTGCAGGCCGGGCGCGCCGCCGTCGAGCAGGCGCCGGCACAGTTGCGCCACCACTTCGGCACCGAGCGCGCGCACGGCATCGGCGTCGTCGCCGTGGGCCTGCATGCGCTTGGAGATCCAGCGCGGGATCTCCGCGCCGCACATCTCGGAGAATCGCCGCAGCTGGCTGAAGTTGGTGATCGGCATGATGCCCGGCACGATCGGCACCTCGACGCCCAGCTTGCGCACGTCGTCGACGAAACGGAAATACGCGTCGGGGTTGAAGAAATACTGGGTGATCGCCCCGTTCGCGCCAGCGTCGACCTTGGCCTTGAAATGCTGCAGGTCGCGCAGCGCGTCGTCGGCCTGCGGGTGGGTTTCCGGATACGCCGCCACCTCGATGTGGAAGTGGTCGCCGCAGTGCGCGCGGATGAAGGCCACCAGTTCGGCCGCGTAACGGAAGTCGCCCGCCGTGGCCATGCCCGAGGGCATGTCGCCGCGCAGCGCCACCAGCCGCCGATAGCCGGCCGCGCGATAGCCGTCCAGCAGTGCGGTGATCTCGGCCTTGGTGCCGCCCATGCAGGACAGGTGGGGCGCCACCGGCAGGCCATGCTGCGCGTGCAGCCGCGCCACGGTGTCGCCGGTATAGCTCAGCGTGGAGCCGCCGGCGCCGAACGTCACCGAGGCGTATTCCGGCTGGTGCGCCTTCAGCACCTGTGCCGCGCGATCCAGCTGCGCGCGTTGCTCGTCGGTCTTGGGCGGAAAGAATTCGAAGCTGATCGACGGCATCGCTGGGCATCCGGTGGGCGGTGTCGGGGAGTATATATCTTTGTTTCGCGATGAAGCGATAGATAGAGCGACAGGGGCGGCTTTCTTCAGCTCCCTGCCAGCGATCGCCGCATCGCCCCGAAACGGCGCCGGTACTGCAACGGCGCGAGGCCGACCTTGCGCCGGAACAGCCGCCCGAAGAAACCCGCGTCCTCGTAGCCGACCGCGTTGGCGATCGCCTCGACCGGCTCGGTGCCGGCTTCGAGCATCTGCTTGGCTTCCTCCAGCCGCAGGGTGTGCACGTACTCGAGCGGCGACAGCCCGGTCGCGTGCTGGAAGCGGCGCTTGAACGTGCGCTCGGGCAGTTCGCTCAGGCGCACCATCGCGGCGACCGGCGACGGTTCCTCATAGTGCTCGGCGATCCAGACCTGGCAGCGCGCGACGACGGCGTCGTCCGACTGGCGCGACCGCGCGAGCCGCGCGTAGGGTTGCTGGCCGACGGCATGCCATTCGACCAGGTTCATGCGCGCGGTGTGCATCGCCTGCTCCACGCCGGCCAGCCGCGCGATCAGGTACAGCGCGAGGTCGGCCCAGGACGTGCCGCCACCGGCCATCACCAGGCGATGGCCTTCGCCGGTGACGACCAGGGCATTTTCCGGCCGCATGCGGATGCGCGGGTGTCGCCGCGCGATCGCGTCGGCGAAGGCCCAGTGGGTCGTCGCGTCGTAGCCGTCGAGCAGGCCCGCCTCGGCGAACAGCAGCGCGCCCGAGCAAGCCGAAGCCAGCACCGCTCCGCGCGCATGGCAGTCCCTGAGCCAGGCGATCTCGGTCGCGAAGCGGCCGTCCTCGAGGGCGCGGTGCGGGTCGACCGCCAGGTCGGGAATCACCACCACGTCCGGACAGCCGATCCGCTCGATCGTCGTCTCCGCTGTCACGCTGACCCCGTTGACGATCGGAAAGGGGCCGCCGCGGGTGGCGACGACGACCGGCTGCACCACGCCAGGCCCTTCATCGCCGCCGATCGCCATGTCCCAGTCCCTGCCGGCCGAGCGGAACAGGTCGTACATGCCGTAGAGCACCGAGGCCGATGTCTCCGGCACGGCCAGGATCGCGATCACGGGCTGGGAGGCTGCGGTCATGGCCGATCCGTCCGATTCGTTGCCGAAATGACTGTGGGTGCGATCTGTCGCCGGGGCTATCGTAGACCAACCGCGCAAGCTGGAGCCGAACCACCATGCCGTCGCCGATCGCCGTCCTGCTCGACCCGATTTCGCTGACCGTTTTCGCGATCTATGCGGCGCTGGTGCTGTGGGAGCATCTCGCGCCGGCGCGGCCGTTGCCGGCGATACCCGTGTGGCGCACGCGTGGACTGGCTGCCTTCGCGCTGTTCTTCACGCTGTCCACCTACCTGCCGCTGTTGTGGGGCGCCTACCTGCCGTCGTGGCGGCTGTTCGACCTCGATCATCTCGGCGTCGCGGCCGGCGGCCTGGTCGGCGTCCTCGCCTACGAATTCATCGGCTATGTCTACCACCGCGCCATGCACGCCTCGAACTTCCTCTGGCGTGTCCTGCATCAGATGCACCACAGTGCCGAGCGCGTCGACGCCTACAGCGCGTACTGGTTCCATCCACTCGACATGGTGGGATGGACGGCCGTGTCGAGCCTGGCGCTGACGGTCGTGGTCGGCCTTTCCGCGCCGGCGACGACGGCGGCCCTGCTCGTCGCCACGCTGCTGGCGATCTTCCAGCACACCAACGTGCGCACGCCGCGCTGGCTCGGCTATATCGTGCAGCGACCCGAGAGCCATTCGTGGCATCACGCCCGCGGCCATCATTGCGACAACTACGCGGACGTGCCGCTGTTCGACATCCTGTTCGGGACGTTCCACAACCCGCGCGAGTTCGCGCCGGCGACGGGGTTCTACGACGGGGCCTCGCTGCGTGTCGGCGACATGCTGCGGTTCCGCGACGTGTCCGGGAGTCCGCAGGGCACGCCCTGAACGGCGGCGGGCCTCCCGCCCAAGCGGCCGATAAAAATGCAACGGGCGCCCGAAGGCGCCCGTTCCATTCTGGTCTTGCGACCAGCTTGTCGATCAGTAGCGGTAGTGATCCGGCTTGTACGGGCCTTCCACCGGCACGCCGAGGTACTTCGCCTGCTCGTCGCTCAGCGTGGTCAGCTTCACGCCGATCTTCTCCAGGTGCAGGCGGGCGACTTCCTCGTCCAGCTTCTTGGGCAGGATGTAGACCTTGTTCTCGTAGCTGTCCCGGTGCTCCCACAGGTCGATCTGGGCCAGGGTCTGGTTGGCGAACGAGTTGGACATCACGAAGCTGGGGTGGCCGGTGGCGCAGCCCAGGTTGACCAGCCGGCCTTCGGCCAGCAGGAAGATCGCGCGGCCGTCGGAGAAGGTGTACTTGTCCACCTGCGGCTTGATGTTGAGCTTGGTCACGCCGGCCATCGCGTTCAGCGCGTCGACCTGGATCTCGTTGTCGAAGTGGCCGATGTTGCAGACGATGGCCTGGTCCTTCATCGCCTTCAGGTGATCGAGCCGCAGCACGTCCTTGTTGCCGGTGGTGGTGACGTAGATGTCGCCGCGGCCCAGGGTCGATTCGACGGTGTTGACCTCGAAGCCTTCCATCGCCGCCTGCAGCGCGTTGATCGGGTCGATCTCGGTGACCACCACGCGGGCGCCGTAGGCACGCAGGCTGTGCGCGCAACCCTTGCCCACGTCGCCATAGCCGCAGACCACGGCCACCTTGCCGGCCAGCATCACGTCCATCGCGCGCTTCAGGCCATCGGCCAGCGACTCGCGGCAGCCGTACAGGTTGTCGAACTTGCTCTTGGTGACCGAGTCGTTGACGTTGATCGCGGGGATCAGCAGCGACTTCGCCTCGGCCAGCTGGTACAGGCGGTGCACGCCGGTAGTGGTCTCCTCGGAGACGCCCTTCCAGTCCTTGACCACGGTGTGCCAGTAGCCCGGGCGCTCGACGTGCACGCGCTTCAACAGGTTCTTGATGACCTGCTCCTCGTGCGAGGAGGCTTTTTCATCGACCCAGGTCGAACCGTTCTCCAGCTCGTAGCCCTTGTGGATCAACAGCGTCACGTCGCCGCCGTCGTCGACCACCAGCTGCGGGCCGAGGAAGCCGCCCTTGCCGTCGGGGAAGGACAGCGCGTCCAGCGTGCAGTCCCAATACTCTTCCAGCGTCTCGCCCTTCCAGGCGAACACCGGCGTGCCGGTGGCGGCGATCGCGGCAGCGGCGTGGTCCTGGGTCGAGAAGATGTTGCACGAGGCCCAGCGCACGTCGGCGCCGATGTCCTTCAGCGTCTCGATCAGCACCGCGGTCTGGATCGTCATGTGCAGCGAGCCGGTCACGCGCACGCCCTTCAGCGGCTGGGCGGTGGCGTGCTTGCGGCGGATCGACATCAGGCCGGGCATCTCGTGCTCGGCGATGTCCAGCTCCTTGCGGCCGAAATCGGCGAGCGAGATGTCGCGGATCTTGTAGTCGTGGGTGTTTTCTTTCAGTGCGGCGTTCATGGATATCTCCGGTTAGTGCGAGCTTCTGTGAAGAGTCCGGCCATGGATGGCCGTCTTTCTTCGCGAAGGGACTCGCGTAAAGCAACCGGGCGCCGTTGTGGAACGTGCCGCGCCGAGCCTGGCCGTTGTCGTGAAGAGTCCGCACCAGGGATGTGCGGGGTCTTGCGGATGGATCCGCCTTCACTACCAACGGTCGCAGCGCCCCTCGGCGGGCAGTGCAAAGGAGGCATTGTAGCGGCAGACATGAGCTTATGCCGCATCGTCGGGTGTCTCCCGGATCAGGATTGGTTAGGCTGGAGGCTTGACCAGCCAGGGAGCCACCGCGTGGAACAGAGTCGCGAACCCGAATTCCTGCCGCCGGACGGCCCGCTGCGCGAGGACGTCAGCCGGCTCGGCGCGATGGTCGGCCGGATGCTGGCCGAGCAGGGCGGCGACACTTTCTTCCAGCGGGTCGAGCAGGTGCGCATCGCGGCCATCCATCGCCGCCGCGAAGGTGCCTCGGTGGACGAGCTGGCCGACTCGCTGGCTGGCCAGGACGCCGCCCAGGCCGAGGCGCTGGCGCGCGCGTTCGCCACCTATTTCCAGGCCGTCAACACCGCCGAGCGGGTGCATCGCATCCGTCGCCGCCGCGACTACCAGCGCGAGGGCAGCGCGCCGCAGCCCGAATCGCTGCTGGCCGTGCTGGGTCGGCTGAAGGCCGAAGGCGTCGGCGCCGACGAGCTGGTCGGCTGGCTCGACCGCCTGTGGATCGAGCCGGTGTTCACCGCGCATCCCACCGAGGCCGTGCGCCGCTCGCTGCTGGAAAAGGAGCAGGCGATCGTGGCCTCGCTGATCGATGGCTTCGATCCCCAGCGCACGCCGCAGGAATGCCGCGAGGACGACCAGCGCATCTACATGGCGCTGTCCGCCGGCTGGCAGACCGCCGAGGCCTCGCCGGTGCGGCCCAGCGTGCAGGACGAGCGCGAGCACGTGGACTTCTACCTGACCAACCCGCTGTACCGGATCGTGCCGGCGCTGTACGAATCGCTGGCCCAGGCGCTGCAGGAAACCTACGGCCTGGCGATCAGGTTGCCGCGGCTGCTGCGCTTCGCCAGCTGGGTCGGCGGCGACATGGACGGCAATCCCAACGTGGGCGCCGACACCATCGCCGACTGCCTCGACTCGCAGCGCGCGATGGTCATCGAGCGCTATCGCGAAGACGTGGCCGCGCTGGCGCGGGCGCTCAGCCAGACCGAGGGCCGCGTCGAGGTCACCGGGGCATTGCTGGCGCGCGTGGCGGATTACCGGGCGCGTTTTCCCGATGCCGCGGCGCAGATCCGTCCGCGCCACGCCGACATGCCCTACCGCTGCCTGCTGCAGCTGATCGGCGCGCGACTGGCGTTGACCCAGGACCAGCAAACGGACGGCTATGTGTCCAGCCAGGAATTGCTCGACGACCTGCAGCTGATCGCCGACAGCCTGCTGCAGCATCACGGCGTCCATGCCGGCGCCTACTCGGTCGAGCGCCTGCTGTGCCGCGTGCGCAGCTTCGGTTTCCACCTGGCCCGACTCGACGTGCGGCAGGACTCGCGCGTGCACGATGACGCCCTGGCGGCGCTGCTGGGCGATGCGGACTGGGCCGGCCGCGATGGCGCCGAACGCGCCGAGCGCCTGCGTCCGTACGCCAGCGGCGAGGCGAGGTTTCCCGACAGCGACGATGACAGCGCCACATCGCTGCAAGCCGTGTTCACCACCTTGCGCGACAGCCGGCAAAGCCACGGCGTCGACGCCACCGGCCTGTACATCATCAGCATGGCCCGCAGCGCCGCCGACGTGCTGGCGGTGCTGGCGCTGGCGCGGCGGGGCGGGCTGGTGGATCTTCCCCCTCTCCCCTCCGGGGAGAGGGCTGGGGTGAGGGGACACGCTGGCGACAGACTTTCTGCGGAGGAGCAGACTTCGATCGATGCCACCGCGAGCACCCGCCCCTCATCCGGCCCTGCGGGCCACCTTCTCCCCAAGGGGGAGAAGGGAGCAGGTCATCATGCGTTGCATGATGTGCCGCTCAACATCGCTCCGCTGTTCGAGACCGTCGACGACCTGAAGAACGCGCCGGCCACGCTGCGCGCCCTGCTCGGCGATCCGGTCTATCGTCGCCACCTCGCCGCGCGGGGCGACCAGCAGTGGGTGATGCTGGGCTATTCCGACAGCGGCAAGGATGGCGGCACGCTGGCCTCGCGCTGGGGCCTGCAACGCGCCCAGGTGGAATTGCTGGAGGTGGCGAACGAAGCGGGCATCCAGCTGGCTTTCTTCCACGGTCGCGGCGGCTCGGCCAGCCGCGGCGGCGCACGCATCACGCCGGCGCTGATGTCCTCGCCGCGGGGCGCGGTGGCCGGCGTGCTGCGGGTGACCGAGCAGGGCGAGGTGATCCATCGCAAGTACGGCATCCGCGCGCTGGCGCTGCGCAACCTCGAACAGACGGTCGGCGCGGTGCTGCGCGCCAGCCTGCGTCCACGCGAAAGCGAGCCGCGCGAACAGCGCTGGCGCGAGCAGATGGACGCCTTGTCCGCGGCCAGCCGCAAGACCTACCGCGCCTTCGTCGAGCGCGCTGGCTTCGTCGACTATTTCCGCAGCGCCACCCCGGTCGACGTGATCGAGCAGATGACCCTGGGCTCGCGCCCGGCCAGTCGCCGCAGCATGCGCGGCGTGCAGGACCTGCGCGCGATCCCGTGGGTGTTCGCCTGGACCCAGTGCCGCTCGATCCTGCCCGGCTGGTACGGCCTGGGCAGCGCGCTGGAGCAGGGCGCCGGCGAATTCGGCGAGGACGCGCTGGCCGAGATGGCGCGCGACTGGCCGTTCTTCGCCAACCTGCTCGACGACGTGGAGATGGTGCTGGCCAAGTGCGACCTCGACATCGCCGAGGCGTTCTCGAAACTGTCCGGTCCCTTGCACGACGAATTCTTCGGCCTGATCCGCGACGAGTTCGCCCGCACCCGCCACTGGCTGCTGCGACTCAAGCGCAGCGACGCCCTGCTGCAGGGCGACCCGCGCCTGGCCGCCTCGATCCGCCTGCGCAATCCCTACGTCGATCCGATGAGCCTGCAGCAGGTCGACCTGCTGCAGCGCTGGCGCGCCGGCGATCGTGCCGACGATGCCGTGCTGCAGGCCCTGGTCGCCTGCGTCAACGGCGTCTCGCAGGGTTTGCAGAACACCGGCTGATACATTCCATGGGGGCACCATGCAAGGATGGCTTTTTTGGTTGGGACTTCTGCAGGCGGCGCCGGTGGTCGCAACGCCGTGCGCCAGCCTGGATCGCTGCATGCAAGAGGTTCACGTCGCCGCGTCAACCTTGACGCCTGGCAAGTGGTACCCGTCGTGCGATGCCTTGCGCGAACGGTTCGAAGTCTACGGTGAAGAAGCCAAGCAGCGATTGCTGGCCGTGGCCAATGCCTCGAACCCGGCCGAGCGCGACATCGCCGGTTGCCTGCTGGCGGGCTGGCCGGCGTGGTCGCCATCCGACCTGCCCGCGCTGAAGCAGGCGATCTCGCGGGAACACGGTGGCGGCTGGATTGTGCGCGCGCTGGCGAAGTTTCCGGTCGAACAGGCAGCGGCCGTGGTCATCCCGATCGTCGAGCGCGAAGGCGGGATGAACCAGGCCGGTTTCGTGCTGGGCGAAATGATGCCCCGGGCCTTGCCGCAGGTGTTGCGCAGGATGGCCCACGCACCCGGGACCGAACGCGACAACCTCGCCGCCGCGCTGTCATTTGACTCCTCGTTCCCCGAAGCAGCTCCCTCTCGGACCCCCATGCTGCGGGCCCTGGTCGACGCAGCGACGAATCGTTCGCTTCCCGCCGACGAGCGGGAGCAGGCGCTGCGGCTCGTTGCCGCCTTCGGCGTCCGGGCACGCTCGCACGGCGCTGCGATCCGGCCCCTGGCCAGTGACGGTGACCCGCGGTTGCACAAGGCCGCGCATTCCGCCTTGCGCTCCATGCTTGATCCTTCGGTGCTGGGGGAAATCCTGGCCAGCTGTCCGCCGCCAGGAACCGAGGCTACATTCAAGCCGGATCCCGGCGCGCCACCGCCGCTGGTGGATGCGCCCGGCGAAAGCGAGGCAGCCGATTGCTTCGGCGCCTTGGCCGGCATGGGGCAGGATGCCGGACAGGTGGCGCCGCAACTGCTGCCTTATCTGAAATCCACGTCCTGGCGATGGCGGATGCAGACTGCGGAGGCGCTCGGCCTGTTGGGCAACCGTTCGGTAAGTTCGGCCCTGCATCCCCTGCTTGAGGACCGCGACTGGCAAGTCGTGGCCGCCACGATTCTTGCCGAGGTCCGGCTGGGCGACGAGACGGCCGTTCCGGCGCTGCGGCAGGTCGCGCAGACACACTGGTTTGCCGCTGTCCGGCGCGCCGCCGACGAGGCCGTCGCGGCCCTGCAAGCGGGTAACCCCAAGGCGCTGGATTCGCTGTACAGGACGGATAACCGGTTCGCCAACCTGCTCTGGAACAATCCGCTCGCCAAAGAGGCGGCCAGCTGTGTTTTGCCTGCGGCGACGCGAGCGCCAATGAGCGTGGATCTTCACGGCGGCACGCTTGGCGGAAGCGATCGCGGGGAGTTTGGCGGCAACCTGACATGGATGCGCGCGGGCGCTCCGCCGAAGTTGCTGCTCGAAAGAAACGTCAGCGGCATGCTGAAGCTGTCCGATCGCACGGCGTGGGTGATCACCGGCCTGTCGCACATGGGCATGGAATACGCAGCGGTCTACCGGGTCCAGATAACAGGCGACGGCAAGGTCGCGATCTCCCGCCTGCTGAACCTGCCCGCGGCCAGTCGCGATCTTTCGGTCGATGGAGACGGACTGCGCAGCAGCGGCTGGGTCGGTTCGTACCTGCTGGTTCCCGCGGATGCCGAAGGTCGGTCGGTGCGGATCAGCCAGGTCGATTGCGCGCACTGAAGACTTTGGACGCGTCGTCGTTGCCGCCTCCGTGAACGCCCCCGTGATGGCGTGTCGCGATGTACGACTCCGGACGCCACTGTCCGTCTTCGAACGGGCGTGATGGTCGACAGGCAGGACGTTTCCTTGTGGGACGGGCATCTGGCTGCGTGGCACGGCCCTTGCTCTGATCGGCTCATGGATATCGCCAACCCGCTCGCCGCCCAGCGCAAACGTCGTCGCCGCCAACTTGCCATCGCCGGCGGCGTGTTGCTGCTGGCGGGACTCGTCATCGGCGCCGTCAACCTCGGGCCGGCGCTGCCCACGGTGGAACGGTCCGCGGCCTGGATCGATACCGTGCAGCGTGGCGACATGCTGCGCGAGGTGCGCGCGCCGGGCACCCTGGTGCCGCGCGACATCCACTGGCTGGCGGCGCAGACCAGCGCCCAGGTGAGCAAGATCGAAGTGTGGCCGGGTACCCGCGTGGAGGCCGACACGGTGCTGCTGCGGCTGTCCAGCCCGCAGGTGGACAGTGACCTGCGCAATGCCCAGGCGCAGGTCGCCGCGGCCGAGGCCCAGGTGGCCGCGAAGCAGGCCGCCTTGCAGTCGCAGCTGCTGGACGAACGTTCCTCGCTGGCCCAGGCCCAGGCCGACTACGCCTCGGCGAAGGTGCGCAGCGAGGCCGATGCGAAGGCGATGGAAAAGAACCTGATTCCGCGGGTGCAGTACGAGCAGGAGCTGATCGCGCTGAAGCAGCTGCAGCACCGCACCGACGTGGAGCAGCAGCGCGTGCAGGCGTTCGGTGCCGGCATCGCGGCGCAGATGGCGGCGGTGCGGGCGGAACTGCAGCTGCAGCAGAGCAACCTGCTGTTGCGCCAGCGCCAGTCCGACGCGCTGCAGGTGCGCGCCGGCATCGCCGGCACCTTGCAGCAGGTCGCGGTGCAGGAAGGCCAGCAGGTGGCCGCCGGCGCCGACCTGGCGCGGGTGGCGCGCGGCGACGTGCTGATCGCCCGGCTGCGCGTGCCCGAGGTGCAGGCCAAGGACGTGGCGCTGGGCATGGCCGCCCAGGTGAACACCTACAACGGCATGATCGACGGCACCGTCACCCGCATCGATCCGGCGGTGGTGGACGGCAGTGTGCAGGTGGACGTGACGCCGTCCGGCGCGCTGCCTGCCGGGGCGCGTCCCGATCTTTCCGTGGACGGTCGCATCCGCATCGCCGAACTCAAGCAGGTGCTGTCGATGGGACGCCCGGCCCAGGTCGAGCCGAACAGCGAGGCCAGCCTGTTCCGCCTCGACGCCTCCGGCAACACCGCCAGCCGCATCAAGGTGCGGGTGGGCGCCACCTCGGTCGATCGGGTGCAGATAATGCAGGGCCTGCGGCCGGGCGATCGCGTGATCCTTTCCGACACCAGCCAGTGGGATAAGTATGACCAGCTGCGCCTGCGCTGATTCGAGCAGCGGCACGGCAGCATGATCGACATCTTCCCGGACTTTTCTTCAACAGGACGACCGCATGAACGACACCAGCAACGTCATCACCCTCGGCGGCATCCGCAAGGTGTTCCAGGCCGATGAGGTGGAAACGCACGCGTTGAGCGACGTGCATCTGGACGTCCGCCGGGGCGAATACGTTTCGATCTCCGGCCCGTCCGGCTGCGGCAAGAGCACGCTGCTGTCGATCCTTGGCCTGCTGGACACGGCCAGCGCCGGCAGCTACGTGTTGAACGGCCACGATGTGGCCGCGATGAACGCGGCCGAGCGCGCCCGCATCCGCAACGCGGAGATCGGCTTCATCTTCCAGGCGTTCAACCTGATCGGTGACCTCAGCGTGCAGGAAAACGTGGAGCTGCCGCTCACCTACCGCAGCGGCATCGGTGCCGGCGAACGGCGCGAGCGGGTGCAGGAGGCGCTGGAGCGCGTGGGCATGGCGCACCGCATGCGGCACTTCCCGGCGCAACTTTCCGGCGGCCAGCAGCAGCGCGTGGCCGTGGCGCGCGCCCTGGTCGGCCGGCCGGCGATCCTGCTCGCCGACGAACCCACCGGCAACCTCGACTCGCGCAACGGCGAGGCGGTGATGGCCCTGCTCGACGAACTGCACAAGGGTGGCGCCACCATCTGCATGGTCACCCACGACAGCCGCTACGCCGAACTGGCCCAGCGCAAGATCCGCATGTTCGACGGCCGCGTGGTGGACGAGGAAACCTTCGAGCGGCTGCGCCGCGAAGACGAGCAGCGCATCGACGCCTTGATCGGCCAGCGCGTGGAAGTCGACGCGTGAAAGTCTGGCTGGCCGAGATCTGGCGCGCGTGGCGCGGCAGCCTGCGCCGGCCCGGCTTCATGCTGCTGGCCAGCGGCGTGCTGGCGCTGGGCATCGGCGCCAGCGTGGCGGTGTTCGTGCTGATCGCCAACACCTTGTGGCGCCCGTTGCCGGTGCCGCAGGCGGACCGGCTGGTGGTGATCGGGCCCCTGCACGGCAACGCGCAGGTCGGCTCCATCTCGCCGCACGAGTATCAGTCGCTGGCGTCACCGGAGGGGCTGGCGTCGATGGGGCTGGTGCACATGGGTACCGCGGCGAATATCGCCGGAGCGGGCGCGCCGTCGCAGGTACCGCTGATCGAGATGGATCGCGGCCTGTTGCCCACGCTGGCGCTGCGTCCCGCGCTGGGCCGCAATTTCAGTGTGGAAGAGGATCGCCCGAACGGGCCGAAGGCGGTGCTGCTCGGTCATGGGCTGTGGCAACGCGCCTATGCGGGCGACCCGGGCGCGGTGGGCCGCATGCTGAAAGTGGAGGGCGTGCCCCACACCATCGTGGGCGTGCTGCCGGTGGCCTTCAACACCTTGCTGGGGCCGGGCGACGTGGTGCTGCCGAGTGCGTTGCCGGCGGTGAGCCACGACTACAACCATAACGGCCACCAGGTGATCGCGCGCCTGGCCGATGGCGTGGACATCGCCACCGCGTCGGCGCAGGTCGATGCCGCCGAGCGCACGATGTTTCGCGACATGGGCATGGGCGGCAACTGGAAGAAGCCGCGCTTCGGCGCACAAGGCTATGCCGCCGCGTTCCAGCAGGAGGCACGGCCGTTGCTGCTGCTGTTCCTCGCCAGCGCGGCGCTGGTGTTGCTGATCGCCCTGGTCAATCTGGCCAACCTGATGATGCTGCGCGCGCTGGCGCGCCAGCATGACGTGGCGGTACGCCATGCACTGGGCGCGTCATGCTGGCGCAGCCTGCTGCCGGCGCTGGCCGAGGGCCTGCTCATCGGTGTCGTGGCGGCGTTGGCGGGCATGGCGCTGGCGCTGGTCGGGCTGGCCTTGCTGCAGGGGGCCATTCCCGCTTCGTGGCGCTGGGGTGGTCAGGTGCAGGTGGGCGCCACGGCTTGGCAACTCGCTTTCGGCATGGGCTTGCTGGGCGCAGTGCTGGCAGCCGCGTTCGGCGTGCTGCGCAGCCGGGGCGCGGCCAGCTTCGAGGCGTTGCGCGAAGGTGGGCGCAGCGGCGTCGGCATCGACCGTGGCCGCCTGAGCCGCGGCCTGGTGGTAGCGCAGGTGGCGCTGGCGACCGTGCTGCTGTGCGCCGCCGGCCTGCTCGTGCGCGCCATCGGCGATGCCTCGCGCCAGCCGCTGGGCTACACGGAAGCCGGCGTGCTCACGTTCGAACTGGCGCCGGTGAAAGGCCACTATCCGGACACCGCGTCGATGCTGGCCATGACCCGGCAACTGGTCGAGCGCCTGCGCATCCTGCCCGGCGTGAGCGCCGCGGCGGTGACCACCAACCTGCCCACCAGCGACGACATCTTCGGCTCGTTCAACAACGGCATGCGCACGCCCGCGGGTGGTGAATTCCAGTCGCAGGTGAAGGGCATCGGCACGGACTATTTCAAGGTGTTCGGCATGCACCTGCGCGAGGGACGCGACTTCGCGCTGACGGACCAGCAGGGCGGCGCGCCGGTGGCGATCGTCAGCCAGGATCTGGCCGACCAGTGGTATCACGGCCGCGCGCTGGGCCAGCAGCTCGACATCGAGGTGAGCAATGCGGCACCCGTGCCCATGCGCATCGTCGGCGTGGTGCCCCGCACCTGGCAGCGCGGCCCGCTGCACCCGCCGCTGCCGGTGGTGTACCTGCCGCTGGCGCAACTGCCGACGCCCACGATGGCGATCTTCCGCGAGCTGGAACCGCTGCGTTTCGCGGTGCGCGGCCACGGCAATCCGGATGACTGGCGCGCCGGCGTGCGCGAGGCGGTGACTGCGGTGGCGCCCGAGCAACCCATCGCCAGGCTGCGCAGCATGCGCAGCATCGTCGAGCAGACCACCGCCGACGCGCGACTGAACCTGCTGCTGATCGGCGTATTCGCCACGCTCGCGCTGCTGCTGGCCGCGGCCGGGTTGTATGCGGTGATGGCGGTGGCGGTGGCGGCGCGCGAACGCGAATTCGGCGTTCGCATGGCGCTCGGTGCGCAGCCCTCGCGGCTGGTCGCGCTGGTGCTGCGTGGTGGCCTGCTGCAGATCGCGGCGGGGCTGGTGCTGGGCGTCGGCATGGCGCTGGTGTTCACCCGCCTGTTGCGCGCGCTGATCGAGCAGCTCGGTCGCCGCGCCTTCGATCCGTGGGCGCTGGCCGGCGTGTGCGTGGTGCTGGCCTTCGCCGGTCTGCTGGCCTGCCTGGTGCCGGCGCTGCGCGCCGGTCGAACCCATCCCATGCGCGCCTTGCGCGGAGAGTAGCGACGATGAAGCACATGACGCGGGAGCTTTCGCGATGAACATCTGGCTGGCGGAAATCTGGCGTGCCTGGCGCGCGAGTCTGCGGCGTCCCGGTTTCCTGCTGCTGGCGGCCGGCGTGCTGGCGCTGGGGGTCGGCAGCACCGCGGCGGTGTTCACCCTGATCGACCAGGTGCTGCTGCAGCCGCTGCCGGTGCCGCAGGCTTCGCGGCTGCTGGTGGCCGGTCCCTGGAACGGCGACCACGTCAGCGCGGTGTCGCCGCAGCAGTACCAGCACATGCAGTCGCTGGAAGGCGTGCAATCGATCGGCCTGATCCAGGATGGCCCGAAGTTGAACATCGCCGGTGGCGGCCAGCCGGAGCTGGTGCCGGCGAGCTACGCCGATCGCGGCCTGCTGCCGACGGTCGGTCTGCCCCTGCAGCTTGGTCGCAACTTCAGCGCCGAGGAGGATCGGCCGCACGGGCCGCAGGTGGTGATCCTGGGCCACGGTTTCTGGCAGCGCCGTTATGGCGGCGACGCCGGCGTGATCGGCCGCAGCATTTCGATCGAAGGCACGCCGCACACCATCGTCGGCGTGTTGCCGCAAGACTTCGCCGCGCTGGGCTTCGCGGGCGACGTGGTGTTGCCCGCCGCGTTGCCGCCGAACACCGTCAATGACGGCACCAACTACATGGCGCTGCTGCGCCCCAACGCCGGTGTGGCCGCCGCCACGGTGGCGGCCGAGGTCGACACGCGCCTGCACGCGATGTACGTCGCGCTGGGCAACGATGACTGGAAGCGTGCCCACTTCGGCGCGCAGCCGTTCAGTGCCTGGCAGCATGCCGATGCCGGACACGTGCTGACGCTGTTCCTCGCCAGTGCGCTGTTCGTGTTGCTGATCGCCCTGGTCAACCTGACCAACCTGATGCTGCTGCGCGCGCTGTCGCGCAGCCACGATGCCGCGGTGCGCGGTGCACTGGGCGCACCGATGTCGCGGCTGGCGCTGCCGGCGCTGGCCGAAGCGCTGCTGGTCGGCGTCGTCGGTGCGCTGGTCGGCATGTTGCTGGCGGTGGTCGGCCTCGGCGCCCTGCAAAGCCGCATGCCGGCGGAGTGGTTGCCGAATGGTCGGCTGCATTTCGATGCCGCGACATGGCTGCTGGCCCTGCTGGTCGGGCTGGGCGGCGCGCTGCTGGCCGCGGCGCTGGGTCTGTGGCGCGGGCGCCGCGCCACCGGGATCGACGAACTGCGCGAAGGCGGACGCGGCGGGCTGGGCTCGCACAGCGGTCGGCTGGGCCGCGTGCTGGTGGTGGCCCAGGTGGCTCTGGCGACCGCGCTGCTCAGTGCCGCGGGCCTGTTCCTGCACACGCTGTACGACGCCGCGCGCACGCCGCTGGGTTTCGACAGCGACGGCATCCTCACCTTCGAGCTGGCGCCGGTGCTGGCCGACTATCCCGACGCCGCCGCAGTGGAGCGTCTGTCGACGCGCGTGCTTGAACGTCTGCGCGCGATACCCGGCGTGACCACGGTGACCTCCACCACCAATCTTCCGGCGGACCTGTGGAGCGGCCAGTTCAACCTCGGCGGCCTGCACCTGCCCGGTAGCGGGGAAATGTTCAACACGCAGTACCGCGGCGTCGGCCCCGACTTCTTCGCGCTGTTCGGCATCGCGACGCATGAGGGGCGCACGTTCGGTCGCAACGATATCCGCGGCGGCGAGCCGGTGGCGATCATCAACCGGGCGATGGCGCAGAAGCACTATGGTGGCCAGGCCCTCGGCAAGCTGATCCAGCGCGGTGAACGCGGCGACCATGCCGGACTGTGGTCGGCGCGGATCGTGGGCGTGGTCGGCGATACCAACCAGTTCGGTCCGCTGGAAGAACAGCCGGAAGTGCTGTACGTGCCGCTGGCGCAGATGACCGACAACGCCATGGCGATTTTCCGCAGCTTCGAGCCGATGCGCTTCGCGCTGCGCGGTCATGGCGACCCGAACGCGTGGCGCGATGCGCTGGCCGCGGCGGTGGCCGCCGTCGCGCCGAACCAGCCGATCGCCAACGTACGCAGCATGCAGGGCATCGTGCGCAGCACCACCGCCGACATGCGCCTCAACCTGTTGCTGGTCGGCATCTTCGCCGCACTGGCGCTGCTGCTCGCCGCGGCCGGCATGTACGCGGTGATGGCGGTGGCGGTGGCCGCCCGCGAACGCGAGTTCGGCGTGCGCAGCGCGCTGGGCGCCTCGCCATGGCGGTTGATGCGACTGGTGCTGCGCGGCGGGCTGTGGCAGATCGGGCTCGGCCTGGTGCTGGGCGTCGGCCTCGCGCTGGGACTGTCCGGCGTGCTGCGCGCGGTGCTGGAAGACATCGGCCGCGGCGCGGTCGACCCGGTGGCCATCGGCGGCGTCTGCGCGGTGCTGGCCGTGGCCGGTGTGCTGGCCTGCCTGGTGCCGGCGCTGCGTGCCGGCCGCGTTCATCCGATGCGCGCGTTGCGGGGGAGCAGGGAATGATCGTGCGTGAATTTCGCGGTGCTTGGCGGCGGTTGCTGGCGCGGCCGGGTTACACCTGTCTGTCGACCGGCATGCTGGGCGTCGGCCTGGGCGTGTTGCTGTTTCTGTTCAGCCTGATCGACACCCTGGTCCTGCAGCCGTTGCCGTTCCCGCATGCCGATCGCCTGCTGGCGATCGGCGAGGTGCACGACAACGGCAGCGGCATCGGCGATATCGAGAGCAGCCAGTACCTCGACCTGCATGGCCGACTGCAGGGACTGGATGAGGATGGTGCCTATGCATCGGTCGGCCTGGGCATGGACCATGGCAACGGCACCAGCTTTTACAGCGGCACCTTGTGGACCTCGTCGATGATGGATCTGCTCGGCGTCAAGCCGTTGCTGGGGCGCGGCTTCGGCGCGGCCGACGACGTGCCCGACGCCGCCCCGGTGGTATTGATCGGCGAGACCTTGTGGCGGCACGAGTTCGACGCCGACCCCGCGGTGATCGGGCGTGCCGTGCGCGTCAATGGCGAATGGGCGACGGTGGTGGGCGTGCTGCCGGCGGCATTCGGCTTTCCGGGTGTCAGCCAGCTGTGGATGCCGCTGCAACCTCGCGCAGGGCAGCACGATTCCGTGTACATGGCCGGGCGGCTCAAGCCCGGTGTCAGCCTGGTCCAGGCGCGTTCGCAGCTGGGTGCGCTGGACGGCCAGCTGCGGCAGCGGTCGAAGTCGTGGCAGATGCAGCGGGCCCTGACGGCCAAGCCGCTGGCGGTGAGTTTTGCGCCCGAAGACATGCTGCGCTGGGTCTGGCTAATGTTCGCCGCCGCCGCGCTGGTGTTGCTGCTGGCCTGCGTCAACGTGGCCAATTTGCAACTGGTGCAGACCCTGAGCCGGCGTCGCGAGCTGGCCTTGCGCAGTGCGCTGGGCAGCAGCCGTGGCCGGCTGATGCTTGGCGTGCTGGCGGAGAGCCTGATGCTCGGCATGATGTCGCTGGCCCTGGCGCTGCCGATCGTGCACTGGGGCAATCGCTGGATCATTTCCGCCTACATGACGGCGGACCGGCAGGCTCCCGGCTTCCAGCACTTCGGCATCAGCGGCGGCGTGCTGATGTTCGCTGTCGCCGTGGCGTTTTTCACCACGGCGCTGGCCGGACTGATACCGGCGTGGCGCGCCTCGCACGCCGACATGCAGGATGCGTTGCGCGAAGGCAGCAAGGGATCGGGCGGCGCGTTCGCGCGTATCGCCAAAAGCCTGGTGGTGATGGAAATCGTGCTGACCGTGGTCTTGCTGGTCGGCGCCGGCACCTTCGTGCGCTCGCTGAATCAGCTGCTGGCGGTGCCCGCGGCCGGCGGTGGCGATGCCAGCCATGTGCTGACCGCCGAGGTGGCGCTGCCGCCGAAAGCGTATGCGAAGGACGAGCAGCGCATCCGCTTCTTCAACACGCTGGCCGAACGCCTGCGCGCGGACCCGCAGGTGCTGGATGCCACGGCCGCCAACACCGTGCCCGGTGCGCGGCTGGGCAGCCACGAAATGATCGGCGCGAAGGGAAGGTCACGTCCGTCCGGCGGCTGGACCGAAGCGCAGATGGGTATCGTCGACGGGCACTTCCTCGACACCTACGGCGTGCACCTGCTGTCCGGCCGGTTCTTCGATACGCGCGATCGTGCCGGCAGCCAGCCGGTCGCGGTGATCGATCACAAGACCGCCGTCGCACTGTGGCCTGGCCAGGAGGCGGTGGGTCAATCGCTGGTGCTCTATCCCGAGCAGCCGTGGGCGACCACCGTCACCGTGGTCGGCGTGATCGAGCCGCTGCAGCTGGATACCCAGATGGAGCGATCGGTGCCGGGATTCCTGGTACCGCTGCAGCAGTCGCAGGGGATGTCGCCGCTGGCCGCCGTTGGCCTGGCCGTGCGCACGCGGGCGGATGCCCATGCCTACGGGCCGCGCCTCACGGCACTGGTGCGCAGCGTGGATGCGCAGGCCGCGGTGCACTACGTGCACAGCCAGTCGCACCTGATGGCTTCCGGACGGATCGGCTTGCTGGTGCTGACCCAGGTGTTCAGCGCGCTGGGTCTGATCGCGCTGCTGCTCGCGGCTGCCGGACTGTATGGCGTGCTGGCCTTTTCGGTGGCGCAGCGCACGCGGGAATTCGGGATACGCCGCGCGATCGGTGCGGGCAACGCCGCCATCGTGCGCGAGGTCGCGCGGCAGTTGCTGTGGCAGCTGGGCCTTGGGCTGGGCATCGGTCTGCTGCTGGCGTGGCCGTGGTCGGGCCTGCTGGCCGACCCCAACCTGCACACGCAGGCGTATGACATGCGGGTGTTCGTGCCGGTGCTGCTGGTGGTGGTGCTGGTGGCGATGTTTGCGTCACTGGTGCCGATGATTCGCGCGTTGCGCGTGGCGCCGGCCATTGCGCTGCGCTACGACTGATGCGCTCCTGCGCACCGGAGCCGATATGCTTTGCTGAACCCGTGAACGGAACGACATGACACGCGAATCGAATCCCACCGTCCTGCTGGTCGACGACCAGGCCGACGTGCGCGAGGCCTTGCGCCTGCTGCTGAAGTCCGAGGGCTTCGCCAGCGTGGGCGTGGATGGTCCCTCGGCCGCACTGGAAGCGGTGCGCCAGCGCGATTTCAGCTGCGCGCTGATCGACCTCAACTACACCCGCGACACCACCTCGGGCGAGGAGGGCTTGGCCCTGCTCGATGCGTTGCGCCAGCACGTGCCGGAGCTGCCGGTGGTGGTGATGACGGCGTGGGGCAACGTGCCGCTGGTGGTGGATGCGCTGCGCCGCGGCGCCGGCGATTTCATCGAGAAGCCGTGGGACAACGCGCGCGTGCTCAGCATCGTGCGCACGCAGATCGCGCTGGGCGAGGGCGCGCGGCGGCAGCGCCGGCTGGAGGCGGAGAACGCGCTGCTGCGCGGCGGCGGCGAAGCGTTGATCGCCGAGTCGCCGGCGATGCGCCGGGTGATGGAACTGGTGGCGCGGGTCGCGCCCAGCGACGCCAACGTGCTGGTGCTGGGCGAGAACGGCACCGGCAAGGGCGTCATCGCGCAGGCGCTGCACGCGCAGTCGCGGCGTGCGGCGAAGGCGCTGGTCAAGGTCAACATGGGCGGCATCGCCGAGAACGTGTTCGAGTCGGAAATGTTCGGCCACGTGCGCGGCGCGTACACCGACGCCAAGAGCGAACGCATCGGGCGCTACGAGCTGGCCGACGGCGGCACGCTGTTCCTCGACGAAGTGGGCAACGTGCCGATCTCGCAGCAGCCGAAGCTGCTGCGCGTGCTGGAGGATGGCGAGTTCGAGCGGCTGGGTTCCTCGCGCACGCAGAGCGCGGATGTGCGGCTGGTCTCGGCCACCAATGCCGACCTGGCCGTCGAGGTGGAGGCGGGGCGCTTCCGCAAGGACCTGCTGTATCGGCTCAACACGCTGGAAATCCGCCTGCCGCCGCTGCGCGAGCGCCGCGACGACATCCTGCCACTGGCGCGCAGTTTTCTCGAACGCAGCGCCGCGCGTTATGGCCGTCACGATCTGCGCCTGGCGCCGTCGGCCGAGCGCGCGCTGCTGGCCTGGCGCTGGCCGGGCAACGTGCGCGAGCTGGGCCACCTGATGGAACGCGCCGCGCTGCTGGCCGAGCAGGATCTGGTCAGCGACTCGGCGCTGGCTTTCGGTCCCGGCCCGGGTGGTGGCACGGCGGCGACGTCGACGGAACTGGACGACATGACCATCGACCAGGCCGAGGCGCATCTGGTGCGGCGCGCGCTGGAACGCCACGACGGCAACCTGCAGCATGCCGCCGATGCGCTGGGGATCACCCGGCAGACGCTTTACCGCCGCATGGAAAAACACGCGCTGCGCGATCCCGCCAGTGACGACGATGGCTGAACCCGTGACCAGGGCGTCATCGCGGCGCCGCGCGCGCATGCCCGCATTCGAGCGGCGCGTGCTGTCCGGCGGCTGGCTGGTGGCGTTGCCTGCGCTGGCGGCGCTGGCGATCGTGCTGTTGACGGGGCGGCCCGAGGTCGAACTGTGCTGGCTGCTCGCCGTCGCCGTGCTGGTGCTCACCGCGATGCTCGCCCGCTGGCAGCACCGGCGCGTGGTGTATCCGCTGTACACCCTGGTCGGCCTGCTCGAAGCGCTGCGCGAAGGTGACTACAGCCTGCGCGGGGTGAGTGGCGGCGCGCTGGGCGAGGCGATCTACGACATCAACGCGCTGGCCGACCGGCTGCAGCGCGAGCGCCTGCAATCGGAGGATTCGGCGCGCCTGCTGGGCAAGACGCTGGCCTCGCTGGACAGCGCCGTGTTCGTGTTCGACAGCGATGTCCGCCTGCGCCTGCTCAATCCCGCCGCGCAACGCCTGCTCACCGGCGAGCGCCATGCGCTGATGGGCCGCCGCGCGGACGAGCTGGGCCTCGATGCGCTGCTCGCCGCGCCATCGGCGCAAGTCGTGCGGCACGTGTTTCCCGGCCGCAGCGGCCGCTTCGAGATTCGCCACGCGCCGCTGCGCAACGAAGGCCGCAACGGCCAGCTGCTGGTCGTCAACGACGTCGGCCGCGCGCTGCGCGAGGAAGAGCGTCAGGCCTGGCAGCGGCTGCTGCGCGTGCTTGGCCACGAGGTCAACAACTCGCTGGCGTCGATCCATTCTCTGGCCGGCACGCTGGCGAGCCTGGTCGCGCGCGAACCGCTGCCCGACGACTGGCGCGAGGATGCCCGTGGCGGCCTGCAGGTGATCGGCAACCGCGCCGAATCGCTGGCCCGTTTCCTGGCCGGCTACAGCAAGCTGGCCGCGCTGCCGCCGCCGCAGAAGCGGAGCGTCGACCTGGCCGAGCGCATCGCGGCGGTGGCGCGGCTGGAGCAGCGCCTCGCGGTGCGGGTCGAAGACGGGCCGCCGCTGTCGCTGCAGGCCGACCCCGACCAGCTCGAACAGGCGCTGATCAACCTGCTGCGCAACGCCGTCGAGGCGAGCCTCAACGGCAAGGGCGAGGTGGTGATGCGCTGGCGCAGCGAGGGCGAGCGTGTGCTGATCGAGATCCTCGACGATGGCCCCGGCCTGCCCGGCAGCGACAACCTGTTCGTGCCGTTCTTCACCACCAAGCCCGGCGGCTCCGGCATCGGCCTGGCCCTGGTGCGGCAGATCGCCGAAGCACACGAAGGCGGCGTCAGCCTGGGCGCCCGCGAAGGCGCGCCCGGAGCCGTCGCCCAGCTGTGGTTGCCGCTGGAGCTGGCGCGCGACTAGCCGGCGTCGCCGCCGGTGTACTTCTCGTGCAGCGCCACCGGCGCCACCTGCCGCTTCGCGCGCTGCCGAATCCACAGGTTGATCAGCTCCACGAACACCGAGAAGGCCATCGCGGCGTAGATGTAGCCCTTGGGAATGTGCTGGCCGAAACCGTCGGCCACCAGCACCAGGCCGATCATGATCAGGAAGCTCAGCGCCAGCACCTTGACCGTGGGATGGCGCTCCACGAACTCGCCGATCGGCCGGGCAAACGCCAGCATGAAACCGATCGAGGCGAGGATCGCGGTGACCATCACCCAGCGCTCGTCGACCATGCCCACCGCGGTGATGATGGAGTCCAGCGAGAACACGATGTCGAGCAGCATGATCTGCACGATCACGCCGCCGAACGTCGCGGTGGCGGCGCCCACCGTCACCTGCTCGCTGGCGCCTTCCAGCTTCTGGTGGATTTCGTGGGTGGCCTTGCCGATCAGGAACAGGCCGCCGCCGACCAGGATCAGGTCACGCCACGAGAAGGCGTGGCCGAACAGCGAGAACAGCGGCGCGGTCAGCCCGACGATCCAGGCGATCGCCATCAACAGGCCCAGCCGGGTGATCGCGGCCAGCACGATGCCGAGCCGGCGCGCCTTGTCCCGTTGCTCCGGCGGCAGCTTGCCCGCCAGGATCGAGATGAAAATGATGTTGTCGATGCCGAGCACCAGCTCCAGTGCGGTCAGCGTCGCGAGGGCGATCCAGATTTCGGGATTGGCCAGTGATTCCATGGGGATCTCTTTGAGGTGGGTGGCTGCAGGACAGGGTGGTCGCGCGGTGGAGCCACGGCGTCAAAGGCGTTCGTGATGGACGCAGCTTCGCCGTGGGACGGCGAAGGTCTTGCTCGCAAACCTGGCGGTTTGCCGCTGCACCGGGGTCAAGCCCGTATTGACGGTGACAGCGAGTGGGAGCTACTCCCCTTCACGGCTGATGCTAGCACGCGTTCGTGCGCGTCACGCCGACATGCCTTCCCGCAGCGCCGCGATGCGTTGCGCCCGCGGCAGGCGTTTCCAGGCCATCTCCAGCCGCAGCGCGTCGCCGTGGCTGGCGACCCACACCCAGCCCAGCAACTGCCGCGGCGGATTGGAGCGGGTGAAGCGGGCGCCCTTGCCGGCGAGGTGCTTCGCGTAGCGCTGTGCGGGATCGCGGGCGATGCCGGTGTAGACGCGGCCATCGGCGCATTTGAGCAGGTAGACCGCCCAGGCGTCGGTGCCGGGGGCGTCGCTCATCCGCTCAGGCCCACTCGACCAGGCCTTCGACCGCACAGACCTGCTTCCACGACGGACGGGCCTTCAGTCGCGTGGCCAGTGCGGCCAGATGCGGCCAGCTCGTCGCGGGCCTTGGCATGTTGCGCGACCAGCGCATCAGCATCAGGACGTAGAGGTCGACGATGCCAAAGCGCTCGCCCAGCATGTACGGGCCTTGCGTGGCGAGGTGGGCATCGAGCTGCGACCAGCACTTCTCGATGCCGATGCGCGCGGCTTCCTTCACGGCATCGCTGGCGTCGGGCAGGTGGTCGCCGGGGTAGAACCACTGGCGGAACAGCGGCTGCAGCGCGTTGGCCAGGTGGAACATCCGCTGCAGGCAATCGGCACGTTGCGCGCTGGCCAGCGCAGGCGCCAGCGCGGCCTCGGGATGCCGTTCGGCCAGCAGCATCGCCAGTGCCGCCGCTTCGCCATGCGGCACGCCGTCGATGACCAGGGTCGGCACCACGCCGTTCGGGTTCAGTGCGAGATAGGCCGCGCTGCGTTGCTGGCCGGCGTCCAGGTCCACGCGCTCCAGCACGTGCGGCGCGCCGATTTCGAGCAGTACCAGATGCACCAGCATGCTGGCCGAACCGGGGGAGTAGTAGAGCGTGTACATGGCGAGGTCCGCGAATGAGTCAGCGGATGATACGACGGGGAAGCGGCGGCCCCCATCCGCCCTTCGGGCACCTTCCCCCGTTGCACGGGGGAAGGAAGCGGTGGGGCCTCGACGCATGCTTCCTTCCCCCGCCTGCGGGGGAAGGTGCCCGAAGGGCGGATGGGGGGAAAGCTCTTCCCCCGACCCCAATCAGTCGTCCAGCTCCGACCAGCGCGCGTAAGCCGCGTCGAGTTCCGCCTGCACCGCCACCAGGGCCTCGTTGGCCTTGACGATGACGGCGCTGTCCTGCTGGAAGAATGCGGGCTCGTTCATCGCGGCGGTGCGCGTGGCGATGTCGGTTTCCAGTTGCTCGATGCGCTTGGGCAACTGTTCCAGCTCGTGCTGTTCCTTGAAGCTGCGCTTGCGCTTCGCTGCCGGCGGTGCGACCGGGGCGGGGGCAGGGGACTTGCCGGTCGCGGTGGTGCCGCGCGGAGCCGGCCGCTGGCGCAGCCAGTCGCTGTAGCCGCCCACGTATTCGCCGATCCGGCCCTCGCCCTCCAGCACCAGGGTGCTGGACACCACGTTGTCGAGGAAGGCGCGGTCATGCGAGACCAGCAGCAGGGTGCCCTGGTAGTCGGTCAGCAACTCTTCCAGCAGTTCGAGCGTTTCCACGTCGAGGTCGTTGGTCGGTTCGTCCATCACCAGCAGGTTGGACGGCTGGGCGAACAGCTTGGCCAGCAGCAGGCGGTTGCGTTCGCCGCCGGACAGGCGGGTGATCGGCGCGCGGGCGCGTTCGGGCGAGAACAGGAAATCCTGCAGGTAGCCGATGATGTGCTTGCGCTGGCCATTGAGTTCGATGAACTCGCGGCCCTCGGCCACGTTGTCCAGCGCGTTGAGCGAGTCGTTGAGCTGCAGCCGGTGCTGGTCGAAGTAGGCGATCTGGATCGACGTGCCCAGCTCGGCCGTGCCGCGCAGCGGCGTCAGTTCCCCCAGCATGATCTTCAGCAGGGTGCTCTTGCCGGCGCCGTTGGGGCCGATGATGCCGATGCGGTCGCCGCGCAGGATGGTGGTCGAGAGGTCGTCGATCAGCACACGGCCGTCGTAGGCCTGGTGCACATGCTTGAGGTCGATCACCTTCTTGCCGGAAGACTGCGCGTTGGCGGCGGTCATCTTCACGTTGCCGCCCAGGTTGCGCCGCTCGGCGCGCTCGTTGCGCAGCGCCTTCAGCGCGCGCACGCGGCCCTCGTTGCGGGTGCGCCGGGCCTTGATGCCCTGGCGAATCCACACTTCCTCCTGCGCCAGCTTCTTGTCGAACAGCGCGTTGGCCTGCGCTTCGGCGTGCAGGCGTTCCTCGCGGCGACGCAGGTAGTTGTCGTAGTCGCCCGGCCAGTCGGTGAGCTGGCCGCGATCGATCTCGACGATGCGGGTGGCCAGCGCGCGCAGGAAGCTGCGGTCATGGGTGACGAAGATGATGCTGCCGGCGAACTGCTTGAGGAAGCTCTCCAGCCAGCCGATCGCCTCGATGTCCAGGTGGTTGGTCGGCTCGTCCAGCAGCAGCACGTCGGGCTTGCGCACCAGCGCCTGGGCCAGCAGCACGCGGCGCTTCATGCCGCCGGAAAGGGCGGCGAAGTCGGTCTCGCCGGGCAGTTCCAGCTGGGTGATCACGTCGCTGACGCGGCGGTCCAGGTCCCAGCCGTGCTGCGCCTCGATCTCGTGCTGCACGTCGCCCAGCGCGTCGAAGTCGCCGGTGTCGAGCAGGTGGTGATAACGCGCCAGCAAGCGGCCCAGGTCACCCAGGCCCTCGGCGACCACGTCGAACACGCTGCCTTCGGTGCCGTGCGGCACCTCCTGCGCCATCCGCGCGACCACGATGCCGTTCTGCACGCGCACCTCGCCGTCGTCGGCATGCAGCTCGCCGGCGATCAGCTTCATCAGGGTGGATTTGCCTTCGCCGTTGCGACCGACGATGCAGACCCGCTCGTTCGCCTCGATCGACAGATCGACGTGTTCGAGCAGGAGTGGGCCGCCGATGCTGAAGTCGACGCGTTGCAATTGGATAAGAGACATCCGCCCATTGTAGCGGTAGCCGCGTCCTTGCTCGCGTTGGCAAGGCCCCAAAAGAAACGGGCCGCACAGGGCGGCCCGTTTCATGTCGCTGGAGGATGTCGCCTACTTCAGCTTCGCATCCTTGCGCAGCGCCTCGGCGCGGTCGGTCTTTTCCCACGAGAACGAGGTGAACTTGTTGCCGTTGGCGTCGACCAGGTCGCGCGGGGTGCGGCCGAAGTGGCCGTAGCTGGCGGTCTGCTGGTACATCGGGTGGATCAGGTCGAGCATCTGCAGGATGCCGAACGGACGCAGGTCGAAGTGCTTGCGGATCAGCTTCTCGATCTTCTCGTCGCTGATCTTGCCGGTGCCGAAGGTGGTGACCGAGATCGAGGTGGGATGCGCCACGCCGATCGCGTAGCTCACCTGCACTTCGCAGCGGTCGGCGATGCCGGCGGCGACGATGTTCTTGGCCACGTAGCGCGCGGCGTAGGCGGCCGAACGGTCGACCTTGGACGGGTCCTTGCCCGAGAACGCGCCGCCACCGTGACGGGCCCAGCCGCCGTAGGTGTCCACGATGATCTTGCGGCCGGTCAGGCCGCAGTCGCCCACCGGCCCGCCGATCACGAACTTGCCGGTCGGGTTGATGTGGAACTTGGTGCCCTTGTGCAGCAGCTTGGCCGGCAGCACCGGCTTGAGGATTTCCTCGCGCACGGCCTCGATCAGGTCCTTCTGCTTCACGCTCGGGTCGTGCTGGGTCGACAGCACCACGGCGTCGATCGCGGTGGCGATGCCGTTCTCGTAGCGCAGGGTGACCTGGCTCTTGGCGTCCGGGCGCAGCCACGGCAGCGGCGAGTTCTTCTTCTTGCGCACCTTGGCCTGCTGCTCGACCAGGCGGTGCGAGTAGTAGATCGCGGCGGGCATGAAGTCCTTCGTTTCATTGGTCGCGTAGCCGAACATCAGGCCCTGGTCGCCCGCGCCCTGTTCTTCCGGCTTCTTGCGGTCCACGCCCTGGTTGATGTCGGGCGACTGCTTGCCGATCAGGTTGATCACGCCGCAGGTGGCGCCGTCGAAGCCGACGTCGCTGGAGTCGTAGCCGATGTCCAGGATCACCTTGCGGGTGATCGCTTCCAGGTCGATCCACGCATCGGTGGTGATCTCGCCGGCGACGATCGCCACGCCGGTCTTGACCATGGTTTCGCAGGCCACGCGGGCGCGCGGGTCCTGCGCGACGATCGCGTCGAGGACGGCGTCGGAGATCTGGTCGGCAACTTTGTCCGGATGGCCTTCGGAGACCGATTCGGAGGTGAACAGGTAGTTGGACATCGCGGTCTATATCCCTTTGTTCGGATAGAAAGATAAATGAAGTCGGGCATGATACATCCCCGCTCCGGGTTTTGCAGCTTGCGCCGATTTCCGTCCCTGCGGGGTTAGGCGCGTGTTCAGCCGTCTGGACGGCTGCGGGTTCAGGCGGCCAGCCGGTCGCCGGCAGCGAGCGCTGCGAAATAATCGCGGGTCAGCCGCAACTGTTCGTGGACAGTTTCCGCCCGGTTGACCACCTGCCGGAACGCGGCGTTTTCCGGCCGATCCTTCGCGTACCAGCCCAGGTGCTTGCGCGCGATGCGCACGCCGGCCTGTTCGCCGTAGAACGCGTACAGCTGTTCGAGGTGGCCGAGCAGGATGCTGCCGACTTCGGCCGGCTCCGGCTCGGCCAGCAATTCGCCGGTGGCGAGGTAATGGGCGACCTCGCGGAAGATCCACGGCCGGCCCTGGGCGCCGCGGCCGATCATCAGCGCGTCGGCGCCGGTGGCGTCCAGCACGTGCCTGGCCTGCTGCGGCGTGTTGACGTCACCATTGGCCAGCACCGGAATGCGCACGGCAGCCTTCACCGCGGCGATGGTGGCGTATTCGGCCTCGCCCTCGTACTTGTCGGCGCGGGTGCGCCCGTGCACGGCCAGCGCGGCGATGCCGTTGTCCTGGGCGATGCGGGCGATGTTCAGCGCGTTGCGGTTCTGCCGATCCCAGCCGGTGCGGATCTTCAGCGTCACCGGCACCTCGACGGCGTCGACCACCGCCTTGACGATGCGCGCCACCAGCGGCTCGTCCTGCAGCAGCGCGGAGCCCGACCACACGTTGCACACCTTCTTCGCCGGGCAGCCCATGTTGATGTCGATGATCTGCGCGCCGTTGGCCACGTTGAAGCGCGCCGCCTCGGCCAGCATCGCCGGGTCGTAGCCGGCGATCTGCACGCTGACCGGCTCGGGCTCGCCCTCGTGGTCCATCCGCCGCAGCGACTTGCGCGTATGCCACAGCCGCGGATCGGCATTGGTCATCTCCGACACGGCCAGGCCCGCGCCCAGCCGCTTGCACAGCAGCCGGAACGGCTTGTCGGTGACGCCGGCCATCGGGGCCAGCACCACGGGCGGGTCGATCAGGTAGGGGCCGATGCGCATCGGCGCATTGTAGCGGCCCGCGGCTGCCGCGACGCGGCGATCAGTGCGTGGGCACCGCCCGCTGCGCGGCCCCGCGGTCGTGCCGGTGCTTGAACAGCGGCACGAACAGCAGCGCCATCACCAGCGAATAGCCGGCGAAGGCCAGCCAGATGCCGGGCCAGTCCTTGCAGATCGCCACGGTGTCGTCGCACTGGTGGTTGGTGAAGAAGTGGTCGATCACGAAGCCGGCGATCAGGCTGCCCAGCACCGCGCCGATGCCGTTGGTCATCAGCATGAACAGGCCCTGGGCGCTGGCGCGGATCTTCGGGTCGGCCTGGCTTTCCACGAACAGGGAGCCCGAGATGTTGAAGAAGTCGAAGGCCATGCCGTAGATGATGCACGAGAGCACGATCATCCACAGTCCGCCGGCCGGATCGCCGAACGCGAACAGGCCGAAGCGCAGCACCCAGGCCAGCATGCTCATCGTCATCACCGCCTTGATGCCGAAGCGCTTCAGGAAGAACGGGATGGTCAGGATGAAGGCGGTTTCGGAGAACTGCGAGATCGAGATGATGATGGTGGAGTACTTCACCGCCAGCAGGTTGGCGTACTCGGGCACCTTGACGAAGTCGCTGAGGAAGGCGTCGCCATAGGCGTTGGTCAGCTGCAGCGCCGCGCCCAGCAGCATGGCGAAGATGAAGAACACCGCCATGTTGCGGTTCTTGAACAGGGTGAACGAGGTCAGCCCCAGCCGGTCGGCGAGGCCGCGGCCTTCCTCGGCGCGCAGCCGCGGCGGGCACTTGGGCAGGGTGAACGCATAAAGGCCCAGCAGCAGCGAGGCGGCCGCGGCCACGTGGAACTGCGCGGGCGAGGCCTTGAAGCCGAGCAGGCTGGTGGTCCAGGTGGCGGCGATGAAGCCGATCGTGCCCCACACGCGGATCGGCGGGTAGGTGTTCACCACGTCCAGGCCGTCCTGCTTCAGCGCGTTGTAGGTCACCGTGATCGCCAGCGAGATGGTCGGCATGTAGAAGCACATGTTCAACAGCATCACCCAGAACATCTGCTCCGGGCCCTGCACGTGCGGGATCGAGAACAGCACCGCGGCGCCGCAGATCTGCAGGATGCCGTACAGGCGTTCGGCGTTGATCCACTTGTCGGCCACGATGCCGACCAGCGAGGGCATGAACAGCGAGGCGATGCCCATGGTCGAGAAGATCGCGCCGAAGCTGGTGCCCGACCAGTGCTGGGTCTGGAACCACCAGGTGCCGATGGTCAGCAGCCACGCGCCCCAGATGTAGTACTGGAAGAAATTGAGTACGGTGAGACGGAGCTTGAGGCTCATGAACGAGGATTCCCCTGCAAGGCCGGGGTCGGCCCCGTGGCCACAATGTTGTAGCGGGGCAGGTTAGACGACGCCGGCGCCGGGCGGCAAGGTGCAATGCGGCAGCTCGTTCCGGCCGCTCACCCCGGCACGGCCAGCACATCGGCCACGCGCTGGCGCAGCACCGGCAGCAGCTCGGCCTCGAACCACGGGTTGTGCATCACCCACGGCCGGTTGCGCGGACTCGGGTGGGGCAGCGGCAGCACGCCGCGGGCCAGGTGCGTGCGCCAGTTGCGCACGGTGTCGGTAAGCGTGGCGTCGCGCGCGTCGCCGAGCATGCCGACCTGGGCGTACTGTCCGATGGCCAGGGTCAGTTGCACGCCGGTGAGCAGCGAAAACAGGCGCGGATGCCAGATCGCGGCGCACGCCGGCCGCGGCGGCAGGTCGCCGCTCTTGCCCTTGCCCGGGAAACAGAAATCCATCGGCACGATCGCCACGCGATCGGCGTCGTAGAAGGTGGCGCGGTCGATCTGCAGCCAGTCGCGCAAGCGCTCGCCGCTGACGTCGTCGAACGGAATGCCGCTTTCCTCCACCTTGCGCCCCGGCGCCTGGCTGACGATCAGCAGCCGCGACCGGGTCGACGCCTGCAGCACCGGCCGCCGCCCCGGCGGCTGCTGCATCGCGCAGGTGTGCCCGCAGCGGATCTCCGCCAGCAAGGCGTCCATGTCGCGCTGTTGCTGCATCGGGCCCGGCTTTCTTTTCTTCTCCATTCCCTATTCCCTATTCCCCATTCCCGGCCCTCAAACCACCTTGCCCGGATTGAGGATGCCGTCCGGATCGAACGCGGCCTTGACCGAGCGCATCAGCGCGATGGTCGACTCGCCCAACGCCAGCGGCAGGTAGTCGCGCTTCACCACGCCGATGCCGTGTTCGCCCGACAGCGTGCCGCCCAGCGCGATCACCAGGGCGAACAGTTCGGGCAGTGCGGCGTAGCCGCGTTCGATCTCGTCGACGTCGCGAGGCAGCAGGTTCACGTGCAGGTTGCCGTTGCCGGCGTGGCCGAAGCACACCAGCGGCACCGCGTGCCTGGCGGCCAGCGCCTGCGCGCCGGCGACCAGTTCGGGCAGGCGGCTCACCGGCACCACCACGTCCTCGTTGATCTTGTGCTCGGTCACCGCGCGCTGGGCGAACGAGAGCGCCTTGCGCGCGGCCCACAATGCGGCGTTCTCGCCGGCGTCGGCCGCGACGTCCAGCGCGATCAGGCCTTCGCCGCGCGCGGCGCGTGCCACCGCGTGCTGCGCAAAGCCCACGGTCTCCGGCGTGCCATCGACCTCGATCAGCAGCAACGCTCCCGCTTCGGGCACGTCGGCGTCCGGTGCGTGGTCGCGGGCCAGTTTGAGCGCCAGCGCATCCATGAACTCCAGCGCCGCGGGCGTCACCGGTTGCGCCATGATGCGCGCCACCGCCTGCGCCGCGCTGGCCGTGTCGCGATAGGTGGCACGCAGCGAGCGCACGGCAGCGGGCCGGGGGGTGAGTTTCAGCGTCGCCTCGGTGATCAGTGCCAGCGTGCCTTCCGAGCCGACCAGCAGGCGGGTCAGGTCGTAGCCGGTGGAATCCTTGGTGGTGTGCGTGCCGGCGACGAATCCCGCGCCGGTGCCGGCCACCGCGCGCAGGCCCAGCACGTTGTCGCGGGTGGCGCCGTACTTCAGCGCGCGCGGCCCGCCCGCGTTGCAGGCGAGGTTGCCGCCTATCGTGCACCACGGCGCCGAGCCGGGATCGGGCGCCCAGAAGAATCCGTGCGGCGCCAGCGCCTGCTGCAGGGCCTCGTTGGTGACGCCCGGCTCGACCACCGCGAGGCGATCGTCCGGCGCGATGCGCACGATCCGATCCATGCGCTGGAAATTCGCCACCACGCCACCGGCCAGCGGCACCGAGGCGCTGGTGGAACTGGTGCCGCCGCCGCGCGCGGTGAGCGGCACGCGATGTTCGCGGCAGGTGCGCACCAGCGACTCCACTTGGGCGTGCGTGGCGGGATGGACCACGACGTCAGGTCGATGCGCGTGGCGCGAGTGGTCGCGCGCCGCGATACGCAGGGCGTCGTCACCGCTGTCCAGTGCGTCGCCGGGAAAGATCGTGCGCAGGCTGTCGAGCAGGGAGGCGGGCAGGGTCATGCCGCGATTATCGCACCGGGCGGGGTTCAGCCCGCCTCGAATGCACCACGCAGCCATTGCCGCTGCAGCGCGTCGAGCGGGCCGTCGTAGCTGACCACGTCGAAACGACAGGCCGCCCGCGCATGTTGCGGGTGCGCGGCCAGCCAGTGTTGTGCCGCGAGTATCAGCTTGCCCTGCTTGGCGGCGGTGACCGAGGTGGCGGCGTCGCCGTGGCTGGCGCTCTTGCGGTAGCGCACCTCGACGAAGACCACGGTGCCGCCGTCGCGCATCACCAGGTCCAGCTCGCCGTGGCGGGTGTTGTAGTTGCGCGCCAGCAGCTTCAGGCCGGCGCGTTCGAGCGCGACGCAGGCGCGTTGCTCGAAGTCGTCGCCGGCCGCGCGCATCAGCGCGATTCGGGCTGGAAGGTTCCGCTGGACGACGGACTCGCCGGCACCGGCTCGGCGTTGGCGGGCGGTGCGGTCGATGGCATGTCGTCCATCTGCAGGCTGCCGCCCAGCGGACGCGCCAGGCCATCCTGGAAGCGCGCCCAGATCAGCACGCGGCGCACGCGGCCGAACTGGTCGGCGGCGAGCTGGCCGCTGGCGCCCGGCAGGTAGCTGCCCGGATGGGCGCGCATCCATTCGATGTAGGGCACCAGGTTCCAGGCATCCATGCCGAAGGCGAACAGCCGCGCGGCGCCGCCCCGGGCCGCGGGCAGGCGCGTGGCGATGTCGTCGTGGCTGGGCAGTCCCGGCTGGGCGTCGAACAGCCACGGTGCGTCGCAGAATTCCAGGCCGTCCAGGTCGCGATTCGCGGCGGAGTCGTCGCTGCCTTCATAGACGTGCGAGGTGCCGAATACCGGCAGGCCGACCCGGGCGATGTGCAACTGCGGCAACAGCAGCCGCGCCTGTTGCGGGCGCATGCTGATAAAGATGCCGCTGTCCACCACCACCGGATTGTCCGGCTGCGCCGTGCTGGCGCTGGCTGCGGGCTCGGCGGTCGCCGGTGCCGTCGGCAGTCGCATCCCGGCAATGACATCGGCGTAGCTGGTGACTCCGGGCGGCAGGGTGATCGAACCCAGCAACTCGCCGCCGCGGGCCGTCAGCTCCGCCTTGAACGCGCTGGCTGCACGCTGGGCAAAGTCGTCGACCGAGACCATCACGTAGGCCTTGCGGATGCCCCGTTCGATCATGTGATCGGCAGCCTGCGCGCCCTCGGTCTCCGGCAGCAGGCCGAATTCGCTGGTGTCGCCGGCGGGCAGTTGCTTGTCGTCAGGATGATTCAGGGCCAGCAGCGGAACCGGCAGCTGCGCCTGGCCGAACACGGCGGCGACTTCAGTGCGGGTCAGCGGGCCGACGACCAGTCGCGCGCCGTCACTGACGGCCTGCTGATACGCCTTGAGCGCGCCGTCGGCGGTGCCCTGGCTGTCGTAGACCCGTACCGAGGGGCGCGGCGCGTGATTGCGGCCGGCATCGAGATAGGCCGCGAAGAAACCTTCGCGGATCGCCGTGCTGGCGGCGGCGTAATTGCCGTCGTTGGGCAACAGCAGGGCCACCTGGGTGGGCACCTTGTAGCCCTCGCGCACGTTGGCGTCGGCGCCGGGCAGCAAGGTGCCGACCGGTTGCTGGAGGTCGGGGGTCGGCTGCGCCACGGTGACGCCGAGCTGGCTGAGCGCCTCGTTCACCCACGGCAGCATGCGGTCGCCGCGCTGCATGCCGGCGGCGCGCTGCTTCAGCGAATCGACGCCGACCTGGCCCAGCAGGGCGAGGATCTGCTGGCGATTCTGGCCGTGGTCGAAGCCGCTGAGCTGTCCGTCCAGCTCCACGCGGGTTCGCGCGGCACCCCACGGGTCGCCGCTGGCGGCCATCGCGCGAGCGCGGAATTCCAGCAGGCGCGGCTGCAGCGCCGCCGGGATGGTGACCCGGGGTTGCGTGGTCAACCGCAGCGCGGTGGCCGCATCGTGCTGGTCCAGTGCCAGTTCGGCGCGCAGCAGGTCCAGTCGTACCGGTTCGTCACCGGCAAGGTTCTGCCGCTTGATGCCGGCGAGCACGGGTGCGGCGCGCTGGAGCTGGCCTTCCTCGCGCCACGCCTCGGCGGCGTACAGGCGATAGCTGTCGGCGTGTCCGCGCGATTGCCCGGCCAGCGCGAGCCATGCCTGCGCGGACTGGTCGAACTGGCCCTGCGTGGCCAGTGCGGCGGCACTCTGCGCCGCGGCAAGCTCCGCCGGCGAGCGTGGCGCATTGCTGGGCACGCAGGCGGCCAGCAACAGCGAAAACAGCAAGGCAGTCGCGGCGACGCGCGAGTGGCGCATGAAGCGCATGGGAAATCCCTTGGTCGTCATGGTCGTCAATGCGCGATCATAACGGATTGGATTGTCGCCCCGTGGTGCAGGAGTTTGCAGATGTCATCGGTTCAGTCAGGGTTTTTGTGGGTGGTGGCCACGCCCATCGGTCATCGCGACGATTTTTCAGCACGGGCGATCGCCACCTTGCGCGCGGTGGCGGTGATCGCGGCGGAAGACACCCGCCACAGCCGCCCGCTACTGGTTCACCACAACATAGATACGCCGCTGCTCGCACTGCACGACCACAACGAGCGCGATGCGGTGGATGCGATCGTGCGCCGGATGCAGGCCGGTGATTCGGTGGCGCTGATCTCGGACGCGGGCACGCCGCTGATCAGCGACCCGGGCTTTCGGCTGGTGCGCGCCGCGCGCGCCGCAGGCATCCGCTGCGTTCCGGTGCCGGGCGCGTGCGCGGCGATCGCGGCCCTGTCGGTGGCCGGCCTGCCCAGTGACCGTTTCGTGTTCGAGGGTTTCCTGCCGCCGAAGGCGGCGGCGCGGCGCAGTCGCCTGCAGGAACTGGCCGGCGATCCGCGCACGCTGATTTTCTACGAGTCGTCGCACCGCGTCGCCGAAAGCCTGGCCGACATGCGCGACGTGTTCGGCGCCGATCGCGAGGCCGTGCTGGCGCGCGAGCTGACCAAGATGTTCGAAACCGTGCTGGGCGAGCCGCTGGCGGAGCTGGCGGCGCGGGTCGTCAGCGATCCGGACCAGCAGCGCGGCGAACACGTGATCCTGGTGGCGGGGCGCGGCGAGGAAGCCGATGCGAAGCTCGCCGAAGGCCGGCGCATCTTCGCGATCCTGCGCGAGGAATTGCCGCCTGCGAAAGCTGCCAAGCTGGCGGCGGCGATCAGCGGGGCGCCGCGCAAATCTCTCTACGAGAGCGAGAAGTGAGTGGAGAGGAGTGAGGTAGGGACAAACACGCATGCAGCGGCTTCTCTCTCGTTTCTCACTCCTCTTCACTCACTCCTGTATCCTTTCCCGTGGAGTCGGCCGGACAGTCGCGTCGCGCGCAAGCGCATCGAGGAAAGTCCGGGCTCCGCAGGGCAGAGTGCCAGGTAACTCCTGGGCAGCGTGAGCTGACGGCCAGTGCAACAGAGAGCAGACCGCCGAACGGCATCTCCGGATGTGCGTGGCAAGGGTGAAAGGGTGCGGTAAGAGCGCACCGCGTACGGGGCCAACGTCGTACGGCACGGTAAACCCCACTCGGAGCAAGACCAAATAGGGGAACGATAACGCGGCCCGCGTTGTTCCCGGGTAGGTTGCTGGAGCCAGGCGGCGACGCCTGGCCGAGAGGAATGACTGTCGCGTCGCAAGACGTACAGAACCCGGCTTACAGGCCGACTCCACCTCTTCGTGCACGCCATCACCACCTCGACGCCTTGGTCGGGGTGGTGATGACGCGCCCATGTGAACGGAAATTCAGTCCGCGGACGCCAAATGGGGTGATTTCGCGTGGATTTCACCCCGTTCCGGCCCAAAGCAGCGTGGGTCTGATTGCAAAAAATTCCCTGCTTTCAAACACCTTGCCGGTGTTCCTGAGAATATGCTGCATGTACGGTCAGGATTTTGCCTTTACTCATTGATTCACAAGCGAAATTGCCTTGACAGTCTCAGGGGGCGAGATTATCGTGGGCTCCAGTGTGAAATTGTGGGTTTTCGTGGAGTCTGCTGATCGTGTTCCAGGGCGAAACCGCCATCACCATCGACGACAAGGGTCGCCTGACCATCCCGACAGCGTATCGGGAGCAGGTGGCGGGCGAGTGCGCCAATCGCCTGGTGATCACCTACAACCCGTTCGAGGCGGGCAGCCTGTGGCTGTTTCCGCATGCGGAGTGGGAAAAGGTGCGCGATCAGGTGAACGCCCTGTCCAAGGTCAAGGCGGCTCACCGCGACATGCAGATGAAGCTGGTCGGTGCCGCCGCCGTGGTCGAGCCCGATGGCGCGGCGCGCGTTCTGCTGCCGGCCAGCCAGCGGGCCACCACCGGCATCGAGAAAAAGGCGGTGCTGCTGGGCATGGGCAACAAGTTCGAGCTGTGGAGCGAACAGGCCCACCTGGCCAAGATCCGCCAGAGCATCGGCGAAGACGACATCACCAACGAAATGGCCGAACTGCGCCTGTAAACGGCGCGGCGACACACGTGGGACGGGAGCGGGAGTGCGGCATGGCCGAGCAAGTTTTGCGGCACATCCCGGTGATGCTGGGTGAAGCAGTGGAGGGTCTCGCCGTGCATGCGGGCGGGCGTTATCTCGATGGAACCTTCGGTCGCGGCGGTCACGCCCGCGAGGTCCTGTCGCGCCTGGGCGCCGACGGTCGCCTGCTGCTGATGGATCGCGATCCCACCGCCATCGCCACGGCCCGCGCCGAGTTCGCCGCCGATCCGCGGGTGTCGATCCGCCATGCGAATTTCTCCAGCCTGGCCGAGTGGGACGAAACCGCCCACGGCCTCGATGGCGTGCTGCTCGACCTGGGCGTGTCCTCGCCGCAGCTGGACGAGGCCGCGCGCGGTTTCAGCTTCATGGCCGATGCGCCGCTGGACATGCGCATGGACACCAGCCAGGGCGAGAGCGCGGCCGACTTCCTGGCCCAGGCCAGCGAGCGCGAAATCGCCGACGTGTTGTGGAACTACGGCGAGGAACGCCACAGCCGGCGCATCGCCCGCGCCATCGTGGCCGATCGCGAGGCCACCCCGTTCACCCGCACCGGCCAGCTGGCTGCGTTGATCGAGCGCGTGGCGGGCCGGCGCGAGCCGGGCAAGCATCCGGCCACGCGCAGCTTCCAGGCGCTGCGCATTCGCGTGAACGGCGAACTGGATGCCCTGCAGCAGGGCTTGAATGCCGCACTGGAACGGCTGAAGCCGGGTGGTCGCCTGTCAGTGATCAGCTTCCACTCGCTGGAGGACCGCGCGGTGAAGCTGTTCATCCGCGACCACTCCGGCCGCGTGCAGAACAGCCGCCGCGGACCGCCGGTGCAGGGCGCGCCGGCGCAACTGGCTGCGGTCGGCAAGGCGCAGTTCCCGGGCGATGCCGAGCTGGCGGCGAACCCGCGCTCGCGTTCGGCCGTCCTGCGCGTGGCGGAGAAACTCGCATGAAGGCCGTCGGCGCCCTCTGCCTGCTGGTGTTGCTGGTGGCCGTGCTGGCCAGCGCGCTCGGCGTGGTGTGGACGCGCCACGAGAGCCGCGTGCTGTTCGTCAACCTGACCGCGCTGCAGAACCAGCGCGACGAGCTGAATATCGAATACGGCAAGCTCGAGCTGGAGCAGGCCACCTATGCCGAACCCCGGCGCATCGACGACGAGGCCCGGCAGAAGCTGGGCATGGTCGATCCGCGCCCGCAAGACATCCGGTTGCTGCGATGAGCTGGCGCAAGCACGTCAAGCCATCCCAACCCGGTCGCCGACGCGTCGCTGGTCCCAGTGCGCGGCGGCGCATGGTCGTGGTGGTCGGCCTGCTGGGGCTGGTTTCCGCGGCCCTGGTCGCGCGCGCGTTCGACCTGCAGGTGGTGCGCAAGGAGTTCTACCAGCGCCAGGGTGATGCGCGCTTCCTGCGCGAAGTGCCGATCCCGGTATCGCGCGGCACCATCTTCGACCGCAACGGCGAGCCGTTGGCGGTGTCGACGCCGATGATGTCGATCTGGGCCAATCCGTCCGAGGTGCTGGACAACGACGAGCGCATTCCCGCGCTGGCGCAGGCGCTGGGAGTGGAAGCGGACGGCCTGAAGGCGCAGCTGGCGCAGCGTTCGGATCGCGAGTTCGTCTACCTGCGCCGGCAGATGTCGCCGGCCGCGGCACAGGCGGTGCTGGACCTGGGCATTCCGGGTATCAACGGCCAGCGCGAATTCAAGCGCTACTACCCGTCCGGCGAAGTCACCGCCCACGTGCTCGGTTTCACCAACATCGACGACCGCGGCCAGGAAGGCCTGGAGCTGGCGTACGACGAATGGCTGGCCGGCAAGCCGGGCGCCAAGCGCGTCATCCGCGACCGCATGGGTCACGTGGTCGAGGACCTGGAGCAGGTGCGCGCGCCCAAGCCCGGCCAGAACCTCACCCTGAGCATCGACCGGCGCATCCAGTTCCTGGCCTACAACGAGCTGAAGAACACGCTGGAGAAATCACAGGCCGACTCCGGCTCGATGGTGGTGCTCGACGTGCGCACCGGCGAAGTGCTGGCGATGGTCAACCTGCCGACCTACAACCCGAACGCACTGGGCGGCAGCAAGCCGGGCCAGCGCCGCAACCGGGCGATGACCGACGTGCTCGAACCCGGCTCGACGATCAAGCCGATCCTGATGGCGGCGGCGCTGTCCAGCGGCAAGTACACGCCGACCAGCCCGCTCATCGACACCACCGGCGGGCACTGGTACTTCCAGGGCCACGACATCCACGACACCCACAACTACGGCGTGCTGACCCCGACCGGGGTGATCACCAAGTCCAGCAACGTGGGTGCGGCGCACATCGCGATGCAGCTGGACACCTCGCTGATGTACGACACCTATCGTGCGTTCGGCTTCGGCAACAGCACCGAGAGCGGCTTCCCCGGCGAGGCGTCCGGCTACCTGCGCATCGGCCGCGACTGGCGCCCGCTGGAAAAGGCCATTCTCGGCTACGGTTACGGACTCAACGTCACCGTGCTGCAGCTGGCCAACGCCTACGCCACCATCGCCGATGGCGGCGTGATGCACAGCCCCACCTTCATCAAGGGCAACGACAGCGCGGTCAAACAGATCATCTCGCCCGAGGTGGCGCACGAACTGCTGCAGATGATGGAGACGGTGACTGGCCCGGGCAGCACCGGCACGATGGCGCGCATCGCCAACTACAGCGTGGCCGGCAAGACCGGCACGGCGCACAAGGCTGCCGGTGGCAGCTATGCCAAGAGCAACTACACCTCGGCATTTGCCGGCATCGTGCCGGCCTCCAGCCCGCGCCTGGCGGCGGTGGTGGTGATCGACAACCCGCAGAAGGGCAGCTACTACGGCGGCACCGTGTCCGGCCCGGTCTTCTCCAAGGTGATGGAAGGTGCGCTGCGCCTGCTCGACGTGCCGCCGGACAATATCGGCCGCTGGTATGTCGGCGGTCCGCTGCAGAGCCCGGACGGGCTGGTCGGTAGCAAGCCGCCGGTGGATGCGCCGATCGACGACGCGCCCGTGGACGAGGACACGCCATGAGCACCGGCCACCTCGATCAATTGCTGCTGGGCATCGCCGACGCGCAACTGGCAGCGATGCCGGAAGCCGCGCGCATGACGGTCTCCGGCCTGAGCCTGGATTCGCGCAGCGTGCAGCGCGGTGACGCGTTCTTCGCGCTGCATGGCACCCGCGCCCATGGCATCAGCTTCGCGCCTGCCGCCGTGCAGCGCGGCGCGCGCATCGTGCTGGCCGAGGCGCCGGTGACGGGCGAATCGCTTCCCCCGCTGGCGGGGGAAGCTGGCGAGGACGGAAGGGGTGCGCTGCCGCAGGCAGTCGGCGAGGTGCCGGTGCTGTGGATCGACGACCTGCACGCGCAGGTCGGCGAGATCGCCGCGCGCTTCCATCAGCGACCCAGCGAAGCGCTGCGTCTGATCGGCGTCACCGGCACCAACGGCAAGACGTCCTGCGTGCAGCTGCTGGCCCAGGCGCTGACCCTGCTGGGCCATCGCGCCGCCTCGATCGGCACGCTCGGCGCAGGCGTGCACGGCCAGCTGCATGAGGGCGAGCGCACCACCCCCGACGCGATCAGCGTGCAGGCGCAGCTGGCGGCGTTCCGCGACGACCGGGTCAGCCATGTGGCGATGGAAGTTTCATCCCACGCGCTGGTGCAGGGGCGCGTGGCCGCGGTCGACTTCGAAGTGGCGGCGTTCACCAACCTCACCCGCGACCACCTCGACTATCACGGCAGCATGGAAGCCTATGGCGCCGCCAAGGCCATGCTGTTCGCGTGGCCGGGGCTGCGCAGCGCGGTGATCAACATCGACGACGCGTTCGGCCGCGAGCTGACGAGTCAGCTGTCCGACGGTCTGCAGTTGCTGCGCTTCAGTGCGACCGGCGACGACGAGGCGGAAGTTGCCGCCAGCGACATCGTCACCTCGGCCGAGGGCCTGGCCTTCCATCTGCGGACCCCGTGGGGCAGCCGCGTGATCCGCAGCCAGCTGATCGGTCGCTTCAACGTGGCCAACCTGTTGGCCGTGGTGGCCAGCCTCGGCGCGCTGGGCGAACCGTTCGCGCGCATCGTCGAGGTGGTCGCCCAGCTGCAGCCGGTGAACGGCCGGATGAGCCGGATCGGCGGCGTGCACGGCCAGCCGCTGGTGGTGGTCGACTACGCGCACACCCCGGATGCGCTGGAGCAGGCGCTGAATGCCGTGCGCGCCCACTGCGCCGGCAAGCTGATCTGCGTGTTCGGTTGCGGCGGCGAGCGCGACGCCGGCAAGCGTCCGTTGATGGGCGAGATCGCCGCCAGGCTGGCCGACGTGGCCATCGTCACCGACGACAACCCGCGCGGCGAAGACGGCGACGCCATCGTGGCGCAAATCGTGGCCGGCATGACTGCCGCGCCAGCGATGGCGGTCGAGCGCGATCGCGCGGTGGCGATCGCCGACGCGCTGGCGCTGGCCCGGCCGGGCGACGCGGTGCTGATCGCCGGCAAGGGACACGAGACCTATCAGGACGGCGCGACCGGCAAGCATCCGTTCGACGACCTGCTGGTGGCCCGTGCGGCGCTGGAGCAATGGCAACGGGAGCAGCGCGCATGATGGCGCTCGCCACCATCGCCGTGTGGACCGGCGGCCGCCTGCTCGCGGGTGATGCCGAGGTCACCGGCGTGGCCATCGATACCCGCAAGCTCAAGCCCGGCGACCTGTTCGTCGCGATCAGGGGTGAGCGTGCCGACGGCCATGACTACCTGGCCGAGGCTGCCGCGCGCGGCGCGGTGGCCGCGATGGTCACGCGCAAGGTCGACAGCGACTTGCCCCAGGTGCTGGTCAACGATGCGGGACTGGCGCTGGGCGACCTGGCCAGTGCGGTGCGCGCCCAGCGCGACGTGCGCGTGGTCGGCATCACCGGCTCCAACGGCAAGACCACGGTGAAGACCCTGGTCGCCTCGATCCTGTCGCGGCACGGCCGCACCCATGTCAGCGGCGGCAACTACAACAACGAGCTCGGCCTGCCGCTGAGCCTGCTGGCGATGCCGGCGGACACCGAATATGCGGTGTTCGAGATGGGCGCAGGCAAGCCCGGCGACATCGCGTATCTGGCTGCCATCGCACGGCCCGATATCGGCCTCGTCACGCTCATCGCGCCGGCGCACCTTGCGCGCATGGGCAGCATCGAGGGCGTGGCCGAAACCAAGGGGGCGCTGTATCAGGCCCTGCCGGTGGACGGCACCGCGATCATCAATGCCGACGATGCGTTCGCCAGCTTCTTCGGCGGCCTGGCCGGTTCGCGCCAGGTGCTGCGTTTCGGCCTGGAGCACAAGGCCGACGTGGGCGCCGACATCATCGAGCAGCGCGTGGACGGTTCGCGCTTCGTGCTGAGCACGCCCCGGGGCGACGCCGAGGTGGCGCTGGCGCTGCCCGGTCGGCACAACATCGCCAACGCGTTGGCCGCGGCCGCGGTGGCGCTGGCGCTCGACGTGCCGCTGGACACCATCGTCGCCGGACTCGAGCAGGCCTCCGGCGTGGCCGGTCGCCTGCGTCGCGTGGTGGCTGCCGGCGGCTGGACCGTGATCGACGACAGCTACAACGCAAACCCCGGTTCGATGGCGGCGGCGGTCGACACGCTGCTGCTGGCCGGCGGCGAGCGCTGGCTGGTGCTGGGCGACATGGCCGAGCTGGGCGCCGATGCGCGCGCGCTGCATGCAGGCATCGGCGCGATGGCGCGCGAGCGCGGCATCGAGCGCCTGTTTGCGGTGGGTCCGTTGGGTGCGGCGACGGTCGAAGCCTTCGGCGCCGGCGCCACGCACTTCGACGACAAGGCGGCGCTGATCGCCGCGCTGCAGGCGCAGCTGCATGCGGGCGTCACCTGCCTGGTCAAGGGTTCGCGTTCGGCCGGCATGGAGCAGGTCGTGGCCGCCATCGACGGTGGCGCAGAAAAGAAGGGGGAGGCATTCCATGCTGCTTGAGCTGGCCGACTGGATGGCACGGCATTTCACCGCGCTGCACCTGTTCCAGTACATCACCTTCCGCACCATCATGGCCGCGCTCACCGCGCTGGCGATGTCGCTGCTGTGCGGGCCGTGGCTGATCAACCGGCTGGCTGCGCTGAAGGCGGGCCAGGTGGTGCGCAGCGACGGGCCGCAGACCCACCTGGTCAAGGCCGGCACGCCGACCATGGGCGGCGTGATGATCCTGCTGTCGGTCACCGTGGCCACCTTGCTGTGGGCCGACCTGCACAACCGCTACGTGTGGGTGGTGCTGGCGGTGCTGCTGAGCTTCGGTGCGATCGGTTTCTACGACGATTACCGCAAGCTGGTGCTGAAGGACAGCCGTGGGCTGGCCAGTCGCTGGAAGTATTTCTGGCAGTCGGTGTTCGGGCTGGGCGCGGCGCTGTTCCTCTACTACACCGCACCCCATGCCGCCGCGGCCGGGCCGGTGGCGGAAACGGCGCTGTACCTGCCGCTGTTCAAGCACGTGGTGCTGCCGCTGGGCGTGTTCTTCATCGCCATCACCTATTTCATGATCGTGGGCTTCTCCAACGCGGTGAACCTCACCGACGGCCTGGATGGCCTGGCGATCATGCCGACCGTGCTGGTCTCCGGCGCGCTGGGCGTGTTCGCCTACCTGGCCGGCAACAAGGTGTTCTCCGAATACCTGGGCATCCCCTCGATTCCCGGCGCGGGCGAGCTGGCGATCTTCACCGGCGCGCTGGCCGGGGCGGGGCTGGGCTTCCTGTGGTTCAACACCTATCCGGCCCAGGTGTTCATGGGCGACGTGGGCGCGCTGGCGATGGGCGCGGCGCTGGGCTGCGTCGCGGTGATCGTGCGCCAGGAGATCGTGCTGCTGGTGATGGGCGGCGTGTTCGTGATGGAAACCGCCTCGGTGATGATCCAGGTCGCCAGCTTCAAGCTCACCGGCAAGCGCGTGTTCCGCATGGCGCCGATCCACCACCACTTCGAATTGAAGGGCTGGCCCGAGCCCCGCGTGATCGTGCGCTTCTGGATCATCAGCGTCGTGCTGGTGCTGATCGGCCTCGCCACGTTGAAGGTGCGGTGATGATGAAAGCCGGGAATCGGGAATCGGGAATCGGGAATCGGAAGGGCGTGCGTCTGTGCGCTTTTGCCCATTCCCTATTTCCCATTCCCTGTTCCCGTGCCTCCAAAGGAGGCACCCATGTTTGACGCCTCGCAAGCCAGACGCCGGACCGGGCCGCGCGGCAGCTACGACCTGTGGCTGCTGGTCGCGCTGGTCGGGCTGGCCAGCGTGGGCGTGGTGATGGTGACGTCCAGCTCGATCGCGGTGGCGGACAGCCAGCACATCGGCGCGTTCTATTTCCTGAAGAAGCACCTGCTGTTCCTCAGCCTGGGTCTGTTCGCGGCGGCGCTGGCCATGCGCACCGAACTGAAGCTGCTGGAGAAATATGCGTTCCCGCTGCTGGCGCTGGCCTTCCTGATGCTGCTGGCGGTGTTCGTGCCGCACTTCGGCATGCGCATCAACGGCGCGCGGCGCTGGCTCAACCTGCTGGTGACCACGTTCCAGCCGGTCGAGGCGGTAAAGCTGATCCTGGTGATCTACGTGGCCAGCTACCTGGTGCGCCACCGCGACAGCGTGGAGACGAAGTTCCTCGGCCTGTTCAAGCCGGTGCTGGTGGCTGGCCTGATCGTGCTGCTGCTGCTGGCGCAGCCGGACTTCGGCTCGGCCACGCTGGTGATCGCGGTGACCATCGCGATGGTCTGGCTGGGCGGCGCGCGGCCGATCTTCCTGTTCCTGATGGGCCTGCCGCTGATGCCGCTGCTGTATGTCGCGGCGACCGGCGAGAGCTACCGCATGAAGCGGCTGACCTCGTTCATGGACCCGTGGAAGGACCCGTTCAACGACGGCTTCCAGCTGACCCAGTCGCTGATGGCGATCGGTCGCGGCGAGTGGACCGGCGTGGGCCTGGGTTCCAGCGTGTTGAAGCTGTCCTACCTGCCCGAGGCGCATACCGATTTCATCTTCGCGGTGATTGGCGAGGAGCTGGGCCTGGCCGGCGTGATCCTGGTGATCAGCCTGTTCGGACTGGCGGTGGGTCGCGGCCTGTACATCGGCTTGAAGGGCGTCGAGGTGGGCCAGCGCTTCGCCGGCTACGTGGCCTTCGGCATCTCGCTGATGCTGGCGATGCAGGCCTTCGTGTCGGTCGGCGTGAACCTCGGCGCGCTGCCGACCAAGGGACTGACCCTGCCGCTGATCAGCTACGGCGGTTCGTCGATGGCGCTGACCTGCGCCATGGCCGGCGTGCTGCTGCGCGCCACCTACGAGATCAACCGCGCGCTGGACGCGCGGCAGATGGCCACCCGGATGCCGGCAGCTGTCGCTGCCGCCGACGCGAGCGCCGCGGCGAAACCGCGCGAGGCGGTGGCCGCATGAATACGCAGGCACCCGTGCTGATCATGGCCGGCGGCACCGGCGGGCACATCTTCCCCGGTCTGGCCGTGGCCGAGTGCCTGCGGGCGCAGGGCGTGCCGGTGGTGTGGCTGGGCGCGGTCGGCGGGATGGAAACGACGGTGGTGCCGGCGCAGCGGATCGAACTGCACACGGTGGCCGTCGGCGGTCTGCGCGGCAAGGGCATCAGGACCCGGCTGCTGGCGCCGCTGATGCTGCTGCGCGCGCTGTTCGCCTCGCTGGCCGTACTGCGCCAGGTGCGACCGCGCAGCGTGCTGTCGATGGGCGGCTACGTGGCCGGCCCCGGCGGTCTCGCCGCGTGGCTGTTGCGCCGACCGTTGCTGGTGCACGAACAGAATCGGGTGGCCGGCTTCACCAATCGCAAGCTGGCCGCGCTGTCGAAGCGCGTTCTGGCCGGTTTCGCCGATGCCTTGCCGCAGGCCGAATGGGTCGGCAATCCGGTGCGCGACGCGATCGCCGCGCTGCCGCCGCCGGCGCAGCGCATGGCCGGGCGCGAGGGCAGGCCGCGCCTGCTGGTGCTGGGCGGCAGCCTGGGCGCGCGCGCACTGAATCTCGCGCTGCCGCAGGCGCTGGCCCTGCTGACGGCGGAGCAACGGCCCGAGGTGCTGCACCAGTGCGGCAACCGCGGGCTGGACGAGGCCCGCGCCGCGTATGCGAAGGCCGGCGTCGAGGCGCAGGTGGTGCCGTTCATCGACGACATGGCGGCCAGTTACGGCCGCGCCGACCTGGCCGTTTGCCGCGCCGGCGCGCTGACCCTGGCCGAGCTGGCTGCGGCCGGACTGGGCGCGGTGCTGGTGCCGTTCCCGTACGCGGTGGACGACCACCAGACGCGCAACGGTGAAGTGCTGGTGGCGGCCGGAGCCGCCGAACTGATGCAGGAGAACGAGCTGGACGTACAGATTCTGGCGCAGCGACTGGAGTCGCTGCTGGGTGACCGCAGCCGCCTGTTGGCGATGGCCGAGGCCGCGCGCACGCTGGCGAAACCCGACGCGGCGCAGGTCATCGCCCGCGCATGCCTGGAGGTGGCCGCATGACGCCGCGCCGCCTGCATGCGCACGAAGATCCGATGAGCACGTTCCGCCGGGTGCACTTCATCGGCATCGGCGGCGTCGGCATGAGCGGCATCGCCGAGGTGCTGCACAACCTGGGCTACGCGGTGTCCGGCTCCGATCGGGCCAACTCGCCGACGGCACAACGGCTGCAGCAGCTGGGCATCGTGGTGCACGTGGGCCATGCGGTGGAAAACATCGGCGACGCCGACGTGGTGGTGACATCCAGCGCGATCAAGCAGGACAACCCGGAACTGGTCGCCGCCCGTGCCGGCCGCATTCCGGTGATCCCCCGCGCGGAAATGCTGGGTGAACTGATGCGTTTCCGCCGCGGCGTGGCGATCGCCGGCACCCATGGCAAGACCACCACCACCAGCCTCACCGCGAGCGTGCTGGCCGAGGCCGGTTACGACCCGACCTTCGTGATCGGTGGTCAGCTCAACGCGGCCGGCGCCAATGCGCGGCTGGGCACTGGCCAGTACCTGGTGGCCGAAGCGGACGAATCGGACGGCTCGTTCCTGATGCTGTCGCCGGTGATCGCGGCGGTGACCAACATCGACGCCGATCACCTGGAGAACTACCACGGCGATTTCGCCGAGGTGAAGCAGGCGTTCGACGACTTCCTGCATCGGCTGCCGTTCTACGGCCTGGCCGTGCTGTGCGTGGACGACCCGGAAGTGGCGGTGCTGGCGAAATCCACCACGCGGCGGGTGATGACCTACGGCATCGACAGCGCGGACGCCGACGTGCGCGCGCTGAAGGTGAGCCAGCACGGCTTCGAGATGCACTTCGACCTGCAACTGCCGGGGCGCGACGAGGTGCTGCCGGTGAAGCTCAATCTGCCGGGTCGGCACAACGTGCTCAATGCGCTGGCCGCGGCGGCGATCGGCTGGCAGCTCGGCGTCGAGGCTGATGCGCTGGCCCGTGCGCTGGAGAATTTCCAGGGCGTCGGCCGGCGTTTCCACCGGCGCGGGGAACTCGCGCTGGACCACGGCAGCGTGCTGCTGGTGGACGACTACGGCCACCATCCCCGCGAACTGGCCGCGGTGTTCGCCGCCGCCCGCGGCGGCTGGCCCGATCGGCGCCTGGTGGTGGGTTTCCAGCCGCACCGCTACAGCCGCACGCGCGACCTGCTGGACGACTTCGCCAACGTGCTGGCCGAGGCCGACGTGCTGGTGCTGACCGATGTCTACCCCGCCGGCGAAGCGCCGATCGCCGGCGCCGACGGTCGCGCCCTGGCGCGCGCCGTGCGCGCGCGCGGCAAGGTTGATCCGGTGCTGGTCGAGCATCCGCGTGATCTGAAAGAGAGCCTGCCGGCGCTGCTGCGCGATGGCGACCTGCTGCTGCTGCTCGGCGCGGGCGACATCGGCGCGGCGGCGGTGGAGCTGGCGCAAGCGGGCAACCTGAGGACAAGCAAGTGAGCATGATGATCAAGGACCCTGCCCAGTTCGGACGCGTCGCCGTGGTGATGGGCGGCAGCTCGGCCGAGCGCGAGGTGTCGCTGGATTCCGGCCGCAACGTGCTCGCCGCACTGCGCGCGCGCGGCATCGATGCCCATGCCATCGACGGCATCCCGGCCCTGCTCGATGCCTTGCGCGCCGGGCACTTCGCCCGGGTGTTCAACATCCTGCACGGCCAGCACGGCGGTGGCGAGGATGGCGTGCTGCAGGGCGCGCTGGAATCGCTCAACGTGCCGTACACGGGTTCCGGCGTGCTCGGTTCGGCGCTGTCGATGGACAAGACCCGTTCCAAGCGCGTGTGGCAATCGCTGGGCCTGCCGACGCCGAAGTTCGTGGCGCTGCCGCGCGGCGCCGACGTGCATGCGGCGGCGAAGCAGGTCGGCTTTCCGCTGATCGTGAAGCCGGCCTGTGAAGGTTCCAGCGTGGGCGTCACCCGCGTGTTCGACGAATCCCAACTGGACCAGGCGGTGGAGCTGGCCGCGAAGTATCCCGGCGACCTGCTGATGGAAACCCTGATCGAGGGTGACGAACTGACCGTCGCGATCCTCGGGCGTCAGGTGCTGCCGTCCATCCACATCGTGCCGAAGGGTGCGTTCTACGACTACAACGCGAAGTACATCGCCGAAGACACCTTGTACCTGTGCCCCGGCCAGGAAGGCGAGGCCGAGGCGGTACTGCGCGCGCTGGCGCTGCAGGCATTCGACGCGCTGGGCTGCGCCGGCTGGGGTCGGGTCGACGTGATGCGCGATCGCGCCGGTCGCAACTGGCTGCTGGAAGTGAACACCGCGCCGGGCATGACCTCGCATTCGCTGGTGCCGAAGGCCGCCGCCGTGGACGGCATCGACTACCAGGAGCTGTGCTGGCGCGTGCTGGAAACCAGTTTCCGGGAGGGCCTGTGAAGGGAGCCGTCCGCCTCGTCGCCTGGTGCCTGGCCATCGCCCTGGTCGCGCTGCCGATCGTCGGCGTGCTGCGCGGCTGGTTTGCGGCCGGGCGCTGGCCGGTGACCCGGTTGACGGTGCAGGCCGAGTTCAAGCACGTCAGCGAAAGCGACCTGCGTGCCGCGGTGCGCCCGCGGCTGGGCAAGGGCTTCTTCGCGCTGGATCTGGATGCGGTGCAGAAAGCCGTGGCCGCGCTGCCGTGGGTGGAATCGGTCGAGGCGCGCAAGCGCTGGCCCGACACGTTGCAGTTGCGCATCTACGAACGCCAGCCGTTCGCGCGCTGGAACGACAGGCAGCTGATCAGCCGCCAGGGCCTGGTGTTCGATGCGCCCGGCATGAATGACCTCGGCGACCTGCCGGAGCTGCATGGCCCGGATGCCAGGCTGGCCGAGGTGGTGAGCTTCTACGCCGAGACGCAGAAGGCCTTCGCCGGCACGCACCTGCGCATCACCGGCGTGGCGCTGACCGAGCGCGGCAGCTGGAGCATCGGCACTGCTGGCGGTGCGCAGATCGTGATCGGCGATCGCGAGCAGGCAGGTCGTCGCCTGCGCCGTTTCCTCGACGTCTATCCGCAACTGATCGCCGGACACACCGACGGTTTTGCCTACGCCGACCTTCGCTACACCAACGGATTCGCCGTGCGCTGGCCCGATGCGGCCGCCGCCAACGCTGGGGGTTCGCCTCGCACATGAGCATTTTTCTATGAAGCCGCGCAACGACAAGCAACTGGTGGTGGGGCTCGATATCGGTACCTCGAAAGTGGTGGCGATCGTGGGCGAGTACGAGCCGGGCGAGCCGATCACCGTGATCGGCATCGGCACCCACGTCTCGCGCGGCATGAAGCGCGGCTCGGTGGTCGACATCGAATCGACCGTGCACTCGATCCAGCGCGCGGTGGAGGAAGCCGAGCTGATGGCCGGCTGCGACATCCGTTCGGTCTACGCCTCGATTTCCGGCAGCCACCTGGAAACCCGCAACTCGCACGGCAACGCGGCGATCCGCGACCGCGAGGTCACCGCGGCTGACCTGGAACAGGTGCTGGAGGCGGCCAGCGCGGTGGCGATCCCGGCCGACCGCAAGGTGCTCTACAAGGAGTCGCAGGAATACCGCATCGACGGCCAGGACGGCATCCGCGCCCCGGTCGGCATGAGCGGCGTGCGACTGGAGGCCAACGTACACCTGGTCACCGGCGCGGCCGCGGCGGTGCAGAACATCTCCAAGTGCATCCAGCGCTGCGGCCTCACCGTGGACGAACTGGTGCCGTCGGCGCTGGCCAGCGCCAAGGCGGTGCTCACCGACGACGAGCGCGAGCTGGGCGTGTGCCTGGTCGACATCGGCGCCGGCACCACCGACATCGCGATCTACACCCAGGGCTCGATCCGCTACACCGCCTCGCTGCCGGTCGGCGGCGACCAGGTCACCAGCGACATCGCCTACGGCGTGCACACGCCGACCGCCCACGCGGAGGAGATCAAGATCAAGTACGCCTGCGCCCAGACCGGGCTGGCGCACGCCGAGGAAACCATCCAGGTGCCCAGCGTGGGCGATCGCCCGCCGCGCCGGCTCGCGCGGCAGTCGCTGGCGCAGAGCGTGCAGGCCCGCTACGAGGAAATCTTCGAGATGGTGCAGGACCAGCTGCGCCGCTCCGGCTACGAGAGCCTGGTTGCGGCCGGCGTGGTGCTGACCGGCGGCGCCTCGAAGATGGAAGGCGCGCTGGAGCTGGCCGAGGAGATCTTCCACAAGATGGTGCGCATCGGCGTGCCGCAGCAGATCGACGGCCTCGGCGAAGTGGTTTCCAGTCCGCTGCACGCCACCGGCGTGGGCCTGCTGCTGCACGGTGCGCGGGCGGGCGGCATGCGCGTGGGCGGGCAGGTCGGCGGCAGCGTCGGTGGCCTGGTCGGGAAAGTGCGTGGCTGGCTGACCCGGAATTTCTGAAAACACGGTTGCGGATGACGCAGGACGCGTCATCCAGGGTGGAGGGACATCCACCCATCACCATGGACCGACAGGAGTCGTCATCCATGGTTAAAACGACAACAACTCTACGGAGGACGGGAAATGTTTGAACTGATCGATAAACTCGCACCCAATGCAGTCATCAAGGTGATCGGCGTGGGCGGCGGCGGTGGCAATGCCGTGGCGCACATGCTCAACGCCAACATCGAAGGCGTCGACTTCGTCGTCGCCAACACCGACGCCCAGGCGATGACCAGCTGCGGCTCGCGTACCCACCTGCAGCTCGGTGGCAACGTGACCAAGGGTCTCGGCGCCGGCGCGAACCCCGAGGTCGGCCGGCAGGCCGCGCTGGAGGATCGCGAACGGATCGAGGCGATGCTGGAAGGCGCCGACATGGTGTTCATCACCGCCGGCATGGGCGGCGGCACCGGTACCGGCGCCGCGCCGGTGGTGGCGCAGCTGGCCAAGGAGAAGGGCATCCTGACCGTGGCCGTGGTCACCAAGCCGTTCCCGTTCGAGGGCCGCCGGCGCATGCAGGTCGCCCTGAAGGGCATCGAGGACCTGTCGCAGCACGTCGACTCGCTGATCACCGTGCCGAACGAGAAGCTGCTCAGCGTGCTCGGCCGCGAGGTCACCCTGCTCAACGCGTTCAAGGCCGCCAACGACGTGCTGCAGGGCGCCGTGCAGGGCATCGCCGACCTGATCACGGCCCCGGGCCTGATCAACGTCGACTTTGCCGACGTGCGCACCGTGATGTCGGAGATGGGCCTGGCGATGATGGGCTCGGGCACCGCCCGCGGCGACGATCGTGCCCAGGCCGCGGCCGAGGCGGCGATCAAGAACCCGCTGCTGGAAGACGTCAACTTGAATGGCGCCTGCGGCATCCTGGTCAACGTCACCGCCGGCCCGAACCTCACCATGCGCGAGTTCGACGAGATCGGCCGCATCATCCACGACTTCGCCAGCGAAGACGCCACCGTGGTGATGGGCACCTCGCTCGACCCGGAAATGAAGGACGACGTGCGTGTCACCGTGGTCGCCACCGGCCTCAACCGGGCGATGGCCTCGCGCCAGCAGCCGCCGATCCGCATGGTGGAAACCAGCCAGCAGGTGCAGATGCGTCCGCGCCCGGTGGTTCTGCGCACCGGCACCGGCAATGAGGTGGTCGACTATGCCCAGCCGGACGTGGTGCATTCGAACCAGGGCAGGACGGAACCCTCGGCACCGGCGAAGCATGCCGAGCCCGGCTTCGACTACCTGGACATTCCGGCGTTCCTGCGCCGCCAGGCCGACTGAAGAGGTGACTTCCGGCAGGCTGACTTCCGACAGGTTCAAACTGTCCGGGGAGATGCGAAAGTATTGAACAAATCCGCGTTGGGCCGGTCACTGCAGGACTCACCGGGCTCGTCGCCTGCCGATGGCAGGGCGGCGGATCCGAGTGTCCCGGCCGGTACACGCAGGTCTGGTCACGCTGCCGGTAGTGCGCCGTGATACCGCAACAAGACTGTGCATCAGGACGATGCACGGCCTGTCACCAGGGCTTTGCCGTGATGGCCGGTCCGATGTCCCGTGCCGGATTCCCGTCCCAGGCACGGGGCGTCGTGTCGTCGTCGTTCTCCTCGGGAAATCAGATGGATACCCGTCGCTTCAGGGATGAAGGAACCATGAAGGCATAATCAGACTGTACGGTACGGTTTGCTTTTACCACAGGTTAAAACTGTGTTAGCATCCGCCCCTGATTGGCTGCTGCCTACACAGGTACCAACAAAAATGATCAAGCAGCGTACCCTCAAGAACATCATCCGGGCGACCGGTGTCGGCCTGCATACCGGCGACAAGGTCTACATGACCTTGCGTCCCGCAGCGCCCAATACCGGCATCGTGTTTCGACGAACGGATCTCGATCCGCCGGTCGACATCCGTGCGCGTGAGGATCATGTCGGCGACACCCGCTTGTCGACCACCCTGGTCAATGGCGACGTGCGCGTCTCCACGGTCGAGCATCTGCTGTCGGCGATGGCCGGACTGGGCATCGACAATGCCTATGTCGACCTGTCCGCGCCGGAAGTGCCGATCATGGACGGCAGCGCCGGTCCCTTCGTGTTCCTGCTGCAGTCCGCCGGCATCGAAGAGCAGAATGTGGCCAAGCGCTTCATCCGCATCAAGAAGCCGGTGAAGGTGCAGGAAGGCGACAAGTGGGCCAGCTTCGAGCCGTTCGAAGGCTTCAAGGTGGGCTTCTCGATCGACTTCAACCATCCGATCATCAGCCAGCGCACCTCGCGTGCCGAGATCGACTTCTCCACCACCTCCTTCGTCAAGGAAGTGAGCCGCGCCCGCACGTTCGGCTTCATGCGCGACATCGAGATGCTGCGCGAGCACAACCTGGCGCTGGGTGGCTCGATGGACAACGCCGTGGTGCTGGACGACTACCGCGTGCTCAACGAGGACGGCCTGCGTTACGAGGACGAGTTCGTCAAGCACAAGATCCTCGATGCGATCGGCGACCTGTATCTGCTCGGCCACAGCCTGATCGGCGCGTATCACGCGCACAAGTCCGGTCATGAGCTGAACAACAAGCTGCTGCGCACGCTGATGGCCGATGCCTCGGCGTGGGAAGAGGTCAGCTACCAGGACGACCCGGCCACCTCGCCGATCTCCTACGCCCATCCCGCCCAGGCGATCTGAGCCGACGCCGCGGCTGTGGCGCTCCTGTCAAAACGAACGGCCGTGTCTCGCGACACGGCCGTTTTTGTGATGGTCGTCACATTTTGTCCGCGCCATGTTTCACGCCCTGACGACATCCCGGCTTATTCCTTAACAAAGTGCATGCTATAAACCTCACACCGAATTGACGGACGGTGACTTCAGTCCGCGTCGGCAACAGGGGAATCAGCGGTTTCGGCGAAGGACGCCAGCTCAAGGAACAGTGCCCGCAATTCGGGGTCTGTGAATGACGCGGCGGCCGCCACGAGGTGGGCGGCGGCGGCAGGCGAAAGCGGTTTTGACCGATCCGGTGGCGTTGCGGCCGGTGGTTGGGGGACCACTTTCACGGTGACTGAACTGGCGTGCGTGCCGATGGCATGTGCGGCGGCAAGGATCTGTGTCTGCATCAAGCGCAGACGCGATGCCCAGCCCGGTGAAGACGCCAGGAAGACGAGGCGGTCGTGGCGCAGGTTGGCGAATCTCACCTGCTCGCGCAACGGCGATGGCAACGTCTGGCGCAATGCGCGATCCAGCGCTTCCAGCGACTCGGCCTTCTGGGCCAGGGTCGCGAAGGAGCCGCAATCGACAAGTGACTTCGGTCCGTTGTCGCGGCGGCGGGAAGTGGCCGGGGTAACGCGTTGCATGGTGCCGGAAATCGATCTTGGAAAGACATGCAAATCATACTCGTATCACGTGCCCGGAAATTGCCGCAAACCCTTGACCTGGCGAACCGGCGCCTGCGCTGGAAGCTGTTCGCCGTGGCTTCGGTGGCGGTGCTGGCCTGCATGAGCGCCGGAGTGGCGCTGGCCCTGCTGGTGGCCAGCCCGCGGGATCGTTCGTTGGCCGAGATCCATGCCTTGCAGCAGGAGATCGGGCAGCAGAAGGCCCAGTTGGGCACCGTGCGCGAGGATGCCCGACGCGGGCTGGACGCACTGGCCGTGAAGCTGGGGCAGCTGCAGGCCCAGTCGACCCGTTTGAACGCGCTGGGCGAACGCCTGGCCGAGGTCGGCAAGCTGGACAGCGGCGAGTTCAACTTCGACCAGCAACCCGCGGTGGGTGGTGTCGAGGATGCCAGCGGCACGGCATACGCGCTGCCGCCCTCGCTGGACAGCGGCATCAACCAGCTGGCCGGCCAGTTCGACCGCCAGCAGGCCCAGTTGTCGGCGTTGCAGAGCCTGCTGCTGGACGCCAAAATCGAATCGAATCTGAAACCCACCGGCATGCCGGTGCCCGGCTACATCTCCTCGTACTTCGGCGTGCGCGCCGACCCGTTCGACGGCCATTCGGCGCGGCACACCGGCATCGACATCTCGACGCCCCTGGGTACCGCCGTGCACACCGTGGCCGAAGGCATGGTGACCTTTGCCGGCGTGCGCAGCGGCTATGGCAAGGTGATCGAGATCGACCACGGCAACGGCTACATGACCCGCTACGCCCACAACAGCGCGCTGGACGCCCGTCCGGGCCAGCACGTGCAGGTCGGCGACGTGATCGCCAGGGCCGGCTCCACCGGTCGCTCCACCGGCTCGCACGTGCATTTCGAAGTCTGGTACGACGGCCGCGTGGTCAACCCGCTAGCCTTCGTGCGCAATCACCGCTGAGTCTTTTCCGGCGGTTCCCGCCACTTGAATCGGGCGCCCGCCGGCGCCATTCAGGATGGCGGGTGCGGCATCCGCTGCTGCCCCCATCCCCTCCAGTCCGGCCTGACGGGCAGTGTCGAGCGGGCATGTAGTAACATGCCCGATTGGCCCGCGCCTGTGGCGGGCGTTTCAACTCTCCAACCCGGAAAATCGATGTTCAATCGTGCCCTGACGAGCCTGTTTGGTAGCCGCAACGAACGCGTGCTGCGCCAGATGTCCAAGAGCGTCAACCGCATCAATGCGCTGGAGCCGGAATTCGAGAAGCTGAGCGACGACGAGCTGCGCGGCAAGACCGACGAGTTCAAGCAGCGCGTCGCCGCCGGTGAATCGCTGGACAAGCTGCTGCCGGAAGCTTTCGCGGTGGTGCGCGAGGCGGCCAAGCGCACGCTGGGCATGCGCCATTACGACGTGCAGATGATCGGCGGCATGGTGCTGCACCAGGGCAAGATCGCCGAGATGCGCACCGGCGAAGGCAAGACCCTGGTCGGCACGCTGCCGGTGTACCTCAATGCGCTGGCCGGCAAGGGCGTGCACGTGGTCACCGTCAACGACTACCTGGCACGGCGCGACTCGGCCCAGATGGGCAAGCTGTACAATTTCCTCGGGTTGACCGTGGACGTCGTGTATCCGGGCATGGACCACGCCGACAAGTACGCCGCCTACCGCGCCGACATCACCTACGGCACCAACAACGAATTCGGTTTCGACTACCTGCGCGACAACATGGCGCTGAGCAAGGAACAGCGCTACCAGCGCGGCCTGCATTACGCCATCGTCGACGAAGTCGACTCGATCCTGATCGACGAGGCGCGCACGCCGCTGATCATTTCCGGCCCGGCCGAGGATTCCCCGCAGCTGTACCTGGCGGTGAACAGGATCGTGCCGCAGATGATCCGGCAGGCCGAAGAGAACGGCAGCGGTGACTACTGGGTCGACGAGAAGCAGAAGCAGGTCCACCTGTCCGAAGAGGGCATGCAGCACGCCGACGAGCTGCTGCGCGCGGCCGGCGTGATCGACCAGGACAGCGGCCTGTACGACTCCAAGAATCTGGCGGTGGTGCACCACCTCAACGCCGCGCTGCGCGCCAACGGCATCTACCAGCGCGACGTGGACTACATCGTGCGCGACGGCGAGGTGATCATCGTCGACGAATTCACCGGCCGTACCCTGGCCGGCCGGCGCTGGTCCGACGGCCTGCACCAGGCGGTCGAGGCGAAGGAAGGCGTGCCGATCCAGCGCGAGAACCAGACGCTGGCCACGGTGACGTTCCAGAACCTGTTCCGCATGTACAAGAAGCTGGCCGGCATGACCGGCACGGCCGACACCGAGGCGTTCGAGTTCCAGAGCATCTACGGCCTGGAGGTGGTGGTGATCCCCACCCACAAGCCGATGATCCGCAAGGACAACCCGGACATGATCTTCCTGTCGCAGACGCCGAAGTACAACTCGGTGATCGAGGACATCAAGGATTGCCACAAGCGCGGCCAGCCGGTACTGGTCGGCACCACCTCGATCGAGGTGTCCGAGCTGCTGTCCGGGCTGCTCAACAAGGCCGGCGTGACGCATGAAGTGCTGAACGCCAAGCAGCACGAGCGCGAAGCACACATCGTGGCCCAGGCCGGTGCGCCGGGGCAGGTCACCATCGCCACCAACATGGCCGGTCGCGGTACCGACATCGTGCTCGGCGGCAGCCTCGAAGCTGCGCTGGCGGCCTTGCCGGAAGGCGCCAGCGAAGTCGATCGTGCCCGCGTCAAGGCCGAATGGAAGAAGCTGCACGAGCAGGTGCTCGCCGCCGGCGGCCTGCACATCATCGGCACCGAACGCCACGAATCGCGGCGCATCGACAACCAGCTGCGTGGCCGTTCCGGCCGCCAGGGCGACCCGGGTTCCTCGCGCTTCTACCTGTCGCTGGAAGACAACCTGCTGCGCATCTTCGGCGGCGAAGGCCTGGTGCGCTGGATGAAGCGCTTCGGCATGAAGGACGACGACGCGCTGGAAGATCGCATGATCAGCCGGCAGATCGAGAAGGCGCAGCGCAAGGTCGAGCAGCACAACTTCGACATCCGCAAGCACCTGCTGGAATTCGACGACGTCGCCAACGACCAGCGCAAGGTGATCTACCGCCAGCGCGACGAATTGCTGGATGGCGAGGAAGTGCAGGCGACCGTCGCCGACATCCGCGAGGACGTGGTGCAGTCGATGGTGCGTGCCTACGTGCCGGACGAGAGCATCGACGACCAGTGGGACCTGGCCGGGCTGGATCGCGAGCTGGAAAGCGAACTGGGTCTGTCGCTCGACCTGAAGTCGTGGATCGAGCAGCAGCACGAAGTCGACGCGAAGATGATCCTCGAGCACGTCCGTGGCGCGGTGAACGAGCTGTTCCAGGCCAAGGAAGCGCAGATCGGTGCCGAAACCATGCGCCAGCTCGAGAAGCACATCATGCTGACCGTGGTGGACAACGCCTGGAAGGATCACCTGGCCAGCATGGATTACCTGCGTCAGGGCATCTATCTGGTCGGCTACGCGCAGCAGGACCCGAAGCAGGCGTTCAAGCGCGAGTCGTTCAAGCTGTTCTCCGGCATGCTCGAACGGATCAAGGGCGAAGTGATCCAGATGCTGGCGCGCATCCGTATCCGCAGCGAGGAGGAAGTGGCGGCGATGGAGGCCGAGCAGCAGCGTCTGGCTGACCGCCTGCAGCAGCAGATGCTGGCCACGGGCGGCGGCGCGCCGCCGGCCGGTGCCTTCGGCGGCGACTCTGCTGACGATTCCGCCGTCGGTGCCGGAATCCGCATGGCGCCGCAGCCGGATGGCCCCAAGGTCGGTCGCAACGAACCCTGCCCCTGTGGCTCGGGCAAGAAGTACAAGCACTGCCACGGCCAGCTCGCCTGAGCTGCCGCGACAGTCCCCATGAAAAACCCCGCCGCGGCGGGGTTTTTTCTTGGCTGGAGGCGGTCGCGAATCAGTCCTCGCCGCCGGGTGGGCGTTTCCGGTGCGGTTCCGCGTCGACCGTGACGTAGCGGGGTTCGTCGCCGTCCAGCTGCAGCGCGGTGAGTTGTCCGCCCCAGACACAGCCGGTGTCGATCGCGTGCACGCCCAGTCCGGCGAAGCGACCCAGTGCCGACCAGTGACCGCAGACGATGCGGGTATCGCGCTTGCGCATGCCGGGCACCGAGAACCACGGGTACAGCCCCGGTTTCTGCGTGCCGGGAACGCCCTTGGTATCGAAGTCGATGCGGCCGTTGACGTCGCAGTAGCGCATCCGGGTGGTGGTGTTGATGGTGGCGCGCTGGCGGTCCAGCCCCTGCAGGCGGCTGGACCACACCGCCGGCCGATTGCCGAACAGGTTGCGCAGCAGACGCGGGTGACGCGGACTGGACAGTTCGCGTTCCACGTCCTGGGCCGCCCGCAATGCCTGGCGCAAGGTCCACATCGGGGCCAGCCCGGCATGCACCATGGTCCAGTTGAGCCGCTCGTCGTGGTGCACCAGCTTCTGCGAGCGCAGCCATTCGAACAGCACGGGCGCATCGTCGGCGAACAGCACCTCGCGCAACTCGGGATTGACCCGCGCCTGCGCGTCCGGGCGGCGCTGCGAGATCGCCAGCAGGCTGAGGTCGTGGTTGCCCAGGGTGATGATGCTGGACTCGCGCAGGCCGTGAATCAGCCGCAGCGTGTCCAGTGACTGCCCGCCGCGGTTGACCAGGTCGCCGCAGAACCACAGCTGGTCCTGCGCCGGATCGAAGCGCAGCTTTTCCAGCAGGCGTTGCAATTCGGGATAGCAGCCCTGCACGTCGCCGATTGCGTACGTCGCCATGTCAGTCCTTGACCATCAATGCAGCGTACGCGGAATGGACAGGGTGAAAGTCGGGATCGGCGCCTCGAATTCCGTGCCGTCGTCGGCAAGCATCTGGTAGCTGCCGCCCATGGTGCCTACCGGCGTTTCCAGCACCGCGCCGGAGGTGTATTCGAAATCGTCGCCCGGGCGCATCCACGGCTGTTCGCCGACCACGCCTTCGCCGCTGACTTCCTCGACCTTGCCGTTGGCGTCGGTGATCATCCAGCGTCGGGCGAGCAGGCGTGCCGGCATCGCGCCGGCATTGCGCAGGGTGATGGTGTAGGCGAAAACGTAGCGATTGTCACCCGGCTTGGACTGGTCCGGAACAAAGCGGGTCTGGACCTGCACGTCGATCGTGTAGGAAGGTTTTTCAGTCATGTCGCGATTGTACGGCCTGCCGCCGTGATTGGGTGGCGTTGCCTCGGGTAAGTCGATCAGCGATCGCCGTAGACCTTGGCCAGACGCACGAAATCCGCCGGCGCCAGCGTCTCGGCGCGGGCGCGCGGATCGACGTCGGCGCAGCGGATCGCATCGGCATCAAGCAACTGCGCCAGGGCATTGGACAAGGTCTTGCGGCGTTGTCCGAACGCCGCCTTGACCACGCTGTAGACGTGTTCGGGTCGCGCGTCGTGCAGTTCTTCCGCAGGCAGCGGCAGCAGGCGTACCACCGCCGAGTCCACCTTCGGTGGCGGCCGGAACGCTTCCGGCGGTACCTCGAACAACGGCTCCACGCGGCACGCCAGCTGCAGCATCACCGACAGCCGTCCATACGTCTTGCTGCCGGGCTCGGCCGCCATGCGGTCGACCACTTCCTTCTGCAGCATGAAGTGCATGTCCTGGATGGCGGCGGCATGTTCCACGCAGTGGAACAGGATCGGGCTGGAGATGTAGTAGGGCAGGTTGCCGGCGATGCGCAGACGGGAGACGCCGTGGCTGTGCGCCATCGCGGTGAAGTCCACCTTGAGCACGTCGGCATGGACGATGTGCAATTCACCGGCGCTGGCGGCGCGGGCCTGCAGGCCGGGGATCAGGTCGGTGTCCAGTTCGATCGCGGTAAGCCTGCGGGCAGCGGCGAGCAACGGCAGGGTCAGCGCTCCCTCACCCGGCCCGATCTCGACCACGAAATCCTCGGCGCGCGGCTTGATCGCGCTGACGATGCGATCGATGTAGCGGCCGTCGTGCAGGAAGTGCTGGCCGAAGCTTTTCTTGGGGCGCGCGTTCATCAGGCGGATGCTTCCGGAGAAAGTGGCCCCTGACCGCGCTCTTTGCCACGCGGGGAAGCGGAGGGACGAGCGGCGCTGCGCGCCACCAGGTCCATCGCCATCTTCGCCGCGGCGATCAGGCTGGACGGGTCGGCCCTGCCGCTGCCGGCCAGATCCAGCGCGGTGCCGTGGTCGACGGAGGTGCGGATGAACGGCAGGCCGAGGGTGAGGTTGACGGTGCGGTCGAACGCTTCGCTCTTCAGCACCGGCAGCGCCTGGTCGTGATACATCGCCAGCACCGCGTCATAGCCCTGGCGTTGCGCCGGCACGAACGCGGTGTCGGCCGGCAGCGGCCCGATCAGTCGCATGCCTTCGCGGCGCAAGGCGTCGATCACGGGGACCAGCGTGTCGATCTCCTCGTGGCCGAGGTGGCCGGCTTCGCCCGCATGCGGGTTGAGGCCGAGCACGGCGATGCGCGGCGAGGCCAGGCCGAATTTCGTCTGCAACTCCGCATGCACGATGCGCAGCGTGCGGGTGAGCGTGGCCGGCGTGATCGCCGCAGGCACGGCCGCCAGCGGCAGATGGGTGGTTGCCAGCGCCACCCGCAGTTCCGGGCTGGCCAGCATCATCACCACGTCGGCCTGGGCGCGCTCGGCAAAGAACTCGGTGTGTCCGCTGAAGCGGATGCCGGCGTCGTTGATCGAGGCCTTCTGCAGCGGCGCGGTGACCACGGCGGCATAGCGCCCCGCCATGCAGCCGTCTGCCGCTTCGCCAAGCGTGTCCAGCACGTGGCGGGCGTTGCGCGCATCGGGTCGACCCGGCACTTCGTCGACCGCCAGCGGCACATGCCGCACGCGCAGTGTGCCGGGCTGGCGTTCGGTGGCGTCCGAACCATCGTCATCGATCAGCGTGATCGGGACCGCGCAGCGCAAGGCCGCGCGCCGCAGCACGCTGCGGTCGGTGATGGCGACGAGGTTGGCCGGCAGGGACGTGGCGGCCAGCCGGATCAGCAGTTCGGGGCCGATGCCTGCCGGCTCTCCGGCGGTGACCGCGAGCCGGGGCAACGGCACGGCGTCCAACTGCGCTTACAGCGACTTGACGGACTGGTCGTCCGCGCTGCGCAGCTCGGGCACCAGGACGTCGACATAGGCGTTGGACCGCAGGTCGCGCAGGTAGTCTTCGTATGTCTGCTCGGACTTGCGGGTACCGATCGCCTGGCGTGCCTGGTCGCGGGCGAGCTGTACGGTCTGGTCGCTTTGGCGCTCACCCAGTTTCTGCAGGATGTGCCAGCCGGCCTGGCTCTGGAACGGCTTGGACACCTCGTTGTCTTTCAACTGGTCCAGCTGGTTGGCGATGGTCTTGCCCCAGGCCTCCTTGGGGAACCAGCCCATGTCGCCGCCGACGTTGGCCGAGGTATCGTCCTTCGAGTATTCCTTCGCCAGGGTGGCGAAGTCTTCATGCTTGTCGACGATGCGCTGGTACAGGTCGCGCGCCTTCTGTTCGGCCTGCTCGGGCGTCACCAGTTCGCTGGGGCGGATCAGGATCTGCCGGGCATGCAGTTCGGTGACCATCTTGCGGCTGCTGTCGCGCTGACCAACGAGCTTGAGGATGTGGAAGCCGGTCGGGCCGCGCAGGGCGGGACTGACGTCGCCGGGCTTCATCGTGGCGATGGAGTCGGCAAACGCGGGCGGGATCTCGTCCAGTCGGCGCCAGCCAAGGTCGCCGCCCTCCAGCGCGTCCGATGCGTCGGAATAACGGATCGCTGCCGCGTTGAAATCCATGCCGCCCTTGATCGCGGCCAGTGCCGCCCCGGCCTTGGCCTGGCTGGCCTGGATGGCCGCGGCGTCACCGCCGGCGGGAATGCTGATCTGGATATGCGCCAGGTGCACTTCGCCGGACTTGTAGGTCGGGCTGCTGAGCAGGTTGTCGATTTCGCTGTCGCTGATCGTGACCGCGTCCTGCACCACGTTCTGGTGCAGTCGCTGCACGGTGATCTGGTCGCCGATCTGCTCGCGGAAGGCCGCGAAGCTGCTGCCGCTGCGTTCGACCTCGGTACGCAACTGGTCGAGGCTGAGATTGTTCTGCTGCGCCACGCCCTGGATGGCCTGGTCGATGTCGGCGTCGGACACGCGAATGCCCTGATCCTGCGCTTTCTGGATCTGCAGGCGCATCAGCACCAGCCGGTTCAGCACCTGCTGCTGCAGCACGTTCATCGGCGGCAGTTGCTCGGTGTGGCCGGCATACTGCTGCTGCACCGAGAGCACGGCGTCGTTCAGCTGGCTCTGCAGGATCACGTCGTCGTTGACGACGGCCACGATCCGGTCCAGCGGCTCGCTGGCCGGGGCTGCCGGGGTCAGCAACTGGGCGTGAGCGGGCAGGATGATCGCAAGCGCGAGCAGGAGGGATGCAAAGGTTTGCTTCATCAGTGGAAAGCCTGGTCGCCGCAGCGATTGTGTTTATTGATAGCCGAGAATATCACGGCGCAGCAGGGGGTCGATCTGGCCACCGGTGGAACCCAGTCCCTTGAACACCACTTCGAACATCACTGCGTTGTCCCGCCGATCGAGCCTGCCGGCCGTCGCGATCGGGCCAAAACCGTAATACGCCTGGTTGACGTAGCTGCGCCCGACCAGGCGCAGCGACACGCAGCAGCTGTCGTATTCCACGCCGGCCAGCGCGTCGATGCTCTGGCGATCCTTCACCGAATACGTCCACGCGCCCACCAGCCGCCAGCGCTCGGACACCGGGTAGACCACGGAGGCGTTGTATTGTTCCAGCAGCCCGCGACGGTAGCGGTAGGAGAAGTTGAAAATGCCGTCCGTGCCGATCCGGCGCTGCAGTTCCAGCATGCCCATGTCGGTGAGCCGGCTGTTCGGGCTCCACTGGTACGAGCTGGCGAGCCGCCAGCGGTCATTCAGGCGGATGTCGAGCTGGGCCACGTAGTCCGAGCGGGTCCAGTCGGTGGGGGGCACCACGCTGTTCTGGCCGCGTGCCAGCTGCACCCGTTGCGGGCTGAAATAATGGATCTGGCCAAGGCTGGCCGACAGCCGCTCCACGCCACCCTCGTCGAGCAGGCGCGTGGTGAGCGCCGCGGTGAGGTTGTTCGCATCCATCTGCCGGTCGGCACCGGAGAAGCGGTTCGGCGAGAACAGCTGCCAGTAGTCGAACGTCATCGCGTTGGTGTTGAACAGCGGCAGGTTGTCCTGGTTGCGATACGGCACGTACAGGTAGTACAGCCGCGGCTCCAGGGTCTGCGTATAGCTGTTGCCGAACAGCGAGGCAGCCCGATCGAACACCAGCCCCGAATCCAGGCTGACCACCGGCAGCGAGCGGCTCGGCGACTTGTCGGTGAACGGCGTGCCGACACCGCTGCCCAGCAGGCCGGCATAACCGTAATCCCGGTAATCGCCGTCGAGCTGGTAGGCGGTGTAGCGCCAGGCCACCTTCGGCCGCACGAACCAGGCCGAGCTGCCGAAGTCGGCAGCGAGATAGGGATAGAGATCCTCGCGCTGGCCCTCGACATAACCGGTCTTGCGGAAGGCGACTGCCTCGCTGTCCAGGCCGAGCTCCAGCCAGCGCGACAGCGGCACGTCCATGCTGAAACGGGCGTAGGGTAGTTGCCGGTACGGCAGGCCACGGTCGGTGATGAACGGATTGACGTTCTGGTAGATCGTGCCGCCGACCGAGGCGTCCCACCACTTGCCGGAACCCACCAGGGCGGCGTTGGAGGACAGCGTATAGATCGCGCTGTGACTCAGGCTGTCGCCGAAGTCGTACAGGTAGCTGGCGTCCGAGGCGTGGTTGTACGAGCTGACGAACTGCCAGCCCTTCCACAATTGCGTACGATCGGAGAACTGCACCAGATAGCGCGAATCACCCCGGGTGTCGGCCAGCCCGTCGCTCTCGCCGTGATCCCTGGGCACGTACTGCGCGTTGAGCTGGCCGGTGCTGCCGGGCACCAGGTAGCGGAACTCGCCGCCCAGCATCGCGCCCCGCGAGCTGTAGTAGCGCGGGTCGAGCGTGGCGTCGTAGTTCGGCGCCAGGTTGAGGTAGTACGGCGTGCTGATTTCGTAGCCGGAGCGTCCGCTGTGGCCGATGGTCGGATACAGGAAGCCGCTCTTGCGCCGGTCATCGATCGGAAAGCTGAAATACGGCAGGTACAGGAACGGCACCTTGCCCACGCGCATGGTGGCGTTGCGCGCCACGCCGACGCCGTTGACCTTGTCGATGGTGATCGACCTGGCGCGGAATTCCCACACGTGATGACCCACGTCGCAGGTGGAATAGGTGGCCTGCGAATAGCGGGTGTGCTGCGCGTCCAGCATCTGGCCCTGGCTGGCGGTGCCATTGCCGCGCGCGTCGAGCATCTGGTAGCGCACGTCGTTGGCGACGCCGTGGCTGGCCTCGGTGTTGCCGCGCATGTGCGAGGCGGCCAGCAGCTGTCCCGCGTCCTGATAGCGCACGTTGCCGTTCGCGTCGTAATCGGTGCTGCCGTTGTTGTAGTCGATGCGGTCGGCGCGCAACAACTGGTCGGCGCGCTCCAGCCGCACGTCGCCGCTCAGGTGGTAGACCGACTGGTTGGAGCTGTCCACGTGACGTGCCTGCACCTGGGTCGGGCTGGTGTCGCGCAGGCTGCTGTCCCGCATCAGGCTGGGGTCGTAGAACTCCAGCAGGGCATTCGGGCGGCACATCGCGTAGTTGAGCGGACGCGGGGCGCAGTGGAACGAGCCCAGCGGGCAAGCCAGATCGGCCGTTCCGGATGCATCGCTGGTGGCCGGGCTCTGGCCGCTGCTGGCGTCGGCCTGACCGCCGATCAGGGCGAGTGCGGCGGCAACCGCCAACAGGCGGCGTGGAGGTAGCTTGCGCGTCACGGGAAATCTGCCGGCTTCGAAGGCTCGTTAAGCTAACAGAAAGCCCCCCTCGGCGGCAGATGCTCGCGTTGCCGGAAGCGGCCGGGATTCAGCGTGTGAAGGCCCGCCATGGGGATGGCGGAGGCTTTCAATCCATCAGCGCGGCGACGTGTGCGCTGCTGCTGGTGGCCAGCGCCGCCAGGTCATAGCCGCCTTCCAGCGAGGAAACCAGCCGGCCGCCGGCATGCGTGTCGGCCAGCGCGACCAGTCGCTCGGTGATCCACGCATAGTCCTCGCTGCCCAGCCGGATGTCGGCCAGCGGATCGTTGCGATGGGCGTCGAAGCCGGCCGAGATCAGCACCAGTTGCGGCTTGAACGCATGCAGTCGTGGCAGCAGCACGCCGTCCCACAGTTCGCGGAATTCATGCGAGCCGGCGCCGGGCGAAAGCGTGCCGTTGACGATGTTGCCGACGCCGCGCTCGTCCTCGTAACCACTGTCCGGATACAGCGGCGACTGGTGGCTGGAGGCGAACAGCACGCGCGGCTCGCGCTCGAAGATGTCCTGGCTGCCGTTGCCGTGGTGCACGTCGAAATCGGCGATCGCCACCCGTTTCAGCTTGTGCGCGGCCAGCGCGTGGGCGGCGCCCACCGCGATGTTGTTGAACAGGCAGAAGCCCATCGAGCGGTCGGCGGTGGCATGGTGGCCCGGCGGACGCACCGCGCAGAACGCGCGCCGGGTCGTGCCGCCGAGCACCGCGTCGACCGCCGCCACCACCGCGCCGGCCGCGCGCAACGCGGCCTCGGTCGAGCCGGCGCCCATCACCGTGTCCTGGTCCAGCGCCAGCATTTCGCCGGGCGGCGGGCCGGCCAGGATTTCCGCGACGTGGGCGGCACCATGCACGCGCAGCAGTTGTTCACGGGTGACCGGCGGTGCCTCGATGCGATCGAGCGCGGCGAAGCGGTCATGATCCAGCGCCTGCAACACCGCGCGCAGCCGCGACGGCCGCTCGACGTGGCCCGGGCCGGGGTCGTGCTGCAGGCAGGCGGGGTGTGTGTACAGCCGCAGCATGCGGCGATTCAGGCGGACGGCTTGGGCTTGCGCCGACGCTCGTGCTGCCACAGCACTTCGCCGTGGCCGCTGGCACGCGCCAGCACGCGCGAGATCACGAACAGCAGGTCGGACAGCCGGTTCAGGTAGCGCTGCGGCTGGCTGCGGATTTCCTCCACCCGGGCCAGCGCGATCACCTCGCGCTCCGCGCGGCGGCACACCGTGCGCGCCAGATGGCCGCAGGCCGCGGCCATGCCGCCGCCGGGCAGGATGAATTCCTTCAGCGGCGGCAGCGGTTCGTTGAGTTCATCCAGGATCGACTCCAGCCGGCTGATGTCGCTGTCCTCGACCATCGCCATGCCGGGAATGCACAACTCGCCGCCCAGATCGAACAGGTCGTGCTGCACCTGGGTCAGCGCCTCGCGCACCTCGTCGGTGACGCCTTCGGCGGCCAGCAGCATGCCGATCGTGCTGTTGAGTTCGTCCACCGTGCCGTAGGCGGTGACCCGCTGCGAATCCTTGCCGACCCGCGAACCGTCGCCGAGGCCGGTGGAGCCGTCATCGCCGGTGCGGGTGTAGATCTTCGAAAGACGGTTGCCCATGCGGGGGAGATCAGTGGCTCAGGCCGGTCCGGTCCGACTGGCGCAGCGTGCGCGCCAGCAGCGTCAGGCCCACGTGCAGCACGGCACCGATGCCGACATACAAGGCGGTGGTGGCCAGGAACGGCAGGTACCAGTCACCCAGGTTGGCGAACCAGCTGCCGAAGCTGCGCGGCAGCGGCACGCTGTGGCTGAGCCAATAGAAGCTGCCGTTGGAAATCAGGTAGCACAGCGTTTCGCTGACGAGCAGCGACACCGCGGCCAGGCCGAGCGTGGTCAGGCTCAGGCCGGACTGGTGGCGGGCCAGCCAGCTGCCGCCCATCCACAGCGCGGCGAAATACACCGGCATGAACCAGTACGCCGGCGATACGCAGTAGTGGCTCCAGAAATCGAGCCCGCTGCCGGTGATCGCGAAAAAGTCGACCAGTACCGCGGTGGCGATCAGCAACGGGAAGGCCCAGCGGGCGGAGCCGCGCAGCCAGAAACCGGCCAGGAAGAAGACGCCCCACGAGGCGTCGGGCAGCGCGCCGAAATGATGCAGGCGGGTAGCCACCATCACCAGGGCCAGCAGCAGGAAGATGCCGATGCGTTGGTTCTGCGTCTTGGCCATGGGGACTCCGTGTAGGCGACTGGACAGACCGCTAGTCTAGCCGAACGTGCTGCGCCGCAGACAGCACCTGCGGGTATCATCGACGAATGGACGTCTCCGAAATTTCCCCCGGCAGCGAAACCGGCGTGCTGATCATCGGCGGCGGCCTGGTCGGCGCCAGCCTGGCGATCGCGCTGGATGCCGCCGGCATCGCCGCCACCCTGGTCGAGACGGCGGCGCCGCGCGCCGACGCGCAGCCCAGCTACGACGAACGCAACCTCGCGCTGGCCAGGGCTACCGTCAACGGGCTCGACGCGATCGGCGTCTGGCGTCACGCCGCCGCCCGCGCCACGCCGATCCGGCACATCCGGGTCAGTCGCACCGGCGAGTTCGGCAGCGCCCGCATCGACGCCGACAAGCAAGGCGTCGATGCGCTGGGCTGGACCCTGCCGGCACGCGAGCTGGGCATGGCCCTGCTGCGACGGCTCGACGAATGCACCCGGCTGACCCGGCTCGCTCCCGCCACCCTGTCCGCGCTGGAGCCGTTGGCCGATGGCTGGCGCGCCCACATCGACATGGCGGACGGCCCGCGCAGCATCGACACGCCGCTGCTGGTCGGCGCCGACGGCACGCATTCATTCGTGCGCGCCCGGCTCGGCATCGAGGCCGAGCATCACGATTACCGGCAAAGCCTGTTCGTGTGCACGGTCACGCCCGAACGCGAGCACGCGAACCGTGCCTTCGAGCGTTTTTCCGATGACGGCCCGATCGCCTTGCTGCCGCTGGCCGAGCGTCGCTGCGGATTGGTGCTCACCGTTTCGGCGGACGAAGCCGACGCGGTGGCCGCGCTGGACGATGCCGGCTTCCTCGACCTGGCCCAGCGTCGCTTCGGCTGGCGGCTGGGTCGCCTGACGCGGCCGGGCAAGCGCCATCCTTACGCGATCCATCGCGTGGCCGCCACGCAACTCGTCGCGCCGCATGCGGTGCTGGTCGGCAACGCCGCGCAGACGGTGCATCCGATCGGCGCGCAAGGTTTCAACCTGGGCTTGCGCGACGCGTTGACCCTGGCCGAGCTGGTGACGGCGGCGACCGATCCGGGCGATCCCGCCCTGCTCGCGGCCTACGCGGCGCGCCGTGCGCCGGATCGCGAGGGCACCATGGCGATGAGCCACGGCCTGGTCCGGCTCGCCTGCCTGGAACAACCGCTGCTGGCGCCGCTGCGCTCGCTGGCGCTGCTGGCCTGCGACCGGCTGCCGCCGTTGCAACGGGCGCTGGCGCGGCGCGGCATGGGTTTTCGCGGTGAGCCGCCACGGGCGGTGCTGGAGCGCCTGCCATGAATGCATCCGTCCAGGAAGCGACGTCCCGGCGTCGTCCACCCACGCTGGACGTGGCGGTGGTCGGCGGCGGCATGGCCGGTGCCGCCACGGCGCTGGCGCTGGCCCGCGCAGGCTTTAACACGGCCCTGCTGGAGGCGCGGGCGCCGGCTGCGTGGAATGCGCAGGCCGAGGTGGACCTGCGCGTGGTCGGGCTGGCGCCGTCCTCGGTGGCCCTGCTGGATGATCTGGACGTCTGGACGTCCATTCGCGAAGCGCGCGCGGCGCCGTATCTCCACATGCACGTCTGGGACGCGGAAAGCGGCGCGACGATCGACTTCGACGCTGCCAGCGAAGGACGCGACCTGCTCGGCCATATCGTCGAGAACTCGCTGGTGCAGTGGACGCTGTGGCAGGCCCTGCAGTCGGCCGGCGTACGCGTGATGTGCCCCGCCGAGGTGACGGCGTTCGAGGCGCGCGAGGATCGCATCCAACTGGAGTTGGCCGGTGGGGAAACCCTGTCGGCGGCCCTGCTGGTGGCCGCCGATGGCGCCGCTTCGCCGCTGCGCCGGCTCGCCGGCGTCGGCACCCGTGGCCGCGATTACGCGCAGCGCGCGGTGGTGGCGCACGTGACGACCGAACGACCGCACCAGGCCACCGCGTGGCAGCGTTTCCTGCCCGGCGGCCCGCTGGCCCTGTTGCCATTGGCCGACGGTCGCAGCTCGATCGTGTGGTCGCTGCCGGAAGCCGAGGCCCGGCGGGTGCTGGCGCTGGATGAGCCCGCGTTCCTCGATGAACTGGGCGTGGCCAGCGACTTCCGGCTGGGCCGGATCATCGCCAGCACGCCGCGCGCCGGATTCCCGCTGAAACTGCAGCTGGCCGAACGCTACCAGGCCGAGCGCCTCGTGCTGCTCGGCGACGCGGCGCACACGGTGCATCCGCTGGCCGGGCAGGGCGTGAACCTGGGCCTGCGCGACGTGGCCGAATTGCGCGACGTGCTGGTCGACGCCCGCGCCGCCGGTCGCGACATCGGCGCGGTTCACGTGTTGCGCCGCTACGCACGCCGCCGGCGCAGCGCCGACACGCTGGACGCGCTGGGCTTCGACGCACTGGCGCGGATCTATGCGTGGCAATCGCCGGTGCTGGTGGCCGCGCGAGGACTCGGCGTGCGTGTGCTGGATCGCCTTGCGCCGTTGAAGCGGCGACTTTCGGAACACGCTGCCGGGTATTGAAACTTTGCTCCTCCCCTGCTCGCAGGGGAGGCCGGGAGGGGGTGAAGCTTTTTGACCCCACCCCAACCCTCCCCTGCGAGCAGGGGAGGGGGTCAATCAACCCGCGTCAATCAACCCACGGAGAATCATCATGCGCATCTCCCGACTCTGCTGCCTGCTGGTGCTTGCCGGTTCGAGCTTCGCCCTGCAGGCGAAGATGGTGCATCGTCCGGTCGAATGGACACAGGACGGCACCCGTTTCCACAGCGTGCTGGTGTACGACGATGCCTCGACCGCGCAGCGGCCAGGCCTGGTGATGGTGCCGAACTGGTACGGCATCAACGATGTGGCCGTAAAGAAGGCCGAAATGATCGCCGGCAAGGATTACGTGATCCTGCTCACCGACATGTACGGCGCCAGCGTGCGCCCGCAGGTGGGCAATGCGGCGCAGGCGCAGGCCGCGGTGAAGCCGCTGTATGGCGACCGCTCGCTGATGCGCAAGCGGATCAACGTGGCGCTGGACCAGTTGAAGGCGCAGGCGGCGAGCGCGCCGATCGACCTGAAGAAGCTGGGTGCGATCGGCTTCTGCTTCGGAGGTTCGGCGGTGCTCGACCTGGCCCGCAGCGGTGCCGATGTCGCCGCGGTGGTGTCGTTCCACGGCGGGCTGGACACCGACAACCCGGCGCTGGCGAAGAACATCAAGGCCCGCGTGCTGGCGATGAACGGCGCCGACGACAAGGGCACCATGCCGGACGCGGACAAGTTCATGGACGAGATGCGCATGAGCCCGGCCGACTGGCAGTTCGTAGTGATCGGCCACGCCGTGCACTGCTTCACCGAGGTCGGCGAGAACTCGCCCGGTTGCCGCTACGACGAACGCGCCGCCACGCGCAGCTACCGCCTGATGCACGACTGGCTGCGCGCCGCGTTCGCGGGCACGCCGTAGGGGTTTCTGGCGCTTCCTGAAAGACCTTTGGAGCGGAAAGCATCAGGAGCCAGAGCTTTCGTCTGCCTACGGCAGCCGAGCCACCTTTCTCTGAGTGGCCAGAGAAACGTGGCCCAAAGAGAGGCCACCCCGCTTCCGCGCCTTGCGGACATCCTGTCCGCAAGGTTCGCGGTCGGGTTACGGGGTTTGTCGACAGGGCATCCTGCCCTGACGCCAAACTGACCGGCATCCCTGCCGGTCACCCTTCGGGCTGATCCTCCACCCGCCCGCCGCTGCAGAGGGGCCCCGGGTAGAGCAGCGGGCCATCGTGGCCCGCACTTTTCAGAAGAGCCGGATCAAGAGCAAAGCGGCGGCGACCCGGAGCTTTTGCTTCGGCTCTGGCTTTTGCCTTTGCCTTTCAGCTTCATCACCGAGTGCGCGCTGGGAGCGCGCTGCTTTACCCGGGGTCCCTTGTGCGGCGGTGAGACGGGGTCGACAGGCCGCGCAGCGGGCGTTGCCAGGGATGGCAACGCCTTTTCGCGCGGGCAGGAGCTCGCTCGAAAAGCCCGGCCCCGGCTCACGGACTTGCCGGACAGGAGTCCGGCAAGCGCCAAGCGGGGTGGCCTTCTCTTTTGGCTACTTTTCTCTTGGCCACGCAAGAGAAAAGTGACTCGGTCGCCGAAGGCGATCGACCGCTCTGCACTTGAGCTTCTCTTTCAAGTCATGGGGGTTCAACTGCAGCACACACCGTGCGCGGCACCTCAATCCGCGCGCTCGCGCACCGCGTCCATCGTCAACGCGGCCAGCTGGCGCAGGCGGTTGCCGCCGGCGTCGGCGAGCAGTTCCTTGAGGCGGGCGCCCGCATCGTCCTGGTCCAGGCTGTGCCGCTCGGCCAGCGAGGCGGCCAGCGCGCGGCCCATCGAGTCGAAGATCAGCGCGTAGGCGAACGCGTGCAGCACGCCGCCGCCCAGCGTGCCCAGGCCGGGGAACGCCTTCAGCGCGTTGCCGGCCACGGCCAGCACGATCGAACTGCCGCTGCGCAGGGTGAGCTTCGCCTGCTGCACGAAATCCTCGATCTGCACCTCGCTGACTTTCACGCCGTAGAGTTCGGCCAGCGCGCGGGTGAGGCCGGTGGCCAGCACGCCCTGGATCACCAGGTCGCTGCCCGGCGCCACCGCGGCCAGCGCGCCGACGATGGCGCGGCGCGCGTACTTGCGCACGATGCGCTCGGCTTCCTCCGCGCGGGTCTGCGCTTCCAGCATGCCGGTGCGCTGGTGCAGGCCGGCCAGTACGGCGTTCTCGCGCAGGTCTTCCAGGCCCTCGGCACCCGGTGCGGTGAGCCGGGCCAGTGCCTGCAGCAGCGGTTCGATCGCCGGCTTGCGCTGGCGTTCCACCGACTCGGTGCTGCCATCGGCCAGCTGGCGCTGATAGCGCTCGCTGCCGCCGGCGCTGATCGCCAGCACCGCGCTGGCGATGCCGCGCGCATGCCGGCGCAGGCGCTCCAGCAACGTCTCGCGCTCGGCGTCGCTCCACTGGTCGGCCTTGTTCAATACCAGCAGCAGGGGCTTGCCGAAATCGGCGAGCCAGCGCAGTTCGTCGGCCTGGGCCCGGTTGAGGTCGCCGGCGCACAGGTAGATCACCGCGTGCGCCCGCAGCGCCTCTTCGCGAGCCAGCGTTTCGTGCGTCTCGCCGCCGCTTTCGCGGCTGCCCGGCACGTCGGCCAGCACCAGGCTGCGACCGTCGGCGAGCGTGCCGTCGTAGTGGCCCACGGCGCGGGTGGTGCCGCCGCGCGCGTCGCTGGCGACCTGCGCCTGCGGGACCAGGGCGCGGATCAGGCTGGATTTGCCGGTGGAGATTTCGCCGAACAGCGCCACGTAGACGCGGGCGCTGGCGCGGCGGCGATCGAGTTCGCCCAGTTCGGACGCCAGCGCGCCGGTATCCGCGCCGTGCTCGCGCAGCTGGCCGATGCGCTGTTCCAGGCTGCCGCGATCGGGTACCGGCAGCGGCCGGCGCTTGCGCCGGGGACGCAGCAGCCACCACAGCACGCTGAGGCCCGCGGCGGCGAACACCAGCAACACGCCGCCCAGGGTCCACTGCAGCCAGGTGGGCAGTTCGAGGAAGCGCTGGGCCAGCGCCAGCGCACGTTCGGCGGCGGCGAACAGCAGCCACAGCAGTGCGGCCAGGGTCAGGGCGGTGAACAGCAATCGCAGGCGTCGTGACATGGGGACATTCTAGCCAGCTTGCGTTCGCGCGCCGGCGGGGGTTTCGGCTCGCGCTGGCAGCCCGGTTTTGGCACTATCGGACGGGGCGATCGGGTCGTTGATGGCGCCGGCATGTTGCCGTGCGACTTCGCCAAGGGGAATTATGGGGAGCGGAACGAGATGGTTGGCCAGGATGGCGCTGGCGCTCGCCTGGTCGCTGTCCGGGCTGGCGGCAGCCGCGGTCGCCCCGTCGGCGGGCGCGGGGGCGCGCTCGTCCGATCCGCTGCCGACGCCGCAGTTCCGCCGCTATCAGACCTCCGATGGACTGCCGGGCAGCACGGTGTATGCGGTGGCGCAGGATCACCAGGGCGCGATGTGGTTTGGCGTCGGCGTCGACCTGGTGCGTTTCGACGGCGTGGACTTCCGCGTGTTCGGCCACCACTCGGATGATCCGGCCTCGCTGCCCGAAGGTACGGTATACAGCCTGTTCGTCGACCGCGCCGGCGAGCTGTGGGTGGGCGGCTTCGGTTCGGGACTGAACCGCTACCGGCGCGACACCGCCGACTTTGCGCATTGGCGGCACGATCCGGCCGACCCGCGCAGCCTGGCCAGCGACAACGTCTGGTCGACGACGCAGACCACGGACGGCACGCTGTGGGTGGCCACGGATGCCGGACTGGACCGGATGCTTCCCGACGGCCGGTATTTCGAGCATGTCGGCAATCCGCTGGAGAAGGACCCCGCCACAGGATTCGGGGCCGTGCGAGCCCTGCTGGCGCGGCCGGACGGAAGCTTGTGGATCGGTTCCAGCCAGGGCCTGTTCGTGCGCGGGGCGGATGGCCGCGTGCGCCAGGTGACGATCGATCCGCACCTGCAGAATCTCAAGATCTGGCGCATCCAGGCCGATGGCGACGACGTGCGCATCGCCGTGCGTGGCGGCCTGCTGCGAATGGATGCCAGCGGCGCGGCGATGCTGTACCAGCCCGCGCAGATCCCCGCCACCGACGTGTACAGCAGCACGCTGGACCAGGCGGGCAACCTGTGGATCAGCACGCGCAGCGGGCTCTATCTGGACGACGGCCGGGCGCAGATCCACGCCATCGCCGGCCAGCCCTTGCTGCTGGGCAGCCTGCCGGCGCAGCAGGTGTGGCAGTCGCTGTGCGACAGCGAAGGCGGGCTGTGGTTCGTGATGGGCGATGGCGGCATTGCCTACCTGGCGCCGGGCTGGAACCAGTTCACCCGCTTCACCCACGTGCCGGATGATCCGCACAGCCTGCGCGACAACATGGCGTCGTCGGTGCTGGCTGGCGCGGATGGCTGGTTGTGGGTGGGCGGACACGAACTGGTCGACCAGCTCGACCCGGTCACCGGCGACGTGCGGCACGTGGTCTCGGGCCTGCAGGGCAACGTGCTGGACATGGTGGAGGACGCGCGCCAGCGGCTGTGGATCGTCAGCGAAGGCGGCGTCTATCGCTACGCCGGCGGCAAGCTGCAGCAGGTTGATGTGGCTGCCGCGGGCGCCACCCATCCGCGTCGCGTGGCCGTGGGGCCGGACCAGCGCATGTACCTGGTGTCCAATCGCGACGGCCTGTTCCGCATCGATCCGGACACCATGGCGGTCGATCCGCAGCCGGTGGCGCCCGCCGACGAAACCGGCTTCGTCGGCAACCGGCTGACCCGCTGGAACAGCCTGGGCTGGTACGTCGACAAGGGCACGCTGCTGCGCTGGCAGGCGGCTGCCGGCAAGCTCGAACCGGTCGCCGGCCTGTCGGACGAAGGCTATGTCTACGCGCTGGAGTTCACCGCCGACGGGTTCTGGGCGGCGCGCAACAAGATGTTCGAGCGCTACCGGCTGGACGGCGACAAGCTGGTGCGCGAACAGCTGGTGCCGATTCCGCCGAGCTGGCCGTCGATGGTGCTGATCGCCCTGCACGTCGATCACGAGGGACGTTTCTGGCTGTTCTGCAAGAACGGCCTGTGGCGGTTCGACCCGGCCAGCGGCGAGCTGAAATCCTTCGGCCTGCGCAATGGCCTGGTCAATGGCGAAGTGCGCGGCGACTCGCCGGCGATGATGCCCGACGGCACCATCTACGTGGCCAGCCTGGGTGGCGTGTTCGGTTTTCAGCCGGACCGCGTGCCGGCCATCGCCGGCCCGGCGGGCGTGGTGATCACCGCGGCCAGCGTGCGCCGCGACGGCGCGATCCATGACCTGCCGATCCAGGCGGCGCCGATCCAGCTTGCCTGGAGCGACCGCGAGCTGCGCTTCGAGGCGCGCTCCGGTTCGTACGTGGACCCGGGCGCCAATCGCTATCGTTTCCGCTTGCGGGGGTTCGACCGCAACTGGGTCGACACCGGCAACCACGGCGAGCGCGAGTTCGCCGGCCTGGGCGCGGGCGACTACACGCTGGAAGTGCAGGCCGCCGGCGCCAACGGGCGCTGGGCCGACCTGCAGCAGCCGCTGCGCATCCACGTCGAAGCGCCGCCGTGGCAGCGCTGGTGGGCGTGGCTGGCCTACCTGTTGCTGCTGGCGGCCCTGGTCGGCGTGATCCTGCGCGGCTGGCGCCGGCGCCTGGCGCAGCGCCATCACATGCAATTGGTCGACCAGCAGCGGCAGATGGCCGAGGCGGCCAGCGCGGCGAAGACCCAGTTCCTGGCCACGCTGAGCCACGAGATCCGCACGCCGATGACCGGCGTGATGGGCATGGCCGAACTGCTGCTGAGCACGCCGCTCAATCCGCTGCAGCACGACTACACCCAGGCCATGCAGCGCTCCGGCACGATGCTGCTGAAGCTGCTCAACGACGCGCTGGACCTGGCCCGCATCGAGGCCGGCCGGCTGGAGCTGGAGCCGGTGGCGTTCGAACCGCGGCAGCTGCTGGAAGAGGTGGCGCAACTGGAGCAGGGGCTGGCGCATGCGCGGGGCCTGCGCTTCGTGCTGGATGCCGCCGCCGACCTGCCGCCGCAGTTGCTCGGCGATGCGCTGCGGATCAAGCAGGTGCTGCTGAACCTGGCCAACAACGCGCTGAAATTCACCGAGCAGGGCAGCGTCACCCTGCGTGCGCAACGGATCGATGGCGGCCTGCAATTCAGCATCATCGACACCGGCCCGGGCATTCCCGAGGCGAGCCAGGCGCGCCTGTTCCAGCGCTTCGAGCAGGTCGAGGGTCCGCAGCGCCGGGCGGGCAGCGGTCTGGGCCTGGCGATCTGTCGCGAGCTGGTGGACATGATGGGCGGCAGCATCGAACTGGAATCGCGGCTCGCCCACGGCAGCACGTTCCGCGTGCGGCTGCCGCTGGCCGAGCCGCCAGCGCCACTGCCCACGGCGGTACCGTCTTCCGACCGGTGCTACCGCCTGCTGCTGGTGGAGGACGACACCATCGTGGCGGCGGTGATCCGCGGACTGCTGGAGCGCGAACGGCACGCGGTGGTGCACGTGGTGAACGGCTTGGCCGCGCTGGCCGAGCTGGCCCAGTCCAGCTTCGATGCCGTGTTGCTGGATCTGGACCTGCCGGGCGTGGACGGTTTCCAGATCGCCCGGTTGATCCGCCAGCGCGAACACAGGCAACAGCACCTGCCGATCATTGCGGTCACCGCGCGCTCGGGCAACAAGGACGAGGCGATGGCCCGCGACGCGGGCATGGACGGTTTCCTGCACAAGCCGCTGACCGGCGAGCAGTTGAGCCAGGCGCTGGCGCGGGTGATCGGATTGGCGTCGACCGCCCCCGTTGTTCCGCAGGAGACGGACTGATGCTGGCGGCCGCCTTGCTGAGCATGGCGCTGGCCCTGGGCGCGGCCGTGCCCGGCACGCCGGAGGTCGCCGCGGCCGTCGCGCCCGCGGCGAACCTGCCGGTGAACGGACTGTTGCCCACGCCACAATTCCGCCGCTACGCCACTACCGACGGCCTGCCCAGCAGCAGCGTGTACGCCGTGGTGCAGGATCGCGACGGCGCGATCTGGTTCGGCACCAAGGGCGGCATCGCCCGTTACGACGGCGTCGACTTCAAGGTGTTCCGGCACGCCGTCGACGACCCCGGTTCTCTGTATGACAACGGCATCGCCAGCCTGCTGTTCGATCGCGACGGCACGCTGTGGGCGGCCGGTCTGGAGGCGGGGCTGAACCGCTACGACGCCGCCAGCGGCCACTTCACGCACTGGGGCAACGATCCGCATGATCCAGCCAGCCTCAGCAGCGACAAGGTCTGGTCGATGGTTGCCGACGCTGACGGCAACCTGTGGATCGGCACGGTGCGGGGACTGGACCGCATGCGGCCGGATCATCGCGGTTTCGAGCACGTGACCAATCCCCTGCTGGGCACCGACCCGGCCGCGTTCGGCCTGGTCGCTGCGCTCTACGTCGACGCCCGCCAGCAGTTGTGGATCGGCAGCAGCCGGGGCCTGTTCCGTCGCGACATCGCCGGCAGCATGCATCGGGTTTCGCAAGCCGGCACGGCCTTGCCGATCGATGCCTGGCATATCGATGGCGACGCCGGCGAGATCCGCGTCGAAAGCACCCATGGCCTGCTGCTGGTGGGCAGCGACGACGTGGCGCGCCCGCTGGCCAGCGCCGGCGCACCCGACGGCAACGTGTTCGCCAGCGCTCGTGACCGCAACGGACGCCTGTGGATCGGCACCCAGCGCGGACTGTTCGTGCAGATGCAGCCGTCGGCGCCGATGCTGGCGGTGACCGACCAGCCGGTGCTGCACGGCGACCTGCCCGGCACCTGGGTGTGGTCGATGCTGGTCGACCACGAGGGCGGACTGTGGGTGACCATGCTGGACGGCGGCGTTGGCTACCTCGCGCCCGGCTGGAACGACACCAGCCGCTTCACCCATATTCCGGACGACCCGACCAGCCTGCGCGATTCGATCGTCACGGCGATGGCGCGCGGACACGATGGTCGCGTCTGGGTCGGCGAACGCTCCGGCCGCGTGGACAAGCTCGATCCGCACACCGGCAAGGTCGAGCATGTGCTGTCCGGCCTCGGCGGCGACGTGCTGGGCATGACCCAGGACCCGCAGGAGCGCCTGTGGATCGCGGTGCGTGGCGCACTTTACCGCGACACCCTGGGCCAGCCGCCGCAACGCATCGACCCCGACGGCCACTGGCTCAAGCATCCGCTGGAAGTGGAATCGGGTCCGGACGGGCGCATGTACGCGCGCACGTTCGGCGAAGGCCTGTTCCGCATCGATCAGGACACCCTGGCGGTGACCCGGGTGGCGATGGACCAGCCGAACCAGCGCGTCTTGTGGGGCAGCCAGCTCACCCTGCATGGTGGCTACTTCTGGTACGCCAGCGATGGCGGCATGTTGCGCATGAGCCCCGATCGCGACCGCTTCGAGGTGATCCCCGGGGTCACCAACGACCGGGCGGTGAACGCGTTCGATTTCGACGACGGCGGCATCTGGATGGTTCGCCCCGAAGCCCTCGAACACTATCACTACCGGGACGACGCACTGGTGCTCGATCGCACCGTCGACGCCTCGCAGGGCTGGCCGTCCATCAACGTGGTCGACCTGCAGATCGATGCCATGCGGCGGATCTGGATGCTCGGTCACGACGGCTTGTGGCGGTTCGATCCGCGCACCGGCCGGTTCCGTTCATTCGGCCTGCAGAACGGCCTGGCCAACGGCGAATTCTCCCGCGGCTACGCCGTCATGCCCGACGGCAACCTGTATGCGCCGACGCTGGGCGGCGTGGCCGGCTTCAACCCCGACCGCATCCGTGACGACACCACCGTGTCACCGCTGGCGGTCACCCAGGTCAGCGTGCGTCGCGACGGCAAGCTGCAGCCACTGGCGCCGCAGCAGACGATCACCCTGGGCTGGAAGGATCGCGGCCTGAACGTCGCGACGCGGCTTTTCTCCTACGTCGATCCGGCGGCGAACCACTATCGGTTCCGCCTGCGTGGTTTCGACAGCACATGGATCGACAACGGCAACCACGGCGAGCGCGAGTTCACCGGGCTCGGCGCGGGCGACTACACGCTGGAAGTGCAGGCCGCCGGCGCCAACGGCCAGTGGGTGCACCTGGCTCATCCGCTGCAGATCCAGGTACAGGCACCGCCCTGGCAGCGCTGGTGGGCGTGGCTGGGTTACGTGCTGATCGCGTTGCTGGGCATCTGGTTCGGCCTGTGGATCTGGCGGCGCCGGCTGGCGCGGCGGCACCACGTGGCGATGGTGGAACAGCAGCGGCAGATGGCCGAGGCCGCCAGCGCGGCGAAGAGCCAGTTCCTGGCCACGCTGAGTCACGAGATCCGCACGCCGATGACCGGCGTGATGGGCATGGCCGAACTGCTGCTGAGCACGCCGCTCAACCCGCTGCAGCACGATTACACCCAGGCCATGCAGCGCTCCGGCGGCATGTTGCTGAAGCTGCTCAACGATGCGCTGGACCTGGCCCGCATCGAGGCCGGCCGGCTCGAACTGGAACCCTCGCCATTCGATCCGCGCCAGTTGCTGTCCGAAGTGGCGCAGCTGGAGCAGGGCCTGGCCCACGCGAAGGGCCTGCGCTTCGTCCTGGAGATGTCCGACGACCTGCCGGCGCAATGGCTGGGCGATGCGCTGCGGATCAAGCAGGTGCTGCTGAACCTGGCCAACAATGCGCTGAAGTTCACCGAGCATGGCGAAGTGATCCTGCGCGCGCGGCGATCCGACGACGGCCTGCTGTGCAGCGTCAGCGACACCGGCCCGGGCATTTCCGAGGCCAGCCAGGCGCGGCTGTTCCAGCGCTTCGAGCAGGCCGACAGCCCGCAGCGTCGGGTCGGCAGCGGGCTGGGCCTGGCGATCTGTCGCGAACTGGTCGACATGATGGGCGGCTCGATCGAACTGGAGTCGCAGCTCGGTCATGGCAGCACCTTCCATGTGCACATGTCGCTGGCCGAGCCGGCGGTGGCGATGCCGGTGGACGAGTTCGCCAGCGGCCGGCACTACCGCCTGCTGCTGGTGGAGGACGATCCGATCGTGGCCACGGTGATCTGCGGCCTGCTGGAACGCGAAGGCCACAAGGTCAAGCACGTCGGCAACGGCCTGGCGGCGCTGGGCGAACTGGCCCATGCGCCGTTCGACGCCGCGTTGCTGGATCTGGACCTGCCGGGCGTGGACGGTTTCCAGATCGCCCGGCTGATCCGCCAGCGCGAGCACGCGGGCCAGCACCTGCCGCTGCTGGCGGTCACCGCCCGTTCGGGCAACGGCGACGAGGCGAAGGCGCGCGAGTCGGGCATGGACGGGTTCCTGCGCAAGCCGGTCAGCGGCGAGCAGCTGATCACGGCGTTGGCGCGCGTGGTGCCGGGCACCGTGGCCAGCGAGGAATTGCCCGCCTGAACTACATGTCGTGCTTGCGCACCTCGAAGCCGAGGCGCTGGTATTCGCGCCAGCGGGCCCGCGAACCCTCGCGCGCGTCCGGATCGGCGGCCACCACTTCCAGCACGCGCTGGTAGTTGCCGGGGGCGCAGGCCTCGCGCAGGTTGATCACCAGCGGACGGTCCGCCGTGTCCACGCCCGGCGGCACGATCAGCACGGCGGTGTGTTCGTCGTCGTCATCGCCGGCCAGCTGGTGCGGGATCATCGCGTCGTCGTCGAATGCCCACAGCAACTCGTCGAGTTCCTCGGCCTCGCTGAAATCGCGGGTGAGGATCAGCGTGGGCTGCTGCGCCGCGAACGCCTTCTTCGCCAGCTCGCAGGCCAGCAACAGCGGCTGTTCGCGGAAGCGCGGCTTGTCGATCAGGTAGAAGTCGGCACGCATGGAAGCCGGGAATCGGGAATGGGGAGTCGGGAATAGTAAAGGCAAAAGCCGCGTTGCGTTCCTGGCTTTTCCGATTCCCTATTCCCTATTCCCTGTCCAGCAGCCACTGGGCCAGCAGCGCCACCGGGCGGCCGGTGGCCAGGCCCTTGCGGCCTTCGTCCCAGGCGGTGCCGGCGATGTCCAGGTGGGCCCAGCGCTGGCCGTCGGTGAAGCGCGACAGGAAGCAGGCGGCGGTGATCGCACCGGCGCTCTTGCCGCCGATGTTGGCGACGTCGGCGAAGCCGGAGTCGAGTTGGGCCTGGTAGTCGTCCCACAGCGGCAGGCGCCAGGCGCGGTCGAGCGTCTCCTCGCCGGCGGCGAGCAGTTCGGCGGCGAGGTCGTCGTGCTTGCTCATCAGGCCGCTGGCGTGCTTGCCCAGCGCGATCACGCAGGCGCCGGTGAGCGTGGCCGCATCGATCAGCGCCTGCGGCTGGTACGTCTGCGCGGTGTACGTAAGCGCGTCGCACAGGATCAGCCGGCCTTCGGCGTCGGTGTTGAGCACTTCGATGGTGAGGCCGGACAGGCTGGTCAGCACGTCGCTGGGACGGTAGCTGTCGCCGTCGGGCATGTTCTCCACGGCCGGCACCACGCAGACCAGGTTGAGCTTCAGGCCCATCTTCACCGCGGCCACGAACGCGCCCAGCACGCCGGCGGCGCCGCCCATGTCGAACTTCATCTCTTCCATGCCGGCGCCGGGCTTCAGGCTGATGCCGCCGGAGTCGAAGGTGACGCCCTTGCCGACGAACGCGTACGGCTTGTCGCCGTCGTTGCCGCCCTTGTACTCCAGCGCGATCAGGCGCGGCTTGTTGACCGAGCCGCGGCCCACGGCGAGCAGCGAGCCGAAGCCCAGCTTCTCCATCGCCACTTCGTCGAGCACGGTGCAGCTGACCTTGTCGTGGCCGTCGGCGAGGGCCTGCGCCTGCGCCGCGATGTGGGCCGGGTTGCAGATGTTCGGCGGCAGGTTGGCCAGCTCGCGGGCGAAGCGCACGCCCTCGGCGATCGCCACGGCCTGCGCCAGTCCGCTGGCCGCTTCGTCGCCGCCGGCGAAGGTCAGCCGGGCCAGTTCGACCTGCTTGCTCCGGTCGCGGGGCTTGAAGGTGGCGGTGTAGCGATAGGCCGCGTAGTCGCTGGCCAGCGCCGCGATGCGCACGCGCCACGCGCTGTCTCGGCCGGGCACGTCGACACCGCTGAGGCAGGAGACGGCATCGGCCACCGGCAGCCGACCCAGTGCGCGCGCAGCCTCGATGTTCACCTTCTGGTAGCGCGCCGCGTCGAACGACTTCTGCGCACCCAGGCCGACCACCAGCACGCGCCGTGCGGCGATGCCGGCCGGCGCGAACAACATCGTGGTCGAGCCGGCCTTGCCGCTGATGTCGCCGCTTTCGATCTGGCGCCTGATGGCGCCGCCGCTGGCGTCGTCCAGCTGGGCAGCCGCGCTGGTCAGCACGCCCTGTTCGTACACGCCGACCATCACGCAAGCACTGTCGACGGTGGCGGGGGCGATGCTGGCGAGGCTGAACTGAAGTGTCATCGGAGGGTTCCTGCATGAGCCCGGCAATGGCCGGACAGGCTAGACTTGCGGTTTGCCGGCGCTGCTGCCGGGCCGGTTCAAGCGGACAAGTTTATCGCATGCTGAGCATCCTCGACCGCTATTTCCTGCGCGAGCTGGCGCAGACCGTGGCCGCCACCGTGGTGGTGCTGCTGGTGATCGTGGCCGGCAGTGCGTTCGCCCGCGTGCTGCAGCAGGTCGCCAACGGCAGCTTCCCCGCCAGCGTGATGTTCCAGGTGCTGGGCCTGCGCACGCTCGACGGCCTCACCAACATGATGCCGCTGGCCAGCTTCATCGGCATCCTGCTCGGTCTCGGGCGGATGTATCGCGAAAGCGAGATGCACGTGCTGTCGTCGTCGGGCATGGGTCCGCGCGGGCTGTTGCGGCCGGTGCTGATCCTGGGCGCCGTGCTGGTCGCGATCACCGCCGTGGTCTCGCTGTGGGTGGGACCGTGGGCCGTGCGCACCAGCGACGCGATGGTCGCCGCGGCGAACCGTTCGGTGATTGCCGCCGGCCTCGATGCGGGACGCTTCACCGAACTGCCCGGCAAGGGCGGCATCATCTTCGTCGACAGCCTCAGCCGCGACGGCAGCAAGCTGGGCCGTACCTTCGTGGCGACCCAGAGCGACAGCAAGGACGGCCCGGCGCATCTGAAACTGGTCAGCGCCACCAGCGGCGAGCTGTACCAGGAGAGCAACGGCGACGGCCGCTTCATCGCCTTCAAGGACGGCTGGCAATACGACATCCCGCTGGGCGCCAACAACTGGCGGCAGATGCAGTACCAGCGCAACGACACCTCGCTGTCCGCGGTGCGGGCCGACGAGGATGACGATCCCGCGCATTCCAAGAGCAGCTGGGCGCTGTTCCAGTCCGATGATCCGGACGATCGCGCCGAATTCGCCTGGCGCGCCAACGCGCCGCCGCTGACCCTGGTGCTGTTGCTGCTGGCGCTGCCGCTGTCGCGGCAGAGTCCGCGTGAGCCGAGGTACGGCCGGCTGCTGCTGGCGGTGGTGACGTTCTATCTCTACTACACCTTGCTGGCGCTGGGCCGCGCCCAGATCGGCAAGGACCACTGGCACAACCAGGCGCCGCTGTGGGCCCTGCACGCGCTGGTGCTGGGCATGGCCGGCTGGATGCTGTGGAAACAGTATTCCCCGCGCAAGCTGCGGACGCCGTCCACCGGTGTGGCGGCATGAGCGTGTTCAACATCAAGCGGGTCGACCGGCTGGTCGCGCTGAGCGTGCTCGGCTCGATGCTGATGGTGTGGCTGGTGCTGACCGGTTTCGACGCGGTCACCCAGCTGCTGCGCCAGCTCGGCAACGTGGGCAAGCACGGCTATACGCTGAGCAATGCGATTGCCTACGTGCTGGTGACATTCCCGCGCCGTGCCTACGAGATGTTCGGCAATGCGGCGCTGATCGGTGGCCTGCTGGGCCTGGGCGGCCTGGCCGGCACCGGCGAACTCACCGCCTTGCGCGCCGCCGGCATGTCGCGGTTGCGCATCGCCGGTTCGGCGGTGGGCGTGGTCGCGGTGCTGATCGTGGGCGTGGTGATCATGGGCGAGACGCTGGCGCCGTGGGGCGACCAGCAGGCGCAGGTGATGCAGGCGCGGATGAAGTCCGGCAACCTCGGCATGACCACCAGCAGCGGACTGTGGGCGCGCGACGGCGACGACGTGATCAACGCGCGCGGCACCTCGCTGAAGCAGCGTGACGGCCTGGCCACCGTGCAGCTCAGCGACGTGCGCATCTTCAACTTCAGCAAGGACGGCCAGCTGCATCGCTTCACCTGGGCCAGGACCGCCCAACACGACGGCAGGCAGTGGATGCTGCACGACGTGCGCATCACCACGCTGGACGAAGCCGGCACGCATGCCGGCACCGAGGCGGAGTTGCCGTGGAAGTCCACGCTGAATCCGCAGGTACTGGCGCAGTCGGTGATCCAGCCGCAGTACCTGTCGATGCGCGACCTGCGCCGCAACATGGATTACCTGGAAGGCAACGGGCAGAGTCCCGGCAGCTACGCGGTGGCGTTCTGGGGACGCGCGCTGTATCCGCTCAACGTGCTGGTGCTGGTGTTGTGCGCGATGCCGTTCGCGTTCGGGTCGCTGCGTTCGGGCGGCCTCGGCAAGCGCATGTTCATCGGCATCCTGCTCGCGCTGGGCTGGTATTTCCTGCAGCAGGCGATGGTGAACTTCGGCACGGTCTACGGCATGCCGCCGCTGTTGGCCAACCTGCTGCCGGCGGTGATCCTGGTGCTCGTCGCCTGGTTGTACTTCCGGCGACGGGTCTGATCGCCGCAGCTGTTTTCCCCGGCAATGTGACCGCGTTCTCAGCATCGTCGACCCGCAAGCCCCCACTATCGAATGGACGCCGAAGCGACATCCGCCGCGCGTCATCGCAGGGCGGAAGCTGCTTGCTTTCGCCATCACCAACTCTCGGGGGGGAGTCATGTCCAAGCCTTTCTGGCACAAGGATGCCTGCGGATTCTGGTTGATCGCCTGTATTCAGCTGAGCGCTTCGGCCGGCTGGGCGATGGTGCATTACCAGCTGCTGCAGTAGTCGGATCAACTTGCCGGCGATGCCGGATCGGGCCAAGCTGTTGGCTTTGCCGACAGCAGGGGTGTGCCGTGGAATGGGTTGATCTGCGCAGCGATACGGTGACGCGGCCGACGGCCGCGATGCGCGAAGCGATGCTCGGCGCCGAGGTTGGCGACGACGTCTACGGCGAAGATCCCACCGTCAACGCACTGCAGCGGCGACTGGCCGACGAGCTCGGTTTCGACGCCGGCCTGTTCGTGCCCAGCGGCACGCAATCCAACCTGCTGGCCCTGCTGGCGCATTGCGAGCGCGGCGACGAATACCTGGTCGGCATGGACGCGCATACCTACAAGTTCGAAGGCGGCGGCGCCGCGGTGCTGGGCTCGATCCAGCCGCAACCGATCGTGCACGCCGACGACGGCACGTTGCCGCTGGCACGCATCGAGGCGGCGATCAAGCCGGTCGATCCGCACTTCGCGCGAACCCGCCTGCTGGCGCTGGAAAACACCTGGCACGGTCGCACGTTGCCGCTGGATTACCTGGTTGCCGCGCACGACGTGGCGCGCTCGCATGGCCTCGGCCTGCACCTCGATGGCGCGCGCCTGTTCAACGCCGCCGTGGCGTGCGGCGTGCCGCCGCGCGAGATCGCGCGGCATTTCGACACCGTCTCGATCTGCCTGTCGAAAGGCCTCGGCGCGCCGGTGGGTTCGGTGCTGGTCGGCTCGCACGCGCTGATCGACAAGGCGCGCCGCTGGCGCAAGGTCACCGGCGGCGGCTGGCGCCAGGCCGGCATGCTCGCCGCGGCGGGCATGCACGCGCTGGATCATCATGTGGCGCGGCTGGCGCAGGATCATCATCGCGCCGAATATCTGGCTGGCCGCCTGCGCGAGGTCGCCGGCATCGACCTGCTGGGCCAGTACACCAACATGGTCTTCATCGACGTGCCGGCCGAACGCCTGCGCGATCTGGACGTCCATTTGCGCGCGGCCGGCATCCGCATCAGCATCGGCTACCTGCCCACGCTGCGCCTGGTGACGCATCTGGATGTCGACGATGACGGCATCGAACGCACGGCCACCGCGTTCCGCGAGTTTTTCGCGCGGCATTGATTGTCTGCTTCTCGTCGGCTTGCTGCGCAGGCCGCTTTTGCCTGCCCTTGCGCATCAGAACGAAAAGCTTTCGTCTGCCTGCGGCAGCCGAGCCACCTTTCTCTGAGTGGCCAGAGAAACGTGGCCCAAAGAGAGGCCACCCCGCTTCCGCGCTTTCCGGGCATCCTGCCCGGAAAGTCCGCGAGTCGGGGCCGGGCTTTTCGAACGGACATCCTGTCCGTGCGAAAAGGAGCCGACATCCCTGTCGGCTCCCGCTACGCGGCCTGTCGCCCCCGCCTCGCCGCTACAGAGGGGCCCCGGGTAGAGCGACGCGCATCCTGCGCGTACTTTTCAGAAGAGCCGGATCAAGAGCAGAGCTGCGGCAACCCGGAGCTTTGCTCTGGCTTTTTGCTTTTGCTCTTCAGCTTCATCACCGAGTGCGGGCCACGATGGCCCGTTGCTCTACCGGGTCCCTTGTGCGGCGGTGAGACGGGGTCGACAGGCCGCGCAGCGGGCGTTGCCAGGGATGGCAACGCCTTTTCGCGCGGGCAGGATGCCCGTTCGAAAAGCCCGGCCCCGGCTCACGGACTTGTTGGGCAGGAAGCCCAACAGGCGCCAAGCGGGGTGGCCTTCTCTTTTGGTTACTTTTCTCTTGGCCACGGAAGAGAAAAGTGACTCGGTCGCCGAAGGCGATCGACCGCTCTGCACTTGAGCTCTTGCTTCTAAGCGCATCGGGGCATAACGCGAGAACAGAACTTGCCCTCCGAAGGAGGACGAAAACCCATCACTCTGTAACCAACGAAACGCGCCGCGCAGCGGATAACCCGCCAGCGCTACTTCGCCACCTGATCAAACTTGCGGATGAAATCCCGCACCTGCGGGTACACCGTTTCGCGCCAGCGGCGGCCGCTGAAGATGCCGTAGTGGCCAGCGCCTTCGATCACCCGGTGGGCGCGGCGTTTGGCCGGGATGCTGCTGCACAGGTCGTGCGCCGCTTCGGTCTGGCCCAGGCCGGAGATGTCGTCCAGCTCACCCTCGATGGTGAGCAGGGCGCTGTGCCTGATCGCCGAGGGATCGACCCGTTCGCCGGCCACGTCCCACAGGCCGCGCGGCAGCAGGAACTGCTGGAACACCTTCTCGATGGTGTCGAGGTAGAACGCCGCAGGCATGTCCAGCACGGCGTTGTATTCGTCGTAGAACTTGCGGTGCGCTTCGGCATCGTCCTGGTCGCCGCGCAGCAGGTCCTGGTAGAAATCCCAGTGCGAGGTCATGTGGCGGCCGGGATTCATCGCGATGAAGCCGGCGTGCTGCAGGAAGCCGGGATAGACCTCGCGTCCGCGGCCGGGGTAATTCGGCGGCACGGTGTGGATCACGTTGCCCTTGAACCATGACAGCGGTCGCTGGGTGGCCAGGTTGTCGACGCTGGTGGGGCTGCGCCGGGGGTCGATCGGGCCGCCCATCATGGTCAGGCTGCGCGGGGTGTCCTCGCCGCGCGCGGCCATCAGTGACACCGCCGCCAGCACCGGCACGGTCGGCTGGCAGACCGAGATCACATGCACGCTGGAGGCGCCGATGTGACGGATGAAATCCTCCACACAGGCGACATAATCGTCCAGCCCGAACGTGCCTTCGGCCGCCGGCACCATGCGTGCGTCGACCCAGTCGGTGATGTACACCTTGTGGTCGCGCAGCAGGGTGCGCACGGTATCGCGCAGCAGGGTGGAGTGATGGCCGGACAGCGGGGCCACCACCAGCACCACCGGGTCGGTCTTCATCTTCTCGATGGTCGACGGATCGTCGCTGAAACGCTTGAAGCGCTTGAGCTGGCAGAACGGCTTGGCCAGCGCGACCCGCTCGATCACCGCGATCTCGTGGTCATGCGCGGTGACGCTGTGGATGCCGAACTCCGGCTTCTCGTAATCCTTGCCCAGCCGGTGCATCAGCTCGTAACCGGCGGCCAGCCGCTGCGCGCCCGGCACCTGGGCGAACGGGCTGCTGGTGTCGTTGAGCATGTTCGCGCTGGCCTGCGCGAAGTGGCTCAGCGGGCCGAGGAACGCACGTTGCCATTCGTGGATCTGATAGAGCATCGAAGGGGGATTGCCGGGACGAAAGCCGCCATCTTAGCGCCGTTTTGGCGGTGCGTGTTGCGATGCCGCAGCGGCGGCCCCCAATCCAATCAGTGGCTTGGCGCTGCCGCTGGCCGATACGTGCAGCGCAGCAGCACCTCGTCGACGCCATCGGTGTCGCCCAGTCCCGCGTGCCATCGCAGCGGTTTCTGGAAGCGCAGCCCGATCGGCATGAAGACCCGGTTGTACCACCACATCGCGCGTTCGCGCTGGTGCGTGAGGTACCACTGGCCCAGCGCCAGCAGGCGTGAGGAGCCCGGTTGCATGCCGTAGACCGCGCTTTGTTCCAGGACGAAACCGTGGGTAGCCAGCCGGAACAGGATTTCCGTCGGTTCGTAGCGCCGGTAATGGCCCACGAACTCGTCGAAGGCGGTCCACGCCTGCGGATGCAGCGGCACCGACAGCAGCACGCTGGCGCCCGGTGCGGCGACGCGGGCCAGTTCGGCCAGTGCGCCGTCGTCGTCGGCGACATGTTCGAGGATGTCGAGCGCGCAGATCAGGTCGAAGCTGGCGTCGGCGCAGGGCAGCTGGCCGATCATCCCGTGGATGGCGTTGCCGCCGCCGGCGCGCAGCCGGCGCAGCGCGGCGTGGCTGAGATCGACGAAACAGGTGCCGGCCAGCGGCAGTCGCGGGCGCAGGCCCGGCGCCACTTCCAGCCGGCGCGGCGCGGCGTCGGCCAGCTCGCGCGACAGCGGCCAGGTATTGAAACGTTCCGGCCCGATCAGCCTGGCCGCGGACCACAGCGATTCGTAGAAGCCGCGGTTGATGCGGACCAGGTCGGCATCGCTGCGGCTGGTGTCGGCTTGGCTTCGGGTCATCGGCGGATTGAACCTTTCCCGGGCTGAGCAAGGCGTGAAGCCGGACGCTGCTGCCTCAATCGAGCCGACGCACTTCGGTGCCGGCCGCAAAATCGTGCACGGCGCGCCGGCGACGATCGAACAGCGCCACGGCAAACCAGCCCGCCCACACCACCAGCAGCGTCCACAGCGTGGTGCGCAGGCCGAACGCGGGCGCCAGCAGCAACAGCACCATCGGCGCACCGGCCACCAGCAGGCGGATCACCGCCTGCTGCAGGGTCACCGTGCCGCCATCGTCGCGGGTCACCCGGATGCGCCACGGGCGCATGCCCACGGTCTGCCCGCCGCGCCGCCACGAGCTGATGAAATACGCGGCCACCACCAGGCCCTGCAGGCACTGGTACCAGAGCGGCACCACGGTCCTCGCGCCGGTGGTGATCAGCTTGCCGCCGGTGGCGAGCTGGCACAGCAGGCCCACCACCATCACGATCGCCACCACGATCAGCAGGTCGTAGACCAGCGCCAGCAGGCGGCGCCACAGCGGGCAGGGGGCGGGGGTGGAATCTGCGGGCATCGTGTCCGGTCGCTTGCGTCGGGCGCGCGCAATGGCCAGCATCGTGCGCATGGAGAAGGAAATGATCCGCGACAGTATCGCCGAAGCCGACCGCCGCAGCATCGCTGCGTTCGTCGAGCGGGTGTGGTCGGAGGACGGCCTGGCCGATCGCACGCTGGAAGCGTATCGGCGCGACCTGGAATTGCTGGCCGCATGGCTGGCCAGCCACGGTCGCGAGCTGGCCACGGCGCGGCGCGAGGACATTTCCGCCTATCACGGCAGCCAGGCGGTGGCGGTGCGATCGCTGGCGCGACGGCAGTCGGCGTTCCGCCGCTACTACGCGTTCCGGGTCCGCAACGAGCCTGGCTTGGCCGATCCCACCTTGCTGATCGAACGTCCGAAGTTGCCGCGCAGTCTGCCCAAGGCGCTGGCCGAACGCGAGATCGACGGCCTGCTGCAGGCGCCGGACAGCACCACCACGCTGGGCCTGCGCGATCGCGCGATGCTGGAACTGATGTACGCCTCCGGCCTGCGCGTGTCCGAGCTGGTCGAATTGCCGCTGGCCGCGCTGAACCCGCGCCAGGGCGTGCTGCGGGTGACCGGCAAGGGCGGCAAGGACCGCCTGGTGCCGGTCGGCGAAGAGGCGCTGGCACACATCGGCAAGTACCTGGCCGATGCCCGTCCGGCACTGGCGAAGGGACGCCAGCCCGCGGCGCTGTTCCTCAGCCAGCGCGGCGAGGGCATGACCCGCCAGATGTTCTGGACCCTGGTCAAGCGCTACGCGCTGCGCATCGGCATCAACCCGAAACGCATCTCGCCCCACGTGCTGCGCCACTCCTTCGCCACCCACCTGCTCAACCACGGCGCCGACCTGCGCGCCCTGCAGATGCTGCTTGGCCACAGCTCGCTCAGCACCACCCAGATCTACACACTGGTGGCGAAGGAAGGCCTGAAGCGGCTGCATGCGCAGCATCACCCGCGGGGGTGATGGCGGGGTGGGTGAGAGGCCCTGGTCGGTGGGGTGCAATGGCGGCGCGCCGGCGTGGCTGGCTGCCCGGAAAATCCCGGCGCAACCCCGGCCCTGCCATTCCGTCGCACATCCCCGGACGAGCCCTCGGCCTGTGCGAGAATGGGCGATACCGTCGATCCCCGCGACGGATCGATGAACGAGGCTGGTGATGCTGAAGAATCTTGTGTTGGCGCTGTGCCTGGGTGGTCTTTCGCTGAGTGCCTGCGCCGTGCAGAACGAGCCGGCGGCGGCCGCCACCGCCGCGGTGACGCCGGCCGTGCGCGAGATGGTGCAGAAGGCGATCCGCAGTCTGGCGCCGAACATCAACGTGGACGTGATCGAGCCGGCGCCGATGCCGGGCTTCTACCAGGTGATCGCCTCGGGCCAGATGCTCTACATCAGCGCCGACGGCAAGTACATGATGCACGGCGACCTGATCGACCTGGGCCGCAAGCAGAATGCCAGCGACGACGCCTGGGCGCGCTTCCGCAAGGCCGAGCTGGCCAAGGTGCCGGAATCCGAGCGCATCGTCTATGCGCCGGCCAACCCGAAGTACACGATCTCCGTGTTCACCGACGTCAATTGCGGCTTCTGCCGCGCGCTGCACGAACACATCGCGGACTTCAACAAGGAAGGCATCGCGGTGGAATACCTGGCCTGGCCGCGCGAAGGCCTGGTGACCACGGCCGGTGGCCCCACGCCGACCTATACCGAAATGGTGTCGGTGTGGTGCGCCAGGGACCGCAAGGCCGCATTCACCGCGGCCAAGCAGGGGCGCCCGCCTGCGCCGACGACCTGCGTCAATCCGGTCAAGGACCAGTTCAACCTGGGCGTGCGGCTGGGCGTCAACGGCACCCCGGCGATCTACGGCCCGGACGGCCGCACCCTGGGCGGCTACGTGACGCCCGAACAGCTGCTGCAGGCGTTGAAGCAGGGCGGCTGATACTCGCCTTGCTCCCTCCTCTGCAAGGCAGGGGGCGAATGTGTGATTCCCTAGTCTTGCTCCCTCCCCTGCGCAGCAGGGGAGGGCTGGGGTGGGGTGCTCTTTGCGGCAGGATCAGGAGCGACCCCCTCCCAACCTCCCCCTGCGCGAAGGGAGGGAGGGCAAAAGCCAGGGGCGCGGCTTCGCTGGGACGGTTTGGGTAGCCGGGGCTACCCCCTCCCAACCTCCCCCTGCTAGCAGGGGGAGGGGCGAACGTGTCTTCGGCGCAGCCGAAGACGGCTTGAGCTGGAAGGGGTGTCTTCGGCGTAGCCGAAGACGGCTTGAGCTAGAATGGGCAATTCCCTCGCATAGCTTCGTTCCCCGCATGATCGCACTCGACGGGCAGAACGCCCTCTCGCCGTTCCGCCTCGAACGCCTCAATGCCCACCTTGATGCCCTGCATCATGGCGTGCGCGTGCAGGCGTCGTGGTTCGTCCATTTCATCGATGCCGACACCGCGCCCGCCGGCGAGCTGCGCCAGCGGCTGCTGGCCGTGCTGGAGGCGAAGGACGCCGCGCCGGAGCCGGCCACGCTGTGGGTGGTGCCGCGGCTGGGCACGATTTCGCCGTGGTCGAGCAAGGCCACCGACATCCTGCATGGCGCCGGGTTCGATGTGCGTCGCGTGGAACGCGGGCAGGCCTGGCTGGTCGCCGGGCTGCCACCAGAGGACGCGCCGGATCACGCCGCGATCCTGGCGGTGCTGCATGACGCGATGACGCAGTCGGTGCTGACCCGCATCGACGACGCGCAGGGCCTGTTCCTGGCCGGGACGCCGGGCGACCTGGTGCACGTCACGCTCGGTGCCGATCCGCAGGCCGCCCTGGCCGAAGCGAACCGGCGGCTCGGCCTGGCGCTGGCCGACGACGAGATCGAGTACCTGGTCGATCGCTACGCCGAGCTGGGCCGCGATCCCACCGATGCCGAACTCTTCATGTTCGCCCAGGCCAACTCCGAGCATTGCCGGCACAAGGTGTTCAACGCCAGCTGGACGGTGGATGGCGAGGAACAGGACAAGAGCCTGTTCGGCATGATCAAGCACACCCACCAGCAGTCGCCCGCGCATACGCTGTCCGCCTATTCGGACAACGCGGCGGTGATCGAGGGCAGCACCGGCCGCCGCTTCTTCGCCGATCCGGCCGATCGCGTGTGGCGCGGCCACGAGGAACGCATCGACTTCGCGATCAAGGTGGAAACGCACAACCATCCCACCGCGATCGCGCCGTGGCCCGGTGCCGCCACCGGCGCCGGTGGCGAGATCCGCGACGAGGGCGCGACCGGTCGCGGCGGCAAGCCGAAGGCCGGCCTCACCGGTTTTTCGGTTTCCGACCTGCGCATTCCCGGCCATCCGCAGCCGTGGGAAGTGCAGCGGCCGCTGCCGCCGCGCATGGCCAGCGCGTTCGAGATCATGCGCGACGGCCCGCTGGGCGCGGCCGCGTTCAACAACGAGTTTGGCCGTCCCTGTCTGGGCGGCTATTTCCGCAGCTATGAAGCCGAGCTGCCCGGCCAGCCCGGCTTCCGCCGCGGCTACGACAAGCCGATCATGCTGGCCGGTGGCCTGGCCAACCTGCGCGCGGGCCACGTGCTGAAGCGCCCGGTGCAGCCGGGCAACAAGGTGATCGTGCTGGGCGGCCCGGCGATGCTGATCGGCCTGGGCGGCGGCGCGGCCTCTTCGGTGGCCGGCGGCGCATCGAGCGCGGAGCTGGACTTCGCCTCGGTGCAGCGCGACAACGCCGAGATGGAGCGGCGCTGCCAGGAAGTGATCGACGCCTGCTGCGCCCGCGGCGACGCCAACCCGATCGTCAGCGTGCATGACGTGGGCGCCGGCGGCCTGTCCAACGCAATCCCCGAGCTGCTCAACGATGCCAGCGTCGGCGGCGTGATCGACCTGTCGAAGATCCCCTGCGACGACCCCTCGCTGTCGCCGATGCAGGTGTGGAGCAACGAGTCGCAGGAACGCTACGTGCTCGCCATCGCGCCGGAGAACCTCGCGGAATTCGAGGCCATGTGCCGGCGCGAACGCTGCCCGTACGCCGTCGTCGGTGACGCCACTGCCGAGCGCCAGCTGGTGCTGACCGATCCGCGGCGCGAGCTGACCGTGATCGATCTGCCGATGGACGTGCTGTTCGGCAAGCCGCCGCGGATGCATCGCGACGCGAAGCGGGTCAAGCCGCGCGTCGACCTGGTGCCGGACCTGTCCGGCGTGGGCATGGACGAGGCCCTGCTGCGCGTGTTGCGCCTGCCCACCGTGGGCAGCAAGAGCTTCCTGATCAACATCGGCGACCGCACCGTCGGCGGCCTCAACCATCGTGACCCGATGGTCGGCCCGTGGCAGGTGCCGGTGGCCGACTGCGCGGTGACCATGGCCGACTTCGACGGCTACGCCGGCGAGGCGATGGCGATGGCCGAACGCGCGCCGGTGGCCGTGCTGAACAGCGCCGATGCGGCGCGGCTGGCGGTGGGCGAGGCGATCACCAACCTCGCCGCCGCGTCGATCGCCAACCTCGGCGACATTCGCCTGTCGGCGAACTGGATGGCCGCGGTGAATCATCCGGGCGAAGACGCCGCGCTGTTCGACGCAGTCAAGGCGGTGGGCATGGAACTGTGCCCGGCGCTGGACATCTCGATCCCGGTCGGCAAGGACTCGCTGTCGATGCAGACCGTGTGGCACGACGGCCAGACCGACCAGCGCACGGTGTCGCCGGTGTCGCTGGTGATCACCGGCTTCGCCCGCGTCACCGACGTGCGCCGCACACTCACGCCCCAACTGCGGCTGGATCGCGGCCATTCGGAATTGTGGCTGATCGATCTGGGCGCGGGCCGCGATCGCCTCGGCGGTTCCTGCCTGACCCAGGTGTTCAACCGTTCCGGTGGCGTGCCGCCGGACCTGGATGACCCGAAACGCCTCAAGGCACTGTTCGAGCTGATCCAGGAAGCGAACGCCGCCGGCATTCTGCTGGCCTATCACGACCGTTCCGACGGTGGCGTCATCACCACCCTGATGGAGATGGCCTTCGCCGGCCACTGCGGCCTGGAAATCCATCTGGACGGCTGGGCCGAGGCGACCCTGCGCGCGCTGTTCAACGAGGAGCTCGGCGCGGTGGTGCAGGTGGCCGAGGCCAACCGCGAGGCGTTCGAGGCGCTGCTGGTGAAGTACGGCCTGGCCGGCATCAGCTACCGCATCGGGCGGCCCAAGGAAAAGCTGGGCATCAAGCTGTTCCTCGGCGGCGACACCTTGTTCAAGTGGAACTGGAGCACGCTGTTCAAGGCGTGGAACGAGACCAGCCACGCGATGCAGCGCCAGCGCGACAACCCGCAAAGCGCGGACGCCGAGCTCGAATGGCGGATGGACGATGCCGATCCGGGCATCAGCCCGAAGCTCGGCTTCGATCCGGCGCAGAACGTGGCTGCGCCGTTCATCGCCAGCGGCGAGCGTCCGCGCATCGCGATCCTGCGCGAGCAGGGCGTCAACGGCCAGGTGGAAATGTCGGCGGCCTTCACCCGCGCCGGCTTCGACGCGGTGGACGTGCACATGTCCGACCTGGCCAGCGGGCGGGTGAAACTGGCGGACTTCCGCGGCTTCGCGGCCTGCGGCGGTTTCTCCTACGGCGACGTGCTCGGTGCCGGTCGCGGCTGGGCCACCTCGATCCTCTACAACGAGATGCTGCGCGAGCAGTTCAGCGCGTTCTTCGCCGACCCGACCAAGTTCGCGCTGGGCGTGTGCAACGGTTGCCAGATGCTGGCGCAGCTGAAGGAGATCATCCCCGGCGCCCAGCACTGGCCGAAGTTCCTGCGCAACGCGTCGGAACAGTACGAGTCGCGCCTGGTCACGCTGGAGATCCTCGACACGCCGAGCCTGTTCTTCAAGGGCATGGCCGGTTCGCGGATTCCGGTGGCGGTGGCGCACGGCGAAGGGCGGGTCAGTTTCCCGCACGCCTGCAGTCCGTCGAAGTCGAACGGCGCGGTGCGCTTCGTCGACAACCGCGGCAAGCCGACCGAGAGCTTCCCGCTCAACACCAACGGTTCGCCCGGTGGCCTGGCCGGTTTCACCGCCGCCGATGGCCGCGTGACGATCATGATGCCGCACCCCGAGCGCGTGTTCCGCACGGCACAGCTGAGCTGGCATCCGGACGGCTGGGGCGAGGATTCCCCGTGGATGCGCATGTTCCGCAACGCGCGCGTGTGGTGCGGCTGAAGCTCCTGCGGTTGACGAGGCGCTGAGCGATGGCCCGGCGCCGCTGGCCCGCGTCGCGTGCGTTGCTGTCGGTCGCGGCATGGATGGCGTTGCTGGCGGTGTTGCCGTGGTGGTTGGGCCTGCCGTTGCTGCTGTCGCTCGCTGCCTCGACGGTGTTGCTGCAACATCGCCTGACCGGTACGCATGCCGCGATGATCCGTCGCGCGCTGCGCTGGGGACTGCCCGGCATGTTGTTCGCGCTGCAGCGCAGCCTGGGTGGCGACGTGCTGGCCTGGGGCGCGGCCCTGCTCGGCGCGCTGGCCGGCTACACCCTGCTGGCGGGGCTCGAGGCCTGGCTCGATCGCGAGCTGCGGCGTGCGCCGCCGGCGCCGCCATCGCCCGAATGGCCGGAACTGGCGCTGGCGCCCAGCGGACCGCCGGCGCGGATCATCGAGTTGCAGCCGGTGCGCTGGCAGGCCGTCGTCGATCGTCCGCCCGATCCGCTGGGCGGCAACGTGGTGTGCAGCGACGGCCACTGCCGGCTCGCCACCGGCGAGTGCATCGATGACGTGGGCGACGCGATCGCCTTCAGCGCGTCCGGTCGCTGGCTGGTGGCGCGCCTGCGCGACGAACGCTCGCTGCTGTTGTGGGATCGCCAGCGCGATCGGCGATACCGGTTGCGGCGCTGGCAACTGGCTGGCTGGGACGGCGAGCAGCCCTGGCTGAGCCGCGGCGACGACGCGATGCCACTGGCCTTGCCCGCCGTGCTCGGCAGGGACGACGACGAAGGCTGAGGTCGGAGTCGCGCGGTGTCGACGCTTCGAGGTTTTACGTTCACGCGTCACCGCGCATACTTGCCGAATGGATACCCCTGCATTCCATCGCTCGCCGTTCACGCTGCCGCTCAGCGTGGTCGTGGTATCCGCCGACAGCGGTCCGGCCCTGCGCGAATGCGTGCGCAGCATCCTGGCCAGTTCGCAGGCGCTGGAGCTGCTGCTGATCGACAACGATTCGCACGACGGCGTGCCCGAGGCGATCGAGCGCGCCCATGCGCACGACAACCGGCTCAAGGTGATCTATAACCACCGCAACCTCGGCTTCGGCCCCGCGGTGAACCTCGCCTCGCAACAGGCGCAGGGCGATGCGCTGCTGGTGCTCAATCCCGACTGCATCCTGCGCGACGGCGACCTGCAGCGACTGGTCGGCCTGCTGGCCGGCAAGCCGAAGGTGGGGCTGATCGGCGCGGTGGTCTGTGATGCCGATGGTCGCGCCGATCCGGCGTCCTGGCGGCGTGATCCGCTGCTGCAGCGCTCGCTCAACAGCCTGCTCAACCGGGCCGGCGAGAAGGTCAACGTGGACGAGGAGATCCCGCCCCGGCTGATCGAGGCCGAGGCGGTGTCCGGCGCGCTGATGCTGATGCCGCGCGCGCTGTTCCGCCGCATGGGCGGTTTCGACGAAGACTACTTCCTGCACTGCGAGGACCTGGACCTGTGCCGGCGCGTGCGCGACATCGGCTACCAGGTGCTGCTGGCCGGCGACATCCGGATACACCACGGCAAGGGCAGCTCCAGCCGGCACCGTCCGGTGTTCGTCAGTCGGCACAAGCACCGGGGCATGTGGCAGTGGTTCCGCAAGCACGACCCGGCGGCCGACAACCGGCTGGTTTCGGTGACCGTGTGGCTGGGTATCTGGACCCACTTCCTGCTGCAGATTCCCGGGCAGCTGTGGCGGTTGCTGCTGCTGAAGGCCCGCCGCCGGCCGCCGCCGGTCGACAACGAATAGGCCGCGACACCGCGCGCCGGTTGCGCTAACTTGCCCGCCTCACTGCCCGGCCGCCTTCCGATGTCCGTCACCCACCGCCGCCTCACCACGCTGGCCACGCTCGGCCTCATCGCGATGACCGCCGTGTGGGGCTCGACCTTCGTGCTGATCAAGGACGTGGTCGGGCGCATGCCGGTGGCGGACTTCCTCGCCGTGCGTTTCGCCATCGCCGCGGTGGCGATGCTGGTGCTGTTCGCCCGGCCGGTGTGGCGGCTGGGTCGACGCCAGGTGCTGCGCGGCCTGCTGCTGGGCCTGGTCTACGGTTGCGGCCAGCTGCTGCAGACCTGGGGCCTGTCGCTGATCGCGCCCAGCGTCAGCGGTTTCGCCACCGGCATGTATGTGGTGTTCACGCCGATCCTGGCGATGCTGCTGCTGGGCCAGCGCATGGCCGGCATCGTGTGGCTGGCGGTGGCGCTGTCCACGCTGGGTCTTGGCCTGCTGTCGTTGAACGGCGTGTCGGTGGATCTCGGCGTGTGGCTGACCCTGGCCTCGGCCGCGCTGTACGCGCTGCACATCGTGCTGCTCGGCCAGTGGTCGCGACCGGGCGACGCGTTCGGCCTGTCGGCGGTGCAGATGGTCGCGATCGCGGTGGTCTGCCTGCTCGCCACCGCGCCGCATGGGCCGGTGCTGCCACCCGATCGCGGCGCGTGGCTGGCCATCCTGTACATGGCGCTGATCGCCGGCGCCGGCGCGATGCTGATGCAGACCTGGGCGCAGTCGCACCTGCCGGCCGCCCGCGCCGCGATCGTGATGACCACCGAGCCGGTATTCGCCGCCGCGTTCGCGGTGTTGCTGGGTGTCGACGCGCTCAGCTGGCGCATGGTCGTCGGCGGCGGGCTGATCCTGGCCGCGATGTACCTGGTGGAGCTGATGCCGCGGCGGCAGGGCGAGGCGCTGCCGGCCGAGGCGGTCCATCACGAAGTCTAGGCGGGCGCTTTCGGCGCGCGCGGCTGCAGCGCGATGCGCACCAGGTAGATGATGATCACCACATTGCCGAGCAGGGTGGCCAGCTTCAGCCAGCCGAAGTGGTACAGCGTCTCGTACAGTTCCAGCGGAATCAGCGAGCCGGTGGCGATCACGGTGAACCATTCGGCCCAGTGCTTGCCCAGCCACAGGCCCACGCCCTCGATCGCGAACAGCACCGCGTAGCCCAGCGCCACCGCGCCGACCGCCACGAACCTGCTGGGGCCGAAGTCCTGCAGCACCTCCACCAGCTTCCAGCGCAGGCCGTTGCTGTCGGCCAGCGAAAGATGCTCCAGCCAGTGCACCAGCCGGTCGAAATTCTGCTCGTGGTAGAAATGGAAGGCGGCCATCGCCACCAGCAGCAGGCAGACGGTCTTGACCATCTCGTAGATGGCGATGATGCGCAGGCCGGCGTGATGCTGTGACGGCGTGGCGGAAGGCGAGGGATGCTTGCGTGGGAACATGGAGGCCAGGCGGTACAGGCAATCCGCCCATTGTCCTCGCCTGGGCCGGGATCGCCAGTGCGCTTTGGCACGGCGATCACCGGGAGAGCCTCAGGATTGCGGCGGAATCAGCAGCAGCGCCCGCCGCCGCCCTTGTAGCGGGCTTCCTGCCGTTCGCGGAAGAACTCGCCGTAGCTGGGCACCTTGCGCTCGGGATGATGCTCGCGCAGATGCTTCACGTAGACGTCGTAGTCGGGCACGCCGCAGCACAGGCGGGCGGTCTGCACCGCCCACTTGCGCACGGACCGGAAGGTCGCGTTCATCTCAGCCGGCCACGCTGGTCAGCGCCACGTACGGTTCCTCGTGTGCGGTCGGGTGGTTCGCCTTCCAGCCCCTGACCAGCGCGCGCAGGCAGAACGCCACCATCGCCACGATCAGCAGCATGAACAGGCCGGTCAGCGCCATGTCCACGTAGTTGTTGGTGACGATCTGCTGCATCTCGGCCTGGGTCTTCGCCGGAGCCAGCAACTGGCCCTGCTGCATCGCGGCCGAATACTTGTTGGCGGCGGCGGTGAAGCTGATCGGGCCGCTGAGCTTCTGCCAGCCCGCGGTGAGCGTGCAGATGATCAGCCAGATCGCGGGGATGCCCGGCACCCACACGTAGCGCTCGCGCTTCAGTTTCACCACCACCACGGTGGCCAGCATCAGCGCGATCGCGGCCAGCATCTGGTTGGCGATGCCGAACAGCGGCCACAAGGTGTTGATGCCGCCGAGCGGGTCGACCGCGCCCTGGTACAGGAAGTAGCCCCAGATGAACACGCAGATCGCGGTGGCCAGCAGGTTGCCGGTCCACGAGTCGGTTTCCTGCAGCGGCTTGTGGATCAGGCCGGCGATCTCCTGGATCATGAAACGGCCCACGCGGGTGCCGGCGTCCACCGTGGTGAGGATGAACAGCGCCTCGAACAGGATGGCGTAGTGGTACCAGAACGCCATCATGCCGCCGCCGGGGATGATGTTGTGCAGCAGCTGGGCCATGCCCACGGCCAGCGTCGGTGCGCCGCCGGCGCGGCTGAGGATGCTGTTCTCGCCGATGTTCCTGGCCGTCTGGATCAATTCGTCCGGGGTCACCACGAAGCCCCACTGGCTGATCGTGGTGGCGGCGTCCTGTACGGTGGTGCCGATGATCGCGCCCGGCGCGTTCATCGCGAAGTACACGCCCGGGTGCAGCGAGGCGGCGGCGACCAGCGCCATGATCGCCACGAACGCCTCCATCAGCATGCCGCCGTAGCCGACCATGCGCGCCTGGCTTTCGTTGGCCAGCAGCTTGGGCGTGGTGCCCGAGGCGATGATCGAGTGCCAGCCCGATACCGCGCCGCAGGCAATCGTGATGAACAGGAACGGGAACAGGTTGCCGGCGAACACCGGGCCGCTGCCGTCGATGAAACGCGTCACCGCCGGCATCTGCAGCATCGGCGCGGACAGGAAGATCGCCAGCGCCAGCAGCGCGATGGTGCCGATCTTGAGGAACGTGCTGAGGTAATCGCGCGGCGCCAGCAGCAGCCACACGGGCAGCACCGAGGCGCAGAAGCCGTAGCCGATCAGCCACCAGGCCAGCGCCTTGGCGTCGAAATCGAACAGCGGCGCCAACGTGGCCGACTCGGCCACGAAGCGGCCGGCCCAGATCGACGCCAGCAGCAACAGCAGGCCGATGATCGACACTTCGAGAATCCGGCCGGGCCGGAACCAGCGCAGATAGACGCCCATCAGCAACGCGATCGGAATGGTGGCGGCCACGGTGAAGGTGCCCCACGGGCTGTGCGTGAGCGCCTTGACCACCACCAGGGCCAGCACCGCCAGCACGATCATCATCAGCACCAGCACGCCGATCATCGCCACCAGGCCGGGCACCGGGCCCAGTTCCTCGCGCAGCATGTGGCCGAGCGAGCGGGCGTCGCGGCGCAGCGAGAGGCCGAGGATCATGAAATCCTGCACCGCGCCAGCAAACACCACGCCGAACAGGATCCACAAGGTGCCGGGCAGGTAACCCATCTGCGCGGCCAGCACCGGACCCACCAGCGGGCCGGCGCCGGCGATCGCGGCGAAGTGGTGGCCGAACACCACCCACTTGTCGGTGGGCACGTAATCGAGGCCGTCGTTGCGCAGCACCGACGGCGGCGCACGGGTCGGGTCGAGCTTCAGCACCGAGTGCTCGACGAACTTGCCGTAGAAGCGGTAGCCGATCACGAAGATCGCAATGGAGGCGGCCACCAGCCAGATCGCGTTGATCGGCTCGCCTCGTCGCAGCGCCACCACACCCAGGCAGAACGCACCCACGATGGCGATGGCGACCCACAATATCTTGCTGGCCGGGCTGGGCTTGGGCATGACGGTGGCTTGCATGGCTGGGCTCTCCTCGGTGGTCGCCCAAGGGTCTGCCCGTCGGGCGGCGGGGTCAATCCCAAAACCCGCAAAGCGGCATTAGCCATTGGTCGAATGGCGTGGCGATGGAGATCACGCCATGGGCGGGATCGCAGGGCTACACTGATCGCCCTGTCGATCCCGAGGAATTCGTCATGCGTATCGCCATTCGCCACGGCGTGTTCGGACTGGCTTTTGCCGCAGCGATGGTGCCGTTGACGGCGATGGCTGCCGGGCAGTTCAAGGACCTTCTGAACAAGGTCAAGCAATCGACCCACAGCTCGAACTCCTCGCAGCCGGGCAGCAACCTGCCGAACAGCGACATTGCCGCCGGCCTCAAGGAGGCGTTGGCCAAGGGCACCACCAATGCGATCAACAGCCTGGGCCGCGACGGTGGCTTCTGGAACAACAGCAAGGTGCGCATCCCGTTGCCGGGCAAGCTCGAACAGGCCGGCAAGCTGGCGCGTCAGCTAGGCCAGGGCGCCAGGGTCGATGCGTTCGAGCTGAGCATGAACCGGGCGGCGGAAAAGGCGGTGCCGCAGGTGGCCGAGATCTTCGGCGACGCGATCCGCAAGATGACGCTGAGCGACGCACGGGGCATCCTCACCGGCGGCGACCATGCGGCCACCGACTTCTTCCGTCGGGTAGCCGGCGACGCGCTGACCGCTCGCATCCACCCGATCGTGGCCAGGACCACCGACAGCGTCGGCGTCACCCAGAAGTACAAGTCGTTCACCTCGGGCAGCGCGGGCGGCGAACTGGGCGGCTTGCTGGGATCGCTCGGTGGCGGCAAGTCGAACAGGAACGGCAACGCGCTGGACCTGGACGATTACGTCACGAAGAAGACGCTGGACGGCCTGTTCACCACCATCGGCGAACAGGAGCAGTCGATCCGCCACAACCCCGGCGCCCGCACCACCGATCTGCTGAAGAAGGTGTTCGGCGGCTGAAGCCGCTTGCGGCTTCGGCAAATCGGTACGGGTTTTGCCCGGCTTTTTGCTCTTGCAGCATTGGCATCGCCGCTTGCATCGACATCGCATCGACCACAAATCATCCAGTAACAGCGTTCAAGGCGAGGCTCCCATGATTCGTGAAATCCTGAAAATGGGCGATCCGCGCCTGCTGCGCGTCGCGCCGATCGTGCCCACCGCGATGATCGGCACGGCCGAACTCGATGCGCTGATCGTCGACATGTTCGACACCATGCACGCCGCCGACGGTGTGGGGCTGGCCGCGCCGCAGATCGGTGTCGACCTGCAGCTGGTGATCTTCGGTTTCGACAACAGCGAACGCTACCCCGAGGCGCCGGCGGTGCCGCGCACGATCCTGCTCAATCCGGTGATCACGCCGTTGTCGCAGGACATGGAGGAGGGCTGGGAAGGCTGCCTGTCCGTGCCGGGCCTGCGTGGCGCGGTGAACCGCTACAGCCTGATCCGCTACCAGGGCATCGACCCCCAGGGCGAACGCATCGACCGCCGCGCCGAAGGCTTCCACGCCCGCGTGGTGCAGCACGAATGCGACCACCTGATCGGCCGGCTGTATCCGTCGCGCATCACCGACTTCAGCCGCTTCGGCTACACCGACGTGCTGTTCCCGGGGCAGGATCTTGGGGACGACTGAACGGGACGGGAGGGATGCGTCGTCGGTGACGGACAGAGTCTGGCGGCAAATGGCCGTCCTGATGCTGTCGCTGCTGGCGTGCACGGCAGCTGCATCCGTGTGGGCACACCCGATGGATCATGCCGTCGCGGCGCCTACCGAACTTGATCGCGCGGTTCATGCGGTCTGCTCGAAGCAGGTGGTGCTGCTCGGGGAAGATCAGCACCATGCGGGCGCCACGACCATCGCGGTGAAGTCGCTGCTGCTCGAACGACTGGTCAGGGAATGCGGTTTTCGCGGCGTGGTCTTCGAAAGCCAGTTCTACGACATGCTGGATTTCGAACAGGCCACCGCCAGGGGTACGGCGACCCCCGGGCAACTCGGGGATGCCATCGGCGCATTGTGGTCGCGCTACGCCGCCTTCGCGCCGCTCGGGCAATGGCTGTTTGCCGAGACGCAAGCGGGGCGTGTGCTGTTGGCCGGCATGGACCCGCAAGTGGGTGGTGTGACGGCCCGCTATTCGCAGCAACGGTTGCCGACAGACTTGTCGTCCGTGCTGGTCGGCGATCGACGCGAGGCGTGCAGCAGGATCATCGGGCGTCATGATCGCTGGGAATACGATGACAGCCATCCTTTCAGCGCCAGCGCAGTGCAGCAGCTGCGCGATTGCCTGCGGGATATCCGGGCGAAGCTCGATGCGAAGGATGCCAGGCCGTCCTCTGTGCTGGGCGCGATGGCGGACTCGTATGCCAGCTATCTGGATTTCGCGGGGGAAGACCCCGGTGGTCTGCGCGATCGGGCGATGTATCGGAACCTCGCGTGGGTCCGCGCACATTGGCCACCGAATACGCGCATCGTGGTGTGGTGCGCCAGCGTGCACGCGGCGAAGACGCTGGACGGCGTCAGGCCGGGTGTCCGCCCGCTGGGAAGTTACCTGGCCGAGGCGCTGGGCGATCGCGTTGCCGCGATCGGCTTCAGTGCACTTGGCGGCAGTTACGGTCACGTGGGTGGACACGGAACACCACGGCCTCTTGCCCCGGCGGCACCGGACAGCCTGGAGTCGCGCGCCTTTGCCGCGGGCGGGCCGGACGCCTTGCGCTTCGTCGATCGCGCGCAGCTCGCCTCGATGGGCGAGATCCCTGGCCGCGCCCTCGACTATGGAAAATTCCACGCGCTGGACTGGTCGCGGGTGCTGGACGGCGTGATCGTCCTGCGGGAAGAGACGGCCGCCACGGCCATGCCGGCGGACTGAGTCCATTGTCCCGGTCGTGAGTGGCCGGATTCGCAAGCGCATCCCGGAGACGAAGGATGAAGGCCATCTGCAACGACATCGTGCTGGCCAAGAGCGACGACACCGTCGCGGCGACCGGCGCCCGCAACCCCGGCATCGACCTGTTGCGCGGGCTGGCGATCGTGCTGGTGGTGCTCAACCACCTGGGCTTGCGCATGCCGTTGAAGCAGAGTGCGCTGGCCGACGTGCTGCCGGCATGGTTGCTGAGCCGCCTGAACTACAACGGCTACGAGGCCGTGTTCGTGTTCTTCGTGATTTCCGGCTTCCTGATCGCGGGCAATGCGCTGCGCCGCTGGGGCAGCCTGGAGCGGATCGACCTGCGCGCGTTCTACACGCGGCGCTTCGCCCGCATCGTGCCCTGCCTGCTGGCGCTGATCGTGGTGCTCAGCGTGCTGCACCTGCTGGGCGTGCAGGATTACGTGATCCATCGCGAGGGCCAGTCGCTGCCGCGGGCGATCTTCGCCGCGCTCGGCCTGCATCTGAACTGGTATGAAGGCCGGACCGGTTACCTGCCCGGCAACTGGGACGTGCTGTGGTCGTTGTCGATCGAGGAAGTGTTCTACATCGGTTTCCCGCTGGTCTGCCTGGCGACGCGTCGGCGTGGGGTGCTGATGCTGTTGCTGGGCGTGCTGGCGCTGTCGATGCCGTGGACGCATGCCGCCTTGCGCGGCAACGAGATATGGCAGGAGAAGGCGTACCTGCCCGGCATGTCGGCGATCGCCATCGGTGTGCTGGGTGCATTGCTGGCAGCGCATTGGCGCTTGCCGCCACGACGCACCGGCGGGTTGCTGGGTTGGCTCGGCGCGGTCGGCCTGATCGCGGCAATGATCTTCAGGGCCGCGATGTGGCAGCTGCTTCGCGACGGTTACCTGTTGCTGCTGGCGGCTTCGGCGCTGTGCCTGCTGCTGGCCTGCGAGCAGCGCCAGCGGCGCGGCCCGTGGCCACCGTGGCGCGGGCTGGGCTGGCTGCGTTCGTGGGGTCGGCTCAGCTACGAGATCTACCTGAGCCACATGTTCGTGGTGTTCGCCGTGGTGCGGATTTTCCGGCTGACCGGCGGCGATCCGCGTTGGGGGTGCCTGTGGTACCTGCTGGCGTTGCCGTCGTGCTGGCTGCTTGGCAAGGCGGTGGAGCGCTGGCTGTCGCTGCCGTGTGAACGCTGGTTGCGTGCACGGCTGTTGCGCCCGCACGCGGCTGCAGGCGCCCCGGTGGCGATGGCGGTCGACTGAGAGGTTGTGATTTTTTTCAACCTCGAAGCCCGGTCAGGACTGGCCGGGCGCGGATCAGTCACGCAAGTGACTGATCCGCGTGAGCACGTCCGGGCATGTACGGGACGTACGACAGAAGAAAACCACAGAAAGTGGTTTTCTTCACAAGCTCTGAGCGCTTGTCGTTCGCCGGCATGCGAACTTCATGATGCGGGCCGCGCCAGGCTGGCGTCATGCGGCGTGGCCGCGGCGGGAAACGCGTTCTTTGCCGCTTGGCGCCCGTGGCTGCTCAAGTGCGCGGGTGTGGACGCCATCTTGACCACGCCCCCTGTAGCTTCGGGAAGTGCCGCGCTTGCCGCCGCGGACAGGTTGCGCCCGACCCGGCGCTGCATGGCACGAAGAACGCTCCCGGGCGAGCTGCAGGACGTCCGGCCGGAAGAGAGAGCTCTGGAACATCGGCAACATGAACCATGCCAAGCCACCACCGTCACGCCACGTAGTCGATTGGGATCATCCCGATCTGAAACCTCTGCTCGACAGGACGGCGGGATGGGGCCTGGACCATCGGGGCGTGTTCGAGCCCGTTCCGTGCGAACTGCACGTGGGCTGGGGGGCGGCGGTTGGCCGTCCCGCGTCGGTGATGTACGAAGGCGATGGCGTGCTGGTGATCGCGGCGAACTTCGTCATTGCTCCGGCGGAGAACATCCGGATCGACTACCTGCAGGCGGGCCGCATGCGCTCGCGTTGGGGCGTCGTGGTCGAAGGCCGCGCCGGGCTTCGCGCCGAAGATGCCGAAAACGGCACCCGGGTGTACTGGGTGCACATGCGCTGAGCTTGCGGCGAGGACGCGCGAAGCTCGGGTGGCGAATCTGCGAGCCGTCCATGGCCCGCCTGTCACCTTGCTCAGTGCTTTTTGGCCTGCGCAGCCTGTTCCTTCTCCGCGGCGGCCTTCGCCGATGCGGCATCATCGAACTGCCACGCCGGCTTGTTGGCGTCATCGAGGTTCAGTTGTGCGCGCGCAAGTCCATCCGTGCCGTTGAACTGGACATGGGCGGTTTTGGCGTCGGTACCCATTTCAAAGGCCGGCCCCCGGGCCTTGGGGTCGCCGTAGTTGATGTACATCCCGGCGAAATTGTCCTGGTCGTCCACCATCAGGCCGATGGCCTCGTACGGGGGCGTGGCCCGATCGAGCGCGATGCCGACGCGTCCGGTGCCCATCGACGCCATGCCGCCGCGCTCGCTGCCCTTGGTGTCGTAAAGCGTCATGCCGTAGTTGTTGTCGTCGCCCCGGCGCTTGTAGGTCTTGCCATCGATATGCAGGGTCGGGGTTTGCCCGACCGCGAGACGGTCGGCGCCGGTCTTGCCGAGGAAGATGATGCCGTCCGAAGCATCGTCCTTGCGGGTGCGGTCCTTGCTGGCCGGCACCGGTGCGCCGATCAGGATGCGGTCGTGGCCCTGGGCATCGGTGATCACCAGGCCCTGCGTGCGGATGATCGCGTCGGGCTTGGCCGACGCCTCCGGTTTGCGCAGCAGGGACATGGCGGCCAGGGCAATCACCGCCAGCAGGGCGACGATCACCAGTACACGCAAACGGGCCACTTCATGTTGCAGGCGATTCCAGTCTTCCATGCGGATGTCGTTCCGGTCGGACATGCGTTGTGTTCCTTGTGGGTAAGGGGTCTGCGCGGTGGGCGGCAGGTGGTCGGCCATCGGCAGCTGCCAAGACTACAGCGCTCGCGAACCCCGGGCGCCATCGGAAAACATCGCAGGAAGATGCGATGGCGTAGAGTGGGTCGGGGGCGGAATCCCGCCCGGGAGAATTCTGGTGAAGAAAGAAGATGAAACGCACATGCAGATCGTGTCTGCGGACATCAGTTCGGAATCGCTGACCGGCATGGTGATCTTCCGGCCCCATTGCGTGTCGCGCGCGGGACGCAATCTGGCCGAGGTGGGCAAGAGCGGCAACTGGTATGCCTTGCGGCCGGCCGAGGTGCGCAGCTTTGCGCGCGCGCTGCTCGATGCGGCGGACGCGCTCGACCTGAAGACGAAGATGCAGCACGCGGCGAAGTCCGCCGCGGTGTGACCCATGCGCCGGCGGCGCGCCGGCGCATGGGTCATTCAATCGTGCCGATGACGATTGATGGTGTCGCGCAGTTCGCTGGCGGCGGCACGCGCGGCGAGCGCGAAGTCCTCGCCATCTCCCGCGTACAGGATCGCCCGCGACGAGCTGATCATCAGACCCGCGCCATCGCTTGTGCGGCCATGGCGCAGCACCGCTTCCACGTCGCCGCCCTGGGCGCCGATGCCCGGCACCAGCAGCGGCATGTCGCCGACCGCCGCACGCACCTTGCCCAGTTCTTCCGGCCAGGTGGCGCCGGTGACCAGGGCGCAGTTGCCGTTCGCGTTCCAGTCGCGGGCGATGGTCTCGGCCACGCGCAGATAGAGCGGTAGCCCACTGCAATCCAGCGCCTGGAAATCCGCGCCGCCCGGATTGGACGTGCGACAGAGCAGGATCACGCCCTTGTCGGCGCGGTCCAGAAACGGCTGGATCGAATCGCGACCCATGTACGGGTTCAAGGTCACCGCGTCGGCACCGAAGCGCTCGAAGGCTTCGCTGACGTAATGCTGCGCGGTGCTGCCGATGTCGCCGCGCTTGGCGTCGAGGATCACCGGCACGCCGGGATGCTTGTCGTGGACATGCGCGATCAGCCGTTCCAGCGCGTCCTCGGCGCGCAGCGCGGCGAAGTGCGCGATCTGCGGCTTGAACGCGCAGACCAGGTCGGCGGTGGCGTCGACGATGCTCCGGCAAAATTCGAACACCGCGTCAGGCGTGTCGCGCAGGTGTGCGGGAAATTTCGCCGGTTCCGGATCGATGCCTACGCAGACCAGGGTGCCATGTTCGTCCCAGCGCCGCCGCAGGGTGTCTTGGAAGCGCATGGCATGGAGCTCCGGTGAAAAGGTGGTCGTGTAGTTTAACGAAGCGCATGCGATCCCGTGCGTCGCCTTCGCGTTCCCTGTCGCGTCGACGCCTCGCACAACTCATGGGCATCGTTGAGCGCCGGGCGATGGCGTGCGTGTGTACGGCGCAGCCCCGGCTGGCGTTGCGCAGGCGTACGAGGGGCTGGCCGCCTTCAGGGGTGCCAACGGGTCCGGCAGACAGGCGCCGGAGCGCCATCCTGTGCGATGCAGCCCGATGCCCGAGCGCATTGGCGGGTCTCTCCTCAAGATTCCGCGGACCCGGGCTCGCCCATGGCGTTTTTTGCGTCGCAGCGTGACATCTCGCGTCTTCGGCGAATTAATGGTCCCAAGGGATTTAGAACGATCCAAATCAGGTAATTCCAGGTCATCTCGCGGTGCGAATGATCCGGACGAGTTGATTGGATCAAGCCAGGGAGCAGCAGCGGCGGACAACGGTGCCGAGCCGTCCCTGTTCCAGGCAGCCGCTTTGGCGGCAGACGATCCGGGCACTCTCCACAGTGCATCCAAGGCCTTGAAAGCGCATGCCAACGTCAAGTCGACAACCTGACGGCCAAAAATTTAGATCGGTCTAATTTCGCCAGGGACGGGAAGAACACAACTGCACAATCGCGCAAATCACGCATCCGGCAGCACGTGATCAACCGGGGGGAATCACCGCTGACTCCAGAAGGACGTACATCGAATGGGGATCAAGAAATGACTCATCTGCCTCACGTCTCTAACCGCAAGCCGTTGTATGCCGCACTCGCTCTGGTGACCTTGTCGTTTGGCGGGTCCCTGGGGCTGTCCGGGGTTGCCGATGCTGCACAGGTATCGCCGCCAGCCGGAAGCGCGCCAGCGACACCGCCGTCCGGGCAAGCTGCCGACAACGCAAAGGCAACCAGGTCAGGCAAGAAAAAGGCCGCGGAGAAAACAAACCCCACCAATCTGCAAGCGGTCGTCGTTACCAGCTACACACAGTCGATCGACCAGAACATGCTGGAAAAACGCGATGCGAATTCCATCGTCGAGGTGATCAACGCGCAGAACATCGCGCAGTTCCCCGCCAAGAACATCGCCGATGCCCTTGCGCACGTGCCGGGCGTGGTCATCAGCCGTGAGTCCGGCGAGGGCAAGACGGTCAGCATCCGCGGCCTTTCGCCCGAACTGACACTGACGGAATTGAACGGCAACTACGTGGCCTCGGCCGATACCTCCGCCGGCCTCACGCGCTCCTTCAACTACACGCTGATGCCGTCCAACATGTTCTCGGACATCAAGCTCTACAAGAGCCTGGAAGCACGCCTGGACGAAGGCGGCATCGGCGGCAACGTGGACCTGCGCACGCGCCGCCCGCTGGAGATGAAGGCGAACGACGGTTTCGTGTCCCTCAACGGGGCGGGCTCCGACAACAGCAGCAGGATCACTCCCCAGGTATCGGCACTGTGGTCCTGGAAGAACAAGGACGAGACCTTCGGCGTCCTGGTCGCCGGCACGTACCACAAGCGCCGCGATGTCGACTACACGGCCAACGCGTCGAGCTGGCACTGGTGGAGCAACGACTGCACCGACCACGCCTCGTGTACCGCGCCGCCCACGGACGTGCATGGCAATCCGTACGGCGCCGATGTGGCACCGAACATCGACCTGTGGTCCGGCGGCGGCGTGGTCGACCAGGCCGGCAACGGCTACAACGGTTACTGGATGCCGCAGCAGTTCAGCACCAGCCGGAACCAGCTGGAGCTGAAGACCAAGGGCATCCAGGCCACCATGCAGTTCAAGCCCGGCGATCATTTCCTGCTGACGGGCAACTACTTCCGCTTCCAGCGCCAGCAGACCCAGATCACCAACACGCTCGAGATTCCCGAGTGGGGCCTGCCCAGCAACAGCAACTTCACGGACCAGCAGGGCCGGCTGCTGGCGCCTAATGGCCTGACGTTCGACCCGTCGCATACCGTCGTCACCGGCGCGAACTACGTGCTTCCGCCCGCGGGCCAGGGCTGCAACGCGCTGACCAACCCCAGCACCGGTGCGGTGCGCCAGCCGGTGGATGTCTGCTCGACCGAGATCCCGTGGCTCAACGGCAACTATTCCGTCGAGAAGGCCACCTCGCAGACGCTCAACCTCGAAGGCGAGTGGGACAACGGCGGCGCCCTCAGCGGCACGTTCAACATCGGCCGCACCTGGGCGACGGGCGGCCCGTCGATCGAGTTGGGCATGGCGGCCAAGCCGCGCAACTTCGTCAACGGCCAGTGGGTGGACGGCAGCAACGGCGCCGCGTGGACGCTGGACGGCAAGCCGACCATCACCGCCTCGCCGGACGTGCTGCAGAACATGCTGGCAGGTGCGGGACAGGTGGATCTCGGCTCGACCGGCTCCAACATGGTCAACACCGACACCTCGCAGAATTTCGCCCAGGCGGACTTCACGCTGGCTCTCGGTTCCAGCTGGATGCAATCGCTGCAATTCGGCGTCAAGTATCGCGACAACCACGCCGAACAGCAGAGCAACGAGGTCCGCTGGTACTGCAAGGGCACCACGGAGCAGTTCCAGACCTGCGATCCCAATGCCGGCCAGCTGCCGGCCAGCTTCCTCCTGCCGAACCCGCTCGACGGCAACAACGAGGCCTACAACGACAACACCTTCCCGGCGATCAATTTCCCGGCCTACTACAACTACCTCAACTCGACCTACGACCGGGTGATCTACAACAAGCCCCAGAACAAGTCGTCGATCCAGGAAAAGATCTCCGCGGCCTATGTCCAGGCGAACTTCGACACCGGCACGCTGCGCGGCAATGTGGGCCTGCGTTTCGTCAGCACGGAGCAGAACCTCACCGTTGCCGACGAGGTCACCACCAACAACGCGGTGTATTACCACGACGCGGCGGGCAACATCCTGATCTGCCCGGCCTCCGGCGTGAATGCCGGCGGCGGCGCCTGCGCGCCGGGCGACTTCCAGTACCTGCCGCGCGAGCAGGCGGTCGTCGAGGCGTACACCAATGCCTCTACCCGCAAGCGCTACAACAAGCTGCTGCCGAGCTTCAACATCGCATGGACCTTCGCCGATGACTTCGTGCTGCGTGCCGCCGGCTCGCAGGCGATGGCCCGCGCCAACTACACCGACCTGGCCCAGCTCGGCAGCCTGACCAACAACACCGTGGACTATTACAACGACCGCAAGCAGTTCGGCGCCCCGCCGCCGGGCTGGTACGGCAGCGGCGCGAATGCGGACCTGAAGCCGTTCACGGCCACCCAGTTCGACCTGGCGGGCGAGTGGTATTACGCGCCGCACTCGGTCGTCGGCATCGACCTGTTCCAGAAGAAGGTGAAGAACTTCGTCGTGCCGGTCACCGTCAACAACATCACGGTGGATGTCGGCGGCACGCAGGAGAATTTCCTGCAGTACAGCACCAATGCCAACGGCCGCTCGGGCACGTCCAAGGGCATCGAGCTCTATACGCAGCACACCTTCGACTCGGGCTTTGGCTACATCGCCAACTACACGCTCAACAAGACCAACGAAACCCCCGTTTCGCTGGGCGATACCCAAGTCGGCAAGTCGGAGCTGATCGGCAGCGCCAAGTACGCCGCCAACGTGTCGCTGTTCTATGAAAAGCATGGGCTGTTGTTGCGTGCCAGCGACAACTGGACCGGCCGCACCATGCAGGGCCTGGCCGCGGGGCTGCCCATCTACTCGCAGCCGTATCACCAGATCGATCTGAACGGCGACTACGAGTTCAACAAGCACCTGATGGTGACCGCGTCGATCATCAACCTGACCAAGTCGACGCCCCATTCGTACCTGGGCTCGGACACCCGGGCACGGTTGAACTCGCTGGAGTATGCCGGCCGCCAGTATTACGTGGGCCTGACGTACAAATTCGGCGATGGCGGTTAAGCAGGAAGTATGCGTGGGGCCAGGCCTTGTTGCCCGGCCCCAAGACCGCCCCACGTCCTGGAAGATTCCCATGTTCCCCTCTCTCGCACGTTCCCGCGCACCGTTCCGCAACGGGCGCATCCTCCTGGCCGTGATGCTGGCGACCTTCGCGGTCCCATGCATCGCCGCAAGCCATCCAGTCCATGGCGGCAGGTCTGCACCGGAAAAATCGGCTGTCGATGAAGCCAATCCGCTGGTCGGCACCGCGCCATTGGACCGGCAGGTGTGGATCGGAAACGCGCCGCCGCCAGGCGAGCCGCTTTACACGGGCATGACCACGCCGGGCGCGAGCCTGCCGGAAAGCGCGACGGAAGCGGCCCCGGTCAACATCAACGCCGACCTCGGCTTCGCCACGGGCGTGCCCGTGGCCTATGACTACCGCCGCCCGACGATGATCGGCTTCACCGGCGGCGGTTCGACCTATGGCGCGCGCGGTGAGCCCATGGTCATGCCGGTGGTGGGCGACTGGACCGTGCCGCCGGACTACGCGACGTCGTACTACGACAAGGCAACCGAGAAGGCATCGCCCGGTTACTACGCGGTCGACCTCGCAACGTTCCACACACGCGTCGAACTCACGGCGACGCAGTGGACCAGCCTGATGCGCTTCACGTTCCCCGAGAGCCACCGCTCGAATGTCGTGGTGAACCTGCGACGGGGAGGCGGCGACGTCGAGGTGGTCGGTGACCACACCCTGCGCGGTGTCGCCACCGCCGGGCGCCGCGACAGGGACGCGGACGGCCCGTTCTTCGTGGCCGAGTTCTCGCGGCCCTTCACCCGCTTCGGCACCTTCCGCGCCGAAATCACCGACAAGGACGAAGGGCTGGGCAGGGAGGACGTGCAGGCTGGCCGCCGCAAGATCTCGGGTGATTACGCGGGCGCCTATCTCACCTTCGACACCAGGGCAGGCGAGCAGGTGGTGGTGCGCATCGCCCACGGCCACAGCGCCGAAGAAGCCGAACAGCGGCTGAGGGCGCAGGACAGCGACGCGGATTTCGACCGCGTGCACGCCAGGGCGCGTGCGGCATGGGCGCAACTGTTCGATCGCGTCGAAGTGAGCGGAGGCACGCCGAAGCAGCGCATGCTGTTCTACTCCACGCTCTACCACTCCTTTGCCAGCCCGCGCATGGTCGCCCGCCAGGGCGAGCACTATACGGACGCCGACGGCCATGACCAGGTCGCGGACTACGACCACTACGGGCCGGTGCCGTTCTGGGATACGGGACGCAACCAGATCGTGCTGCTGATGTTGCTCCAGCCGACTGTCGTGAAGGACATCATGCGTTCCGAGCTGGACCGCGCCCGCGAGCGCGGCTACATGAACACCTCGTTCCATGGCGACCATGCGGTATTCCTCTACGACGGTGCATGGCAGCGCGGCATCGACTTCGACTACGTCGGCGCCTACGAGTACCTGCGCAAGAACGCCACCGATCCGAAGGGGCCGCGCGGCTACCTGGCCGAATACGCGAAGCAGGGCTGGATCTCCGACGTCGTGCCGGACGGAAACCCCAGCCCGCCTTACGCCGGCGGCAAGGCGGGCGTCGCCACCACGCTTGAATACGCGTGGGATGACCATGCACTGGCGGATTTCGCCCGGCGGCTCGGCAAGACGGAGGATGCGGCGATGTTCGAGCGCCGCGCTTCGAACTACCGCAACGTGTTCGATCCGTCGGTCGGCTTCATGCGCGGCAGGACCGCCGACGGCAAGTGGATCTCGCCGTTCGATCCGGCCGAGCCGTACTACAACTTCATGATGAAGGAAGCGTCGGGGTGGTCCACGCTGTGGCTGGTGCCGCACGACGTGCAGGGCTTGATGAACCTGCTGGGCGGACGCGACGCCTTCAACGCCAAGCTCGACGCCTTCTTCGCCACGCCTTACCAGCCCCAGGGCATCTGCCGCGACTGCACGGGCATGATCGGCCAGTACGTGCAGGGCAACCAGCCGGACCAGCAGGCGGCCTATCTCTATGCCTGGAGCGGCCAGCCCTGGAAGACGCAGGCGCTGACGCGCCGCATCCTCGCCGACTTGTATGGCAGCGATGCCACCGGCTACGGCTATCCCGGCATGGACGACCAGGGCTCCACCTCATCCTGGTACGTGCTCAGCGCGATGGGCTTCTATCCGGTCGACCCCTCCAGCCCCGACTACATCCTCGGCAGCCCGATCTTCGATCGCGTCCGCCTGCACATGGGCAACGAAAAGGTGCTCGAGATCGACGCGCGCAACAACTCGGCGAAGAACATCTACATCCAGTCCGCGACGCTCAACGGCAAGCCGTGGACCAGGCCCTGGTTCAGCCATGCGGACATCGCCAACGGCGCCACCCTGGTGCTCACGATGGGCCCCGAGCCGAACAAGGCGTGGGGCGCCCGCCCGCGGGATGCGCCGCCTTCCATGACGGCGCGGGGCGAGACTCACGAGGAATAGCAGATGACGTGGAGCATCAAGACATGGCGTGCGCGCGCCTGGATCGGCATGACCCTGGCAATGGGTTTTGCGTCGATGGCGATGGCGGCGGACAAGCAGGCTACGTGGAGCGGCAAGGTGGCGCCGCTGGCGACACCGTGGACGGCCGAAGTGTCGCCCGGCAACGCATTGCCCGACTATCCGCGGCCGCAGCTGGCGCGCCCGTCACTGGAACATCCCCGGTGGATGAGCCTGAACGGCCTGTGGCAGTACGCGGTGGCCGATGGTCGAGGCGCACCGCCGTTCGGCCGGGCGCTGAAGAGCTCGGTGCTGGTGCCGTATCCGATCGAATCGGTGCTCTCGGGCGTGCAGATGCATGCGGACTTCATGTTCTACCGGCGACTGGTGGACGTCCCGGCGGACTTCACGGCGCAGGGCCAGCATGTGCGGCTGAACTTCGGCGCGGTGGCCCAGGACGCCACGGTGTATGTCAACGGCAAGCAGGTGGTCCGGCATACGGGCGGCTATACGTCGTTCGGCGCGGACATCACGCAGGCGCTGCGCCCGCACGGCCCGCAGGAGATCGTCGTTGCGGTGCATGCACCGGTGGACGGCGCCAATGTGATGGTTGGCAAGCAGCGGCTGAAACCCGAAGGCATCTTCTACACCGCGGCCTCGGGCATCTGGCAGTCGGTGTGGCTGGAGCCGGTGCCGGCGACCAGCCTGGCGCAACTGACCTTCACGCCGGCACGCAGCCTGGATGCCTTCACGGTGACTGCGAAGCTGCAAGGCGGTGGCGGGGATGCCACGCTGCATGTCGTCGCTTATGCGGATGGCAAGGCGGTGGGCGAGGCGAGCGGACCGGCCGGCAAGCCGCTGCGTCTGCCCATCGGTCATCCGCGCCTGTGGAGTCCGGCAGATCCCTTCCTGTACATCTTCAAGGCCACCCTCGCCAAGGGCGATCAACGCGATGAAGTGACCAGCTATGCCGGCCTGCGCACGATTGCCGTGGAGAAGGTGGGTGGACGCAACCGCATCGTGCTGAACGGCAAGCCGACCTTCCTGCTGGCCACGCTGGACCAGGGCTACTGGCCGGACGGCATCTACACCGCGCCCACCGACGCGGCGCTCAGGTTCGACATCCGGAAGACCAAAGACCTGGGCTTCAACACCATCCGCAAGCACATCAAGGTGGAGCCGGCGCGCTGGTACTACTGGGCCGACCGCATCGGCATCATGGTGTGGCAGGACATGCCGGCGCTGCCGAACGGCCGCAACGAAAAGCTCGGCGACGCCGACAAGGCCGGTTTCCGCGCCGACGTCTCGGCGATCATCGAGCAACTCAAGGGCGAGACCTCGATCATCGGCTGGATTCCGTTCAACGAAGGCTGGGGCCAGTGGAGCATCCCGGCGGCCGCCGAGCTGGCAGCGCAGATCAGGCAGCTCGATTCCTCGCGTCTGGTCGATGCGCGCAGCGGTGCCAATTGCTGCGACACCAAGGGAGATCCGCATGCTGGCGACGTCTACGACGTGCATGACTACCAGGGCCCCGGCCTGCCCAGCCCGGACGCGACGCGCGCCTCCATGGACGGCGAGCACGGTGGCCTGACCCTGGGCGTGCCCGGTCATGTCTGGCCCAACACGGCCATCAACCCGTACGGCGATGTGAAAGACAGCGCGGCGCTGACCGCCGGCTACGTCGCCAATACCGCCGTGCTGCGCGACAAGGGTCCAGCCATCGGTGTGTCCGGCAGCGTCTATACCCAGATCACCGACGTCGAAGGCGAGCACAACGGCTTGTTCACCTATGACCGCAAGGTCGAGAAGGTGGACGCTGCCAGGGTGCATGCGATCAACGCGGAGACGATACGCGCCAATGGGCAACCCTGAGACTCGCGCGCGGCAGGTCCCGGTCCCTTCGCCCGCCTGCCGCCACGGCTGAGCCGACGTGCGCGAGAGCGCCCGACCCGGTCAGAGCGCCAGCAGGGTTTCAAACGATCTTCCCGCCGTTCGACATCCGGCGGGTTCGCGATTTTCCGTCAGGCAGGCGAGGGTGCCGCCAGTTCAGGCAGACGATCAGGCCAGCTTCTTGTACTTCACCCGGTGCGGTCGCGCGCCCTCATCGCCGAGGCGGCGCTTCTTGTCGGCCTCGTACTCGTTGTAGTTGCCGGGGAAGAACTCGACGTGCGAGTCCCCCTCGAACGCGATGATGTGGGTGGCGATGCGGTCGAGGAACCAGCGGTCATGCGAGATCACGATCGCGCTGCCGGGGAATTCCAGCAACGCGTCTTCCAGCGCGCGCAGGGTTTCCACGTCGAGGTCGTTGGACGGTTCGTCGAGCAGCAGCACGTTGCCGCCCTGCAGCAGGGTCTTGGCCATGTGCAGGCGGCCGCGTTCGCCGCCGGACAGGCTGCCGACGATCTTCTGCTGGTCGGTGCCCTTGAAGTTGAAGCGGCCGATGTAGGCGCGCGACTGGATCTCGAAGTTGCCGATGGTGAGGATGTCCGAACCGCCGGACACTTCCTGCCACACGTTGTTCTTCGGATCGAGCGCGTCGCGCGACTGGTCGACGTAGGCCAGCTTGGTGGTGTGGCCCAGCTTCACCTCGCCCGAGTCCGGCGTCTCCTTGCCCATGATCATCTTCATCAGGGTGGACTTGCCGGCGCCGTTGGGGCCGATCACGCCGATGATCGCGCCCGGCGGCACCTTGAACGACAGGTCCTCGATCAGCACGCGGTCGCCGAACGACTTGGTGACGTTCTTGAACTCGATCACTTCCTGGCCCAGGCGCTCGCCCGGCGGGATGAAGATTTCATTCGTTTCGTTGCGGCGCTGGTAGTCGACCGAGTTCAGCTCCTCGAAGCGGGCCAGGCGAGCCTTGCCCTTGGACTGGCGGCCCTTGGCGGCCGAACGCACCCACTCCAGCTCCTTCGCGATCGCCTTCTGGCGCGACTTTTCCTGGTTCGCTTCCTGCTTCAGGCGGGCGTCCTTCTGCTCCAGCCACTCGGTGTAGTTGCCCTTCCACGGAATGCCGCGGCCGCGGTCGAGTTCGAGGATCCACTCGGCGGCGTTGTCGAGGAAGTAGCGGTCATGGGTCACGGCGACGACGGTGCCGGGATAGTCGTGCAGGAACTTCTCCAGCCAGTCGACCGACTCGGCGTCCAGATGGTTGGTGGGTTCGTCCAGCAGCAGCATGTCCGGCTTGGACAGCAGCAGGCGGCACAGCGCCACGCGGCGCTTCTCGCCGCCGGACAGCGGCCCGACCATGGCGTCCCACGCCGGCAGGCGCAGCGCATCGGCGGCCACTTCGAGCTGGCGTTCCAGAGCATGGGCGTCGTTGGCGGCCAGCAGGTTTTCCAGCTGTTCCTGTTCCTTGGCCAGCTTGTCGAAATCCGCGCCGTCCTCGGCGTAGGCGGCGTAGACCTCTTCCAGCCGCTTCTGCGCGTCGAGGATCACGGAGACGCCTTCCTCGACCACTTCGCGCACGGTCTTCTCGGGATTCAGGTCCGGCTCCTGCGCCAGGTAGCCGATCTTGGTGCCCGGCTGCGCGCGCGCCTCGCCCTGGAAGTCGGTATCCACGCCGGCCATGATCTTCAGCACGGTGGACTTGCCCGCGCCGTTGACGCCGAGCAGGCCGATCTTCGCGCCGGGGAAGAAGCTGAGCGAGATGTCCTTGATGATCTGCCGCTTCGGCGGAACGATCTTGCTGACACCGTTCATGGTGTAGATGTACTGCGAGCTCATGCAACCTCCGAAAGCGGGCGCCGCGCCGCCGACAGGCGGGCGCGGAAAGGGGATTCACCAAACCGGGCATTATAAGCGAGGAGGGGGTGGAGTGCCTTTTCGCCAGGACGAAAAGGCACTCTGACCCCGCTCAGGCCTACCCGGCTATTTGCGCCGTCGCGACGGAGCGGGCGCCGGGGCCAGGCCGGCCAGCAGCAGGTCGAGCAGTTGGGCGAACGCCGCGTCCTCGCCCGGTTGACCCCAGAGGTGGGAAAGCCCCGGGTAGTGGAAGCGCGCCGTGGCATCGAACAGGGCTCGTGCGGTGGCGGCGGGATCGAGCTGGCGGAAGTCGCCACTGGCTACGCCGGCGGCAAGGATCGAGGCGATCTGCTGCTGCATGCGTCCCTTGTGCTCGGCGATGGCCTCGCCCGCTTCCGCCGCCAGCGCGCTGTAGGTGGCGAACAGCTCGGGGTCACCCAGCACGTTGTCACGCTTGGCCTGGCGCAGGGTGGAGAACCACTGGCGCAGGCGCGCCGGCGGCGGCGTGCGGCTGTTGGCGATCGCCTGCAACGGCGCCATCGACCGCGCCAGCCAGCCGCGCAGGACCGCCTCGCGCAGCGCCGCCTTGCTGGCGAAATGGCGGTACACGCTGCCGTGGCTGACCCCGAGCGCCTGCGCCACGTCGACCACGGTCGCCTTGCCGGGCCCGTAGCGGCGCAGGACATCCTCGGCGGCAGCGAGGATGCGTTCGGGGGTGAGTACGGAGTCGTTCATGCCGCCGATTCAAGCACATCGAGCGTGGCGCAGACGAGTTCGTCCGCCACGTAACCCAGCGGGATGCGGCCGCACACGTGCTCCGTCGCGCGCTTCTCGAAGCCGATCCAGCCGCTGTTGAAGCCGTCCAGCATGGCGATGCGCGGTGCGGTGCGATCGGCCGGCATGCCCTCGTCCACGAAGCGCGCCGCCCATTGTTCGCGCGGTATCGCGATCGTCTCCACGTCGTGCTCCAGCACGGCGGCCAGCGACTGCGCCATGTCGAGCGGGCTGTAGCGTCGCGGACCCTCCACCTCGATCACCCGGCGACCGAACCAGGTTTCCTCCAGCGTGTTGGCGACGGTGCGCCCCACATCGTCGGTGGAGACCATCGGTATCGAGCGGTCGAGCGGCTGCAGGTGGCTGGCAAGCCGCCCCTCGAATTGCGCCAGCGGCACATCCCAGCGCAGGTTCTCCATGAACCAGGCGGCGCGCACGTGGGCGCGCGGCATCGGCAGCGCGTCCAGCGCCTGTTCCAGCAGGTGCAGCTGGGTGATCAGGCCCAGGTCGCGTTCCTGTTGGGCGCCGATCGACGACAGCGCCACGATCTTCGGCGGCTGTGCCTTGCGCAGGGCGGCGGTCAGCGTGTCGATCAGGGCGCGCGGTTCGGCGAAGTCCGCATCGGGCGTGAAGTTGGCTGGCAGCATCACGAACACGCCTTCGACGCCGGTGAAGGCCGCGGCCAGTGCCTTCGCGTCCGACCAGTCGGCGACGGCGATCTCCACGCCGCGTGCGGCCCACGCCGCGGCCCTGCTCCTGTTGCGCACGATGGCGCGCACGCGCTCGCCGCGCTCCAGCAGGTACTTCGCGGCGGCGCTGCCGACCTGCCCGGTGATGCCCATGATGGCGTACATGTGATGTCCTCGAAGAAGGGAGGGAGGGTGTCCAGCGGAGTCGGGCTGGCTGTCGGGCGCCGCCGCGAGTGCAGGGGATGGCCGTTGCCGGTTGGCTGGTCGGCCCGAGGGCTGCGTTCGACGCGTGCCGATGTTAGACAATTGACTGACAGATTTCAATATCTGTCAGTCAATTATTCAAACCACGCCTGCACCGGGATGCCATCAGTGGCCGGAAACGCCCGTCGGGGCTACACTTTCGAACTTCCCCGCCCGCCACTCACGAGGTCAGAATGTTCCCCAAGGACTGCACGATTGCCGGTTACGACGACGAACTGGCCAAGGCCATCGCCGATGAAGGCCGCCGCCAGGAAGATCATGTCGAGCTGATCGCCTCGGAGAACTACGCCAGCCCGCGAGTGATGGAAGCGCAGGGTTCGAAGCTGACCAACAAGTACGCCGAGGGTTACCCGGGCAAGCGCTACTACGGCGGTTGCGAGTACGTGGACGTGGCCGAGAAGCTGGCGATCGACCGCCTGAAGCAGCTGTTCGACTGCGACTACGCCAACGTGCAGCCGCACTCCGGCTCGCAGGCGAACCAGGCGGTGTACCTGGCGCTGCTGCAGCCGGGCGACACGATTCTCGGCATGTCGCTCGCCCATGGCGGCCATCTCACCCACGGCGCCAAGGTCAACATCAGCGGCAAGCTGTTCAACGCGGTGCAGTACGGCGTCGATGAAAATGGCCTGATCGATTACGACGAAGTGCAGCGCCTCGCCACCGAACACCAGCCGAAGATGCTGGTCGGCGGCTTCAGCGCCTACTCGCAGGTGGTCGACTGGGCGCGCATGCGCCAGATCGCCGATTCGGTCGGCGCGCTGTTCTTCGTCGACATGGCCCACGTCGCCGGCCTGGTCGCCGCCGGCGTGTACCCGAGCCCGCTGCCGCATGCGCACGTGGTCACCTCGACCACCCACAAGACCCTGCGCGGTCCGCGCGGCGGCATCATCGTGAGCAAGGGCGCCGGCGAAGAGATCGAGAAGAAGCTGCAGTCGATCGTGTTCCCCGGCATCCAGGGCGGTCCGCTGATGCACGTGATCGCGGCCAAGGCGGTGGCGTTCAAGGAAGCGCTGGAGCCGGCGTTCAAGACTTACCAGGCCCAGGTGGTGAAGAACGCCAAGGCGATGGCGAAGACCTTCATCGAGCGCGGCTACAAGATCGTTTCCGGCGGCACCGAGAACCACCTGATGCTGGTCGACATGATCGGCAAGGAAGTCACCGGCAAGGCGGCCGAGGAAGCGCTGGGCAAGGCGCACATCACGGTCAACAAGAACGCCGTGCCGAACGACCCGCGCAAGCCGTTCGTCACCTCCGGCCTGCGCGTCGGCTCGCCCGCCGTCACCACCCGCGGCTACATGGAAGGGGACGTGATCGAACTGACGCAGTGGATCTGCGACGTGCTGGACGCGCCGGACGACGAGGCGGTGATCGCCCGCGTGCGTGAGGCGGTGACGGCGCAGTGCAAGAAGTTTCCGGTCTACGGCTGAGCCATCGGCATGCACGCGCTTCAGGTCGGGTTGATCGGTGACCACAACGATGAAGTGGTCGCCCATCGCGCCATTCCGGTGGCATTGGACATGGCGGCGGCCGCCTGCGGCGTGGCGGTCGAACCGATATGGGTACCGACCGAACAGGTCGGTGATGGCGCGTCGCTGGCGGAGTTCGATGGACTCTGGTGTGTGCCGGCCAGTCCGTACCGCAGCATGGACGGCGCGCTCACGGCGATCCGGGTGGCGCGCGAGCGGCACGTTCCGTTCCTGGGCACCTGCGGCGGTTTCCAGCACGCCATGATCGAATATGCGCGCAACGTACTCGGCTGGGCCGACGCCGAGCATGCCGAGACGGCGCCGCAGGCCCGGCGCCAGGTCATCGTGCCGCTGCTGTGCTCGCTGGTCGAGGTGACCGATGCCGTGCACCTGGTCGAGGGCTCCCGGCTGGCGCGGGCCTATGCTGCCAATTCAATCGTCGAGGGCTATCACTGCAGCTACGGCTTGAGTCCCGATTTCCGGGGGGCGCTTGCGGACGGTCCGTTGCGGGTTTGTGCCGTGGACGATGCGGACGACGTACGCGGGGTCGAACTGGACGGCCATCCGTTCTTCGTCGCCACCCTGTTCCAGCACGAGCGGGGCGCCTTGCAGGGGCGGTTGCCGCCCGCCGTGCGTGCTTTCGTGCAGACGATGGCCGACACTTACTGACCATGCACTGCCCCTTCTGCCAGCACGAAGACACCCGCGTGATCGATTCGCGACTGACCGAGGATGGCAGCACCGTGCGTCGCCGGCGCGAGTGCCCGCAGTGCGGCGAGCGCTTCAATACGTACGAAACCGCCGAGCTGAAATTGCCGACGATCGTGAAGAGCGGCGAACGGCGCGAGACGTTCGACGAGCGCAAGCTGCGGGTGAGTTTCGAGCGTGCGCTGCAGAAGCGGCCGGTGGCCAGCCACGACGTGGATGCCGCGGTGCGCGCGATCATCAACGACTTGCGCCGCAGCGGCGAGCGCGAGGTGCCCTCGCGCCAGCTCGGCGAGCTGGTGATGCGCGAGCTGAAGAACCTCGACCAGGTCGCCTACGTGCGCTTCGCCTCGGTCTATCGCAAGTTCGAGGACGTGCAGGCGTTCCGCGAGGAGATCGAGCGGCTCGAGCGCGACCTGCCGGGACTGGCCGATCTGCAGCTGCCCCTGCTCGGTGGCGGCAAGCGCGAAGGCAAGTGACGGATTCCTTTTCGGCAGTTGATCACGCCCACATGGCGCACGCCCTGCGCCTGGCCGAGCATGGCCTGTTCACCACCCAGCCGAATCCGCGGGTCGGCTGCGTCATCGCGCATGGCGACGACGTGGTCGGCACGGGTTTTCACCAGCGTGCCGGCGAGCCGCACGCGGAGGTCTTCGCGCTGCGCGAAGCGGGCGGGTCGGCGCGCGGCGCCACCGCTTATGTGACGCTGGAACCCTGCGCGCATCACGGACGCACGCCGCCCTGCGCCGACGCGCTGGTCGCCGCGGGCGTGCGCCGCGTGGTGATCGCCAGCGAGGACCCGTTCCCGCAGGTCAACGGCCGCGGCATCGACCGGCTGCGCGCGGCCGGCATCATGGTCGAGACGGGCCTGCAGCGCGAGGCGGCCCGCGAATTGAATGCGGGCTTCTTCAGCCGGATCGAGCGTGGCCGTCCGTTCGTGCGGGTGAAGCTGGCGATGAGCCTGGACGGGCGCACGGCGCTGGCCAACGGCGAATCGAAATGGATCACCGGCGAGGCCGCGCGTGCCGACGTGCAGCGCTGGCGCGCCCGCAGCTCGGCGATCCTCAGCGGCAGCGGCACCGTGCTGGCCGACGATCCGCGACTTACCGTGCGACTTGGCGACGACGAGGAGTTCAGCCCGCCGCTGCGCGTGGTGCTCGATCGCCAGCTGCGCACGCCGCCAGGCAGCCACGTGCTGGACGGGTCGGCGCCGACCCTCGTCCTGCATGGCGCCGCGGCATCTTGTGCGGACGGGCGTTTCGCCCGGATCGAGCGGATGGCCGTGGCGACACGGGGCGACATGATCGACCTGCACGCCGTGCTCGCCCTGCTGGCCGGCCGCGGCTGCAACGAGGTGCATGTCGAGGCCGGCCCCACGCTGTGCGGCGCGCTGTTCGCCGCCGGCCTGGTCGACGAACTGCTGCTGTATGTCGCGCCGATCCTGCTGGGCGACAGCGCCCGGCCGCTGCTGCAACTGCCGGCCCTTACCGACATGGCGCAGCGCTGGCAGCTCACGCTGCGGCAGCAACAACTGCTGGGTGCGGACTGGCGATTGCAGCTGCGTCCCGCCTGAGCAAGGCGTTGTGGCACCCGGGTGAACACTGCATTCGCCGCGGCAACATGCGGTCGCGCCACGCCGCGGTGCTAGAATTCGCCGTCGGCCTCGGCCGGCAACCATGCACAGCGTCTTCAGGGCGGGGCGAAATTCCCCACCGGCGGTAGGTTCCTCGGAACGAGCCCGCGAGCGCTTCCGGCCAGGCCGGAAGGTCAGCAGATCCGGTCAGACTCCGGAGCCGACGGTTGGAAGCGGGCGACCGCTTCCTCACAGTCCGGATAAAGAGAAGACGGCACGACGCGCGCCCTTGCCGGTGCGCGTCTGGCCTGATGCCTTGTGGCGTACTCGCTTAACTTCATGCGGGATACGTTTCATGAAAGCCATTGCGTCCATGCGGTCCACCGCCCTCCCGCCGGAGGCGCGCTGATGTTCACCGGCATCATCCAGACCGTGGGCCGCGTCGTGCGGCTCGAACCGCGCGGCGGCGACGTGCGCCTGCATGTCGACACCGCCGACCTCGACCTCGCCGATGTGCAGCTCGGCGATTCCATCGCCGTCTCCGGCGTCTGCCTCACCGCGATCACGCTGGAGCCGCGCGGCTTCAGCGCCGACGTCTCGAACGAGACCTTGTCGCTGACTTCGCTGGGCCAGCTGAAGGCCGGCGATCCGGTGAACCTGGAAAAGGCCTTGCGGCTGGCCGACCGCCTCGGCGGACACCTGGTGTCCGGCCACGTCGACGGGCTCGGCAAGGTGGTGTCGATCACCCCGGATGGCCGCTCGCAGCGCTGGACGTTCGAGGTGCCGGCGACGATCTCGCGCTACATCGCGGCCAAGGGTTCAGTCTGCATCGACGGCACCAGCCTCACCGTCAACGAAGTCGCCGGGTCACGATTTGGCGTCAACCTGATCCCGCACACGGTCGAGCACACCGCCTTCCACGCGCGCCGCGCCGGCGACGCGGTGAACATCGAGGTGGACGTGATCGCGCGCTATGTCGAACGGCTGCTGGCCAGCGGCGAGGCGCCGCGGCTGGACGAGGCGTTCCTCAAACAGCACGGCTTCGCGTGATGCCAATGACCGTCATTCCAGCGAAAGCTGGAATCCAGCGCCCCATGCGCCTTGCAGGCACTGGATCCCAGCTTTCGCCGGGATGACGGTTCTTCCGCTTCTCCGCTTCTCTGTTCCCCGTTCCCCCGTCTCCATTCCCGGACCCCCACCATGCCCTTCAACACCATCCCCGAAATCCTCGAAGACATCCGCGCCGGTCGCATGGTGGTGATCCTCGACGACGAAGACCGCGAAAACGAGGGCGACCTGATCATGGCCGCGCAGATGGTGCGGCCCGAAGACATCAACTTCATGGTGCGCGAGGCGCGCGGCCTGGTCTGCGTCACCCTGACCGAGCAGCGCACGCGCCAGCTGGGCCTGAAGCCGATGGTCAGCGACAACACCTCGTCCTACCACACCAACTTCACCGTCTCGATCGAGGCGGCCGAAGGCGTCACCACCGGCATCTCGGCGCATGACCGCGCGCGTACCATCCAGGTCGCCGTGAAGAACGACGCGAAGCCGCAGGACCTGGCCCAGCCCGGCCACATCTTCCCGCTCACCGCGCAACCCGGCGGCGTGCTGACCCGGGCCGGCCACACCGAGGCCGGTTGCGACCTGGCCGCACTGGCCGGGCTGGAGCCTTCGGCGGTGCTGATCGAGATCCTCCATGAAGACGGTTCGATGGCACGCCGTCCCGAACTGGAAGTCTTTGCGGCCAAACATGGACTGAAGATCGGCTCGATCGCCGACCTGATCCGCTACCGGCTGGAGACCGAGAAGACCGTGCAGCGCGTGCACGACGAAATGGTCGAGACCGAGTTCGGCATGTTCCGGCTGATCGCCTATCGCGACGTGATCCGCCGCGGCCTGCACTACGCCCTGGTGCGCGGAACCGTCGATGACGGCGCGCCGGTGCTGTCGCGCGTGCACGTGCGCAACACCTTGTCCGACGTGCTGCACCTCAAGCGCGACGACCTTGGCCTCACCGTGACCTCGGCCCTGCGCCGGATTGCCGACGAGGATCGCGGTGTGCTGCTGGTGCTGTCCGGCGAGGACACGCCGGAGGCCTTGCTGGCAAGGTTGCAGCGCCAGCCCAGCACGCAGGCCCCGGAAGATGCGCAGCAGCAGGAGTGGCGCCAGCTGGGCCTGGGCGCGCAGATCATGGGCGATCTCGGCGTGCGCCGGCTGCGCGTGCTGGGCACGCCGCGCAAGCTGGTCGGCCTGGCCGGCTTCGACCTGGAAGTCGTCGAATACGTGTAGGAAAAAGCGCCGAGCATTGCCACGCAATGCCCATGCCACGACCGCATAATCCAGCTTTCCGTCATCGACCATGCCCATGTCCGCAACCCGCATCCGCCTGATCGCCCCTTCCGGCTACCCGCACGATCGCGCCGCGATGACGCGTGGCGTGGAACGCCTGCAGGCCGCAGGTTGCACGGTGGACGGGCTGGAGGTGCTCGATCGTACCGAGCAGCGCTACGCAGGCAGCGACGCCGAGCGCGCGGCCGACCTCAATGCGCTGGCGACGCTGGACGTGCTGCCCGACATCGCGCTGGCGATCCGCGGCGGTTACGGCGCCACGCGTCTGCTGGCGGGGCTGGATTACGACGCCCTGCGCGAGCGCCTGCAGGACAGCAACACCTTGCTGGTCGGCTACAGCGATTTCACCGCCGTGCAGCTGGCGCTGTACGCGCGCAGCGGGCTGTGCACGTTCAGCGGGCCGATGCTGGGCGCCGATTTCGGCGCGGCAACGCCCAGCGATTTCACCTGGCGGCATTTCTGGGACACCGTGCGTGCGCCCAGGGCGCAGCTCGAGTGGAGCACGGCGGCCGACGCCGAACTCGACGTGGAGGGCCCGCTGTGGGGCGGCAACCTGGCGGTGCTGTGCAGCCTGATCGGCACGCCATATTTCCCGGACATCGACGGCGGCATCCTGTTCGTCGAGGACGTCGGCGAGCCGCCGTTCCGCATCGAACGCCTGCTGTACCAGTTGCACCTGTCCGGGGTGCTGGGGCGCCAGCGAGCGCTGGTACTGGGCGACTTCAGCCAGTGCCGTCCCAGCGGCTACGACAACGGTTACGGCCTGGCCGAGAGTTTCGAACAGATCCGCCGGGCCAGCGGCGTGGCCGTGATCGGAGGCCTGCCGACCGGCCACGAGCCCGACAAATTCACCTTGCCATTCGGCGCGCCGGCGCGGCTGCGCGTCTCGGGCGGCAAGGCCCGGCTCAACTTCGGCGGCTATCCGCATCTGCCGCCCGAGGCCTGACCCCACCCCGATCCTCCCCAGCAGAGCCGGGGAGGGGACAAACGGGCAGGATCGTCGGCAAACCCGTAAAATGCCCGGTCTGCCTGGGCCGCGCGTCCAACCAAGGAAATCTGCAATGAAGATCATCGAAGGCGATTTCGCCACGCCCAAGGGCCGTTTCGCCATCGTCGCCGGCCGTTTCAACGGCTTCGTGGTGGAGCCACTGGTGGCCGGCGCCCGTGATGCGTTGGTGCGCCATGGCGTCAAGGACGAGGCGATCGACCTGATCCGCGTGCCGGGCGCATGGGAAATCGCGCTGGCCGCGCACAAGCTGGCCAACTCCGGCAAGTACGCGGCGGTGATCGCGCTGGGCGCGGTGATCCGCGGTTCCACTCCACACTTCGACTACGTCGCCGGTGAATGCGCCAAGGGCCTGGCCCAGGCCGCGACCAGCTCCGGCGTGCCGGTGGCGTTCGGCGTGCTGACCACCGACAGCATCGAGCAGGCGATCGAGCGCTCGGGCACCAAGGCCGGCAACAAGGGCGCCGACGCCGCGATCGCCGCGCTGGAAATGGTCAACCTGTACGGGAACCTCGGATGAACCAGGGCATCGACATGCAGGCGCGCTCGCGCGCCCGCCGCCGCGCGCTGCAGGCGCTGTATGCGTGGCAGCTCAGCGGCAGCCACATGAACGCGGTGATCGACCAGTTCCGCCACGAGCAGGACATGGAAGTGGCCGACCTGGAGTATTTCGAGGACCTGCTGCACGGCGTGGAGAAGAACGTCGACGCGCTCGACGAAGTCCTGCGGCCGCACATCGACCGCGAGGTGGCCCAGGTCGATCCGATCGAGCGCGCGGCCCTGCGCCTGGCCGCGTATGAACTGAAGTTCCGCCCCGATGTGCCGTACCGGGTGGTGATCAACGAGGCGATCGAGGTGACCAAGCGCTTCGGTGCCGACCACGGCCACAGCTACGTCAACGGCGTGCTGGACAAGCTGGCCAGCGAGCTGCGCGTGGTCGAGAAGCAGCACGGCCGTTGACCGCCGACCGGGGCCGGCCGATGGAATTCCGACTGATCGAACGCATCCGCGAACTCACCGCGCAGGCGCGTGACGACGTGCAACTGGGCATCGGCGACGACGCCGCGCTGCTGCTGCCGCCGGTCGGACAGCATCTGGCGGTCGCGCTGGACACCCTGGTCGAGGGCGTGCATTTCCCCCGCGGCACGGCCGCCGCCGACATCGGCTGGAAGGCGCTGGCGGTGAATCTTTCCGACCTTGCCGCGATGGGCGCAAGCCCGGCGTGGGCCTTGCTGGGGCTGACCCTGCCCAAGGCGGATGCCGACTTCGTCGAAGGTTTTGCCGAAGGCTTCGGCAAGCTGGCCAGACCACATCGACTCGCCCTGGTCGGCGGCGACACGACGCGCGGTCCGCTGGCGATCAGCGTGACCGTGCATGGCTTCGTGCCGCCGGGCAAGGCATTGACCCGGGGTGGCGCGCGCGTCGGCGACGCGGTGCTGGTGACCGGCACGCTCGGCGATGCCGCGGCGGGCTTGCAGGCGCTGCAGCAACCGCTGTCCGATGACGACACCCGCGCCGGCCTGCGTGCCTTCCTGATCGAACGGCTCAATCGGCCCACACCGCGCCTGTCCGCCGGCGTCGCCCTGCGCGGCCAGGCCAGCGCCTGCGTCGACGTCTCCGACGGCCTGGTCGCCGACCTCGGTCACATCTGCAACAGCAGCGGCGTAGCCGCGGAAATCGACGCGGCATTGCTGCCGCGTTCCTCGGCACTGATGGCGCTGTACGACGAAGCGGCTGCGCTGCAGTGCGCGCTGGGCGGCGGCGACGATTACGAACTCTGCTTCACCGTGCCGGCGGCGCGGGTGGCCGACGTGCAGGCCGACCTGTCACGGCTGGGCTGTGGCGCGACCCGGATCGGGCGCATCGTCGAAGGCGCCGGCGTGCGCGTGCGCGGCCTCGATGGCGAGTGGATGAACACGGATCGGCCCGGCTGGGAGCATTTCGCGTGAGCGCAAAGAAGACCTTGAGCGCCGAGCAACGTCGCGCCTTGCTGGCCACGCCCGCCGGCTGGCTGGCCTCCGGTTTCGGCTCGGGTCTGGCGCCGGTGGCGCAAGGCACGTTCGGCTCGCTGGCCGCACTGCTGCCGTGGCTGTGGCTGCGCGAACTGTCGTTGCCGATCTACGTGGTGATCCTGCTGGCAGGTTTCGCGCTCGGCGTATGGGCATGCACCGCGGCCGGCCGCGCGCTCGGCGTCGACGATCACCGCAGCCTGGTCTGGGACGAATTCATCGGCCAGTGGATTGCGCTGCTGCCGTTGCTGGTGCTGCCTGCGCCGTGGTGTTGGATCGTCGTCGGCTTCGCCCTGTTCCGCCTGTTCGACGTGTGGAAGCCCTGGCCGATCCGCTGGCTGGACCGCCGCGTGAAAGGCGGCTTCGGCGTGATGATCGACGACGTGATCGCCGGCGTGTTTGCCGCGCTGGTACTGGCGCTGGCGATCTTTCTGCTGCGCTGATCCGGAAGGCCCGCGACACCGGCGCGGGACGAGGGCAGGGGCCTCGTCGCGTGCCGGCATCGAATGATCAGTGACTCGAATCGGGCGCGGGACCTGTCGGCAGAACCGTGGATGCGGTCAGGTCGGCCTTGACGCCGTTGACCAGGTTGGCCAGCGAGTCCCCCTTCATGCCGATCTCGCCCAGCACGGCGTCGAGGATCGGCTGCTGGGCACGATAGGCCAGCGCCGCGGACACCGCCTGTTCGGCCAGGTTGCCCGTGGCCGGAGCCTGGCCGTTGCCGGCATGGCCGCGGTTGAGCCCGTCCACCTGCACGATCTTGATGCCATCGATCTTTTCCATCGGCTTCACCGAGGCCTCGATGATGCCGGGCAGGGCGGCGATCAGCGCCTGCTTGATCTGCAGCATGACCTGCTCGGCACCGAGCGTGTTCAGCGACTCGTTGCGCATGCGGATGCCGGAGGCCTCCACTTCGAAACGCACCCGGTCGGCTTCGGCCTTGATGCGGACGGCCTGTGCCTGGTTGTCGGCGGCGTCGCGCTCCGCCTCGGCAGCAACCTTCACCCCGATGGCCTCCTGTTGTGCTTCCTGCTCGGCGGCAACCAGGGCGATCTGCTTCTCGCGGTCGGCGATCGCCACTTCGCGCGCAGTCTTCACCTGCTCTTCGGCGCGGGCGGCCAGCGCCCGTGCCTCGTTGGCGTCGCGCTCGGCTTCGGACTGCGCCTTGGAGCGCTCGGCGATCGCGGTCATCTTTTCCTGCTCGGCCAGGGTGGTGCGCTTCACCTGCTCGATCTGCGCCACCTGGACGTCGCGCTCGGCCTCGATCTGGCGCTGCTTGATGGCGCGCTCCTTCTCCACCTGCGCCTCGCGCACCAGTCGCTCGGCCTCGATCGTGGCCTGCTGCGCCTCGCGGTCGCGCTGTGCTTCGATGGCGGCGACCTCGGCTTTCTGCTGGGCCGTGCGAGTGGCCACTTCCTGCTGCTGCGACAGCGTGGCGAAGGTCTGCTCGCGGTCGATGCTCAGGCGCTGGTTGATCGCCTCGTAATTCTTCTGCGCGATCTCGACCGAGGTGTTCTGCTCGATCTCGTTGCGCTGCTTGGCGCGCAGCTGGGTTGCTTCGGTGAGCTTGGTCAGGCCCTCGGCATCGAACGCATTGTTTGGGTCGAAGAAGTTCATCGGGGTCTGGTCGACTCGGGTCAGCGAGACGCTCTCCAGCTCCAGTCCGTTCTTCAGCAGATCCTCGGCCACGGCGTGCTGCACGGCCTGGATGAAATCCTGGCGCTTGTCGAGCAGCTCCTGCATGGTCATCGACACGGCGGCGGCACGCAACGAGTCGACGAACTTGTCTTCCACCAGCTCGCGCAGGCTGTCCGGTGCCATGGTGCGCTGGCCAAGCGTCTGCGCGGCGTTGGCAATGCCTTCGACGCTGGGGATCACCCGCACGAAGAAGCCGGCGACCACGTCCACGCGCATGCGGTCGCGGGTGAACAGGCTGTCCTTGCCCGCGCGGGCCACTTCCAGCTTCAGCGTGTTCATGTTGACCTGCATGATCTCGTGGAACACCGGCAACACCAGTGCGCCACCGTCCATGATCACCTTCTGGCCGCCCATGCCGGTGCGGACGAAAGCCATTTCCTTGGAGGAACGACGGTACAGCCGCGCAATGATCAGGCCGACCACCACCAGGCCGAGCAGCAGGATGCCAACGAGGATGGAGACGTCAATCAGGTTGTTCATCAAGATTCCTTGCTTGAAGCGGTTGATCGGATGTCAGCCCAGCAGATCCGGGCGTGGATTGGGGATGGCCGCGAAGCGCGAACCGCTGATCTGGCGCACCAGCAGCACGTCGCTGTCGATGGCCAGTTCGTCGACGGTTTCGTCGGGCTCGACCATCAGATAGAGCGTGTGGCCGTTGCCATCGGCCACCTTCGCCTGGGCCGGATACGCCGGCCGGGCGTGGCCGAGCATGTGGGCGACGCGGCCGACCAGACTGTCGAAGGTGACCGCATAGGTTTCTTCGCGCGGCATCCAGCGGGCCAGGCGCGCTCCCAGTGCGCGCACCATCGGCAGGCTGGTCAGCAGCGCCACGGGTACGGAGAGAAGGCGCGGCAGGGGAGCGCCGAACGAAGCCATCGCGATGAAGTTCAGCGCGAAGCCGGTGAGCGCAAATGCAGTCAGCAACAGCGCCAGCAGGACCAGCAACGGCGCGCGTCCCACATGCATCCAGCCGAGGAACCCATCGGGTGGCTCGTGCTCGATCATGCCGTCCAGCCAGTGCCAGGCACTGGCGCCGAACAGCAGGGACAAGCCCTCGACCAGGCCGAGCAGCAACAGCACGCCCAGTGCGGCGAGGAAGGGCAGCGATGCCGGCAGCACGAACGGATTCACCGGTCCTCGCCCAGCTGGATCTTCAGCGCAGCCAGACGCTCATCGATACGCTGCTTGCGCTGCATATCAGCGATTTCCTTGAGTTTCATCGCATCCCCCTGTGCGGCGGCAAAGCCTACCACGCCGGTTTCCCGCGCCATGATCCGGTCGAACGCGTTTTCGGCGCGGGCCGCGCGATTTTCGCGGCCGCCATGGTCGGGTGCCTGTCCCGGCGCATTTTCCTGGCGGCGCGAGGCGAGGAATTCGCGCAGGATGGTCTCGCGCTCCTGCTTGCGCGCCATCAGCGCACGCAGGTAGCCCTCGCACTCTGCGGCGCGTTCGCGCTGCGTCTCCAGGTTCTGCTGCAACACCGGCAACTGGTCCTCGATCAGGGTCTGCCGCTCCAGGCAGGCCGCGGCCAGATCGTCACGTTGCTGCTGGACGGCCAGTTCGGCGCGGGCGGCCAGTTCCTCGTGCTCGCCGGTGAGCTTGCCCATGCGGGTCGCCAGCTGGTGCTTGGCCGCCTCGATGCGGCCGAGTTCGACGCGCACTTCGCCGAGCACCTGTTCGATCTCGCGCAACACCTGGTTGAGGGTGGCCTCGGGTGCCAGGCCTTCGACCCGGTCGAGCAGCGCGTGCGCGCTGCCACTGATCAGACGGACAACGCGATCCTGCAATGAATCGGTCATGGCTTTCTCCTTGCGTTCCAGGTGAGATGAAGGACGAGCAGTCAGGCGGCCTGGCGGGCGACGCGGACGGCGTCGACCAGCGCGGCGAGTTTCGGCAACTGCCGGTCGATCGCCACGCTGTCGTAAGCGGGAACATCGGGCGCCACGCCCAGCCTCAGCAGCGCGCTGATCAAGGCGGTACTGCGTTGCAGCAGCTGGTCCTCGATCTTGCGCGCGCGTTCGGGCGAGGCATCGGCATCGATCTGTTCGGAGGCCAGCAGGGCCATCAGTTGCGGCACCCATTCCAGCATCGTCGCGACGATTTCGGAGCGCTGCTCCCGGCGGTGCTCGAACCCGGCCACACCACGGGCGAACGGCTGTACCAGTTCGCGCAGCCAGCCCAGGGTCAACTCATAGGAGTCGCTGCCATCGAGTTGGCGCCGATAGCGCTGGATGATGGCGCGCAGCTTGTCCGAGGGCGTGCTGGTACCGGGCACGTCCAGCCCGGTCAGCCACTCGAAGTCTTCCTGCGGAACCCGTACCGAAAGGGGAATCGAGATCGACATGGTCTGAATACCTTCGTATGCAATCGTATACACATGCATACTGCTCCTGCCCGCGGGGCTTGTAAAGAGGAAGTGCGGCGAACAGGCGACGATGCCGGCCTGGCTCCCGGATCAGGTCGCCTCCACGCCGCTGGACGACTTCACGCCATGTTCGTCATGCTCGCCGTCCGGCATGCCCGGCCACTATCCCCACGAAGGAGTCCTCCCATGCAATACCGCCGCCTCGGCACGTCCGGCCTGCAACTTTCCGCGCTGTCGTTCGGCGCCTGGGTCACCTTCGGCAAGCAGGTGGGGCGCGGGGAGGCGCGGGAGCTGCTGGCGCTGGCGCACGATCGCGGGGTGAATTTCTTCGACAACGCGGAGACCTACAACAACGGCGTGGCCGAGCAGGTGATGGGCGACGTGCTGGCGGACCTGCGCTTTCCACGCGACAGCTATTGCGTGTCCAGCAAGGTGTTCTTCGGCGCGGTGGACAAGCCGCTGCCGACCCAGCGCGGGCTGTCGCGCAAGCACGTGATGGAAGCCTGCACGCAGGCGCTGCAGCGCTTGCGCGTGGATTACCTGGATCTGTACTTCTGCCACCGCCCCGATCCGGAGTCGCCGATCGCCGAGACGGTGATGGCGATGGACACGCTGGTGCGCCAGGGCAAGGTGCTGTACTGGGGCACCAGCGAATGGCCGGCCGAGGCGATCCACGAGGCGCACCGGATCGCCCGCGAGAACCATCTATACGCTCCGGTGATGGAGCAGCCGCAATACAACCTGCTGCACCGCGAGCGGGTGGAAGAGGAGTACGCGCCGCTGTACGCGGCGTACGGCATGGGCACCACGATCTGGTCGCCGCTGGGCTCGGGCCTGCTCAGCGGCAAGTACAACGATGGCGTGCCGGCGGACTCGCGCCTGGCGCAGCCGGATTACGCGTGGTTGCGCGAAAGCGTGCTGGGCAAGGGTGACGAGCGGCTGCGCAAGGTGCGCGCCCTGCAGCCGATCGCCGATGAGCTGGGTTGCAGCCTGGCGCAACTGTCGATCGCCTGGTGCCTGCTCAATCCGCACGTGTCCACGGTGATGCTGGGCGCCAGCCGGCGTGAGCAGCTGGAACAGAATCTGGGCGCGCTGGAGGTGTTGCCGAAGCTGGACGCAACGCTGGCACAGCGGATCAGGACGATCGTCGAAGCCGCCTGAACGCACGCGGGCGGGCGGGGCGGTTGACAGGTTAATGAGAATCATTATCATCAAAGCCGTCATCCTTCTTTCGTGGATCTGCCCATGTCCGTCCCGTCACTGAGCCACTCCATGCCGTCCCGGTCGATCCAGCGACCGGTATTGGCGTTGCCCGCCACGTCGCCGGTGGCTGCGCGGCGTGTTTCCAGCCACACGCTGCTGGAAGGCGAGCGCGAGCTGGTGATCCAGCACCAGGGCAGCGAGTACCACCTGCGCCTCACCCGCAACGACAAGCTGATCCTGACCAAATAGCCCTGCGTCGTCCGCGTCCGGGTGGGCGGCGCCCATCTCCCCAGCCTCAGCCAGCGCGTCGCTTGCGGCGCCCGCCGGGCCATTCCGCCCGAGGTGATCGATGTTCGTTCCGCCAGTCCATCGGTTGCAGGATCTGCGGCGGGCCAGGCCGGCCCCGGCCATCCATTGGCGCTGCCTGCGCACGACGCCGGCGCAGCTGGTCGAGCGCCTGCCCGAACTGGGCAGCGTGCTTTATGTGCCGATGCGGCCCGACGGCACGCTGCTGCGCGAATGGCCCCGCGGCCTGCTGGTCGACATGATGCAGCTGGCGCCGCTGCTGCAGACCCGCAGCCTGGCCGCTGCCGGCACGATCACCAGCGAAGGTCCGCGCGAGTGGATCGAATGCCAGGATCGCGAAGGCCGCGGTTGTGCCCGCCTGCACCTGTTGCCGGACACCGACTACCTGGCGTGGGATCGATTGCTCGAGCACGGCCGGGCGGTGCCGGGAAATCGACCTTCGCGCCGGCTGCGCCAGCCGCGTCCGGTGTACGCGAAGGTGCTGCGCTTCCACGCCCGCAGGCTGGGCGGCCTCGTCGTGCTGGGCGCCGAACCGTGCCTGCCGATCTCGCCGCTGGGCCGGCAAGTCGCCGGCCAGATCGCACAGGCCGAGGCGGTGCCGCTGCAACTGGCCAGCAGCGACTAGCTCGCGAAAACCGCGGGTCCCGCATGTTCGTCCGACCGTCCGTCGAGTGTCCGCGGACACCGGAGGCAGCCGCGTGGTGTTGCAGAAGTCATTGAATAACTTCGAATATTTCCGCGTGCCGACGGTGGCACGCGGATTGCATCGACCTGCCTGCAACCGCGCTGTCCGCGGTCAGGAACGGCATGATGATTCGCGACACTTCTGCGCAGGACAAACTGGTCCAGATCAAATCCCATCCCAAACGCCGGCTGATCCTGGCGGGCGCCGGCGTGCTGGTGCTGGCCCTGCTGGCCTGGCTGGCGCCAGGGATCAGCCGGATGTTCTCGGCCTCCGCGTCGGTGAGCAGTTCGCGGCTGGCGTTCGCCACCGTCGAACGCGGCCCGTTCGTGCGCGACATCGCCGCCGAGGGCAAGGTGGTCGCGGCGGTCAGCCCGACCCTGTACGCCACTTCCGGCGGCGCGGTCACGCTGAAGGTGCACGCCGGTGACACGGTGAAGATCGGCCAGGTGCTGGCGACCATCGTCAGCCCCGAGCTGACCAACAAGCTGGCGCAGGAACAGAGCAACGCCGACGCGATGGAAGTGGATTACCAGCGCGCGCAGATCGACGCGCGCAAGAAGCGCGGCGAACTGCAGAAGGCGTTCGACAACGGCAGGATCGACGAGCAGGCCGCCGAGCGCGATCTCGACCGCAACCAGAAAGCGTTCGCCAAGGGTGCCGTGCCGGGGATGGACGTGGACCGCGCCAAGGACGCGCTGCAGAAGGCGAAGATCACCCTGCAGCATGCGCAGGCGGACTTGGGCATGGACAACGCCAGCCTCAACTTCGACATCCAGTCGAAGAAGCTTGCGCACGAGCGCCAGCTGCTGCTGGTGAAGGACCTGCAGCGCCAGGTCGACGACCTCAACGTGAAGTCACCGGTGGACGGCCAGGTCGGCCAGCTGTTCATCGCCGAGCGCGCCACCGTGGCCAAGGATGCCCAGCTGCTCAGCGTGATCGACCTGTCCGCGCTGCAGGTGGAGATGCAGGTGCCGGAAAGCTTCGCCCGCGACCTCGGCATCGGCATGGCCGGCGAGATCAGCGGCAACGGCCACACCTGGAAGGGCCTGGTCAGCGCGATCTCGCCCGAAGTGGTCAACGGCCAGGTCGCCGCCCGCCTGCGCTTCGAGGGCGAGACGCCGAAGCAGCTGCGCCAGAACCAGCGCCTGTCGGTGCGCGTGCTGCTGGACAAGCGCGACAACGTGCTGACCGTGCAGCGCGGCTCCTTCGTCGACGAATCCGGCGGCAGCTACGCCTACCTGGTGCGCGACGGCATCGCCAAGAAAACCCCGATCCGCGTCGGTGCCTCCAGCATCGACAAGGTGGAGATCCTCGAAGGCCTGAAGGAAGGCGACCGCATCGTGATCTCCGGCACCGACAGCTTCAAGAGCGCGGCCACGGTCGCGATAAGCAACTGACGATCATCTCCCTCCCCTGCGTGCAGGGGAGGGGCAAAACAACACCACCACCAAAGGACGTAACCATGCTGAAGATGACCCACCTGTCCAAGGTCTACCGCACCGAAGTGGTGGAGACCTATGCGCTGCGCGATTTCAACATCGACGTGAAGGAGGGCGAGTTCGTCGCCGTCACCGGTCCGTCCGGCTCGGGCAAGACCACCTTCCTGACCATTGCCGGCCTGCTGGAAACCTTCACCGGTGGCGAGTACCACCTCGACGGCATCGAGGTGAGCAACCTCAACGACAACGCCCGTTCGAAGATCCGCAACGAGAAGATCGGCTTCATCTTCCAGGCGTTCAACCTGATCCCCGACCTCAACGTGTTCGACAACATCGAAGTGCCGCTGCGCTACCGCGGCATGAAGGCGGCCGAGCGCAAGCAGCGGATCATGGAGTCGCTGGAGCGCGTCGGCCTCGCCTCGCGCGCCAAGCACTACCCGGCCGAACTCTCCGGCGGCCAGCAGCAGCGCGTGGCGATCGCCCGTGCGCTGGCCGGCTCGCCGCGCCTGCTGCTGGCCGACGAACCGACCGGCAACCTGGACACCCAGATGGCCCGCGGCGTGCTCGAACTGCTCGAGGAAATCCACCGCGACGGCGCCACCATCGTGATGGTCACGCACGACCCGGAGCTGGCCGCCCGTGCCCAGCGCAACGTGCACATCATCGACGGCCAGGTGGTCGAGCTGTCCGAGGACCCGCGCTTCCACACCGCGCACGCCGCCGCCGACGGGGCGCATGGCTGAGAGGCAGGAAATGGGGAGTTGGGAACAGGGAGTCGTTGAGAGCAAGTGCTCGCGAGGCCGCCGCTTCCCACTCCCGATTCCCCATTCCCCATTCCCGGAACCCAAGCATGTTCGCTTATTACCTTCAACTCGGCCTGCGCAGTTTGCGGCGCAACCCCATGCTCACGGCGCTGATGGTGATGGCGGTGGGCTTTGGCGTGGCCGCGTCGATGATCACCTGGTCGGTGTTCCGCGCGGTGTCGGGTGATCCGATCCCGGCCAAGTCCTCGCAGCTGTACACGGTGCTGATCGACAACCGCGGTCCGCAGTACAACGACAACGGCGAGCCGCCCGAGGCACTCAACTACACCGACGCCACCACCGTGGTCGCGGCGCACAAGGCCACGCACCAGACGCTGTTCTTCAACGTGGCGCCGTCGGTGCTGCCCGAGGGCAACCAGAGCCTGCCGTTCATCGCCGACGGCTACGCCACCAATGCCGACTTCTTCAGCATGTTCGACGTGCCGTTCGAGTACGGCAGCGCCTGGCATGCCGGCGACGACGACGGCCGCGCCGCCGTGGCGGTGATCAGCCACGAGCTCAACCAGCAGCTTTTCAACGGCGCCAACAGCGTGGGCCGCGAGATCACCATGGACCGGCACAGCTACCGCATCGTCGGGGTGACCGCGCACTGGGATCCGAAGCCGCGCTTCTACGACCTGTTCAGCCATAACGCCTTCGGCGACCCGGTGCAGCTGTACCTGCCGTTCACCCGCGCGATCGATGTGGCGATGGACACCTCCGGGCGCAACAACTGCGGCAGCAATACGGATTTCGGTGTCGGCCGCGAAGCCTGGCTGCACGGCGAATGCGTGTGGATCCCGGTGTGGGTGGAACTGGCCGATCCGGCCGCCGCGAACAGCTACCGCGAATTCCTGACCCACTATGCTGCCGATCAGCAACGCGCCGGCCGCTTCCACTGGGCGCCGAACGTGCGCCTGCGCGACGTCAATGACTGGCTCGACCACATGCACGTGGTGCCGCCGGAAAGCCGCATCTCGCTGATGGTGGCGCTGGGCTTCTTCGCGATCTGCCTGGTCAACACCATCGGCCTGCTGCTGGCGAAGTTCATGCGCCGCGCCGCCGAGATCGGCGTGCGCCGCGCATTGGGTGCGCCGCGGCGCGAGATCTACCACCAGTTCCTGATTGAGGCGGGCGCCGTGGGTCTGGCCGGTGGCGTGCTCGGCTTGCTGCTCACCGCACTGGGCATGTTCGGCGTCGGCCTGCTGTTCGAGCCGGAGATCGCCAGGCTTGCGCATCTCGACCTGTCGCTGGTGGCGATGACCCTGCTGGTGGCGATCGCGGCCACCGTGCTGGCCGCGTTCTATCCCACCTGGCGCGCCGCGCAGGTGCAGCCGGCGTGGCAGCTGAAGAGCAATTGAGGGCGATGACGATGCAGATCAAACCCATCCTCGCCGCGATGCGCCACCACAAGGCCGGCACCGTGCTGATCGCGCTGCAGATCGCGCTGACCCTGGCGATCGTCTGCAACGCGCTGTTCATCATCCAGCAGCGCATCGTGCGGATGTCGCGTCCCAGCGGAGTGAGCGAGAACAACCTGTTCGTGATCCGCAGCGACTGGGCCGACAAGTCCGACACGCAGCGCATCGACGCGCAGATGCAGGCTGATCTGATCGCCCTGCGCCAGCTCGGCAGCGTGCAGGACGCCGCCTCGACCAACAGCTTTCCGCTGCGTGGCACCGGCTGGGACAATTTCATCAAGCTGCAGCCGGACCAGGTCAAGATGACCACCGACTCGGCGATCTTCTTTTCCGATGAACACACCCTGGCGACGCTGGGCACGCGCCTGATCGCGGGGCGCAATTTCACCGCCAGCGAAATCGCCGCGCAGAAACCCCGCGACGCGATGCATTCCGCCCAGGTGATCATCAGCAAGGACCTGGCGCAGCGGTTGTTCCCGCAGGGATCGGCGCTGGGCAAGACCATCTATGTGTCGATGGGCCACACGCCATCCACGATCATCGGCATCACCGACACCTTGCAGGCGCACATGACCGGCAGCTGGGCCGGGCCGTATGCGTACAACGCGGTGCTGATCCCGGCGCGCCTGTTGAATGACTACACCTACTACCTGGTGCGGGCGAAGCCCGGCCAGCTCGACGCCGCGATGCGCGACGCGCCGAAGGCGCTGTTCGCGCAGAGCCGCATGCGCATCATCGACGCGAAGGACGGCGTGATGAGCTTTGCCCAGGTGCGCCAGCGCGCCTACGAGCGCGACGTCGGCATGGCGATCCTGATGGGCATCATCAGCGTGGTGCTGCTGGCGATCACCGCCGCGGGCATCGTGGGCCTGACCAGTTTCTGGGTCGGCCAGCGGCGCAAGCAGATCGGCGTGCGCCGCGCGCTGGGCGCCACCCGCGGCGACATCCTCAGCTACTTCCTCACCGAAAACCTGCTGATCGGGATCGGCGGCCTGCTGGCGGGTGCGGTGCTGGCGATCGGCATCAACCTGTGGATGGTGACCCAGTTCGAAATGGCGCGGTTGTCGCTGGCCTATGTGGTGGCCGGGGTGGTGGCGCTGCTGTTGCTTGGCCAGAGCGCGGTGCTGGCACCGGCGCTGCGTGCTTCGCGCGTGTCGCCGGTGGAGGCGACACGGAGCGTGTGAGTTCTCATTTCCTCCCTGCAGGGCAGGGGAGAAGACAAACCTCGGAGTGAACGGAATGCTTGCCTACTACCTCGAACTGGCCCTGCGCAGCCTGAAACGAAGTCCCGGACTGACCGCGCTGATGGTGCTGGCGATCGGCTTCGGCGTGGCCGCGTCGATGACCACCTGGTCGGTGTTCCGCGCGGTGTCGGGCGATCCGATTCCGTGGAAGTCGTCGCAGCTGTTCGTGCCGCAGATCGACGCCTGGGGGCCGAAGGGGCACCGCGGCGGCGACGACAACGAGCCGCAGGACGCGATGAACTACACCGACGCGATGGCGCTGATGCGTGACCACCGCGCGAAGCGTCAATCGGCGATGTACCAGATCTCGCCATCGGTGGTGCCGGCGCAGGCCGGCAAGCATCCACTCAACGTGGGCGGCCATGCCGTCTACAGCGAGTTCTTTCCGATGCTCGACGCGCCGTTCCTGTACGGCAGCGGCTGGGATGCGCAGGACGACGCGCAGCGCGCGGCGGTGGTGGTGATCAGCAGCAAGCTCAACGAAAAGCTGTTCGGCGGGATCAACAGCGTGGGCAAGACGGTGAACATCGAAGGCAAGGACTACCGCGTGGTCGGCGTGCTGGACCAGTGGAATCCGCAGCCGCGCTTCTACGACGTGGTCAACACCGGCGGCTTCAGCGAGCAGGTCGAGGATGTGTTCATTCCCTTCGAGCGCGCCATCGCCGTGGGCATCCCCAACGACGGCAACACCAATTGCAGCGAAACGCCGAAGGAGTCGGGCTTCGTCGGCCTGCAGCAATCCAGCTGCATCTGGATCGCCTACATGGCCGAGCTGGAAGACGCTGCCGCGGTGACTGCCTATCGCCAGTATCTGGACGGCTATGCGCGTGCGCAGCAGACAGCCGGCCGGTTCACCTGGGCACCGAACAACAAGCTGCGCGACCTGCCGGCTTTCCTCGATCATGAGCAGGTCGTGCCCAGCGACACCAAGGTGTCGCTGCTGGTGGCGCTGGGCCTGCTGCTGGTCTGCCTGGTGAATACGGTGGGCCTGTTGCTGGCCAAGTTCCTGCGCCGCAGCGGCGAGATCGGCGTGCGTCGCGCGCTGGGTGCGCCACGCAAGGCGATCTATCTGCAGTTCCTCACCGAGGCTGGCGTGGTCGGCCTGACCGGCGGCGTGCTGGGCCTGCTGCTGACCGGTGTCGGCGTGGCCAGCGTGGGCATGGTGTTGCCCAAGAGCATTTCCGATCTGGCGCGGCTGGACCTGTCCCTGCTCGTCGTCACCCTGGTGGTCGCCGTGCTGGCCACCCTGCTGGCCGGGCTTTACCCCACGTTCCGTGCATCACGCGTGCAACCCGCGTGGCAACTGAAGAGCAATTGAGGATTATGCCCATGACCATGCATCCCATCCTCGCGGCACTGCGCAAGCACAAGGCCGGCGTGGTGCTGATCGCACTGCAGATCGCGCTGACGTTGGCGATCGTCTGCAACGCGGTGTTCATCATCGGCCAGCGCATCGAACGGGTGAACCGGCCGACCGGCCTGGACGAGAGCAACCTGATGCTGGTCAGCCAGCAATGGGTGGGCGCGCCGAGCGGCGACGACGCCGCCAGCGTGGAAAAGCTCGACAGCCTGCAACTGACCGACCTGGCCGCCCTGCGCGCGATGCCGGGCGTGGCGTCGGTGGCGCCGATCAACTCGCTGCCGCTGCTCAATTCGTCGTGGAACGGCGCGGTCGACCACAAGCCCGGGGACACCAACCAGGGCAGTTTCCATGGCACCCGCACCACCTACTACTTCAGCGACGATCAGGCGCTCTCCACCCTGGGTCTGCGCCTGGTGGCCGGGCGCAACTTCACCGCGGCCGACGTGGGACACCAGGGTTTTCGCGACAACAGCGAGCCCTCGCTGGTGATCCTGACCAAGGCGCTCGGCGACAAGCTGTTCCCGAAAGGCGATGCACTGGGCAAGGTGATCTACCTCAATGGCGCGACCACGCCGACCACGATCATCGGCCTGGTGGAACGGATGCAGGTGCCCGGCACCGGCACCTGGACCAACGAATTCGTGTGGAACGCGACGCTGGTGCCGACCCGCCTGGACGCGAACTTCTCGCGCTACGCGATACGTGCCAAACCCGGCCAGCTGGACGCGGTGATGCGCGCGGTGACGCCGGCGTTGTACAAGGTCAACCCCATGCGCGTGCTGGATGACGACAGCGTGCGCTCGTTCGCCCAGATCCGCGACAAGGCCTACCAGGCCGACCGCGGCATGGCGATCCTGATGGGCGTGGTCGCGCTGATCCTGCTCTGCGTCACCGCCGCCGGCATCGTCGGTCTCACCAGTTTCTGGGTCGGCCAGCGGCATCGGCAGATCGGCGTGCGGCGAGCGCTGGGCGCCCGCAAGATCGACATCCTGCATTACTTCCAGATCGAGAACCTGCTGATCGCCGGCGCCGGCGTGGTGATCGGCGTGCTGCTGGCGGTGGGCCTGAACATGTGGCTGATGAGCCACTACGAGATGACCCGCATCCCGGCGCTGTACGTGCTGACCGGCGTGCTGGCGATGCTGACGATCGGCCAGGCCGCGGTGTTCGCCCCGGCCAGGCGCGCGTCCAACGTGCCGCCGGTGGTGGCGACGCGGGCGGTGTGAAGGCAGCGGTTGAAATTCACCAAGGGAACAGGAGTGGCCTTTTCATGAGAATCACCCATACATCAGCCAGCCGGCTCATGGTTTTCAGCCTGCTGGCGTCGATGGGCCTCGCCGCATCGGCGAGCGCGCTTCGGGCCATGCCCACGGCCATGCGGGACGGCCGCGACCAGGAGGATGCGACGTCTCTGATCGCCGTGGTTCGGCAAGGGAACCTCGATGCCGTCCGGCGCATGGCAGGGAAAGGCATGGACGTGAATGCGAGCGTGCGCGGCGATGGCACGGCGCTCATCGTTGCGTCGCGACGCGGCGACCTCGCGATGGTGAACCTCCTGCTCGGGCTCGGCGCAGACGTGAACAAGGCCGTGCATGGCGAAGGCAATCCGCTAGTTGCCGCATCGGCTGCCGGGAGCCTCGATGTCATGGCGCGATTGCTGGCGGCCGGCTCCAGGGTCGACACCATCGTGCCGGATGACGAGACCGCCTTGATCAGCGCCGTGAGGAATGGCCGCCTGGAAGCCGTCGAATTTCTCGTCGAGCACGATGCCGACGTGAATCTTGGCGTCGTCGCCAACGGCACCGAATGGCGTTCGCCGCTGAACCAGGCACGCAGCGAAGCCATCAGGAAATACCTGTCGGGCCATGGTGCCGTAGTCGGCCACCCTGGTTGAATGCGCCTGCAACAAGGAAACGCGCAATGTTCACCTATTATCTCGACCTCGCGTTGCGCAGCCTCAAGCGCAACAAGGCGCTCACCGCACTGATGGTGGTGGCGATCGCGCTGGGCATCGGCGCCAGCATGACCACGCTGACGGTGCTGCACGTGCTGTCGGGCGATCCGTTGCCGGGCAAGAGCGCCAAGCTGTTCTATCCGCAACTCGATCCGCAGGACATGGACGGCTACAAGCCGCAGGACGAGCCGCCGGAGCAGGTCAGCTGGATCGACGGCATGGCCCTGATGCATGCCAAACGCGCCCGTTACCAGGCCTTGATGACCGGCGGCGCGGTGCCTATCCAGCCGGCGCAGTCCTCGATCGATCCGTTCTTCGAGGACGCTCGCTACACCACCGCCGACTTCTTTCCGATGTTCGAGGTGCCGTTTCTCTACGGGCATGGCTGGAACGCGACCGACGACGAAGCGAGCGCGCATGTGGCCGTGCTCACCCGCGAACTCAACGACAAACTGTTCGGCGGCAAGGACAGTACCGGCCAGACCCTGCGCATGAACGACGTAGCGTTCCGCATTGTCGGCGTGCTGGACAGCTGGCGCCCGACGCCGCACTTCTACGATCTCAACACCGGCAACTACTCGTCCGATGAAGGCGTGTTCGTGCCGCTGGCCACGGCCACCGACCTGAAGTTCGCCCGCAACGGTTCGACCGACTGCTGGGACCGGGGATCGAGCGACAACATGAAGACCGCCACCTGCACCTGGCTGCAATTGTGGGTGCAGCTGGACACGCCGGCCGAGGCAGCCGCGTACAAGGAATTCCTGCTGAACTATTCGCGGGAGCAGAAGACGCTGGGTCATTTCCAGCGGCCGCCCAACGTGCGCCTGCGCGACGTGATGGGCTGGCTGGACTACAACAAGGTGGTGCCCAGCGACGTGCATCTGCAGGTGTGGCTGGCATTCGGTTTCCTGCTGGTGTGCCTGGTCAACACCGTCGGCCTGATGCTGGCCAAGTTCCTGCGCCGTTCGGGCGAACTCGGCGTGCGCCGCGCGCTCGGTGCCTCGCGCCGCTCGCTGTTCGCGCAATTGCTGGTCGAAGCCGGTGCGGTCGGCCTGGTCGGCGGCATTGGCGGCCTGCTGCTGGCGCTGCTCGGGCTGTGGCTGGTGCGCAGGCAACCCTCGGACTATGCCGCGCTGGCCCACCTGGACCTGCCGATGCTGCTGGCCACGTTCGGCGCGGCCCTCGTGGCCAGCTTGCTGGCCGGCCTGTTGCCGGCCTGGCGCGCCTGCCTGACCCCTCCCGCGCTGCAACTGAAGAGCAACTGACATGGACATCCTGCCCATCTTCTCGACCCTGCGCCGGCACAAGATCACGGCGCTGCTGCTGATTCTCGAGATCGCGCTGACCTGCGCCATCGTCTGCAACGCGGTGTTCCTGATCGGCCAGCGCCTGCAGCGCACCGAGATGGCCAGCGGGGTGGCCGAGCACGAACTGATGCAGGTCCAGGTCGCCAACATCGGCAAGCCGGCCAATGGCAAGTCGCGTGCCCAGGAAGACCTGGCGCTGCTGCGGCAGATTCCCGGCGTGACCGCGGCGGCCCTGCTCAACCAGGTGCCGTTCACCAACAGCTCGTCCAACACCAGCATCAAGCTCGACCCGACCCAGAAGCTGCCCACGCTCAACGCCACCATGTACATGGGCGAGGGCCTGATCAAGACCTTTGGCGCCCAACTGGTGGCGGGGCGCGATTTCAATGCCGACGAGTACATGGACTACGACGACATGCGCCGCAACCCCGACCTGCAGAACAAGGTCGGCTCGGTGGTGATCACCCGGGCGCTGGGCGAGCGGCTGTGGCCTGGCCAGGATGCGCTGGGCAAGAACATCTATCTCGGCGAGACGTCGGTGCGCGTGATCGGCGTGGTGCAATCGCTGATCCGGCCGTCGCTGTGGATGGGCGACGATGCGGCGCAGTGGACGATGATCTTCCCGCTGCGGCTGAGCACCGCCAGCGCGTCGCGCTACGTGCTGCGCGCGGCGCCCGACCAGCGCCAGCAGGTGCTTTCGGAAGCGGCGAAGGTGCTGCGCAAGGCCGACCCGCATCGCATCGTCCTGAGCAAGGACACGCTGGACGACATCCGCAGCGACTTCTTCCAGAACGATCGCGCGATGGCCGGCATCCTGGTCGGCGTCATCGCCGCGCTGCTCATCGTCACCGCGCTGGGCATCGTCGGCCTGGCCAGTTTCTGGGTCGCGCAACGGCGCCGCACCATCGGCGTGCGCCGTGCGCTGGGCGCGACCCGTCGCAACATCCTCAACTACTTCCAGACCGAAAACTTCCTGCTGGCCACGATCGGCATCGTGCTGGGCATGGTGCTGGCCTACGGCATCAATCTGTTCCTGATGCTGCACTACGAATTGCCGCGGTTGCCGGTCGTCTATTTCCCGGTCGGCGCGATCGTGCTGTGGCTGATCGGGCAGGCGGCCGTGCTGGGGCCGGCGTTGCGCGCCGCGGCGGTGCCGCCGGTGGTGGCGACGCGGTCGGTGTGAGGTTCTCTCCCTCCCCTGCAAGGCGGGGGAGGGGTCCAACTCCTGGAGCACTTGGAATGTTCACCTACTACCTCGACCTGGCCCTGCGCAGCCTCAGGCGCAACAAGGTGCTCACCGCGCTGATGGTGCTGGCGCTGGCCTTGGGTATCGGGGCCACGATCACCACGCTGACGGTGCTGCGCCTGCTGTCCGGCGATCCGCTGCCGCAGAAGAGCGCACACCTGTTCTACCCGCAGCTCGACCCGAATACGAAGGATGGCTACATCGCCGGGCAGACCGAGCCGGCGCCGACGATGACCTACGTCGACGCGATGAACCTGCTGCACGAGCACCGCGCCACGCGCCAGGCGGCGATGGCGCTGAGCCAGGCGAAGATCCTGCCGCAGCAGGGTGGCAAGCATCCGTTCTTCAGCGATTCGGTGATGACTACCGCGGATTTCTTTGCGATGTTCGATGCGCCGTTCCAGTACGGCGGTGGCTGGACCGCCGCTGACGATGACAACGGCGCACAGCTGGTGGTGATCGCCAGCTTCCTCAACGACAAGCTGTTCGGCGGTGCGAACAGCGTGGGCAGGACCATTCGCCTGAACGACCGCGACTTCCGCATCGTGGGCGTGCTGAAACCGTGGGCGCCACAGCCGCGTTTCTACGCGCAGGACCTGGGCGGCCGCAGCTACGGCGACGGCGATGCGGCCTTTCTTCCCCTGAGGACGGCGCGCGCGATCGACATGGGGCCGCAGGACACCGAATGCTACGCGGCCGTCACCGACATCAAGCACCTGGAAACCGCGCCGTGCATGTGGCTCGGCGTATGGGTGGAACTGGCCGATGACGCCGCCGTGGCCGGCTACAAGTCCTTCCTGTCCAGCTATGCGCAGCAGCAGATTACGCAGGGTCGCTTCCAGCGCCCCGAGACGGCCTTGCTCGACCTGATGGGATGGCTTCGCAACCAGCAGGTGGTGCCCGACGACGTTCGTCTGCAGGCGGGGCTGGCATTCGGTTTCCTGCTGATCTGCGTAGTCAACACGATCGGTCTGCTGCTGGCCAAATGCCTGCGCCGCTCGCAGGAGATCGGCGTGCGCCGTGCGCTGGGCGCCACCCGGCGAGAGATATTCACGCAGTTCATGGTCGAGGCGGCCATCGTCGGCATGGCCGGCGGCGTGCTGGGGCTGCTGTTCGCCGAGCTTGGCCTGCTTGGCATCCGTCACCAGCCGGCGGAATACGCCAGCCTCGCGCACCTCGACCTGGGCATGTTCTTTTTCACCTTCGCCGTGGCCCTGGTCGCCAGCCTGATCGCCGGCATCCTGCCGGCCTGGCGCGCCTGCGTGCTGGCGCCGGCCCCGCAACTGAAAGCCGCCTGAGGTGGTCATGGAAATCCGTCCGATCTTCGCCAGCCTCCGCAAGCACCGCATTCCCGCCTGCCTGATCGTGCTGGAGATCGCACTGGCCTGCGCGGTGCTGTGCAACGCCGTGTTCATGATCAGCCAGCGCGTCTCCGACATTCATCTGGGCAATGCGATCGACGAGCAGGGCATCGCCACGGTGGCCCTGCGCGGCACCGACGACAAACTCGCCGGCAGCGACATTCCGCGCAACCTCGCGGCCCTGCGCGGCATCGCCGGCGTGCAGGCGGTGGCGGCGACGAGCACGCTGCCGCTCAGCCACAACAACTGGGGCTGGAGCTTTGGCCTCGACCCCGACGGCATCATAAGCGACCAGAAGAGTCACAACGTCTCGTTGTACTTCGTCGGCGAAGGCGCCGACCAGGCGCTGGGCCTGCGCCTGGTGCAGGGGCGGTTTTTCAACGGCGACGAATATGCCGGCAGCAAGTTCGATACGGCGCCACTGCCGGAAACCCACGTGGTCGTCATCACCCAGAGCCTGGCCAGGAAGCTGTGGCCGGGGCAATCCGCGCTGGGCAAGACGCTGTATTCGATGCCGCATTACTACACCGTGATCGGCGTGGTGGCCGACGTGCTGCGCCCGGCATTCGGCAACCAGGCCGGCCCGTACATCTACGACAGCACGTATTACCCGCTCAGCGCCGGCGGGTCCAAGGGCGTGCTGGCCTACTACGTGATCCGCAGTGCGCCGCAAGACCGCGAGCGGATCATGCGCGAGGCCGAGCGGAAGCTGGCCGACCTCAATCCCGGCGCGGTCACCAAGGCCCAGACGTACAGCGACATCCGCCAGAAGTACTTCGCCGACATGAGCAGCATGGCCTGGATGCTGGTGCTGGTGTGCGTGGTGATGCTGGCGGTGACGGCCTTCGGCATCGTCGGCCTGACCAGCTTCTGGGTCGGCCAGCGACGCCGGCAGATCGGCATCCGCCGTGCGGTAGGCGCGACGCGAGGCCACATCATGCAGTACTTCCAGACCGAGAACCTGCTGCTGACCACGGCCGGCGTGGTCATCGGCATGGGGCTGGCGTTCGGCATCAATGTCTACCTGATGCAGCACTACGAGATGTCGCGCATGCCCTGGTACTACCTGCCGGGCGGCGCGCTGTCGCTGTGGCTGCTGGGCCAGGCGTCGGTATTCGGGCCGGCGCAGAAAGCGGCCTCGGTCCCGCCGGTGGTGGCGACGCGGTCGGTGTGACTGCCTGAAACCTTCCCCGCAGTTCGGGGGAGGGCCTGGAAACCTGGAGAGAGTTGTCATGTTCACCTACTACCTCGACCTCGCCCTGCGCAGCCTCAGGCGCAACCGCATGCTCACCGCGCTGATGATCGTCGCCATCGCGGTCGGCATCGGCGCCAGCATGACCACGCTGACGGTGATGCACCTGCTGTCGGGGGATCCGCTGCCGGGCAAGAGCGCGCACCTGTTCTACGCGCAGGTGGATGCGGCACCCGATTCGAAGAAGCGCGAGCCGTACGACGTGCTGGACTACCAGTCGGCGGTCGACCTGTGGAGCGCGAAGCGCGCCGACCGGCAGACGCTGATCGCGGACAGCCAGATCAAGGTGCATGCGCCGGAGGCGAACCAGCCGCCGCTGATGCTGATGATGCTGTCCACCACCTCGGACTTTTTCCCGATGTTCGACGTGCCGTTCCAGTACGGCCGGGGCTGGAGCGCGGACGACGATGCGAGGCATGCGCGCGTGGCGGTGATCTCGGCCGACCTCAACAACAAGCTGTTCGGCGGCGCCGACAGCACCGGCCGCAGCCTGCGCCTGCGCGACAGCGACGTGCGCATCGTCGGCGTGCTCAAGCCATGGCGGCCGTCGCCGCAGTTCTACAACGTGGCCGGCGGCCGGTTCTCCGAGGGCCAGACCGCGGGCTTCTACACCAAGCCCGAGGATGTGTTCACGCCGTTCACCAGCGGGCTGGAGATCAACGACGGCAACTTCCAGCCGTTCACCTGCTGGGCCCGACCCGCCACGCCCGGCCATCTGCAGAACGCGCCCTGCGTGTGGATCGGGCTGTGGGTGCAACTGGACAGTGCGGCCGGGGCCGCCGGCTACCGTAGCTTCCTCGGCGACTATGTCGCGCAGCAGAAGGCGCTGGGTCGCTTCACCCGTTCCGACACGCGCCTGCGCGACCTGATGCAGTGGCTGGATTTCAATGGCGTGGTGCCGCGCGACGTGCGCCTGCAGACCTGGCTGGCGTTCGCGTTCCTGGCGATCTGCCTGTTCAACACCGTCGGCCTGCTGCTGGCGAAATTCCTGCGCCGCAGCGGCGAGATCGGCGTGCGCCGCGCGCTTGGCGCAAGCCGTGCGGCGGTGTTCGCGCAATGCCTGACCGAGGCGGGAATGATCGGTCTGATCGGTGGCGTCGCCGGCTGGCTGCTCACTCTCACCGGCCTGTGGCTGGTGCGCCGGCAGCCGACGCCGTATGCCGACATGGTGCATCTGGACCTGGGCATGTTCCTGGTCACCTTTGCACTGGCCGTCGCCACCAGCCTGCTGGCCGGCCTGCTGCCGGCGATGCTGGCATCCCGGGTAGCGCCGGTCCTGCAGCTGAAGACGCTGTAGTGCGCCGTCCCTGCGCAAGAGCCCGGCCATCCGTGGCCGGACTTTTCGGAAAGGCACTGTCCCTGCGCAAGAGCCCGGCCATCCCTGGTCGGACTTTTCGGAAAGGCACCGTTCTCACCAAGCATCAGGTAACGAGAAATGCAGATTCAACCGATACTCGCTGCGTTGCGCCGCCATCGTCTCGCCACCGCGCTGATCGCGCTGGAGATCGCGCTGGCCTGTGCCGTGCTGTGCAACGCCTGCTTCCTGATCGCCAACCGGCTTGCGCTGATGCAGGTTCACAGCGGCGTCGATGAAACCTCGCTGGCCACGCTTCACCTGACCGGCTACGAGCCCGAGCAGGCGGTGGATCTCAATGCGCGGGTGCAGGCCGGGCTGGGGCGTATCGCGGGCATGCAATCGGTCAGCGTGATCAATGCGGTGCCGTTCGGCCAGCATGCGGGTACCGCCGGCATCATGCTCGATCCTGCCGGCAAGCACTTCGGTGGCGTGGTGGATTTCTACGTCGGCGGTCCCGGCAGCTTCAAGGCACTGGGCCTGCAACTGGTGGCGGGCAGTGCGCCGCAGGCCGGCGACTATCAGCCGATGAACGACTTCGTGCCTGACGACGCCACGGTATGGGTCACCCGCGCCCTGGCCGGGCATCTGTGGCCGGACGCGGATCCGCTGGGCAAGGAATTCTGGATGGGCAAATCGCACTTCCGGGTCGGTGGCGTGCTCGCGCACCTGGTGCGGCCCAGCGGCGGCGAAGGCGGCTCCGAGACGGTCGAATGGTCGGTGTTCGTGCCGGCCCGGCCCGGCGCCAGCCTGGCCGGCACCTATCTGTTGCGCGCCGCCCCGCAGGACCTGCCGCGCGTGCTGCGCGACGCGCGCGCCGCGATGGTGAAGATCGCCCCGGATGCGGTGGTCGACACGCTGGCCAGCCAGACCATCAGCGACCTGCGCGAAGGCTACTTCCGCGAAGATCGCGCCATGGCCGGCATGCTGCTCGGCGTGATCGCCGCGCTGCTGCTGGTGACCGCGCTGGGCATCGTGGGCCTGGCCAGTTTCTGGGTGGCGCAGCGACGCAAGCAGATCGGCATCCGACGTGCGATAGGCGCCACCCGCGCCGACATCCTGCATTACTTCCAGACCGAGAATTTCCTCATCGTCAGCGGCGGCATCGTGCTGGGCATGGCCCTGGCCTATGCGCTCAACCTGATGCTGATGACCCGTTACGAATTGCCGCGCCTGCCGCTGTTCTACCTGCCGATCGGCGCGCTGGTGCTGTGGGCGTTGGGCCAGCTGTCCGTGCTGGGGCCGGCGCTGCGCGCGGCGGCGGTGCCGCCGGTCGTGGCGACAAGATCGGCATGACGAAGACCTGCGGGAGCCCCCTGACCCTTGTTCGGGCTTCGCCAAGGGACAAGACGTCGCCCGCCAGCGGGCTTCTGCGGAAAGCGTGTTGAAGAAGGGGAACGGAATGTTCGGTTACTACATGGATCTCGCGCTGCGCAGCCTGAAGCGCAACCCGGTGCTCACCGCGCTGATGGTGCTGGCGATCGGGCTGGGCATCGGCGCCAGCATGACGATGCTGACCCTGCTGCACGTAATGACCGCCGATCCGATACCCGATCGCAGTGCCCAGCTGTTCTATCCGCAACTGGATCCGCAGAGCATGGAAGACTACAAGGCAGGCGAGGACCCGCCCGACCAGCTGACCTGGACCGATGCCATGAACCTGTTGCACGCAGGGCGGGGCGTGCGCCAGGTGGCGATGACCGGTGGCCAGGTGACGGTGCGCCCGGAAGGAGGCAAGGCGCGCGCGTTCTTCGCGGATGCGCGCTACACCTCGGCCTACTTCTTCGGTCTGTTCGATGTGCCGTTCGCCTACGGCAACGGCTGGACCGCGGCGGACGACGAGAAGCAGGCGCGGGTGGCCGTGCTCTCGCGCAAGCTGGCCGACAAGCTGTACGGTGCCGATCGCGCGGTGGGGCAGTCGCTGCAACTGGGCAAGTATGGTTTCCGCGTCATCGGCGTGATCGACGCATGGGATCCGGTGCCGCACTACTACGACCTGACGCACGGCGGCTATGCCCGTTCCGAGGAAATTTTCCTGCCGCTGGAGACGGCGATTGCGCTCAAGCAGGGCACCTCCGGAAGCATCAGTTGCTGGGGCCGCATGCCCGAGGATGGCGACATGCGCAATTCCGACTGCGTGTGGACCCAATTCTGGGTCCAGCTGGATACGCCGGCACAGGTTGCCGGCTACCGCGAGTTCCTGACCCACTACTCGCAGGAGCAGAAGGCGCTGGGTCGCTTCGCCCGGCAGCCCAACACGCGCCTGCGCGACGTGATGGGCTGGCTGGATTACAACCACGTGGTGCCTGGCAGCGTGCAGCTGCAAGGCCTGCTGGCGCTGGGTTTCATGCTGGTCTGCCTGCTCAATACCGTGGCGCTGCTGCTGGTGAAGTTCCTGCGCCGCGGCGGCGAGTTGAGCGTGCGCCGAGCGATGGGGGCCTCGCGGCGGGCGGTGTTCGCCCAGTTGCTGGTGGAGGCCTCGCTGGTGGGCTTGAGCGGTGGCGGGGCCGGTTTGCTGTTGGCCGCCTTCGGCTTGTGGATCGTGCGGCAGCAGCCGGCGCAATACGCCGCCCTGGCACACCTGGACCCGACGATGCTGCTGACGACCTTCGTGCTGGCCGTCTGCGCGACGGTGCTGGCCGCGGTGTTTCCGGCATGGCGCGCCTGCCGCCTGGCGCCGGCCCGCCTGTTGAAGATCCAGTGAGGGCATGACCATGCATCCGATCGTTGCCGCACTGAAACACCACAAGACCACCGTGATCCTGGTCGTGCTGGAGATCGCGCTGACCTGCGCCATCGTCACCAACGCCCTGTTCCTGATCGGCGATCGCCTGGGCACCATGCAGCTGACCACGGGCGTGGCCGACAACGAACTGGTATGGGCCAGAAGCAGCGGCATCGACGATGACGCCACCCCCGCCAGCCGTGCCAGCCAGAAGGCCGCCGACCTTGCCGCCCTGCGCGGCATGCCGGGAGTCAAGGCGGTGGCGATGGTCAATTCGCTGCCGCTCAGCCGCAACTACTGGAGCACCTGCCTCGGCATCCGCCCGGGTGGCGACAAGGCGGCCCGGGTCTGCAACCTCGTGGAGTACCTGGGCACGCCGGGCTACGTTGGCACGCTGGGGGTGCAGCTTTCGGCCGGGCGCGATTTCCTGCCGGCGGAATATGTCGACTACAAGGGCTTCAACGACCCGCCGCCGCCGGTCATGATCGTCACTCAGGCGCTGGCCGGACGGCTGTGGCCAGGCCAGTCACCGATCGGAAAGGCGGTCTTTTTCGGCGACAAGGGCCAGCATGCCGTGCATGTCATCGGTGTGGTCGCGCATCTGCTCAACCCGAGCATCACCAAATACCATGGTGTCGAGTCGGGCTTCCTGTGGCCGGTACGTTCGCTTGCCGGTGGCATGTACGTGCTGCGCACCACGCCCGAAGCGCGCGACGCCGTGCAGCGCGACCTGCCCAGGGTGCTGGATGGCGTGGACGACCAGCGCGTCCTCACCGACAACCACAGCTACGTGGATACCGTGAAGGATTACTTCCATGATGATCGCGCGCTGATCTGGCTGCTGCTGGTGGTGATCGGCTGCCTGCTGGCGTTGACCGCGCTGGGCGTGGTCGGGCTGTCCAGTTTCTGGGTGCAGCAGCGCACGCACCAGATCGGCATCCGCCGGGCCATCGGCGCCACCCGGCGCGACATCCTCCGCTACTTCCAGATCGAGAATTTCCTGATCGTCACGGGCGGCATCGCGCTCGGCTTGCTGTTGGCCGTGGCGCTGAACCTGCTGTTGATGAAGCACTACGAGCTACCCCGCTTGCCATGGTTCTACCTGCCGATCGCGGCGCTGGTGCTGTGGGCGTTGGGCCAGCTGGCCGTGCTGGGCCCGGCCTTGCGTGCGGCGGCGGTGCCGCCGGTCGTGGCGACGCGGAGCGTGTGACCGTGTGGCTGTCTTCGCACGCTGCCATGACGGCGCCGCTCGGCGGCGATCCACCGCATTCAATTTGTTTCGACGTGGCATTCAATTTGTTTCGACGTGGAGTTTCGATGAGCATGTTCCGTACCGCATTCCTGCTCCTGGCGATGGCCGCGCTGGGCGCGCCGTGGCGCGATGCATCGGCCGCCCAGGCGACGGCCGCCTCGTCCGCCGCACCTGTCGCGTCCTCCGGCGCTGCAGCGGAGATGATTTCGCGCGCCGAAGTCAGCCGCGTCATCGGCAACACGCGCAGGATCGTCTCGCCGAACGGGGTGGACGAACGCATCAAGCTGCGCATCGGCGGCATCGACCAGTGGCTGTCGATCCGCGGCCGCGACCGGCGCAATCCGATCCTGCTGTTCCTCCACGGTGGCCCGGCCGCGGTGACGATGCCGGCCAGCTACACCTTCCAGTCGCCGTGGGAGGATTTCTTCACCGTCGTGCAATGGGACCAGCGCGGTGCGGGCAAGACCTACGCCGCCAACACCGAGCAGCAGATGTCGCCGGGCATGACGATCGAAGGCATGACCGACGATGCGGCGCAGGTCGTGCAGTACCTGCGCCAGCATTACGGCAAGCAGAAGATCTTCCTGCTCGGCCATTCCTGGGGCACGGTGCTGGGCACGCGACTGGCCCGGCAGCACCCGGACTGGTTCCACGCCTACATCGGCGTGGGCCAGGTGGTGAACGTGCGCAGGAACGAGGAGATCGGCTTCGCCTTCGCCCTGCGTGCGGCAAAGGCCGACCACAACCCGCAGGCCGTGCGCGAGCTGGAGGCGCTGATGCCTTACCCGGGTACGGCGCCGATGACGCTGCAGCGCATCGGCACGCGCAGCAAGTGGGAGACCTACTACGGCGGTCTCACTCATGGCCGCAAGGATTTCTCCTACTACGCCGATGCCGAGGGTCTCTCGCCCGACTACGACCAGGCCGAGCTCGACGCGATCGGCAAGGGCAGCGTGTACACGCTCAACCACCTGTTGCAGCCGCTGCTCGGCGTGGATCTCGATGACATGACGGACTTCGGTTGCCCGGTGCTCCTGTTCGTCGGACAGCACGACTACACCACCTCGCACGAACTGGCCGAGCAATGGTTCGGGCGCATCCGCGCACCGTCGAAGCGCATGGTGCTGTTCGCCGATTCGGCGCACATGGTGATGCAGGAGCAGCCGGGCCGCTTCCTGATGCACCTGGTGACGGATGCGCTGCCGCTGGCGCAGAAAGCCGGCGATGCGGCACCGCCGGAGGTCACCCGCGGGGATTGACGTGACAGGCAGGGCAGCCATGCCGGTCGGCATGGATGATGAAACTCGGAGGAAGGGAATGTTCGGCTACTACCTGGATCTGGCACTGCGCAGCCTGAAGCGCAACAAAGTGCTTACCGCGCTGATGGTGCTGGCGATCGGCCTGGGCATCGGTGCGAGCATGACGATGATCACGGTGCTGCACGTGATGACCAACGATCCCTTGCCCGGGCGCAGCGCGACGTTGTTCACGCCGCACCTCGACCCGTTGCCGCTGGACTACAAGCATCACAGCGATGGCCCCGATCCGACCGACAATCTCACCTGGCCGGATGCGATGGCCCTGCTCAAGGCGCATCCCGCCACGCGGCAGGCGGCGATGGCCGGTGGCTCGCTGCTGGTGCGCCCGGCGCGGGCGGACGTGCGGCCATTCCGTGTCGATGGCCGCTATGCCACGGCGGACATCTTCGCGTTGTTCGGCATTCCGTTCGAGCACGGACAGGGCTGGTCCTCCGCCGACGATGCATCACGGACGCATGTGGTGGTGCTCAGCGAGACGCTGGATCGCAAGCTGTTCGGCAACAGCGGAGGCATCGGTCAGGTCGTGCGGCTGGGTGAACACGACTTCCGCGTGATCGGCGTCACCGCCGACTGGCAGCCGCAGCCGATGTTCCATGCCGACCTGTCGGCGCAATCGTTTGGCGATGCGGATCAATTCTTCCTGCCGTTGTCCGCGGCGGTGGACCTGAAGTTGCCGACCAACGGGAATCAATCCGGCTGGGGCAAGGACGACGCCGGTGATTCCATGACCAGCGCCAACATGTCCTGGCTGCAATTCTGGGTGCAACTGCAAAGCCCCGGACAGGCGCAGGCGTATCGCCAGTTCCTGCTCGACTATTCCGCCCAGCAGAAGGCGCTGGGCCGCTTCCAGCGCCCGCCCACGGAAGCGAAGCTGTACAGCCTGATGGGCTGGCTGGCGCACCGCAACCTGGTGCCCACGGATGTGCGCCTGCAGCTGTGGCTGGCGCTGGGTTTCCTGTTCGTGTGCATCGTCAACATCATGGCCTTGCTGCTGGCGAAGTTCCTGCGCCGCAGCGGCGAGATCAGCGTGCGTCGCGCGCTGGGCGCGCGCCGGCGCGACATCTTCCTGCAGTTGGGCATCGAGTCGGCGATGGTCGGCGTGGCCGGCGGCCTGTCCGGCTTGCTGATCGCCCAGCTCGGCCTGTGGAGCGTGCGCCATCGCCCCGACGACTATGCGCAACTGGCGCAGATGGACACGTCGATGCTGCTGGGCACGTTCGCGCTTTCCGTCGCCGCCAGCCTCCTGGCTGGCCTGTTGCCGACGTGGCGCGCGTGTCGCGTGCCGCCCGCGCTGCAGCTGAAGGCCTTATGAGGACATCCAGCATGGAACTGCGCCCGATACTCTCGACCTTGCGTCGACACAAGCTCACCGCGACCCTGCTGGTACTGCAGGCCGCCCTGACCTGCGCGATCGTCTGCAACGTGGTGTTCATGATCGCCAATCGCGTGCAGCGGATCGGCGTGCCGACGGGCATCGCCGAACGCGAGCTGTCGGTGATCCCCAGCACGGGCATCGAGGAGGGCGAGAATCCGCAGGCGCGGCATGCCGCGGACCTGGCTGCCCTGCGTGGCGTGCGCGGCGTGCAATCGGCGGTGGCGGTCAGCTATTCGCTGCCGCTGGATCGCAGCGAGTCGTCCAGCGGCATCTGCCCCAGCAAGCAGGCGCTGGATCGGGCGATGCAGCTCAATACGATCGAAGGCAGCGGTTGCATGCAACCTGCCGTCTACGACGGCACGCCCGGCCTGGTCGGCACGCTGGGCCTGCACCTGGTCGCGGGGCGCGACTTCCGGCCGGAAGAGTACGTGAGCCAGGGCAAGCCCGCGGTGGCCATCGTCAGTCGCGCGCTGGCGCAGCATCTGTATCCGGGCAAGCAGGCGCTGGGTCAGAGCATGTACGACGGCGACAACTACATTCGCATCGTGGGCATCGTCGACCGACTGCTGCGCCCGAACCTGCGCGCGCCGGGGATCGACGAGGACAGCATGATCTGGCCGCAGCTGCCGCCGGGCTCCGGCGTGCTCTACGTGCTGCGCAGCGCCTCCGGCGATCGGGCGCGGATCCTGCAGGAGGGGTCCGCGGAACTGCTGAAGCTCAGTGCGAACCGGCTGATCAGTGCCGCCCGCACGCAGACCTATGAGGAGATTCGAGCGGCCTATTTCCAGCGCGACACCACCATGATCGGCCTGCTGCTGGCTTCGGCCCTGGGCCTGCTGTTCGTCACCGCGCTGGGCATTACCGGGCTGGCCAATTTCTGGGTGCAGCAGCGCACGCGCAGCATCGGTATTCGCCGCGCCATCGGCGCCACGCGCGGCGACATCCTGCGCTACTTCCAGACCGAGAATTTCCTGATCGTCGGCGCCGGCATCGTGCTGGGCATGCTGCTGGCCTTCCTGTTGAACGCGGAGCTGATGCAGCACTACGAACTGGCGCGCCTGCCGCTGCTTTATCTGCCGATGGGCGCGCTGGTGCTGTGGGGCCTGGGCCAGCTGGCGGTGCTGGGGCCGGCGTTGCGCGCCGCGGCGGTGCCGCCCGTGGTGGCGACGAGGTCGACATGAGCATGGACGGATTCACGATGGCGATGCCACGAAAAGCGCCTTGCATGCGGAGGATCGGCTGATGTTCCGCTACTACCTTGACCTGGCCTGGCGGCGTTGCCGGCAGGGTCCGTCGATGGTCCTGCTGCTGGTCCTGACCATGGCGATCGGGATCGCCTCGTGCATGACGGCGCTGACCATCTTCGGCGCGCTGTCCGGCGAACCGTTGCCGGGCATCAGTCCGTACCTGCACGTGGTGACGATGGATGCCCGCGAGGCGGTCGACGCCAACAACAACGATTACGACAAGCCGGATGCCTATCTGAACCTGACGGATGCGAAGGCGCTGGTCGATGCGCAGCGGGCGCGCCAGCAGGTGGCGCTGGCGCAGAGCTATACGCTGGTCGGTCGCCCCGACGGCAAGCAGTCCGACCAGGTGCAGGGGCTGCTGGCCCATGGCCCGGTGCTGGCCATGTTCGGCGTGCCGCTGCGGCACGGCCGGTCATGGACCGCCGAGGAGCAGGCGGCCCAGGCACCGGTGGTGGTGATCGACAGCGCTCTGGCGCAAAAGCTGTTCGGCACGGAGGACGCGGTGGGCCGCAGCGTGTCGCTGGGCAGCGGCAGTTTCCGCGTGGTCGGGGTCAGCGCGCCGTGGAAGCCGCGCACGCAGTTCCTCGACGTGCAGCGCAACCAGGGCAACGTGCTGGGCCAGCCGGAACAGTTCTTCGTGCCGGCGCAGGCGGCGCTGGCCGCGGGCGTGGGGCCGCTGACCGCGGGGGAATGCGGCAAGGGCGCGGCGGTCGTCAGCTTCCAGTCGGCCGAGGTGGACAAGTGCCGCTGGCTGGAAGTGTGGGCGGCGCTGGATACGCCGGCGACGGTGGCTGCGTATGCCCGGTTCGTCGCGGGCTACGCGGATGCGCAGCATGCGGCCGGGCGTTTCGTGTATCCGCCGCAGGCCGCGCTGTACGGCGTGCCGTCGTGGATGAGCATGAACCACGTGGTGCCCGACGACGTCGGCCTCAACCTGGCGCTGGCCGGCGCCTTCCTGCTGCTGTGCCTGGTCAACGTGGCCGGCCTGCTGGCGGCGCGCTTCCTGCGCCGGCAGGCGGACGTGACGATTCGCCGTGCGCTGGGCGCGTCGCGGCGCAACGTGTTCGCGCAACACCTGGTCGAGACCGGCGTGCTCGGCCTGATCGGCGGCGCGCTGGCCCTGCCGCTGACCTGGCTGGGGTTGTGGATCGTGCGCATGCAACCGGTGGCCTATGCCGACGCGGCGCACTTCAGTGTTTCGGCATTCGCCGCGCTGCTGCTGTTGTCGCTGGTCGTCGGCCTGGTGGTGGGCATCCTGCCGGCCTGGCGCGTGTGCCGCCAGCCGCCGGCCATGCAGATCAAGCTGGGCTAGGAGCGTGGGCGGTAGAAACACAAGCGGCTGCGGCTGCGTGGTTTTGGCCAGCTTTTCCGCTCCTTTTCGTTGAATAGCTACGGCTATTCGCCTCAAACGATCGAAAAATCTGACTCAAAAACCACTTTGCCTCGCTCACTTGGTTTCTACCGCCCACGCTCCTAGGGGAACGCGATCATCATGCGACACATCATCCAACCGCTCTTTCGTCATCGCCTGATGCCGCTGCTGGTGCTGCTGCAGGTGGCGCTGGCCTGTGCGATCGCCTGCAATGCGCTGTTCTTGCTGCAGCAGCGGCTGGTGCCGATCCTGGCGCCGGACGGCATCGGCCAGCCGGAGAAGCTGGTCGTGGCGTGGAACATCGCCTCTCGCGGCAAGCCGTGGCCGCCGAGCCGGCTGCGCGAGGTGCAGGCGTCGCTGCGTGCCATACCCGGAGTCGCCGCGGTGGGCCTGGCCGGTTCGCTGCCGATGGAGACCAGTGCCCAGATGAACGGTGACGTGATCGGCGAGGGGACCGGCATCCAGGCCGATGCAGCGGTCTACATCGGCGATCACCTGCGCGAGGCGCTGGATCTGCGGCTGGTTGCCGGGCGCGATTTCAGCGCTGCGGAGCAAGGCATCGACTACCAGGACGTGGGCATCAACCAGAGCGGCCCGGCCATCATCACGCGAGCGTTGGCCGATCGCCTGTTCCCCGACGGCCATGCCCTGGGCAAGGTGGTCCGGATCGGCCGGGACGCGGATGCGGCGCGGCGCACCGTGGTCGGCGTGGTCGAGCACCTGATGCGCAACAAGCTGGAGCAGGACAACCGCAGCAACATCGACTACAGCATGCTTTTCCCCGGCGTGCCCGGGCAGTGGCCGATGCCGGTGTTCGCCGTGCGGGCGGGGGCGGAAGGCGATGCCGGGCGCGTGCGCCAGGCCGTCAAGGCCACCATCACGCGCGAGCTGGGCGTGGAGATGATCCAGGGCTTCGAGCCGACCTACCAGATGTACGCCGACATGCGCGCGCACATGCTGGCCAAGTCGAAGGCGGCGGTGTGGCTGCTGTCCGGGGTCAGCCTGGTGGTGCTGATCGTGGCCCTGGTGGGCATCATGGGGCTGACCGGCTACTGGGTGCAGCAGCGCACGCGGCAGATCGGCATCCGGCGCGCACTGGGCGCGCGCCGCGTCGACATCCTGCGCCACGTGCAGATCGAGAACCTGCTGGTGGTGGGTGCCGGCATCGTGCTCGGCATGCTGCTGGCCTATGCGGTGAACCTGTGGCTGATGCGCCACTACGAGTTGTCGCGCCTGCCGTGGATCTACCTGCCGTTCGGCGCCGCGCTGATGCTGGTGCTGGGCCAGCTGGCGGTGCTGGCGCCTGCGCGTCGCGCCGCCGCGGTGCCGCCGGTGGTGGCGACGCGCTCAGCATGAATAACCGGTCCCGGGTGTACGCATGACCATGGTCATGGCAACCTTTATCGCTGGAGCGGCATCCATGTCCGCATGTGCAGAAAAAAGATGACACGTACCGTACTGATCATCGACGACAACCCGGCCGTGGGCGAGGCGCTGTCGCTGGCGTTGTCGTTGCACGAGATCCGCGCGCTGGTGGCGCTGACCCCGGACGAGGGGCTGGCGCTGCTGCAGCGCGAAGCGGTCGACGTGGTGATCCAGGACATGAACTTCACCGCCGACACCACCTCGGGCGAGGAGGGCGTGGAGCTGTTCCGGGCGATTCGCGAGCAGCATTCCGACTTGCCGGTGATCCTGCTGACCGCGTGGACGCACCTGGAAACCGCGGTGGAACTGGTCAAGGCCGGCGCCGCCGACTACCTGGCCAAGCCGTGGGACGACAACAAGCTGCTGGCCACGGTGGAAAACCTGCTGGAACTGTCCGAGTCCACCCGCGAGGTGAACCGGGGCCGCCGCGAGCGGCGCCAGCGACGCGAGATGCTGCAGAAGAAATACGACCTGGACAGCCTGGTGTTCGCCTCCGAGGCGATGGCCCGCACGCTGGACCTGGCCTGCCAGGTGGCGCGTTCGGACGTGTCGGTGCTGATCACCGGTCCGAACGGCACCGGCAAGGAGCGCATCGCGGCGATCATGCATGCGAACTCGGCGGTGAAGCGCGGCCCGTTCGTGGCGGTGAACTGCGGTGCGTTGCCGGGCGAGCTGATCGAGGCCGAGCTGTTCGGTGCCGAGGCCGGCGCATACACCGGCGCCAACAAGGCGCGCGAAGGGCGTTTCGAACTGGCCGATGGCGGCACCCTGTTCCTCGACGAGATCGGCAACCTGCCGCTGCCGGGCCAGATGAAACTGCTGCGCGTGCTGGAGACCGGCCAGTTCGAGCGGCTCGGCTCGGGCAAGACGCGGCAGGCGAAGGTGCGCGTGCTGTCGGCGACCAACGCCGATCTCAAGGCGATGATCCAGGCCGGCACGTTCCGCGAGGATCTGTACTACCGGCTCAACGTGATCGAGGTGAACCTGCCGCCGCTGGCCGAGCGCAACGACGACATCCTGCCGCTGGCCGAATTCTTCCTGGACGGCCGCGCCGAACTGGGCGAGGCGGCGCGTGACGCCTTGCTGGGCTATCCGTGGCCGGGCAACGTGCGCGAACTGAAAAACGCGATCGAGCGCGCCGCCCTGCTGGCCGGTGGCAACGTGATCACGCCGGAGCTGCTCAACCTGCCGCAGCACGTGGCCGGCGCCGCGGCGCGCAATCTCGACGAGCCCAGCCGCGAGACGGTGGAGGCGGCCCTGCACAAGGCCGGCGGCGTGGTCAGTCGGGCCGCGCAGAACCTGGGCCTGTCGCGCCAGGCGCTGTACCGGCGCATGGAGCGCTACGGCCTGGCGACCACGGCCTGAGCGGACTCGCGATGGAAGAAAACCACGGGAAGTGGTTTTCTTCACCGACTCCGAGCGTTGTTCTGTGATCGGCATGCTTGCTCTTGACCATGAGGCGTAGAAAGATGGCGATCGGTATCCAGTGGGGGGAGCGTCATGCGATATCGCCTGATCATTTTCTTGTCGGCCGCGCTGATCGGCGGGACGGCGATGGCGCAGACGCCACCCGCGCTGCGCAGCGACCTCAGCCTGCTGCCTGCGCCCAGCAGCAGTTCGTCGGACTATCGAGCCGGCTCGCTGGCGGTGCCGGGCGACGGCAACAGCAGCCCGTTCCGCTTCAGCGACGGTCGCGAGGGCGAGGCGTGGAACAAGGCGCCGCCGCGGCCGATGGATCGCGATGCGGTGCTCGGCACCGAGCGCGCCTGGCTGGGCGGACGCCCGCCGCTGGACTGCGCGATGACTCCCCACGACGCCAGGTGTCATTGATCGGGCGCTTTCCCCGCAAGGAGAACGGCCGATGTGGCGTCGCCTGAACTCGCTGCGCGGTCGGCTGACCCTGCTGCTGGCGGTAGCCGCCTTCGCCGGCGCGGCGATCTACGCGGGCGTGACCCAGTGGCCGCTGCCGCAACTGCTGGTGTGGATGCGCAAGGACCTGGCCCTGTCCATCCGTGCGCCGATGCAGTTGGGCATCTATGGCGGCCTGCTGGCCAGCGCGCTGGTGCTGTTGCCACTGGCGTTCTGGCTCGCCGGTCAGGTGATGGCGCCGGTCAGCCGCCTGTTGCGTGCGCTGGAAGGCGCGGTGGCCAGCTACCGCGATGGCGATTTCAGCTTCTCCATCGCGATCAATCGGCGCGACGAACTGGGTGAGCTGATCCGCATGCACAACGCGCTGGGACAGACCCTGCGCGAACAGCGCCAGCATCTGGTGCAGCGCGAGTTGCTGCTGGACACGGTGGTGCAGAACACCCCGGTGGCCCTGGTGCTGACCGATTCGTCCGGTCGCGTCGCCTACGCCAACATCGCCTCGCGGCATCTGTTCAACGAAGGCCGCAGCCTGCACGGACTGGATTTCGCCGCGTTGCTGGTGGATGCCCCGGAGGCCCTGCGCAAGGCCGTGGAGACCGGCGAGGACGCCCTGCTCAGCGTGGAGATGGAAGGCAGCGAGGAAATCTTCCACCTGTCGCAGCGTGCGTTTCGTCTGCAGGGGCGCCCGCATCGGCTGCATCTGTTCCGGCGCATGACGCGCGAATTGTCGCGGCAGGAGGTGGCGACGTGGAAACGGGTGATCCGGGTGATCAGCCACGAGCTCAACAATTCGCTGGCGCCGATCACCTCGCTGTCGCACTCCGGGGCGGAACTGGCCCGGCGCGGCCAGCTCGACCGGCTGCCCGGCGTGTTCGCCACCATCGGCGAACGCGCGCTGCACCTGCATCGTTTCATCGCCGGCTACGCCAGCTTCGCCAAGCTGCCCACGCCGCAACCGGTGAGCGTGGTGTGGCAGCCATTCCTGGATGGCCTGGCGCTGCATTGCCAGTACCGCCTGGCCACCGCCGTGCCCGAGCAACCCGGGCATTTCGACGCGGTGCAGATCGAACAGGTGCTGATCAACCTGATCAAGAACGCGCACGAGTCCGGCGGCCCGGAAGACGAAGTCACGCTGTCCCTGCTGGAAGTCGGCAACGAGCTGCGCATCGAGGTGGCCGACCGCGGCCCCGGCATGAGCGAGACGGTGCTGGCCCAGGCACTGCTGCCGTTCTACTCGACCAAGCGCTCCGGCACCGGCCTGGGCCTGGCGCTGGCCCGCGAGATCGCCGAAGCGCACGGCGGCCGCGTGCTGCTGGCCAACCGCGAGGGCGGCGGCCTGCGGGTGAGCCTGCGCCTGCCGCAGTCCCGATAAGCATCCGCTCGCCTATACTCAAGCCTTCTTCAGGGACAAGGGGTGGGCAATGGGAATCGGACAGCTGCTTGCGCTGGTCATCGTGGTCGTCGTCATCATCGGCGTCGCCAAGCTGGTGCGCATCGTGCCGCAGGGCTTCGAGTGGACGGTGGAAACGTTCGGCAAGTACACCCGCACGCTGAGTCCCGGGCTGCATTTCCTGATCCCGATCTATCAGGCGGTCGGGCGCAAGATCAACATGATGGAGCAGGTGCTGGACGTGCCGTCGCAGGACGTCATCACCAAGGACAACGCGGTGGTGCGCGTCGACGGCGTGGTGTTCTACCAGGTGCTGGACGCGTCCAAGGCCGCGTATGAAGTGGCCAACCTGGAAGGCGCCGCGCTGGCGCTGATCATGACCAACATCCGCACCGTGCTGGGCTCGATGGACCTGGACGAATCGCTGAGCCAGCGCGACGCGATCAACGCCAAGCTGCTGGGCGTGGTCGACGAGGCGACCCATCCGTGGGGCGTCAAGGTCAACCGCATCGAGATCAAGGACATCTCGCCGCCCCGCGACCTGGTCGACGCGATGGCGCGGCAGATGAAGGCCGAGCGCGAGAAGCGCGCCAACATCCTCGATGCCGAAGGTTTCCGCCAGGCCGCGATCCTCAAGGCCGAAGGCGAGAAGCAGTCGGTGATCCTGGCCGCCGAAGGCGAGAAGGAGGCCGCCTTCCGGGCCGCCGAGGCGCGCGAGCGTTCGGCCGAGGCCGAGGCCAAGGCCACCTCGATGGTGTCCGAGTCGATCGCCAACGGCAACGTCAATGCGCTGAATTATTTCGTCGCCAACAACTACGTCGACGCGCTGAAGGAAATGGCCAAGTCGCCGAACCAGAAGATGCTGCTGCTGCCGATCGAGGCCACCGGCATCCTGGGCTCGCTGGCCGGCATCGCCGAGCTGGCGAAGGAATCGCTGGGCCAGCAGCAGAAGCCCACCGTCGTCCAGCCGCCGCTGCGCTGAGGGCACGACCATGTGGGAACTGTCGACGCATTACCTGTGGTGGATCCTGGCGCTGCTGCTGATCGCGGGCGAGCTGCTGTTGCCGGGCTATTTCCTGTTGTGGATCGGCCTGGCGGCTGCCGCGATGGGCGTGGTGCTGTGGGGCGATCCGACGCTGGGCCTGCTGGCCCAGGCGATCCTGTTCGGGCTGCTGGCGTTCGCCTTCTGCGTCAGCTACGCGCGCTGGCTGCGGCCGCGGCTGGAGCGTCGAGTGTCCGGTGGCGAACGGCTCAACCGGCGCGCGGAGCAACTGATCGGCCAGCGTTATCCGCTGATCGAGCCGATCGTCAACGGTCGCGGCAAGGCCCGGGTCGGCGACGGCCAGTGGCTGGTCAGCGGCCCTGACCTGCCGGCAGGCGCGGTGGTGGAAGTGGTGGCGGTCGACGGCACCACCTTGCAGGTACGCGCGACGGCATGAGCGCGGGCGACGTCATCAGCCAGCAGCAGTTCGCCACCACGGCCATCACCACGCGCATTGCGTTCGCGCTGGAACTGGCGCGGCGGCTGCACCAGTACGGCACCACCGCGCCGCGGCTGGAAATGGCCGTGGCCGGGGTGGCGCAGCGCCTTGGGCTGTCCGCCGACGTGTGGTCCAGTCCCACCGCCATCATCATTTCCTTCTCCGACCTGGCCCAGGGTGGCGAGGAAGGCGTGGCGCAGACCACCCAGGTGATGCGGCTGGCGCCGGGCGAGGTGAACCTGGAGCGGCTGTGCCGGGCCGACGACATCGCCGATCGGGCGATCGCCGGCGAGCTGGACCTGCGCGAGGGCTTTCGCCTGATGCGCGAGCTGGGGCGGCCGGACACGCGGCGCGAGAAGATCGGCTCGATCGTCAGTTACGGCCTGTCGGCGGCCAGCATCGCGGCGCTGTTCCTGCACAGTTCCTGGGTCGACCTGGTGGTGGCGGCGGTGATCGGCGTGATCATCGGCTGCATCACCTTGCTGGCCGGCAGCCGGCCGCAACTGGCGGTGGCCAGCGACGCCATCTGCGCCCTGGTGGCGACCACGGTGGCGATCGTGGTGAGCGCCTTCGTGGTGCCGCTGGCGATCAAATCGGTGGTGCTGGCCAGCCTGATCATCCTGGTGCCGGGCATGTCGCTGACCACCGCGGTGCGCGAGATCTCCAGCCAGCACCTGGTCTCCGGCATGGCGCGCATGGGCGGCGCGATGTCGACCCTGCTCAAGCTCACCTTCGGCACCATCGCGGCGACCCAGTTGTGCGCCGCGTTCGGCATCAAGGCGCGCGACTTCGCCTTGCCGGCGCTGCCGACGTGGACCGATTACCCGGCCCTGCTGGTGGCGGCGATCGCCTTCGCGATCCTGTTCCGGGCGGCCAAACGCGACTGGCCGGTGGTGATCGTGGCGGTGGTGGTCGGCTACCTGGCCACGCGCTGGGGCGGCCAGATCTCCAGCTCGCTGTCCGGCGCGCCGGTGGGCGTATTCCTGGGTGGCCTGCTGCTGGGCGCGATGGCGAACGTCTACGCCCGTTACGCGCAGCGGCCAGGCGCGGTCATCCGCGAGCCCGGCATCCTGTTGCTGGTACCCGGCAGCGTGGGCTTCCGCAGCGTGTCGTTCCTGATGGAGCGCGATACCACGCTGAGCCTCGACACCGGCCTGCTGCTGATCACCCTGCTGGTATCGCTGGTGGCGGGACTGATGTTCGGCGACCTCCTGATCTCGCCAAGACGCTCCCTGTAAATCAAAAGGTGATCGAAGTCGCAAACATCGAAATGCCTGCGACCATCCCCGAAGACAAACCCGCACGGCACCTTTGCCTCCTCCCCTGCTAGCAGGGGAGGATTGAGGTGGGGTAGCTCTTGATCTGACCCGCCAAGATCAAGAGCCCCCCTGACTTCCCCCTGCGTTGCAGGGAGGGACCGCGGATATGCCTCGCGTGGTGAATCGACACCGCATTGTTCAGCACAAAAAAACGCCGACCCAAGGCCGGCGTTTTTCATTACCCGATGAAACCGGCGATCAGATCGCCAGATCCTTTTCCTTCTTGCCGGCCTTCAGCGCGTCGTTGAACCAGTGCGGACGCTTGCCACGGCCGGACCAGGTCTGCGCCGGATTGGCCGGGTTGCGATACTTCGGGGCCACCGTGCCGGTGCTGCGCTTGGCCTTGCCGCGGGTGCTGCCGAAAATGTCCTCGAAGGCATAACCCTCGGCCTTGATCAGCGCGTGCACTTTCTCGCGCAGCTTGACCACCTTTTCCTTGCGCAGCTCGTTCTGGCGGACCTGCGCCTTGGAGATGAGGTCATTCAGCTGGTTGTGATTGAGGTTCTTGATATCGACGGCCATGAGTGACTCCCGGTTGAGCTTGTGAATAATGATCTGGTTATGTGCCGAAGGCATTATGGGGAATGCATCGGCGTGACTTGAAATTGTTGCAATTCTTATTCTCGCTTATTCGCCGAATCCTTGTAAAGCGCGCGGGTTTGTGAAACGTTCTTCACATTAACCGGTTAATCGCGCCGCACTCCAATAAGCGATTTGCGACCCGTTTCACCGTTGCGCACAAGGAAACGGCCGCACAAGGCGGCCGTTCCGGTCGGTACACCAGTGCCGTGGTCAGGCGAGCAGGGCAAACAGTTCGTCTTCGCTCAGCGAACGGCTTTCGCTGTCCTCGCGGCCGCGATATTCCAGCGTGCCGGCTGCCAGCCCGCGCTCGCTGACGACCACCCGATGCGGAATGCCGATCAGCTCCATGTCGGCAAACATGCTGCCGGCGCGCACGCCACGATCGTCGAGCACGGCCTCGATGCCGCGTTCGCCCAGCGCCTGGTACAGCGCTTCGGCGGCCGCGCTGACGGCGGGCGAATGCTTCGGGTTGATCACGCAGACGGCGACGCGCCACGGCGCCATCGCCTCGGGCCAGACGATGCCGGCGTCGTCATGACGCTGCTCGATCGCCGCGGCGACGATGCGGCTGACGCCGATGCCGTAGCAGCCCATGGTCATCACCTGCAGCTTGCCGGTTTCATCGACCACGCTGGCGTCCAGCGCCTCGGCGTATTTCGTGCCCAGCTGGAACACGTGGCCGACCTCGATGCCGCGGGCGATGTGCAGCACGCCATGACCGTCGGGCGACAGGTCGCCCTCGACCACGTTGCGCAGGTCGGCGATGCGGGTGATGCGGGCATCGCGTTCCCAGTTGGCGCCGCTGTAATGCGTGCGATCGGCATTGCCGCCGCAGACGAAGTCGGCGAGCACGGCGGCGTCGCGATCGACGATGACGGGGATGGATTCGGGCAGGCCGACCGGGCCGATGAAGCCGGGGCGCGTACCGGTGGCGGCGAGGATTTCCTCCTCGCTGGCCAGCACGGACTCATCGGGCAGCTCGGCCAGCTTGCCGGCCTTGACCTCGTTGATCTCGTGATCGCCGCGCAGGCACAGCGCGACCAGCCCGTCGCGACCGCGCACCAGCAAGGTCTTCACGCATTGCCGCGGGCTGACCTTGAGGAAGGCGGAGACGTCGTCGATGGTCTTCTGGGTGGGCGTGTCCACGCGCTGCAGCGTGGCCGCGGCAGCAGGGCGCGCGGCGGCGGGCGCCAGCGCCTCGGCCTTCTCCAGGTTGGCCGCGTAATCGGAGCCGTCGGAAAACGCGATGGCATCCTCGCCCGAATCGGCCAGCACCTGGAATTCATGGCTGGCGTTGCCGCCGATCGCGCCGGTATCGGCCTGCACCGCGCGGAAGGTCAGGCCGAGGCGAGTGAACACGCGCGAATACGCCTGGTACATCGCCGCGTAGGTTTCGGCCAGCGACTCCTGGGTAAGGTGGAAGGAGTAGGCGTCCTTCATCAGGAATTCGCGGGCGCGCATCACGCCGAAACGGGGGCGGATCTCGTCGCGGAACTTGGTCTGGATCTGGTAGAAGTTCACCGGCAGCTGCTTGTAGCTTTTCAGCTCGTTGCGGGCGTAATCGGTGATCACTTCCTCGGCGGTGGGCGCGTAGCAGAATTCCTGCTCCTTGCGATCCCGGATCTTCAGCAACTGCGGACCGAACTTCGCCCAGCGGCCGGTTTCTTCCCACAGCTCGCGGGGCTGGATGGTCGGCATCAGCAATTCCAGCGCCCCGGCGCGATCCATTTCCTCGCGCACGATGCGCTCGACCTTGCGCAGTATGCGCAGACCCAGCGGGCTCCAGGTGTACAGGCCGGAGGCGAGCTTGCGGATCATGCCGGCGCGCAGCATCAGCTGGTGGCTGGCGATTTCGGCGTCGGCAGGGACTTCCTTGACGGTGGCCAGATGGAATTGGCTGAGGCGCATGACGGGTGGTTCCGGCGTGGTGGAAACGCCTAGTGTAGCGGCCGGCCGCCAGTCACGCCCGAGGCGTCATGCCGGCCCGGCCGCCGATTCGCGGCGCCGGGCCGACCACGGCTCAGCGGGCCTGCTGGCAGAACTGGTCGTACTGCGCCTGGGCCGAGGCGACCTGCTGCTTGCGCTGGGCATCGTCCAGCGCCACCGACTTGCCGTTCTGCTGCATCACCACCGGGCCGCCGCCCTGCAGTGCGCCGATGTTGGATTTCAGCGTGGCGCACAGGTTGGCCCGGTTTTCCGGGGTATCCGCCACCGGCTGGGCGGGCTGCGCCGGGGCTTCGCGCGCACCGGCCGTTTCGCTGGTCGGTGGCGGAGCCAGCGGCTGCGCGGTGCCGGTGGTGGTCACCCTTTCGAATTTGGTGCCCTGCGCCGGTGGCGCTTCGGAGTAATGCACGGTGCCGCTGGCATCGGTCCATTTGTAGACCTGAGCGGTGGCCAGTGGTGCCAGCAGCAACAGCGCCACGGCAATCAGCGAACGACGCATGGTGTTCTCCATTTCCAGGGAATAATCAGGTTTACCTTGTTAACACTCCACCGGTCCGGACTCAAGCACCCGATGGTTTACACTGCGCGCATCCTGTCACGGTCCTGATTCATGAGCGAGCTTTCGCCCGTCCGGCCACCCCGCCACCGGGGTATTTACCTGCTGCCGAACCTGTTCACCACCGGGGCGATGTTCGCGGGTTTCTACGCGATCATCGCCAGCATCGGCGGTCGTTACACCGAGGCCGCCGTCGCCGTGTTCGTCGCCGCGCTGCTGGACGGCCTGGACGGCCGCGTCGCGCGGATGACCGGCACCCAGACCGAGTTTGGCGTGCAGTACGACTCGCTGTCCGACCTGGTCAGCTTCGGATTGGCGCCTTCGCTGGTGATGTATACGTGGTCGCTGTCGGCGCTGCGCGAGTTTGGCCCGCTGTGGGGCAAGCTGGGCTGGGCCGCGGCGTTCGTGTACGCCGCCTGCGCCGCGCTGCGGCTGGCCCGTTTCAATACCCAGGTGGGCGTGGCCGACAAGCGCTATTTCCAGGGCCTGGCCAGCCCGGCGGCGGCAGCGGTGTGCATGTCCTTCGTGTGGAGCGTGGACAAGTTCGGCCTGGCCGGCAGCGATTTCTGTTTTGTCACGCCGGTGATCGCGATCGTGGTCGGCCTGCTGATGGTCAGCCGGTTCCGCTATTTCAGCTTCAAGTCGCTGCCGATGGGCAAGCACCAGCTGGTGCCGTTCGCCTGGATGGTGGCTGCCGTGCTGCTGATTGCCCTGCTGATCCTGGACACGGCGCGCGTGCTGTTTGCCGGCTTCACGATCTACTTGCTGTCGGGCCCGGTGTGGACGATCTGGGGGTTGGCCACGCATCGCCGACGCGCAAGGCGCAACGCGGCATGAGTACCGCGGCGCAAATGCCGGTCGACGCCGGTCACCGCGACCGCGTGCTGCGGGCGCTGGGCGTGACACCCTGGGTGCGCAAGGCGATGCCTGCGGCAGCCGTGCCGATGTCCGAAGCGGCGCAGGCGGTTTCCCCGGCCGGTCCGGTGGCGTGCGTGGTGATCCTGCCCCAGGGCTGCGACACGCGCGAGCTGGACCTGATCGGGCGCGCGCTGAATACCTGCGGCGCCATATTGGGTCGCGCCGCGCGCCTGGTCGTCAGCGACGGGCAACTCGCTGCCGACGTACCCGAGGCGCAGGCCTATCTGGTATTCGGCGAGGCGCAGGCGCATGCGCTGGGACGGGCGCTGCCCGCCGCGGTGATGAATCGCGCGCAGATCGTGCTGGCGGACGAACCAGCCCTGGTGCTGGCTCGTGCCGACGCGAAGCGCCGGCTGTGGAATGCGCTGCGCAGCGTGCGCCGCGCGCTGGCCATGGCGGAGCACTGATCGTGGTGGCGGTGATCAAGCCGGCGATCCAGGTGCGCGGCATGCGCCTGGACGACCTGGACACGGTCAGTGCGCTGGAACAGGCCTCCTACGAATTCCCCTGGTCGCCGGGCATCTTCGGCGACTGCGTCAAGGCCGGTCACCCATGCTGGGTGCTGTGCGTGGACGGGGTGATTGCCGGCTACGGCATCCTGTCGATGGGCGCCGGCGAGGCGCACGTGCTGAACCTCTGCATCGGCCCGGACTGGCGCGGCCGCGGACTGGGTCGGCACCTGCTGGGTCGGCTGCTGGACATCGCCCGCTGGAACGGTGCCGAGCGGGTCTTCCTGGAAGTGCGGCCGTCCAATCCGCTGGCGAAGGCGCTGTACGAGTCGGTGGGCTTCAGCGAGATCGGCCGGCGCCCGCGCTATTACCCGGCCCGCGACGGGCGCGAGGACGCGATCGTGATGGCGCTCAATATCGTCAAGGACGATATTGAGAAATAGACGAGGGCACGTCCGCCAGATGCGTGAAGTCGCGTAGGGCGGGCACCAAGCCTGCTTCTCCGATCCGTCAGCGCCGCCGCCGCTCTCCCTGGCGACTCATTTCTGCAGCTTCCCCGCCTGCTCGCGCAACGCCCCCAGCGTGGTGTTCCAGTCGGCGATGCGCTGGCGCTCCTGCGCCACCACCTCGGCCGGCGCGTTGGCGACGAAGCTGGCATTGCCGAGCTTGCCTTCGCACTTCTTGATCTCGACCTCGATGCGGGCGATCTCCTTGGTCAGGCGGGCCTTTTCCGCGGCCACGTCGATCAGCCCGGCCAGCGGGATCATCACCCGCAGCGTGCCGACCACGGCCGCGGCCGCCGCCGGTTCGTCGGCGCCGGCTTCGATCCACTGCGGCGCTTCGGTGCGGGCCAGGAAGCTGATCTGCGCGGCGAACTTGGCCACCCGCGCGCGATCGCCCGCATCGCCATCGGCGAACAGCAGCGGGATGACCTTGGCCGGCGAGATGTTCATTTCCGAGCGGATCTTGCGGATGCCGGACAGCACGTTCTTGAACCACTCGATCTCGGCGGTGGCTGCCTCGTCGGCGACGATGTCCGAGGCATTCGGCCACGGCCGATGCATCAGGCCTTCTTCGGTCAGGCCAAGTTTCGGCCCCACCGATGCCCAGATCTCCTCGGTGATGAAGGGGATCACCGGATGCAGCGCGCGCAGCACGCTTTCGAGCACCACCAGCAGCGTGCGGCGGGTCGATGCTGCCGCGACCGCATCGTCGCCATTGAGCGCCGGCTTCGACAACTCCAGGAACCAGTCGCAATACTCGTTCCACACGAACTCGTACAAGGCCTGCGCCAGGTGGTCGAAACGGTAGCTGACGAAATGCTGCTCCACCTCCGCCAGCGTCTGCCCAAGCCGGGTCAGAATCCAGCGCTCGGCTTCGGTCGCCGGCGCGCTCCCCGTTCCCTGTTCCCCGTTCCCCGCTTCCCCGCCGTTCATCAACACGAACCGCGCCGCGTTCCACAACTTGTTGCAGAACGCCTTGTAGCCCTCGGCGCGCTTGATGTCGAAGTTGATCGTGCGGCTGTAGCTGGCCAGCGCAGCGAAGGTGAAGCGCAGCGCGTCGGTGCCGATCGCGGGGATGCCGTCGGGGTAGTCCTTGCGGATGCGCTTCTCGACCTTGGCGCGCACCTGCGGGATCAGCAGCGACTTCGTGGACTTCTCCACCAGCGGTTCCAGCGCGATGCCGTCGATCAGGTCCAGCGGGTCCAGCGTGTTGCCCTTGGACTTGGACATCTTCTGGCCCTCCGCATCACGCACGATCGCGTTGATGTAGACCTCGCGGAACGGGATCTGGCCGGTGAAATATTTGGTCGCCATCACCATGCGGGCGACCCAAAAGAAGATGATGTCGAAGCCGGTGACCAGCACGGCGCTGGGCAGGAAGATCTTGTCCTGCTCCCAGTTGGCGACGACTTCGCCGCGCTCGTTCTTCACCGGCCCGTTCGCCGGCCAGCCGAGCGTGGAGAACGGCCACAGCGCGGAGGAGAACCAGGTGTCCAGCACGTCGTCGTCCTGGCGCAGCGCGCCGACCGGCGCGTTGGCGGCGCTGGCGCGCGCGTCGGCCTCGTCCTCGCCCACGAAGATGTTGCCGGCCTCGTCGTACCACGCCGGGATGCGGTGGCCCCACCACAGCTGGCGGCTGATGCACCAGTCCTGGATGTTGTCCAGCCACTGCGTGTACGTAGTCGCCCAATTCTCCGGCACGAACCGGATCTCGCCCGAGCGCACGGCATCCAGCGCCGGCTCGGTGATCGCCTTGCGGCCGCCGGGACGTCCATCCGCCTGGACATCCGAGGTGAGGTCGACGAACCACTGGTCGGTCAGCATGGGCTCGATCACCGCGTCCGAACGCTGGCTCACCGGCACCTGCAGCTTGTGCGGTTTGGTTTCGACCAGCAGACCGGACGCTTCGAGGTCGGCCAGCACGGCCTTGCGCGCGTCGTAGCGATCCATGCCCCGATACTTCTCCGGGGCGTTGTCGTTGACCTTGGCATCCAGCGTGAAGATGGTGATCGGCGCCAGCTTGTGGCGCTGGCCGATCGCGTAGTCGTTGAAGTCGTGCGCCGGGGTGATCTTCACGCAGCCGGTGCCGAACTCGCGATCGACGTAGTCGTCGGCGATCACCGGGATCTGCCGGCCGGTCAGCGGCAGGTGCAGCAGCTGGCCGATCAGGTGCGCGTAACGCTCGTCTTCCGGATGCACCGCCACGGCCACGTCGCCCAGCATGGTTTCCGGACGCGTGGTGGCGACCACGAGGGAGGCGGCGCCGTCGGCGGTCATGTAGCGGATCGACCACATGTGGCCATCGCGCTCGACGTTGTTCACTTCCAGGTCCGACACCGCCGTGCCCAGCACCGGGTCCCAGTTCACCAGCCGGTTGCCGCGGTAGATCAGTCCCGCGCGATACCAGTCGATGAACACCTTGCGCACGGCGGCCGACAGGCCTTCGTCCATGGTGAAGCGTTCGCGCGACCAGTCGGCGGCGGCGCCGATGCGGCGCATCTGGTTGGTGATGGTGGAACCGGATTCCTCCTTCCACTTCCATACCCGCTCGACGAACGCATCGCGGCCCAGGTCATGGCGGGTCTTCTGCTCGACCGCCAGCTGGTTCTCCACGATCTTCTGGGTGGCGATGCCGGCGTGGTCGGTGCCGACCTGCCACAGCGTGTTCATCCCGCGCATGCGCTGGTAGCGCACCAGCATGTCCATCACCGTCTGCTGGAACGCATGGCCCATGTGCAGAGTGCCGGTGACGTTCGGCGGCGGCAGCAGGATGCAGTACGGCTCGCCCCGATTTTGATCGTCATGGCCCGACGGCTTGAACGCGCCGCTGGCTTCCCAGCGGGCATACCAGGTGGACTCGATCTGGGCGGGTTCGAAGCTCTTTTCCATGGGATGGGCTCGGTGGCGCGTGCAGGGCACACGCTTTGTCTTGGGGAAAGCGGTGATTGTACGGGGCGGGAGCTGGGCTGCCAAAAGCAGGCACGAGCAAGCCGGCTTCTCCGTTTGCACGGTGCCTGCTCCATCGAGTCAGGCTTACTTTGCGGCGACCTGGTGTTTTCGCTCCACCAGAAAGAATCCGCGGGTGTTGGCGTCGCCATGAACGCCGCATGTGCTGACTTCGGCCACCAGCCGCACCCCTGAGTAGCGTGCTGGCGCGGAAAGCTCGATGGCACATTCGGAATATCGGGCGCGCTCCACGTCGAGGACGCGGTCGTAATCGCCCAGGGTGCCGTAGCGGGTTTCGATATCGCGGTTGAGCATGGCGGCGAGTGCTTGTATCGACGCAACGGACATGCCGGGCCTGACCTTCTCGTAGAGTGTGCGAACGGCCCGATCCTCGCGCGCATGCACGACCTTCATCAGCGCGGCGGTCTCGACCCGGCAGATCACCCCCAGCGCAATCACGGCGCCATACCAGGCGATGACGCGCAACCGCGTTGCCGTGCCAATCCACAGCGTCAACCGTGGCCATATCAACCCGCCGAACAGACCGGACACGCCGAGGATGAGAACTCCTCCGGATAGTCTGGCGCCCATGATGGCTGCCGCATGCGCCTTGAACTTGTAGAACGAACCGTCTGCCCATGTGTATCCGCCTGCCAGCATTGCCAACACCGGCAGCGCCAGGGTCAGAACGACCAGGACCGAGATGATGCCGATCAATACGCTGGGCGGGAATGCACCGCCGTGAAGCGACGTGCTGGCTTCTATCGGCGTGCCGACGCCATCTTCGCCTTCGCCGATCACTTCAATCCAACGCGTGGGAGCGCAGCGTGCGCCCGTACGCGTGCACCTCATCGACCAGCACCTTCACGTGCTCCGGATTCACCTCCGGCGTGATGCCGTGGCCGAGGTTGAACACGTGGCCGGGGTGGTTGCCGTAGCTGTCCAGCACGGCGCGGGCCTCGCGGCGGATCACCTCGGGGCTGGCGCGCAGGATCGCGGGATCGAGATTGCCCTGCAGGGCGACCTTGCCGGCGACGGCGCGGCGGGCGTCGGCCAGATCCATCGTCCAGTCGACGCCGAGCGCGGCGCAGCCGCTGTCGGCCATCTCGGCCAGATGCATGCCGGCGCCCTTGGAGAACAGGATCACCGGCAGCTCGCGCGCGGCCGGGTCGGCTTTCAGCGCAGTCACGATGCGCGTCATGTAGCGCAGCGAGAATTCGCGGAACGGCGCGGGGCCGAGCAGGCCGCCCCAGGTGTCGAAGATCATCAGCGCCTGGGCGCCGGCCTCGGCCTGGGCGATCAGGTAGGCGGCGACGGAGCGGGCCAGTGTGTCGAGCAGCTGGTGCGCGAGCTGCGGTTCGTTCCAGCACATCGCCTTCAGCGTGGCGAAATCGCGCGAGCCGTGGCCTTCGACCATGTAGCAGGCCAGCGTCCACGGACTGCCGGAGAAGCCGATCAGCGGCACGCGGCCGTGCAGCTCCCGGCGGATCAGCCGCAGCGCATCCATCACGTAGCGCAGTTCGCCGTCCATGTCGGGCACGGCGAGCTTGGCGATGTCGGCTGCCGTGCGCAGCGGCCGCGCGAACTGCGGGCCTTCGCCCTGGGCGAACGACAGGCCCAGGCCCATCGCATCGGGAATGGTGAGGATGTCGGAGAACAGGATCGCCGCGTCGAGCTCGAAGCGTTCCAGCGGCTGCATGGTGACTTCGCAGGCGTATTCGGGGTTCTGCGCCAGGCCCATGAAGCTGCCGGCGCGCTCGCGGGTGGCGCGGTATTCGGGCAGGTAGCGACCCGCCTGGCGCATGACCCAGATCGGCGTGGTGTCGGTGGCTTCCCGGCGCAGTGCGCGCAGGAAACGGTCGTTCTTCAACTCGGTCATTTCAACGTCCGTAAGGGCCTTCGAGGCCTTGGGCAAACATCAGGCGGAAACCGCGCTTGAGCTGGGCGTCGCGCGCTTTCTCGAAGGCGCTCACTGCCTCGTCGCGCTCCAGGAACTGCTCGCGTTTCATGGTCGCGCGGCCGCCCTGGGTGCCGGACTCGCGATACAGCGTCCAGCCGCCGAGCAGGTCCTGCTCCAGCGTGATCTGGACGTAGCGGGGTGCTTCGGCAGCGCCGGGCACGGTTTGCAGGTAGAGGCGCATGGGTTCCAGGGTGCAACACGAACGGGCGTAGCCGGACGGCACAGTTTATAGGATTTGCGCCCGGGGACCCGCCGGATGGCCGGGGCATGTCGTCACACGCGGCGGCGGACGGCGTCTGCCCTAAGCGGCTTCGGTCAGGATCGCCATGACGTCGGCTTCGTCCACGCCGTCGACGATCTCGGCCCGGCCGATGCCGCGCCACAGGATCAGGCGCAGGCTGCCGGCGCTGTTCTTCTTGTCCAGCCGCATCAGCGCCAGCAGCTGTTGAGGGTCCATGCCGGGCGGAATCGTCACCGGCAGCCCGAGCTTTTCCAGCAGGCGCAGCATGCGGCGGGTGTCGTGGGTGTCGCTCATGCCCAGCCGTTCGGACAAGCGGGCGGCCAGCAGCATGCCGACCGCCACGCCTTCGCCATGCAGCAAGGTGGTGTAGTGGCCGGCGGTTTCCAGCGCATGGCCGAAGGTGTGGCCGAGGTTGAGCAGGGCGCGTTCGCCCTGTTCGGTTTCGTCGCGGGCGACCACGCCGGCCTTGTAGGCGACCTTGCGCGCGATCGCCTCCTGCACGGTGGCGGGATCGCGTGCGGCCAGTGCATTGGCGTGCTGCTCCAGCCAGGCGAAGAACGGCTCGTCGCCGATCGCCGCGCCCTTGATCACCTCGGCCAGGCCGGCGCGGTATTCGCGGTCGGGCAGGGTGGCCAGGGTGTCGATGTCGGCGATCACCGCGCGGGGCTGGTGGAAGGCGCCAGCCAGGTTCTTGCCGACCGGCAGGTTCACGCCGGTCTTGCCGCCGACCGAGGAGTCGACCATCGCCAGCAAGGTGGTCGGCATCTGGATGAAGTCGATGCCGCGCATCCAGCATGCGGCGCTGAAGCCGGCCAGGTCGCCGACCACGCCGCCGCCCAGCGCGATCACGCAGGCATCGCGGGTGGCGCCGAGCTGGCCCAGCGCTTCCAGCGCGCGGCCGACGTTGGCGAAGGTCTTGTGCGCCTCGCCGTCGTCGAGCAGGAAGGACGACCAGTGCAGGCCGTCCAGCCCCGCTTCGATCCGCGGCAGGTACAGCGGCGCCACCGTGGTGTTGCTGATCACCAGCGCGTGCCGGCCGCGCAGCATCGCGCGCCAGCGCGCGTGGTCGTCGAGCAGGCCGGCGCCGATCCACACCGGATAGCTGCGCTGGCCCAGCGCGACGTGGAGATGCTGGATTGCCGGGTTCATGCGGTCTGCCTGGGGAATGCGGAAGGACGTTGCCAGTGCTGGTCGATCAGCGCGATGCAGCGTTCGCTGGCGCTGGCGACGCTGCCATGTTCGCCGGGAACGGCCAGGTCGGCCAGTTCGCGGTAGAGCGGTTCACGCACCCGGGCCATCGCCTGCAGCCGCTCGTGGCGGTCGGGCACCGCCAGCAACGGACGGCGATGGTCGCGTTCGAGCCGTTCGAGTTGCTGCGCGATGGTGGTCTGCAGCCACACCACGTAGCCGCGCCCGCCGAGGCATCGACGATTGCTTTCGGCCAGCACCGCGCCGGCGCCGGTGGCCAGCAACAGGTCATGCTGGCCGCTGATTTCCTCCAGCAGCGTGCTTTCGCGCTGGCGGAATCCCGCCTCGCCCTCGATCTCGAAAACCGTGTTCACGTCGACGCCGCAATGCCGCTCGATTTCCTGGTCGAGATCGATGAAAGTCAGGCCATAATGCGCGGCAAGCCGTCGTCCGATCGAGGTCTTGCCGGCGCCGGTCGGTCCGATGATGAAAAGGTTGTGCGACGGGTTCATGAGCGAATGCTAGCAGGGCCGATCGGCCGGGTCCGGCCCGCCCGCAGCCGTCAATTTGCGATACTCGGCGTGCAAGCGCGGGCGTGATCCAGTCAGCCCGATCGATTCATCCCGACAGATCCATGGGAGGGTAGTGGTGAGCGAACGTATCCTGCTGGCCGGATGCGGTGACCTGGGCGAACGCGTGGCGCAGCTTCTGCGCGCGCGCGGTGACGACGTCTGGGCGTTGCGGCGGCATCCACCGGCGCGCGACGCGTCGGGCATCCACTGGCTGGGCGGTGACCTGACTGATCCCGCCAGCCTCGGCGCATTGCCCCACGGCATCACCCGCGTAATCTATCTGCCGGCGCCGGATGGGCGGGACAAGGCCAGCTATCGCGCGGTTTTCGTGGACGGCCTGCGTCATCTGCTGGAAGCGCTGGACGGCAGTCGCCTGCAGCGATGCCTGTTCGTGTCATCCAGCGCGGTGTACGGTGAGCACGATGGCGACTGGGTGGATGAAACCACCTCGGTCGGTCCGCTCGGCTTCAATGGTGCGGTGCTGCGCGAGGCCGAGCAGTGGCTGGCTGAGCAGCCGGTGCCCGGCGTGGTGCTGCGCCTGGCGGGCCTGTACGGGCCTGGGCGCCTGCAACTGGTGGAAAAGCTGCGCGCGGGACAGCTGCGGGTACCCCGCGAAGTGCCGCACTGGGCCAACCGCATCCACGTCGACGATGCCGCCGCGGCCATCGTCCACCTGCTGCAGGTGGAGGCGCCGCAAGCGCTGTACCTGGGCGTCGACGACACGCCGATGCCGCTGGACGAGTTGTACGATTTCCTGGCCGCGCTGATCGATGCCCCGCCGCCGCCCGAAGGTGCCGCGCCGGTGGGCGTTGGCAGCAAGCGGCTGAGCAATGCCCGCCTGCGCGCCAGCGGCTGGGCCCCGCAGTGGCCGGATTCGCGCGAAGGCTATGCTGCACTGATCGACAGCTGATTCCACGGAGCATCATCATGGCCAGAACCGTTCCACACCATCAGGTCAGTACCGCCAACGAGATCCCCGGCTTCCGCATCGTCCGTTCGCTGGGCATCGTGCGGGGCATCACCGTGCGTTCGCGCAGCGTGGTGGGCAATCTCGGCGCGGCGCTGCAGACCATCGTCGGCGGCAACATCTCGATCTATACCGAGCTGTGCGAGAAGGCCCGCGAGGAAGCGTTCGAGCTGATGCTGCAGCACGCCGCGGCGATGGGCGCCAATGGTGTGGTGGCGATGCGCTACGACGCCAACGAAGTGGCCCAGGGCGTGACCGAGGTGCTCGCCTACGGCACGGCCGTGCAGGTCGAGGCGTCAACGTGACGTGATTTTGCAGTGCGGCTTGTCCCTTCCGACAACGGCAGTCCAGACTGGCGCTTCGAACAGGGGAAGCGCATCGTGCCGCTCGCACGGACTCCATGGGAGAGTGACGTCATGTCAGTAGCCAAGGTCATCGAAATCAACGCCTCGTCCGCCAAGGGCGTCGAAGACGCCGTGCAGCACGGCCTGAAGAAAGCCGCCGAGTCGGTGAAGAACATCAAGGGCGCCTGGGTCAACGAGATCAAGGTGGTCACCGGAGACGACGGCACGGTGACCGAGTGGCGCGTCAACATGAAGATCAACTTCGTGGTGGATTGATCGGTGCGGGAATCAGGGTCGGGGCAGTGCGATGCTTCCCCGATTCCCGATTCCCGATTCCCGATTCCCGATTCCCGATTCCCGCCTCAGCCGTGACTGAGCCCCGTCACGTGGCGGTCGTCGTCGTACTCCACGCAGGTATCGGACAGCACCGGCAGGGTGGCCAGCGCGTGCCGGCTCAGTCGTTCGAAGTGGGCGAGGAACCGCTCCATCGCCGCGGCGTCCATCGCCAGGGGCGCGTGGCGCGCCAAGAGATCCTGCTCCTGCTCGCCACGCCAGCGCCGCACGATTTCCCAGCCCGGCGCCTGCAGCACGATCAGGGCATCGAACTTGCGCCACAGCGGCTGGTAGCCGCGCAGCTGCTTGTTGACCCAGTGCCGCCAGCTGCCGTCGGGATCCTCGCGGCGCTCCAGCTCGTTGACCGGCTTGGCCAGCGCAGACTGCAACTGCGGACGGATGCCCAGTGCCCAGCCCTCCACGATCACCAGCTTCGGCGGCCGGGTGATCCGCGGCCAGCGTGACGGCGGAAAGCGGGTGTCGCGGCCCTTGTCGAAACGCGGATGCAGCACCGGCCACCGTTCCGAGGCATGCGGCAGGGCGGCCAGCACCGACATCAGCAGTTCGATCTCGTGGGTGCCCGGCACGCCGCGGGTGCGCAGCAGCGGATGGACTTCGCGCGCCAGCGTCTCGCGTTCGCTGCGGGCATAGTAGAAGTCGTCCAGCGACAGCACCTCGGTGGCCCAGCCGCGAGCCTCGGCCTGCATCTTCATCACCCGCGCCAGCGTGCTCTTGCCACTGCCCTGGAGGCCGGAAAGGCCAAGGATGTAGGGGCGGCGCGAGCGGGCGATGCGCCCTGCGTACTGGTCGAGCAGATGGCCGGCGAGGGCTTCGTTGTGCAGGTCGGCGTGAGACATCATCCGCAAGATACCTTGGTTCCCGGAGGCACTTCCGCCACAGGCAGGCGGTGATCGCCCAGTATCCCCCAAACGGGCGCGTCCCTGCCTGCTTCACGCCGGGCAGGGCAGGATGGCGCCGTCAGCCGGGCCGGAAAGCTACTGGGGGAACAGGACATTGCACTATCATCGCTCAGGTTCATCCGCGCCATGATGGCGCGTGTCGGCCACGATGCAAAAGGAAAGTTTCGACATCATGCTCAAACCCGAGATTCTGGACACCTTCCTGCGCCTGCTGGACGAAGCCAGGGCCAGCGGCGACCGCGAGCCGACGGCGATGAACCTTTCCACCGTCGACGCTTCCGGCCGGGTCGCCTCGCGCATCGTGCTGCTCAAAGGCGCCGACGAGCGTGGCTTCCGCTTCTACACCAACTACCAGAGCGACAAGGGCAGCCAGCTGGATGCCCACCCGCAGGTGGCGCTGTGCTTCCACTGGAAGCAATTGCGCGACGGCGTGCAGGTCCGCGTCGAGGGCGCCGCCCGCAAGCTGCAGGACGAGGAGTCCGATGCCTATTTCGCCAGCCGCCCGCGGGGCAGCCAGATCGGCGCCTGGGCTTCGCTGCAATCGCAGACCCTGCCCGATCGCGATACCTTCGAGCAGCGCGTGGCGCGCTACGAGCAGCAGTTCGACGGTCGCGAGGTGAGCCGGCCGCCGCACTGGGGCGGCTTCGTGGTCGAACCGGACATGCTGGAGTTCTGGTACGGCGCCGAGTTCCGCCTGCACGAGCGGGTGCGCTGGGATCGCCACGGCCAGACCTGGACCAGCCGGATGCTGTACCCGTGATCCGTCCGCTGCCCGCGCAGCACGTGGCGCAGGGTGGCTTCATCGTGCATACCCGCGGGCGCGGTTTCAGCGACATCACCGCGCAGGTGGCGGATGCGCTGGGGGCCAGCCATGTCCAGCTCGGCATGGCCCATGTCTTCACTGCCCACACCAGTTGCTCCTTGCTGCTCGGCGAGAACGCCGACCCGGCGGTGGGCCGCGACCTGGAGCGCTGGTTCGCCCGCGCGGTGCCCGACGGCGACCCGCTCTTCGAACATGACGCGGAGGGGCCCGACGACATGCCGGCGCATGTCCGCTCGATCCTCACCGGGGTCAGCCTGGTCGTGCCGGTGCACGGCGGCAAGCTGCAGCTGGGCACCTGGCAGGGCATCTACCTGTGGGAACACCGCCTCGACCCGCACCAGCGCAAGGTCACCGTGACCGTGCTGGGTCATTGAGCGGATGGATCACCGCGTGGTCGACCACTTCCCCCGGCGCATCGTCTGCCTCACCGAGGAGCCGACCGAGGTGCTGTACGCACTGGGCGAAGAGCACCGCATCGTCGGCATCTCCGGCTTCACCGTGCGGCCGCCGCGCGCGCGCAAGGAGAAGCCGAAGGTCTCCGCGTTCACCAGCGCGAAGATCGGCGAAATCCTGAAGCTGGAACCCGATCTGGCGATCGGCTTCTCCGACATCCAGGCCGACATCGCGCGCGAGCTGATCAAGTGCGGTGTGGAGGTGTGGGTCAGCAACCATCGCAGCGTCGACGGCATCCTCGCCTACATCCGGCGGCTGGGCGCGATGGTCGGCGCGCATGAAAAGGCCGAGGCGTACGCGCAACGCGCCGAGCGGCACATTGCCGACATCCGCGCCGCCGTGGCGCGACTGCCGCGGCGGCCGAAAGTGTATTTCGAGGAATGGGACGAGCCGATCATCACCGGCATCCGCTGGGTCGCCGAGATCATCGGCATCGCCGGCGGCGACGACTGTTTCCCCGAACTGGCCCGCGAACCGCTGGCCAAGCAGCGCATCCTGCCGAACGGCGACGAGGTGGTGCGGCGCGCGCCGGACATCATCCTGGGTTCCTGGTGCGGCAAGCGCTTCCGCCCCGGGAAGGTCGCGGCGCGACCGGGCTGGGACGCGATCCCCGCGGTGCGCCACGGTGACCTCCACGAGATCAAGTCGCCGATCATCCTGCAGCCGGGACCGGCGGCGCTGTTCGATGGGCTGGACGAGATCCATCGAATCATCGCCGCGTGGGCGCTGCGCTGAGCTTTTCGCCGTTTGCGGGCTGTTGTGCCGGCGACCTCCAGCCCACTCGCCATGCCAGCGAAGGTTGCATTTGCTGTTGTGGGTGATGCTTTTACCTGCCCTTGTGCATCAGAGCGAAAAGCTTTCGTCTGCCTATGGCAGCCGAGCTACCTTTCTCTGTGTGGCCAGAGAAACGTGGCCCAAAGAGAGGCCACCCCGCTTCCGCGCTTTCCGGGCATCCTGCCCGGAAAGTCCGCGAGCCGGGGCCGGGCTTTTCGACAGCACATCCCTGTGCTGGCGAAAAGGCATCGGCATCCATGCCGATGCCCGCTACGCGGCCTGTCGACCCCGCCTCGCCGCTGCAGAGGGGCCCCGGGTAGAGCAGCGGGCCATCGTGGCCCGCACTCTTCAGAAGAGCCGGATCAAGAGCAGAGCGGCGGCAACCCGGAGCTTTTGCTCTGGTTTTTGCCCTTGCCTTTCAGCTCCATCATCGAGTGCGGGCCACGATGGCCCGCTGCTTTACCGGGGTCCCTTGTGCGGCGGTGAGCCGGGGTCGACAGGCCGCGCAGCGGGAGCCGACAGGGATGTCGGCTCCTTTTCGCCAGGGCAGGATGCCCTGTCGAAAAGCCCGGCCCCGGCTCACGGACTTGTTGGGCAGGATGCCCAACAAGCGCCAAGCGGGGTGGCCTTCTCTTTTGGTTACTTTTCTCTTGGCCACGCAAGAGAAAAGTGACTCGGTCGCCGAAGGCGATCGACCGCTCTGCACTTGAAGCTTTTTGAAGCTTTTGCTTCTAGGCACATCGAAGCAAGAGGCAGAAAGTGACTCTCCCTCCGCAGGAGGGCGAAAGCTCTTGCTTCAAGAAAGGCAGCGACCAGAGCCGCCGCGTACAAGAGAAATCTCAGGCGCCCAGTGCCAACCGCGCCCCCAGATCCAGCAGCGGTGCGGCGATCAGCAGGCGCGCCAGCAGCAACACGATCATCACCACCATCGGCGCGAAGTCGATCTGACCGGCGACCAGCCTGCCGCGCAGCGGGCGCAGCAGCGGGGCCACCAGGGCGCCGGCCAGCTTGAGCAGGGGATGGCGCTGGTCCACCGAGAACATGCTCAGCAGGGACCAGCCGAAGATCAGCACCAGATAGAACAGCAGGGCGAAGTCGAGCAGTTCGGCCAGCGCCAGCACGATCAGTCCCAACGGGTGCGCCATCACGCCCTGCAGGGCGAACAGCAGCACGCGCTTGAGCAGCATCGCCAGCCAGGCCAGCAGCAGGGCGGCCAGGTTGATCCGGCGCCAGTTCGGCAGCACGCGGCGGATCGGCGCCAGCACCGGGTTGGTGTAACGGTAGATGAACTGGCTCAGCGGGTTGTGGAAGTCGGCGCGGCAGGCTTCGGCGGCCACGCGCAGCAGCAGCAGGGTGACGGCCGCCTCGAAGACCAGCTCGATCAGCATGGAGAGGGCGTTCAGCAGGTAGCTCACGACAGCTTGTCCAGTTCGTTGGCCAGTTCCGCTCCGCGACGGGTGGCGGCGTGGACCGCACGGGCCACGATGTGCGGCAGCCCGTCGGCGGCAAGACTTTCCAGCGCGGCCTGGGTAGTGCCGTTGGGCGAGGTGACGCGCTGGCGCAGCAGCGCGGGGTCTTCGCCGCCTTCGACCAGCATGCGGCCAGCGCCGAGGCAGGTCTGCGCGGCCAGCGCGCGGGCGGTGTCGCGGGGCAGGCCCTGGGCCACGGCGGCCGCTTCCAGCGCCTCGACCAGGGCGAAGAAGTAGGCCGGGCCGGAACCGGACAAGGCGGTGACCGTATCCATCAGCGCCTCGTCGTCGATCCAGCGGGTGATCCCGGCGGCGTCCAGGATGTGCTGGGCCTGGGCCTTCTGCGCCGGGCTGACCCGGCTGTTGGCGCACAGGCCGGTGGCGCCGGCGCCGATCAGGGCCGGCGTGTTGGGCATGCAGCGCACGATCGGCAGGCCGCTGCCGAACCAGCGTTCCAGCTGGTCCAGCCGCACGCCGGCGGCGATCGAGATCAGCAGCGGGCGATTGCGTTGCAGGGTGTCGCGCAGTTCGGCGTGGATCGCCGGCATGATCTGCGGCTTGACCGCCAGCACGATGACCTCGGCTTCCGACGCGGCAAGCCGGTTCTCGGCGTAGCAGGCGATGCCGAATTCGCGGCCCAGCGTCTGCCGCGCTTCGGCCAGCGGCTCGGCCACGCTCACCGTGGCCGGCGCCACCCCGGTCTTCAGCAGGCCGCCGATCAGGCTGCGCGCCATGTTGCCGCCGCCGATGAAGGCAAGTCGTGTCATGCAGGGTTCCTCGGATGGGTCAGGTGGATCGTCCAGACCGCGTACCTTACCGGAGCCGTCGCACCGAGCGCCGATTCCGTGGTGGGGGCATCCGGCGACGACCGCCATCGATGCGCCGGCGAAGGTCGGATCGCGGTTTTACGACAGACCGCGCAAACCGGGTCGACACTTTGCGCGCTGGCGGCTGGAAAGACTGGCCGCACAGCCGCTTGCGCGAGTAGTATCGACCCGGCTGCAAGGGGATTGGAACGGCTCGTCCGGGCTGCGAGGTGGCGCCAGGCAACATGCGTTGCGGCGCACCACGCCTGCGGACGATCGACGGTCCCGATTGCAGCGCCCGAATTCATGCCATCCAGACGCTCGGTTTAGGGGAAACGACTTCATGGACATTGCCGAACTGCTTGCCTTCTCGGTAAAGAACAAGGCCTCGGACTTGCATCTGTCCGCCGGGCTGCCGCCGATGATCCGCGTTGATGGCGATGTCCGCCGCATCAACATCCCTGCGCTGGAACACAAGCAGGTGCACTCGCTGATCTACGACATCATGTCGGACAAGCAGCGGCGCGACTACGAAGAGTTCTACGAGACCGACTTCTCGTTCGAGATTCCCGGGCTGGCCCGTTTCCGCGTCAACGCGTTCAACCAGAACCGCGGCGCGGGCGCGGTGTTCCGTACCATTCCGTCCGAAGTGCTGACCCTGGAAGACCTGGGTTGCCCCCGGGTGTTCAAGGAACTGATCGAGCAGCCGCAGGGCCTGATCCTGGTGACCGGCCCGACCGGCTCGGGCAAGTCGACCACGCTGGCGGCGATGGTCGACCACATCAACAAGAACGAATACGGTCACATGCTCTCGGTCGAGGACCCGATCGAGTTCGTGCATACCTCGCAAAAGTGCCTGATCAACCAGCGCGAGGTGCATCGCGATACGCACGGCTTCAACGAGGCGCTGCGCTCGGCATTGCGCGAGGACCCGGATTACATCCTGGTCGGCGAGTTGCGCGACCTGGAAACCATCCGCCTGGCGCTGACCGCCGCGGAAACCGGCCACCTGGTGTTCGCCACCGTGCACACCAGCTCGGCGGCGAAGACCATCGACCGCATCATCGACGTGTTCCCCGCCGGCGAGAAGCCGATGGTGCGCTCGATGCTGTCCGAGTCGCTGCGCGCGGTCATCTCGCAGTCGCTGCTGAAGAAGGTCGGCGGCGGCCGCGTCGCGGCGCACGAGATCATGGTCGGCATCCCGGCGATCCGCAACCTGATCCGCGAGGACAAGGTCGCGCAGATGTATTCGTCGATCCAGACCGGCCAGCAGTTCGGCATGCAGACGCTGGACCAGTGCCTGCAGGACTTGGTCAAGCGTGGCCTGGTGACCCGTCAGGAAGCCTCGATGTACGCCAAGAACAAGGACAGCTTCAAGTGAAGCGGGGATTCGGGAATGGGGAATCGGAAATCGTTGAAAAGTCGCGCGCCTTGCGTGGCTGCGGTTTGAACACTCGCCTCCCTGCAACCGACTTGCGCCGGACATCAGCTTTCCGATTCCCTATTCCCCATTCCCTATTCCCGGGGTTAGAGCCATGAGCGATTTTGATTTCACCTCCTTCCTGAAGCTGATGGTGCACAAGAAGGCGTCCGACCTGTTCATCACCGCGGGCGTGGCGCCGTCGATGAAGGTGCAGGGCCGCATCGTGCCGATCACGCAGAGCCCGCTCAGCGTGCAGCAGGCGCGCGACATGGTGCTCAACGTGATGACGCCGGGCCAGCGCGAGGAGTTCGAGAAGACCCACGAGTGCCAGTTCGCGATCTCCGCCCAAGGCGTGGGCCGCTTCCGCGTCTCGTGCTTCTACCAGCGCAACTGCGTCGGCATGGTGCTGCGCCGGATCGAGTCGAAGATTCCGTCGATCGAGGAGCTGACCCTGCCGCCGGTGCTCAAGCAGCTGGCGATGACCAAGCGCGGCATCATCGTCTTCGTGGGTGCCACCGGCTCGGGCAAATCGACCTCGCTGGCGGCGATGATCGGCTACCGCAACCAGAATTCGACCGGCCACATCATCACCATCGAGGACCCGATCGAATACGTGCACAAGCACGAGGGCTGCATCATCACCCAGCGCGAGGTCGGCATCGACACCGATAGCTGGGACAACGCCCTGAAGAACACCCTGCGCCAGGCGCCGGACGTGATCATGATCGGCGAGGTGCGTACCCGCGAGGGCATGGACCACGCGATTGCCTTTGCCGAAACGGGCCACCTGGTGCTGTGCACGCTGCACGCGAACAACGCGAACCAGGCCATGGATCGCATCCTGCACTTCTTCCCGGAAGACCGTCGCCAGCAGTTGTTGATGGACCTTTCGCTGAACCTGAAGGGCATCGTGGCGCAGATGCTGATCCCCACCCCGGACGGCAAGGCGCGCCGCGTGGCGGTGGAAGTGCTGCTGGGCACGCCGCTGGTGCAGGACTACATCCGCCAGGGCGAGATCCACAAGCTGAAGGAAGTGATGAAGGAGTCCACCCTGTTGGGCATGAAGACGTTCGACCAGGCCCTGGTCGAGCTCTATCACGCTGGCGAGATCAGCTACGAGGACGCGTTGCGTTACGCCGACAGTTCCAACGAGGTGCGCCTGCGCATCAAGCTGGCGCAGGGCGGCGATGCGCATACCCTGTCGCAGGGCCTGGACGGCGTGGAACTGGAGGAGACGCGCGACGGGAACAACCTTGGCGGTGCGAATTTCCTCAATCGCTGAGGCAGCTTCCGGATGAGGAAAAAGGCGCCCTGGGGCGCCTTTTTCGTTTCAGCAAGGTGGCGTCGCCACCCTCATGCCGCGATCATTTTTCGGCGACGCCGACGGTCAGCCCACTGGCGTCGACACTCTTGACGCCCTTGACGCTCTTCGCAACGCGCTCGGCGCTGTCTTTCTCCGCGGCGCTGGAAACGGTGCCGCTGAGGGTCACCACCCCGTCATTGGTCGACACCGAGATGTCGGTGGCGGACACGCCCTTGGTGGTGCCGAACTCGGACTTCACCTTGGTGGTGATCCAGGCGTCGGCGGCCTTGTCGGGCACCGTCTGGTTGTCCGACGCCTTCTGCATCTGGCTGGCGTTGTCCTGGGCCATCACCTGGCCGAACGGAATGGCCGCGAAGCCGAACATCATGGCGGTGGCACAGAGGCTGGTGCGGATCTTGGAATGGCGCATATTCGATCTCCCTGACTGGCGGTGGGGGCCTGCCGGTGGCAGGCGGGATGCCATGCAGCGGCTTCCTTGGGACATGGCACCAGCCGGAGGGTGAAAGGCATGTCGCCGCGACACGCTCCGTTCAGTCCCCGATCACGGATGCGAACGGGATGTCATCGGCATGTTCGGCATCTGTTCGTTGCGGGCACAAAAAAGCCGGGACGCGACGGCGCCCCGGCTTTCGGTTCCGACGAGCGGGTTACTTCAGCACGGTCTGGCTGGTGATCACCATGCCGCTCTTGTCCACGTGCATCTCGGCATCGATGCTGTCGACCCGTTCGGCCTGGGCCTTCATCGCGGCGAACTGCGCCCTGGAACGGGCCAGTTCGTCGGCGGCGCTGGTGGCGTCGCTGCCGTCGTCGATCGACGGCTCGTCACTCTTGCCCAGCGTGGCGGTGGCAGCAGCCAGCGCATCGAGTTTCTGTTCCATCAATTGCAGCCAGCTGACGTACATGGCGCCGCTGATGTGCATCCGCGTCATCTGGCCGGCGTCGCCGCCGGGTTCCTTCAGCGTGTCGGCCAGGTGGCTGTCTTCGCCGGCACCGACGCCGAGCGCGAGCGCCTTTTCACTCATCGCCACCCATGCAGGCTGGCCCAGCATGCCGACCATGTCCTTGGGCAGCGCCTGCGGCGCGCCGTCGTGGCCCAGCTTCAGCTGGGACAGCGCGGGCACCATCATCTGGCCCATCGCCAGCAGTCCTTCGGGATTGCTGGTGCCGAGCACCAGGCGCCCGGTGAACGAAGGCATGGCGGAATCCTTGCCGGCGCTCAGCGAATCCAGCGCAAGGCGCACTCCCAGCATGTCGCCGAACGGCGGGATCGCCGCCTTCTGCATCGCCGGGCCCAGCTTGGCGAAGCTGTCGTTGAGGTCGGTCAGCGAGGCACACGTGAACGGCTTGGCGGCGACCGCGTCGGCCTGGGCCATCCAGAAGCCGCGCATGCTGGCGATCGGTAGCGCGATGCTGAGGTCGAACGGCGCGCTGCCGGCCTTGCCCAGTCCGGGCAAGGCCACTTTCAGGCCGGCGAAGGCCTGGCTGATGTCGTCCGCCAGGGCGATGTCGACGCGGGCGTCCTGGTGCTTGGCATCGAGCTGCGTGTAGCCGAAGCTGATCGTGGGCACGCGAGCGGCGATGCGCGCCGCGTCCGCGCTGCAGCTGGGCGAGGTCTGCAACTGGGTGGCCACCGGCTCGCCGGTCTTGGCCGACACCGCCTGGGCGCGGGCCTTCTGGATCGCATTCACCAGCGGGTCCTTGCCGCTCACCGCCAGCGGTAGCGCGCGGGTGAGGTCGAACTGGCCGACCAGCCACTTCTGGTAGCCCTTGGCCTTGGCCAGGGTGGCCAGGCGACCGTCGTCCTGCAGGCTCTTCTGCGGACGGTCCAGTCCCAGTGCCTGACGCAACAGCGCCGGCGAGGCGTCGCCGGGCAGCAGCGCGGCGACCGCCTGCTTGCCGACGGTGGCCAGGACCATCTGCGTGCCCGAGGCGGCGGAGGTGAAGCGGCGGTAGGACTGCTTGTCGATGCTGGCCACCTCCAGCTTCTTGCCGTAGGCGGTTTCCAGCCGGCCGACGAACGCGTCGAACGCGGCGGGGTCACTCAGGTCGAAGCGCGCGACCGGGGCCAGGCCCAGGCCATAGAACGCGGAGTAGCCCTTGAGATTGATGCCTGCGCCTTCGGCGAAGGTTTCGATGGTCTTGCCCTTGAACTCGGCGTGCAGCGCGCGCAGCAGGCGTGCACCCTCCGGGTCCTTCGCGGCCAGCCGATCGGCCGCGGCATCCAGTTGCGCCAGCTGGGACGGCAGTTGCGCATCGGCCTGCGCGAGCAGGGCGCCACGGGTGCTGTCGTCCATGGTGTCGAGATTGGCCATCACGTACGGCGTGTCCGCCGGAACGTAAGCCAGTGGTGCGTCCTTGTCCTTGTGCCCGCAGGCCGCCAGCATGATGCCGGCGAAGCCCAGCGCGATGTATCGCGTCGTCGATCGCATGATGATCCCCAGTGTGGTGAATGCCGCGCGGGACATTATGCCCGCTTGCCCGGGACCGTGCTGCGGTGCCGTAATCGCTGCGCTTCAGCGTGCCAGCACTTCGTTCAGCACGGCCATGCGCACGAACACGCCATTGCCCACCTGCTCGAGGATGCGCGACTGCGCGCCGTCGGCGACGTCGGAGGCGATTTCGATGCCGCGGTTGATCGGCCCCGGGTGCATCACCAGGCAGCCGGGGGCGGCCCGCGCCAGGCGTCGCCGGTCCAGGCCGTAGTGGGCGAAGTAGGCAGCCTCGTCGGGCAGCTCGATGCTGGCCATGCGCTCCTTCTGCAGGCGCAGCATGATCACCGCGTCGGCGCCTTCGATGGCCTCATCGAAATCGTCATGGCGCGAGCCCCTGGGCACCTCGTTGGCGTCCGGCATCAGCTCGGCGGGTCCGCACAGGCGGATCTCCTTCACGCCGAGCGCGTTCAAGGCATTGATGTCCGAGCGCGCCACGCGCGAGTGCTTGATGTCGCCGCAGATCACGACGCGCAGGTTCTCCATGTCCGGCCGATGCTGGCGGATGGTCAGCGCGTCCAGCAGGCCCTGGGTGGGATGGGCCCGGTTGCCGTCGCCCGCATTGATCACCGAGACCCCGCTCATGGCATGGCGAACCAGCTCGTCCGGCGTGCCGGACTGCTTGTGCCGCACGATGATGGCGTCCAGGTGCATCGCTTCCAGCGTATGCAGCGTGTCGAACAGTTCCTCGCCCTTGCTGGTCGATGACAGCCCGATGTCGAAGTTGATCACGTCGGCGCCCAGCCGCCGCGCCGCCAGCTCGAACGAGGTGCGGGTGCGCGTGGAGGGCTCGAAGAACAGGTTCAGCACTGTGCGTCCGGCCAGCACGTCGAGCTTGCGGGTGCCGTGGGCGCAGGCGTCGCGCAGGGCCTCGGCGCGGTCGAGCAGGCGCTCGATGGTCTCGCGCGGCAGGTTTTCCAGGGTGGTGAGATGGCGCAGGCGAGGACTCATGGCGGGCGGTCTGGAGGTGGGAGGGGGTTCTAGTGATCGGCGTCTGGCGCGCTGCTCGTCGTGGCCATGCCGAGCCAGCGCTCCAGCACGACCGCGGCGGCTTCGGCGTCGATGGCTGCCGCGTCGCGGCGTCGCTTCAGGCCCAGCGCGCGGGCGCCGGCAAAACGCTGGGCGGCTTCCTGCGAGCTGTGTCGCTCGTCGACCAGCACCACGGGCAGCCCGTAGCGCTCCTGCAATTGCGCAGCGAAACGGCGGGCGCGACGGCTGGCCGGCTGCTCGGCGCCATCCAGGGTCAGCGGCAGGCCGACCACGAGGGTGTCCGGCTGCCATTCGCGGCGCAGCGTATCGAGCCGGTTCCAGTCCGGCGTGTCGTCATGCACGGCCAGCGTGGCCAGTGCGCGGGCGCTGGCGGTGAAGCTGTTGCCGATCGCCACGCCGGTGATCTTGCTGCCGACATCGAAGCCGAACGCGCAACTCATGCGTGGCCCGCGTAACCGGACAACTGGCGCGGATCGACGCCGACCAGTCCGGCCGCGGCGCTCCAGCGCTCTTCCAGCGGCGTGTCGAACACCACCCGGTCGCTGGCTTCGGCGGTCAGCCAGGCATTGGCCATCAGTTCCTGTTCCAGCTGGCCGGCGTCCCAACCTGCGTAGCCGAGCACCATGATCGCCTGGCGCGGGCCTTCACCGGCGGCCATGGCGACCAGGATGTCGCGCGAGGTGGTGACCGACCAGTGATCGTTGATGCGGTAGCTGGAATCCCAGGGGCCGGGCTCGCGATGCAGCACGAAGCCGCGCTCCTGTTGCACCGGACCACCGATCAGGACCGGCGCATCGGCCAGTTCGCTGTCCGCGCACTCCAGCTTCATCTGGGCCAGCACGTCGCCGAAGCTGTACTCGGAAAGCTGGTTGACCAGCAGGCCGACCGCGCCATCCTCGTCGTGCTGGCACAGCAGGGCGACGCCGCGCGAGAACGGCGGATCGGCCAGGTTGGGCATGGCGATCAGGAAGTGTCCGGTGAGTGTGGATGGCTGCACGGCGGTCATGCGCGCATTGTAAGCGCAGTGCGGGCCGTTCGCCGAACCGCGTGCCGTGAGGTTCAGCGAGTCTGCAGCACGTTGTTCGGCTGGAAGCGCCAGGTGCGGGTGATGTTGAGCTGATCGATGCGTTCGGCGCTTTTCGGGGCCGGCGGGAACGGGGCCGCCAGGCGCACGATGCGCTCGGCGGCGGCATCCAGCACCTTCTGGCCGGAGCTCTGGATCACTTCGATGGTCTTGATGCTGCCATCGAGGTTGAGCACCACGGTGAGCAGCACGTCGCCGTGCAAGCCCTGGCGGCGCGCCTCTTCGGGGTAATTGAGGTTGCCCACCCGCTCCACCCGGTCGGACCAGCCCCGCATGTAGGCGGCGTAGGCGTATTCGCGGGTGCTGGCGGTGAGGTACTTCACCTTGGGCCGCTTGGCGTAGTCGACCTTCTTCTTGCGCAGTTCGGCGGCCAGTTGCGCGATGGCCTCGCGGCGCTTCAGTTCTTCCGCGGTCGGGGTCAGCTGCTGGGGGTCCACCTGATCCCGGGCGGTGTCGCTGGTCACCTGGAAATCACTGGCGCTGCTGGTGGTGACCATGCGGGTCGGGGTGGCCTCGCGCGGCTGCGGCGTGGTGGCGTCGACCGGTTGCGCCGCAATCCCGGGGTCGGGCTTGGGGATCGCGCCGGAAAACGGCGCCGACGGGCGCGCGGCACGATCGCTCTGGCCGCCGCCGGTGTTGTTGGCCTGGGCCAGGAAGTCCGCCTTGTCCGGCGCCTGCCGGTTGGCCACGTTGACCAGGGTGACGTCCAGCGTGGGCAGGCTCGGCGAGGGCTTCACGAAGTGGAAGGTGATGCCCAGCAGCAACACGCCATGCAGCAGCAGCGAAAACAGGAAAGTGGCGCCGATCGGATCGGGCGGGGAGTTGACGCTTGCAGTGTGGCTCACGCGGCGCGGTTTCCGGAAACGTGCTGCTCGATGACGTCGAACAGCTGACCGGCAATGTTAAGCCCGAACTGGGCGTCGAGTTCACGCACACAGGTCGGGGATGTGACGTTGATCTCGGTCAGGTAGTCGCCGATCACGTCGAGGCCGACGAACAGCAGGCCGCGCCGGCGCAGTTCGGGCGCCACCTGTTCGACGATCCAGCGGTCGCGATCGGACAGCGGAACCCCTTCGCCGCGCCCGCCGGCAGCGAGGTTGCCGCGGAATTCGTTGCCCTGGGGGATTCGCGCCAGGGCGTAGGGGGCCGGTTCGCCATCGATCACCAGGATGCGCTTGTCGCCCGCGGTGATTTCCGGGATGTACTTCTGGGCGATCGCGAACTGGCGCCCTTCGCCGTGGGCGTCACCGCCCAGCAGCGTCTCCAGCATCGAGTTCAGGTTGCTGTCGCCCGCCCGCGCCCGGAAGATGCCGCGGCCACCCATGCCATCCAGCGGCTTCAGCACCACTTCGCCGTGCTCGGCGGCGAATCGGCGCAGTTCGCCGGCATCGCGCGCCACCAGGGTCGGCGCGATGCATTGCCCGAATTGCAGGGCAAACAGCTTTTCATTGCAGTCGCGCAGCGAGCGCGGGTCGTTGACCACGGCCACGCCGGCTTGCTGGGCGACTTCCAGCACCATGGTGTCGTAGATGAACTGCGCATCGACCGGCGGGTCCTTGCGCATCAGCACCACGTCGAGCTGGCGCAGGTCGCGCCATTGCGGCGTGCCCAGGGTGTGCCAGTGGGCCGGATCATCACGGACCTCGAGCGTGGCCATGCGTCCCCACGGATCACCGTTGCGCAGCGCCAGGTCGCCCTGTTCGAGGTAGTGCAGCGAATGGCCGCGGCGCTGCGCTTCCAGCAGCATCGCGAAGCTGCTGTCCTTTGCCACCTTGATTGCGCCGATGGGGTCCATCAGCACGCCGATCGCGAGGCTCATCGTGATTCTCCGGAATGGGCCGCCACGCGGAGGGGAGCGGGACAGCAGGCCGCTATATTAAGATGGAAGACCGCGGAGGCCATCACGTCACGACGCGGACGGCAGCGGTCGAGGCTGTCGTCGGTGGCCAGATGGTGCCACTATGGGTCACCTTGTGCAGTCCTCAGACAACACGGGTGATTATTGCTTGACAGTCTCGGCGGGCAGGCAGTAAACAGCAAAGCCATCGGAATCACCGTCCCAGAGCGGTTGCCGATGGCTCGTCAAGAATAAACTTTGCATGCGCACCGTCCGGCATGGACGTTGCATGTCGTGGTGCCTATCCTGAGCTCGGGGCGGGCCGCAGGGGGAGTGAGTGAATTTGAACGTGAGTGCTAACGATTTGGCTGGTCTCAAGGTCATGGTGATCGATGACTCGAAGACCATCCGCCGCACGGCCGAGACCCTTCTGAAGAAAGAGGGCTGCGACGTGCTGACTGCGGTCGACGGGTTCGAGGCCCTGGCCAAGATCTCCGACCAGAAGCCGGCGATCATCTTCGTCGACATCATGATGCCGCGGCTGGACGGCTATCAGACCTGCGCGCTGATCAAGAACAACCCCCAGTTCCGCGCCACGCCGGTGATCATGCTGTCCTCCAAGGACGGCCTCTTCGACAAGGCCCGCGGCCGCATCGTGGGTGCCGAACAGTATCTGACCAAGCCGTTCACGCGTGACGAGCTGCTTGGTGCCATCCATCGCCATGTCAGCACGGTATCGAGCCACTGACTGCAGATTCTGAGGGGGACCTGTGGCCAATATTCTCATCATCGACGACTCGCCGACCGACGTGCGCGTGTTCACCACCCTGCTTGAACGCGCGGGACACCAGGTGGCGGCGGTGAATACCGCCGAAGAGGGCATCGAGCGCGTGCGCAGCGATCTGCCCGGCCTCGTCATCATGGACGTCATCATGCCCGGCATGAACGGCTTCCAGGCAACGCGCACGCTTACCCGCGATCCGAAGACCCAGAACGTCCCGATCGTGATGATCACCACCAAGTCGATGGAAACCGATCGCGTGTGGGGACTGCGCCAGGGTGCGCGGGCCTTCATCACCAAGCCGGTGAACGAGAAAGAACTGCTGGCCTGCATCAACGAATTGTTGCCGAGCGAGAAATGAACCAGTCCGTCAACCGCACCCCTTTCGAGATCCTTGCCCAGTACGAGCGGCTGTCGCTGGCTCACGCGTCGGACACGCAGGAAAAGTTCGAGGCGCCCGGACTGTGGCGCGGCATCGGTTTCCGGGTGGGTTCGCGCCTGCTGGTCAGCGGCATCGACGAGATCAACGAGTTGCTGGCCGTGCCCGTGCTCACCGCCGTGCCGGGCACCCAGCCCTGGCTGCTCGGCGTGGCCAATGTGCGCGGCAACCTGGTGCCGGTGATCGACTTCGGCCGATTCCTGTTCGGCGAGCGCACGCAGCACACCGACCGGACCCGCTTGCTGGTGGTGCGTCAGGGTGGCGGCAACGTGGCCCTGCTGGTGGACGAGGTGTTCGGCCAGCGTACGGTCGACGAGGAACAGCGGCGCGATGCCGGGCGCGAAGATGATCCGCGACTGGTGCGTTTTGCCGAAAGCCGGGTGGGCGAGCAACAGATGGCCATTTTCAGCATGAACCGGCTGGTGCGAGCGCCGGATTTCCGCCAGGCCGCCGCCTGAGCACACGCAGGCGGAAGTGGCATGGAGGGCCGGCGCCGGAACGGGCCGGAAACTTGGGACAATATTCCCTGGCCGGTATCCGCTGTGCGGGGCCGGCAATGCAGACAGTTAGACGGATGAGGTGAACATGAGCACTACAGGGGGCGTCAGCAGGGAACGCGGTTACACCGCACTCATTGTCCTGCTGCTGATTGCGATCGGTTTCGCGGCACTGGATTTCTTCCTGCTCAACCAGAAGAACAGTGAAGATCGCCAGGCGATCGCGCTGACCACGCAGATCCAGGTGCTGTCACAGCAGACGGCGAAGTTCGCGCTGGAATCGGCCGATGGCAACACCGACTCCTTCAAGGAGCTCGAGTCCACCCGCAACGCGATTGATTCCGCGGTGCAGCGGCTGAACAAGGGTGATCCCAAGGGCGGCATGCAGCCGTATGCGGACAACAACGTCACCCCCGCGGGTCGCGCCGTCAATGCGCTGGATGCTTCCTGGAGACAGCTCGACGCCGACATCGGCAAGATCCTGTCGAACAAGGCCGTGGTGCTCGACTCCGGACAGCGCGCTGCCACGCTTTCGCAGCAGATGCCCCTGCTCAACTCGAGCATGGAGCAGGTGGTCAACATCCTGCAGCAGCGCAACGGCAGCTCCGAACAGATGCTGGGCACCTCCCGCCAGATGCTGTCGGCTGACCGAATCATCCGCCGCGTGCAGGAAGTGCTGCAGGGTGGCGACAGCGCCCAGTCTGCCGCCGACGGCCTGTTCCGCGACGCGCAGTTGTACGGCAACGTGCTCAAGGGCCTGATCGAAGGCAACCCCGACAGCGGCGTGAAGCCGATCAACGACTCCAACGCCCGCAAGATCCTGACCGACATGGACGCCAGCTGGAACCAGCTGGCCGACCCGGTTTCCAAGCTGGTCGCCGCCGCCGGCAACATCGCCGACGTGAAGCGCGCCGGCAACCAGGCTTCGCTGGATTCGCAGACCGTGCTGCTGCGTGCAAACGACCTGTCCGAGCAGATCGGCAAGCTGCCGCTGCGCCGGCTGTTCCCGAACGTGTGGTGGGGCCTGCTCGGCGCGATCGCCGCGGTGGCCTTCGCCCTGTTGCTGGTCATCACCCTGGTGCGCGACCAGCGCAAGCGGTTCGCCCAGAGTACCGAGCTGAACCAGCGCAACCAGGAGGCGATCATGCGCCTGCTGGACGAGATGGGCTCGCTGGCGGAAGGCGACCTGACCGTGAAGACCACGGTGTCCGAAGACATCACCGGCGCCATCGCCGACTCGGTGAACTACGCCATCGACGAGCTGCGTTCACTGGTGACCACGATCAACGAGACCTCCGAGCAGGTCTCCTCGTCGGCGCAGGAAACCCAGACCACCGCCCGCCATCTGGCCAACGCGGCGGAACAGCAGGCACAGCAGATCAGCTCGGCCACCTCGGCCATCAACCAGATCGTGACCTCGATGGACACGGTGTCCAGGGATTCGGCCGAATCGGCCGACGTGGCGGAGCGATCGGTGAAGATCGCCTCGCACGGCGCCGAAGTGGTGCGCGAGACGATCTCCGGCATGGACTCGATCCGCGACCAGATCCAGGAGACCTCCAAGCGCATCAAGCGGCTGGGCGAATCCTCGCAGGAGATCGGCTCGATCGTCGAACTGATCAACGACATCGCCGAGCAGACCAACATCCTGGCGTTGAACGCGGCGATCCAGGCGGCCTCGGCCGGTGAGGCGGGACGCGGTTTCGCGGTCGTGGCGGACGAAGTGCAGCGACTGGCCGAACGCTCGACCAGCGCCACCAAGCGTATCGAAACGCTGGTGCAGACGATTCAGTCCGATACCAACGAGGCGGTGAACTCGATGGAACAGACCACCGCGGAGGTGGTCGCCGGTGCACGCCTGGCGGAGGATGCCGGTAGCGCACTGGGTGACATCGAACGCGTTTCGCACGATCTGTCCGCGCTGATTCAGAACATCTCGACCGCAGCACGCGAGCAGTCCGCGGCGGCGACGGATGTCTCCGTCTCGATGAACGCGATTCAGGAAATTACTTCGCAGACCTCGCAAGGTGCCAGCCAGACGGCCGACTCGATCGGTACGCTGGCACAGCTGGCGAGCGATCTGCGGCGTTCGGTGGCTCACTTCAAGCTGCCGGGTTGACATCGGCCGTGCCGCTTTCCGGCGCGATTGAGAAAAGCACAAGACAGGGGGCAGTCTCGATGGTTGCAGGATGCTGGCGTTGTGCAACCATTGAGAGAGGCGCATGAGACTTCAAGACCACATCGATTTCACGACGCTGCAATGGGTCAAGCCGGAGCTCGACGACACCTTGTCGATCGCCCGCGAGGCACTGGAGTCCTACGTCGACAATCCGGGCAAGCGCGATTTCATGCGCACCTGTGCCGACCATCTGCATCAGGTGCAGGGCACCTTGCAGATGGTCGAGCTGTACGGCGCGGCCATGGTCACCGCAGAGATGGAGGCCCTCGCCATCGCCCTGCTGGAGGATCATGTCGCCCAGCGCGAGGAAGCGTATGCCGCGCTGATGCGCGGCCTGATGCAGCTGCCCGACTACCTCGAGCGGCTGTCCAGCGGGCACCGCGACGTGCCGGTGGTGCTGCTGCCGCTGCTCAATGACCTGCGCGCCAGCCGTGGCCAGGAAGCATTGCCCGAATCGGCGATGTTCCACCCCAATCTCGACGCCTTCCTGCCCGAGCAGGCCCCGGCGGCGATGAGCGAGGCCTATGCCGAGGCGCATCGCGCCGAGCTGGTCGACCTGCGCCTGCGCTTCCAGCAGCAACTGCTCGGCTGGTTTCGCGGCCAGAACGCCGCGGTGCAGCTGGTCAACATGCGCAAGACCCTGCTGGCGATCACCGCCCGCTGCTATCACGTGCACGGGCGACGCCTCTGGTGGATCGCCGCCGGTGTTCTCGAGGGCCTCGAACAGGGTGCATTGAAGGGTTTCGCGGGCGAAGTACGCCAGTTGATCGGCAAGGTCGACCGCAACATCCGCCTGCTGATCGAGCAGGGCGAACACAGCCTGCGCGGTGGCGAGGCGGACGAAGTCGCCTGCAAGCTTCTGTACATCGTGGCCCAGGCCAAGCAACGCAGCCCGCAGATGGAGCTGTTGCGCAGCACCTACGGTCTGGACGCCCTGTTGCCGGACGCCGGCGAACTCGAGCACGCGCGCGGCTCGATGGCGGGACACAATCGTGCCCTGCTCGATTCCGTTTCCCGTGCGTTGAAGGACGACCTGCTGCGCGTCAAGGAAGCGCTGGACCTGTTCCTGCGCCAGCAGAATGGCGACCCCGCCCAGCTGGCCGTGCAGGGCGAGGTGCTCGAGCGCGTCGGCGATACCCTGGGCATGCTGGCGCTGGCCGTGCCGCGCCGCGTGGTCACCGAACAGCGTCGGGTGCTCGACGAGATTGCCAACCGGCTGCGCGCCGCCGATGAAGAGACCCTGCTCGATGTCGCCGGGGCCCTGCTTTACGTCGAGGCCTCGCTGGACGATCACATCGAAAGCCTCGGTTCCGACGGCGAACCGGGCGCTGGCGATGCCATGCACGCGCTGCCACGCAGCGAGGCACTCGGCGTCGTCACCACGCTGATGCAGGAAGCCATCGCCAACACCGGTCGGGTCAAGGACGCGATCGTCGCGTTCGTCGAATCCGGCTGGGAGCACGATCGACTCGCCGGCGCACCGCTGCAGATGGATGAAGTGGCGGGCGCCATGCGCATGCTGTCTTCGCCTCGTCCGGCCGAACTTGCGCAGGGCGTGGGTCGCTTCGTCGACTACGAACTGCTGCAGGATCGGCGCGTGCCCAGCGGCACCCAGATGGATCATCTGGCCGATGCCCTGGCTGCCCTGGAGTATTACCTCGAGGCGGCCCGCGAGCACCGTGGCGGGCTGGAACACATCCTCGACGTGGCCGAGCACAGCCTCGGCCTGCTGGGTTACTGGCCGGTTCCCGCCCAGCGCGAAGTCAGCACCGCCCCTGTCGCAGCAGACGCCATGGCGCCGGCGGTGGGCCTCGCTGGCATCGATGCGGAACATCCGGAACTGTCCGAATCGGTCAGCCTGCTGCCGGGCGTGGACCTCACCGGCCTGTTCGTGGGCGACAGCGGTGCATCTGCGGCCCCGGCGCACGATCTCGACGGTCTGCGCCTGGCCCAGACCGAGGCGCCGGCACCGAACATGCTGGTGGGCGGCGACGCCCATGACGAGGATGGCGACTGGGTCGAGGTCGAGGAGGAAGTGGTCGAGCAGGTGCCGGTGCGCGACGCGCTGGCCGACAACACCCACTTCAACATCGACGCCGAAGGCATCGATGACGATATCCGCGACATCTTCCTGGAAGAGATGCAGGAGGAGATCGACAACCTGCTCGGCGCCGAGAAGACCTGGCTGGCTGATCCCGCGCAGACGTCGTCGCTGGTCAGCATCCGTCGTTCGTTCCACACCCTGAAGGGTTCGGGTCGCCTGGTCGGCGCCGGCGTGCTGGGCGAGTTCGCCTGGAAAGTCGAGGACATGCTCAACCGCGTGCTCGACAACAGCATCCAGCCCGATGCCAACGTGCAGGCGCTGGTGCGGCATGCCATCGCCGCGCTGCCCGGATTGCTCGCCGCCCTCAAGGGCGAGGGGCAGCCGAGCGCTCCGCTCAGCGCGATCATGCACACCGCCGGGCAACTGGCGGCGGGCAACCCGGCGCGACTGGAAGACCATGTGTCGACGGCTACCGAAACGGTCCGTCGCACCGTTCGCCGGCGGGTGCCGCGTCTCGACTCGACCGCGGCTTCGGTGCCGACGGCGGGCCTGGCCGGCATGGCTGGCGCGCTTGTCGAAGACGAGCCTGCCGCCCCGGACCACGCCATCGCGATGCCGGTGATGCCGCCGGTCGATCCGGTGCTGCTGGAAATCCTGCGCAGCGAAGTGGCCCAGTATCTGCAGACCATTCGTGGCGCGATCCAGCGTTGCGAGGGTGAACTGCCGGTCGGCGAGGAACTGTTGCGCGCCGTGCACACGCTGCACGGTGCGATTGCGATGGTCGACATCCCCTTGCTGACGCAGTTGTTGTCGCCGCTGGAGTCGCTGTTCAAGCGCTTGCGTGCCGCCAATCTGCCGCTGACCGCCGAGGGCGTCCGCCTGCTTGGGCAGTCCGTCGATGTGGTCGACCACGTCATGGGCCAGTTCGATGCCGCCGAGCCGCAACTGCCGAACGCGGACGTGCTCACCGCGCAGATCGTCCACATGCGCGACGACTATCCCGAGTCGCGCGTGGCGCACGTCGTGTTCGAGCCACAGATCGACGAGCTCGAGCCGGTGCAGCCGGCAACCCCGACCGATCATGCGTTTGTGGATCATGCGGGTGTCGACGAGGCGATCATGGCCGCTTCCCTAGAAGCCGGCATGGCCGAGGCCCGGTCGGCGGGGAATGATGCGCAGGACGTCCATCCGGATGATGCGCATCACGCCGAGGTGACCGCCGAGCTGGCGGCCGCGCTCGACGCATTTGCACCCGAGGAGGTGGCTGCCGAGCGCGCCGCAGCAGAACAGGCTGCCGCCGAGAAGCTGGCTGCCGAGCAGGCTGCCGCGGAACGCGCTGCCGCCGAGAGGCTGGCTGCCGAGCAGGCTGCCGCGGAACGCGCTGCCGCCGAGAAACTGGCCGCCGAGCAGGCCGCCGCGGAACGCGCTGCCGCCGAGAAGCTGGCTGCCGAGCAGGCCGCCGCGCAACGTGCTGCTGCCGAGAAACTGGCTGCCGAGCAGGCTGCCGCGGAACGTGCTGCCGCCGAGAAGCTGGCTGCCGAGCAGGCCGCCGCGGAACGCGCTGCCGCCGAGAAGCAGGCTGCCGAGCAGGCTGCCGCGGAACGCGCTGCTGCCGAGAAGCTGGCTGCCGAACAGGCTGCCGCGAAGCGGGCCGAATCCGAAGCCGTGGCGAAGGTCGATGCCGCACCGACGCCGGAATCCGCTCACGCCCCGGCGAGCCTCGGCCATATCGATGCCGACCTGCTGGAAGTCTTCATCGACGAGGCCCGCGAGATTCTGGACCACGCCGATGGCGTCCTGGCCCAGTGGCACGCCGATTCGGCCGACCTGTCGCACGTGGCCGAACTGCAGCGTGACCTGCATACCCTCAAGGGTGGTGCGCGCATCGCCGGTCTGATGGCGGTGGGCGATCTCAGCCACGCCATCGAAACCCTGCTCGAGAAGCCGATCCGCGACACGGCCAAGACCGCGCCGCTGATTTCCGCGCTGGAAGCGAGCTTTGACCAGTTGCACTCGATGGTGCAGCAGGTTTCGCAGGGTCAGGTGTCCGACTATCCGCAGGGCATGATCGATCATCTGCTGGCGCTGGCCGGTGAAACCACGTTCGCCGACGATGCCTCGCTGGCCGCTGCGGTCATGGCGACCCCGGCCGTCGCAGCCGTGGCGTCTGCACCGCGTCAGGGCGCCACCACCGACTCCGACCTGCCCGAGCTGATGCCCGAGGCCGAGGAAGAGGTGCGGTCGTCGCAGGAACAGATCCGCGTTCGCGCCGACCTGCTCGACAGCCTGGTCAACCATGCCGGCGAAGTGGCGATCTACCGTTCGCGACTGGAACAGCAGGTTGCCGGTTACCGTTTCAACCTGGTCGAGCTGGAACAGACGGTGGCCCGTCTGCGCAGCCAGCTGCGCATGCTGGAAATCGAGACCGAGGCGCAGATCATCGCGCGCTTCCAGCGCGAGCATCGCGAAGCGGGCCTCACCGTGTTCGATCCGCTCGAGCTCGACCGCTACTCGCAGCTGCAGCAGTATTCGCGTGCACTGGCCGAGTCGGTATCCGACCTGGTGTCCATCCAGAACATGCTGGACGAGCTGACGCGCCAGGCCGAGACCCTGCTGATCCAGCAGTCGCGGGTCAGTACCGAACTGCAGGACGGTTTGCTGCGCACCCGCATGCTGCCGTTCGACACGATGGTGCCGAACCTGCGTCGCACCTTGCGTCAGGCGGCGCAGGAAGAGCACAAGCAGGCCCAGCTGTACGTGGACGGTGCCCACGGTGAAATGGACCGCAACCTGCTGGATCGAATCAAGGCCCCGTTCGAGCACATGCTGCGCAACGCGATCGCCCACGGCATCGAGAGCCCGGCGGATCGCCGCAAGGCCGGCAAGCCGGTCGAGGGCTCGGTGCACATCACGGTGGCCCGCGAGGCGACCGAGGTGGTGGTGCGGGTCAGCGACGACGGTCGCGGCCTGAACCGCGAAGCCATCCGCAAGCGCGGCATCGAGCGCGGCCTGCTGCGTGCCGAGACCAAGCCGACCGACAACCAGTTGCTGTCACTGATCACCCAGCCGGGCTTCTCCACCGCCAGCACGGTGACCCAGCTGGCTGGCCGTGGCGTCGGCATGGACGTGGTCGCCAACGAGATCAAGCAGCTCGGCGGTTCACTGTCGATCGAGTCGGAAGAAGGCCAGGGCAGCACCTTCATCCTGCGCCTGCCGTTCACGCTCGCGGTGACCCAGGCCATCCTGGTGCGCATCGGCGAGGCGACCTTCGCGATCCCGATGACCTCGGTGCAGGGCGTGGCCCGGGTCAATCCGGAAGAGCTGACCGCCCTGATGGCGCAGGACGAGCCGTCGTTCAACTACGGCAACGAGGCGTTCGGCATTCATGATCTGGCCGAGTTGCTCGGTCTGCCGCCGGGTCTGCCGGCCGAAGACGAACAGCAGCCGCTGTTGCTGACCCGCGCAGGCGACCTGCGCGCGGCGATCCGCATCGACGCGGTGCTGGGTTCGCGCGAGATCGTGGTGAAGTCGGTGGGCCCGCAGATCAGTTCGGTGCCCGGCCTGCTCGGCGCCACGATCATGGGCGACGGCTCGGTGCTGATCATTCTCGATCTGGCGCCGCTGGTGCGTCACGGCATGATCCGCCGCGACCAGCGCCTGTCCGAAGGCCTCAGCGCGGTGCAGGCGCCGGTGGTCGAGGAAGTCCAGGTGCGTCCGCTGGTGATGGTGGTCGACGACTCCATCACCATGCGCAAGGTCACCGGCCGCGTGCTGGAACGCCACGAGTACGAGGTCAGCACGGCAAAGGACGGTGTCGATGCGCTGGAGAAGCTGCACGAGCGCGTGCCCGACCTGATGCTGCTCGACATCGAAATGCCGCGCATGGACGGTTACGAGCTGGCGACCCACATGAAGGCCGACCCGCGACTGCGCGACGTGCCGATCATCATGATCACCTCGCGCAGCGGCGACAAGCATCGCCAGCGAGCGTTCGACATCGGCGTGGATCGTTACCTCGGCAAGCCGTACCAGGAAGCGGAGCTGCTGGTGCAGATCGGCGAAGTATTGGAGCAGCGAGCAACGGAGCCTGTTCATGACTGAAATGGCGCCGGCGGTTGCCCTGCTGTTTGACGATACCGAACTGGTTGGCCAGCTGCGCGAGGCGCTGCAGGAACGTGGTGCACGCATCGTGCACGAGGGCGGGGTTTCCAGCCTGAGTCGTGAACTGCTGCGGCAGGTGGGCGCCGACGTGCTGGTCATCAACCTGGACGACAGCGCCGACGATGCGCTCGATCACCTGTACGACGTGATCGACGACGAACGCCCCCGGGTGGTCTTCAATGATGCGCAGGCCAGCCGCTCGCTGGCCGGCTGGGATCGCGACCGCTGGGCGCGACATCTGGCCGTCAAGGTGCTGGCGGCCGGTGATGTGGACCCGCCGCGCCCGGACGGTCCACACCTCGTCGACATGCCAGCTGCCGTGGCTCCGCCGCCGACCGTGACGCCGACTCCCGTCGCTGCCGCCGAGCCCGTCGAACCGGCTGCAGCGCCGGAACCGGTGGTCGACGAAGTGGTGGATGTCGCTCCGACGATGGCGGCAGCGGAACCCGACGCGGACGATTTCCTGCCCGTGCACGACGACGCGGATGGCCAGCACGAGCAGATCGCCACCGCCGAATCGGAGAACCTGGCGGCAGAGCTCGAGGCCTTGCTGGCCTCGGGTGATTTGCCAGCCGAAGACGAGGTCACCTCGGGCCCCGGCCTGCGTTTCGTGGATGACCTCGAGCCGCCGCCACTCCACGATGGCAATTTCCATGATGCAGGCGCGGCCGGACCGGCAGCGGACTTCGACGTGGTGGCGACCGTTGACGCGCCGCCGGCGGAAGCAGCGCCGGTGCTGGCCAGCGTGACGCCGCCGACGTTCCAGATCGATCATCTCGAACTGTCTGCCCTGGTCGATACCGGCGCGGCCACGACGCCGGCTTCGGCGCCGCATCCGCTCATGGCCGACAACGCGCCGGGCGTACGCGCGCCGGATGCATGGAGCCTGGTCGACGAAGACGCGGCGCCAGCGGCACCGGAAAAGCCCGATGCCGGCATGTTCGGCATCGAGAAGATGAGTGCGGCCGATTTTCTTGCGCCCGATGCCGATGCGGTCGCGGCGGATATCGAGCCGGTGATGAGTCTCGAGCTGGTTTCGATGGAAGAGGCCGTCGCACCGCAACCCTACGAACGCGTGATCGACCACGAGATGGTGCTGGACGAACTGGGCAGCGCGCTGAGCCGGGTGGTAGTGCTTGGCGCCGCCACCGATGGCGTCGATTCGGTCTGTGCCTTCCTGGCAGCGTTGCCTGTGACCACGCGGCTGACCTTCCTGCATACCCAGCACGTGGGCGAACAGTCCGATGTGGCGCTGGCGGAGAAGTTCAAGGCGCATTGCGCGTTGCCCGTGCGACTGGCCGAACAGGGCCGTCGCGCCGGATCGGGTGAGGTGTTGATGGTGCCGGCGGGCCAGCAGGTGCGCCTGCGCCGTGACGGCAGCATCGAGCTGCAGGCCACCGGCGGCGAGTCCGCCGAAGCACCGTCGATCGACGCCAGCCTGACCATGGCGGCGAGCGTGTTTGGCCGCGATGCACTGGCGATCGTTTTCGCGGGGCGCGGCAACGATGCGGTGGCCGGCGCGCAGGCGGTCCACGATCGTGGCGGCCAGGTCTGGGTAGAGTCGTCGTCCGGGGAACATTTCGCTGACATGGTCAGCGGGATCTTCGCCGAGCGGCTGGTCAGTTTTTCCGGCACGCCGACCGAGTTGGCGGCGCGCCTGATCGAGGTGTTTCCATGAGTGATCCGCTGCCGCGTGAAATCCGCTGCGTCCTGGTGCCGGTAGGCAACCAGCGCCTGCTGTTGCCCAACGCCAACATCGCCGAAGTGATCACCCAGAGCACGCCCGAGCCGCTGCCCGGCGCCCCCGCCTGGATGCTGGGACGGATCCAGTGGCGTGGCTGGCGCGTGCCGCTGGTGTCATTTGCCGAACTGGCCGGCACCGAGGCGGGCGACGCCGACCTGAGCGTGCGCGTGGCCGTGTTGAAGGCGCTTGGCGGCAACCCGAAGCTGCCGTTCATCGCGGTGCTGACCCAGGGCTTCCCGCGCCTGACCACGTTGAACGCCGAGCTGATCATTCCCACCCATGACGGCAAGCCCTTGCAGCCGGGCGTGCGCGCCCATGTGCTGGTGCGCGATGACGTGGCGATGATTCCTGACCTGGAATGGATCGAGGCCACCTTGCTCGACCTGTACGACGATTCCGGGGTGATGGACACCGTCGAGACGGTGGAAGACGGCTCGGTCGACGCCGACGACTGAGAGGTCGCGGCTTGTTTCAAGTTTCCGGGGCGAGTCTCGTGGCGGTGATTTCGGGGCGGTGATCTCGGGGCGGTGAATCAGCCGTCGCCGTGCAGCGCCTGCAGGGCCGCCATGGCGGCCAGCCCCGCCGTTTCCGTGCGCAGGATGCGCGGGCCCAGTCGCAATCCCTCGAAACCGGTCCGGGTCAGCGCGTCGATGTCGCGCTCGCCCAGGCCGCCTTCCGGGCCGATCACCAGCAGGCCGCCGGCGGCCCCGAAGCGCAGTTCGCGGGCCGAACGAGCGCCCTCCGGCAACAGGGCAAGACGCAACGCACCGTCATCGGCGAGCCCGGCCAGCCAGCCGGCCAGTGGCTGTGCCGGGGTGATCTCGGGCAACCGCGCGCGTCCGCATTGTTCGCAGGCGCTGGCCGCGACTGCACGCCAGTGGGCCAGCCGCTTTTCGGCACGTGCGGGGTCCAGCTTCACTTCCGAACGTTCGGTGAGCAGCGGCACGATGCGGACGGCGCCAAGCTCGGTGGCCTTCTGCACGATCAGGTCCATCTTCTCGCCCCGCGCCACGCCCTGGGCCAGGGTCAGTGGCAGGGGCGACTCGTTCTGCACGGGCAGCTTCGCGTCGATCCGCACTCGCAGGTCGCGCTTGCCCAGCGCCACGATGGTCGCGTCGTAGTCGCTGCCGTCGCCGTTGAACACGGTGAGCGGGTCGCCCGCATTCATGCGCAGCACCCGGCCGACGTGCTCGGCGGCCTGGGCCGGCAAGGCGATTTCCGCCGAGACGCTGAGTGGCTGGTCGAGGTGGATACGGATCGTGCGCATGGGAACCGGATGGCATGGAGCGGTCGCCCAGCATAGCGCGGGCGCGTGCCCTGGACAGGCCTCGCGCCCCGTTCAGTGGCTGACGGCGCACTCGATTCCGGCGATGGCCGTGTCGACCAGCAGGTCGATTTCCGCCGTGCTGACCACGTAGGGCGGCATGAAATAGATCACGTCGCCCAGCGGTCGCAACAGCACGCCGTGCTCCAGGCCGTGCAGGTAGACGCGCAAGCCCCGCCGCTGTTGTGCCGGGAACGGTCGCCGGCTGGCCTTGTCGGCGACCAGCTCCACCGCCGCGATCATGCCGGTCTGGCGCACGTCGGCGACATGCGGGTGATCGCGCAGGGCCTCCAGCCGGCGACCCAGATGGACGGCCAAATGACGGTTGCGCTCCAGCACCGATTCGTCGCGGAAGATTGCCAGCGTCTCCAGCGCCACGCGGCAGGCCAGCGGATTGCCGGTGTAGCTGTGCGAGTGCAGGAACGCCTTGCCGGCATTGTGTTCGGCGTAAAAAGCCTGGTAGATCGCCTCGCTGGTCAGCACGGCCGACAGGGGCAGGAAACCGCCGGTCAGTCCCTTCGACAGGCACATGAAATCCGGCGACACGCCGCTGCGCCCGGATGCTGCAGGGGCCTGTTCGCAGGCGAACAGCGTACCGGTACGGCCGAAGCCCACGGCGATCTCGTCGGCGATGAAGTGCACGGCGAACTCGTCGCACAGCGCGCGCAGGCCGGTGAGATACGCCGGGTGATACATGCGCATGCCGCCGGCGCATTGCACCAGCGGCTCGACGATCACCGCGCAGGTTTCGTGCGCGTGCTGCTCGAGCAGCACGCGCAGGGCGGCGAGGGCGCGCGTAGCCGCCTGTTCGGGCGATTCGCCGGGTTCGGCCTGATAAGTATCCGCCGACGGCGCCAGGAACGGCGTCAGCAGCAGCGGCGCGTAGGTCTTGCGGTACAGCGCGACATCGCTCACCGACAGCGCGCCCAGGGTCTCGCCGTGATAGCTGCCGGTCAGCGCGATGAAGCGGGTCTTCTCGCCGTGGCCCTGGTTGAGCCAGTAGTGGAAGCTCATCTTCAGCGCTACTTCGATCGCCGCCGAACCATTGTCGGCGTAGAACACCCGATCCAGTCCGGGCGGCGTGATCCTTGCCAGCTCTTCGGCCAGCGCGATGGCCGGTTCGTGGGTGAAACCGGCGAAGATCACGTGTTCGAGCGTGCGCGCCTGCTCGGCCAGGGCCGCGGCGATGCGCGGATTGGCATGGCCGAACAGGTTGGTCCACCACGAACTGATGCCGTCCAGGTAGCGCTTGCCGTTGGCATCGACGAGCCAGGCGCCCTCGCCCCGCACGATCGGCAGCATCGGCACGCTGTTCGAGCCCGTGGGGTCGTGATCGTGCATCTGGGTGCAGGGGTGCCAGACATGGCGCAGGTCGCGCGCCGCGAGCGCCGTGTTGCCGTTTGCGAGGTTGGTCATCCGGCTATCATCGGTGCAGCGCGACAGTCGCTCAAGCCCGTGCATCGTCCCACCTGGAATTACACGCTTGAAGTCATTGCGAACTTGCCTGATCGGTTTCGTCCTGTTGCTGGTGCTGGCCGCCGCGCTGCTGTGCTTCCTGCCCGCGCGCTGGGCGCTGCCGTGGATCGAGCCGTCGCTGCACGGCATCCGTCTGCAGCAGGTCAGCGGCAGCGTGTGGAACGGCCATGTCGGCGCTGTGATTGCGGCGGACGGGCGGACCCGCGGCCAGTTGCAATGGCAGCTGTCACGAAGCGCTCTGCTGGGCCAGCCGCGCCTGCGCCTGGACTTCGATGGGCCGCAGCTGCATCTTTCGGGCGGGCTGGAACGCCTGCCCGGTGATGAAGTGGAAGTGCGCGACGCGAACGTCCGGGCAAGCTCGACGGCGATCGGTGAGGAACTCGCCACGCCCTGGGGGAAACCGCGGGGCGAACTGCAACTGCAGGTTGCCCACGCGCGGCTGCGCGCAGGCTGGCCGATGCAGCTGGACGCGCAGGCGAGCTGGCACGACGCGGTCATGCGGACGCCGCAGGGCGACGTCGCACTGGGCGAATTGCAGGCCACCGCACAGGCACGGGGCGGAGTGATCGACGTGCAGCTGCGCGACGCCGGCAGCGGTCCGCTGCAGCTTGCCGGCGGGTTGCAGCTCAGTCCGCTGGGTTGGCGACTGGACGCCACGTTGCGCAGCCGACAGACTGATCCGATGCTGCGTCGCTGGCTGGCCACGCTGGCGGCACCGGCAGCGGACGGCAGTACGCATATCCGGCGCCATGGCGGACTGGCCGCCAATGCGCCGCCAGCGCCCACCCTTTGAAGGAACGAGACCGGCATGACTCCCGATATCGCCGCAACAGCCCTGTCAGCCGCCCGCGACGCGGCCGCGGCGGCCGCCGAGGTGATCCGCCACTACTGGCGTCGTGGCGTCGAGGTGGAACTGAAGTCCGACGCCACGCCGGTCACCGTGGCCGATCGCGAAGCCGAGCAGGCGATCCGGAAGATCCTGCAGGCCGCGTTGCCGCAGGCATCGATCTACGGCGAGGAGTTCGGCCTGGACGGCGAGCGCGGCGGCCTGCTGTGGCTGGTCGATCCGCTGGACGGCACCAAGAGCTTCGTGCGCCGCACGCCGTTCTTCTCCACCCAGATCGCCCTGATGGATGGCGACGAACTGGTGCTCGGCGTGTCGAGCGCGCCGGTCTACGGCGAGACGATGTGGGCCAGCGCCGGCGAAGGTGCCTGGCTGGACGGCGAACGCGTGCGCGTGGCGGCGACCGGCGAAATGGGCGCGGCCTCGATTTCCACCGGCAACATCCGGACCCTCACCGGCGACTCCCGCTGGGATGCGCTGGGCGCGCTGATCCGCGACAGCAACCGGATCCGCGGCTATGGCGACTTCTGCCACTACCACCTGCTGGCGCGCGGCAGCCTCGATCTGGTGATCGAGTCGGACGTGAACATCCTCGACGTGGCGGCACTGGCGGTGATCGTGCGCGAGGCCGGCGGCGTGTTCACCGACCTGCATGGCGCTGCGCCGGGTCTGGACACGCGCAGCGTGCTGGCCGGCACGCCCGCGATCCACGCGCAGGCGCTGCAGCGCCTGCGGCGCTGAGCCACGCGAGCTAGAATGGGCGGATGCGCAAACTACCGATCATCCACGCGACCCGCGACGTCACCGACAGCCATTTCCTGCATGTGGAGCAGGTCGACCTGGAGTTTTCCAACGGCGAGCGCCGCACCTACGAGCGGCTGAAGGGAAGCGGCCTGGGTGCCGTCATCATCGTGCCGATGCTGGATGACGAGACGGTGCTGCTGGTGCGCGAATACGGCGGTGGCGTGGGACGCTACGAACTCGGCCTGCCCAAGGGCAGGCTGGACCAGGACGAGACCGCCGAGCAGGGCGCCGAGCGCGAGCTGAAGGAGGAGATCGGCTACGGCGCGCACAAGCTGAAGATCCTGCACAACCTGTCGCTGTCGCCGTCGTACATGACGCACATGGCGCACGTGGTGCTGGCCCAGGACCTGTATCCCGAAAAGCTGGTCGGCGACGAACCGGAGGAACTCGAAGTGGTGCCATGGAAGATGTCCGAACTGCACACCTTGCTCGGCCGTGACGACGTCACCGAGGGGCGCTCGATCGCCGCGCTGTTCATGGCCCGCGAATATCTTGCCGGAAGGTTCCGGAAATCATGAGCATGCCGCCCGAACTGGCAAGGAAGATCGGCGTCATCGCACGCGCGGCGGGGGTGGCCATCCTGGATGTCTACCACGGCGACTTCGCGGTGCAGATGAAGGACGATGCGTCGCCGCTGACTGCCGCCGACCTCGCCGCCCAGCAGGCCATCATGGCGGGCCTGTCTGCGCTCGATGAGCAATGGCCGGTGCTGTCGGAGGAAGCCAGCGCGCGGCCGTGGTCCGAACGCCAGCAGTGGTCGCGCTACTGGCTGGTCGATCCGCTTGATGGCACTCGCGAGTTCGTCAAGCGCAACGGCGAATTCACCGTCAACATCGCCCTGATCGACGATCGCCGCAGCGTGCTCGGCGTCGTGCTGGCGCCGGTGACCGGCGAGCTGTACGTCGCCGCGCAAGGCCAGGGCGCCTGGCTGCAGACACAGGCGGACGGCGCATGGCAGCGCATTCACGCACGGGCGCTGGCGCAGCCGCCGACGGTGGCCGGCAGCCGCTCGCACGGCGGTGCGCAGGGCGAGGTGCTGCAACGCCTGATCGGCGACGACTACCGGATGGTGCCGCTGGGCTCGTCGCTGAAGTTCTGCCTGATCGCGCGCGGTGATGCGGACGTCTATCTGCGCCTGGGCCCCACCAGCGAATGGGACACCGCGGCGGCACAATGCGTGCTCGACGAGGCCGGCGGCGCCGTGCTGGATCTGGCCGGCCAGCCGTTCCGCTACAACCGGGGCGAATCGCTGCTGAATCCGGAGTTCATCGCGGTGGGCGATCGTGCGATCGACTGGGCCGCACGGCTGCTCAAAGGCGAGGAGTGAATGAAAAGGAGCGAGTAGCGAGAGGGGTTCACTCCATCCCGCTCCCTCACGCCGGCTTCTTGGCTTTCTCTCACTCATCACTCCTCTCCACTCACTTTTCATCTCATGACCAAACACGGCCTCGATGATCTGCTAGGCATCATGGCGCGCCTGCGCGATCCGCAGAAAGGCTGTCCGTGGGATGTGCAACAGGACTTTTCCTCGATCGCGGCCTATACCATCGAGGAGGCCTACGAGGTCGCCGATGCGATCGATCGGCAGGACTGGACCGACCTTTGCGACGAACTCGGCGACCTGCTGCTGCAGGTGGTTTTCCACGCCCAGATGGCCTCCGAGCGCGGCCTGTTCGAGTTCGCCGACGTGGCCCACGCGATCAGCGCGAAGATGCTGCGCCGCCACCCCCACGTGTTCGGCGACACGCGCTACGCCGACCTCACCGAGCAGATGCAGGCGTGGGAGCAGATCAAGTCGGCCGAACGCGCGGCGAAAGGCGCGTCGATGGACGACAGTGCGCTGGCCGGCATCTCGACGGGCCTGCCGGAGTGGAAGCGCGCCTACAAGCTTCAGCAGCGCGCTGCCGCCACCGGCTTCGAATGGCCGGGCCCCGAGCCGGTGCTGGAGAAGCTGGCCGAGGAAGTGGAAGAGGTGCGGGTCGAATTCGCCAACGGCGCCGATCCGGCGCGCCTGCAGGATGAAATCGGCGACGTGCTGTTCGTGATGGTGAACCTGGCGCGCCACGCCGGCGTCGACTTCTCGCAGGCGCTGCGGCATGCCAACGCAAAGTTCGAGCGCCGGTTCCGGCAGATGGAACAGCTGGCCGCTGCCGAGGGCACGGCGTTCGCCGAGCGCACGCTCGATGAACAGGAGCAACTGTGGCAGCGCGCCAAGCAGGCCGAGCGGGCATCCTGAAACGGCGCGACGGCCGAAACCATCGCGCCGCCCGTTCCTCGCCTCGGCGGAACCTACCTGGCCGCGGGGGCGGCCTGGCCGGCACGCTGCTGCCAGGCAGCGCGCATCTTCTCGTGCTCGGCACGCATCTTCGCCTCGTTGGCCAGGTTTTCATCCAGCCCCTTGCGCAGGGTGGCGATCGCCTGATCCACGTTCGCCGGCTGCGCCTGCAGGCGAGCCAGGCGCTGGTAGACGTAGTCACGCACCTGCGGGTCCTGCGACTTGGCCAGCACGTCGTTGTAGACCGCGGCCATCTCCTTGCCGCGGCCGGCCTGCGTGTACAGCCGTTCCAGCGCATGCAGGTCGCCGATCACCCCGTCGTGCCCGCGGCCGTGCCCGCGATCGAAGCCGTGCGAGCGCATGTGCATGCGCATCGCATCGCCATGGTCGCCCGGGAGGACGTGCATGGACTTGCCCGTTTTGGCGGGCGGTGCCGGCGGCGGCGTATTCTGGGCCATCACGAAGGTGGCCGATCCGGCGATCATCAGGGCCAGCGTGGAAGCGAGCAGGGTCTTGCGATGCATGGTCTGTCTCCGTGATGGGTACACAGCAGGAACGCGGCGGGGCGGCACGGGTTGACCGGCGCGCTCGTGTCGCCCGCTTGCAACCCTTTGGCGGGCAGCGGCATCCCAACCGGTGTCGACCCACCGCGTCCATCCCTCAAGGAGAGTTCCATGCGCCGTATTCTCACCGCAGCCCTGCTGCTCGCCCCGTTCGCCTGCTTCGCCGCCAGCCCCTGCAAATATGAGGCGCCGCGCAACCTGCAGCTGGACCTGGCCGGCGTGCACGGCGTCCAGATCGACGTGCACAGCCAGGATCTGCACCTGACCGGCAGCGACGGCAACAAGGGGCTGACCCTGACCGGCCGCGCCTGTGCATCGAGCCAGGCGGTGCTGGACAAGTTGCAGGTCACCCAGCGCCGCGACGGCGACCAGTTGCTCATCGACATCGGTGGCGATGGCGGCGGCTTCACCTTCAACCTGTTCGGCGGCGACTCCTATGCCAGTCTCGAAGTCACCATGCAGTTGCCCGCCAACCTGCCGGTGACCTTGCGCGTCGGCTCCGGTGACGCCGACGTGACCGGCGTGCAACAGCTGCAGGCCAGCGTGGGCTCGGGCGACCTGCACGTGCGCCAGCTGTCGGGCAAGCTCGGCGCCAGCGTGGGTTCGGGCGATGTCGACGCCACCGACATCGGCAGCCTCGACCTGGGCTCGGTCGGCTCCGGCGATTTCAAGGCCGAGGGCGTCAAGGGCGATGCCCGCATCGGCAGCATCGGTTCGGGCGATGTCACCCTGCGCCAGGTCGGTGGCAGCGTGCGCGCCGACACGCTGGGCTCCGGCGACCTCGACGTCAGCGATGTGGGTGGCGACTTCAACCTGGGCGCCAAGGGCAGTGGCGACGTCAACCACTCGGGCGTGAAGGGCAAGGTCAGCGTGCCGCACGACAACGACGACGACTGATCGGGCCGGTCAGCCCAGCCAGCGCCACGCCAGGTAGGCCAGCGGCGCACAGATCAGCAGGAACGGTATCGAGACCCGGTGCAGCAGCCGCAGCCCCTGCGGCTGCTTCGCCAGGCGCAGGGCGATCAGGTTGGCCAGCGAACCGATCGCCACGCCAAAGCCGCCCACGTTCACCGCGACCGCCAGCGCGATCGGGTCCGCCGTACGCTCAAGCAGCAGCACCGTCGCCGGCACGTTGCTGATCAGCTGGGCGGCGACGATGCCGCTGGCATACAGGGTCAGCGGATGATCGAGGTCGAGCCGGTCCAGCGCCTGCTGCACCAGCGGCAGGCTGGAAAAATGGCCGAGCCCGACGAAGATGGCGGCGAAGGTGGCCAGCAGCAGCCAGTCGATCCGCAGCAGGCTGGACCGCGCCAGCAGCGCATACGACAGCAGCAACAGCCCGGCCCCCAGCGGCGCCTGGCCGTATTCCATGGCGATCACCATGCCGACCAGGGCGGCCATCGACCACGCGCCCAGCCGCGCCGACATCACGGCGCCGTCGATCCGGTGCGGGTTCAACGCCACGCGGTCGCGCGGCAGCCACAGCCAGGCGAATCCGGCGACCAGCACCAGCATCACCATCGCCGCCGGCAGCATCGCCGCGGCGAAGTGCAGGAACGGCAGCTTCGAGTGCTGCCACAACAGCAGGTTCTGCGGATTGCCGATCGGGCTTAGGGTGGAGCCTGCATTCACCGCCAGGGCTTCCAGCACCACCATGCGCAGCACCGGCAAATTCGAAACGCTGCCGATCGCCAGGGTCAGCGGCACGATCAGGAACAGGCTCACGTCATTGGTCAGCACCATCGACAGCAGCGCCGTCGCCACCACCAGCAACAGGCCCAGGCTGCGCAGCGAATGCGCGCGCGCCACTACGGCCACGGCGGCATGCTGCACCAGGCCGCTGTCGCGGATGCCCTGGATCGCGATCAGCAGGCCGGTGAGGCCCGCCAGCGTGGGCAGCTGCAGCCAGTGCCGATAGCGGCCCGGTGGCTGCGGATCGAAGATCGCCAGCGCGATGGCCAGCACCGCGAACAGGCACAGCAGCCACTCGTCCGCGAGGCGCTGGCGCAGGGTTGCAGTCGTCGGCGGCGTCGGGCGGGAGGGCATCGGCGCAACTCTATCAGTCGCGCCGGGCGTTCCGTTCAGAGCCTGCGAGGAAAACCTCTTCCGTTGGTTTCTTCCATCGCACGTCCGGTCCATGTCCGGCCTGGGAGGTTGAAAGACTCACAGCCGCTCACCCCTCGCGCAGCAGGCGCATCGGCGGCGTGCGGCTGACCTTGCGGGTGCCGGCCAGCCCCAGCAGCATCACCACGAAGGCCGCGAGCAGCGCCGCCAGTGCCAGTGGTGCGAACGGCGGCACGAAGCCCTCGATATGGAACACGGCCTGGCCCAGCCACAGGCCGGCTCCCGCTGCGCCGAACGCGGCGGTCAGCCCGGCCACCAGGCCGAGCAAGGCGAATTCGCAGGCGGCAGCCACGCGCAATTGCCCCCGACGGGCGCCCAGCGTGCGCAGCAGCGCGGCTTCGTGGCGTCTTTCCGCCGCGCTGGAGGCGAGCGCCGCGATCAGCACCAGCGCACCGGCGAGCAGGCTGAAGCCGAGAATCCAGCGCACCGCATTGCCGACCCGCTCGATGATCTCGCGCACCCGATCGAGCAGCGCATCGACGTCGACCAGACTGAGGTTCGGATAGTCGCGCGACAGCTGCGCCAGCTGCGTGGCATGGCCGCGGGCAAGGTGGAAGCTGGCCAGCCAGCTGTGCGGCAGGTCGCCCACGTGGGCCGGATCGAGCAGCAGGAAGAAGTTGACCCGGAACGAACTCCAGTCCACCTTGCGCACGCTGCTGACGGTGGCGTCGATGCGGCCTTCGCCGACGTCGAAACTCATCGTGTCGCCCGGCTTCAGGGCGAACATGTCGCGCCACATGGTGTCGATCGAGACCTCGGCCCGCGCCGGATGCGCGCCCTGCCATTGGCCGGCGACCACCTCGTTCGCCGGTGGCAGCTCGGCCGACCAGGACAGGCGCAGCTGGCGGTCGACCCATTCTTTCGCGCGCGGGTCCTCGAAGTGCAACTGGTCAATCGGTCGTCCGTTGATCGCGGTGAGCTTGCCCACGGCCAGCGGCAGCATGTTCAGCTGATCGCCGCCCGTCGCGGCCAGCGATTGCGCGAAACCCGGGCGCTGGTCGTCCTGCAGGTTCAGCGCGAACCAGTTCGGCGCGTCCGCCGGCAACTCCTGACGCCAGCCCTGCAGCAGCGAGGGCGCGACCACGGCCAGCAACAGCAGCGCGCACAACCCCAGGCTGAGCGCGGTGGCCTGGATCACGCTCAGCGCGGGGCGCCGCGCCAGCGCGGCCAGACCCAGGCGCAAGGCCGGATGCGCGCCGGGGGCGATGCGGCGGGCCAGCCACAGCAGCGCGCCGGAAAGCAGCGCCGCGATCAGCGCCACGCCGAGCAGGCTGGCGGCGAGGATGCCGGCCAGCTGCAGCGAGCTGCTCTGGCTCCAGATCAGGCCCAGCGCCACCAACAGCGGAATCAGGTACAGCGCATCGAAGCGGCGCACCCGTCGCTGCAGGCTCTGGCGGAACACCGCCACCGGCGGCACCTCGGCCAGCCGCGCCAGCGGTGGCAGGGCGAAGCCGACCAGCACGGCGATCCCCATCGCCGCGGCGGCGAATGCCGGCAGCAACGGCAGCAGGGTCGGCACGTTGCCGAACAGCTGGCTGGCCAGCAGCCAGGCCAGCTGCGACAGCCCCAGCGCCAGCACGATGCCCAGTGAAGTTGCCGGCACGGCCAGGGCGGCAAGCGTGCCCAGCAGCAGTGCCAGCACGCGCCGTCGCGGCGTGCCCAGGGCGCGCAGCAGGGCGACTTCGGCGGTCTTGCGACGGGCGTAGCGCTGCGCCGACAGCGCGATCGCGATGCCCGCCAGCAGCGCCGAGAGCAGGGCGGTCAGGCGCAGGAAGGCACCGGCACGGTCGAAGGCGCTGCGCATGCGTTCCTGGGTCTGCTCGGGCGTGATCAGTTGCGCGCCCTGCGGCAGGCCGGTCGACTGCGTCCAGTCACGCCAGCGTTGCACGGCCGTGGGCGTGCCGGCCAGCAGCAGGCGATGACGGGCGCGACTGCCGACGCCGAGCAGGCCGGCCTGTTCGGCATCGGCCAGGTTCATCAGGGCGCGCGGCGCCAGCGCCAGCAGCTCGCCGCCATCGGGCTGGCGGATCAGTTCGGCGGCGATGGTCAGTTCGCGGCCGCCCAGCTGCAGCGGCTGGCCGACCTTCAGATTCAGTGCGACAAGGGCGCGATGGTCGAGATAGACCTCGCCACTGGCCGGTCCGCCGCTGCGGCGCTCCGCGGTGCCGCCCAGTTCCAGCGTGCCTCGCAGGGGATAGGCCGCATCGACCGCCTGCACGTCGAGCAACTGGGCCTGTTCGTGGGCGAACGCCACGCTGGGAAAACTGGCGGTGCGGGACAGCGACAAGCCGTCTGCACGCGCCTGCTCGGCGTAGGTCGCCGGCAAGGCCTGTGGCGAAGAGATGCCCAGGTCGCCGCCGATCAGTTCGGCCGCGCTGGCCAGCATGCCGCGTTCGATCCGCGTGGCCAGGGTGGCGACCACGCCGAGCGCGACCACGGCCAGCACCAGCGACGCGGCCAGCGTGCGCAGCTCGGGCAGATGCCATTCGCGGCGCAGGCTGCGCAGGGACAGGCGCAACAGGTTCATGGGCGAGCACCCCACCCCAACCTTCCCCTGCGACCGCAGGAAGTCCCTTTGGGGCGCGCAGGGGAGGGAGCAAAGCCGATGCCGTTCATGCGGCTTCTCCGGAGGTGGCCAGTACGCGCCCTTCCTCCAGCTCGATGCGCCGATCGCAGCGAGCGGCCAGGGTGGCGTCATGGGTGACCAGCACCAGGGTGGTTTGGTGGCCGCGGTTCAGGGCGAACAGCAGGTCGCAGATGTGGTGGCCGGTGCGCTGGTCGAGGTTGCCGGTGGGTTCGTCGGCGAACAGCACGCGGGGGCGGTGGACGAAGGCGCGGGCGATCGCCACGCGCTGCTGCTCGCCGCCGGAGAGCTGGGCCGGGTAGTGCCGGCGGCGCGAGCCCAGTCCCACCGCTTCCAGCGCGTCGCGGGCGCGGGCGCGCGCGTCGCTGCTGCCCTCCAGCTCCAGCGGCAGCATCACGTTTTCCTCGGCGGTCAGCGCCGGCAGCAGATGAAACGACTGGAACACGAAGCCGACCAGCCGTCGGCGCAGGTCGGCGCGGGCCTCCTCGTCCAGCGTCTGCAGCGCATGGCCGTCCAGCACGATGCCGCCGCTGTTCGGCGTATCCAGGCCGGCCAGCAGGCCGAGCAGGGTGGTCTTGCCGGAACCGGAGGCGCCCACGATGGCGAAACTTTCGCCGGGGCGGATCTGCAGGCTGACCTTGTCGAGGATGTCCAGCCTTCCCTCGGGGCCATCGACCGACTTGCTAACATCATGGGCTTCAAGCAGCGGTCGGGAAGAATCACTCATGCGTCGAAGCCTTTGTTGGTGGTTGTGCGGCGGGTTGTTGTTCGGTTGGCTGGGCACGGCGCAGGCCGCCACGCCGAACACCGTGCTGGTCCTGGGTGATTCGCTGTCTGCCGCGCACAACATCCCGGTCGAGTCCGGCTGGGTGCATCTGCTGGATGCGCGTCTGTCCACCATGGTGCCGAAATGGACCGCGGTCAATGCCAGCATCAGTGGCGAGACGTCGTTGAGCGGACGCAACCGCCTGCCGACCCTGCTGAAGAAGTACCACCCCGCCGTGCTGGTGCTGGAGCTGGGCGCCAACGACGGCCTGCGTGGCCTGCCGTTGCCCGCGCTGCGTGCCAATCTCGACGCGATGATCGTGGCGGCACAACAGGCGAAAGTGCGCGTGCTGCTGGTCGGCATCGAGCTGCCGGTGAACTACGGCCCGCAGTATCGCGATGGCCTGCGGGCGATCTATGCCGACCTCGCCCGCAGCCGCGGCACGGCGCTGGTGCCCTTCCTGCTGCAAGGCATCGCGCTCGACCCGGCGAAGATGCAGGCTGACGGCATGCATCCGGTGGCGGCGGCCCAGCCGCAAGTACTCGACACCGTGTGGCAGCAGCTGCAACCCCTGCTGGGCCGGGGAGCCAAACCCAACGGTCTCTGAATCGTCGCTGGTCGTTTCACATTCCCCTCACCTTGGCGCCGCTTTCATCTTCACTTATGTGAAATCACGGATGGGGATTGACGACATGACCGTACACGACGAGCAAGCGGGCCTGATTCTGCTGGTGGAAGACAACCGCCAGATCGCCGAGATGGTGGGCGAATTTCTCGAACGCCGGGGCTATTCCGTCGATTACGCGGCCGATGGGGTCAGCGGCCTGCACCTGGCGGTGTCCAACAGCTATGACGTGCTGGTGCTGGACCTGATGTTGCCGGGACTGGACGGGCTGGAGGTCTGCCGCAAGCTGCGCAAGGAGGCCAAGAAGTCCACCCCGGTGCTGATGCTGACCGCGCGCGACACGCTGGAGGACAAGCTGGCCGGGCTGGAAGCCGGTGCGGATGATTACCTGGTCAAGCCGTTCGAGGTGCGCGAGCTGGAGGCCAGGGTGCGCGCCCTGATCCGCCGCGACCGTCGCCAGGTCTCCACCGAGGTGCTCACGGTGGGCGACATGACGCTGGATACCGCCACCCTGCAACTGACCCGCGAGGGCCAGGAGCTGACCGTCTCGCCGATCGGCCTGAAGCTGCTGGCGATCCTGATGCGCGAGTCGCCCCGCGTGGTCAGCCGGCGCGACATCGAGCGCGAGATCTGGGGCGACACGCTGCCCGACTCCGACACCTTGCGCTCGCATCTGTACAACCTGCGCCGGGTCATCGACAAACCCTTCGCACGCCCCCTGCTACACACCATCCATTCGGCAGGTTATCGCCTCGCGGATCTGGAATCGGAAGTTGCCTCCTCGCCCGAGACGGCGTGACCCGCGGTGACCGTGACAGAGAAGGCCATGACTGAGATGACAAGTACAGGAAATGGATAGCCGGGTCACCATAGCCGCATCACCGACGGGCGCGTTCCGTCGACGCATCGCCATGGTTTTCGCGTTGCAGTTCGTGACGGTGGTCTTCGTCTGCGTGCTGGGCATGTACAACGTGATTCCCACGCCCCTGGTGATTGCGGTGATCGTGGTGATCACGGCGCTGGCATGGTTCATCACCCGCCGGGAATGGCGCCCGGTACGCGCGCTGGCACGCGTGGTCAACCGCTGGGACGGCCAGTCGCCGGACCCCGGACTGCTGCGGGTCGAACAGTTGTCGGCGCATACCGATGCGGACGTGGCCTCGCTCACCCGCGGATTGCACGGCTTCGCCGTACGCCTGGCCAACTACAACCAGCGTGAGCGCAACTTCACCCGTGACGCGAGCCACGAACTGCGCAGCCCGCTCACCGTGATCAAGATGTCGGTCGACATGCTGGCCGAGGAAGAGGGGCTCAGCGACTTCGGGAGCCGCTCGGTGCGCCGCATCAAGCGCGCCACGCGCGAGATGGAAGTCCTGGTGGAGGCCCTGCTGGTACTGGCGCGCGAAGCGGACAGCCCGATGGACGATCGCCATTTCATCGTCAACGATGTGCTGCAGGAGGAACTGGAGGCCGCCCGCGAGATGCTGTCGGGGCGGCCGATCGAATTGCTGCTGGAAGAGCCTGCGCGGTTCGCCCTGCAGGGCTCGCCGCAGGCCTTGTCGGTGTTGTGCTGGCAGCTGATCCGCAACGCGTCCCAGCAGACCGAGCAGGGCCGGGTGGTGATCAGCGTGCTGCCGGGGATGATCAGCGTGCGCAACCATGCCGAGGTGCTGGAAACGGGCCACGCCCATTCCCCGCCGGTGGAAAACGTGGATCGGCACGGTTTCGAACTGGCCATCGCCCAACGGATCAGCGACCGTTTCGCCTGGTCGCTGGAACTGCAGACTTTGCCCGGCAGGGAAAACGTGGCGAGCATCCGCTTTCCGCATCCGCTGCCCGCCGAGGTGGCGGAAGCCGGCGTGTAGGCGAACACCGGCATGTCCGCAGCAGCGAGGCGGGCCGTTCCCGCCTCGCCTGGGCATTACGGGGTCGACAGCGCCACGTCGAATGCGCAGCCGGTCTTCGCCTTAACGTCATCCAGGCTCACGCCTTCGTTGAGTTCGAGCAGGGTCAGGCCCTTGCCCTTCTCCACCGCGAACACGCACAGGTCGGTGATGATCAGGTCGACCACCTGCTTGCCGGTCAGCGGCAGCTCGCACTGGTCCTTGATCTTCGGCGAGCCGTCCTTCGCGCAGTGCTCCATCAGCACCACCACGCGCTTGACGCCGCTGACCAGATCCATCGCGCCGCCCGGGCCCTTGACCATCTTGCCCGGCACCATCCAGTTGGCCAGGTCGCCGTGCGCGGAGACTTCCAGCCCGCCAAGGATCGACAGGTCGATGTGGCCGCCGCGGATCATCGCGAACGAATCGGCACTGGAGAAGAAGCTGGAACCGGGCAGGGTGGTGATGGTCTGCTTGCCGGCGTTGATCAGGTCGGGATCGAGCTGGTCCTCGGTCGGGAACGGGCCGATGCCGAGCAGGCCATTCTCCGACTGCAGGGTGACGTTGACCCCGTCGGGGATGTAGTTCGCCACCATGGTGGGGATGCCGATGCCCAGGTTCACGTAGAAGCCATCCCGCAGCTCCTGCGCGGCGCGCTTGGCCATCGCCACGCGGATCGGGCTTTCCTTCGCGCCGACCACGCCGGCGAGGGTGCGGAACTCGATGCGCTTCTCGTACTTCGCGCCCTGCACGATGCGGTCGACGTAGATGCCCGGCACGTGGATGTTGTTGGGGTCCAGTTCGCCCACCGGCACCAGGTGCTCGACCTCGGCCACGCAGGCCTTGCCGCAGGTGGCGATCATCGGGTTGAAGTTGCGCGCGGTCTCGCGGAACACCAGGTTGCCGTGCGCGTCGCCCTTCCACGCCTTGACGATCGACAGGTCGGCGGTGATCGATTCCTCCAGCACGTATTCCTTGCCGCCGAAGACCTTGGTCTCCTTGCCCTCGGCCAATTTGGTGCCGAAGCCGGTGCGCGTGTAGAAACCGGGGATGCCCGCGCCGCCGGCGCGCAGCTTCTCGGCCAGCGTGCCCTGCGGGGTCAGGTGCAGTTCGAGTTCGCCGGCCAGCGTCTGCCGCTCGAATTCCTTGTTCTCGCCGACGTACGACGCGTAGACGCGCTTCACCTGATGCGTCTTCAGCAGCGGACCCATGCCGAAATCGTCCACGCCGGCGTTGTTGCCGACGATGGTCAGATCCTTCGTGCCGGCTTCGAGCAGCGCGCCGATCAGGTTCTCGGGGATGCCACACAAGCCGAAACCGCCAGCCGCGATGGTCATGCCATCGGCCAACAGACCATCAAGGGCCTTCGCGGCGCTGGGATAAACCTTGTCCATTGCTGTGCCTTCCTGCAGGGAGAGTCAGCTGACAAGGATACGACGGATTGCACCGGATCGACCTTGTACCAAGGTCCGAGGCCTGCGTGTCCACGCCGGAGTCGCGTCGTTGCGGCGACCCCTGCATCGGGTTCCGGCGCTGCGGCGAAGCGGTTCCTGCCCACGCGAAAGAGACTTGACGCAATCAATTACACGTGTAAACATCATTTCACTTACACATGTAAACGGTGCTCCATGGCAATCAGTGAAGCCGAAGCCGTCGTGATGGACGTGTTGTGGCGCGAAGCGCCGCGTACCGCCGAGGAAATCCTCGCCGAGGTCGGCCCGGCGCAAAACTGGCAGGAAGGCACGGTCAAGTCCCTGCTCAACCGCCTGCTGCGCAAGAAGGCGGTGCACGCCGAGCGCGACGGCCGCCGCTACCTCTATACGCCGCTGCTGAGCCGCGAGCAGTACGTGCAGCAGGAGAGCAAGGGCCTGCTCGACCGACTGTTCGGCGGTCGCGTGGCGCCGCTGGTGGCGCACTTCTCCGAGCAGCGCAAGTTGTCGAAGAAGGACATCGCCGAGCTGCGCAAGCTGCTGAAGGAGCTCGACGATGAACAGTGAACTGCTGGCGATCGACTGGCTCGAACGCGGCTGGCTGCTGGTGCTGGCCTTCACCTCATCTGTGTTGATCGTGGCCGCGTTGCGCAGAGCATGCCGCCGGCTGTTCGGCGCCGAGCGGGCATTCCAGCTGTGGCTGTTGCCGCCATTGGCGATGCTGGCCAGCCAGTTGCCCCATGTGGCTGAAGCGCCGGTCGTGGTGCTGTCGCCGGTGGTGATCGCGATCACCTCGGCCGCCGCTGCATTGCCGGTGCATGCGGCGGCATCAGGTGCCATCGACTGGCGCGTCCTTGCGATGCTGGCCTGGGTCGCCGGCAGCGTGTGCAGTTTGGTGCTGGCCGCGCTGGTGCAGCAGCGCTACCGGCGCTGCCTGCGCGGAGCCACCGCCATGCCTGTCTCTTCGTCGCGCTGGCCGGTGTTGCGCGCCGTCGGCACGGATGTCGGCCCGGCCCTGGTCGGCGCCTGGCGTATGCGCATCGTGCTGCCGGCGGATTTCGAGCAGCGCTACGACGCCAGCGAACGCATGCTGATCCTCGCGCACGAGACCGCGCACGCGCGCCGCCACGATGGCTGGTGGTGCCTGTTCGCCCGGCTGACGGCCGCGCTGTTCTGGTTCCACCCGCTGGCCTGGTGGGCGCTTGCCGCACTTCGCCGCGACCAGGAACTGGCCTGCGACGCCGCCGTGCTGCGCGAACACGGCGAGCGGCGGCGCAGCTATGCAAACGCGATGTTGAAGACCCAGTCGGCCGCATTCGCGCTGCCGGTGGGTTGCACCTGGTCCCCTCGTCATCCACTCACGGAGCGTATTGTCATGTTGAAACAGCCTTCATCGAATCGCCGACGCCAGGGTGCCGGAGCCGTCGCCGGTTTCGCTCTCGCCATCATCGTGGGCGGTTCGGTCTATGCCGCCAGCGCGCCGCAGGCGACGCACACGAGTCCGCCAGTCGCGGGAGCGCAGTACCAGCTCGACATGCAGGTCGAATTGTCGACCGACGACGGACACAAGCGTCATGCGGAAACAGCGGCGATGGCACTGTGCACGCTGCCGGGCAAGACGGCGACGGCAAGCGTGGGCGGAATGACGGTGGAAGCAACCGCTGTGCCTGTCGATGGTCAGCTGCGCATCGATCTGGCGGTGGGCAGCAACGGCACCGCGTCGCTTGCGCATAGCCGGTTGCGCGGCGCGTTGGGCCAGACCTTGCACGCCAAGGGCAAGGGCGCGGATGGCAAGCAGGCTTATGTCATCGACATCACGCCCCAGGCAGGCTGCCCGGCCCAGGTGCTCGCCGAGGCATCGCCGGTCAGGGTGACCGAGCACATCACGAACGGCACCACGCGCGCTGCGGCGGAGTCGATCGCAAAGAAGGCGGGCTGGACTCTGATCAATCCGGACGCGCTGGGGCAGGATGCCGTGACGCTGTCGTTCAACGACATGCCGGCCGGCACCGCATTGCAGCGGGTGGCCGACCTTGCCGGCGTGAAGGTTGAGCTGGAGGGCAAAAAACGGGTGCACTTCGCGCCGAAGTGACGCGGAAGGATGGCTATACTCGCCCGGTCACCGTCCGGGAGAGTGTCGTGAAATCGCGTCATCTGTTTGCCGCCCTTGCAGCCATCGGAATCACCGCCATGAGCCATGCCGCCGTGTCACCCGTCCTGGTGATCCACGGTGGTGCTGGCGTGATCAAGCGCGACATGACGCCGGCCAGGGAGCAGGCGGTACGCGCGGCGATGACGCAGGCTTTGCAGAACGGCTACGCCGAGCTCAAGGCGGGCAAGCCGGCGCTGGACGCGGTGGCTGCCGCGCTCGCCGTGCTGGAGGACGATCCGAATTTCAACGCCGGCAAGGGCGCGGTGTTCACCCATGACGGCAGGAACGAGCTGGATGCGGCAATCATGGACGGCTATACGCTGCGTGCCGGCGCGGTGGCCGGGGTGCGGCGAGTGAAGAATCCTATCCTGCTGGCGCGCGCGGTGATGGAGCATTCGCCCCACGTGATGCTTTCCGGTGACGGTGCCGAGGCGTTTGCGAAGGAGCAGGGCTTCACCCTGGTCGATCCCGCCTATTTCCGCACCGAGGAGCGCTGGCAGCAGTTGCAGAAGGCGTTGAAGGAAGACGCGGCGAAGCAGGCCCATGCGGACGTCGAGACGGCCAGACATTTCGGCACCGTGGGCGCGGTGGCGCTGGATGCGCAGGGCCACCTGGCTGCCGGCACGTCCACCGGCGGCATGACCGACAAGCGCCGGGGCCGCATCGGCGATTCGCCGATCATCGGTGCCGGCACATATGCCAACTCGGGCTGCGCGGTGTCCGGTACGGGCTGGGGCGAGTTCTACATCCGCACCGTGGCCGCGCACGAGATCTGCATGAAGGTGACCCAGATGCGCGTGCCGCTGAAGCGCGCCGCGGCCGAGGTGATCAACCAGGAAATCCCGTCGATGGGCGGCAACGGCGGCGCGATCGCGCTGGATGCGGAAGGCCACATCTCGATCCCGTTCAACACCGATGGCATGTATCGCGGCTGGATCGGCGCCGACGGCGTGCCGCACGTGGCGCTGTACGGCGACGAGGACGATGGCACCACCGAGATCCCCGAGCCGGCGCCGGCCGAGAGCGTCGCCCAACCGTAAGCGCGCGGTGCCCTACAGGAGCTTGCGCAGCTGCGCGGGCGTCAGCGCGCCGCTGATGCCGAGCCGGCTGCCGTCGGCGCGGATCACCAGCACGCGCGGTGTCTCGCCGCCCCAGTGCGGGTCGAGCAGGAAATTGATGCGTTCGGGCGACGCTTCGGCGTAGGCGCGGTTCGGATAGCCGTCCATCTTCATGCCGCGCAGGCGCGCCTCGATCGTCGCGGCCTGCTCGATGCCGTCGGTGGTCACGAGCACCAGCTCGATCTCGTCGGGATGCTGGCCTTGCAGTCTGGCCAGCGCCTGCAGGTTCGGTTCGCAGTAGGCGCAATCGAGCGCCCACAGCGCGATGATGCGTTCGCCGTGCGCCGGTGGCTTGAGCAGGGCGGCCACGTCATCGGCGGCCAGCGGTTGCAGCGAACCGGCGCAGGCCAGTGCTGGCAACAGTAGGAACAGCAGCGGCAGCAGGCGCTTCATGGCGCTGTCCCGATCAGGCGAAATCCCTGCGTCGTATTCCAGGCCACGAAGGCCTGGCCCGACTTCGTCAGCAACTGCGGTGAGCCGACCGCGCCGCCGCTGTGCGCGATGGCGCGTTCCGCGTCGAAGTGCGCGCCGTTGTCGGTCGAGCGGCGCAGCATCAGCGTGTAGCCATCCGCGCCGACCTGGTTCCACACCACCCACACGGTGTGGCCGTGCACGGCCACGTCGGCGTGGCTGGCACCGGCGGCGGCGATCGTCGTCGCGTGCTGCGGCGGGTGGCCGGGATCGAGCTGGCCGTAGTGGATCGTGGGCGCGCTCTTCGCCTCGTACCACACCGCGTGGCGGACACCGTCAGCGCCGATCGCCAGGCCGGGGCCGTGGTGCGGGCAGCCGGCGATATGCCATTCGCTGAAAGTGGCGCGCCGGACCGTGCTGTCCTGGCCGTCCGTGCGCAACACGGCATAGGCGTGGTCGCGGATGTTGTCGCCGTAGATGCTGCGGAAGAACGCCGCGACGTGCCCGTCGGGCGCACGCGCCAGCGCGATGCGGCAGCATTCGCAACTCTGGTCGACCAGCTTGCGCTCGGGCACGAAGCTGGCGCCGCCGTCCTCCGACCAGCTGTAGTAGACCGCGGCGCCGAGGTAGGGCTTGTTCGCACCGTCGGCTGCGACCAGGTCGCGCTTGTCGATCCAGGCGATCACGATGCGGCCCTTGCCGTCCACCGCCAGCGCGTCGAAGCGGTGGGTGATCTCGGCATGGTCATGATGCACGGTGAGCGGTTCGCTGAAATGCTCGCCGCGATCCGTCGAACGGGCGAAGCGCACGAAACCGGTCCACGGCGCGGTGCGCGGCTGCGACCAGCTCACGTAGATCTCGTCGTGGGGACCGAAGGCGAGTTTCGGCCGGTTCTCGCCTTCGGCATAGATGCGTTCCGCCACGGCGTTCACCTCGACCGGCGCGCTCAGCGTGCGGCCGCCGTCATCGGAGTGGCGCAGCCGCACGTGACCGTCCGCCGCGTCCACCACGTACAGCCGGCCGTGACTGTCGAACGCGGCGCTGGCGCCAAGCTCGGGGCCCTTGGGCATGTCCATGTGCATGCCGTCGTGGGCGAACAGGGCGGGCGAGAGCAGGCAGAGCAGGGTGATCAGCAGGTGGCGCATGAATGCTCCTCGGGTTTTGCTCCTCCCCCTGCTTTCAGGGGGAGGTTGGGAGGGGGTGCTTTTGACTTTGGCGATCAAGAGCGACCCCACCCCAACCCTCCCCTGCGAGCAGGGGAGGGAGTATCGCGCGCGGGGTCCGGCAGTTCTTCACAACTCCCAGCGCAGCTCGCCGAACCAGGTGCGGCCAGCGTAGGGATGGTAGACCCAGTAACGTTCGTTGGTCAGGTTGTCGACGCCGAGCGCGGCGGTCCAGCCGGGCGCGAAGGACCAGCGCAGCCGGGCGTCGGCTACGGTGAAGCGGCTTACCGCGCCGTAGCTGTCGACGTGGTCGCTGTTGTCCAGCGTGCCGTACTGGCGGCCGGAATGGCGGATGCCCAGCGAGGCGTCCCATTGCGGCGCGAAGCGGTAATCGGCGAACACGCTGGCGCGGATTTTCGGGATGCGCGGGAACAGCTTGCCGTTGGCCAGCGGATACTGGCTGTCGTCCAGGGTGCGGGCGTTGTTGAAGGCCACGCTGGCCTGCATGTCGAGTCCATCCAGCCACAGGTTGGTGAGGGTGATCTCGCCCTCGAGCCCGCGGCTGCGCATGCGGTCGATGTTCTGCACGCTGGTGACGGTGGGGGTGACGGTGATGTCGGTCTGCGAGTACAGCGAATCGGCGATGCGGTCCTGGTACAGCGAAATGCGCCAGTGGCCGTTTTCCAGGTGGCGGTTCAGCGTGAGGTCGGTGGATTCGTCGATCTCGGGCCGAAGGTTCGGATTGTTGTTGACGATCGCATTGGCCGACAGGCTGCCCTGGAACAGTTCGTTCACGGTCGGGTAGCGCACTGCCTTGCCATGGGCCAGGCGCAGTTCCCAGTCTTCGGCGAAGTCCCAGCTCAGCGCGGCCTTGGGCGAGAAGTCGGTGCGTCGGCGGTCGGCGTAGCGCAGCGTGGTGTTGCCGTTGCCGCGCAGGCCGTCGTAGGCCCGCCATTGTTCCAGCCGGCCGCCCAGGGTCAGCGCCCATGCATCGGCGAAACTCCATACATCCTGCAGGTACAGCGCGCGGGTCTGGCTGCGGCCACCGAATGCGCTGACCAGCGTGCCGTCGGCATCGCCCAGCCAGTGGCTGGCGTTGCGCAGCTGGCTGTCCAGCACGTAACGATCGGCATGGATGCCGGCGTACAGCATGTGACGATCACCGATGGGGCCGGAGCTGCGCAGGTCGAGGGTGTCCCAGCCCGAGCCGGCCTTGTTGGCGACCGTGCCCGGGCCGTTGACGGGGCGGCCCGGTTCGGCGTTGTTCGCGCTGCCGGCCAGCGAGCGCAGGAAGTCGTAGTGGCTGGCCACCGCGGTCCAGCGCCAGCCGTTGTCGAGATGGCCGTTCAACTCGATGCCGTACAGCATGTGCGTGTCGCTGGCCGAGGAAGGCGCCAGGCCGCTGGCCGGCAGCGTCCAGGTCTGCCCGTCTGCGCTGATGACGCCGCCATCGACCCGGTTGCCGTCGCCATCGCGGATCAGGCTGCGGGTGAAGTCCTCGGCGCGGTTGTGCCACCAGCCCACGGTGAACAGCGCGGCGACGTGCTCGCCCAGGTCGACGCCGACTTTCAGCTTGGCTTGGTCCTGCACGGTGTGTTCGATGCTGTTGGCGCCGTAGACCAGCCGCGCGCTGCCGTTCGGGTTGCGATCAGCGGTGGCGCCGGTCACCGGCACGGCCAGGGCGGGGTCGCCACCGGCCCGGGCCGTGGCGTACTGCATCGGTTGGCCGCGGTTGTCGAGTCGGCTGTATTCGAGCAGCCAGCTCCAGCGGCCCTGCTTGTTGCCCAGCGTGGCGGCGGCTTGGTGACCGTTGTAGTGGCCGCCGGCGCCGTACGCGTCACGGTAGTCCTGGCTGAAGAACTGGGTGCTCACGCTGGCGGTCAGCCGCTGCGGCAGCACGGTGTGGATCAGCACGGTGCTGCCCAGCGAATTGCCCGGATACAGCGCGGAATAGGGGCCGTACAGGATGTCGACGGCGCCGATTTCCTGCGGCGCCACCATACCCCAGCGCGGTGCGCCGTCCCAGCCGTTGGTCATCAGGTTGGACAGCAGCAGGCCGTCGGCATAGACCAGGCTGCGTGCGCTTTGCAGGGTGCCGGCGTTGCGGCCGCTGATCACCGCGTTCGGATCGCCGATGTAGCGCTTGCGCACCATCATGTTCGGCGCGTACTTCAGCGCATCGGCGCTCTCGGTGACGTTCTGCTGCTGCAGTTGCGCCCGCTTTACCCGCACCTGCACGCTGGGTGTCTCCATCACCATGGTGTCGCTGGCGTGCACCGAGACCGGTGTGAGGGTGGTGGTCTGCAAGGCGGTGTCGGCGGCCGGCAGCGGGCTGGAAGACACCGCGAGTGCGACAGCGCAAAGGCCGAGCGGGAGGGCGTTCAAGCGATACTCTGGATGGGGGTCTAGGGTTGCAAGGATAGTCCGCTGCCACGCGCACGACAGATGGCGTGTTGTCGCAGCGGGGGACGGCCATGGGATGCACGGACGCGGCGAAAGGTGCCGACGACACGTAGGGCGGGCAATGCCCGCCGGCTCTTGCGGTTCCGGGAAAGCGGCGGGCAATGCCCGCCCCGCGATCAGTCTTCCCGGTCGGGACGTTCGCGCACCGGGTGCTTGCTCAGCTTGCGCTGCAGGGTGCGCCGGTGCATGCCGAGGCGGCGGGCGGTTTCGGAGATGTTGCCGTCGCATTCGGTCAGCACGCGCTGGATGTGTTCCCACTCCAGTCGGCGCAGGGCAAGCGGCTGTTCCGGTGTGTCGGGCAGGTCGGCGTCGTCGGTTTCGCTGTCGCCATCGAGCAGGGCGCGCACCACGGCATCGGCGTCGACCGGCTTGGCCAGGTAGTCGTGTGCACCGCGCTTGATCGCCTCCACCGCAGTGGCGATCGAGGCGTAGCCGGTCAGCAGCAGCACGCGCAGGTCGGGCACCAGGGTGTGCAGCTCGGGGATCAGGCGCAGGCCGTTTTCTTCGCCCAGCTTGAGGTCGAGCACGCAGTAGCGCGGATGGTGCCGGCGCGTCAGTGCGCGGGCCTCGTCGAAATTGCTGGCGGTGATCACCTCGAAGCCGCGCGAGCCCAGCGCACGCGCCAGTACGCGCAGGAAGGTGGCATCGTCGTCGACCAGCAGCAGCGGGCGCGCCGTGGCAGCTTGGGGCAACTCGGTCATCGCGGGGGTCCTGATGGTGATCCAGCGTCCATTCTTGCCGGAAGCGGCGCGACTTGCACGCACGCCGGGCTATTTTTCGGCGATCACCGCCAGCGGCAGGCGCAGGCAGACCCTGGCGCCGCGTCCGGTATTGCCGGCAACCAGCTCGCCATTGAGTCGCTCCGCCGTGGCTTCGGCCAACGCCAGGCCGATGCCCAGTCCGGCCTGCTTGTGCGAATGGCCCAGCGCGGTGATCTCCGGGTCATCATCGAAGCCCGGACCGTGATCGCGCACGCACAACTGCAGCCACGGCCCGTCGCGCGAAACCTCCAGGGCGATGGCGTCGGATTGATTGGCGGCCGAAGCGTCGACCGCGTTGTTGAGCAGGTTGATCAGTGCATGGCGAAGCCCCGGCGGCGTGCGCAGGACCGTGCCCGCCAGCTCCGGATCGAGCGTCACCGTCAGCTCGGCTTCCGGCCGCAGCAGCTGGAAGCGCTCCAGGCAGCCGTGGATGAACTGGTCCAGCCCCAGTCGCTCCGGTTCCTGCGACAGCTGCGCCTTGCCGAACGCGACCATCTCGCGAAGAATCGTGCGGCAGCGATCGACCTGGCTTTCGAGCAGCTCCAGGTCTTCGGACAGCGTGGCTTCGCCGGCGTGTTCGCGGCGCAGTTCCGGCAGCAGGGTGCGCATCGTCGACAGCGGCGTGTTGAGTTCGTGCGCCGCACCGGCGGCCTGGGTGGCGATCGCCAGGATGCCCTCGTCGCGCAATGCGCGTTCGCGTATCCGCTGCACCTCGAGTTGCTGCAGGCGCAGGACGCGGGCCAGCCGGCTGATGAAAAATCCCAGCAGCACCGCGCTGATCACGAAGTTCACGCCCATCCCCGCGACGTGCAACGAGAAGCGGTTCGGTGAATCCCCGTGCATCGACATCGGCAGCGGTACATGCCGGTAAAGCAGCAGCACGTAGGCGATGCCCGCCAGTGCCGCCACGGCCAGCACCGCCCGCGCCGACAGCGCCGCGGCGCTCAAGGCGATCGGCACCAGCAGCAGGGTGATGAACGGATTGCTGGCGCCGCCGCTGAAATACAGCAGGTAGCCGAGCACCAGGGTATCGAAGGCGATGTGTCCCACCGCCTCCCACTCGCCGAGCGGCCACGGCTGGGTCAGCCGCCAGGCGGCGAACACCGAAAACACCGCCAGCACGCCGATGCCGATCAGCAGGGGCAGCAGCGGCACGTTCAGTCGCATCCACCAGGCGCAGACCAGTACCGCCGTGCTCTGCCCGGCGATGGCGCAGATCCGCAGCCAGGCCAGCGTCCGCGTCAGTGCAAACGGACCGATGCGTTGGGCGGACCGGTGAGGCATGGCGATCTTCCTGGCTGAATCTGTTCGGGCGAAACCCGCCGCATTGCGCGGCGGGTTTCCGTGCTGCGTTTACGGCGTGTTGAATTCCTCGCTGCGCACCGGCGGCAGGGGATTGTTGTTGGTCGCCGCATCGGAGTGGCTGGCCGACAGCTTCTTCATCAACGGAAGCATCGCGAGCGCGATCACCGTACAGGCCACGCCGGCGAAACCGAGCTTGTTGAACAGCGAGATGTAGATCGGCAGCGAGGCCACCGGATCGGTCAGGTCCTTCGGCACGTGCGCATAGTTGGCGACCACGCTGCCCAGGTATTGCGAGACGCCGGAGGCGACGTAGTAGGCGCCCATCATGAACCCGCCCATGCGAGCGGGTACATAGCGGGCGATCATGGCCAGGCCCAGGCCGCTCACCAGCAATTCGCCGAGCGAGTAGAAGCCGTATCCCCACACCATGGTCCACGATGACACCTGGCCTTCCACCGCGAAGCGGGCGCCCAGGCCGTACATGAAATAGCCGATCGCCACGGCGGCGAAACCCCAGGCGAACTTGGCGGCGATCGAAGGATTCTTGCCCATGCGGCCCATCGCGTTGTACGCAAACACCAGCACCGGGCTGAGCACCACGATCCAGATCGCGTTGAGGTTCTGGAACTGTTCGGGAATCCAGTTGAACAGGTGCCAGCCGAACACGTCGAACGAGAGGTTCACGTTCTTCTGGGCAAACAGGTTCAGCGAGGTGGACATCTGCTGGTAGAAGATGAAGAAGAAGATCGTCTGCACCACCAGCACCAGGGCGGCGATCAGGCCGGCGCGTTCGTCGCGATGGCTGGAGTTGATCAGGTGGCCGAAGATGCACAGCAGCACCACGCCGGCGCCATACACGCAGATGCGCGCGACCATCTCGTTGTTCAGAATGAACGCCGACACGAACACCATGACCAGTCCACCACCCAGCACCGCGGCCAGGCGCTTGAAATTGACCGGTGCGTCGTCGGCGGGTGAGCCGATGTGTTTCAGCGCGCGGCTCATCAGCGCGTAGTTGACCAGGCCGAGCAGCAGGCCGATGGCGCACACGCCGAAAGCCGTGTGCCAGCCCCAGTCGTTGCCGTAGCGCTCGCCAACGTAGTCGCGAATCCACGGCGTTGCGGTCATCGAGATCATCGATCCGATGTTCACCGCCATGTAGTAGATGGTGAAAGCGCTGTCGATCTTGGTGTCGTCGCCCTCATAGATCTTGCGCACCAGGTTGCCGGCGTTGGGCTTGAAAAAGCCGTTGCCGACGATGATCACGCCCAGCGCGATGTACAGGAAACTGGCGTTTTCGGTGGGAATCCACAGCAGCGCGTAGCCCAGCATCAGCACGATGGCGCCCATGCGCATGGTGCGGCGGGTGCCGATCAGGGTGTCGCCGATCCAGCCGCCGATCGCCGGCGTCACATAGATCAGCGCAGCCGCCGCGCCCCACACCAGGTTTGCCTTGGTGTCGACGAAACCCAGCTTCTTCATCATGTAGGTGACCATCAACACCTGCATGCCGTAGAAGCCGAAGCGCTCCCACATTTCGATCAGGAAGACGGTGGTGAACGACTTCGTCTGCGAGACGGGCGGGTTCTGGGTTGCCATAGATTTTCCGTGCGGGTTTCAGACCATGGCGGCGTGCTGGCACGCGCCTTCGGCATGTGATCCTGAACGGACCACAACCGACGAAGCCTAACCCATCCGCCGGCAGGGTGTAGCTGCACTGCGACATGACAGGCAGGCACCGCAGGTGCTTGGGAGGGCAGCGCGGGCCGTGTACGGGCGGCTGCTTGTGGCATCATCAGGCGCCTGCCATCACCGCTTCCCGGAGCCCGGCTCACCATGCCCCAACCCGATTCCACCCCGTCAGCACAGCGACCACCGGCCGGATGGCGGGTCCGCTGATGGCCGCCGAAGGTTTTCGTGGTCCGAAGCAGGTCTGGAACGCATTCCGCTGGTCGATGAAGGGCTTGCGCGCTGGCTGGAAACACGAGGCGTCCTTTCGCCTGGAAGCCTGTCTGGCCATCGTGATGGTGCCGCTGGGCCTGTGGCTGGGCCATGGCGGCCTGGAGAAGTTCGCGCTGATCCTGGCCCCGTTGCTGGTGCTGTCGGCCGAACTGCTGAACTCGGCGATCGAGGCGGTGGTCGACAAGGTCAGCCCGGAATTCAACGAACTGGCCGGGCGCGCCAAGGACATGGGCTCGGCCGCGGTGTTCGTGCTGCTGATGCTGGTGGTGCTGAGCTGGGCGCTGATCCTGCTGCCGCGCTGGCTCGGCTAGCTGTCCCTTCACTCCGTGCCGACACGATGGCGGTGTCACGCATGGGATGATCGAATGAATCCTGCAACGGACCGGAGCCATCCATGAAGACCCTGCGCCATCTCGTATTGCTGTTGCTCGTGGTCATGCTGTCGGGCTGTGGCTACAACGCCATCCAGAAGCAGGACGAGGCGGTCAAGGCCGCCTGGTCCGAAGTGCTCAACCAGTACCAGCGGCGTGCCGACCTGGTGCCGAACCTGGTCAACACGGTCAAGGGCTACGCCCAGCACGAGGAGAAGGTCTTCGTCGAGGTGACCGAGGCCCGTGCCAAGGTGGGCAGCCTGCAGGTCAACGCCGACTCGCTCAACGATCCGCAGAAGCTGCAGCAGTTCCAGGCCGCCCAGGGCGAGCTGGGCAATGCGCTGTCGCGGCTGATGGTGGTCAGCGAGAACTACCCGCAGCTGAAGGCCGACGGCCTGTTCCAGAACCTGCAGGCGCAGCTGGAAGGTACCGAGAACCGGGTTACCGTGGCACGCAACCGCTATGTGCAGTCGGTGCAGGAATACAACAGCATGATCCGCACCTTTCCCAACAACATGACCGCGAAGATCTTCGGCTACCAGGTCAAGCCGAACTTCAGCGTGCAGAACGAACAGGCCATCTCCACGGCACCGAAGGTCGACTTCGGCACCACCGCACCGGCGCCAGCGGCGACGCACTGATGACGGCCGGGCGCCGGTCGCGCCACTGGCTGCTGGCGCTGCTCCTGCTGCTGCAGACCGGGCTGTACGCGGCGGATGCCGTGCCGAAACTGGCGCGGCATGTCACCGACCTCACCGGCACGCTGACCGCCGGCCAGGTCGACCAGCTCGACGCGCAGCTGGAGGCGCTGGAGAAAGCCAAGGGCGCCCAGCTGGTGGTGCTGATGGTCGGCAGCACCGGCGACCAGGACATCGAGGGCTACTCGCTGGCCGTGGCCGAGGCCAACGGGATCGGCCGCAAGGGCACCGATGACGGCGTGCTGCTGCTGATCGCCAAGCACGATCGCAGCGTGCGCATCGAAGTGGGCTACGGCCTCGAGGGCGCGATCCCGGACGCGGCGACGGCGCGGATCATCCGCGAATACATCGCGCCGAAATTCCGCGGCAACGATTATTTCGGCGGCATCAGCGACGCGGTCGGCGCGCTGACCCAGCTGATCGACGGCGAACCGCTGCCGCCGCCGGTCCGCGGTTCGCCCGCGGGCGAACATGGCGGCCTCGACCTGCAGACCGGCTTGATGATCGCCGTGTTCGCGGCACTGTTCCTGCGCGGGATTTTCGGACGCGCGCCGGCATGGCTGCGTGCGTCGCTGGGTGCGCTGGCGATCGGCGGCCTGCTGTGGCTGCTGATCTCGATGGGGGCCGGCCTGATCGGCGCGCTGATCGGTGGTGTCCTGATGCTGCTACCCGCCGGCGCCGGCCGTTCGATCGGCGGTGGCGGTTGGGGCGGCCTTGGTGGCGGCGGAGGCTGGGGCGGGGGACGCTCCGGTGGCGGTTTTGGCGGTGGCGGCTTCAGCGGTGGCGGCGGCAGCTTCGGCGGCGGCGGTTCTTCGGGGAGCTGGTGATGGAGCGCATGCGACGGCTGTGGGTGAATCTGTTCGGCGACTGGTTTCGCCTGTCGCGCCGCTTTTCGCCAGCCTTGCTGGACGAGATGGCCGCGGCGATCGCGGCGGGCGAACGCACCCACCTGGGCGAGATCCGTTTTGCGGTCGAGTCGCGGCTGGCGCCGGCGGACGTGCTGGGCGGACTCGACGCGCCGACCCGCGCGCGGCAGCTGTTCACGCAACTGCGCGTATGGGACACCGAACACAATTCCGGCGTGCTGCTCTACGTGCTGATGGCCGAGCATCGCATCGAGGTCGTCGCCGACCGCGGCATCGCGGCGAAGGTCCCTGCCGAAGCGTGGGGCGCGATCTGCGCGCGCATGCGCGAGTGCTATGCCGGTGGCGAGTGGCGTGCGGGCAGCCTGGCCGGCATCGCTGCGGCGAGTGCATTGCTGGAACGTCATTTCCCCGGCGACGGACGTGCCAACCCCGACGAATTGCCGGATCGCCCCGTGCTGTTGTGACGGGTGCGCGCGGCGGGTGTCTGCGTGGTCCACTTGTTTCGTTGACAGGCGGTGGCCTGATCTTCGGTTGCGAACGGTGCACAAAAAAACGCAGCCCTTTCGGGCTGCGTTTTCATTGCTTCACACCGTTGCCGGCTTAGAACTTCTGGTTGTAGCGCAAGTAGAAGAAACGACCGATGTCATAGGCCGGATTGTACGAGTACTGGCTGTCCGACAAGTTGGCCGGGCCGCTGTAGAACGCAGCGCCCTCGCGGTTGAACACGTTGTTCGCGCCCACCGAGAAGGTGCCCTTCCACGGAGCCGTCCAGCGTACCTGCAGGTCGTTGTACACGATGCCGCCGACGGTACGCATCGGAGTCACGCCCACGCCCGGGGTGTAATGGTTCGGCAGGTCGCAAAGCGGACCGCCAGCCTTGTCGTAAGCGCAGGCTTCCTTCAGGTTGGAATAGGCGCGAACGCCCCAGTTCACGCCGAAGTTGCCCAGGCTCCAGTCCAGGTTGGCATTGGTGCGGTTGCGCCAGATGGAGTAGTTGCCCGCATTGAACTCGGTCGGCGCACCGGAACCGGCATTCGAGTTGTACTTGACCAGGTAGTTCGAATCCAGATGGACCACGAACTGGCCGATGCTGAACTTCGGCAGGCGGTAGTTCAACGTGAAGTCGTAGCCTTCCGTTTCCAGCCAGCCCTTGTTGGCCAGCGTGTGCGAAAGGTTGACGACCTGGCCGTCGGCGTCGCGCTGGAACAGGCCGCAAGAGGCCGCGACGCCACGCAGGTAGCAGTCATCCAGCACGTTGTCGGAGCTGACGGCGCTGATCAGGTTCTTGATGCGGATGTTGTACCAGTCCAGCGACAGGTCCAGACCCTGCACGAAGTGCGGGCTGTAGACCAGGCCCAGCGACTTGCTGGCCGAGGTTTCCGGCTGCAGATTCACGTTGGAGCCCGACAGGAACGGCGTGGTCGACTGCGCACCCGGACCGTCGACCGGCTTGCCGGCGGCGTCGGTCTGGTGGAAGTTCGCACCCAGGCCAGCAGCGGCACAGTTGGCTGCCACGGCGGGGTTGGTGCTGGCCGAGCCGAAGGTGACGTCGCACGGATCGGTGTAGTTGTCGAACGTCTGGGACTGGCCGCCGTACAGATCGTTGATCGTCGGTGCGCGGAAGCCTTCGGCGTAGCTGCCGCGAACCAGCAGGTCGTTGACGGGTTTCCAGGTCAGGCCGAACTTGCTGTTGGTGGTGCTGCCGAAGTTGCTGTAACGCGAGTAACGGCTGGCGATGTCGACCGACAACTGCCTGGCGAACGCCATGTCGGCCAGCAGCGGGATGTTCAACTCCGCGTAGATTTCCTTGGTGTTGTAGCTGCCCGACGACGGGTCAGCGGCCAGGTCGGTGGAGTTGCCAGTCTGGGAATAGCCGTCCGGCCTCTGGTAACCCGACTCGCGGCGATATTCCGCACCGGCAGCGAACTGCATCGTGCCGGCCGGCAGCTGCACCAGGTCACCGCTGATGTTGGCGGTGAAACCGGTGGTCTTGGAGCCATAGGTGCCGTTGGTCGGGCGACCGATGTAGTCCAGCATGTCACGGGTCCAGCCGCCGTCGCCGGCGAGGGCGTTCAGCGGCGTGCAGCCGGTGATGACGGCACCCGGGGTGCCGCACTTGACCACGCCGTCGGTGTCCTTGAACGACGGTCCCAGTGCCTGCTGCATCTTCACCAGGTCGTAGTTGCCGGTGCCGAAGATATGGCCGGTGTTCTTGTTGATGAAGGCACTGACGTCCCAGGTGAAATAGTGCTCGCCTGCGCTGAATGCACCGTCGATGCCGCCACCCAGTCGATAGGTCTTGACCGTGTTCTTGGTGAGGCGCGGGTTCTCCGTGCCGCGACGCAGGAACTCGACGTCCTGCGGAGTCGCATAACCGCTCTGCACGCCCAGCGGGTTGTAGTAGCTGTTCTTGTCCAGCACCAGGCCGGTGGTGGCGGTACCGACCGGGTAGCCGGCAACCTGGATGTTCGCCGTGCGCTCGTTGTAGAGCGCGTCGCCATGCAGGTTCAGGTTGTCGCCGAACTTGTAGGCGGCCTTGGCGAAGATCGACTTACGCTTGCTGCCGCTGGCCAGCATCATCTGCTGGTCGGCGTTGTAGTTGTCGGCGGCGCCAAGGTAGCTGTGATAGTCGCTGAACTTGGTGGGGTCGCCGCCTTCGTTGAGCTTGTAGGCGTCGCCGCCGGGACCGTTGCTGATCAGGCCGCCCGGGCCGAAGGACGAAAGACCTTCGGTGGGGTGCAGCACGCCCTTCGGATACAGCGCGTAGTCGCGATCGCGCGCCCACACCGGATCGGTCTCGGCATAGGTGCCGCCAACCATGAACGAGGCATTGCCCACCGACTTGCCGGCAGTGAAATCGTATTGCTGGTTGGTGCCGTCACCCTGGCCGTTCTTGCCGAAGTAGACGTTCGCTTCGGCACCGTTGTAGTCGGTACGGGTGATGATATTGACCACGCCGGCGATCGCGTCGGAGCCGTAGATGGCCGAGGCGCCGTCCTTCAGGACTTCGATGCGCTCGATGATCGAGGACGGAATCGTGTCCAGATCGGTGAAGCCATCGGTGTTGGTGCCCCAGCGACGACCGTCCACCAGCACCAGCGTGCGGGACAAGCCCAGGCTGCGCAGATCGACATAGGAACCGCCGGCGTAATCGTTGGAGACCAGCACGGTGGACTTGTTGACGCCAGCCGAGCCGGCATTCGTCATGTGCGACAGGATGTCGCCGACCGTCACGTAGCCCTGCTTCTGGATTTCGGCGCGGTCGAGGGTGAACAACGGCTGGGCGGTTTCCATGTCCACGCTGCGAATGCGCGAACCGGTAACCGTGACCGTCTCAAGCTGCTTGGCCTGATCGGTGTTGCCCTGGGTGGTGGAGGAGGTGTCCTGCGCGAAAACTGTCCACGTAGGCAGAGTCAGGGCTGTCGCAATGGCGACAGCCAACAAGGTCTTCTGTTTCATTTTTAGGGTAAAACTCCGAACAAAAACGACCGGTGACCAGCTGCAAGGCTGGTCATTCGGGGTACTCGAGACAGCGCGTCTCACCTGGGGAAGGGTTACGCGCCACGGCATCGTCGTGCGTGGGGAAGGACGATGTAATGCCGACGTTAAGTCAAAACGCAGCCAAACTGCAAGAACATGTGGCGTGAAGCCTCGGCATGGGTTTTCGGCTCATGAAAGTGCTGGCGATGCAAGAAAAAAATGCGTCGCCGCGACATTGTTCGTCGCCGCGGCGGGTTTGCCGTGTCGCAAGAAATTGAAGGGGACGGGCGTTAGCGGCCGGCGCATCAACGCCGCGGCCCTTTGCCTGATCAGCGCGGGTTTGCACTTGAACGCATTGCATGCGCGAAAGCGGCGAAACGGATGTGGCACGATCGCGGGTCGCGCGCGAAGTGAGCGTCGGCTCCGCACGATCGCCCACTCATCTGTTCGCCCGAGTCCGCAGAATCATGCTGCCGAAGGTCCGTCGCCGGATGCTTCGGCAGGTGGCCCTGTCCTGGCCCTGACTTATCGTCCGGATGGCGCTCCGGGACCGATGTTCTTTTCCAGGAAGGCCTGCAACGTGTTGTAGAACTCGACGTTGTTCTTCTCGGTATAGAACCCGTGGCCTTCGCCGGGCTTGCTCAGCCATTCGTACGGCTTGTGGGCGGCATCGAGCGCGGCGCGCATGGCCTTGGCCTGGGCAAAGGGCGCCCGCTGGTCGGCCTCGCCGTGAACGAGCAACACCGGTGCGCTGATCTTGTCGGCCAACTGAGCGGGCGAGTTCGCGTCGAGGTCGGCATCGTTCTTGCCGATGACGGTCGTCAGGTAGCTGATGCCGGACTTGCGTTCGCGGATGTCTCCCTTCTTGTACATCATCTTCAGGTCGTAGATGCCGGCGTAACCGACAGCGCACTTGAACAGGCCCGGTGCCCGGATGGTGGTCATCATGGCGGAATAGCCTCCGAAGCTGCCGCCATAGACGCAGACGCGTTTGGCGTCGGCGTAACCTTTCTCGATGGCCCACTTCACGCCGTCAATCAGGTCCTGCTGGACGCGGGTTCCCCATTTCAGGTACGCGGCTTCCTCGAAGTCGGCGCCACGGCCACTGGACCCGCGATAGTTCACCTGGAGCACGAGGTACCCGCGGTTGGCCAGGAACTGGGCGTCGTTGTCGTAGAACCAGTCGTCCTGTACGCCGATGGGCCCGCCATGGGGCAGCAAGACCATCGGCAGGTTCGTTTCAGGCCGGCCCTTGGGCAGGGTCAGGATAGCTTCCAGCTCCGTGCCGTCGCTTGCCTTGAATCGCAGCGGCCGGCGTTCTGCCATGTCTTTCGGGTTGATCCACGGTGCCGTGGCAAACAGCTTGATGACTTGATAGTTGTGCGTGTCGATCAGGAAATACGTGCCCGGATCGCGGTCGCTGTCGACGGAGAACAGCAGCTTGCTGCCGTCCTCGCTGAAATTGATGAAGTGTACATAGCTGCCGGGAAACTTCATGCTCAACGCGCGATGCAGTTTGGCAGTCGGCGCGTTCATGTCGATGTAACTGAACTCCGGCTTGCCGGTGGCCGGCACGGTGGCGAACGGCGCGTATGGCCAGGCCGTCCACTCGATGATGCCGACGCTGGAGAAATCGTCGCTGGACAGCACCTTGCGTGACGCGCCATTTTCGTCCTGTTCGACCAGCGAGGTCGGGCCGCCGCCAATGGCATAGCGGGCATAAATGCGCTGCTGGTCGGGTGAAAAGTGGATGGGAACAAAACTTCCGCCAACCTGGGCCGAGGTCATCTTTGTCCAGCCGCCGGGCTGCTGGTGATACACCACGTAGTCCCAGTTGTCGTTGCGACCATACGCGTAATGCGCCTTGCCATCGACGCCGACCATGAAGCTCATGTCGGCGACGCGAATGTCCCCGATCAGGTGCTTGCTGCCCTTGTCGGCATTGACGTCGTAAAGCGAACTGGTGTTCTTGCTGTCCCAACTCTGCGCGGCCATGTAGAAGTGCCCGTTGGCAGGCATCGGCAGACCGTCGACCGAGCCCCAGCCCGTGGTGCGCGAACCCATCTGGCTCTGGTAACCGTACAGATAGTCCTGGCGTTTGCCGTCGATGTCCGTGGCAATCACCTCGCCCGTCGCCATGGGTTTGTCGATCGAGCCGAACTGCTTGGCTTTTTCCACCACCAGTCGGGTGTCGCTTACCCAGGTGATGCCGGCCGGGCGCTCATACTTCGGCAGGCGCAGCATGCTGATCGGCTGCTTGGTATCGTTCACGCTATAGATGACCAGCGCATACGAGTCGCCGCTGGCGTCGGCCATGCTGACGGCAAGATGTTGCCCGTTCGGCGACAGTGTCGGCATGGACAGTTGCGCATGACGCGCGAAGGCCTCGACCGGGATCAGGTCGGTAGCCGCAACCGCGGCGGGCAACAGCAGACAGACAGCAGACAGCACGGTCCGCGCAAGGCAACGAGACATCGGTTTTCTCCCCTGTGGCTCCGTGGAACAAATTCGACCGTCCGGAGCGAGACGGTAAAGTCGTTGTGCCCCCTTTTCGGCGGCGTTTGACGGCATGACTCGTCCAGACTCCCCAGTACGGACGATGACACGGCGATTCTAGTTCTTGAGGAAGCCCGGGCGAAAGCCTTGGACGGGATGGGAGGACTCGCCAGCTCGAGAGTCCCTGCCCGCAGGGGCATGTCCGACCTCTCCGGCGCTGCCTCCCGCCATCTGGCCAAAGGCGGGCAGGGACAGGAGTGGCGGAAGCCGTCTGCCACGTTGTACCGCTACACTTGGTCTTTGCTCGCCGCCCGGTCGCCATGTCCCAGCCCTACATCGTCGATATCAATCCCGTCGCGTTTCATCTCGGCCCGGTGCAGGTGCACTGGTATGGCCTGATGTATCTGCTGGGCTTCTTTTTCGTGGCCGTGCTGGGCGAGTACCGGCGCCGGCGCGGACGGCTTCCGGTCACCCGCGATGCGCTGGGGGATCTGCTGTTCTACGGCATGCTCGGCGTGATCGCGGGCGGGCGCATCTGGTACATGCTGTTCTATGCCGACATCGACTGGATCTGGACCTCACCGCTGACCCTGTTCAAGGTGTGGGACGGCGGGATGAGCTTCCACGGCGGCCTGCTCGGCGTGCTGGCGGCGGGCTGGTGGTGGTCGCGGCGGCAGAAGCTGCACTTCTTCGACACCATCGATTTCGTGGCGCCGCTGGTGCCGATCGGGCTGGGGCTGGGTCGGCTGGGCAACTTCATCAATGGCGAGCTGTGGGGCAAGCCGAGCGACGTGTCGTGGGCGATGATCTTTCCCCAGGCGCCGGACCGGCTGCCGCGGCATCCCTCGCAGTTGTACGAGATGCTGCTGGAAGGCCTGGTGATGTTCGTGGTGCTGTGGCTGGTCTCGCTGAAGCCGCGGCCGCGCTACCTGGTGTCGGGCCTGTTCGCGCTGCTGTACGGCTGCTTCCGCTTCGCGGTGGAATTCGTGCGCGTGCCCGACGCGCAACTGGGCTACCTGTTCGGCACGTCGTGGGTGACGATGGGGCAGATGCAGTCGCTCCCGTTGATCGCGATCGGGCTGGTGCTGATCGCGATGTCGCGCCGGGCGCCGACGCTGCCGCTGGCTTCCGCTCCGTAGGGCGGGCTCCGCCCGCCATTCCTGTTTCGGCATGTGGCGAAGATCAAGCGCGACCCCACCGCAGCCCTCCCCTGCAAGCAGGGGAGGGAGCGGAGGCTATGGGAGTGCCGGCCCTGAGAGTCTTTCGGCTCAGAAATTCCGGTCGCCACCCAGGATGTCGCCCAGCCCGCCGAGGATCGATCCCTCGCCGCGACGCTGGCCACCGCCCTGCGGCGCCGCGGCCAGCATGCGGCCGGCCATGCGCGAGAACGGCAGCGATTGCAGCCACACCGTGCCCGGTCCGGTGAGCGTGGCGAGGAACACGCCTTCACCGCCGAACAGCATGCTCTTGATGCCACCGACCGGCTTGACGTCCATGTTCACCGTGTCGTGGAAGGCGACCACGCAGCCGGTATCCACGTCGAGCCGTTCGCCGGCCTTCAGCTCGCGCTGCACCACGGTGCCGCCGGCGTGCACGAACACCCAGCCGTCGCCTTCGAGCTTCTGCATGATGAAGCCCTCGCCGCCGAACAGGCCGGTCAGGATCTTGCGCTGGAAGAAGATGCCCAGCTGCACGCCGCGGGCGCCGGCCAGGAACGCATCCTTCTGGCAGATCAGCCGGCCGCCGTGGTCGGACAGCTTCATCGCCATCACCGTGCCGGGGTAGGGCGCGGCGAACGCGACCTTCGCCTTGCCCTGGCCGGTGTGCGTGAACACGGTGGTGAACAGGCTTTCGCCGGTGATCACCCGCTTGCCGGCGGACATCAGCTTGTCCATCAGGCCGCCACCGCTCTGGCCGCCGCTGGAGCCGTCGCCGAACACGGTGTCCATCTGCACGGCGGCTTCCTTGTACATCAGCGCGCCGGCCTCGGCGATCGCGCTTTCGCCCGGGTCAAGCTCGATCTCGACGAACTGCATGTCGGTGCCGACGATGCGGTAGTCGATCTCGTCGGCGCGGCCGCCGCCCATCGACGCCGGCATCGGCGGTGGCGCCAGCGGCGTGCCGCCCAGCTCGGCCACGCTGCGGATCGGCTTCCATTCGGTGAAGCCTTCGCTCCAGCAATAGCCGTCGGGCTGTCGCCGGGCCTGTTCCCGCGCTGCGGCGTCATCGAGCGGGCCGATCCGGTCGGTGTTCTTGCCGTAGCTGAAAAACCACTGGGCCATGTTCGGTCTCCTTGCTGGAAAAGCCCGAGTCTATGTCGTGCCAGCGCGCGGCGGCAGTGACCGTTGTCATGCCCCTCGGGCTAGAATCGGCGGATGCGCGCTTACCTCGACCTGCTTCGCCACGTCCTCGACCATGGCACCGAAAAGACCGACCGCACCGGCACCGGCACGCGCAGCGTGTTCGGCTGGCAGATGCGCTTCGATCTCAACCGGGGCTTCCCGCTGGTCACCACCAAGAAGCTGCATCTGAAGTCGATCGTGCACGAGCTGATCTGGTTCCTGCGCGGCGACACCAACATCGGCTACCTGAAAGAACATGGCGTGCGGATCTGGGACGAGTGGGCCGACGAAAACGGCGACCTCGGTCCGGTTTACGGCGAGCAGTGGCGCGCCTGGCGCACCGCCGACGGTGGCGTGGTCGACCAGATCGCCTGGGTGATCGACGAGATCGGGCGCAACCCCGATTCGCGGCGACTCATCGTCAATGCCTGGAACGTGGGCGAACTGCCGAAGATGGCGCTGCTGCCGTGTCACACGATGTTCCAGTTCTACGTGGCGGACGGAAAGCTCAGCTGCCAGCTGTACCAGCGCTCGGGCGACATCTTCCTGGGCGTGCCGTTCAACATCGCCAGCTACGCGCTGCTGACCCACATGGTGGCGCAGGTCTGCGGGCTGGGCGTGGGTGATTTCGTGCACACGCTGGGTGACGCCCATCTGTACAACAACCATCTGGAACAGGCGCGGCTGCAGCTGAGCCGCGACGAGCTGCCGTTGCCGCAGCTGAAGCTCGATCCGACGGTGCGCTCGATCTTCGATTTCCGCTACGAGGACGTCACCATCGAAGGCTACCGGTCGCACCCGGCGATCAAGGCCGCGGTCGCGGTCTAGGCCTGCGGCTGGAGCCTGCCGAGGCCGGCCGGGAAGGGTGGAATGTCGTCGCAGCCCTGGCGCGGCCTGTTAATATCCAGAGCGATTCGGCGGCATCTTCCCCGGTGCCGGTCGCCCCCATGAACCAGCCTTACAAGGATTCGCCATGGCCATCTCGCTGATTGCTGCACTCGACGAAAACTTCGCGATCGGCCGCAAGGGACAGCTACCCTGGCACCTGCCCGATGACCTGCGCTGGTTCAAGCAGCTGACCACCGGCAAGAACGTGTTGATGGGTTACAACACGGCGTTGTCGATCGGCCGCGCGTTGCCGGACCGGGTCAACCTGGTGCTCAGCCGTCGCCACGAGGCGCCGTATCCGGGACAGATCACCGTGCGCTCCATCGAAGAGGCGCAGGCGCGCTGCGACAACACCGGGCTGATGGTGATCGGCGGCGGCATGGTGTTTCGCGAGGCATTGCAGCGCGCGCGCCGCATGTATCTCACCTGGGTCGGCGCCGCCGTCGACGGCGCCGACACGTTCTTCCCGGGCGTGCATTTCAGCGAGTGGACCGAGGTGTCGCGCGTACACCACAAGGCCGATGCGGACCATGCCTACGATTTCGACATGGTCGAGTACCTGCGCAACAACTGACGACCATGCCGGTCGAGCCCAAACCGGTCATGCACGTGATGGCCGCGGTCATGCTCGACGCGCTGGGCCGCGTGCTGCTGGCGCAGCGACCGCCGGGCAAGCACCTGGCGGGCCTGTGGGAGTTTCCCGGCGGCAAGCTGGAGGCGGGCGAAACACCCTTCGAGGCGCTGGCGCGCGAGTTGCGCGAGGAGATCGGCGTCATCCTGCTGCGGGCCGAGCCGCTGATCCGCGTGCCTTGCCACTATCCCGACCGCGAGCTGTTGCTCGATACCTGGCAGACCGCGCAATGGGAAGGCGAACCGCAATCGCTGGAGGGCCAGGCCCTGCAATGGCTGCCGCCGGAGCAGGTCGATCCCTCCATGCTGACCCGGGCCGACCGCGCGATCCTGCAGGCCTTGCGCCTGCCTTCCCGCTACGCCATCACCCCGGCCGACGTGCCGCCGGAGCAGGCTGGCGCGTGGTTCGAGCGGATCGGCCAGGCGATCGAACGCAGTCCGCAACTGGTGCAGTTGCACTTGCCGCTGTGGCCGCGCGAGATGGTGCGCGAACTGGCCACCGGCCTGCTGCCACTGGCCCGGCGCCATGGTTCGCAACTGCTGTTGCACGGTGACATCGAAGGTGCGCGGCTGCTGGGCATCGGCGTGCAGTTGCGCAGTCGCGAGCTGGAGGCGCTGGGCGAACGCCCCCTGCCGCTGTCGCAGCTGATCGGCGCCAGTTGCCATGGTGCGGTCGACCTTGCCCGGGCCGAGCAGCTGGGCGTGGATTTCGCCACCCTGGCGCCGGTCGCCGCCACGCCCACCTATCTGCAGACTCCGTCCTTGGGCTGGACCTGCTTCCAGTCGCTGGCAGAAGCCGCTGCATTGCCCGTCTACGCCCTGGGCGGCCTGGCGCCAGCGCACATCGCCCAGGCCCGGACCCATAGCGGTCAGGGCGTCGCGGGAACCCGCGAGTTCTGGCCGTGACGTAGCGATCGCGGGCACCGCCCGCGGGTTTTGCGCCGCATCACGAAGCGCGGCGTGCCAGCTCCAGGTAGCGCTGGTGCAGATGGGCAACTGCCTGGTCGAGGGCGGCTTCGTCACCGCTGTTGTCGATGACGTCGTGGGCGATGGCCAGGCGTGCTTCGCGCCGGGCCTGATGGGCCAGCATGCGGCGGGCCAGCGTCTCGTCGATGCCGTCTCGCGCCGTCAGGCGGGCAAGTTGCGTTGCTTCGGGCGCATCGACCAGCAGCACGCGATCGATCCAGCGGTAGTGTTCGATGTTCTCGACCAGCAGCGGAATGGCCAGCAGGCAATAAGGGCCCGCTTCGGCCATCGCGCGGTCGTGCAGCCACTGCCGCACGCGCGGATGGATGATGGCTTCCAGCGTGCGGCGCGCGCCCGGGTCGGCGAAGACGCGCTGGCGCATGGCGGCGCGATCCAGGCGACCGGCATTGTCCAGCACGTCGGCCCCGAATGCCGCGACCACTTCGGCCAGGCCCGACGTGCCGGGTTCGATCACGTCGCGGGCTGCCACGTCGGCGTCATGCACGTGCACGCCCAGCGCCTCGAAGCGCCGCGTCACCGCGGTCTTGCCGGCGGCGACGCCACCGGTGAGCCCGATCACCAGCGCCGGTCGATGTCCGGTCATCGCATGCCGGTCAGATGCAGGTAGCCGTCCAGCAGATCCGGGCCGGCCACGAACCAGACCCAGCCGGCGGCGGCGATGAACGGACCGAACGGCATCGGGATCTCGCGCTCATGCTTGCGCAGGGCGATCAGGCTGCCGCCCACCAGCGCGCCGATCAGCGAGGACAGCAGCACGATCGGCAGCAGCGCGACCGGGCCCATCCACGCGCCCAGGGCCGCCAGCAGCTTGAAGTCGCCGTAGCCCATGCCTTCCTTGCCGGTCAGCAGCTTGAACCCCCAGTACACGCTCCACAGGCTGAGGTAGCCGATCGCCGCGGCAAGAATCGCGCTGGGGGCGCTGACGAACATCGGCAGCAGCGACAGCAACAGACCAAGCCACAACAGCGGCAACGTCAGCTGATCGGGCAGCAATTGAGTGCGAAAGTCGATGCCGGCTGCCGCGATCAAGACCCAGGTGAACATCAGTCCCGCCAGCGCGGCCCACGAAGGCCCGAACTTCCACACGATCACCGCGCTCAGGATGCCGCTGAGCAACTCCACCAGCGGGTACTGGATCGAGATCCTGGTCTGGCAATAGCGGCAGCGCCCGCGCAGCAGCAGCCAGCCGAACAGCGGAATGTTGTCCAGCGCCGACAGCGGATGCTTGCATTGCGGGCAGTGCGACGGCTCGCGCACGATGCCCGGCGGCAGGGGCTCGGCGTCGCCTTCGATCTCCAGCACGTCACGGGCCTCGTGGCGCCAGGCCGCGGCCATGCGCTCGGGCAGGCGCAGGATCACCACGTTGAGAAAGCTGCCCACCAACAAGCCGAGCACGGCAGCCAGGGCAATCCAGAGGGCGAAGGGAAGATCGGGCATGCGTCAGCCTTGCTTTTAAGGCCCCTCTCCCTGCGGGAGAGGGGGTGGGGAGAGGGTACGGCCCCGAGCGAAGTTCAAAATCGCCTCAAGCACCGCCTCGGTTTCCTGCAAAACCTGATTGTCCCAGAATCTCAGCACCACGAGGCCTCGTCGCTCTAGCGCACGCGTACGGATGCTGTCCGTTTCCTCGTCGTGTTGCGAACCATCGATCTCGACGACCAGCCTGAGTTCTTCGCAGAAGAAGTCGGCGATATACGGCGGGATGGGGTGCTGACGGCGGAACTTGAGCCCGGCGAGGCGTTTGGCGCGCAGGTGATACCAGAGTTTGAGTTCGGCGTCGGTGCTGGCGGTGCGCAGCAACTTTGCGGTGGTCAACGTTCTGGTGGGCAGAGGCGGTTTGTGGCGCATCGCTTGAACCGTACCCTCTCCCCAACCCCTCTCCCGAAGGGAGAGGGGCTCTTCGGTCAGACCGTACCGGCGAGCTTGAAGATCGGCAAGTACAGCGCCACCACCATGCCGCCCACGATACCGCCCAGCACCACCATGATGATCGGCTCGAGCAGGGTGGACAGGGTGTCGACCGCGTTCTCCACTTCTTCCTCGTAGAACTCGGCCACCTTGAACAGCATGTTGTCCAGTGCGCCGGATTCTTCGCCGATGGCGGTCATCTGCACCACCATGTTCGGAAACAGGCCGGTCTGCTTCATCGCCAGCTGCAGCTGATGACCGACCGAGATGTCGTCGCGCATCTGCCTGACCGCGTCGCCGTAGACGATACTGCCAGTGGCGCCAGCCACAGCCTCCAGCGCCTCGACCAGGGGCACGCCGGCGCGGAAGGTCACGCCCAGCGTGCGCGAGAAGCGGGCGATCGCCGAGTTGCGCACGATATTGCCCATCACTGGCAACTTCAGCGACAGCCGGTCCAGGAAGTGGGCGAATTTCAGCGAGCGCTTCTTGGCGAAGACGATCGCCACGATGCTGCCGATGATGCTGCCGATCACCAGCCACCAGTAGCTCTGCATGAACTCCGACATGTTCACCAGCACCTGGGTCGGCGCGGGCAGGTCGGCACCGGCATCCTGGAAGGTCTTGGAGAACACCGGCACCACGAACAGCAGCATGATCAGCATGACCAGGAACACCACGGCCAGCACCATCATCGGGTAGAACAGCGCCTTCTTGATCTTCTTCTTGATCGCCTCGGTGCGCTCCTTGTAGGTCGCCACGGTGTCCAGCACGGTGTCCAGCACGCCGGAGGCTTCGCCGGCGTGGACCAGGTTGCAGTAGAGCTCGTCGAACTGCACCGGGTAGCGGCCCAGCGCTTCATGCAGGGACGCGCCGCCCTCGATGTTCTGCTTCACGTCCAGCAGGATGTTCTTGAAGCGGACGTTCTTCTGGCCATCGGCGATGATGTCGAAGGCCTGCACCATCGGCACGCCGGACGCCATCATGGTGGCGATCTGGCGGCTGAAGACGGCCACGTCGCCCGGCTTCACCGAGCTGCCGGAGGAACCGAACAGGGGCTTGGAGCGCTCGCGCACGGTCTGCGGGTTCATGCCCTGGCGGCGCAGTTCGGCCTTCACCAGCGAGGCGTTCTTCGCCGGCATGTCCCCCTTCATGCGCTTGCCGCGCTTGTCCAGCGCCACCCATTCGTAGGTGGTCAGCTTGCTGACTTCGGCACGTTGGGCGCCGAGCGCGCGCGCCTTGTCGATATTCGTTGCGGTAGCCGTGGCCATGCGCATCTTCCCCCAGTGGTCCAGTCCCGGCGCCGTCCCCGCGGGCGGCGAACAAGATATTCGTGAAGCTTATGTCATTTTTGCCCCGCCAAACCGTGGCGCCGGACGCAACTTCGGTGCGGCGGCGGTCGCGATTCGCCGCTTATTCCTTGGTCACGCGGTCGATCTCGATCAGGCTGGTCAGACCCTGCTTCACCTTCAGCAGGGCCGAAGCGCGCAGGTCGTTCACCCCGGCGGCCTTGGCCGCCGCCGCGATCTCCATGGTGTTGCCGCCCTGCAGGATGATCTTCTGGATCTCCTCCAGCATCGGCATCACCTGGTAAATGCCCACGCGGCCCTTGTAGCCGTCATTGCAGCCGTCGCAGCCGCCGGCCTCGTAGATCGTCATCCCCTCGTCGATATCGGCCTGGCTGAAGCCGGCCGCCAGAAGCACCTGCGGCGGCAGATCCATCGGCTTCTTGCAATCATGCAGGCGCCGCGCCAAGCGCTGGGCGATGATCAGGGTGACCGACGAGGTGATGTTGTACGGGGCGATGCCCATGTTCATCAGGCGCGAAACCGTCTGCGCCGCGTCGTTGGTGTGCAGGGTGGACAGCACCATGTGGCCGGTCTGCGCGGCCTTGATCGCGATTTCGGCGGTTTCCAGGTCGCGGATTTCGCCGACCATGATCACGTCCGGATCCTGGCGCAGGAACGAGCGCAGGGCGCTGGCGAAGGTCATGCCGCGCTTGACGTTCTGCTGCACCTGGTTGATGCCTTCCACGCGGATTTCCACCGGGTCTTCCACGGTGGAAATGTTGCGTTCGGGCGTGTTGAGCATGTTCAGGCCGGTGTACAGCGACACCGTCTTGCCCGAGCCGGTGGGGCCGGTGACCAGCACCAGGCCGTACGGCTTGTGGATGGCGTCGATGTAGAGCTTCTGCTGATTCGGCTCGTAGCCCAGCTTCTCGATGCCGATCCTGGCCGAGGAGCCGTCCAGGATACGCATCACGATCTTCTCGCCGAACAGCGTGGGCAGCACGCTGACGCGGAAGTCGACTGCGCGGGTCTTGGACAGGTTGAGCTTGATGCGGCCGTCCTGCGGCACGCGCTTTTCGGCGATATCCAGCTGAGACATCACTTTGATGCGCGACGAGATGCGGTTGGCCATCTTCATCGGCGGGTTGGCCACCGTGCTGAGGATGCCGTCCATGCGCACGCGCACCCGGTACTGCGTCTCGAACGGTTCGAAATGGATGTCCGAGGCGCCGCGACGGATCGCATCGACCAGCACCTTGTTGACGAACTTCACCACCGGCGCGTCGTCGTTGCCGGTGGCATCGACGCCGCTGCTCGATTCGCTTTCGCCGTCGCCGGCCTCGATATCGAGCTCGTCGAGGTCGCCGCCGCCCATGTCCGGCATGGTGTTGCGCAGGTTGTTCAGCAGGCTTTCGATCACCTTCTGCAGCGAGTTGCGCTCCACCAGGATCGGCTCGACCATGCAGTTGGAGTGGAACTTGATCTCGTCCAGCGCATGCGACTGCATCGGGTCGGCGATGCCCACGTAAAGCCGCTTGCCGCGACGGAACAGCGGCAGCGCCTGGTGCTTGGTGATCAAGGCCTCGCTGATCAGGTCCAGCGGCATCGTGGTCGGATTCAACGAGGCCACGTCCATCATCGGCATGCCGAACTCGACCGACGCCACCCGCGTCAGCTCCGCACTATCGACCAAGCCGTGATCCAGCAACCAGGTACCCAGCGCAGCCTTCTGCTGCCCGCTGTCCGCCATGGCCTTGCGGACCACGTCCTCCGCCATCACGCCTTCGGACACCAGCCGGCGCGCCATGCCGGACAGACCCGTAAGCGACGGTTGCAATTGAGATGACATAAACGGCTCGACCTTGCCCCTGTATGTTGTTGAATCTACCGCAGTCCGCCCCGCAGGTCACCCACTGAATGCAATTCCCCGCGGGTCACCGCCGGATAGCTCGACGCAGCGCACAAACGCACGGCGCGGCCGCCTCTTCAGGGTTACCCGGAAGTCGCAGGGTAGATTCCTCCCCCTGCTTGCAGGGGGAGGGCAGGAGGGGGTCAAGCTCTTGATCCAATCCCCAAGATCCCCGCACTGCCAACTCCCCGCCTGACCCCATCTCCCCTTCACGCTATGATCCCCCGGCCACCCCGGGGGAACCACCTGTTGAATCGCCTCAGCATCATCCTGCCCGCCAAGAATGAAGCGCCCGCCTTGGCGGCCCTGCTGCCGCGCCTGCGTGCCGCCCACCCCGACGCCGAAATCATCGTGGTCGACGACGGCTCCACCGACGACACCCGCAGCATCTGCAAGGGCAACGAGATCACCTGCCTCAGCGCGCCGTACTCCATGGGCAACGGCGCGGCGATCAAGCGCGGCGCCCGGGCTGCCAGCGGCGACATCCTGGTGTTCATGGACGGGGACGGCCAGCACGACCCCGCGGACATCAAGCGCCTGCTCGACCAGCTGAACCGCGGCTACGACATGGTCGTCGGCGCCCGTGACTGGGACAGCCAGGCCGGGGTCGGCCGCGGCCTGGCCAACACCTTGTACAACTGGCTGGCCACCCGCATGACCGGCCACCCGGTGCTCGATCTCACCTCGGGCTTCCGCGCCGTTCGCGCGGACAAGTTCCGCGAATTCCTGCACCTGCTGCCCAACGGCTTCAGCTACCCCACCACCAGCACCATGGCGTTCTTCCGCAGCGCCTACGCCGTGGCCTACATCCCCATCAAGGCTGCCCAGCGCGTCGGGCGTAGCCACATCAAGCCCCTGCGCGACGGCCTGCGTTTCCTGCTGATCATCTTCAAGATCGCCACGCTCTACTCGCCGCTGAAGTTGTTCGTGCCGGCGAGCGTGGTGTTCTTTTTGCTGGGCTGCGCGAACTATGCGTGGACCTTCATGCATGAGGGGCGCCTCACCAACATGAGCACGCTGCTGTGGAGTGCGGCGGTGATCGTATTTCTGATCGGGTTGGTTTCCGAGCAGATCACAGGCTTGATGTATCGACGCGATGCCTGAGTCAACTTTCAACGGGCGCCCCACGCTTGTTGTCCTGGCATCGACCTATCCGCGCTGGAGCGGTGACCCCGAGCCTGGATTCGTTCACGAGTTGGCCAAGCGCCTCACCGATCGATTCCATGTCGTCGCCCTGGTGCCCAGTGCACCAGGTGCCGCGAGCCGAGAAATTCTCGATGGCGTCGAAGTGATTCGGTACCGCTATGCACCCAGGCGCTTCGAAACGCTCGTCAACGACGGCGGTATCGTCAACAACCTGCGCCGCAACCGCTGGAAGATATTCCTGGTGCCCACCTTCGTGCTGGCGCAGGCATGGCGAACCTGGCGCTTGTTGCGCAGTAGAAAGGTCGATGTAATCCACGCCCATTGGCTGCTTCCTCAGGGACTGATCGTTGCGCTGCTGCGCCAACTGTCCAGACGAGTGCCGCCTTTCCTGGTCACCTCGCACGGCGCCGATCTGTTTGCCCTGCGAGGAAGGGGGCTGAACGTGCTCAAGCGGTTCGTCGTTCGCAGGGCTGCATCGGTTACCGTGGTCAGCGAGGCCATGCGCGATGAACTGGCACGGATTGGAGCGGATGTCGGTGCTGTCGATGTCCAGCCCATGGGGGTCGATCTGACCGCGCGGTTCATCCCCGACATCGCCACGGAGCGATCCCGCGATGAAATTCTCTTCGTGGGGAGGCTGGTGGAGAAAAAGGGGCTGCGTTACTTGATTGATGCCATGCCCGAAATATTGAAATTGCATCCGGCGGCATATTTGACGGTCGCGGGATTTGGGCCGGAAGACATGGAGCGCCAAGCGCAGGTGCGTAGCTTGGACTTGCAGTCGAAAGTTTGCTTTGTCGGCGCGATTTCCCAGTCTGAGTTGCCGGTGCTATATCGGCGTGCGGCGGTGTTTGTTGCGCCATTTGTACAGACACCAGGTGGTGATCAGGAGGGCCTGGGACTGGTCACGGTAGAGGCCGCTGGCTGCGGCTGCGCGGTCGTAATGAGCGACCTTCCCACGACGCGCGATATATTCAATGGAGGGCGAGTCCACTTGACGGTACCTAGATCGGCCAAGTCCATTGCAGACTCGGTATGCTCAGTGTTGAGTCGCGTAACAATCGGGGACGAGGTCGAAGCGAGAGACGCCTTATATGAAAAATTCGACTGGTCAGCAGTTGCCGAAAATTATGGAGAGATACTCTTCGGATTGGTTGATGGCGGTGAGCGTTGAGGTAAGGAATGTTGTTTAAAAATTTATTCGCTACCATGCTCAAGAGGCAGTATGCACGGACCATGCGTGATGCCTATGCCTTCGCAAGAAGTTCGGCACTCTTGCATCCTGCCCGTGACGTACTTGATTGTGGCAGCGGTAGCGGGCATGAGCTTCTTGCCACTTTTGGTCAGTGCGGTACGGACAAAGAGGGGTTCCATTACGCCGGATTGGAGTGGAGTAGGGTGGCCGTAGAACAGGGGCAGGCGAAAGGTCTTGATATCGTAGAGGCAGATCTCAATCGCGCGCTTCCCATCGAAACGGGTTCGAAGGATTGCGTCATAGCATATTCGGTGATTGAGCACTTATTGATGCCTTGCTCATTTGTCAATGAATGTCACCGTGTACTGAGGCCCGGTGGCAGGCTGATCATCCTGACTCCGAACATTAGTACCTATTTCACTGCGATCCAGATACTGCTTGGAAAAATGCCATCCTCTGGGCCGCATCCAGACTCCAATAGTCTAATTGAATCAGAGCAACCGGTCAGCGTATCAGGAGTCGTCCGCGATGATGTTACGACTGGTACGCCACAGCACCGTCACCTTGTGGTTTTCAGTTTTCGGGTCTTGCGCGAATTTCTTCAGTCCGCCGGGTTCGTGGTCGAACGCGCACGAGGATTTGGTTACTATCCTCTCCCCATGTTTCTGCAGCCCATGTTTGAGCGAATGGATGCCACGCATTGCCATCAGATGGTATTTGTTTGCACGCGTCCCGCATGAGGAGTAATAAATATCTACAAAATTTGGCTGTGGAAATCGATCAGAGAATGGTGAATTTGTTCTTTGACGTTGTAGTCGCGTCTCCGCGTTCGTGAACCATACGTATTTGGAGAGTCGAGGCTACTGGCGGGACAAGGTGATCAGTAGATGTTCAAATTGCTTTGAATGCATATTCCACGTGGGGCGCGGTCCATATTCCGCTCGCGGCCTGTCCAGAAGATCCAGCATGCGTTCGGCAAAGCCCGCGGCATCTCCATGATGGACGAGATGATCGGCGTCTCCCGCAAGCATCCAGCTCACCGGTTCGGTATTTGTGGCTACGACTGGCACATTGCACGCCATGGCTTCGCATAGCTTGGCAGGGTAGCTGTATCGACCGAAGCTTGTGTCAGCAGTGACCACGCAGGCTACGTCCAATGCATTAATCAAATTGGGCATCTGCGCATCAGACAGGTAGCCGGTACAGAGTATGCCTGGTTCGGCTAGTGCTTCCGGTGGCGGCTTGCCGCTGAGCACCAGTTGAAGATCTGGCCGCAGTGCACGCGCTCGCCGGAACGCGTCGATCAACATGGCCGTGCCTCGATTTCTTCCCCAGCTTCCCACGTAGCCAATCAGGTGCCTTTCAGCCGGCAACCCCAGCACACGACGACAGGCCTGCTTATCCAGTGGCCGGAACTCCGGGTCCGCAGCCATGGGAATGACCTCTACCGGGTGTCCGTCTCTGCGATGTGACTGCAGTCGCTGGGCCAACTGAGGGCCTGCGGCCGTCACCAGATCAGCGGTACGGATCGACCTTCTCCACAGTAAATGCAAAGGCAGGTTCCAAGGCATGTAGGCCTCGTAGTTGTCGTAGGCGTCGATAGCAACACGTGCTCCCATTGCGCGGCCTATCCTGCTCGCGATCCAACCGTAATAGATGTCGGACATGCCCACGATCCAGTCCGGCTCAAACTCAGCGGCGTATTGATTAAGCTCTCGAAGAAAGCTGCCGATGCCGAGCGTTCGTACGTCCGAACTTAGCCAGTCCACATTGGCGATTCGGATACGAGAGGATGGCAAGCTTCGGTGACTGCAAAGGAGCACCTGAACTTCATGTCCACGCGAAGCAAGTTCCGCCGCAATATGGTGGAACCGGCCATAGGGCCGTTCAATCAGATCGCGTTGCTGCGGACTGCGTTTTGAGATGAGCAAAAGACGCAAAGGGAGGTCCTATCGAACGCAGGATGCTGGATATCTCAATGCGGGATGTTGAAAAGTCGTGCGATGGGATAACGCCAGAGCTTGTCTAGCCAAGCGAGATAAGCGCGAACCACGCCGTGGCGATCGCTTCGGACAAGTGCTTCGCGTTGCTCCCTTAGTCGTGGAAGAACACTGCTCCGACTGATGCCCATGGCTTCGATCAAGACACTGACAATGTCCAGATGCATGGTCCGTGTACTAACGGGTAGACGAAGTAGAAAATCGAGATCGCCAGCGATACGGTATCGGGCGTCGAATTGTCCGTAGCGCTGGAATAATGTGCGCCGATGGAGTAGGCCGGGATGACACATTACCATGCGGCGCCCCAAGCGTTTATAGTTCCATGGTCCGCCAAAGATGCTCTTCTTATTGTTTCTCGGGTCAAAGATCAGGCCCCGAGATGACACTAAATCATAGGTCTGCGTTCCAATTGCGTTGCAGATCCGTGACAGCACGTTGATATCGGCCAAAGCGTCGTCCGCACCAAGAAAGCAGACATACTCGCCTCTCGCATGCACGAGTGCCTGATTCCAAGCATCGTAGATACCTTTGTCTCTTTTGCTTTGCCACCAGAAAATATGAGACTGGTACTTACGAAGTAGTTCAACTGTGCCGTCGTCCGAGCCGCCGTCTGCGATTAGCAATTCCCAGTCCGAAAAATTTTGCTCGATGACGGAATGCAGACAACGCTCAATGGTCTTTGACGCATTCCATGTCGCCACGATAATGGAAATTCTTGGGGAGGTGGTGTCGTCGTGCTCACTGAAGGAGTTCATGGATTTATTCATAAGCCGTCAACGGCGGAAAAAAGTTACGTCGACCTGAAGCATGCGGCCACTGCGAGGGTCGCAGAGGCCTGGCCAAATTGCCCAGATGGCAAAACCGAGAGAGCTAAGGCGTTGCACCAGATCATCAAATAATTTCTGCCCGTCATAGAGAGCCACAAAAGACAACTCCATATGCAATCCCCTGGCGTCCGTTAGCAAGTTGCTGGCACCATCGAGCACGCGATCCTCGTAACCTTGTGTGTCTATCTTCAAAAAGAACTTGGCGTCATCATCTTTTAAATAACTGATGGCAATGTCGTCAAGCCTCGATACGGATGCGTACTCGATACCAACATACTTGGAGTCGGGTGCAGCGACCATATGTTCATTTAACATGTTAAGTGCTGAACTACTTACGGAATTTCCAGAGACATGAATTTCGATCTCTTCCTCGCGATCACCTATGGCGCAGCGCGGTGCAACTTCCCACAACAAATCCTTCCGGCTGTTGTGCAGCAGCGTTCGATGCGCGGAAGATAGAGGCTCGAATGAGACGAGGCGATGCTTATAGCCTGCCCGCCGCAACGACTTGGCAAACTGGCCCACGTTGGCCCCTACATCGAACACCAAGTTGATGTTCTGACATGAAAGCATGCGCGACAACCGACCATATTCCGAGCTTTCTGGTCTATGCCTGTGAATATCAATGCCAAATCGCTGGCCGATATGCCTCACGATTGCTTCGAATGCCCGAAGATGCATGTGTAGTCCGCTAATTTAATGTGGAGGCTCGATGGGCGAGCTTTGGGAAAGTGCTTCTGGAGGTTTCCGCGTCGAGCATCGCCTTTACGACATATCGCATATCGTGTTTAGCACGCCAATTCAGTACTCGATGAGCTTTGCCTGGATTGGCTGCGTTCTTGGTCAGATCCGTAGGCCTAAAGAGTTGTGGATCAACGCTGACATGATCGCGCCATTTCAAGCTCAGCTCTGAGAAAGCGAGATCTACAAAGTCTTCCAACGTATGACTGACGCCGGTGGCGATCACGAAATCATCGGGCCGTGGCTGCTGAAGCATAGCCCACATGGCCTCGACGTAGTCAGGTGCCCAACCCCAGTCCCGCGAAATTGAAAGGTTGCCCAGTAGCAGCTTTTCTTTACTCCCGTCTGCAATTCGGGATGCGGCCGCAGTGATTTTTCGTGTTACGAAGCGCTCGGGCCGATGCGGCGATTCGTGATTGAAAAGTATACCCGTGCATGCGAACAGAGAATAAGCTTCTCGATAATTAGCCACCTGCCAGTATGCGGTGGCCTTTGCCACCGCATACGGACTACGAGGCCGGAATGGCGTCGCTTCATCACAGACCACTCCCCCAGTCTCTCCGTAACACTCGCCAGAGCCAGCACTATATAGACGCACGGGGCTGCCGATGAAACGGATCGCCTCAAGCAGATTGAGCGTGGCTGTACTTATGCTTTCCATTGTTTCGACGGGCTGATCAAAGGAGAGGCCAACGGAACTCTGTCCAGAAAGGTTATAAATTTCGTCAGGCTGAATTCTGGCGAGAGCCTGCAGCACACTGCGGAAATCGTTTGCAGCAATGGACACGCATCGAACACGGTCACGTATACCCAATGCGTGCAAATTGGCGAACGTGGTCACTTGAGCATCGCGGGAGGACCCATAGACCTCATAACCCTTGCTCAATAGTAATTGGGCCAGATATCCCCCATCTTGGCCACCAACACCGAAAATCAACGCGCGCTTCATGTCTTTCACCCCCCCACAAGCTGTCTGTAGACGTTCAAGGTCTCATTCGCACATTTTGCCCAAGAAAAGTGCTTGATCCGCTCGTGTCCGAGCCTGATCAGGTCTTTGGAGTGGTCCGTTGACAACAGGACTCTGGAAAGCGCCGCGCCCATGTCGTCCACATCGCGCGGATCAAAAAGCTCGGCCGCCGCCCCCACCACTTCGGGCAGGGAGCTGGTGTTCGAGCACGCAACTGGACAGCCTAGAGACATGGCCTCCAGCGGAGGGATACCAAATCCTTCGTATAGAGATGGATATACAAAGGCAGAAGCTGATACGTAGAGAGCTGATAGCACACTGTCGTCACCAGAAAGGACGATGATATTCTGGGGTTGGAGACCCAGCGAACGAATCAGCGAAATCTCTCGATCCTTTAGCGGCCCTCCACCAAAACAAACTAACAAGAAGTCCCTCTGAAGACCGGAGTTCGAGTAGGCGGCGAGAAGGCGGTGGAAATTTTTATATCCGTCGCGTAAACCAACATATAGTATGTAGGGCGATTTTTGCCAGTCGGGTAGGGCGCTCTGCGGTATATTGGTTAAAGCGTATCCGAGGTGAACCACTGAGGTCACCTCCTCGGGGATGCCGGTTATTTCAATCAAGTCGCGTCGAGTGTTCTCCGAAATGCATATCACATGATCAGCCCGACGAATGGCCGATTTCTTTGCCCGCCGAACTTTATCAGCGTGGGGAAATGATTCGAAAAACTTCTCGTGAATCATGTCGTAGACAGTAATGATCCGCTTGGCTGACCTAGGGCCGTGATCACGCTTCGAATAGTATGTTTCGTGGAAAATATCCGAACTTCGACTTACGGTGCTTCTCAATGTTGTCAGTGCGACGTTTGTGATCCGCGCGGCGATCAAATTCGGGCGGGTCTGCGGAATCTTGAGCCCCCAAACTCGAGTGCGAGCTTCGCTTCGGATGTATTCATTAACATATAGCGGGGAAAAGACGTCTACCGTGTCGCCTGCAATACATGGAATTAGTGTCGCGATCTCATGAAAGTATCGCGAGACGCCACCGTACTTTTGGAATCCGAATATCTGGTAGTCGTAGGTGATGTGCATCGCAGTTGGTCGATTTGGAGTCTAGGAGTCTAGGAGTCTAGGAGTTTAAGGAGTAGGCATGGCGGTAATGAATTTCTGTGCATCGCGATATTGATCACTTTAAAGAACGCCGCGGCGAGATAATTCGGAGGCTGGGTCCTGCCTGGTCGGGCGGGATTACAACATATAAGATATAAATCAATGGCGGTCTATCGCCGATTGGATGAAGAGCTATCTAGTATTGGGTGCTTTATGAGCTATCTACGGCTTTTAGCTACTTCCGCAAAAATTGCAGGTGATCGACCCATGTCAAAGATTTTAAGAATGGCTTACATAACAAAGGCGCGAGAAAACGCCACCTTATCGCCATGCGCCATAAAACACCATTGAATTTTTCCTTGGTTATAACGTGGTAGTCAGAACCGTTTGTATAAAAACGCATTCCCCGATCGGCTGCGATCTTCATCAATGTGGTGGACCGAAAGAAGCCGATGTGCTGGCCATGCTCCAGGCCGTAATACCACCACTCTGCCGGATTGGGTGTTGGTTTGGGGATGAGCAGCGTCGAGATAATTACGCTGGAAGAGGCCATCAGCATGCGATCGAGTTCGTGGCAGGGATCCGTAAAGTGTTCGAACGCTTCAAATGCCGTCACCAGTCCCACACTTTCGTTATTGTGTTCAAAACCCCTCGCGACAAGATTCGTGCAATATCGGTCAGACCACAGGGCGTCGACTCCGTAGTCGCGAAGGAGGCGGACAAGAATTCCGTGGCCGCCCGCATAATCCAGTACCTTGGAGTGGATTCTGCCGAGGACGAGAAGTGTGGATATTACTATTTTCGCGTTGGAGATATTCCTCGTCATTATTCCGGTGTCAGCCGAGGTAATGGCCGATGCGTACGCCTTGTCAAGCCAGTAGGGCTGTTCGGTTTGTACATATTCACAGGAGGGGCACTCGAAATAGCGAACAGGGTTGCCAAGAAGATTTCCGGTACACAAGAAATCCGAGGCTTCACCACAGACGCGGCAGACGATGGAGTTACTTTGCATTACTGACGCCGTTATGAAAAAGTTGGCTCTTCAAAGATAATAAGAAGAGTTTGATCCTGCTGATGAGCTTCCGACGGAAAACCTTACGCCAGATTTCATCATCCGTCTTCGCGGTGCGTTCGACCCTATCGGGATGGTCAAGAGGGAATGTGATTGGTTTTGGCGCGGACTTGCGCACCAACTTGGGTGTCTCGCCGACAGTATGAGTCGCGTCGATGCCGAAACCGATGTTCAGCGTCAAATTGCGACTGGGGATGATCGACAGCATATTATTTCGCCAACACGCGAATGCCAGTTGATAGTCCCATGTATCGATTTTTCCTTCATAGACCTGATCAAGCATTCCTCGCCAGTAAGCTTGTTGTGGAGCGTTTGCGGTGAATTCCTCGGTCAGCCCCCCCCCGTCCCGCCATGCCGGCCAAGCGGTCATCGTTACATCGTAGAGCCGCCAAGTGCGCCTCCAAGTTGCCCATCCCCAAATGTGAGCATAGCGCGAGAAGAAGTAACTGCTCGTACCTTGGCAGTTGGACGTCACGAGGTTACATCCGCTTATTATTCCGATCTCTGGGTGGCCCCGATACCTGTCTAGCAATTCATCGCAATACTCGAAGAAGCCCTCGACCGGGAGCACGTCGTCCTCTAGCACAATGCCTTCTTCTTCCTGATCGAAGAACCAGTTGAGTGCGCTGGATACTCCTTTCTTGCAGCCCAGGTTGACGTCGCTAAATCTCGTTGTCAATTGGCATGGCCAGTCCACGTTAGTAGCAATGTCCCTTACTTGCTGGCACCGGACATCTTCATTCGCTACGCGCGAGCGTGGCCCGTCTGCCGCCACGTAGAGTCGCGGCGGCCTTGATGCGCGAATGGCGTCAAAGACCGTGCGCGTAGTTTCAGGGCGATTGAAAACTATGAATAGAACTGGGCTTTTCACGTCGGAATTACCGGATTGAAGAGTTTTAGCGACAGATAATTCTAATCTGCGACGTGTCTGATGCCGCCAATTGGCGTGGCGGGATGAAAATTTCCCTGAAGCGTACAGTCTGCGCGGATGAAAATCGATGTTGTTGTGCAGTAACCGTTGATGGGGCCGGGGCCACTGAAATCGATTTGAAAAAATCCATTATCCCTAATAGACAGGCAGGTCGCCGGGTGCCAGTCGGAATTGTCGAGTATTATCATGCCCCCGATTCTCAGATGACTAACAGCCTCTGCCATACACCTTGCACGCCATTTGCCATCAACGATGATGACGTCAAACTTTCGTGACATCGAGCCGAGCGAATTTACGTAGTCATCTTCCTCTTGTCGAAGCAAGATCTGTTGGTTGGGCCGGGCCTTCTTCTGGACCTTTGAATACCATTCGGGATCATCTTCTACCGACGTGGTACTTCGAGTCAGGCCGCTCCAAAACAGTGACGAGTTTCCGGCGCCAAATTCAAAAACGTCGCAATCGGTCAGATCGAAGTTGCGGAGATATTCTATGGAGGAGTATGTGTACCACGGAATTGGTGCTCCATCACGATCGACCGCCGCTTGGTGACGGATACTGCGCCACTGGCCTTGTCCAAAGACAAGGCACCGGATGCTTTGGAGCATCCTGGATAGAAGGGTTGGCAAGTTCGGCTTCTCGGGGTGATTTGACACGTCGTATGACCCTAGGTTTAGGCTATTGCTTCACGAATGGCGAAAGCAGCATGTACTTTGCATGGACCCGTGTGCTGGGGAATATCACTATCGAAAAGGTTGCAACGAAGTAGGACACCACTGTTGCAATTGCTGCCCCCATAACTTGATAGCGCGGAATCAGAATGAGATTTAGGAGAACATTGCACACGATTCCGATTGCAGTTCGATAAAGTGAGACGATTTGAAGGTTTTCCGCAAGCAAGTGTTGGCTACTTGCGATGCCCAAGAACACCGCAATGCTTGCCCACAGATGAACCGCCAGCACTGGGCCCGCGTCGGCGAATTCTCGGCCGTAAAGGGCGGATATGAGCGAGTTTGCGCCCAAGGACATGGGCAATGAGATGCAGATCGCAATCCAGGTGAATAGGAAGTACAGACGGCGTACGCGTCGCAGATAGGTTGTGGGGTCAAGCTGATGACTGCGGAGAATCGCGGGAAACAGCGAGGAAGAAAGAATCATTGGAAGCGCATACCAGACCTCCGATAATTTGGTGGCGGCGGCGTAGATGCCAACTTGATGCGCATTGGTCATTTCTTGCAGCATCACCATGTCGATTCGCATATAGAGAGTTACCGTTATCCCTGCCAATAGAAGTGGCCAGCTCTCGTTCAGTAGATACCTTGCCTGCCTTGCGTCGAAACTGCGGCCGGTCAGGCGTTGCTTTTGTTTCGAGTACGTAATTACCAAGCAGGCTGCGCCAATTGCGATCTCGATCAGGCTTGCGAGCGCGAATGCCATGAGATTGCCGGCATTTAGGATTAGCGCTATCCTGAGGGCCGATGAGGTTAAGAATGCGACAAGCTTTGCCCGTACGGTAAAGCCAGATTTGACCTGCGACTGATACCATAAGTCGATAACGTCAAATGACTGGAATACAAAACCGGCGGCTATGATGGCGACCAGCAGGTAGGTTCTCGGGTCGTGCGATTCAATGATTTTTGCTGTGACAAGCGTCAGCGTAAGCGCAACGAGTCCCATGAGAAATTTTAGAGCGAAAGCGGTATCCATGATTCGCTTGATGTGTGGCGGCTGCCGCACAAGTTCGCGGATCACGACTCCATCAAGGCCCGCTGAAGCAATCGCGCCAAATATGGCAACAAATGCGATTGCATAACTAAGTAGCCCAAAGACGTCTGGTCCTAGATATCGGGCCATCCAGATGGTGATTGGCATGCCCACGATGAGGCGAAGGATTTTGTCCCCAGCCAACCAGCCGCCGTTGGCCACGACAGCTTGAAGCCCTGAACGCCCTTGAATCTTCTCCCGAAGTGCTTCTGGGAGATATTTAAGCCAGGTGGCATCCATCAGCTCTTGAACTGTTGATATGTTGCGGCCAGTCCTTCTGACAGTGGTATTTTTGGCTTCCAGCCATGTGTACGGATTCTTGTAGCGTCCAGCAGTTTTCGTGGGGTTCCATCTGGTTTGGTTTTATCAAACGTGAGGTCGCCCGTGTATCCGACAGCTTGGGCGATTGCGTGTGCAAGGTGAGCGATGCTGATTTCTTCGCCGGAACCTATATTGATAATGTCCGTTTCCCCGGAAACGCCCATTAGCAAAATCAACGCTTCGGCGAGGTCATCTACATGCAACAACTCGCGTAATGGTTTGCCACTGCCCCAGACGGTGACTTCTCGAGCTTGCGCAAGCTTTGCTTCGTGAAGACGTCGGATAAGCGCTGGTACCACATGCGCGTTGTCCGGATCAAAATTGTCACCAGGTCCGTACAAATTGGTGGGCATTGCGCAGATTGCGTCGAAGTCGTACTGCCTCTTGTAGGCCTGACACAATTTCAGTCCCGCAATCTTGGCGACGGCATACCATTCGTTGGTCGGCTCCAACGGACCGGTCAACAAATACTCTTCCTTAATTGGTTGAGGACAGTCGCGCGGGTAGATACACGACGAGCCGAGGAACAGCAGTTTTTTCGTGCCATGCTTCCACGCGTTGTGAATCACATTCGTCTGGATAGCCAGGTTGTCGTGAATGAACTCCGCAGGATAAGTGCTGTTGGCGTGGATGCCCCCGACTTTGGCGGCGGCCAGGAAGACATACTCAGGTTGTTCTGCAGCGAAAAACGCCTCGACCGCGGCTTGGTTGGTGAGATCCAATTCCTGATGGGTTCGCAGGATCAAATTGGTTGCGCCGTCGGTGACTAGGCGACGGACTATGGCGCTGCCAACAAGTCCACGGTGACCTGCTACGTAGATGCGGGAATAGAGATTCATGGGATCATTCCTGCGGCGAGTGCGCCTCGAATCCAGCGTTTGCCAGCAGCGCATCGCGTTTGGCGAGCGCCAGATCGTTTTGCATCATCTCGCTGACCAGCTCGGTAAAGCCGGTCCGGGGAATCCAGCCGAGCTGCTTGCGCGCCTTGCTAGGGTCGCCCAACAGCGTTTCCACCTCGGCTGGGCGGTAGTAGCGTGGATCGATCGCGACAACGCGTTGACCGGGACTAGCGAAGGAGTCAGGACGTACCGTGCTGATACAGGCGTACTCATCGGCGCCGGTCCCATGCCAAGCGAGGGTGATGCCAAGTTGGCCGGCGCTGTGTTCGATGAATTCGCGGACCGAGTGCTGTACCCCGGTGGCGATTACATAGTCTTCTGGCTGTTCCTGTTGCAACATCAACCATTGTGCCTCGACATAGTCTCGGGCATGACCCCAGTCGCGTCGTGCGTCAAGATTGCCGAGGTAAAGACAGTCCTGCAGGCCTAGGTGGATGCGTGCTAGTGCACGCGTGACCTTCCTCGTTACAAATGTTTCGCCGCGGCGTGGCGACTCGTGATTGAACAGGATGCCGTTGCAGGCATACATGCCATAGGACTCGCGATAGTTGACGGTGATCCAATAGGCGTAGAGCTTTGCGACGCCATAAGGTGAGCGCGGATGAAACGGCGTTGTCTCTCGCTGCGGCGTTTCGTGCACCAAGCCATAGAGTTCGGATGTGGAAGCCTGGTAGTAGCGGGTCTTGTTTTCTAGGCCCAGGATGCGAATGGCCTCAAGGATACGGAGCGTCCCGATTGCATCCGTGTTGGCGGTGTATTCCGGCGTCTCGTATGACACCTGCACGTGACTCTGCGCACCGAGGTTGTAGATTTCGTCCGGCTGCACCTGCTGGATGATGCGGATCAGGTTACTGGCGTCCGTCAAGTCACCGTAATGCAAAAAAAAGCGGGATGTGCCTTCGTGGGGATCCTGATACAAGTGGTCAATGCGGTCGGTGTTGAACGAAGAGGCTCGCCGCTTGATGCCATGGACTTCATAGCCTTTGGCCAGCAGGAATTCCGCCAGATAGGCGCCGTCCTGGCCTGTGATTCCTGATACAAGGGCGCGCTTCATATGGCTTCCAATACTCGTTGGTGGTCGCAATGAGACAGTCTAAACGCAGCTCGCCAGCATGCGTAGCGGTAGTGGGGTCAATTGCGGGCTGCTTCACTCAAGCGGTATTCCAGCGCAGACAGTTCCCGGTCAAGTCGGCCACCCACATTCAGCCTCCGCAGTACATGCAGGGTTTCCTTGGCGCGCCGGAGTTGATGCTGCGCGATTAGCATCCTGATCAAGGTGATCCGGTACGCCGGTTCATCCGGGCTGGCAACAGTGGCGGCCTCCGTCATCTTGAGACCCAGTTCGCGGTTGTCCAGTACGTTCCATGCGTAGTCGCCATAGATAGCCAGCAGGCGTGAGCTTGGATTGGGGTGGGCAAGGGCAGCGTCGAACGCCGCAACCATGCGCTGGAACGGCAATTGGCAGCGTCCGTCCCGTACACATTGAGTCAGGGCGCCTAGGGAACTTTCGTCCTGCACGCCGGGCGCGTGGGCCTTCAGCTTGGCGATCATGTTGTCCCACCAGGTATCCTTCAGCGGAAGGCCCATGCGTGAGTTCATGAAGATCAGCGCTTGCTCCGGCAGGACCGAAGAATTGGGCAGGGCGGCAGATGCCTCCAGCGGCGCGTAGGCCAGGTGGGTGAAGGGCGAAGCCGGATCGTAATGCGAATAGATGATGTAGGTGCGGCCCAGTTCGTATTGGGCCCGTGGCGACTGGGGCGCGCGTGAGGCGAGATCCTCGGCCAGCCGCAGCGGATCGCTCCAGGCGTGGGCCGTGAAAGCGGTAAGTGCGGTCCAGCACATCATCAGCGAACCGAGCAGGACGTACCGCGGTAGCGGAAACGGCAAGGCGTCGCGATCGCGGTCTTCCGCGGTGTCCCGGGCATTCGCGATCGGCGTTTTCGGCGTGCTCGCCGGGGCGGCAAGCAGAGGCACTATCGTCAACAGCAGTCCGAAGCTGGCAAAGTAGTTGCGGTGTTCGTAGATCAGTTCCAGTGGGAGGATGGTGCCGGTGAGTAATTGACAACCAAGGAACAGCGCGATGCCGAGTGCCGCCAGAGGCCGCCGCTTCTTCAGCCATACCGTCAGCGCGACCAATGCAATCAGGAACAGGATGCTTACAAGTGTGCTCGGCGGCGTCAGCAGTCCGTCCGAGATCCTGAAATCATCGTGATAGAAGGACAGCGCGTTCGGTGTAGGCAACAGCGTCCATACCAGGTAGTCGACGACTATTCGTGTCTCGCTGAGAAGGCGTGTGCCAAGGTCAAAATCGCGGGTGGCCCAGGACTCCGGCTTCAGTACCTGCGGCACCAGCCACGTCAACCCGATCACCATCGGCAGCATCAACACCAGTACGAATAGAAGGACGATCTGCCGGTCGCGATGCCTGGGTGCGGCAGCGAAGGTTGTCGCGGAAAATCCGAACACCGCCCATTCGATCAATGCGGCGTATAGCGGCAGCATCACTGCTGTTTCCTTGGCGAGCAAGCCGAATGCCGCGGGTAAGGTGATGCTGGCAGCGCATAGCGCAAAGCCGGACCTCATCCGTTGCCTTGGTTCCGGTTTGCCGCCGCGTTGCGAAGGAATGGCCAGCATGGAACGTCTGCCTGCGACATAACCAACCAGACCCAGCAATACGAAAAGGTTGGCCATACTCTCCATGCGCTGCACCACGTACAGCACGGCGGTAAGGTTGATCGGCAGCAGCATCCAAGCGGCGGCGATCAGCGCCGCCACAATGCCCGCCCGCTTATCTCGGCGGGCGCGCCTCGTCCGTGATGCTCCTGAAAATGTTGCTAAGGAAATATCGCGCACAGCGCCTGCTCCGGGCTCGATCCGGTGGCGAGTTTCTTTGGAAGCCGCCAGCAGCGCGTGTGCCAGCAGGAAAACCAATACCCCGTTCGCCAGGTGGATGACCAGGTTGGTCAGCTTCCAACTGTACGGGTTGAGACCGCTCGCCAGATAGTTCGCAGCGAAACTCAACGAAGCTAGGGGACGTTTGAACTCGCTGGCTGGAGAAGAAAGCGCGGCGCGGACCAAGCTCGCGACGCTGGCATCGACGGGATGTACGCCTTGGTTGTCGACGATGTTGGGGTAGTCGTCGAAAAGCCAACCACCGTCGAGACCTGTGCCATAGATGAGCGAAACCAGAGCCATCGCCATGGCCAGTAACAAGATGCTATTGCGACCGTTGTGTGCCGTGACCTTCACGATAGAGCCTGGTAGAGGCTGCTGTGAGGCGACGCTTCGGTTCTAGTGGGGCTCATGATGCGTCTTCTTTGCGTGTATTGCTCCACTGTCGCACACCTGGGCCAGCCGCATAGGTTGGGTTTGCCATCAAATATCGAGAGCGATCCAGCAAGCTTTTCTCACCAGCAGCGTCGACTCAGCTTCCAATCGACAATGCTGCGATGGCTAGCAAACTTGCCAACTGGAGGTCCAGGCGAAGAGTTGGAGGGGCTGATTTATGACTCCGGCTGGCCACCTTGTTGACGTGCTTCAAGTTGCGCTCGTACTGCCTTCCAATGGGGGTTTCGTTGCAGGTTCGGCTGTGCCTGTTCTGCTTGCTTGAACAATGCGGAGGCTTCCGACAAGCGGCCATTGGCAATCAGGTATCCAATCAATCGACTGGCGTAGTCAGGATCATTCTTGTTGATATCAATGGCGGTTTGCAGGTGGTGTAGCGCGAGTGGCATGTCGTGCATGACAACGCTGGCGACGTCCGCGTACTGCACGTGCAAGGAGGCGTAGTTGGGACTTCTTTCAATCGCTATTTGATAGGCTTCGCCAAGACGTTGAGGGTCGAGGTTTACCTTCCCTTCGACCGCTCGCGAGGCGAGTCCCTGTAATGCCCGGTACTCCTGTGGCCCCAGCGGCCGGTTCCGCAATTTGTCAAACAAGCTCTGCCACCATGCTGCCTGCGCAGGAACACCCTCGGACGCGGCGGTCAGCAACAGGGCTTGTTCCGGCAGTGGGGAAGAATTCGGCAGAGCCGCGCCACGCTCCAGTTCGGCGATGGCGCGCGCGAACAACGGTGATTGCGGATCATCGTGAGACAAATCCATGTACAGGCGGGCCAGGTCGTAGCTGGCTCGTGGCGAGGAGGAATTGTCGTGGACCAGTGTCATCGCCAGTTGCAGCGGATTCCCCCAAGTAGCGGCGCGCAACACCGTGAGGAAGCTGAGCGTGGCCAGGAAAATTGTGGCCAATATCGCGGGCAATCGGGGATGAGCGTGGCGAGTGGCCAGCCAGATAAGGTCGGTCAGTGCCAACAGAATGCCGAACAGTGCAGGGTAATTTCGGTGTTCGAAGACCAATTCCAACGGCAGCGGAGCGCTGGTGAGGGCATGGGCCATGAAGAACCACGCGATGCCAAGGGCCAGTAACGGGCGACGCAAACGCATCACCCATGCCAGTCCCAGTAGGCATGACAGGAACAGACCGCCAGCCAGTGTGGTTGCTGGTGCCAACCAACCGGTGGAGATAAGGTAATTGTCGTAGTAGAAATGCATCTGGCCGGGCAACGGCAGAACACTCCAGCCTATGTACATCGATAGTGCGCGAAGCTGGGTCAGTTCACGTTCCCAGGCGGTATAAGGGCGACCAGCGAACGCACCGGGGTCGAATACATAATGCGGCAGCAGATAGAACACGAATACCACGGTCGCTGCCACGCAGCCTGCTGCGTAAAAATACCGCCAATTGCGTTTTGCGTTTGGGCGGGCGGCCTCGAAATGCAGCAAGGTCAGTTCCAGTAACAAGGCGTAGCCTGGTGCCAGTACAGTTGTTTCCTTGGCAAAGTAGCCCACGAAAATCAGCAGCGCGCTCGACAGTAGCCAAGGCCAACCGCGCCGATCCCGCAACTGCAATTGCCGGGCCTTCCAGTAGCACAACAGCGCAAGCAGCGTAAAGGTGAAGCCGAGCAGCTCCATGCGCTGCACCACATACATCACAGTGGATATCTGCAGCGGGTGGAGCGCCCATGCTGTCGCCAGCAGCCACGCCCAAGTCGAGGTGCGCTTGGCGTGCGCAATGAGATCGTCTGAACCACGTGGTGACCAGCCATGGCGAAGCAAGCGCTTGCACAACGCAGCAAGTAGCGCTGTATTGACCAGATGGATGGCCAGGTTGACTGCCTTGAAGCCCCAGATGCTTCCGCCAGCGGCGTAGTTCAGAGCATAACTGAGCATGGCCAGAGGGCGCTGGATGTTGGTCCGTGACCATAGCCACACTTCATGAAAGGCTTGCCAGTTCCAATGAGCGGACTGGAAGGCAGGGTTCTCTACGAAGATGGGGTAGTCGTCAAAGATAAAGCTGCCAGAAAGGGCCGGCCACAAGACCAATCCAACAAGGGCCACGGTACAGAGTCGGTACCAAGGGAACGGGTGTTGGTAGGTCACAACTTTCACCTGGTTTGAAATCAGTTTGCCTGCGGCAAAAAAAAGGAGGGGCGTAAGCCCCTCCCTTCGAAGAACACCAAGATCAATAAATTGATCCTGGTTGGTGCGAACTCGAGGATTAGTTGAAGCAACCCTTCGGGCGGAACTTGTCGTCCAGATCGCTCTTGCACGTCCACAGGCCGCTGCCGTTACGGTTCCACTCGACATACTTGCCGGCGACTTTCGGGTTACCCTTCAGCGCGCACTTGATCGCATCGTTCGCGGCACCAGAGGTCGGAGCCGTCGTCGTGATGGCGCAACGCTCGGTGGTGGGCTGAAGGCCGATCAGATCAGCCGTGTACGAGTTGGCGCCGACGATACCGTTGTTGACCTGCTCTTCGTACGCGGTCTTGCCGGGCGTGACGTCAGCCAAGCCGGCAGTCGCCTGCGAACGAGCCACATAGTTCTGGTACTGCGGCAGCGCGATGGCGGCCAAGATCGCGATGATCGCAACCACGATCATCAGTTCGATCAGGGTAAAACCTTTCTGCATGCTCTTCATGGTGTTTCCTCTGTTTTGGTTAGCTAACCGTTGATGCCCCCTGAGCCCCGGTCCCGAATTCCCCCTAGGCGGGAACGGTACCCCTTACTCGCGGTCAGGAACGACCAGGAAGCTCACGGCAGTTCAAGCAGATAATGTGCCATCACTACCGCCGTGATATTTCCGCATGGTTGTGGGTTCGATGATTGTGCACACAGTCACGAATCTTCACAAGCGATGCCGAATCAGCGCATCAAAGAGGCGTTTGCCCAAATTGATGCGAGGATTTGTCTTGTCGTGCCGTGTCATCAGTTGACGCTCAGCGTCAGTTTTTGGCGCGACTTAGCCTGGCGCGATTGCAAGGAAAGATAGACAGGAACCGGCATGCTGACTCGAACAAGCCGGTTGCCGAGATCCCTTCCGGGCTGGGGCACGGCTTACGGATGGCATCCCTTCGGAGTCTGGCGTGTTGCAAGATCGGTCTGACAGGTCCAGTTGCCCGAACCGTTGCGCATCAAGTTGATCTTCCTGTCCCTTACCTCGGGGTTCCCCTTGATCTGGCAGGTGATTTCGCCCACCCCGTCGACCGGCGCGGTCGCTGTGACGTGGCACCGTTCTGTTTCCTGCTGCATGCCCAGGTTGTCGACGGTGGTGTAAAGCGTGGCGTCACTGTCCCCGTTGTTGGTGCGTTCCTCGTATGCGGTGCGGCCCGAGGTGATCTCATCCAGCGCCGCCACTGCCTGCGAGCGCGCCACATAGTCGCTGTAAAGCGGCAGTGCGATGGCCGCCAGGATGGCGATGATGGCCACGACGATCATCAACTCGATCAGTGTGAAACCGGCGGAACGGCGCTGGCGCGACATGGTGGACTCCCCTGTGAGTCCCACCTGACAGGCACGTTTTGTACCAAATGTGAAGGCCGATCGTGCGCGCCGTCACAGTGCCCGCGTCTGTTGGATGTGGGTTCGTGCTCCGGGGGGGGGCGGGCTCACAGGCGGGGTTGCTTGCGCGCCAGCTACCCCCGCTTTAACGTCGTGGCCTTTACGAAGCCAAGGAACCCCCCATGAAACCTCTGATAGCCGCGCTGCTTCTGGCGCTGGTCGCCGCTCCCGCGATGGCGAGTGACGCCGTGGATACCACCTTCGTCAAGGCGCAGGGGGAACACGCGTTCAATGTGCGCGACCTGGTGATGATGGATCGGGTGGGGGATCCGCAGTTGTCGCCGGATGGTCGCTATGCGGCGTTTGGCGTGCGCAGCACGGATTACGCGGCGAACAAGGGTGTGGGCGCGATTTATGTGCTGGATCTGTCGGCGGCGGGTGCGCAGCCGGTGAAGGTGGTCGACAAGGGCGGGTCGGCGCGCTGGTCGGCGGATGGGCGCAGCCTGTATTTCGTGGCGCCGGCGAAGGATGTGGCGCAGTTGTGGCGGGTGGATCTGGGTAGCAATCCGGGCAAACATGCGGCGCCTGTCCAGGTCAGCCATGGCGCGCTGGACCTGGGCGGCTACAAGCTGTCGCCGGACGGCAAGCAGGTGCTGCTGTCGTATGAGGTGTTCACCGATTGCGCCACGCTGGCGTGCACGCAGCAGCGCGTCGACGCACGCGACAAGGACAAGGCCAGCGGCACGATCTACAAGAAGCTGTTCGTGCGGCATTGGGATACCTGGGCCAATGGTCGGCGCAATCAGTTGTTCGTGGGGCAGTTCGATGGCAAGGGCCAGCTGGCGGCGGAGCCGAAGCTGCTCAGCCGTGGCATCGACGGCGACGTGCCGAGCAAGCCGTTCGGTGACGAGGGCGAGTTCAGCTTCTCGCCCGATAGCAAGACCGTGTATTTCGACGTACGCATCGCCGGAACCAGCGAGCCGTGGTCGACCAATTTCGACGTGTATAGCGTGCCGGCGGATGGCTCGGCTCTACCTGCGAACCTGACCGCCGAAAACAAGGCGTGGGATGCATCCCCGGTGGCGTCGCCGGACGGCAAGGCGCTGTACTACCTGGCGATGAAGAAGCCGGGCTTCGAGGCGGACCGCTTCGCGATCATGGCGCTGGATCTGGCCACGGGAGCACGCCACGAGGTCGATCCGCAGTGGGATCGCTCGCCCGGCGGGCTGGCGATTTCGGCCGACGGCAAGACCTTGTACGCCACCGCCGACGACAACGGCCAGCACCCGCTGTTCGCGATCGATGCGGCCAGCGGCAAGGTCAGCCAGCTGGTGGGCGAGGGTACGGTGGGCGGCTTCTCGCTGACCGCCGGCAAGCTGCTGCTGACCCGCGACGACCTGAAGCGGCCGGCGGATGTATACATGGCCCACGCCGATGGCAGTGACCTGAAGCAGGTCACCCATTTCAACGCGGCGGACCTGAAGAACGCGAAGATGGGTGATGCGGAATTCTTCACCTTCAAGGGCTGGAACAACGAAACCGTGCAGGGCTACGTGGTCAAGCCGGTCGACTACCAGGCCGGGCAGACCTATCCGGTGGCCTTCATCATCCACGGCGGCCCGCAAGGCGCGATGAGCAACGGCTGGAGCTATCGCTGGAACCCGCAGACCTATGCCGGTCAGGGCTTCGCGGTGGTGACGGTGAACTTCCACGGCTCCACCGGCTACGGCCAGGCGTTCACCGATTCGATCTCCGGCGACTGGGGCGGCAAGCCGCTGGAGGACCTGAAGCTGGGCTGGAAGGCCGCGCTGGACAAGTACAGCTTCCTCGACGGTGACCGTGCCTGCGCGCTGGGCGCCAGTTATGGCGGCTACATGGTGTACTGGATGGCTGGCGTGTGGAACCAGCCGTGGAAGTGCCTGATCGACCACGACGGCGTGTTCGACGCGCGCGCGATGTACTACGACACCGAGGAGCTGTGGTTCGAGGAGTACGAGAACGGCGGCACGCCGTTCGACCACCCCGAGAACTACGAGAAGTTCAACCCGGTCAACCACGTCAAGGACTGGCGCGTGCCGATGATGGTGGTGCACTCGGCGAAGGACTTCCGCATCCCCGACACCCAGGGCCTGGGCGCGTTCACCGCGCTGCAGCGCCGTGGGATTCCCAGCGAGCTGCTGCACTTCCCGGACGAGAACCACTGGGTGCTGAAGCCGCACAACAGCGTGCAGTGGCACGACGCGGTGAACGCGTGGCTGAAACAGTGGACGGCGAAGGATGCAGCGAAAGCCGGTTCGCACTGAGCTGGTTGGTGGTGATGAAAACGGCGGCCTTCGGGTCGCCGTTTTTCTTTCCGTTCGGCTAGTCCCTCCCCCTGCCTGCAGGGGGAGGTCAGGAGGGGGGCGCGGGTCGCGGGGAAGATCAAGAGCGACCCCACCCCAACCCTCCCCTGCGAGCAGGGGAGGGAGCGGAGCCGGGCGTTGCAGGTTTGGGCTCCTCCCCCTGCGCGCAGGGGGAGGCGGGGAGGGGGTGGCGCTCTTGATCTGCTTTCAGCGCAGCAATGCGCGCAGGCGGCTGCGGGTGAAGGCGCCCATGCGGAGCTGTTCGCACAGGGCTTCGAGTTGTTCGGCCGGGCGGCTTTGGCGCTGCAGGGCCTCGATGCTGCTGGCGCCGGGGGCGTCCAGGGCGATGCGGGTGAGGCGGCGGTAGATGCGCGCCTGTTCGGCGTGTTCGCGCAGTTTGGTGGCGCAGGCGGCGGCACCGCGCAGGCGCAGGAAGGCGACTTCGTCGATGCGCTCGAGCAGGATGTCGAGGCTGCCGAAGTGGCTGAGCAGGGCGGCGGCGGTCTTGGCGCCGACACCGGGGACGCCCGGGATGTTGTCCACGCTGTCGCCGCACAGGGCCAGGTAGTCGGCGACCTGGTGCGGGTGCACGCCGAGCTTTTCGTGCACGCCGGCCGGTCCCCAGCGCAGGCCGCGGCCGTAGTCCCACTGCTCGTCGTGCTCGCCCAGCAACTGGCCGAAGTCCTTGTCGGCGGAGACGATCACGCTGCGCCAGCCCTGGGCACGCAGGTTCCACACGGTGCTGCCGATGAGGTCGTCGGCTTCGTAGCTGTGGTCGATCATCAAGCACAGGCCTAGCGCCTCGGTGATCGCGCGGCACTGCACGAACTGCCGCTCGAGATCCGGCGGCGGCAGCTCGCGGTTGGCCTTGTATGGCGGATAGATCGCGTTGCGGAACGAGCTGGTCAGCGAGGCGTCGAAGGCCACCGCGATGTGTTCGGGCTGCACGCGTTCGAGCAGCTCGCACAGGAAACGGGTATAGCCATGCACGGCATTGACCGGGTGGCCGTCGACGTCGTGGAACTCGTCCGGCATCGAGTGCCAGGCACGGAACACGTACAGGCTTCCATCAACCAGATGGACGGCTGGACGGCCATTTTCGGTGGCGTTCACGGCGTCCAGCTGCTGAGCAGGTCGCCCAGCGCCGGGCGATCGCGATCGGGCACGTCGGTTTGTGGCGTGCCCAGGTGGACGAAGCCGATCACCTGCTCGTTGTCGGCCAGGCCAAGCAGCGCCGCCACTTCGCGGTCGTAGGCGGCCCAGCCGGTGAGCCACTGGGCGCCGTAGCCCAGCGCGAAGGCGCCCAGCAGGATGTTGTGGGCCACCGTGCCGGCGGACAGTTTCTGCTCGATTTCCGGCACCTTGCTGAGGGCGTCCAGGCGGGCGATCACCGCGATCACCAGGGGCGCGAAGGTGTAGCGCAGGCGATCCTTCTCCAGCTTGGCGTCGGACATGTCGGGGTGGTTCTTCTGCGCGATCTCCGCCACGCGCCGGCCGAAGATCAGCTTGGCCTCGCCCTGCAGGCGGATCAGCCGGAACGGCACCAACTTGCCGTGGTCGGGCACCCGGATGGCGGCCTCCAGCAGCTCGTGCAGGGTGGCCTCGTCCGGCGCGGGTTCGCCGAGCTGGCGTGATGGAACGGAATGGCGTTGCTGCAACAGGGAAAGATCGAAGGGCATGGAAGGGTTTCGATGAGGGGAGTCAGGCCGGCATCGGCAACTGGAACGAGCCCGGCAGCAGCGCAGCCACGCTGGTCTGTTCGGTGTCGCCGTGCAGGTTGCCCAGCAGCACGGGCATGGCGTCGTGGCACAGCTCGGACATCACCTGGCGGCAGGCGCCGCAGGGACTGACCGGGTTCGGCGTGTCGGCGATCACCGCCAGCGCCAGGAAGTCGCCACGCTGGCAACCGGCCGCGATCGCGCTGAACAAGGCGGTTCTCTCGGCGCAGTTGCACAGGCCGTAAGCGGCGTTTTCCACGTTGCAACCGCTGAACTGTCGGCCATCGCGGGTCAGCACGGCCGCGCCCACCAGGAAACGGGAATACGGCGCGTAGGCCAGTTCGCGCGCGCTGCGTGCCAGCGACATCAGGTCATGGAGCGTGGAGGGATCAAAAGCAGCGGGTGTTGCGGGCATCGGGATCTCCGGTGATGACCCCGGGACGGACGAACCGCGTTGGCCGGCGGGTCAGCTTACTCTTTCGGGCCCGCCCGGATCAAAGCCTCTCCATGCCTTAAGATGACCCGACCATTGCCGAGGGGGTTGCATCATGGGGATCACCGTAGCCGCATTGCGCGAGACCGCCGCCGGCGAGCGTCGGGTGGCGATCACGCCGGAGATGGCGAAGAAGCTGCGGGGCAAGGGCCTGCGCGTTTTGCTCGAACACGACGCCGGGCGCGCGGCCGGCTTTCCCGACGCCAGCTACGCGGATGTGGAGTTTGCCGATGCCACCACGGTGCTCGGCCAGGCTGACCTGCTGGCCTGTGTGCTGCCGCCGGACGACGTGGTGTTTGCCGGGATGCGCGAGGGCAGCGTGGTGGTCGGCCAGTTGCGTCCCTACGGTGCGGCCGGGCGGATCGCGGCGTTGAATGCACGCAAGCTGACGGCATTCTCGCTGGAGTTGCTGCCGCGCACGACCCGCGCCCAGGCGATGGACGTGCTGAGTTCGCAGGCAGCGGTGGCCGGCTACCGCGCGATGCTGATCGCCGCCGAGGCTTCGCCGAAATTCTTCCCGATGCTGACCACGGCCGCCGGCACCATTCGGCCGTCCAGGGTGCTGGTGATCGGTGCCGGCGTGGCCGGCCTGCAGGCGATCGCCACCGCGCGGCGGCTGGGCGCGCAGATCGAAGGCTATGACGTGCGCCCAGAAACGCGCGAGCAGGTCGAATCGCTGGGTGCGAAGTTCCTCGACCTTGGCGTCAGTGCGGCCGGCAGCGGCGGTTACGCGCGGGAGCTGTCCGCCGAGGAACGCGCGGCGCAGCAGCAGGCGCTGGCCGATCACCTGAAGGTGTTTGACGTGGTGGTCAGCACGGCGGCGGTGCCGGGACGGCCGGCGCCGAAGATCCTCACCACGGCGATGGTCGAAGGCATGAAGCCGGGGGCGCTGATCGTGGATCTTGCCGCCGAGGGTGGCGGCAATTGCGAGCTGACCCGGCCGGGCGAGCGAGTCGAGCATGGCGGCGTGGTGATCCTGGGGCCGCTGAACCTGCCGGCGGGTGCGCCGCTGCATGCCTCGGAAATGTACGCCCGCAACGTGTTCAACTTCGTCGAGCTGCTGGTGCACGAAGCTGCGCTGAAGCCGGACTTCGACGACGAACTGGTGGCGAAAAGCTGCCTGAGCCACGCCGGCGAGACGCGCTTCGCCGGCTGAGCGCGGCTCAGCTCTGGCCGTTCTGGCCGGGTGGCGGCGGGGGCGGCTGGTTGCCGGATGACGGCGGAGGTGGACGATCGTGTCCGCCATGCGGGCCGTGCCAGCGGCGCTGGTCCGGTGGCAGCTGCCGCCAGCGTCGAAGCAATTCCTCGCGCTGCGCCGGTGGCAGTTTCTGGAAGCGTTCGAAGGTGGTGTGCAGCTGCTCGCGCTGCTGCTCGGGCATCTGGTGGAACTTGCGCATGTTCTCGCGCGCCTGCTTGCGCTCGGCGGGGGTCATCTGTTGCCAGCGGGCGATGTGCTGGCGGACTTCCTCGCGCTTTTCCGGCGGCAGGGTGACCCAGCGTTCGGCCCGATGAAGCATCCGCGCCTGCTTGCGCGGCGACATGCCGTCCCAGTCATTTTTCAGCGGCGCCAGCACTTCGCGCTGGGCCGGGTCGAGGCTGCTCCACGGACGCACCGGTGGCGGTGGCGCCGCCTCGTCCCGCGACGGCGGTGGCGCGTCCTGTGCGTGCAGTGGCGCCACCGCCACGCCGCCGAGCAGGGTGGCGAGCAACAGGGGCAGGATCGGGCGAAGGATTCGATTCATGGCTCAGCGTTTCGTGGACGGGCTGTCGGTGCTGGCCAGCCAGTCGTAGAACTCCAGGTTCTGGTAGAGGTTGGGGTCGGTCTTGTCGGCATCCGGCGGCAGGTCCGCGTCGGCATCGTCGAGGGTGTTCGTTGGATGAATGGCCGCCTGGGTGTGTTGCCGCGGCAGTGGCTGCCACACCATCAGCGCCGCCAGCGCGATCACGGCGAACGCGCCCGAGGGGATCAGCCAGCGGACCGTGCGCTGCGCCGATGCGGCGGGTGCCTGCAGCGCCTCGCGCCGAGTCGCGCGCAGCCGCCCGGCGGTCACCGGGTCGATGCGCTGCGCGGCCTCGTGCCAGAGCCCGCGTGCACGCTGCTCCAGGTTTTCGCCGGGCCGGTTTTCGCCGGGCCGGTTTTCGTCCAGCCTGTCTTTGTCCAGCGACGTCATCGCCAGTCCTCCAGTTGGTCGCGCAAATGATGCATGGCGCGCGACAGATGGGTTTTCACGCTGCCTTCGGAGCAGCCCACGGCACGGGCGGTTTCGGCCACGTCGAGTCCTTCCAGCATGCGCAACATGAAAGCTTCGCGCTGGCGTTGCGGCAGTTGCCGCACCGCGGCGGCCAGGTCGGCGTACGACTGCACGTCGTGCAGCCGGCCCAGCGGGTCCTGGCCGGGATCGGCCGGCTCCCACACGGGCAGCTCGTCGCCATCGCCATCGTGGCCGCCGCCCAGCCAGCCGACCACGATCGAGCGCACCTTGCGGCGCCGCTGCAGGTCCACCACGCGCCGGCGCAGGATGCCCCAGAACAGCGGCGCCCATTCCGTCGCGGGCTTGTCGCGGTAGTGCCTGACCAGCCGCAGCATGGCGTCCTGCACCGCGTCCATCGCGTCCTCGCGATGGCGCAGCTGCAGTTCGGCCATGCGGAACGCACGCCGTTCGACCTGGGCCAGGAACGCATCCAGGGTGGCGGGTGTTTCGCGGACCTCGCTCAGCAGATCCGCGTCGAGGGTGCCGATCGCGCTGTTCACGGCGACCGCGTCCCCGTCTTCGATTGGATCATCTGCGGGCTCCGGCGGTGTGCTCCCGGAGTTCAACGCGGCAGGCTCGCACGGGTTGACCGGCACCCGTATGATGCAGGCTCAACGGTGTTCCGACGGGGTGGGGTCATGATCGACGGGTTCCTGGCGCTGTACATCTTCATGCTGGCCGCGTTTACCGGTTATGAAATCATCGCGCGGGTGCCGGTGATCCTGCATACGCCGCTGATGTCCGGTTCGAACTTCGTGCACGGCATTGTGCTGGTTGGCGCCATGATCGCGCTAGGCCGGGCCGACACGCCGTTCGAGATCGCCATCGGCTTCATCGGCGTGCTGCTGGGCGCCGGCAACGCCGCCGGCGGCTACGTGGTGACCGAACGGATGCTGGAGATGTTCAAATCCAGCAAGCCGGGCGCCAGCAAGGAGGCCAAGTGATGAACTGGCTGCCCACCGTCATCAAGGCCTGCTATTTCATCGCCGCGCTGCTGTTCATCCTGGGCCTGAAACGCATGAGCTCGCCGCGCACCGCGCGCGGCGGCATCGTCTGGGCCGGCTACGGCATGTTGCTGGCGGTGCTGGCCACCTTCTTCCTGCCCGACATGCACAACCGCGGGCTGATCGTCGCCGCGGTGCTGATCGGCGTGAGCGCCGCCTGGTGGACCGGTCGCCGGGTGGCGATGACCGCGATGCCGCAGATGGTGGCGCTGTACAACGGCATGGGTGGCGGCGCGGCAGCGGCGATCGGCGCGGTCGAGCTGATCGGCTACGCGCGCGGCCTGGGCATGCTCCATGCGGTGCCGGACACCTCGCCGCTGCGTCCGGAAGCGTGGGCAGTGAATGCGTTGCCGCCGGCACTCTCGCCGGTCGAACTGACCCTGGGCGTGCTCGGCGCGCTGATCGGCGCGGTGAGTTTTTCCGGCTCGCTGGTGGCGTTCGCCAAGTTGCAGGGCTGGATGGACAGGCGCTTCGTGTTTGCCGGCCAGCGCGCGGTGAACATGCTGCTGCTGGCCGCCGCCATCGTGACCGGTTTCATGCTGGTGCTGGGTCAGGCCAGCCTGCCGCTGATCCTGGTGTTCTTCGCGCTGGCGCTGCTGTTCGGCCTGATGATGACGCTGCCGATCGGCGGCGCCGACATGCCGGTGGTGATCTCGCTGTACAACGCGTTCACCGGCCTGGCGGTGTCGTTCGAGGGTTTCGTGCTGGGCAACGAGGCGATGATCATCGCCGGCATGGTGGTCGGCGCCGCCGGCACCTTGCTGACCCAGCTGATGGCCAAGGCGATGAACCGCTCGATCGGCAACGTGCTGTTCGGCAGCTTCGGCGCGGCCGGCGGCGAGGCGCAGGCGATCACCGGTGCGCAGAAACCCATCGACGGCGCCGACGCGGCGGTGATGATGGCCTACGCCGAACGCGTGGTGATCGTGCCCGGCTACGGCCTGGCCGTGGCGCAGGCGCAGCACAAGGTGTGGGAGTTCGCCCAGTTGCTGATCAAGCGCGGGGTGAAGGTGAAGTTCGCGATCCATCCGGTGGCCGGCCGCATGCCCGGGCACATGAACGTGCTGCTGGCCGAGGCCGGCGTGCCGTACGACCTGATCGCCGACATGGACGACATCAATCCCGAGTTCGCCACCACCGACGTGGCGCTGGTGATCGGCGCCAACGACGTGGTCAACCCGCTGGCCAAGACCGACCCGGCCTCGCCGATCTACGGCATGCCGATTCTCGACGTGAGCAACGCGAAGCAGGTGATCGTGATCAAGCGGGGCAGGGGCACCGGTTTCGCCGGCATCGAGAACGCCCTGTTCTACGCCGACAACACCCGCATGCTGTACGGCGACGGCCAGGCGGCAGTGGGCGAACTGGTGACGGCGCTGAAAGACGTGGACGGCTGAGAAGCCGTCCACGTCGTCCCCGCGTAGGGCGGACACCGTCCGCCGGCTTTTTGCGGCATAACGTCAAGAAGCGGCGGGCATTGCCCGCCCTACGCATCGCTGCTGCTTGCGTGATGCTTTTGTACTGTGACGAAGAGCATCGCGCACAGGATGCGCTACGCGCTCAGCCCCGGCGATGTCGCCACCAGGCCAGCCAGGTGGCCAGCAGCATGCCCACCGCGGTCCAGGCGAAATCGGCTGGCGACAAGGCCATGCGCGCCAGTTGCCACAGCATGCCGACACCGGCGGTGCGCATCGCCTCGATCAGGCCCAGCCCCATGTTGCCCGCGATCAGCACGCCGGCGATCAGCACGTTCACGTAGAACGTGGCCAGCAGGGTGGCGGCGGCGGCCATCAGCGCCGCGCCGGTGCCGGCCGGGCGCACGCAGGTGCGGATGGTCAGCGCCAGCAGGGCGCCGATGGGCAGGGCCAGCCATGGCGCGGAGTGGCGCAGATACATCGAGACGACCATCCAGACCGCGCCGCCGGCCAGTCCCAACATGGCGGCGCTGAACAGCGAAAAGGCATACAGCAAGACGGCGCGCGTGCTCATCGGTGGTGCCGGTTCAGTGGGGCGGGAAGCATGCGTCGTCCATCGGGCAAAGCGGCCATCATAGCGTGCCGCCGGGCCGCGGGCCCTTGAGTTCGGCCGCCGAGGCCTGATCTGGGACAAGCGGCCGCACGCGGCGGCCGGCATAATAGGCAACCCGGGTTCGACGCACGTGCGCGCCCATCGAGACAGGATTGGCGTTGGCATGAGTGGTTTCAGTCTGAGCAGCGAACCGTTCACCCTGGTGCGCGACTGCAATGCCGTGATGGTGCCGCAGGGCGAGCAGGTGACGCTTCCCGCGGGCCAGATCGGCTACATCACCCAGGCGCTGGGTGGCAGCTTCACCGTCTACGTGGAAGGCAATCTGTTCCGCATTGCCGGCGACGACGCCGACGCGCTGGGCAAGCCGCGGCCCGAACCCATCCAGGTGCCGGCGAACGCCACCAACGAGGATGTGGAGAAGCTCGCCTGGGAGCAGTTGCGTACCGTGTTCGATCCAGAGATCCCGGTGAACGTGGTCGAGCTGGGACTGGTCTACGACCTCAGCCTGGAACAGATCGCGTCCGGCGAGCGCAAGGTCTACGTGAAACTCACGCTGACGGCCCCCGGTTGCGGCATGGGCGACATCCTGGTCGACGATGCGCGCACCAAGCTGGAGATGATTCCCACGATCAGCGAGGCCGAGGTGGACCTGGTGTTCGATCCGCCATGGTCGCACTCGATGATGTCCGACGCGGCGAAACTCGAAACCGGCATGCTCTGAGTTTCATCCGTGCGGTTCGGCGAAGAACCGCGCACGGATGGTTCATCGCGCGATCGTCTCTGCCGTCGCTGCGCTCATCGGTATTTCCCACGTCGTGAATGGCCATCGCGCACCGCCGGTGCGCGCGCTCGTGCACGTCTTCTTCACGATGATTTCGCGTTTTTCACGGGTCTTGGTGATGAGGTCCGATGCTGTGATATCGGTCACCCCAGGTAGGAAAAAGTCGGGTTGTTCCGACTTGCTTCGAAGCCTATGGTAAAGCGATCCGTCTTCGGGGAGGTTGACGGATGGTCCTTTGGCGGCGTGATCGCCGTCTTGCAGTTACGCATCCCCGCACTGCCTGCACAATGGAATGTCAGGGGGAGGGCAGGCGATACGGATGTAGTTTGGGATCGCTAGACAGAAATTGAAGAAGGGGTCGTGCCTTGCACGGCAAATCTTGCATGGGGCCGCGTGGCCGCATCGGGCTCGCCTGTCCCCGTCATTGTCTAGGAGTTCATTCAATGCCCAATCACTACCGCCTGAAATTGCTGGTCGCCGCGATCGGCATGGCTACCGCCTCCGTCGCCACCGCTGCCACCACCAAGACCCTGCATGCGCAGAATCTGGGAGCGGTGCCCACCAGCACGCTGGCAACCAAACTCAACCTCGGTCAGGACATGTCGCTGGCACCGCGCAGCGCCGTCAGCATCGCCAACGGTCACAAGGTCGTGCGCCAGCAGCAGATGTATCGCGGCGTGCCGGTCTACGGCCGCAGCATCGCCGTGGTGCAGGATGCGCAGGGCAACGCGCTTCGTGCGAGCGGCGAACTGATGCAGGGTGCCTCGTTGGGGCTGACCTCAGTGCTGCCCAAGCTCAGCGCTGCCCGCGCGATCTCCGCGCTCAAGGCACATGCACACACCAGCCTGGTCGGTGGCGCCACGATCAGCAATCAGAAGACCGACCTGTTCGTGTATCCGCAGGACAACGGTTCCGCTCGTCTGGTCTACCGCGTGTCGTACTTTGTCGGCGGCGCGCACCCGTCGCGTCCGACCGCGATCATCGATGCCAACACCGGCGAAGTGGTCAAGAGCTGGAACGGCCTGACCGATGCCTCGGCCACCGGCCCGGGCGGCAACCAGAAGACCGGCAAGTACATCTACGGCACCGACTACGCGGCGCTCGACGTGACCCAGTCCGGCAGCACCTGCACGCTGCAGAACACCAACGTGAAGACCTACAACCTCAACCACGGCAGTAGTGGCGGTTCGGTGGTCAGCTTCACCTGTCCCAACAGCGACACCGATGCGATCAACGGCGCCTATTCGCCGGTCAACGACGCCCACCATTTCGGTGGCGTGGTGCATGACATGTACAACTCGTATACCGGTGCGCCGCCGTTGAACATGCAACTGGTGATGAAGGTGCACTACCTCAGCAACTACGAGAACGCGTTCTGGGACGGCAGCGCGATGTACTTCGGCGATGGCGCCAGCACGTTCTACCCCCTGGTGTCGCTGGACGTGACCAGCCACGAAATCAGCCACGGCTACACCGAGCAGAACTCCGGCCTGGAATACAGCGGCCAGTCCGGCGGCATGAACGAGGCGTACTCGGACATCGCCGGTGAAGCGGCCGAGTTCTACGACCGTGGCGCGGCCGACTTCCTGGTCGGCGCGGACATCGTCAAGACCAGCGCCGGCATCGGCAATGCGCTGCGCTACATGTGCAACCCGCCGCAGGATGGCGGCTCGATCGACAACGCGGCCGACTACTACAACGGGCTGGACGTGCACTACTCCAGCGGCGTCTACAACAAGGCGTTCTGCCTGCTGGCCAAGACTTCGGGCTGGGACGTGAAGAAGGCGTTCCAGGCCTTCGCGCTGGCCAACAAGTCGTACTGGACGGCCACCTCCACCTTCAACTCCGGCGCCTGCGGCGTGGAGTCGGCGGCGGCCGACCTGGGCTACAACGCGAATGACGTGATCACCGCGTTCAACGGCGTGGGCGTGACCTGTCCGGGTGGCGGCGGTGGTGGCGGCGGTGGCACGACCGAGCTGCAGAACAACGTGGCGGTGACCGGCGTGTCGGCCTCGACGGGTGGCGACAACGACTACTTCATCACGGTGCCGGCGGGTGCCACCAACCTGGTGATGTCGATCTCCGGCGGTACCGGCGATGCAGACCTGTACACCAAGGCCGGCAGCGCGCCGACCACCAGCAGCTACGACTGCCGTCCGTACAAGTCGGGCAATTCGGAAAGCTGCACCGTGGCGTCGCCTGTCGCCGGCAAGTACTACATCAAGGTGCACGCTTACGCGTCCTACTCCGGCGTCACGGTGAAGGCCTCGTACAGCACCGGCGGTGGTGGCGGTGGCGGCAGCAGCGACTCGGTGGATCTGCCGACCGTGAGTACCGGCAACTGGTCGTCCACCTATACCGAAACGGTACAGGCCGGCCATACCGTGACCTTCGCGATCTCCGGCGGTACCGGTGACGCGGATCTGTACGTGCGGGCCGGCAGCGCGCCGACCACCAGCTCGTACAACTGCCGTCCGTACAAGACCGGCAACAACGAAAGCTGCACCTTCACGCCGAGCAGCAACACCACCTACTACATCAAGGTGCGTGCGTACCAGACGTTCTCCGGCGTGACGCTGACGGAAACGCTGAACTGAGGTCAGCCGAAGTTGCGCCGGTCATTCCGGCGCAACTTCGCGACAAGTTCGCTCGGAACCCCGGCTTCGGCCGGGGTTTTTTGTGCATGCAACGACATGCAGCAAGACGTTTTCGCAAGTCGCTCCATCGGCACGACAGCGCGTCGACTGGCGAAGATCACTTCACGGCCAACGAAATTTCCCTGCGCGCAACTGAACCTGTTCCGTATCGCCACGCACCCGCCCCGTCGCTGTGATGTCCGTCACCCGGGGTAGGAAAAAATCAGATAGCTAGCTTGCCTGTCGAGGAATAACGTGTCGCATCCGCTTTCCGGGGAGGTCGGCGGATGATCCTGTGGCGACGCCATCGTCGTCTTGCAATTACGCATCCACGCGCTGCCTGTACATGGAATGTCAGGGGGAGGGCAGGCGATACGGATGTAGTTTGGGATCGCTAGACAGCACACGAAGAAGGGGCCGTGCCTCGCACGGCAAATCTGCATGGGGTCCTTGTGGCCGCATCGGGTCCGATTGTCCCTAAAATTTTGTCTAGGAGTTTGTAAATGCCCAATCATTACCGTCTGAAATTGCTGGTCGCCGCGATCGGCATGGCCACCGCCTCGGTCGCCACTGCCGCCACCACCAAGACCCTGCATGCACAGAACCTCGGTGCGGTGCCGGCGAGCTCGCTGGCCGCGCAGCTCAACCTTGGTCAGGACATGTCGCTGGCACCGCGCAGCGCCGTCAGCATCGCCAATGGTCACAAGGTCGTGCGCCAGCAGCAGATGTATCGCGGCGTGCCGGTCTACGGCCGCAGCATCGCCGTGGTTCAGGACGCCCAGGGCAATGCCCTGCGCGCCTCGGGTGAACTGATGCAGGACGCCCAGCTCGGCCTGAGTTCGGTGGCCCCGAAGTTGAATGCCGCCCGTGCGATCTCCGCACTCCGGGCGCATGCGCACACCACCCTGGTCGGTGGCACCACCATCAGCAACCAGAAGACCGACCTGTTCGTGTATCCGCAGGACAATGGCACTGCACGCCTGGTCTACCGCGTGTCGTACTTCGTCAACGGCGCGAATCCGTCGCGTCCGACCGCGATCATCGACGCCAACACCGGTGAAGTGGTCAAGAGCTGGAACGGCCTGACCGATGCCTCGGCGACCGGCCCCGGCGGCAACCAGAAGACCGGCAAGTACATCTACGGCACCGACTACGCCGCGCTCGACGTGACCCAGTCCGGCAGCACCTGCACGTTGCAGAACACCAACGTGAAGACCTACAACCTCAACCACGGCACCAGCGGTGGTTCGGTGGTCAGCTTCACCTGCTCCAACAGCGACACCGACGCCATCAACGGCGCCTATTCGCCGGTCAACGACGCCCATCATTTCGGTGGCGTGGTGCATGACATGTACACGGCCTACACCGGCGCACCGCCGCTGAACATGCAGCTGCGCATGAACGTGCATTACAAGAGCAACTACGAGAACGCGTTCTGGGACGGCTCGGCGATGAACTTCGGCGACGGCGCCAGCACGTTCTATCCGCTGGTGTCGCTGGACGTGACCAGCCACGAAATCAGCCACGGTTACACCGAGCAGAATTCGAACCTGGAATACGACGGCCAGTCCGGCGGCATGAACGAGGCGTACTCGGACATCGCCGGCGAAGCGGCCGAGTTCTACGACCGTGGCGCGGCCGACTTCCTGGTCGGCGCGGACATCGTCAAGACCAGCGCCGGCATCGGCGACGCGCTGCGCTACATGTGCAACCCGCCGCAGGATGGCGGCTCGATCGACAACGCGGCCGATTACACCTCCAGCCTCGACGTGCATTACTCCAGCGGCGTGTACAACAAGGCGTTCTGCCTGCTGGCCAAGACCTCGGGCTGGGACGTGAAGAAGGCGTTCCAGGCCTTCGCGCTGGCCAACAAGTCGTACTGGACGGCCACCTCCACCTTCAACTCCGGCGCCTGCGGCGTGGAGTCGGCGGCGACCGACCTGGGCTACAACGCGAATGACGTGATCACCGCATTCAACGGCGTGGGCGTGGCCTGCCCGGGCACCGGTGGCGGCGGTGGCGGCGGCGGTGGCACGACCACCGAGTTGCAGAACAACGTCGCGGTGACCGGCGTGTCGGCCTCGACGGGTGCCGACAACGACTACTTCATCACGGTGCCGGCAGGTGCCACCAACCTGGTGATGTCGATCTCCGGTGGCAGCGGCGACGCTGACCTGTACACCAAGGCCGGCAGCGCGCCGACCACCAGCAGCTACGACTGCCGTCCGTACAAGACGGGCAACTCGGAAAGCTGCACCGTGGCGTCGCCCGTCGCTGGCAAGTACTACGTCAAGGTGCACGCCTACGCGTCCTACTCCGGCGTCACGGTGAAGGCGTCGTACAGCACCGGCAGCGGTGGCGGCGGTGGCGGCAGCAGCAGCTCGGTCAACTTGCCGACCGTGAACACCGGCAACTTCTCCACGACCTACACCCAGGCGGTCACCGCGGGTCATACGGCGACCATCTCGATCGCCGGTGGTACCGGGGACGCGGATCTGTACGTGAAGGCCGGCAGTGCACCGACCACCAGCAGCTACAACTGCCGTCCGTACAAGACCGGCAACAACGAGACCTGCACGTTCACCCCGACCAGCAACACCACCTATTACATCAAGGTGCGTGCGTACCAGAAGTTCTCGGGTGTCACCCTGACCACCAGCAGCAACTGATCCTCACGCTCATCGCGTGACGGTGCAAACGGGAACCCCGGCTTCGGCCGGGGTTCTTCATTTGGGGAGCACGGCTGGATTTGTGGGCGTGGCTGGCGAAAGCGCCGGACTTCAGCCCACCGGCTCGAAGCGGTTGGCGTCGCGGTTCTTGCGCACGCTGGCCGGGTCCCACACGCGACCGTTCATGGCGATATAGACGCCGTCGGGCAGGGTCTGCACCGCGGCCACCGCGCAGCCGATGTTGAACACCGCGTCCGAGCCCTGGAAGCGGGCGGGATTCAGTGCGCCGGTCAGCACGATCACCTTGCCCTTGATATTCGCCAGTTCGCGCGCGGTTTCGACCATGGTGTCGGTGCCGTGGGTGACCAGCACGTGGCGATGCGGCTGCGCCTCGATCGTCGAACGCACCAGCGCGCGATCCTCGGCGCCCATGTGCAGGCTGTCCTTGCGCAGGATCGGGATCACGTCGAACTGGAACGCCACCCCGAGCTGGCCGAGTATTTCGCCGATCTGCGGTGCGCCGATCTTGTAGTCCGACTTGTCGTCGAAATAGATCTTGTCGATCGTGCCGCCGGTGGTGACGATGGTCAGATGCTGCATGTTGGTGGGCCGTGGAAGGGAATCCCGGCATTTTACCCGTGCCGACTCCTCCGTGCCGCAGGACGCGGTCGCCCAAGGCGGACATTGCCCGCCTGCGGTGCGCGCTAGCCCAGCAACAACGCGGTATTGTCCCCGTCCGGCGCCACCAGCCGGTCCAGGCCGAGGCGGACGAAACGGCGCAGCGCCGCCGCCGGCCGCGGGTCGGCATGAGCGCTCGACCAGCTCGCCTGTCTCGCCAGCAGGGCCGCCGCCGCGCAACGCGCCAACGTGAACGCGAGGCCGCGGGCGCCCGATTCCAGGGTTTCGCGTGCGGCCGCATGCTGGTCGAGCCAGCGCGCGGCCGCGTCCAGCGTCTGCCGGATCGCGCTGGCCGCGTGCATGTCGTCGTTGCCGTCCAGCCAGTGGGTGCTGGCCGTGCGCAGTGCACCGAGGCTGTCGCCGGCCAGCGCGCGCAGGCTGTCCAGCGACAACACATTCGTGGTGCCTTCCCAGATCGCGTACACCTGCGCGTCGCGCAGCAACTGCGGCAGGCCGGTGTCCTCGATGTAGCCGGCGCCGCCGAAGCATTCGATCGCCTCGGAACAGACCTGCACGGCCAGCTTGCCGGTCCACAGCTTGGCCAGCGGCGTCAGCAGGCGCAGCAGCGCGGCCTCGTGCGGAGCGGCCGTGCCGCGTTCGACGCGGCCGAGCAGATGGGCCACCTCGAATGCCAGCGCAAACGCGCCCTCGAACTCCGCCTGCATGTCGGCCAGTGTCTGCGCGTGCAGCGGTTGCTCGATCAATGGCCGTCCAAACGCCTGCCGCCGCGTGGCGAAGTCGCGCGCCAGGCTGATCGCGCGTGCCATGCTGGCCACGGCGCAGATCCCGTTCCAGGTGCGGGTCACGTTGAGCATCGGTGCCACCTGGCGCACGCCGTGGGCCAGTTCCCCCAGCGGCCACGCGGGCAGTCCGTCCAGATGGATCTCCGCGGTGGGCAGTTCCTGCGTGCCCAGCTTGTCCTTCAGCCGGTCGATAACCAGTTCGGGTTTGCGCCGATCATCGTCCATCGTCTCGACGTAGAACAGCGCCAGCGCCGCCGTGCCGCTGCCCGCGCCTTCCGGCCGCGCCAGCGCCAGCGCGGCCTCGCCGACCACCGCCGAGCTGAACCACTTGCGCCCGTACAGCCGCCACTGGCCGCCGGCATCCTGTCGCGCGACGGTTTCGGTGTTGCCCACGTCGGAGCCGCCGGCGTTCTCGGTCATCCACTGGCCGCTGAGCCAGAACGTCGATGCATCGCGGCTGAGGAAACGCGGCAACACGCGCTCGATCAGCTCGCGGTTGCCCGACGCCCTGATCGCGGTGGCGGCGCCGTCGGTCATCGCCAGCGGGCAGGTGTAGAACTCGCTGGCGAGGTGATACAGGTAAACCCGGGCGAACTCCTCCAGTCGCGCATGCTCGCTGTCCGCATGGCCGGCGGCGAGCACTGCATGGCGCGTGGTGATGCCGGGACCTTCCTGCCAGGCCGTGGTCAGCTCGATGCGATCGACCCGCCGGCCCCACGCATCCCACTGCGTCAGCACCGGCTTGCGCCGCGTCGTGTTGCACGCGCGACGCCACGCCATCTGCGCGTAATCGCCCAGCGCATCCAGGTGGGCATCCAGCGCCGCGCGCCGCCCGGCCGGCAGCGCGCGATCGAGCAGGGCCAGCAGCGAACGGTCGCTGCGATAGGGATGGGGAAGTTGCGGAGGTTCCTGCAGGAAGGCCATGGCGCGCTCCGTCCAGAGTCGAGGTGTCGAGTATAGGCACGCGGGCATTCGGCGCGTGGCACTGGCATCATCGAAAGCCCTTCCCCGGCGCGGGCGCCACCCATGCGATTTTCCGAAGCGATGCAGACCGTCACCCGCCACGGCGACGGCTGGCAGGCCACGGTAAGCGAAGACTGGCTGCAGGGTCGCAGCGCCTTCGGCGGCCTGCAGGCGGCGCTGGCCCTGCGCGCCATGCGCGAACTGGTGCCCGTCGACATGCCGCTGCGCACCTTGCAGGTGACCTTCATCGCGCCGGTGCCGGCCGGCACGGTGAGCATCCGCGCACAACGCCTGCGCGCAGGCCGCAGCGCGATCCAGGTCGAGGCCAGCCTGCATGACGGCGAACAGATCCTGTGCCGCCTGCTCGGCGTGTTCGGCAACGCGCGGCCGTCGGTACTGGATGTCCAGCCCGTGCAATCGCCCGTGGAGAACGCCGCAGCACCGGAGCTGCGCTACGCCGAAGGCCGCATGCCGGCCTTCACCCAGCACTTCCGCGCCCGCTGGTTGCGCGGCGACCTGCCATTCAGCGGCGGCCACCAGCGCGAAAACGTGCTGCAGCTTTCACTGCGCGACGAAGGCCCCGTCGACGAAACCCACATCCTCGCCTTCGCCGACTTCATCCCGCCAATCGCCTTGTCGATGTTCGCCGCCCCCACTCCCGGCAGCTCGCTTACCTGGATGCTCGAACTGCTGCGTGACCGCTACGACGACCTCGGCATGGACGACTGGCGCGTGGACGCCGAACTCATCGCTGCACGGGATGGGTATACCAATCAGAGCGTGATGCTGTGGGGACCGGGTGGCGAACCGGTGGCCTTGAGTCGGCAGAGCATGGTGGTGTTTGCCTGAGCGCCCGGAATACTTCGTGTGTTGGGAGCTTCGACCAGCCTCCCCGCGGCGTCATTCCCGCGAAAGCGGGAATCCATGTTGCCGTTGCACAAGATCAGGATGGATTCCCGCTTTCGCGGGAATGACGGCGGGAAAGCGGGGTGCGGGACTGGACTGAATCAAGGGGTGCGGCCAGTCAAACCTCGTCCTTCATGCTGACAATGAGGCATCTTCCAGGCGTCAACCGACATCCCCGCCACGCGGCTTGCGCTTCGCCCCAGCCCCCAGCGCTCCGATCAGCAACAGCGTCAGCACGACCTCCGCCACCGCCAGCCAGCGCTCCGTACCCGCTGCGCTCCACGCCTCCGACACGCCGTGGCAGAAGTAGAACAGGCTGAGGATGCCGACCCAGAGCAGGGCGCGGCGGACGTCGCGGAGAGCGAACAGGGGCAGCAGCAGGGGGACGACGGTGATCGCCAGCAGCAGGGTGATCGGCATGCTTTGCGGCGGGAACAGCCAGGCGTGCCAGACGAGTTGCAGCACGACGAGCAGGGCCCAGGCGATCAGGCCGAGGCGGTAGACGGGCAGGATCGGGGCGCGCGGCGTCGTGCTCATGGATTGGTCGCCAGTCGACGGGCCACGTCGGCGAGGCGGCGGCCCAGCGCGCGGGCCAGTTCGCGTTCGTGGTCGCTGATCGGGTTGTCGCCCTTGGCGCCGGCCACGTGGCTGAGGCCGTACGGTGTGCCGCCGCTCTGCGTGCTGGTGAGTGCCGGTTCGGTGTAGGGCAGGCCGATGATCAGCATGCCGTGATGGAGCAGCGGCAAGGCCATCGTCAGCAAGGTGGTTTCCTGGCCGCCGTGCATGGTGCTGGTGGAGGTGAACAGCGCGGCCGGCTTGCCGACCAGGGCGCCGCTGGCCCACTCGGCGCCGGTGGTGTCGAGGAAATGTTTCAGCGGTGCGGCCATGTTGCCGAAGCGGGTGGGGCTGCCCATCGCCAGGCCCTCGCAGTCGAGCAGGTCCTGCTTCGTCACGTAGGGTGCGCCGTCTTCGGGTTCGGGCGGCTGGGCGACTTCGGTCACCGGCGCCACCGGCGGTACCTGGCGCAGGCGCGCGCGCATGCCGGGCACTTCCTCGATGCCCCGCGCGATCAGCCGCGCGAGCTGCGCGGTGTGGCCGCTGCGGCTGTAGTACAGGACCAGGATTTCATGATTCATGCAGCGTCGACTCGCGCGTTTGAGGCTTTCACGGCCAATACGCTAGTGTACCGGCCGATACCCACCATGTTGGTGGTCATCGTCGGCGCCCGTATGGGCTCAGCGACGAGAGGACCGTGATGATCCGGCGTTTCAATCGCGACCGCACCAGGACGTTCAGCCGCTTCATCTGGCAGCGCTTCATCGACGACAAGTGCTTCGAGACGGCCGGTGCGCTTTCGTACACCACCCTGGTGTCGCTGGTGCCGCTGACGGTGGCGGTGCTGGCGATGTTCTCGGCGTTCCCGGTGTTCCAGCCGGCGCGCGACACGCTGATCAACTTCGTGTTCAACAATTTCGTGCCGTCCACCGGCGAGGCGGTGCAGGCGACCATGCTGGGGTTTGCCGCGAACGCCAGCAAGCTCACCGGCATCAGCATCCTGGTGATGCTGTTCAGTGCGCTGTCGATGATGATCAGCATCGAGGATCGGCTGAACCGGATCTGGCGGGTGCACCAGGCGCGCAGCTGGGGTTCGCGCCTGCTGCTGTACTGGGCGGCGCTGACGCTGGGGCCGATCCTGGTGGTCGGCGGCATCGCGGCGACGTCCTACGTGACGGCCGCGCCGCTGCTGCACAACGCGGTGGACCAGTTCGGCGCGCTGACCCAGGGCCTGCTCAGCGTGCTGCCGTTCCTGGTGACGTTCTTCACCCTGTGGCTGATGTATGCGGTGATCCCCAACTGCAAGGTGTCGCGCCGCGACGCGGCGATCGGCGCGCTGCTGGGCGCGGTGCTGTTCGAGATCGCGCGCTGGGGCTTCGGCCAGTTCGTGCAGCACGCGCAGACCTACCAGCAGATCTACGGCGTGCTGGCGGCGATCCCGATCTTCCTGCTGTGGATCTACCTGTCGTGGGTGATCGTGATTCTGGCCGCGTCGATCGCCGCGTCCGCTTCGGCGTTCGAGTATCACGCGCCCAAGGAAACCCTGCCCGAGGGCGCGGAGTTCCTCGGCCTGCTGGTGGTGCTGCGGCATTTCGTGGAGGCGCAGCGGCGCGGCGATTGCGTGGACCCGGCCGACCTGCGGATACGCGAGCCGTATTTGCGCAGCGCGCTGATCTCGGCCTATTTCGACGACCTCGACCAGGCCGAACTGATCCAGCGTGGCGAGGCCGGCGGCTGGCTGCTGTGCCGCAGCCTGGACAGCACCGACCTGTTGCGCGTCTATCGCCACACCGACTACCGCCTGCCGCTGCAGCCGGTGGAAGAGGCGGCTACGCTGGGCATCGAACTGCCACCCGAACTGCTCGCCATGCTGGCCGACCTGGCGGCCGAGCTGAAGACGAAACTGGGCGCCCGGCTCGACGAAATCTATCCCCCGGTCGCCACGGTGGCGACCGACACCGAGGAACTCCCCGCATGACCCTGCTGCATTCCACGTCGTTCCGCTCCGTCGTGTTCGGCCTGGCGCTCGCCTTCGGCCTCGCCGCGCAGGCGGCCATGCCGGAGCGCCCCTCGCTGCACGTCACCACGCTGGACGGCAAGACCTTCGACCTGTCCGCGCAGCGCGGCAAGTGGGTGATCGTGAATTACTGGGCGACCTGGTGCGTGCCGTGCATCAAGGAGATGCCGGACATCTCGCGATTCGTGGCCAGCCACAAGAACGTCGCCGCGATCGGCCTGGCCTACGACGACAGCGAGCCGGCGGACATCAAGGCCTTCATCGCCAAGCATCCCGTGGTGTACCCGATCGCCCAGGTCACGCTGGACAAACCGCTGAAGGACTTCGACGAACCGCGCGGCTTGCCGACGACGTACCTGATCAGTCCGGACGGCAAGGTGGCCAAACACATCGTGGGGCCGGTGACCGAAGCGTCGCTGGCCGCGCTGATCGGCCAGCCGTGATGGATGCATCGTGATGCCGACGGCGCGCTTCATCGTCAGCGGACGGGTACAGGGCGTGTTCTTCCGCGCCAGCACCCGCGAGCAGGCGGTGGCGCTCGGCGTCGCCGGCCATGCAACGAATCGCGGCGATGGCCGCGTCGAGGTGCTCGCCAGCGGCCCGGCCGATGCGCTGGACGCGCTGGAGCGCTGGCTGTGGCAGGGGCCGCCGGCGGCGCGGGTCGATGCGGTCGTCCGCGAGGAGCTGCCGGAGCAGGAGTTGCAAGGCTTTCGCACGGGCGGGTGAATCGGCCACACACCGTGGCAACTCCGTTCGTCCCGAGCGCAGCGCAGTGAAGTCGAAGGACCCTGCGCGATCGTGTTCGGGGCAGCTCTAGTCCGCCGATTCCTGGAACGTGTCAGGCACCCACAGCGCCATGTCGGTGACATGTTCGCCTCGCGGCTTGCCCTTCAGCTTGGGCAACTTCACCTTGGGCACCGCTTCCTCATGCAGCGGCACCTGCTGCAGCAGGTGGCGGATCAGGTTGATGCGGCCGCGTTTCTGGTTGTTGAAATCGACCACGAACCACGGTGCGTGGTCGGCGTGCGTGCGTTCGATCATCACGTCGCGCAGCTTGCCCATCTCGGCGTATTTCTGGCGTGCGGCCAGATCCACCGGCGACAGCTTCCAGCGCTTCAGCGGATCGTCGGCGCGTTCGGCGAAACGCTGCTCCTGTTCGGCCTGGTCCACCGCCAGCCAGTATTTGACGAGGATGATGCCGTCGTCGGCGAGCAGCCTCTCGAAGGCCGGCACGGCATCGAGGAAGGCCTCGTACTGGGCGACCGTGCAGAAACCCATCGCCGGTTCCACCACGGCGCGGTTGTACCAGCTGCGATCGAACAGCACGAATTCGCCGGCGCTCGGCAGGTGGGCGACGTAGCGCTGGAAATACCACTGGGTAGCTTCTTCCTCGCTGGGTTTGCCGAGTGCGGCGATGCGATAGCCGCGGGTGTCCAGGCTTTCGGTGATCGCCTTGATGGTGCCGCCCTTGCCGGCCGCATCGCGGCCTTCGAAGATCACCAGCAGGCGCTTGCCGCTGCTGCGCAGCCCATGCTGCAACCGCACCAGTTCGAGCTGCAGTTCCCCGATCGCCTTGCGGTAGCGCTTGCCCATGATCGCCTCGCCGGATGCCATGTCGCGTGCAGGGTAACCCGCCGCGGCGTGAGGGTGAGGTTCAGGAGCGACCCCACCCCGACCCTCCCCTGCAAGCAGGGGAGGGAGCAGGGCGACTTTCGTTGCCCACTGGTTCGCAGATGGCTTCTGCTCCTCCCCCTGCCAGCAGGGGGAGGTTGGGAGGGGGTGAGCTTTTGACCTTGGCTCGGCGAAGAGCGACCCCACCCCAACCCTCCCCTGCAAGTAGGGGAGGGGGCGAGTGTTGTGCCACGGGAAGTGCGGCTTTCAGCTGCCGCCAAGCGCCTGCAGCTGGTCGGCCTGGTGTTCGCGGGTCAGCGTGTCGATCAGTTCGGCCAGGTCGCCCTGCATGATCTCGGCGAGGCTGTACAGGTTCAGGCCGATGCGGTGGTCGGTGACCAGGTTGTCCTTGTAGCGGTAGGTGCGGATGCGCTGGCTGCGGTCGCCGGTGCCGACTTGCAGGCGGCGCGACTCGGCCTGTTCGGCGGTCTGCTTGCTGCGTTCGGCGTCGAGCAGGCGCGCCTTCAGCAGGCTCATCGCGCGGGCGCGGTTCTTGTGCTGGCTGCGCTCTTCCTGGCATTCGACCACGGTGCCGGTGGGCAGGTGGGTGATGCGGATCGCCGAGTCGGTCTTGTTGACGTGCTGGCCGCCGGCGCCGGAGGCCCGGAAGGTGTCGGTCTTGAGGTCGGCGGGGTTGATCGTGATGTCGTCGATCTCGTCCAGTTCGGGCAGCACGGCCACGGTGGCGGTCGAGGTGTGCACGCGGCCCTGCGATTCGGTGACCGGCACGCGCTTGACGCAGTGGGTGCCGGATTCGAACTTCAGCCGAGAATACGCGCCGCTGCCTTCGACGCGGGCCACGACTTCGCGGTAGCCGCCGTGTTCGCCGGCGTGCTCGCTGAGGATCTCGACGTGCCAGCGACGGCTTTCGGCGTAGCGCAGGTACATGCGCAACAGGTCGCCGGCGAAGATCGCCGCCTCGTCGCCGCCGCTGCCGGCGCGTATCTCCAGGTAGAGGTTCGCTTGGTCGCGCGGGTCCTTCGGCAACAGCAGCAACTGCAGTTCACCGTCCAGATCCTGCAGCCGCTGTTCCAGCCGCCGCACGTCGTCGACGGCCATCTCGCGCAGTTCGGGGTCGTCCAGCATGGCGCGCGTTTCGGCCAGTTCGCGCTCGGTCTGGCCGTGTTCGCGCAGCGACGCGGCGACCGGTTCGAGCTGGGCGTATTCCTGGGAAAGTTCGCGGAAACGGCTGTTGTCGGCGTGGACGTCCGGCTGCGACAGCAGCAGGCCGACTTCATGATGACGCTCGGACAGCGCCTCGAGCTTGCGGCGGATCGATGGGGTCATGGCAGGCCGGGAACGAGTGGTGCGGGTGAGGGCGAGGCCGCTGTACGGCAAGGAACTTCCGGTGCGCGGCAGCCAGCCGCCCTAGCTATTCGCCCCGGGTGGCGCGCCCGTCATCGTCTTCGTCCAGGCCGTACAGCCGCCCCGCCGCGTGCAGCAGGTCGAGGTCGCCGTTCAGCGCGGCCTCGCGCAGGCGGGCGCTGGGGTGGTGCAGCAATTTGTTGGTCAGCGTGTTGGCGAGGAAGGCCAGCGCCTCGTCCGGCGACTTGCCGTGGGCCAGCATGCCGCGGGCCTTCAGCAGCACTTCGTCGCGATAAACCTCGGCGTGCTGGCGCATGTCCAGCGCGGGGTTGCGCACGGTGAGCGCGCGGCGCCAGGCCATGTAGCGGTCGACCTGCAGGTCGATGATCGCTTCGGCGTCGTGGGCGGCGGCGGCGCGCGAGCGGATGTTTTCGTCGATCACCTGGCGCAGGTCGTCGATGCCGTAAAGGTAGACGTCGGGCAGTTCGCCCACGTCGGCCTCGATGTCGCGCGGCACCGCGATGTCGACCATGAACATCGGCCGGCGTTTGCGCGCGAGCATGGCCTGCTCGACCATCGCGCGGGTCACGATCGGCTGCCGCGCGGCGGTGGAGGAAATCACGATGTCGGCTTCGGCCAGGTGCTGCGGCAGGTCGGCCAGGGCGATCGCGTAGCCGCCGTAACGGCCGGCCAGCTCTTGAGCGGTTTCCGGCGTGCGGTTGGCCACGATGATCCGGCGTGCCTGCTTTTCGGCCAGGTGCCGCGCGGCCAGCTCGATGGTGTCGCCGGCGCCGATCAGCAGCACGCAGGCCTGCTTCAGGTCGGTGAAGACCTGCTCGGCCAGGCGCACCGCGGTGAACGCCACCGATACCGTGTGCGCGCCGATGCGGGTGTCGGTGCGCACGCGCTTGGCCACGGCGAAGGTGTGCTGCAGCAGCCGGTCCATCGGCGCCTTCAGCGATTGCGCGCCGCGCGCCAGCTGGTAGGCGTCCTTTACCTGGCCCAGGATCTGCGGTTCGCCCAGCACCATCGAGTCCAGCCCGGTGGCGACGCGGAACATGTGCCGCACGGCGTCGTCCTCGTCGTGCCGGTACAGGAACTCATCGAGCTTGCCGGGGGTCAGATGATGATGACGATTGAGCCATGCCCGCGGGATGTCCTCGGCGCCGGCGGCGGTGCCGACGTACAGCTCGGTGCGGTTGCAGGTGGACAGGATCATCGCCTCTTCCACGCCCGGCTCGCTGACCAGCGCGCGCAGGGCGTCACCGGCGGCGTCCGCGTCGAACGCCACCTGCTCGCGCAGGCTGACCGGCGCGGTGAGGTGATTGAGCCCGAGGGCGATCAGCGGCATGGTGGTCGGAACATCTCGGCGGCGGCGATCCGGCGGCGTAGGCTAAGCTTGGCGCAACGCCGCAAAGTGGTGACCGGCACGGTCAAGGCAGGCATGTGGATGGAGAGTAGTGTGCGGAGCGGGCCCGGCAAGTTCAAGCAAGTGCGGCATTTTACGGCAGTGGCGACCATGGCGCTCGGACTGGCCGCCTGCGCCGGTGCGCCGCTGCATTCGAGCGTGAAGGCCGCCGCCCCGGCGCAACCGCTGGCGCAGCTGGTGGTGGCCACGCCGGATGCCGACCACGACGTGTTGGCCCAGCTGCTGGCTGGCGAGATGGCGCTGACCCGCACCGACCTCAAGGCTGCCGCCGGTCATTACGACAAGGCGATGGCCCTGAGCAATGATCCGAAGGTGGCGGAGCGTGCGGCGGGCCTGGCCATCGCGGTGCACGACGACGACGCGGCCCGGCGCGCATTGGCGCGCTGGCAGGCGCTGGGCGCCAAGCCCGCCGCGATCGCCCAAGCGCGGGCGCAACTGGCGCTGGATGTCGGCGACACCGCCGAGGCGCGGCGCCAGCTGGAAATCCTGGTCGGCAGCGGTGACAAGGACGCTTGGCGCCAGTTCGGCCGGGTACTGGTGGGTGCGCGCGACCAGGCCCAGGCGGCTCGGCTGCTGGAGGCCCTGGCCACGCCGCAACGACTCCCGGCCGATGCCCAGGCCTGGCTGGCGATGAGCGAACTGGGCGACCACCTGGGTCGTCACGCCTACGCCGCGCAGATCGCCACGGCGGCGATGCAGCGTTTCCGGACGGCCGAGACCTATACCTGGGCGGCTCAGATGAAGTTCAAGGACGGCGACCGCGCCGGTGCCGCCGCCCTGCTGCAGAAGGCCCTGGCGAAGGAGCCGGAGAACACCCGGCTGCGCCTTGCCTACGCGGGCATGCTGGGCCAGGCGGGTGACTACGCCGCTGCCAGCAAGCTGCTGGCGCAGGGTCCGCAGAACGCGGACACCTACGCGATGCGGGCGGGACTGGCCGCGCATCTGCACGACGACAAGGCGCTGGCGGCGCTCTATCGGCAATTGCAGAACGCGCCGACCGACGTGCGCGAACACAGCGCCTACCTGCTGGGCCAGCTGGCCGAAATGCAGAACAAGCCGGCCGAGGCACTGGCCTGGTACGACCAGGTGGGCGACGACGACGCTCACGCGTTCGACGCCGACCTGCGCAGCGCGATCATCCTGCACGGGCAGGGCAAGCGCAGCGATGCGCACGCGCTGCTGGAGCAGTTGCAGCTGGCCTATCTCGACCAGCCCGACCAACTGCGCCAGGCCTGGCAGGCCGACGCCGAGCTGTACCTGACCGAGCAGAACTATGCGAAGGCGGAGGCGGCGTTCAGTCGCGCACTGCAGGTGGTACCGGATGATCCGGGCCTGTTGTACGGCCGCGGCCTGGCCTATGCCGAGGGCGGGCAGGTGGATCAGGCGGTGCAGGATTTCGAGCGCCTACTGAAACTCAAGCCCGGCGACGTCGATGCCAGCAACGCGCTGGGCTACACCCTGGCCGATGCCAATCGCGACCTGCCCGAAGCCACCCGGCTGATCAGCGCCGCCCGTGCGGCCAAGCCCGATGATCCGGCGATCGCCGATTCCTGGGGCTGGCTGCAGTACCGCCTCGGTCATCTCGACCAGGCGGCGCAGACGCTACGTGGCGCCTGGCTGGCCCGCAAGGACGCCGACGTCGGCGTGCACCTGGGCGAGGTGCTGTGGCAGCAAGGCCACAGGCAGGATGCGCAGCGGGTCTTCGACGAGGTGCGCAAGCTCGATCCGCACAACGACAACCTGCAGCAGGCGCTGAAGCGGCTGCATCCATGAGGCGCTGGCAGGCTCTTTTCGCCATCGTGGCCCTGCTGTCGCTGGCCGCCTGCGTACCGCAGGCCGTGCGGGTGAAGGGTGACGCAAGCCTGTTGAACGCGCAGCTGGCGCGCGAACAGGCGCTGGCGCATGCCGACCACTGGTCGCTGCAGGGAAGGCTGGGCATTTCCAATGGCAAGGACGGCGGCAGCGGCAGCTTCAGCTGGCGCCAGGATGGCGAGCGCTACGAATTCACCTTGCGCGGACCGGCGATCAGCGGGATGAATTTCCGCCTCAGCGGTGGTCCCGACGGCGCCGTGCTGGAAGGACTGGAGCATGGTCCGCTACAGGGGCCGGATGCCGAGGCGCTGATGCGCAAGGCGCTGGGCTGGGAGGTGCCGCTGCGCGACTTGCGCGCCTGGGTGCTGGGCGTGCGCGCGGACAGTGGCCCGGCCGAGCTGAGCTTCGGCGAGAACCACCTGCCTTCGCTGCTGCAGCAGGATGGATGGACGGTCGACTATCGCGCCTGGGACGAGACCCGCCAGCCGCCGTTGCCGACCCGGGTGTTCGCCGCCCGGCCGCCGTACAAGGTGAAGCTGTCGATCGAGTCCTGGCAGTTTCAGTAACTTCGCCCGGCTGGGAGCGTGGGCGGTAGAAACCAAGTGAGCGAGGCAAAGGGGTTTTGAGTCAGGTTTTTCGATCATTTGAGGCGAATAGCCGTAGCTATTCAACGAAAGTGAGCGGAAAAGCTGGCCAAAACCACGCAGCCGCAGCCGCTTGTGTTTCTGCCGCCCACGCTCCCGGGTTAGTCTTTGCGCCCCTGATCGCCTGCCGATCGTTCGGCGAATTCCGGAACGCAAGCATGTCCTTTTCCATCGCACGCGCTGAACCCGGCCAGGTCGAGGCCTTGTGCGCGATCGAGCGCAAGGCCGTGCACCTGTTCCGCGGGCATCCGGCGTGGACGAGCTATGCGGCGCTGTCGATGCCGCCGGAACAGCTGTTGCAGGCAATCAGCCGTGGCCTGGTCTGGGTCGCCCTGGGCGAGGCCGGCGATCCGGTGGGCTTCGTCTGGCTGGACGCGGAGCTGGCACCCGGTGCGATCGGCATCGCCGAGATCGACGTGCTGCCGCTCTACGGCCGGCGCGGGATCGGTGCCGCGTTGCTGGAACATGCTTGCGCGTGGGCCCGTTCGGCCGGTTATCGGCGGGTGGACCTGGGCACCCTGGCCGACGTGCCGTGGAATGCGCCGTTCTACGCGAAGCACGGTTTTGTCGTGGTCGACAAGCTCGATCCCGCCTTTGCGTTTGCGCGCCAGCGCGATCGCGAGAACGGTTTTCCCGACACCTTGCGCGTGTTCATGAGCCGCCCGCTGACACCCCCCGCGCCCGCTGAATGGACGGTGTGGCCGGCGCCGGCCAAGCTGAACCTGTTCCTGCGCATCGTCGGGCGACGGGCCGATGGCTACCACGAGCTGCAGACCGTGTTCCGCCTGCTCGACTGGGGTGACGAAGTGCGCCTGCGCGTGCGCGATGACGGCGAGATCCGGCGTGTGCGGGGCATTCCCGGCGTGGCCGAGGCCGACGATCTGGTGGTGCGCGCCGCGCGTCTGTTGCAGCGGCACGCCGCGACAAGCCTGGGTGCCGACATCGAGGTGGACAAGCGCATCCCGATGGGCGGCGGCCTGGGCGGCGGCAGCTCGGATGCGGCCACCGTGCTGGTGGCGCTGAACCAGCTGTGGCGGCTGGGCCTGGACGAGGATGGGCTGGCCGAACTGGGACGCCAGCTGGGCGCCGACGTGCCGGTCTTCGTGCGCGGACGCTCGGCCTGGGCCGAGGGGGTGGGCGAGCAGCTGACGCCGCTGGCGCTGCCGCCGCGCCACTACGTGGTGCTCGATCCCCATGAGGCAGTGCCGACGGCGGCGCTGTTTCAAGCGTCTGAATTGACACGAAATGCCCCGCGGGCGACAATTTCATCCTTTGCTTCAGGCGAAACGACGGAAAACGCCTTCGCGCCGGTCGCGTGCGCGCGGCACCCGCGGGTGGCTGCGGCGCTGGACTGGCTGGACGGTTTCGGCCAGGCGCGACTATCCGGCAGCGGCGGTTGCGTGTTCCTGGAGCTGCGTTCGATGGAGCGGGCGCAGGCGGTGGCAAGGCAGTGTCCGGTGGCGTTCACGGCGTATGTCGCCGGTGGCGTCGACGTGTCGCCCCTGCTGTCGTCGTTGAAGCGACATGCCGGTGCGGTGCCTGCGGATTGATGGAAGCGGACGAAGTTCTGGGATAGACGTATCAAACAAATACTGGGGCGTCGCCAAGCTGGTTAAGGCACGGGATTTTGATTCCCGCATACGCAGGTTCGAATCCTGCCGCCCCAGCCATTTCATGATGGCCAAGTTTTCGAGGTAACACCTGTGGACACGTCCACCCCGATGATGCTGTTTACCGGTAACGCACATCGTGCCCTGGCCGAGGATGTCGCCCATCGCCTGGGCGTGCCGCTGGGCAAGGCGCTGGTCGGCACGTTCAGCGACGGCGAAGTGCAGATCGAGATCGAGGAGAACGTACGCCGGCAGGAAGTGTTCGTGATCCAGCCGACGGGCGCGCCCAGCGCGGTCAACCTGTTCGAGCTGCTGGCGCTGACCGACGCGCTGAAGCGCGCCTCCGCGGCCAGTGTCACCGCGGTGATGCCGTACTTCGGCTATGCCCGGCAGGATCGCCGGCCGCGTTCGGCGCGGGTGCCGATCACCGCCAAGCTGGCCGCCCGCATGATCGGCGCCGCGGGCGTGGACCGGGTACTGACGGTGGATCTGCACGCCGACCAGATCCAGGGCTTCTTCGACATGCCGGTCGACAACGTCTACGCCTCGCCAGTGCTGCTGGCCGACATCTGGCGCAGCCACAGCATGGACGACCTGATCGTGGTCAGCCCGGACGTGGGCGGCGTGGTGCGCGCCCGCGCGATCGCCAAGCGGCTGGACGACGCGGACCTGGCGATCATCGACAAGCGCCGGCCGCGTGCCAACGTGTCGACCGTGATGAACATCATCGGCGACGTGGAAGGCAAGACCTGCGTGATGGTCGACGACATCGTCGACACCGCCGGCACGCTGTGCGCGGCTGCTGCTGCCCTCAAGGAGCGCGGCGCCCGCAAGGTGGTGGCCTACTGCGTGCACCCGGTGCTGTCGGGCGCGGCGATCAGCAACATCGAAGGCTCCCAGCTCGACCAGCTGGTGGTCACCAACACCTTGCCGCTGCGCCCTGAAGCCAAGGCCTGCGCCAAGATCCGCCAGCTCTCGGTCGCCGAGCTGCTGGCCGAAACCATTCGCCGCATCGCCTTCGGCGAGTCGGTGAGTTCGCTGTACGTGGATTGAGATTTGAAAGTCCGTCCAGGATGGACGGTCTTGATCTTGCTTTTCGCGGTATGGACGCCGCGTGGAAGAAATTGAAAGTCCGCCCCGGATGGGCGGTTTTGACGTCAGCTTTTCGCGGCATGGATGCCGCGTGAAATAACGTCTTCCCTGGTCGCGGGGAAGTCACTCAGCCGCCGCGAGGCGGCAAACACAAACCAGGTAGTAATGAAATGACCAAGACTCATGAAATCAAGGCGCAGAGCCGCAAGGACGAGGGGAAAGGTGCGAGCCGCCGCCTGCGTCATGCCGCTTTCGTGCCTGCCGTTGTCTACGGCGCCGGCCAGCCGCCGGAAAGCATCCAGATCGAACACAACACCGTCCTGCTCGCCGCCAAGAACGAGTGGTTCTTCTCCTCGGTGCTCGACCTGAACGTCGACGGCAAGGTGCAGAAGGTGCTGGTGCGCGACTGGCAGAAGCATCCGTTCAAGCAGCTGATGATGCACATGGACTTCCTGCGCATCGACGAGAACGCCAAGCTGCGCGCCAACGTGCCGCTGCACTTCCTGAACCAGGAAAAGTCGCCCGCGGGCAAGACCTCCGGCGTGGTGATCTCGCACAACCTGACCGAAGTGGAAGTCAGCTGCCTGCCGAAGGACCTGCCTGCCTACATCGAGCTGGACCTGGGCGAGCTGGTGGCCGGCGACATCATCCACCTGTCGCAGCTGAAGCTGCCGGCAAACGTGGAGTTGCCCGCGCTGCAGCTGGGCGAGGCGCATGACGCTGCCGTGGTCACGGTGAACGTGGTCAAGGAAAGCGCTGCGGACGCCGCCGAAGACGCTGCCGCCGAGGCCGAGGCCGAAGCGAACAAGGCCGCCGCGGCCAAGTCTGCCAAGGCTCCCGCCAAGCCGGCTGGCGACAAGAAGTAAGTCGTGTGATCCCGCGTCCGTGAGGGCGCGGGATCATGTGGCTGGTCGCTCATGGCTGGTTTGCGACTCATCGTCGGACTGGGCAACCCCGGTGCCGAATACCTCAGAACCCGGCACAACGCCGGGTTCTGGCTAGTTGACGCCCTCGCCAGCGGGCAGGGCGAGCGTTTCGCCTTCGACGGCAAGCTGCACGGCGAGAGTTGCCGGGTGCGCCTCGGCGGCGAACCGGTCTGGCTGCTGAAGCCGGCCACCTTCATGAACAAGAGCGGCATCGCCGTGGTTTCGGCGCTGCGCTACTACAAGATCGAACCCGAACAATGTCTGGTCGCGCACGACGACCTGGATCTTCCTGCGGGCACCGTGCGGATGAAATTCGACGGCGGCCACGGTGGCCAGAACGGCCTGCGCGACATCATGGCCCATCTCGGCCACGGCAAGTTCCATCGCCTGCGCGTGGGCATCGGTCATCCCGGCCACCGCGACCAGGTCACGCCCTGGGTACTGGGCCGGCCGTCGGCCACGGACGAGGACGCGATCCTCGACGGCATCGCCCGCTCCCTGGACGTGCTGCCGCTGGCGGTGGAAGGCCAGTTCGAGAAGGCAATGAAGCAGTTGCATACGAATAGCCGGGAATAGGGAATGGGGAATCGGGAATGGTCAAAAGCCAAAGCCCGATTCCTGCTTCTCCTATTCCCGATTCCCCATTCCCTATTCCCGGAATCACATCCATGGGCATCAAATGCGGCATCGTCGGTCTGCCCAATGTCGGCAAGTCCACCCTGTTCAACGCGCTGACCAAGGCGGGCATCGCGGCGGCGAATTTTCCGTTCTGCACGATCGAGCCGAACGTCGGCGTGGTGCCGGTGCCGGACCCGCGGCTGAATGCGCTGTCCGGGATCGTCAACCCGCAGAGGGTGATTCCGACCGCGGTGGAGTTCGTCGACATCGCCGGCCTGGTGGCTGGCGCGTCGAAGGGCGAGGGCCTGGGCAACAAGTTCCTGGCGCACATCCGCGAGGTCGATGCGATCGCCCACGTGGTGCGCTGCTTCGAGGGTGACGTGATCCACGTGGCCGGCAAGGTCGATCCGATCGCCGACATCGAGACGATCGACACCGAGCTGGCGCTGGCCGACCTGGAGTCGGTGGACAAGGCGCTGAACCGCGCCGAGCGCGCGGCCAAGGCGAACGACAAGGAAGCGCTGGCGCGCAAGCCGGTGCTGCAGAAATTGTCGGCCGGCCTCAACGAAGGCAAGTCCGCACGCAGCCTGGGCCTGGACGAGGAAGAGAAGGCGCTGGTGCGCGACCTGTTCCTGCTGACCCTGAAGCCGCTGATGTACATCGCCAACGTTCCCGACGACGGCTTCGAGAACAACCCGCTGCTCGATGCCGTGCGCGAGCGCGCCGCCACCGAGGGTGCCGAGGTGGTGCCGGTGTGCGCCGCGATCGAGGAAGAGATGGCGCAGCTCGACGACGCCGACCGCGACGAGTTCCTGAAGGACATGGGCCTGGACGAGCCGGGCCTGAACCGGGTGATCCGCGCGGGTTACAAATTGCTCGACCTGCAGACCTATTTCACCGCCGGCGTGAAGGAAGTGCGCGCCTGGCAGTTGCGCCGCGGCTCCAGCGCGCCGCAGGCGGCGGGCGTGATCCACAGCGATTTCGAGAAGGGCTTCATCCGCGCCGAGACGATCAGCTACGACGACTTCATCCAGTACAAGGGTGAAGCCGGCGCCGCCGCAGCTGGCCGACTGCGTAAGGAAGGCAAGGAATACATCGTCAAGGACGGCGACGTGCTGCACTTCCTGTTCAACGTCTGACGCGGTTCCATCCGTCGCGAAAACAGCGCACTCCGGTGCGCTGTTTTTTTGTGCGGTTCAGAGCGCGCTGCCGCCAAGCTTCCAGGTGAACTGCAGGAAGTAGCTGCGGCCGGCGGCGTCGAACCAGGACACGTCGTAATACGGATAGGCGGTGTAGCTGGGATCGCGCGGCGGCAGCTTGTCGAACAGGTTGTCGACGGCAAGCGACAGTTGCGCGTGGTCGCTGAACTTGTATTGCAGCGTGGCGTTGTAGCGATAGGTGGCGTGCGCCCAGGCGGCCTCGCCGGCGTCGGTGTCGACGATCTGGTCGTAGGAGTCGGAGTTCGGCAGTCGGCCCAGGCGTGAGCCGAACAGCGTCGCCGACCAGGCCTTGCGTTCCCACGACACGCTCGCGCTGGTCTTCTCGCGGGGAATGTCGAAGCCGCTGTTGACGGCCAGCTCGTCCAGGGTCGGGTCGCCCGGGTATTGCTGGAACAGGTGGTTGCGCGTCCAGGTGTAGTTGCCGCTGAAGCGGAACGTGCCGATCGCGGTTTCCAGCTTGTAATGGCTGCTGACGTCGACGCCGCTGGTGCGCTCGTTGGCGACGTTGATCGGGTTGACGAAGATGCCGTACAGGCCGCCCGGGTCGACCGCGCTGTCCGCCGGGTAGCGGTTCACCCGCGCTATCGCGTCGATGCAGCTGGGCGAATTCGCATCCACCGCGTTGCCGTTCACGTCGCTGCCGATGCGGCAGCTGGCTTCCAGTTGCAGGATGCGGTCGGTGCTGAGGTCCTGCACCTGGTTCTGCATGCGGATGTTGAAGTAGTCGACCGAGAAGTCCAGGTTCGGCGTGGGCGACCAGACGAAGCCGCCGGTCCACGAGGTGCTGGTTTCGGAGTCCAGGTCGCGATTGCCCTGGCGTGTGCGGATCAGGCCCTGGTCGGAATACGAGCAGTCGGTGATGTCCTCGTCCGGCTCTTCGGTGCGGCACAGGTAGTAGTCGTTGCCCGAAGTCTCGTCGTTGCCGATGCCGGAGTAGACGTAGTGCAGGTCCGGCGCGCGAAATGCGGTGCCGTAGGAGCCGCGCACCAGCAGGGTATCCAGCGGGCGCCATTCCAGGCCGGTGCTCCAGGTCAGCTTGCCGGTCTTGTGGCCGGAGAAGCGGTACTGGTCATAGCGACCGGCCACGCTCCAGTTGAGCGAATCCAGCAGCGGCATGCGCAGCTCGCCGGCGGCGGCCCAGCGGTTGCGGCTGCCGTGGCCGTCGGAGTCCTTCCAGCTGTAGTAGTAATACTGGGTGGCCAGCGGGTCGGGCTTGAGGTCGTAGGACTGGTTGCCGTACTCGACCACGCCGGCAAAACCGGCTGGCCCGGCCGGCAGGCTGAACAGCTCGGTGTTGGTCAGGGTGAACGCCAGCGTGTCGCTGCGCGACTCGGGGTGGTAGTTGGTGCGTGCGGTGATCGAGTCGTATTCGGCGCGGCTCAGCGGCGTGTACAGGCGGCTCGGGTCGGCGTCGAAGATCGGCAGGCCGCTGTCGGCGTCCACGCCGAGCTGCGGGCCGAGGTAGAGGTCATTCGCCTTCGAGGCGACGGTCTGCGGCCAGCTGATCAGCGCCTTGTACTGCGAGTGGCTCAGCGAGGCCTCGTAATCCCAGGCCTGGCCGAACGTGCCCTTGAGGCCGGTGGTGAGGCTGAAGGTCTTCTGGGTGTTCTCGATCATGCCGCGGCCGAGGCCGCCCATTTCCTCGGGCGTGAACTGGCGATACCAGTTCTCGATGCCGCCGCTGTGCGCGTTGTAGAAGTAGCCGTCCTCGTTGCCGTCGGGCGCCTGGTAGTTCCACTGCTCGACGTCGCGGAACAGCTCGACCTTGCTCCAGCCCAGCTGCATGTCGCCGAACCAGCTCAGGTTGTCGTTGATCTTCAGGTTGGCCGAGGTGTAGGTGTTGATGCCGCGGCGCTGGCTGAGGATGGTGCCGTAGCCGATCGACTCCGCGCTGCCGCAGAAATTGCCGTAGCGCGGACGATTCGCGTACACCGTGGTGCCGCCGTTGAGGTAGCCCAGCGCATCGCAGGTGGCCTGGCCCGGATCGATGTAGTCGTCGTTCCAGTCGCCGTTGAGGAAGGTGCGCCGCGGTACCTGCGAGCGTTCGGTGGGCGCGTCGGCGGTGGAATCCTGGATCTTCCGGTCATAGGCCCACAGCGGCTTCTGGTCGATCAGCTCGGCGCCGAATACCAGGTTGAAATCGTCGTGCGAGAAGCCGGTGGAAAAGTTGAGCTTGGTCGAGGCGCCGCCGCCGCGGGTGGTGTCGCCGTAGCGCAGGTCGATGGTGGTGCCGTCGGCGTGGTCCTTCAGGATGAAGTTCACCACGCCGGAGATCGCGTCCGAACCGTAGACCGCCGAGGCGCTGCCGGTGAGCACCTCGATGCGGTCGATCATGCCGATCGGGATGTTGGAGACATCGGTGAAGTTGCTGCGGCCCTTGAACGGCATCGGAAAGTCGGCGATGCGGCGGCCGTTGACCAGCACCAGGGTGTGGTTGGGGCCGAGTCCGCGCAGGTCGACTTCCTCGGCGCCGGGCGAGAAATCGGCACCGCTGGAGGACTGCTGGCTCTGCGTTTCGCCGCTGTTCTGGGTGATCGCGCGCATCACGTCGGGCACGCTGGCGAAACCGCTGGCCTTGATGTCGTTGGCGGTGATCACGGTGACCGGCGCCGGCCCTTCGACCTGGGCGCGGGGGATGCGCGAGCCGGTGACCTGGACTTCGTCCAGCCGGGTGGCTTCCTGCGGGTCCGCGCTCGCGCCGCTGCGACTGCTGGCCGGCGTGGCCGACGAAGCCGGCCGAACCGATTGGCTGGCGCCCTTCACGATGACGACGGCGCCGGAGTCGTCGCGGTGAACGGTGAAGCCGGTGCCGGCGAGCAGGCGATCCAGCGCCTGGTCGGCCGACAGCGCGCCATGCACGCCGCTGGTGCGCAGGCCCTTCAGCTGATCCGCCTGATAGATGAACTGGGCGCCGGACTGGCGCGCCAGGCTGTCCAGGGCGGTGACCAGCTCACCGGCGGGAATGTCGATCTGCCGGACCGCATTGCCCTGGGCCGAGGCGAAGGCCGACACCGAACAGGCCATCACGAACAGCATGCCGCGTAGCGAACGAACCATGGTCACCTCTCCCCAGGTGGGCGCACGCGATGCGCGCCATGTGAAAGCCGGGACGAACGGCTGCGGCAAATCCCCCCTCGCGCGAACCTCAGCGGCGGCGCAGCACGATGTTGTCGCCCTGCTGCTGCGCCCTGATCGGGAAGCCCTGCGCCAGCAGGCGCACGAAGGCGTCGGTGTTGGACCAGCGGAAGTTGCCGCCCACCCACATGTTGCCCACGCTGGCGTCGCCGATCACGATCTTGCGCGTGTTGTAGCGGTTGAACTCGGCGGCGGCGGTGGCCAGTGGCGTGTCGTGAAAGCTGACGAAGCCGCTGCGCCAGCTGAGGTATTCCTCGGCCTGCTGGACCGGGCCGGAGCGCACCACCACGCCGGCATCGCTGGCCGTGGCGATGCTGCCGGCGGGCAGCAAGGTGGTGGGCTGGCGTTCGCCGTCGGGCCGGTTGTCCGACTCCAGCCGCACCAGGCCCTGGGTCACCACCACGCGCAGATCGGCGGCGTCGCGGCGCACGGCGAAGCGGGTGCCCACGGCGATCACCCGGCGGCTGCCGGTGCTGACCACGAAAGGCCGGGCGCGATCCTTGGCCACGGCAAAGAACGCCTCGCCACGCTGCAGGTCGATGTGGCGCTCGCCGTGGGACAGGGTGACCAGCATGCGGCTGTCGCTGCTCAGCGTGACGGTCGAGCCGTCGGCCAGCGGCACCTCCTGCAAGCCGCCGATCGCGGTCTGGTAGGAAGCCTGGTCGACCGCGGTGTAATGGCGCCAGCCCAGCGCCAGCGACACGACCAGGGCGAGCATCGCCGCCGCGGCGAACAGGCGCAGCCAGCGGTGCGATCCCGCACGGCTGCCTCGTTCCGGCTCGGCACGATCCCGCGTCGTGGCGGGCGCCTCGTCTTCGCCATGCGACGCGTGCGCCCAACTGCCGCGTGCGGGCACCACGCCCGGCGCCATGCCGGCGCCGAGCGCCTGCAGCCGGCCGCTTTGCCGCCACGCGGCATCCAGCCGGAGAAAGGCGACCTGGTGCGCGACCGCCTCATCCAGCCAGGCGTCGAGCTGCTGCTGGTCGCGCGCGCTCCAGCCGCCGGCGTCGCGTCGCGCCAGCCAGGCAGCGGCGACCTGCTCAATCTCCCTGCTGCTGGCCATGTCCGTTCCCGTCATTGGCTTCCATGATCCGGTCGCGGCGCGCGCGATGCGTCGGCGTGCCGCCGTAGAAGTATTCGGCGATCAGGCGCGAGCCCTTGGCGACCTGCTTTTCCACGGTCTTTTCGCTGATGCCCATGCGTGCTGCGACCTGCTTTTGCGACAGTTCCTCGACCCGACGCAGCCAGACCACCTCCCGGCAACGGTCGGGCAGGCGGTCGAAGGCGCTGGCCAGGTGCCGCAGTTCCTGCCGCGCGCTCATCCGGTGTTCCGGCGACAACTCGTCTATCAGGACGTTCAGCGCGTCCAGATCACCCACGGCATCGATCGAGACGACCCGACTGCGGCGCAGGCGATCGGTCATCAGGTGGCGCGCGGTGGTGAACATGAAGGACTTCGGTTGCGCTGGGCGCGCCTTCGCCGCGGCCTCGTAGACGCGTACGTAGATCTCCTGGCGCAGGTCGTGGATCTCGTCGCGATGGAACCAGCTGCGCAAGAGGTAACGCATCAGCGCGCCTTCGTGCACGAGGATTTCGCGGGCAAACCAGTTGTTGAGGGAGTCGTCCACGCTGGCGACGATAGCGCCAATGCCGGCGGGAAACATCTTGTCCGAAGGCATGGGGGATCGGCCGTCCAGCTTCGTCCCGGATCAGGTGTGTGCCCGCTGTTTGCGCGGGTGGAACTGCCCGGAGAGACCCCGATGACGACCTTGCTCCAGCGGTTCGCCGCGCCGCCGCGCCACCTGCTTTGCCTGCTCGTCCTGTTGCTTGCGCCGTGGCTGGCGGTGGCGCAGGCGGGCGTGCCGGATGCCGCTGCGCGCCATGGCTACGAGTATTACCGGATCGGCCATCCGGAGGCGGTTCGCCCCGCCGCGACCGAGCCGGCACTGATGTTGATGGGCGGCGGGGAGTGGCCGCACAAGGCGTTCGCCTGGTTCGCCGCGAAGGGTGGCCACGGGCATTTCGTGATACTGCGCGCCTCCGGCGACGACGGCATGCAGAAGGAACTGTTCAACGAAGTCGGCGGCGTCGCCTCGGTGCAGACGCTGGTGTTCCACGATCGCGCCGCCGCCAGCGATCCACGGGTGCTGGACATCGTGCGGCACGCGGACGGCATCTTCATCGCCGGCGGCGACCAGGCCAACTACGTGCGGTTCTGGAAGGGCACGCCGCTGGGCGCGCTGTTGAACGAGCACGTGGCCCACGGCAAGCCGATCGGCGGCACCAGCGCGGGGCTCGCCATTCTCGGCGCTCATGCCTATGGCGCGATGGATGGCGGCAGCATCACCTCGAAGGAGGCGATGCGCGACCCGCTGGGCAAGGCGATGACCCTGGTCGGCGATTTCATGCACCTGCCCAACATGCAGCAGGTGATCACCGACACCCACTTCCACGCCCGCGACCGGCTCGGCCGACTGATTGCGTTCGTGGCCAACCTGCGCCACGCGGGCCATGCCGACATCGTCGGCCTGGGCGTGGATCAGGATGCGGCGCTGTGCGTGGACGGCGATGGCATCGGGCGGCTGTTCACCATCGACAACGGCTTCGCCTGGCTGGTGCAGCCGCAGGGCAAGCCGGAACGAATCGCTGCCGGCAAACCTCTCGACTACCCGGGTACGCGCGTCACCGGCGTGGGCACGCAAAGCCGGATCGACCTGAAGCGTCTCGCGGTCGAGCGGCCGGTATTCGAGGCCGTCGCCGACGTGCGTAATGGCGAGCTGACCCTGCGCGGCGAGCATGCGCCGCTGCTGGTGATCCACGGCGGCGCGGGCGTGGAGCGGGCGGGCATGACGCCGCAGATCGAAGCCGGTGCCCGTGCCGCGATGGAACTGGCATTGCGCAAGGGCTATGCGGAGCTCAAGGCCGGCAAGGCCGCGACCGACGCGGTGACGGCGGCGATCGCCGTGCTGGAGGACGATCCGCTGTTCAACGCCGGCAGGGGCGCGGTGTTTACCCATGACGGCAGGAACGAGCTGGACGCCTCGATCATGGACGGCTCGACGCTGGCGGCCGGCGCGGTGGCGGAAGTCCATCGCGTGAAGCATCCGATCCTGCTGGCGCGCGCGGTGATGGAGCATTCGCCGCACGTGATGATGGTCGGCGACGGCGCGGAGAAATTCGCCACGGAGCAGGGATTCGAGCTGGTCGATCCGGCGTACTTCCGCACCGAGCGGCGCTGGCTGGAACTGCAGAAGGCGCTGAAGGAAGACGCCGCGGGCGTGCCGCTGCCCGAACGGCTGCGCGCGCTGAAACATTTCGGCACCGTCGGCGCCGTGGCGCGCGACAGCGAAGGCCGCCTGGCCGCCGGCACCTCGACCGGCGGCATGACCGACAAGCGCTACGGCCGGGTCGGCGATTCGCCGATCGTGGGCGCGGGCACCTATGCCAACGTGGCCTGCGCGGCTTCAGGTACGGGCTGGGGCGAGTACTACATCCGCGTTTCGGCGGCGCGCGAGATTTGCCTGCGCATGACCGGGCTGCACGAGTCGGCGGCACAGGCCGGCAAGGCGGTGATCAACGACGAGATCCCGCAGATGGGCGGCGACGGCGGCGCTATCATCCTTGGCGCCGATGGCAGCGTGGCGATGCCGTTCAACACCGAGGGCATGTACCGGGGGTGGATCGGTGCCGACGGCGTGCCGCACGTGGCGATCTACGACAACGATCCACTGGCGTTGCCGCCACCCACGCCTTGAACAGCATGGGTCAGGCGTCGTCGCCTTCGGTGATCTGTCGCTGCATGCGGTCCAGATAGGCGTCGAGCTCCTGCGTGCTGGTGAACACCTCGTTCACCGGCACCGCCTTGACGATGTCGAACACCTTGCGCACCTGCGCCTGCGGGTTCAGCAACAGGGTGTGGCCGCCGCGGGCGCGCATGCTCTTGCGCACCTTGGCGAAGCTGCGCAGGCCGGCACTGCTGATGTAGGTCAGCCCGGCCAGGTCGATCACCACGGTGCCGCCATCGGGCAGCTGCGGCAGCAGGGCGAGCATGGCCTCGTCGAGTTCGCCGAAGGTCATCGCATCGAGGCGGCCGCCGACTTGCACGACGGCGCGATCGGGGGCGGAGAATTCACTGTGCAGGCTGAGCGTCATGGTGAAGATTCATCCTGGGTCGGGTAGGCGAAGCGAAGCAGCAGGTGGTTGCCTTGTGCGTCCCGTGTATAGCGCATTTCGTCGGTCATGGTACGCGCGAGATGGATGCCGAGACCGCCGACCCGTTCGCGATCGGCCAGGTCGCCGGTGAGGACGGGATCGGCGGATTGCAGCGGGTCGAAGGCGACGCCGTCGTCGATCAGCTCGACCGTGACGGCATCCGCCAGGGGCTGCAACCGAAGGCCGATCTGGCCGGGCTGGCCATCGGGATAGCCGTATTCGACCGTGTTGACCATCAGCTCCTCCAGCACCAGGCGCATGTCACCGCACAACGCCGCCGGGGTGCCGGTGTCCTGCAGCAACTGCTCGCAGCGGTCGAGCGCGGCGAATACCTCCGGCAGCTGGTTGTCGATGGTCATCTCGGTGGCCTTGAGTGCCGAGCCGTGCCAGCTCAGTGCCAGCAGGGTGATGTCGTCGGCCTGCGGAGCATCGGCCACGAAGCGGTCCACGTCGCCCAGCAGGCGCTCGATGTAGGTGGCCGTGGCCGCCGTCGGCGGAACCTGCGCGAGACTTTCCACGGTGCGTTCGATGCCGTACATCTGCTCGTCGTGGTCGCTGGCTTCGGTGATGCCGTCGGTGTACATCAGCAGCGTTTCGCCCCGGCCCAGGCGCAAGACGTGTTCCGGGTAGTCCGAATCCTCGTACAGCCCGAGCACGGCCCCGGTGGGGAATTCCAGCACCTGCGGCGTGCCGCGGCCACACAGGATCGGCGGCTCGTGGCCGGCGCTGGCCAGCACCAGGTTGCCGCTGCCGGTGTCCAGCAGGCCGCACAGCAGGGTGACGAACATGCAGCTGTCGTTGCCGCGGCACAGTTCGAGGTTGAGCAGCCGCAGCAGGTTCGGCGGCGTCTGGGCGCGCGGCGCCAGCGCCTTGGCCAGGGTGATCGTCTGCGCCATGAACAGGGCGGCCGGGATGCCCTTGTCGGAAACGTCGCCGACCATCACGAAGAAGCGCTGCGGGTCGAGCATGAAATAGCTGTAGAGATCGCCACCGACCGCTCGCGCGGGGCGCAGCGCGGCGTGCAGTTCGAACTGCGCGCAGACGGCGTCCAGGTAATGCGCATTCGGCAACAGGCCGAGCTGGATCTGGTGGGCGATCTCCAGCTCGCTGGCCAGCCGCTGTTTTTCCCGTGCAACCCGGGCCAGGTCCTCCAGGTGCAGGGCCAGCTCGCGACGCATCTGGTCGAAAGATTCGGTGAGACGACCCACCTCGTCGGGGCGGCGGGCCACCGGCAGTTCGAAATCCAGTTCGCCACGGGCGACGTGCTCGGCACGGTCGGCCAGCACGCCGAGCGGCGCCATCGTGCGGCGGATCGTCAACAGCGTGATCAGCGCCACGCCGAGCATCGCGACCAGGCCCAGGGCGAGGCTCAACAGGAAAATGTGCCGCACGCCGGCGTAGATCTGGTACTCCGGCACCACCAGACCGAGCCGCCAGCGGGTGCCCTGGATCGGGGCGGAGTAGACCCAGACCGGCCCCTTGGCCCGCGGGTTCTGCGCCACCGGCAGCCGCATGGACTCGGCGTGGTCGCTGGCCAGCGCGTCGAGCAGGGCGGTGCCGCCACGCTGGCCGACCAATTCCGGATTGTCGTGCGCCAGGTAATTGCCGTCGCTGTCCAGCACGAAGGCGTAGGCGCCCGGCGGCTTGTCCAGGCTGCCGAGAATTCGGTGCAGCCAGTTGAGCGTGACATCGGCGTTGATGATGCCGATCGGGTGCCCGTCGCGTTCGATCGTGGTGGAGTAATTGACCAGCTGGCGATGCCGCGACTGCGAAAAGAACGGTCGCTGCCAGCAGCCGCCGGCACAGCCAAGGCCGCCGAGGAACCAGTTGTTGTTCCAGTAGGGATTGGCGTCCTGCGACAGGTCGCGACTGCTCAGCGCGCCATTGTCCAGGCGGTTCACGAAGGGCGAATGGGGCCGCGGGGCGGCAGGATCCGGGGACGGCCTGAACACGGCGGCCAGACCGTCGATGTCCAGGTTGGCGGCCAGGGTGTCCCGCAGCAGGGGTTCGGCATCGTCCTGGCGGCTGGCGATGATCGCGGCAAGCATCTGCGCCGAGACGGCGACGCGATCGACGCGGGCCTGGATCTGGCTGCCCGCGTTGGCGGCCAAGGCGGCGGCCTCGTGATGGGTATGTTGCAGGATCTGCGCCCGGGTCAGGGCAAGCAGCAGGCCGCCGATGGCGCCGAGCACGAGGGTGGAGCCGACCAGAACCCACCATGCCGTCCGCGATGCGATGCTGCGCAAGACCATTGGTGTTCCCCCGGCTTCCCTGCGCCGCATCTAGCCATGAAGCGAAGCCGGCCGCAAGCCGATGGACTGGTGTCGACCGGGGCGGGCGCGACTGCGCGGTCAGGGCATAATTGCCGCCACGGACTACGCCACGAGATGCCAGCCCCATGCCCGGACAACAGCACGAAGTGACCTTCCGCTTCCTCGCCCAGCCCACCGATGTCAATTTCGGTGGCAAGGTGCATGGTGGCATGGCGATGAAGTGGATCGATCAGGCCGGCTACGCCTGTGCAGTGGCGTGGAGCGGGGCCTATTGCGTCACCGTCTCGGTCAGCGGCATCCAGTTCGTGGCGCCGATCCTGATCGGCGACCTGGTCACCGTGCGGGCGCGCCTGATCCACACCGGCACGTCGAGCATGCATCTCGCCGTGGACGTGCTGGCCAGCGACCTGCGCAAGGACGAGCGGCGCCTGGCCACCAGCTGCGTGATGGTCTTCGTGGCGCTGGACAGTCCGGATGGCAAGCCCACGCCGGTGCCGCACTGGGAGCCGCGCGACGACGCCGAGCGGCGATTGCAGGCACAGGCCAGGCGGCTGCTCGAGGCGTCGAAGGACATGGAGCAGCTGGTTCGCCTCAACGCCACTTCGCCGGACTGAACGCGGCGGCAGAAAATCGTCGCCGCAGGTGAAATTCACGTCTGCAGGTGTTGACAGTTCGAGGCTCGATCCACACAATACGCGTTCTTTGTTGGAGGGATACCCAAGCGGCCAACGGGGGCAGACTGTAAATCTGCTGGCTTACGCCTTCGGTGGTTCGAATCCACCTCCCTCCACCAGCTTGAATACCCCGGTAATCAAGTTTGTAGAGATCTGACAAGCAGGGCCATGGAGGTGGATGAGATCCGCCGTCGTGGTTCGACAAAATCGCCTGGAGCGATTTTGAACGCGACGCGAAAGCGGCGCGGCCCCGGAGGGGCGGAGGGCAGGATGCCCGGAGTAATCCACCTCCCTCCACCAGCAAGAGTTCCGCGCCAGGCGGGAGTAGTTCAATGGTAGAACATCAGTTTTCCAAACTGATTACGCGGGTTCGATTCCCGCCTTCCGCTCCATTGCTCTGCAAGTGTCAGGCGCTGTTGATCGAGGCGACAACTGCGCAGATCGACGCGTTTTTGAGTGGCCCGGCAGGACGCCGGTCTGAAGCCGCCGTCCGGGAAGATGGCTGAAGTTATGAAGAGTCCGGCAGGACGCCGGTCTGAAGTTACCATCAGGGACGATGGATGAAATACACCACGCTCATGTAGCTCAGTCGGTAGAGCACTTCCTTGGTAAGGAAGAGGTCACAGGTTCGATTCCTGTTATGAGCACCAATTCAGGCCAGTCCGGCCAGCCCCGAAGGGGCAGTTTCTTCAATTCATCGACTCCATCGGGGTGTAGCGCGCATGGCAAAGGGTAAATTCGAACGCACCAAGCCGCACGTCAACGTCGGCACGATTGGTCACGTGGACCACGGCAAGACGACGCTGACGGCCGCACTGACGAAGGTCGGGGCGGAACGTTTCGGTGGCGAGTTCAAGGACTACAGCGCGATCGACGCGGCGCCGGAAGAGAAGGCGCGCGGCATCACGATCTCGACCGCGCACGTGGAATACGAGTCGCCGCTGCGCCACTACGCGCACGTGGATTGCCCGGGCCATGCCGACTACGTGAAGAACATGATCACCGGTGCGGCGCAGATGGACGGCGCGATCCTGGTGTGCTCGGCCGCTGACGGCCCGATGCCGCAGACCCGCGAACACATCCTGCTGTCGCGCCAGGTCGGCGTGCCGTACATCGTGGTCTACCTGAACAAGGCGGACATGGTGGACGACGCCGAGCTGCTGGAACTGGTCGAGATGGAAGTGCGCGAGCTGCTGTCGAAGTACGAGTTCCCGGGTGACGACACCCCGATGATCCACGGTTCGGCCAAGCTGGCGCTGGAAGGCGACCAGAGCGACATCGGCGTGCCGTCGATCATCAAGCTGGTGGACGCGCTGGACAGCTACATCCCGGAGCCGGTGCGCACGATCGACAAGCCGTTCCTGATGCCGGTGGAAGACGTGTTCTCGATCTCGGGCCGCGGCACCGTGGTGACCGGTCGTATCGAGCGCGGCATCATCAAGGTCGGCGACGAAATCGAAGTGGTCGGCATCCGCGACACGCAGAAGACGACCGTCACCGGCGTGGAAATGTTCCGCAAGCTGTTGGACCAGGGTCAGGCGGGCGACAACGCCGGTCTGCTGCTGCGCGGCCTGAAGCGTGACGACGTGGAGCGTGGTCAGGTGCTGGCCAAGCCGGGCACGATCACCCCGCACACCGACTTCGAGGCCGAGGTCTACGTGCTGTCGAAGGACGAGGGTGGCCGTCACACGCCGTTCTTCAAGGGCTACCGCCCGCAGTTCTACTTCCGCACCACCGACGTGACCGGCGCCTGCCAGTTGCCGGAAGGCGTGGAGATGGTGATGCCGGGTGACAACGTGAAGATGGTGGTGAGCCTGATCCACCCGATCGCGATGGACGAAGGCCTGCGTTTCGCCATCCGCGAAGGCGGCCGCACCGTCGGCGCCGGCGTGGTGGCCAAGGTCATCAAGTAAAATACATCGGGAGTAGGGAATCGGGAATCGGGAATCGCTGGAGCGAAGCACGACACGCTCCAGATCGGTTACCATTCCCGATTCTCTATTCCCTGTTCCCGTTTTTACGCCAGTAGCTCAATTGGCAGAGCAGCGGTCTCCAAAACCGCAGGTTGGGGGTTCAAGTCCCTCCTGGCGTGCCACTTCACCGAGGATCGAGACGGATGGTGGTGGCAGGGTCGGCCGCGAGGCACGGCATGCTGCTGACACCCGGTCACTAGTGCATGAATACCAAGGTAGAACAGCCCAAGGGCACGAACGCCGCCGACATCGGCAAGCTGGTACTGGCGGTGCTGGTGCTGGCTGCCGGTATCTTTGCCTATTCCTGGTTCGGTCGGGACGGCAGCATTTCCTCGTCGGTGCGTCTGCTTGGCGTGCTCGCGGCGCTGGTCGTGGCGATGGCGATTGCGGCTTTTACCGCTCTGGGGCGGCGGGTTCGGAACTTCGTTGCCGAATCGCAGTTCGAGATGCGCAAGGTCGTTTGGCCGACCCGCGACGAGACGATCAAGACGACGGGCATCATCATCGTGGTGGTGATCGTCCTGTCGCTGCTGCTCGGTCTGATCGACCTGATCCTGAAGTCGGTCATTCTGGACTGGCTGCTGAAGCTGTAAGCCTGAGGTGAGCATGAGCAAGCGCTGGTATGTGGTACACGCCTATTCGGGCTTCGAAAATCAGGTAAAGCGGTCGCTCGAGGAGCGCATCAAGCGCGCCGAGATGGAAGAGCGGTTCGGTGAGGTTCTGGTGCCGACCGAGGAAGTGATCGAGATGCGCGGCGGCCAGAAGCGCCGCAGCGATCGCAAGTTCTTCCCCGGCTACGTGCTGGTCCAGATCGAGACGAACACCGAAGGCAAGTCGCCGCGCATCGACGACGAGTGCTGGCACCTGATCAAGGAAACCCCCAAGGTGATGGGCTTCATCGGCGGTACTGCCGATCGTCCGTTGCCGATCCGGGACAGCGAGGCCGATGCCATCCTCAGCCGCGTGCGCGAAGGCGTCGAGAAGCCCAGGCCCAAGGTGTTGTTCGAGCCGGGCGAGATGGTGCGCGTCACCGAAGGCCCGTTCAACGATTTCAACGGCGTGGTCGAGGAAGTCAACTACGAGAAGAGTCGCCTGCGCGTCGCGGTGCTGATCTTCGGTCGCTCGACCCCCGTCGAACTGGAATTCGGTCAGGTCGAGAAAGCCTGAGTCCGGGTGAAGTCCGATAGGGCGACTCCCGCTCGGCACCTTCGCCCTCTCCCCCGCCTGCGCGGGAGAGTTGGAGAGGGGGAACCCCCACCTGACCAGATCCACCCGCTCTTGATTCACGCCCCGATGCCCCCGCTGGCACGGGGCTTGCTGATGATTCGCTAAATCTCTATACTGCGCGGTTCACGCGGGGTCTTTTTGGCCCGGCGTGTCCGCGTTTTCGGATCCGCAAGAGGCGGATCTTCCTTCCATCCACGGATCGGTGAACAGCGAGGAGCCGCAAGGCGCCTGGACTCGCGAGGAAAATCCCATGGCAAAGAAAGTTGTCGGTTACATCAAGCTGCAGGTCAAGGCCGGTCAGGCCAACCCCTCGCCGCCGGTCGGTCCCGCCCTCGGTCAGCGCGGCCTGAACATCATGGAATTCTGCAAGGCCTTCAATGCCGCCACGCAGAAGCTGGAGCCGGGTCTGCCGATCCCGTGCATCATCACGGCGTATTCCGACCGCAGTTTCACCTTCATCACCAAGACCCCGCCGGCCACGATTCTTCTGAAGAAGATCACCAGCACCGCGAAGGGTTCGTCCAAGCCGAACACCGACAAAGTGGGCAAGGTCACCCGCAAGCAGCTGGAAGACGTGGCAAAGCAGAAGGAGCCGGATCTGACGGCTGCCGATCTCGACGCCGCGGTGCGCACCATTGCCGGTAGCGCCCGCAGCATGGGCCTTGTGGTGGAGGGTTAAGACATGGCAAAGCTCACGAAGCGCATGAAGGCGGCCAAGGCCGCGGTGCAGCCGGGCAAGTTCTACGGCCTGGAAGAAGCATTGAAGATCATCAAGGACAACGCCAAGGCGAAGTTCGCCGAGTCGGTGGACGTGGCCGTGCGTCTGGGCATCGACGCGAAGAAGTCGGACCAGGGCGTGCGTGGTTCCTCGCTGCTGCCGCACGGCACCGGCAAGACCGTCAAGGTCGCCGTGTTTTGCCCGCCGGGCGAGAAGGCCGATGCCGCCAAGGCCGCCGGTGCCGACGCCGTCGGCATGGACGACCTGGCCGAGCGCATGCAGGCCGGTGATCTCGACTTCGGTCGCGTGATCGCCACGCCGGACGCGATGCGGGTGGTCGGCAAGCTGGGCCAGCTGCTCGGCCCGCGCGGCCTGATGCCGAACCCGAAGGACGGCTCGGTCACCGCCGACGTCGCCACCGCGGTGACCAATGCCAAGGCCGGCCAGGTGAAGTTCCGCAACGACAAGGCGGGCATCATCCACGCCACCATCGGCAAGGCCAGCTTCGATCCGGCACAGCTGGCGGACAATCTGAACACGCTGATCGGCGACGTGGTCAAGGCCAAGCCGTCCACCGCCAAGGGCGTGTTCCTGCAGAAAGTGGCCTTGTCCAGCACGATGGGCGTCGGCGTTGCCGTCGATACCTCGTCGCTGACCCTGTCCGCCAAGTAAGACTCAAGTCCCGCGGCGCCTGATTCGGGCGGCGCGGGCAGTTTTTGAGGGCAGTTCCGGCCTGCTGCATGGGGCGGGACCGCTGTCAAAGACCGCAGGCGCAACCAGCGCGCGACGACGACGGGCAGGGAGCTCGGTGACGGCAGGGAATCGCCGGCGTCGCCAACGGGGTTGCTTAATCGGGTTCTTGCGAATCCGGCCTGCGCAGATGGTGCTGCCCCTTCTGGAATCGTTCGACTTCTGGAAAGGCCAACACCCGGGACACCGCAATGTCCCCGACGTCACGGATGGCGTCGCCCAGGACCGCAAGCGGCAGGAGCCGTGAGCGGAGTTCATTTGGAGGAGTGCAATGGCTCTCAATCTGTCACAGAAGAAAGAAGTAGTCGCCGAACTGGCAGACGTTGCTTCGAAGGCTCACTCCCTGGTTGCTGCCGAGTATGCGGGCACCACGGTCGCTCAGATGACCGCGATGCGCAAGAAGGCCCGCGAATCCGGTGTGTACTTGCGAGTTGTCAAGAACACGCTGGCGTCGCGCGCCGTGGCCGGTACCGAATTCGAGGTCGTCAAGGACGTCCTGGTCGGTCCGCTGCTGTACGCATTCTCGACCGAAGAGCCCGGCGCTGCCGGGCGTCTGATCCAGGAATTTGCCAAGGGCAACGACAAGCTGAAGGCGAAGCTCGTCTCGGTGGAAGGCAAGCTGCTGCCGGCGTCGCACGTCGACGTGCTGGCCGCGTTGCCGACCCGCGAACAGGCGCTGGCCATGCTGGCCCGCGTGCTGGCCGAACCGGCCACCATGTTCGCGCGCGTCGTCAAGGCCGTCGCCGATCAGCAGGGTGGTGGCGAAGTCGCCGCCGAAGCCCCGGCTGAAGCCGAACCCGCCTAAGTTCATCGTCTATCAATCCGAATCTATTTCCAGAGGTAAATGCAATGTCCCTGACCAACGAACAGATCGTTGAAGCCGTCGCCGCCAAGTCGCTGATGGAAGTGATGGACCTGGTGAAGGCCATCGAAGAGAAGTTTGGCGTGACCGCCGCTGCCCCGGTTGCCGTGGCCGGCCCGGCCGCTGCTGCTCCGGTTGCCGAAGCGCAGACCGAGTTCGACGTGATCCTGAAGAACGCCGGCGCCAAGAAGGTCGACGTGATCAAGGCTGTCCGCGCGATCACCGGCCTGGGCCTGAAGGAAGCCAAGGACCTCACCGAGGCCGGCGGCGTCCTGAAGGAAGCCGTGTCCAAGGAAGACGCCGAGAAGTTCAAGAAGGACCTCGAAGCTGCCGGCGCTACCGTCGAATTGAAGTAATCGGCGTTTGTACGCCGCTGCTTCGACTTGATGTCAAAGCAAGCCTGGGAGCGAAAGCTCCCGGGCTTTGCCCGTTTGAACGGGAATGGGGAATGGAGAATCGGGAATTGTTGAAGAAAGCGCGCGCTCCGCTTTGACGATTCCCGATTCTCGATTCCCAAATCCCCGCCCCGGATGGCCTTGGCCATCCGGCAAAGACCAGATTTTTTCATTCAGCCGGTGTGTGCACCACCGGCGTCACTGCGAACCGAGGCGCTACCGATCATGGCCTACTCGTTTACCGAGAAGAAACGCATCCGCAAGGACTTTGGCAAGCGTCCGCCCGTACTGGGCGTGCCAAACCTGCTGACCATCCAGACTGATTCCTATCGGGAGTTCCTGCAGGAGCATGTTGCGCCGAAACAGCGTGGCGAGAAGGGTCTGCATGCCGCGTTGAAGTCGGTGTTCCCGATTTCCAGCTATTCGGGCAATGCCGCACTCGAGTATGTCGACTACCGCCTCGGCGAACCGGCGTTCGACGAGCGCGAGTGCCGCAACCGCGGCATGACCTACGGTGCGCCGCTGCGCACCACCGTGCGCCTGGTCATCTATGACAAGGACAGCCCGGCCTCGAAGAAGGTGGTCAAGTACATCAAGGAGCAGGAGGTCTACATGGGCGAGATTCCGCTCATGACCGACACCGGCACCTTCATCATCAACGGCACCGAGCGCGTGATCGTCTCGCAGCTGCATCGTTCGCCGGGCGTGTTCTTCGACCACGACCGCGGCAAGACGCACAGCTCGGGCAAGCTGCTGTTCTCCGCCCGCGTGATCCCCTACCGCGGTTCGTGGCTGGACTTCGAGTTCGACCCGAAGGACGCGCTGTTCACCCGCATCGACCGTCGCCGCAAGTTGCCGGTGACGGTGCTGCTGCGCGCGCTCGGCTACAACAACGAAGAAATGCTCGCCACGTTCTTCGAGCACAACGTGTTTCACCTGGGCAAGAAGGGCGGCACCACGCTGGAGCTCGTCGCCGAGCGCCTGCGCGGCGAAACGCTGTCCTTCGACCTGGCGATCGGCGGCAAGGTGCTGGTGGAAGCCGGCAAGCGCATCACCGCGCGCCACGTGCGTCAGCTGGCCGCGGAGAACATCACCGCGCTGGAAGTGCCGGATGACTACCCGGTCGGCCGTATCGTGGCCACCGACATCGTCGACGCCAAGACCGGCGAGCTGCTGGCCTCGGCCAACGACGAGATCACCGCCGAGCAGATGGAAGCGTTCCGCAAGGCCGGCATCGAGACCGTGCCGACGCTGTACGTCAACGACCTGGATCGCGGCGCCTACATCTCGCACACCCTGCGCATCGACAACACCAAGACGCCGCTGGAGGCGCTGGTGGAAATCTATCGCATGATGCGTCCGGGCGAGCCGCCGACCAAGGATGCCGCGCAGAACCTGTTCTTCAACCTGTTCTTCACCTTCGATCGCTACGACCTGTCGGCCGTGGGCCGGATGAAGTTCAACCGTCGCGTGGGCCGCAAGGAAATCCTCGGCCCGGGCGTGCTGTACGACCACAAGTACTTCAGCGAGCGCAAGGAAGACGAGTCGCAGCGCCTGGTCGCCGAGCAGGGCGAGAGCTCCGACATCCTCGACGTGCTGAAGGTGCTGATCGACATCAAGAACGGTCATGGCACCGTCGACGACATCGACCACCTGGGCAACCGCCGCGTGCGTTCGGTCGGCGAAATGGCCGAGAACACCTTCCGCATCGGCCTGGTCCGTGTGGAGCGTGCGGTGCGCGAGCGCCTGTCGCTGGCCGAGGCCGATGGCCTGACCCCGCAGGACCTGATCAACGCCAAGCCGGTGGCGGCCGCGGTGAAGGAGTTCTTCGGCTCCTCGCAGCTGTCCCAGTTCATGGACCAGAACAACCCGCTGTCGGAAGTCACCCACAAGCGCCGCGTGTCGGCACTTGGGCCGGGCGGCCTGACCCGTGAACGCGCCGGCTTCGAAGTGCGCGACGTGCATCCGACCCATTACGGCCGCGTCTGCACCATCGAAACGCCGGAAGGCCCGAACATCGGCCTGATCAACTCGCTGGCCGTGTATGCCCGCACCAATTCGTATGGCTTCCTCGAGACGCCGTACCGCAAGGTCGCGGGTGGCAAGGTGACCGACAAGGTCGACTACCTGTCGGCGATCGAGGAAGGCGATCACGTGATCGCCCAGGCAAACTCGCCGCTGGACAAGCACGGCGCCTTCATCGAGGACTTCGTGTCCTGCCGTTTCCGTGGCGAATCCGAGCTGCGTCCGGCCGCTGAAGTCGACTACATGGACGTCTCGCCGATGCAGACCGTGTCGGTCGCCGCAGCGCTGGTGCCGTTCCTGGAGCACGACGACGCGAACCGCGCGCTGATGGGCGCGAACATGCAGCGTCAGGCCGTGCCGACCCTGCGTTCGCAGACCCCGCTGGTGGGCACCGGCATCGAGCGCGCCGTGGCGCGTGACTCGGGCGTCATCGTCTCCGCCAAGCGCGGCGGCGTGATCGACCAGGTCGATGCGGCCCGTATCGTGGTGCGCGTCAACGAGGAAGAGGTCGGCGACAACGACGCCGGCGTCGACATCTACACGCTGACCAAGTACACCCGCTCCAACCAGAACACCAACCTGAACCAGCGTCCGCTGGTGAACGTGGGTGACGTGGTGGCGAAGGGCGACACGCTGGCCGACGGTTCGTCGACCGACCTGGGCGAGCTTGCGCTCGGCCAGAACATGCTGATCGCGTTCATGCCGTGGAACGGCTACAACTTCGAAGACTCGATCCTGCTGTCCGAGCGCGTCGTGCAGGAAGACCGCTACACCTCGATCCACATCGAGGAGCTGTCCTGCATCGCGCGTGACACCAAGCTGGGCGCCGAGGAAATCACCGCCGACATCCCGAACGTGGGCGAGCAGGCGCTGGCGCGTCTGGACGAGAGCGGCATCGTCTACATCGGTGCCGAGGTCAAGGCCGGTGACATCATGGTCGGCAAGGTCACGCCCAAGGGCGAAAGCCAGCTGACCCCGGAAGAGAAGCTGCTGCGCGCGATCTTCGGCGAGAAGGCGTCCGACGTGAAGGACAGCTCGCTGCGCGTGCCGCCGGGCATGGACGGCACCGTCATCGACGTGCAGGTCTTTACCCGCGACGGCATCGAGAAGGACAAGCGCGCCCGCCAGATCGAGGAGACCGAGGTCAAGCGGATCCGCAAGGATCTGGATGACCAGTTCCGCATCCTCGAGGGCGCGATCTACAGCCGCATGCGCACCCAGTTGCTCGGCAAGTCCGCGATGAGCGGCCCGGGTGGCCTGAAGCGTGGCACCGAGATCACCGACGCCTACCTGGACGGCCTGAAGAAGGACGACTGGTTCAAGATCAACGTCAAGGACGAGGACGTCACCGAGTTCCTCGAGCGTGCCGCCGACCAGATCAAGCGCCACCGGGAAGAGTTCGACAAGCGCTTCAAGGAGAAGCAGGGCAAGATCACCCAGGGCGACGACCTCGCGCCGGGCGTGCTGAAGATGGTCAAGGTGTTCCTGGCCGTGAAGCGCCGCATCCAGCCGGGCGACAAGATGGCCGGTCGCCACGGCAACAAGGGCGTGGTGTCGAACGTGGTGCCGGTGGAAGACATGCCGTACATGGCCAACGGCGAGGCGGTGGACATCTGCCTGAACCCGCTGGGCGTGCCGTCGCGCATGAACATCGGCCAGATTCTGGAAGTCCATCTGGGCTGGGCCGCCAAGGGCCTGGGCAAGAAGATCCAGAAGATGCTCGAAGCGCAGGAGAAGGTCGCCAAGATCCGCGAGTTCCTCGACCAGATCTACAACACCCACGTGGCCGGTGCCGTGCAGCACGTCGACCTGAAGTCGCTCACCGACAAGGAGATCTTCACGCTCGCCACCAACCTGCAGGAAGGCGTGCCGATGGCGACGCCGGTGTTCGATGGTGCCGAAGAGACCGAGATCAAGGCGATGCTGAAGCTGGCGGATCTGCCCGAGTCGGGCCAGACCACGCTGTACGACGGCCGCACCGGCGAGGCGTTCGATCGCCCGGTCACCGTGGGCTACATGCACTACCTGAAGCTCAACCACCTGGTTGACGACAAGATGCATGCGCGCTCCACCGGTCCGTACTCGCTGGTCACCCAGCAGCCGCTGGGCGGCAAGGCCCAGTTCGGCGGCCAGCGCTTCGGCGAAATGGAAGTCTGGGCGCTGGAAGCCTACGGCGCGGCTTACACCCTGCAGGAAATGCTGACGGTGAAATCCGACGACGTGCAGGGCCGCAACCAGATGTACAAGAACATCGTCGACGGCAACCACGAGATGTCCGCGGGCATGCCGGAGTCCTTCAACGTGCTGGTGAAGGAAATCCGCTCGCTCGCCATCAACATCGACCTGGAAGAGGCCAAGTGATTGGCGGGATTCGGGAGACGGGATTCGGGACTTGCGAAGGCAGGCCCGGCTCCCGCTCCCGGATCCGGCGAACCTGATCCTGTTCGAATCGCGGACCTCGACCCAAGACAAGCTCCGACCGGAGATTCAAATGAAAGACTTGCTCAACCTCTTCAACCAGCAGCGCGCGACGCCTGACTTCGACGCGATCAAGATCGCGCTCGCGTCGCCGGAGCTGATCCGCTCGTGGTCGTACGGCGAAGTGAAGAAGCCGGAAACCATCAACTACCGCACGTTCAAGCCGGAGCGTGACGGCCTGTTCTGCGCCGCGATCTTCGGGCCGGTGAAGGACTACGAGTGCCTGTGCGGCAAGTACAAGCGCATGAAGCATCGTGGCGTGGTCTGCGAGAAGTGCGGTACCGAAGTGACGCTGGCCAAGGTGCGCCGCGAGCGCATGGGCCACATCGAGCTGGCCAGCCCGACCGCGCACATCTGGTTCCTGAAGTCGCTGCCCTCGCGCATCGGCCTGATGCTGGACATGACCCTGCGCGACATCGAGCGCATCCTGTACTTCGAAGCCTTCGTGGTGATCGATGCAGGCATGACCGCGCTCGAGCGCGGCCAGCTGCTCAGCGAAGACCAGTACCTGGAAGCGACCGAAGAGCACGGCGACGAATTCGATGCCCGCATGGGTGCCGAGGCCGTCTTCCACCTGCTGAAGTCGCTGGACCTGCCGGGCGAAGTCATCCGCCTGAAGGAAGAGATCACCTCCACCAACTCCGAGACCAAGCTGAAGCGCCTCACCAAGCGCGTGAAGCTGATCGAGGCGTTCCTGGAGTCCGGCAACAAGCCGGAGTGGATGGTGCTGACCGTGCTGCCCGTGCTGCCGCCGGACCTGCGTCCGCTGGTGCCGCTGGACGGTGGCCGTTTCGCCACCTCCGACCTGAACGACCTGTATCGCCGCGTGATCAACCGCAACAACCGCCTGAAGCGGCTGCTCGAGCTCAACGCGCCTGACATCATCGTGCGCAACGAGAAGCGCATGCTGCAGGAATCGGTCGATGCGCTGCTCGACAACGGCCGCCGCGGCCGTGCCATCACCGGCACCAACAAGCGCGCGCTGAAGTCGCTGGCCGACATGATCAAGGGCAAGCAGGGCCGCTTCCGCCAGAACCTGCTGGGCAAGCGCGTGGACTACTCCGGTCGCTCGGTGATCGTGGTCGGTCCGACCCTGCGCCTGCACCAGTGCGGCCTGCCCAAGAAGATGGCGCTTGAGCTGTTCAAGCCGTTCATCTTCGCCAAGCTGCAGGCGCGTGGCGAAGCCACCACCATCAAGGCGGCCAAGAAGCTGGTCGAGCGCGAGGAAGCCCAGGTCTGGGACATCCTCGAAGAGGTGATCCGCGAACATCCGGTCATGCTGAACCGCGCGCCGACCCTGCATCGCCTCGGCATCCAGGCGTTCGAGCCGAAGCTGATCGAAGGCAAGGCGATCCAGCTGCATCCGCTGGTGTGTACCGCCTTCAACGCCGACTTCGACGGCGACCAGATGGCCGTCCATGTGCCGCTGTCGATCGAGGCGCAGCTGGAAGCGCGCACCTTGATGATGTCGACCAACAACATCCTGTCGCCGGCCAACGGCGAGCCGATCATCGTGCCGACGCAGGACGTGGTGTTGGGTCTGTATTACCTGACCCGTGAACTGATCAACGCCAAGGGCACCGGCATGGTGTTCTCCGGCATCGGCGAGGCGCGTCGTGCGTACGACAACCGCGCGGTGGAGTTGCACGCCAAGGTCAAGGTGCGCATGAAGCTGGTGCACATCGCCGAAGACGGCACCCGCACGCAGCAGACCCGGATCGTCGACACGACGGTGGGTCGTGCCCTGCTGGCCGAAATCATGCCCGAAGGCCTGCCGTTCGAGCTGGCCAACACCGAGCTGACCAAGAAGAACATCTCGCGCCTGATCAACTCCAGCTACCGTCTGCTGGGCCTGAAGGACACGGTCGTGTTCGCCGATCAGCTGATGTACGCCGGCTATCGCTACGCGACCCGTTCGGGCATCTCGATCGGCATCGACGACATGCTGATCCCGGACGAGAAGAAGCCGATCCTGGAAGAAGCCGAGAAGGAAGTCGTCGAGATCCAGCAGCAGTACCAGTCGGGTCTGGTCACCGCCGGCGAGCGCTACAACAAGGTGGTCGACATCTGGTCGCGCACCAGCGAACTGGTCGCCAAGGCGATGATCGACGGCATCGGCACCGAGAAGGTGAAGGATGCCGACGGCAAGATGGTCAACCAGAAGTCGATGAACTCGCTGTACATCATGGCCGACTCCGGCGCCCGTGGTTCGGTGGCGCAGATTCGCCAGCTGGCCGGCATGCGCGGCCTGATGGCCCGTCCGGATGGCTCGATCATCGAGACTCCGATCAAGGCCAACTTCCGCGAAGGCCTGAACGTGCTGCAGTACTTCAACTCGACCCACGGCGCTCGAAAGGGCCTGGCGGATACCGCGTTGAAGACGGCGAACTCCGGTTACCTGACCCGTCGCCTGGTCGACGTGGCGCAGGACGTGGTCATCACCATGGATGACTGCGGCACCGAGGACGGCATCATCATGCAGCCGATCGTCGAAGGCGGCGATGTGGTCGAGCCGTTGCGCGAGCGCGTGCTGGGTCGCGTGGTGGTCGAGGACGTCTACGCCCCCGGCGACGACGACCAGCCGATCGTCACCCGCGACACCCTGCTCAACGAGGCCCTGGTCGAGAAGCTCGACAAGGCCGGCGTGCAGCTGATCAAGGTGCGTTCGCCGATCACCTGCGAAGCCGAGCATGGCGTGTGCAAGCTGTGCTACGGCCGCGACCTGGCCCGTGGCCATCTGGTCAACATGGGTGAAGCCGTGGGCGTGGTGGCTGCGCAGTCGATCGGCGAGCCCGGCACCCAGCTGACCATGCGTACGTTCCACATCGGCGGCGCGGCTTCGCGTGCGGCGGCGGTGGACAACGTGACGGTGAAGACCACCGGCTCGCTGAAGTACAACAACCTGAAGTCGGTGCAGCACAAGGCCGGCCACCTGGTCGCGGTGTCGCGTTCGGGCGAACTGAGCGTGATCGACGCCAGCGGCCGCGAGCGCGAGCGCTACAAGGTGCCGTACGGCGCCACCATCGCGGTCAAGGACGGTGCGGCGGTCAAGCCCGGCCAGACCGTGGCCAACTGGGACCCGCATACCCATCCGATCGTCACCGAGGTGGCCGGTGTGGTGCGCTTCATCGACTTCCTCGATGGCGTCACCGTGCAGAGCCAGACCGACGAGCTGACCGGCCTGGAGTCGGCGGTGGTGACCGATCCGAAGCGCCGCGGCGCGCAGGCGAAGGACCTGCGTCCGATCGTGCGCCTGGAAGATGCCAAGGGTCGCGAGCTGAAGCTGCCGGGCACCGACATCGCCGCGCAGTACTTCCTGCCGGCCGGTGCGATCGTGTCGATCCAGAACGGTGCCGAAGTGGGCGTGGGCGACGTGGTGGCCCGTATCCCGCAGGAATCGTCGAAGACCCGCGACATCACCGGTGGTCTGCCCCGCGTGGCCGACCTGTTCGAGGCACGCAAGCCGAAGGAGCCGGCGATCCTGGCCGAGCGCTCGGGCATCATCAGCTTCGGCAAGGACACCAAGGGCAAGCAGCGCCTGGTGATCAAGGACGTCGACGGCAATGAGCACGAAGAGCTGATTCCGAAGTGGCGCCAGGTCATCGTGTTCGAAGGCGAGCATGTGGAGAAGGGCGAAACCGTCGTCGACGGCGAGCCGAGCCCGCATGACATCCTGCGCCTGCTGGGCGTGGAGCCGCTGGCCTCGTACCTGGTCAAGGAAATCCAGGACGTGTACCGCCTGCAGGGCGTGAAGATCAACGACAAGCACATCGAAGCGATCATTCGCCAGATGCTGCGCAAGGTCGAGATCGTCGAGCCGGGTGACAGTCATTACCTGCGCGGCGAGCAGATCGAGCGCGTGCGGATCAATGGCGAAAACGATCGTGCCGAAAGCAAGGGCGAGCGTCCGGCGCAGTATCAGTCGATCCTGCTGGGCATCACCAAGGCCTCGCTGGCGACCGAGTCGTTCATCTCGGCGGCCTCGTTCCAGGAAACCACCCGCGTCCTTACCGAGGCGGCGGTTCGTGGCACACGCGATACCTTGCGTGGCCTGAAGGAAAATGTTATTGTCGGCCGTCTAATTCCGGCAGGTACAGGCTTGGCGTACCACGCATCGCGTCGTCGCCAGGGCGGTTTGTCCGCCTCGGATCTGGAAACTCTCTCCAGCGCCACGCCTGCAGCTTCGTTCGCCGAGGCTCCGGTCGGTAGTGAAAACGGTGTCGAGTAAGCCCGTTAGGGGTATTGCTCGCTGACATACGAAATGAGGTGCATGGACGCACCTCGTGTTCGGGTCCAGGACGACTGAGCGTTGGCTTGCCTATGGCAGGCTGCTCATGTTAAATTCCCGCTTCTTGGCAGACCGAGCTTGATCGGGCTGCCTTTATGTTTTCAGGAACAGCTACGCATGACGACAGTCAATCAGTTGGTGCGCAAATCGCGCAGCCCCAAGACCTACAAGAGCGGGTCGCCGGCCCTGCAGAGCAGCCCGCAGCGTCGTGGTGTCTGCACCCGCGTCTACACGACCACCCCGAAAAAGCCGAACTCGGCGTTGCGCAAGGTTGCCAAGGTGCGCCTGACCAACGGTTTCGAGGTCATCAGCTACATCGGTGGCGAAGGTCACAACCTGCAGGAGCACTCGGTGGTGCTGATTCGCGGCGGTCGCGTCAAGGACCTGCCCGGTGTGCGTTACCACACGGTGCGCGGCAGCCTGGACTGCGCCGGTGTCACCAAGCGTCGTCAGTCGCGCTCGAAGTACGGCGCCAAGCGCCCGAAGAAGTAATGTCGCGCGGCCCTCGCTGGCCGCTTTACAGGCGGGCAGGAATGTCCGCGAAAATAACGGACAACAAACATGTCGCGTAAAGGTTCACATCCCGCCCGTCTGGTTCTGCCGGATCCCAAGCATGGCAGCCAGCTGATCGCCCGTTTCATCAACATGGTGATGAAGAGCGGCAAGAAGTCGGTCGCCGAGAGCATCGTCTACGGCGCCCTGCAGCACATTGGCGAAAAGAACGCCGAGCCGGTGGCTCTGGTCGAGAAGGCGCTGAACAACATCGCTCCGGCGGTCGAGGTGAAGTCCCGCCGTGTCGGTGGCGCCACCTACCAGGTGCCGGTCGAAGTGCGTCCGGGTCGCCGCATGGCGCTGGCGATGCGCTGGGTCATCGACGCGGCGCGCAAGCGCGGCGAGACCTCGATGCCGCGCAAGCTGGCTGCCGAGCTGCTGGAAGCCTCCGAGAGCCGCGGCGGCGCCGCCAAGAAGCGTGAAGAAACGCACCGCATGGCCGAGGCCAACAAGGCCTTCTCGCACTACCGCTGGTAAGTGCGGTTTCCGTGCCGCCCTCATCGGCGGCACGAGTCGGCTGATGGCTCTTCGCCTCGCCGATGGCGGAAAAAGGATCCGGCGCCCATGCCGGACTTTTCATAAAAGCTGCAGCCGGATGGCTGCGTGAATCCTGGGCAGGATCGCCCGATACAGGTAGATATCCATGGCACGTACCACTCCCCTCGCGCGCTATCGCAACTTCGGCATCATGGCGCACATCGATGCCGGCAAGACCACCACGACCGAGCGCATCCTGTTCTACACCGGTGTCAGTCACAAGATTGGCGAGGTGCACGACGGTGCGGCCACGATGGACTGGATGGAGCAGGAGCAGGAGCGTGGCATCACCATTACGTCGGCGGCAACGACGGCGTTCTGGAAGGGCATGGACGGCTCCATGGAGCAGCACCGCTTCAACATCATCGACACCCCGGGACACGTCGACTTCACCATCGAGGTGGAGCGTTCGCTGCGCGTGCTCGACGGCGCGGTGTTCGTGCTGTGTGCGGTCGGTGGCGTGCAGCCGCAGTCCGAAACGGTATGGCGCCAGGCCAACAAGTACCGGGTGCCGCGTCTTGCGTTCGTCAACAAGATGGACCGCACCGGCGCCAACTTCGACAAGGTCGTCAGCCAGCTGAAGGCTCGCCTGGGCGCGCATCCGGTGCCGATGCAGGTGCCGATCGGTGCCGAAGACGGTTTCGAGGGCGTGGTCGACCTGCTGAAGATGAAGGCGATCATCTGGGACATGGAATCCCAGGGCATGAAGTTCGAGTACCGCGACATCCCGGCGGACCTGGTCGACGTTGCCACCGAGGCGCATGCGTTCATGGTCGAATCGGCGGCGGAAGCCACCGAAGAGCTGATGAACAAGTACCTGGAAGGCGGCGACCTGTCCGAGGCCGAAGTCATCGCCGGTCTGCGCCAGCGCACGCTGGCCAACGAGATCATCCCGGTGTTCTGCGGTACCGCGTTCAAGAACAAGGGCGTCCAGGCGATGCTCGACGCGGTGGTGCAGCTGCTGCCGTCGCCCGCCGACCGCCCGCCGGTGGCCGGCATCGACGAGGACGACAACGAGGCCAGCCGTCCCGCGGACGACAAGGCGCCGTTCTCCGCGCTGGCATTCAAGATCATGACCGACCCGTTCGTGGGTTCGCTGACCTTCTTCCGTGTCTACTCGGGCACGTTGAACTCCGGCGACGCCGTGTACAACCCGGTCAAGAGCAAGAAGGAGCGCGTGGGCCGCATCCTGCAGATGCACGCCAACGAGCGTCACGAACTGAAGGAAGTGTGTGCTGGCGACATCGCCGCCGCGGTTGGCCTGAAGGACGTGACGACCGGTGACACGCTGTGCTCGCAGGAACACATCATCACCCTGGAGCGGATGTCGTTCCCGGAGCCGGTGATCTCGATGGCGGTCGAGCCGAAGACCAAGTCGGACCAGGAAAAGATGGGCATCGCCCTCGGCCGTCTGGCCGCGGAAGATCCGTCGTTCCGCGTGCGTACCGACGAGGAATCGGGCCAGACCATCATCTCCGGCATGGGCGAGCTGCACCTGGACATCCTGGTCGACCGCATGCGCCGCGAGTTCAACGTCGAGGCGAACGTCGGCAAGCCGCAGGTGGCCTATCGCGAAACGATCCGCCTGGCGGACGTGAAGTCGGACTACAAGCACGCCAAGCAGTCGGGCGGCAAGGGCCAGTACGGTCACGTCGTGATCGAGATGTCGCCGATCAGCGAAGCGGATCGCGCGGACGAGAAGATCGCCGCGCTGATCAAGGACGACTTCCTGTTCATCAACGACATCACCGGTGGCGTGATTCCGAAGGAATTCATCCCGTCGGTCGAAAAGGGTCTGCGCGAGACGATCACCAGCGGTCCGCTGGCCGGCTTCCCGGTGGTGAACGTGAAGGCCAAGCTGGTCTTCGGTTCCTACCATGACGTCGACTCCTCGGAAATGGCGTTCAAGCTCGCTGCGTCGATGGCGTTCAAGCAGGGCTTCAACAAGGCCAGCCCGGTGCTGCTCGAGCCGATCATGAAGGTCGAGATCGTCACCCCGGAGGACTACATGGGCGACGTGATGGGCGACATCAGCAAGCGTCGCGGCATGCTCACTGGCCAGGAAGATACGCCGTCGGGCAAGACCATCAACGCCGAAGTGCCGCTGGGTGAAATGTTCGGTTACGCGACCACGATTCGTTCGCTGACGCAGGGCCGGGCCACCTTCACCATGGAATTCGATCACTACGCCGAGGCGCCGACCAACGTCGCCGAACAGGTGATGAAGAAGGCGTAAGCCGTGCGATCTTCTTGATCGCGTTAGCAGGGATCAAGGCGCGGCACCCGTGTCGTCGCCTCCAACGGCGCCCCTTCGTGGACGCATTATCAAATTCAAGTTATCTCAGAGGTTTGAGTCATGGCAAAGGGTAAATTCGAACGCACCAAGCCGCACGTCAACGTCGGCACGATTGGTCACGTGGACCACGGCAAGACGACGCTGACGGCCGCACTGACGAAGGTCGGGGCGGAACGTTTCGGTGGCGAGTTCAAGGACTACAGCGCGATCGACGCGGCGCCGGAAGAGAAGGCGCGCGGCATCACGATCTCGACCGCGCACGTGGAATACGAGTCGCCGCTGCGCCACTACGCGCACGTGGATTGCCCGGGCCATGCCGACTACGTGAAGAACATGATCACCGGTGCGGCGCAGATGGACGGCGCGATCCTGGTGTGCTCGGCCGCTGACGGCCCGATGCCGCAGACCCGCGAACACATCCTGCTGTCGCGCCAGGTCGGCGTGCCGTACATCGTGGTCTACCTGAACAAGGCAGACATGGTGGACGACGCCGAGCTGCTGGAACTGGTCGAGATGGAAGTGCGCGAGCTGCTGTCGAAGTACGAGTTTCCGGGCGACGACACCCCGATGATCCACGGTTCGGCCAAGCTGGCGCTGGAAGGCGACCAGAGCGACATCGGCGTGCCGTCGATCATCAAGCTGGTGGACGCGCTGGACAGCTACATTCCGGAGCCGGTGCGCACGATCGACAAGCCGTTCCTGATGCCGGTGGAAGACGTGTTCTCGATCTCGGGCCGCGGCACCGTGGTGACCGGTCGTATCGAGCGCGGCATCATCAAGGTGGGCGACGAAATCGAAGTGGTCGGCATCCGTGACACGCAGAAGACGACCGTCACGGGCGTGGAAATGTTCCGCAAGCTGCTGGACCAGGGTCAGGCGGGCGACAACGCCGGTCTGCTGCTGCGCGGCCTGAAGCGTGACGACGTGGAGCGTGGCCAGGTGCTGGCCAAGCCGGGCACGATCACCCCGCACACCGACTTCGAGGCCGAGGTCTACGTGCTGTCGAAGGACGAGGGTGGCCGTCATACGCCGTTCTTCAAGGGCTACCGCCCGCAGTTCTACTTCCGCACCACCGACGTGACCGGCGCCTGCCAGTTGCCGGAAGGCGTGGAGATGGTGATGCCGGGTGACAACGTGAAGATGGTGGTGAGCCTGATCCACCCGATCGCGATGGACGAAGGCCTGCGTTTCGCCATCCGCGAAGGCGGCCGCACCGTCGGCGCCGGCGTGGTGGCCAAGGTCATCAAGTAAGAAAATGCGGGGAACGGGGAACGGAGCGCGCCAAAGCCGCGTTCCCCGTTCCCCGGCACCTGTAAGCCAGTAACCCGATCGGCAAGGCGGTGATCTCCGGATCGCGCTACACCCCCTTCACTTGTTGAAGTTTTGTCGGTATACTTGGCAGCTCACTCGTCAGCCAGACATGTTTTGGCTGACCTACCGCGAAATGAGACACAGGATGTGTTTCGAGTTCGCTGGCCGTGGATCGGCCCTCGCAAGTCGACGTGATGACAGGGCAAATCCTGTCGGCACGTCATTTTGCGCGAGATTCGGATTGTGCCAGGCGAGCGTTCCGTTGCTCGCCTGGCGTTTTTCAGAGGGGTCATGCAGTTCACCGCGCGACGCCGATGCAGTGGCAAAAGGTAGTGCGGGGCGGTGAGAAGCCGCTTCGTTTCACATTACGTTCTTTAGACAACAGGACACGGTTATGGCGAACCAGAAGATTCGGATTCGGCTGAAAGCGTACGATCATCGACTGATCGACCGCTCCGCCAGCGAGATCGTCGAGACGGCAAAGCGCACGGGTGCCACGGTACTCGGCCCGATTCCGCTTCCGACCAAGATCGAGCGTTACACCATTCTGACGTCGCCGCACGTCGACAAGGATGCACGCGACCAGTACGAGACCCGTACCCACAAGCGTGTGCTCGACATCGTCGACCCGAACGACAAGACCGTGGACGCGCTCATGAAGCTTGATCTCGCCGCTGGCGTCGATGTTCAGATCAAGCTCGGTTGAGCGACAGACAGGATACGAATATGAGTATCGGATTGGTTGGCCGCAAATGCGGCATGAGCCGGCTCTTCACTGAAGATGGCCGCTCGATTCCGGTGACGCTGATCGAAGCGACGCCGAACCGGGTGACCCAGCTGAAGACGGACGATAACGATGGCTACAGCGCCGTCCAGGTTTCCGCGGGCAGCAAGCGCGCAAACCTCCTGACGCAGCCGCTGAAGGGCCACTACGCGAAGGCGAAGGTCGAGCCGGGTCGTGGTTTGTGGGAATTCCGCGTGTCTGCCGATGACCTCGGCAAGTACGAAGTGGGCGCCGAGATCAAGGCCGACGACGTGTTCACCGTCGGCCAGATCGTCGATGTCGCCGGCGTGTCGAAGGGCAAGGGCTTCCAAGGCACGATCAAGCGCTGGAACTTCAAGATGGGTGATGCCACCCACGGTAACTCGCTGTCGCATCGCGCGCCGGGCTCCATCGGCCAGCGCCAGACCCCGGGCCGCGTGTTCCCGGGCAAGAAGATGTCCGGCCACATGGGTGCGGTGAACCGCACGCAGCAGGGTCTGGAAGTGGTCAAGGTCGACGCCGAGCGTCATCTGATTGCGGTGAAGGGCGCGGTGCCGGGTGCAACCGGTGGCGACGTCATCATCCGCCCGACGACGAAGAGCTGAGGAGAGACGCCATGGAACTCAATGTTATTGGCGCCAAGCCGCTCAGCGTGTCGGACGAAGTGTTCGGCGGCGAGTACAAGAAGGCCCTGGTCCACCAGGTCGTGATCGCCTACCAGGCGGCCGGTCGTGCAGGTACCCAGTCGCAGCTGTCGCGCGGCCAGATGTCCGGCACCACCAAGAAGTTCAAGAAGCAGAAGGGCGGTGGCGCCCGTCACGGCGACTATCGCGCTCCGATCTTTGTCGGCGGCGGTCGTGCGTTCGCGGCAAAGCCCCGCAGCTACGAGCAGAAGGTCAACCGCAAGGCCTACCGCGTCGCGATTCGCTCGATCTTCTCCGAGCTGGCCCGTCAGGGTCGCCTGAAGGTCGTCGAGAGCTTCGGCGTCGAGTCCCCGAAGACCTCGTTGATGGTTGCCAAGCTGGCCGAGCTGGAAGTTTCCGGTCGCGTGCTGCTGGTGTCCGAAGACGCCTCCGAGGCAGTGTTCCTGGCTGCCCGCAACATCCCCTACATCCATGTGCTGGATGTGATGGGTCTGAACCCGGTCAGCCTGGTCGGTTCCGACCATGTGGTGATGACGGTTGACGCCGTGAAGAAGGTCGAGGAGTGGCTGGCATGAACAACGAACGCATTCTCGACACGCTGCGCGCGCCGCACATCTCCGAGAAATCGGCGCGTCTCGCCGAGCACAACCAGTACGTATTCGTGGTCGCCCCCACGGCAACCAAGGCCGATGTCCGTTCTGCCGTGGAGAAGCTGTTCGACGTCAAGGTCGAACAGGTGAACCTCGTCAACACCAAGGGCAAGGTCAAAGCCTTTCGTCAACGCGCTGGCAGCCGCCAGGGCAAGCGCAAGGCCTACGTGCGTCTTGCCGATGGCCAGACCATCGACGTCGCCGCCAAGGCCTGAGCCAGGAGTTCTGTGAGATGGCACTAATCAACCACAAGCCGACCTCGCCGGGTCGTCGCGACGCAGTCAGCGTCAAGACGGAAGGCCTGTACAAGGGCGCGCCGTACGCGGCGTTGACCGAGTCACAGTCCCGCACCGGCGGCCGCAACCACCACGGTCGCATCACCGTGCGTCATCGTGGCGGCGGTCACAAGCAGCATTACCGCATCATCGACTTCAAGCGCGACAAGGAAGGCATCGCCGCCCGCGTCGAGCGCATCGAATACGATCCGAACCGCACCGCGCACATCGCGTTGCTGTGCTACGCCGACGGCGAGCGTCGTTACATCATCGCGCCGAAGGGCGTGCAGGTGGACGATCGCCTGGTGTCCGGTCGTGACGCGCCGATCAAGGCCGGCAACTGCCTGCAGCTGCGCAACATCCCGATGGGCAGCACCATTCACTGCATCGAACTGCGTCCGGGCAAGGGCGCGCAGATCGCCCGCAGCGCCGGCGCCTCCGTGCAGCTGGTGGCCCGTGAGTCCGGCTACGCCACGTTGCGTCTTCGCTCCGGCGAGATGCGTCGCGTCTCGGTCGATTGCCGCGCCACCATCGGTGAAGTCGGCAACGGCGAGCACAGCCTGAAGAAGCTCGGCAAGGCCGGCGCCAAGCGCTGGCTGGGTATTCGCCCGACCGTTCGCGGTGTGGTGATGAACCCGGTCGACCATCCGCACGGTGGTGGTGAAGGCAAGACCTCCGGCGGTCGTCATCCGGTCAGCCCGTGGGGCACGCCGGCCAAGGGTTACAAGACCCGTAACAACAAGCGCACGCAGCAGTTCATCGTGCGTCGTCGTACCAAGTAACAGGAAGCCGACATGCCTCGCTCTTTGAAGAAAGGTCCGTTCGTCGACCTTCACCTCGTAAAGAAGGTGGAAGCTGCGGTTTCCGCCAACAACAAGCGCCCGATCAAGACCTGGTCGCGTCGCTCGATGATCCTGCCGGAAATGGTCGGCTTGACCATCGCCATCCACAACGGCCGTCAGCACGTGCCCGTCCTGATCAACGAGAACATGGTCGGGCACAAGCTCGGCGAGTTCGCGGTGACCCGCACGTTCAAAGGCCATGTCGGCGACAAGAAGGGCAAGTGATGAGCACTGAAGCCAAAGCGATCCTGCGCGGCGCCCGCATTTCGGCGCAAAAGGCACGCCTGGTGGCTGATCTCGTCCGCGGGCTTCCCGTGGGCCGGGCCAGCGACGTGCTCACCTATACCAACAAGAAGGCCGCACACCTTGTCCGCAAGGTGCTGCTGTCGGCCGTCGCCAACGCCGAGAACAATCTCGGCGCCGACGTCGACGAGCTGAAAGTGGCCAGCATCTTCGTCGACGAAGGTCCGGCGATGAAGCGCATGTATGCCCGCGCCAAAGGCCGCGGTTCGCGCATTCTCAAGCGCACCAGCCACATCACTGTGGTTGTTGGTAACTGACCGGGGACATAGACGATGGGTCATAAAGTTCATCCCACCGGTATCCGCCTCGGCATTGCCAAGGACTGGAACTCGAAGTGGTACGCCAACAAGGGCGATTACGCGAAGTATCTCGTGGCCGACATCAAGGTCCGCGACATGCTGAAGAAGAAGCTGGCTGCCGCCGGCATCTCGAAGATCCAGATCGAGCGTCCGGCCAAGACCGCACGCGTGACGATCCACACCGCCCGTCCGGGCGTGGTGATCGGCAAGAAGGGCGAGGATATCGAGAAGCTGCGCAAGGAAGTCAGCGACATGATGGGCGTTCCGACGCACATCAACGTCAATGAAGTGCGCAAGCCCGAGCTGGACGCGCAGCTGGTTGCCGAGTCGATCGCGCAGCAGCTGGAGCGTCGCATCATGTTCCGCCGCGCGATGAAGCGCTCGGTCGGCAACGCGATGCGCCTGGGCGCCCTGGGCATCAAGATCAACGTTTCCGGTCGTCTGAACGGTGCCGAGATCGCCCGTTCCGAGTGGGCTCGCGAAGGTCGGGTGCCGCTGCACACGCTGCGCGCCGACATCGACTACGGCACGGCCGAGGCGAAAACCACCTACGGCATCATCGGCATCAAGGTCTGGGTCTACAAGGGCGAGATCTTCGATCTGGCCGCTGCCAGCCAGGAGTCGAAGGACGAGCCGTCGCAGCCGCGCCGCGAAGGTGGCGAAGGTCGTCGTAACGATTCGCGTCGCGAGGCCGGTGACGGCCGCCGCGAGCGGTCTGCGAAGTAAGGAGAGTTGCCATGTTGCAACCTAAGCGAACCAAATACCGCAAGCAGTTCAAGGGCCGCAACGACGGTCTGGCTCAGTGTTCCAACCTCGTCAGCTTTGGCGAGTACGGCCTGAAGGCGACGACCCACGGTGCGCTCACCGCGCGCCAGATCGAAGCTGCCCGTCGTTGCATCACCCGCTTCGTCAAGCGTGGCGGCAAGTTGTGGATCCGCGTGTTCCCCGACAAGCCGATCACCAAGAAGCCCATCGAAGTCCGCATGGGCGCCGGCAAGGGCAGCGTCGAGTTCTGGGTCGCTCCGATCCAGCCTGGTCGCATGCTTTACGAGATCGAGGGCGTCGACGAGACGACGGCACGCGAGGCGTTCCGCCTGGCCGCCGCCAAGCTCTCGGTGCAGACCCAGTTTGTGACCCGGGCGGTGATGTGATGGCCAGCAAAGATATCAACAACCAGTCGGCCGACGAGCTGAAGCAGCATCTGCTGGACCTGCGCAAGGAGCAGTTCAATCTGCGCATGCAGAAGGGTTCCGGCCAGCTTACCCAGCCGCACCAGCTGCGCCGCGTTCGGCGCGACATCGCCCGCACGAAGTTCGTGCTCGGCAGCAAGAAGTAAGGGACGGCCGACATGAGCGACAACCAGATTCAATCTGACAAGAAGCAGACGCGTACCCTCGAAGGTCGCGTCACCAGCAACAAGATGGACAAGACGGTTACCGTCCTGGTCGAGCGTCAGGAGCAGCATTGGCTGCTCGGCAAGATCATCCGCCGGTCGACCAAGCTGCATGCGCAGGACGACCTGGGTGCGAACGAGGGTGACCTCGTGCGTATCGCCGAGTGCCGTCCATTGTCCAAGACCAAACATCACCGCGTGGTCGAGATCATCACGCGCGCCAACGTCTAAGGGAGGGTGCAGACATGATCCAGATGCAAAGCACGCTTTCCGCAGCGGACAACAGCGGCGCGAAGGAATTGATGTGCATCAAGGTGCTCGGCGGCTCCAAGCGTCGTTACGCCGCGATCGGTGACGTCATCAAGGTCACCGTGAAGGATGCGATTCCCCGCGGCAAGGTCAAGAAGGGCGAGGTGTACAATGCCGTGGTGGTTCGCACCGCCAAGGGTGTCCGCCGTCCCGATGGTTCGCTGATCCGTTTCGACGGCAATGCAGCGGTCCTCCTCAACAACAAGCTCGAGCCGATCGGCACCCGTATTTTCGGGCCGGTCACCCGCGAGCTGCGCAGCGAGAAGTTCATGAAGATCGTCTCGCTTGCGCCCGAAGTGCTCTGAGCGGAGTCAAGATATGAACCGTATCCGCAAGGGTGATCAGGTCCTCGTGATCACCGGCAAGAACAAGGGTCAGCGCGGCGACGTGCTGCGTGTTGCAGGCGAGCGTGTATTCGTCTCCAACGTGAACCTGGTCAAGCGCCACACCAAGCCGAATCCGCAGGCCAATCAGGCCGGTGGCATCGTCGAGCGTGAGGCCTCGATCCATCTCTCCAATGTGCAGCTGTTCAACCCCGCCACGAACAAGGGTGAACGCGTCGGCACCAAAACGCTCGAAGATGGGCGCAAGGTCCGCGTGTTCCGTTCGAATGGCGAGGTCGTGGACGCGTAAGGAATCACGATCATGACCCGCCTCGAAAATTTCTACAAAGAGAAGGTAGTCGCCAAGCTCACCGAGCAGTTCGGCTACCAGAACGTGATGCAGGTTCCCCGCATCACCAAGATCACGCTGAACATGGGCGTGGGTGAAGCTGCCGGCAACAAGAAGATCCTGGAGAACGCCGTGGCCGACATGGCCAAGCTCTCGGGTCAGAAGCCGATCACGACCAAGGCCCGCGTTTCGGTGGCCTCGTTCAAGATCCGCGACGGCTGGCCGATCGGCTGCAAGGTCACCTTGCGTCGCGCCCAGATGTGGGAATTCATGGATCGCCTGATCAACATCTCGCTGCCGCGCGTGCGCGACTTCCGTGGTGTCTCGGCGAAGGCCTTCGACGGCCGTGGCAACTACAACTTCGGCATCAAGGAACAGATCATCTTCCCTGAGATCGACTTCGACCAGGTTGACGCGCTGCGCGGCATGGATATCTCCATCGCCACCACCGCCAAGACCGACGAAGAGGCGAAAGCCCTGCTGGCAGCGTTCAGCTTCCCGTTCCGCAACTGATAGGCGTTATCCATGGCCAAGACATCAATGGTGAACCGCGATATCAAGCGGACCAAACTCGTCGAGAAGTTCGCCGCCAAGCGCGCCGAGCTGAAGGCGATCGTGCTGAGCCCCAAGGCCTCCTACGAGGAGAAGATGGAAGCTCAGACCAAGCTGCAGAAGCTGCCGCGCGATGCGAGTCCGGTGCGCCAGCGTACCCGTTGCGCGCTGACCGGTCGTCCGCGTGCGGTCTATGCGAAGTTCGGCCTGGGCCGCAACAAGCTGCGTGAAGCGACCATGCGCGGCGACGTGCCGGGTCTGCGCAAGGCCAGCTGGTAACCCAACAACGTTCCGCACTGACGGGCGGGCAGATTGCCCGCCTCGTCGTGGTCGGCCGCAACGGTTGTTGCGGCTGCCGGATGCGACTACCGCATCGCTATTCGCCAAAACCTGAAATTGCTGTTATAGTCGGCGGTCTGCGCAACGCAGGCTGGCGTCTTGCCAGCTCACAATCTGATTGATTTCCGGTTTTATCGGATATCGGTGCACTCTGAAGGATGTTTTCATGAGCATGACTGATCCCATCGCCGATCTGTTCACGCGCGTCCGCAATGCCCAGGCCATGGGCAAGCCGACCGTGCGTATGCCGTCGTCGAAACTGAAGGTGGCGATCGCCGACCTTCTCAAGAACGAGGGCTACATCCTCGACGCCAAGACTTCCGCCGAGGAAGGCAAGCCGGTGCTCGAGATCAAGCTCAAGTATTTCGAGGGCCAGCCGGCCATCGAGCGCATTTCCCGTGTCAGCCGTTCCGGCCTGCGTGTATACCGCGGCAAGGACGAGCTGCCGAAGGTCCTCGGTGGCCTGGGTATCTCGATCATCTCGACTTCCGCTGGTCTGTTGACCGATGCGCAGGCCCGTGCCAAGGGTCTGGGCGGCGAAGTCATCGGCCAAGTGGCATAAGGAGTCCTTCGATGTCACGTGTTGCCAAACAACCCATTTCCCTGCCGAAGGGCGTCGAGCTGACCGTCAGCGACGACCAGATCTCGGTGAAAGGCCCGAAGGGCACCCTGTCCGTGCATCACCTGCCGGGCGTCACCGTTGCGGTCGAGAACGGTGTGGCGAACATCAGCCTGGACGAGGGCGCCGACGACAAGTTCGGCGGTACCGCTCGCGCTCTGCTGGCCAACATGGTCACCGGCGTGTCCACCGGCTATGAGCGCAAGCTCGAGCTGGTCGGCGTCGGCTATCGCGTTTCCATGGCCGGCAAGTCGCTGAACCTGAGCCTGGGCTTCTCGCACCCGGTCGTCTTCGATGCGCCGGAAGGCATCAGCATCGAAACCCCGACCCAGACCGAAGTCCTGATCAAGGGCGCGGACAAGCAGGTGGTGGGTCAGGTCGCTGCAAAGATTCGCGGTTTCCGTCCGCCGGAGCCCTACAAGGGCAAGGGCGTGCGTTACTCCGGCGAGAAGATCACCCTGAAGGAAGCCAAGAAGGCATAAATGCGCTGTCCCTGCGCGAAGACCGGCCATCCATGACCGGACTCTTCAGCAAGAGCAGTTACCAGCCATTTGCCGATCCGCTTTCGAGGAACTGAGAAATGAACAAGAACGAAAATCGCCTGCGCCGCGCCAAGTCCACGCGTTCGCACATCCGCAAGCTGGCCGTCGCCCGCCTGTCGGTGCATCGCACGGGCCAGCACATCTACGCCCAGGTGTTCGACGCCTCCGGCACGAACGTGGTGGCTGCTGCCTCCACCGTGCAGAAGTCGGTCTCCGAAGGGCTCAAGGGCACCAAGAACCTCGCCGCCGCCGCGGCGGTGGGCAAGGCCGTCGCCGAGCGCGCCATGGCAGCGGGCATCGAGTCGGTCGCGTTCGACCGTTCGGGCTTCCGCTACCACGGTCGCATCAAGGCACTGGCCGAAGCCGCTCGTGAGGCCGGTCTGAAGTTCTGAGTAGCACCGGGTCGGGTCATCCCGATTTCCACTGCGTCACCTACAACTCCAAGCGGCTCAGCCGCAAGCAAAGTCCCGGTATTCCGGGCACATGGAAAAGAACATGTCTTCTACCGATCGCGAAAATTCCGACGGCCTGCTGGAAAAGTTGATTGCCGTCAACCGTGTGGCCAAGACCGTCAAGGGCGGCCGCCAGATGAGCTTCACCGCACTGACTGTCGTCGGTGACGGCGAGGGCAAGGTGGGTTTTGGTTATGGCAAGGCGCGTGAAGTGCCGGTGGCCATTTCCAAGGCCATGGAGCGCGCCCGTCGCCAGATGGTCGACATCGAGCTGAACAACGGTACGTTGTGGTATGCCGTCAAGGCGAATCACGGCGCGGCCCGCGTCTACATGCAGCCGGCCTCCGAAGGTACCGGCGTGATCGCCGGCGGCGCCATGCGTGCCGTGCTGGAAGTGGTCGGCGTGAAGAACGTGCTGGCCAAGGCCGTGGGTTCGCGCAACCCGATCAACCTGGTGCGCGCGACCATCAAGGGCCTGCAGGCGGTCGCCTCGCCCAAGAAGATCGCCGCCAAGCGTGGCAAGACCCTGGATGAGGTGTTGGGTAATGGCTAAGAAGAACGAAACCGCCGCCGCCACGGTGCGCGTGCGCCTGGTCAAGGGTCTGCGCGGCGTGCAGGCTCGTCATCGCCTCAGCGTCAAGGCGCTGGGCCTGGGCAAGCTCAATGACGTCCGCGAGTTGAAGGACAGTCCGCAGGTTCGTGGCCTGATCAACACGGTCTACTACCTGGTCCGGGTCGAGGAGTAATCATCATGCGTTTGAATGACATCAAGCCGGCCGCCGGTTCCCGCAAGTCGCGTCTGCGCGTCGCTCGCGGTATCGGTTCGGGCATGGGCAAGACCGCCGGTCGCGGTCACAAGGGTCAGCACGCCCGCGCGGGCGGCACCCACAAGTTCGGTTTCGAAGGCGGCCAGATGCCGCTGAACCGCCGGATGCCGAAGATCGGTTTCCGTTCCAAGAAGCTGGTCGCGAGCCAGGAAGTATTCCTGTACCAGTTGGCCAACCTCAAGGCTGACGTGATCGACGTCGTCGTGCTGCATCAGGCTGGCCTGATCAACAGCCGCGCGAAGCGGGTCAAGGTCGTCCTCAAGGGTGAAATCGGTCGCGCGGTGAAGTTGTCTGGTCTGCTGGCTACCGCCGGCGCCAAGGCAGCCATCGAGGCGGCCGGCGGCAGCGTGGAGTAAGGCCGGTGGCAGCAGCCAAGGGCAACGCACTCGGCAAGCTCGGCAAACTCACGGAGCTTCGCCAGCGCATCTTCTTCGTGATTGGTGCGCTGGTGGTGTTCCGGCTCGGTTCGTTCATTCCGGTTCCCGGCGTCAACCCCGAGGCGATGACCAGCCTGGTCAGCGGCAACGGCCTGATGGACATGTTCAACATGTTCTCGGGTGGTGCGCTGGCGCGGTTTTCGGTGTTTGCGCTGGGCGTGATCCCGTACATCTCGGCATCCATCGTGTTCCAGATGATGGGCGCGGTCGTGCCAAGCCTGCAGGCCTTGCGCAAGGAAGGCGAGTCCGGCAAGCGCAAGATGACCATGTACACGCGCTATGCGACGGTGGCGCTGGCGGCTTTCCAGTCGTTCGGCATCGCGGTGGCATTGCAGGGTCAGGTCGCGGCAGGCGGTGCTCCGGTCGTCTATACGCCTGGCTTCGGCTTCGTCCTGTCGTCGGTGGTGGGTCTGACCGCCGGCACGATGTTCCTGATGTGGCTGGGCGAGCAGATGACCGAGCGCGGTGTCGGCAACGGCATTTCGCTGCTGATCTTCGCCGGCATCGTGGCCGGCCTGCCAGGGGCGGTGGTGCATACCCTGGGCATGGCCAGCAACGGCGAGCTGTCGCTGATCAAGCTGCTGATGGTGTTCGGCCTGGCGCTGGCGGTGACTGCCTTCGTGGTGTTCATGGAGCGGGCGCAGCGGCGGATCACGGTGAACTACGCACGGCGGTCCGGTGGGCAGAAGGCCTACATGAACCAGAGCTCGAACCTGCCGCTGAAGATCAACATGTCGGGCGTGATCCCGCCGATCTTCGCCTCGAGCCTGCTGATGTTCCCGGCGACCGCGGTGAGCTGGTTCAGCACCGGTCAGCAGTCGCGCTGGGTGCAGGATCTGGTGCAGGCGCTGAGCCCCGGCAATCCGCTGTACGAAATCGTGTTTTCGGTACTGGTGATCGGTTTTGCGTTCTTCTACACCGCGATCGTTTTCAACGCGGACGAGACCGCCGACAACCTCAAGCGGTCGGGTGCCCTGATTCCGGGTATCCGCCCGGGCAAGGGAACGGCCAACTACATTGATGCGGTGATGACTCGTCTGACCGGTGTCGGTGCGTTGTATCTGGTGCTGGTGTGTCTGGTGCCGTCGTTCATGCAGAGCGCCTGGCATGTTCCGTTCTATTTCGGTGGCACGTCGCTGCTGATCGTGGTGGTGGTGGTGATGGACTTTACCTCTCAGGTGCAGGCGCACCTGGTCAGTCACCAGTACGAAAGTCTGCTCAAGAAGGCCAATCTTCGTCGCAACTAGTGGCTGCTGGTGTGGACGCGGTTTTGGTCAAAGGTAGGAAGCTGGCGGCGCCTCGGTGCCGCAGGGCTTTCCAGTCAGGGTAATTCAGGTTAAAATTGCGCGTTTACCGCGCACGAAACGCATCGGAGAAAGTACATCATGGCGCGCATCGCGGGTGTCAATTTGCCGGTCCAGAAGCATGTCTGGGTTGGTCTGCAGAGCATTTACGGTATCGGCCGCAGCCGAGCCAGGAAGGTCTGCGTGGATGCTGGCGTGGTTCCGACCACCCAGATCAAGTCCCTCAGTGAAGGCGAGGTGGAGAAGATCCGCCACGAGATCGCCAAGTACACCGTCGAGGGCGATCTTCGCCGCGAGGTGGGCATGGCCATCAAGCGTCTGATGGACCTGGGTTGCTACCGTGGCCTGCGCCACCGTCGTGGCCTGCCGGTGCGCGGTCAGCGCACGCGTACCAACGCACGTACCCGCAAGGGTCCGCGTCGCGCGATCAAGAAGTAATTGAACAGTGCGATCATTCCTGATCGCGACGATCAAAAAGCGGCCTTGCATGGTCGCACTGATTACTAAGAGCCTCAAAAATTATGGCTAAGCCGGTTAAAACCAAGAAGAAGATCAAGCGCGTTGTCACGGATGCCGTGGCCCACGTGCAGGCCTCCTTCAACAACACCATCGTCACCATCACCGATCGCCAGGGCAACGCCTTGTCGTGGGCTACCGCCGGCGGCGCCGGTTTCCGTGGCTCGCGCAAGTCGACCCCGTTCGCAGCGCAGGTTGCCGCCGAGAAGGCTGGCCGCGCTGCCGGCGACTACGGCGTGAAGACGGTGGAAGTGCGCATCAAGGGCCCCGGCCCGGGCCGCGAGTCGGCGGTGCGTTCGCTGAACGCGTTGGGCTACAAGGTGCTCAACATCATCGACGTCACGCCGATTCCGCACAACGGCTGCCGTCCCCCCAAGAAGCGTCGAGTCTAAGGAGTAACCCATGGCCCGTTATCGTGGAGCTACCTGCAAACTCGCCCGTCGCGAGGGAGCGGATCTCAGTCTGAAGAGCCCGGCGCGCGCGCTGGATTCCAAGTGCAAGCTGGAAAACAAGCCCGGCCAGCACGGTGCGAACAAGCGCATGCGCATGTCCGACTATGCCGTGCAGCTGCGTGAGAAGCAGAAGGTCAAGCGCATCTACGGCGTGCTTGAGCGCCAGTTCAGCAACTACTACACCAAGGCGTCGACGACCAAGGGCAACACCGGTGAAAACCTGTTGCGCCTGCTCGAGAGCCGCCTGGACAACGTCGTCTACCGCATGGGCTTCGCGGTCACCCGCGCCCAGGCCCGCCAGCTGGTTGCCCACAAGGCGATCCTGGTCAACGGCAAGAAGGTGAACATTCCTTCCTACCAGGTTCGTCCCGGCGACGCGATCGCGCTGACCGAGAAGGGTCGCACGCAGCTGCGTGTACAGGAAGCCGCGACCGTGTTCGACACCATGGATCTGCGTCCGATCTGGGTCGAAGTCGACGCCAAGAAGTTCGAAGGCACGTTCAAGTCGGTGCCGGATCGCGGTGATCTGCCGTCCGACATCAATGAAGCATTGATCGTCGAGCTTTACTCGAAGTAATTACCGGAGTTCTGCATGGCAGTTTCGTCAACTAGCGTGCTGCGGCCTCGTGGCCTCAGCGTCGAACAGCTCGGAGCCAACCGCGCCAAGGTGGTGGTCGAGCCGCTCGAGCGTGGCTTTGGCCATACCCTGGGCAACGCGCTGCGTCGCGTGCTGCTCTCCTCGATCCCTGGCAGCGCCATCGTCGAGGTTGAAATCGATGGCGTGCTGCACGAATACACCACCCTGGAAGGCCTGCAGGAGGACGTGATCGAAGTCCTGCTCAACCTGAAGGACGTGGCGATTCGCCAGCACACGGGTGATGAAGTCACCCTGACCCTGTCCAAGAAGGGCAAGGGCGTGGTCACGGCCGGCGACATCGTCGTCGACCACTCGGTGGAAATCATCAACCCCGAGCACGTGATCTGCCACCTGACCAAGGACATCGCGCTCAACATGCGCCTGAAGGTGCGTCGCGGCGTCGGCTACCAGCCGGCCAGCACGCGTCAGCATCCGGATGACGAGGCGCGCCCGATCGGTCGCCTGCAGCTGGATGCGTCGTTCGCGCCGGTGCTCCGCGTGGCTTACGAAGTGGACGCCGCTCGTGTCGAGCAGCGCACCAACCTCGACAAGCTGGTGCTGGACATCGAGACCAACGGCACCATCGGTGCGGAAGACGCGGTGCGCAAGGCCGCCGAGATCATCAACGACCAGCTGTCCGTGTTCGGTGACTTCTCGCGTCGCGAGAGCGCCACCGACAAGGCCGAGAAGAGCGGTTTCGATCCGCTGCTGCTGCGTCCGATCGACGATCTGGAGCTGACCGTGCGTTCGGCGAACTGCCTGAAGGCCGAGAGCATCTACTACATCGGCGACCTGGTGCAGAAGACCGAGGTCGAGTTGCTGAAGACGCCGAACCTGGGCAAGAAGTCGCTGACGGAAATCAAGGACGTGCTGGGCGGGCGTGGTCTCGCGCTGGGCATGAAGCTCGAGAACTGGCCGCCGCCGGGTCTGTCGCACGGCATGCAGTTGGGTTGATCGTCGAGTCGCGATCATTCGTGATCGCGAACGATGCCGGTGCACTGGCGAGGTCGAGTTTCGGCTCTCTCGCCAGACACCACCAGCGGCCTTCATGGTCGCGTTGTTTTTTTGGCGATCCCGTTTGATCGCCGGTCGTTGCGCTTGGCGAGCACGGTTCTGCCTGCTCCGCCGGTCGCCAGAGGCGGTCGTCCATGACGACCGTGCTTTCGAACAAGAGCCCGGTTCAAAAAGGCTCCTCATAGCGGGTAACCGCGGGAATCCGGACATGCGTGCCGGCTTTTCATAACAACAGACCTTCAAGAGAATCCAGTCATGCGCCATCAAAAATCCGGACGCAAACTCAATCGCACCAGTTCGCATCGCGAAGCGATGTTCAAGAACATGGCGTCGTCGCTGATCAAGCACGAACTGATCCGCACCACCCTGCCCAAGGCGAAGGAACTTCGTCGCGTGGCCGAGCCGCTGATCACGCTGGGCAAGGTCGATGGCGTCGCCAATCGTCGTCTCGCTTTCTCGCGCCTGCGCGACAAGGAAGCGGTCGGCAAGCTGTTTGTCGAGCTGGGACCGCGCTACAAGGAGCGTCCCGGTGGTTACCTGCGCATCCTCAAGTGCGGCTTCCGCGCCGGCGACAACGCGCCGATGGCGTATGTCGAGCTGGTCGGCCGTCCGCAGGTCGAGGCCGTCGACGCCGAGTAAGTCGCCTCGGCTGAGCAGCCGTGGCATGCAAAGTGAAAACCCGGCCGGGCAACCCGCCGGGTTTTTTTGTGCGATCCGGCCGGGCGCAGGAGCGCGCTTTTCCGCCAAATGCCGGGATGGGCTGACAGCGCCCCGGCGAACCGGTAATGTCACGGGTTCCGCAACGCAACAATCCGTCATGAATCCATTCCGCTGGTCGTATCGCGTCACTTTCTTCGTCGGCTTCCTGGTCTGCGCGGCGCTGCTGGCGTTCGCCCTGTACGCCGAGTACGGGCTGGGCATGACGCCGTGCCCGCTGTGCATCTTCCAGCGCATCGCCTTCCTGGTGATGGCCTTGTTCTTCCTGCTCGGCGCCATCCACGCGCCGAAGGGCAGGGGGCGCTGGGTATATACGGGACTGGTGCTGGCGGGCGCCGTGGGCGGCATCGTCACCGCCGGCCGCCATCTGTGGCTGCAGAGCCTGCCGGCCGACCAGGTGCCTTCCTGCGGCCCCGGCCTGGGTTACATGCTGGACGCGTTTCCGTTCGCGAAGATGCTGAAGCTGGTGTTCACCGGTTCCGGCGAGTGCGCCAAGGTGGAGCCGATCCTGGGCTTGCCGATGCCGGCCTGGACCCTGGTGTGGTTCGTGTTGCTGGCCGTGCTGGCGGTTGTCGCCACCCGTCGGGTGACGTCGTCCAGGTGAATGCTCTTGTCGCCGCCGAAGGTCATGCCATGAATCCCGTCGTGTCTGATGTCCACATCCCGGATCACTGGGCCCCCGATTCCTGGCAGCGGCGCGTGGCCCTGCAGCAGCCGCAGTACGACGACGCGGCCGAGCTGGCCGCTGCCGGCGCCCACCTCGCGCAGTTGCCGCCGCTGGTCACCTCGTGGGAGGTGCTGGCGCTGAAGCAGTCGCTGGCCGAGGCGCAGGAGGGCCAGCGCTTCCTGTTGCAGGGCGGTGATTGCGCAGAGAGCTTCGCCGACTGCACCAGTCCGGTGATCTCGAACCGGCTGAAGGTGCTGCTGCAGATGAGCCTGGTGCTGGTGCACGGGTTGAAGAAGCCGGTGTTGCGCGTGGGTCGCTTTGCCGGCCAGTACGCCAAGCCGCGTTCGACCGATATGGAAATCCGCGACGGCGTGAGCCTGCCGAGTTTCCGCGGCGACGTGGTCAACGGTCCGGAATTCACCGTCGCGGCGCGTCGGCCTGATCCGCAGCGACTGATCACGGCGCATGCGCATTCGGCGCTGACCATGAACTTCGTGCGCGCCCTGATCGACGGCGGCTTCGCCGATCTGCACCACCCGGAATACTGGGATCTGGCCTGGGTCGAGCATTCGCCGCTGGCGGCCGAGTATCGGCAGATGGTCGCCGGCATCGGCGATTCGCTGCGCTTCATGGAGACCCTGGCCGGTCCGATCGCAGGCTTCTCCAAGGTGGATTTCTTCACTTCGCACGAGGCGCTGCTGCTGTATTACGAGCAGGCGCTGACCCGTCAGGTGCCGCGCCATCCCGGGTTCTTCAACCTGTCCACCCACTTCCCGTGGATCGGCATGCGCACCGCCGCACTGGATGGCGCCCACGTCGAGTATTTCCGCGGCATCCGCAATCCGGTCGCGGTCAAGGTCGGCCCCTCGGTGACCCCGGAGCAGTTGCTGCCGCTGATCGACGCGCTGAACCCGCACGACGAGCCGGGCCGGCTGACCCTGATCCATCGCATGGGCAACGCGAAGATCGCCGCCGCGCTGCCGCCGCTGCTGGAGGCGGTGAAGCGCGAAGGCCGTCGCGTGCTGTGGGTGGCCGATCCGATGCACGGCAACACCGAGAGCACCTCGAACGGCCACAAGACCCGGCGTTTCGGCAACATCCGCGGCGAGCTGGAGCAGGCCTTCGACCTCCACGCGGCGGCCGGCACCCGGCTGGGCGGCGTGCACCTGGAGCTGACCGGCGAAGACGTCACCGAATGCATGGGCGGCGCCCGCGACCTGTCCGAGAGCGACCTCGATCGCGCCTACAAGTCGATGGTCGATCCGCGTCTGAACTACGAGCAGTCGCTGGAACTGGCGATGCTGATCGTGCGCAAGTCGGCCGGCTCCTCCGCGCACGCCGGCGCTTGAGCGCCTGACAGTTGTCATGGCGCGGAGCTGGCAGTCCGCACTGATCTGCGCCTGCCGAACGCGGGAATAATGCCTCCAACGAACAGCGGAGGCGCGAGCGATGAGCGAATCCACGGGCACCACGCCGCGAGTCGATCCCTGGACGCTGGCCGGCCTGGCGCTGTTGCTGTTGCCGCTGCTGACCATGGCGCACGAGCTGGGCGGCCACGCGCTCACCTGCGTCGCCAGCGGGCATCTGCCCAGCCAGCTTGGCGCGTACTACATCGAATGTCCCGGCACCGGTCCGTGGGCCCATCGCCTGGTGGCGATGGCCGGCACCGGCATGGACGTGGTGCTGGCCGTGCTGGCGCTGCTCGGCTGGCATCGTGCGCGGCAGCCGCTGCCGCGGCTGGTGCTGTGGATCGTGTTCACGGTGAAGGGCATGGTGGCCGCCGGTTACTGGATGTTTTCCGGCGTCTCCAACCTGGGCGACTGGGGCCCGGCTGCCGGCGGCGGCATCGGTCCGCTGCCGTGGCCCTGGCTGTGGCGCGCAGTGATGTTCGTGATCGGTCTGGCCGTCTATATCGGCGTCGTGAAGCAGTCGATCCGGATGCTGCGGACGATGCTCGGTGGCGGCGAGGTCGCCGGCCGCACCCAGTGGCACATCGCCATGGCGATCTACCTGATCGGCGGCGTGTCGGCGGTGCTGGTCAGCCTGTTCAATCCGCTGGGCATCATGATCACCCTGATGTCGGCGGTCGCCTCGTCGTTCGGCGGCACCGCGGGCCTGTTCAACGTCGCCTACGCGAAGCCCTGCAACGAGCCGCCGCGGGGATTCGTGATCGACCGGAGCTACGCCATCTTCGTGGCTGGCGTGCTGATGACGCTGGCCTTCGCGGCGGTGCTGGGACCGACGGTCTACCTGCGCTGAGGGGGGATCAGTCCACCGTTTCCAGCGACTGCTCCCGTTCGCCGACGTGGCCCTCGTCCGGCGGCGGGAAGTGGTACCACTGCGTGTGTGGCGAGGCCCGCCGGCACGACAGGCACTGGGTCATTTCCCAGTAGTGGCCGCAGCCGGGGCAGCAGCCCGCCGTCCAGAACGTGTTCCACAAGGTGCCGCAGCCCGAGCCGGGTTCGCGCGAGGTGCAGCACCATCGGCTGTCCGCCCGCGGCTCCCACGCGCAATGCGGACAGTGGATGTGCGGTTGGCGTTCCATCGGTCGCGACTCCGGGCCTGTGCTTCAGCGGCCCGGCGGCACCGGCTTGCCGCCCACGGTGTCGAGGAACCGCGGCGGCTGCCAGGCTTGCGCATGCTGCTCGAAGCCATAGGCGATCGCGATCAGCGTCGGCTCGCTCCACTTCGCGCCGAACAGCACGATGCCGACGGGCAGGCCGTGGGCGAAGCCTGCCGGCACGCTGATCGACGGATAGCCCGAGACCGCCGCCGGCTGCGAGGCGCCGCCCACGGTCGGGTCGCCGCTGACGATGTGGTCGCCAAGCACCGGGTCGGTCATGAAGGCCGGCCCCCACGACGGCGCCAGCAGCGCATCCAGGTGCTGCGCGTGCAGCGCCGCGTCGATGCCTTGCGGGCCGGACAGCCGCTTCGCCCTGGCCAGCGCATCGGTATATGCCTTGTCGCTGAGCGGGCCCTTTTTTTCCGCCTGCTCGAACAGTTCCTGGCCAAACCACGGCATCTCCTCGCTGGCGTGCGTGCGGTTGAACGCGATCAGGTCGGCCAGCGTCTTCACGCCGAGGCCCTGCCGCGTGGCGAGGTAGGCATTGATGTCGTGCTTGAAGTCGTACAGCAGCACGGTGATTTCCGGGTCGCCGAGCTCGGCCAAGTGCGGCAGCTTCACCGGGTCGACGATGATCGCGCCCTGCGCCTTCATCAACGCGATCGACTCTTCGAGCACGCGATCGGCATTCGGCTCGGCCCCGGCCAGCTGGCGCACCACGCCGATGCGCTTGCCCTTCAGTCCGTTCGGATCGAGGAACTTCGTGTAGTCGGTCGCATGCCTGTCCGCGTCGCGGGTGGCCGGATCGCGCGGGTCGCTGCCGGCGATCACCGAGAGCAGGGCCGCGGCGTCGGCCACGCTGCGCGCCATCGGGCCGGCGGTGTCCTGGCTGTGGCTGATCGGCACGATGCCGCTGCGGCTGACCAGGCCCAGGGTCGGCTTGATGCTCACGATGCCGTTCATCGCCGCGGGGCAGATGATCGAACCGTCGGTCTCGCTGCCGATCGCCACCGTGGTCAGCCCGGCCGCCACCGCCGCCGCGGAGCCGGCACTGGAACCGCAGGGATTGCGGTCGAGCACGTAGGGATTCTTCGTCTGCCCGCCGCGGGCGCTCCAGCCGCTGCTGGCGTGGTTGGAACGGAAGTTCGCCCACTCGCTGAGGTTGGTCTTGCCCAGGATCAGCGCGCCGCCCTTGCGCAGCCGCTCGACCAGGCCGGCGTCGCGCGGCGCGGGCGCGCCGGCCAGCGCCAGCGAGCCGGCCGTGGTCAGCATGCGGTCGCCGGTGTCGATGTTGTCCTTGAGCAGTACCGGGATGCCGTACAGCGGGCCGAGTTTGTCATGAGCACCGCGGGCCGCGTCCAGCGTGCCGGCCAGTTGCAGCGCATCGGGATTGGTCTCGATCACCGCGTGCAGGCTCGGGCCGGCACGGTCGATCCGTTCGATCCGTTGCAGCAACTGGCCGGTCAACTGGCGGCTGTCCAGCGTGCCGGCGTCCATGCGCTGCTGCAGCTGATCGATCGAGGCGTAGGCGGTGTCGGCGGGCGGCGCCGCCGGAACTTCCGCGGCCAGCGCCGGGCCGGCGAGCAGGGCGGTGACGAGCGCGGCGAGATGGACGGCTGAACGATTCACGGTAACCCCCGGTCTGGTGGAAGCGGCTGCTGTCGCAAGGCTGCAGCTTAGCGCCGCTGCGGCTTGGACGTCGCGGCGGCACGCGTACAATGGGCGGATGACCAAAACCCGTCGCCCGCTCCGTCCCCGCTGGTTTGCCGTTGCCTCCCTGTTTGCATTCGCGCTGATCGGCGCCAGCGCCAGTCGCGCCGCCGACGCGCCGGTGATTCCCGACACCTTGCAGCAGCGCATTGCCGCCTGCACCAGTTGCCACGGCGTGCACGGCGAAGGCACCCCCGGCAGCGGCTACTTCCCGCGACTGGCGGGCAAGCCGGCCGCGTATCTGGCGCGGCAGCTGCAGGACTTCCAGAACGGCCTGCGCAAGTACGCGCCGATGGAATACACGGTGCGCCAGTTGCCGCCGGCGTACATCCGCGAGATCGCCGAGTATTTCGCGGCGCAGCAGGTGCCCTACAGCCGCTCGCCGCTGCCGCCGGTGTCGGCGGCGGCGCTGCAGCGTGGCGAGGAACTGATCGGCAAGGGCGACCCGGCCCGCAGGATTCCCGCGTGCAGCAGTTGCCACGGCAGCCAGCTGACCGGCGTGGAGCCGTCCACGCCCGGACTGGTCGGCTTGCCGTATGACTACCTCAGCGCGCAACTGGGCTCGTGGCGCACGCATACCCGCTCCACCGTGGCGCCGGACTGCATGGCCACGGTGGCGAGCCGGCTCAGCGCCGCGGACATCACCGCGGTGGCCGCCGCGCTGGCCAGTCGCGAGCTGCCGGCCGACACCCATGCGCAGCCGGCCGGTTCGGTGACGCCGCCGCTGGCGTGCGGGGTGCTGGTGCTCGGCGCCACCGGGGACGACTCATGAAAGCGCTGCGTTGGCTGCTGCTGGCGGTCGTGCTGCTGATCGTGGCGTTGCTGGCCTGGTGGTGGTTCGGTGGCGGCCATGCGCCCACGCCGCGCTCGGCCAGCAAGGTTTCCGCGGCCACGCTGGCGGACCCGCAGTTGCTCGCGCAAGGCCGGTACCTGGCCATCGTCGGTGACTGCGCCGGCTGCCACACCGCCCAGGGCGGGGCGCCGCTGGCCGGCGGTCGGGTGATAGTCACGCCCTTTGGCGACATCCCGGCGCCGAACATCACGCCCGATCGCGAGACCGGCCTGGGCGAGTGGAGCTTCGAGGACTTCTGGCAGGCGCTGCACGCCGGCAAGGGTCGTCATGGCGAGCTGCTGTATCCGGCCTTCCCCTACACCTCGTATACCCATGTGAGTCGCGACGACGCGCTGGCGATGTTTGCCTGGTTGCAGTCGCTGCCGCCGGTGCACCAGCCCGACGGCAAGTCGTCGCTGGCCTTCCCGTACAGCGTGCGCAACAGCCTGAAGGCCTGGCGCGCGCTGTACTTCCGCGAAGGCGGGTTCACGCCCGACCCGGCGCGATCGGCCGAGTGGAATCGCGGCGCCTACCTGGTGCAGGGACTGGGCCATTGCAACGAATGCCATGCAGCCCGCGACTCGCTGGGCGGCACGCCGGCGGACGTGCACCTCACCGGCGGCCAGATCCCGGTGCAGAACTGGTACGCGCCGGATCTGAGCACCCGCCGCCACGGTGGCCTGGAAGGCTGGAGCGCACAGGACATCGTCGACCTGCTGAAGACCGGGCAGTCGGCGAAAGGCGCAGCCTTCGGCCCGATGGCCGCGGTGGTTTCCGGCAGCACCCAGCACATGAGCGAGGCCGACCTGCACGCGATCGCCAGCTACCTGCAATCGCTGCCACCCCGCGCCGCGGCCGCCGAACAACCCGTGCTGTTCGATGCCAAGGCGCTGACCGAGCAGGGCGAGAAGGTCTACACGCAGCATTGCGCGGAATGCCACGGCAAGCGCGGCGAAGGCGTGGCCGGCATCTATCCGCCGCTGGACGGCAACTCCTCGGTGACCGAGCCCAGCGGCATCAACGCCACGCGGATGGTCCTGCTCGGCGGCTTTGCCCCGGCCACCACGGCGAATCCGCGGCCGTACTCGATGCCGCCGTTCGCGCAGCAATTGAGTGACCAGGAAGTGGCCGCCGTGGTGACCTACCTCCGCCGCAGCTGGAGCAACCAGGCCTCGATCGTGCGCGCCGAGCAGGTGCGGGCTTCGCGGCACACGCCCGTCGATTGACCGGCCGGCTCAACCGCCGGCGCGAGCCGCGCGGTAGTGCGCGGCCAAGGCCCGCCACGGCACGATGTCCCAGTGCCCGCGCGCCTGGCCGGACGGGGAGGGCAGCACGAACAGTCGGGTCTGGCCCAGGGTTTCCTCCTGCATGCCGTAGCTCACCGCGTGGCCGAGTGCGGCGCGTGCCGCGTTCTTGCTGGTGAAGGCGAGCAGGCGCGGGGCATGGCGTTCGATCCTGGCGCGCAGCGCCGGCACGTCGAAGGCATCGCGTGGCAGGTCGGCGTCGTTGCCGCTGTGGCGCTTGGCCAGGTCGGTGAGGCCGATGCCGTAGCCGGTCAGCAGGGGGAATTCGGCCGGTGCCAGCAGGCGGGGCGTCAGCCCGGCCTCGAACAGGGCGCGCCAGAACAGGTTGCCGGGGTGGGCGTAGTAAGCCCGTTCGGCGGCCGAGCGCCGGCCCGCCGCGGTGCCGCAGAACACCAGCGCCAGGCCCGCTTGCAGCAGGTCGGGCAGGATGGGATCAGTCCGTCGCGGCATGGTCGTCGAGCAGGAAGTCGGTGAACTGGAAGCGTTCGTCGCGCAGCACCGACTCGCCGCGGCGCAGCTTCAGCGGCTGGCGGAACAGCGGGCCGGCGTAACTGAGCGTGTGGAATTCGCCGCGCTCGCCGCAGGGATCGACCCCGGCAGGCAGCGCGTCGAGCAGGGCCGCGTCGTAGTCGCGGCCGCAGAAGATAGCGTCCAGCTGCCGGGTGTCCACGCAGCACAGCACGGCGCGATGGCCCTCGCTGACGAAGCGCCGCGACAGGGCAGCGGTGTCCTCGCCCCACAGCGGGAACACGGCGCGCCAGTTCTCGCGGCCCAGCTGGCGCACGCGGTAGTCGCGCACGTCCTCCAGGAACAGGTCGCCGAAGGCGCAGTGGCGGATACCCGGCCAGCGCATGCGCGCCTCGACCAGCGCCTGCGCATGGGCCTGCTCGTAGGCCTCGTTGCTGCCGGGCCAGTCCAGCATCACCTCGAGCACCGGCAGTCCCAGCGCATCGGCCTGTGCCAGCAGCACCTCGCGCGGGGTGCCGTGCATGGCCACCCGCTGGTAGTTGCGGTTGAGCGTGGTCAGCAGCCCGACCAGCTGCCATTGCGGGTCCGCCCGCAACCGCTGCAGCGCCAGCAGGCAGTCCTTGCCGCCGCTCCAGGCCAGCAGAATGGGTGTCGTCATGCGTTCAGCTCCGGGGAACGGGCGGGTGTCCATTTTGCGTCATCCGCGCCGGCAGGGCGGATTCCATGGCGTGGTTCATCGACAGCCCGCGGCCGCACCGCTATAAAGATGCTCTGTCCGGGGAGTATGCAGTGAGCGAAGAAATCCTGATCAACGTGACCCCGCGCGAGACGCGGGTCGGGGTGGTCGAGAACGGCATGTTGCAGGAAGTGCACGTCGAACGGGCATCGAAGCGGGGCTATGTCGGCAACATCTACAAGGGCCGCGTGCAGCGGGTGATGCCGGGCATGCAGGCGGTGTTCGTGGAGATCGGACTGGAGCGCGCGGCGTTCCTGCACGCCTCGGACATCGTGCGGCCCGCTGCGGCCGACGGCAGCGAAGGCAATGGCCACGGCCATGTCCCCTCGATCAGCGAACTGGTGCACGAAGGCCAGGAGATCGTGGTGCAGGTGGTCAAGGACCCGATCAGCAGCAAGGGCGCCCGGCTGTCGACCCACCTGTCGATCCCCTCGCGCTACCTGGTGCTGCTGCCGTATGCGCGCACCCTGGGCATCTCCGCCCGGATCGAGGACGAGGCCGAACGCCAGCGCCTGCGCGACGTGCTCAATCCGCTGATCGGCGAAAACCCGCTGGGCTACATCGTGCGCACCAATGCCGAAGGGCAGAGCGCCGAATCGCTGGCCTTCGACGTGACCTACCTGGGCAAGGTCTGGCGCGTGGTGCAGGAGAACATCGCCAAGGCGAAGCTGTGCGAGCGCGTCTACGAGGAACTGTCGCTGCCGCTGCGCAGCCTGCGCGACATGCTCAACGACGACATCGAGAAGGTGCGGGTGGATTCGCGCCTCACCTTCGACAACGTGGTGAAGTTCGTGCACAAGTTCATGCCCAGCCTGGACGACCGCATCGAGCACTACGACGGCGAGCGGCCGATCTTCGACCTGTACGGCGTCGAGGACGAGATGCAGCGCGCGCTGAAGAAGGAAGTGCCGCTGAAATCCGGTGGCCACCTGATCGTCGACCAGACCGAGGCGATGACCACGATCGACGTCAACACCGGCGCCTATCTCGGCTCCCGCAACCTCGAGGAAACCGTCTACCGCACCAACCTGGAAGCGGCGCAGGCCGCCTCGCGGCAACTGCGCCTGCGCAACCTGGGCGGCATCATCATCATCGACTTCATCGACATGGTCGACGAGGAGCACAAGCGCCAGGTGCTGCGCATGCTGGGCAAGGGGCTGGCGCGCGACCACGCCAAGACCACGGTGTATCCGATGTCGGCGCTGGGACTGGTCGAGATGACCCGCAAGCGCACCACCGAAAGCCTGGCGCGCCAGCTGTGCGAACCCTGCCCGGCCTGCAACGGCCGCGGCCTGCTGAAGACCGCCGAGACGGTGACCTACGAGATCTTCCGCGAGATCACCCGCGCGGTGCGCCAGTTCAACGCGCAGCAGCTGCTGGTGATGGCCAGCCCCGCGGTGGTCAACCGGATCCTCGAGGAGGAGTCCAGCGCGGTGGCCGAACTGGAAGAGTTCATCTCCAAAAGCATACGCTTCCAGGCCGAAGAGCATTACTCGCAGGAACAGTTTGATGTCGTCTTGCTGTAAATCCGCCGGCGGCACCTCCGGCCTGGATCGCCGCGCGTGAACGTGTCGTGGCAGCGGCGGCTGCATCGCTGCGCCCGCGCGTCGGGTTGGGTGGCCGGGATCGCGCTGATCCTGCTTGCCGTGGTGGCGGCGCTGGCGCAGCTGTTGCTGCCGCTGCTGGCGCGGCATCCGGAATGGGTGGCGGCGCAGCTCGGTACGCGGCTGCAGCGACCGGTGAGTTTCGATTCGATGGAAGGTCGCTGGACGCCGTCGGGCCCCGAGTTCGTGATGCACGGGGTGAAGATCGGCGCGGCGGCGGGCCAGGCCGGCGCCGTGCTGCAGTTGCCCGAGTCCGAGCTGAAATTCGATTTCGGCGGCTGGCTGTTGCCGTCGCGGCATCTGATCAACCTGCACGTGCGCGGCCTGCAGCTGGACCTGCTGCGCCAGGCCGATGGCTGGCATGTCAACGGCATCGGCGTGGCCGGCGGCGACCAGCGCCAGCCGCTGTCGCTGGGCCGGATGTCGGCCGACCTGTGGCTGGAGGACCTGCGCGTGTCGGTCACCGACGCGGTGCTGGACAAGCACTACACGCTGCTGTCCAAGCAGCTGCGGCTGAGTCACCAGGGCCACCAGTTGCGCTTTGGCGGCGTGCTGCGACGCGAGGGCGTCAACGCCGCCGTGCGCAGCGCCGGCCGCTTCCGCGAGGATGGCAGCGCCGGCCAGGTCTGGGTCAGCGTCGATGGCGCCGAACTGAAGCCCCTGCTGGACGGCATCGACATGGGCGGCTACGCGGTGCAGCAGGGCCACGGCAAGCTGAGCGCCTGGATGGACTGGCGGCAGGGCCAACTGACCCGCAGCCTGGTCCGTTTCGACCTGGACACGCTGGCCGTCAGCGCGCCCGGTGACGGCCAGGCCAGCGTCAGCGCCCTGCACGGGCTGGCCGGCGTGAACCAGACCGCTGATGGCTACGAACTGCGCTGGGCCGGCGACGACGGCAGCGTGCTGGCGATGAGCCTGCACCAGCCGGGCAGCGCCGGGTTCGCGGTAAACGCGGTCGCGCGCAAGTTGCAGCTGGCGCCGCTGCTGCCGTGGCTGGCGCTGAAGCCCGGGCTGGCGCCGGCGCTGTCGCAGTGGCTGGGCAAGGGCCGGCCGCATGGCGTGGTGGACCGGTTGCGCCTGCAGTGGAGTCGCCGCGCCGGCCTGCGCGCGCTCGAGCTCGCCTTTGCCGAGGTGGGCATCGAGGCGGTCGGCAAGCTGCCGGGAATCAGCCGTCTGGACGGCCAATTGCGGGGTGACGCCGAAGCGCTGTCGCTGACCCTGCCGAGCCAGCCCACCACGCTGAATCTGCCGCAGGCCTTCCACCAGCCGTTTGCGCTGTCCTCGCTGGGCGGCACGCTGGCGTTCTGGTCGCAGGATGGCCAGTCGCACATCGGCGTCGACGCACTGGACTTCGCCGGCGCCGGTTACGCAGGGCAAGCCCGGGGCGAGCTGGTGTTGCCGGCCGGGGGCGGCGCGCCGTTCCTGAATCTCTACGCCAGCCTGGACCACGCCGACGTGACCGCCGCACGCCAGTTCTGGCCGCTGTCGATGTCGCCCGGCACCGTCGAGTGGCTCGATCGCGGCCTGCTGTCGGGCCGGCTGGACGAGGCGCAGGTGCTGGTGCGCGGCGACCTGCACGACTGGCCGTTCCGCCACAACGAAGGGCGCTTCGAGGCGCGCGCGATGATCAGCGACCTGACCCTCGACTACGGCAAGGACTGGCCGCATGCCGAAGGCATCGACGCGGTGGCCAGCTTCATCAACGGCGGCATGCTGGTCGAGGCCAGTGGCGGCCATGCGCTGGGCGTCAAGGCCGAGCGCGCGGTGGCGCTGATCCCGGATTTCGGCGACCCGCTGCTCGACCTCAACGTGCAGGGCAGTGGCAGCGGCGCCAGCCTGATGGAGTTCGTGCGCAAGAGCCCGATCGGCAGCCGCGAAGCCGACACGCTGGCCAAGCTGAAGCTGGGCGGCAGCGGCAGCTTCGGCTTCCACCTGGTGCTGCCACTGAAAAGCGACGAGGGCACCACGCCGCAACTGGACGGGCTGGCCCGGCTGAAGGACGCCGACCTCAGCGCGCCGGAGTGGAACCTCCAGCTGGACAAGCTCAACGGCCCGCTGAAGTTCGACCTGCACGGCATGCAGGCCGGTCCGCTGGACGCCGGCTTCCGCGGCCAGCCATCGAAACTGCAGCTGGCCATCGCCGGCGCGAACAGCGATCCGGCCACCGTGCTGTCGGCGCAGTTGCAGGGCAACTACCGCGTCGACGAACTGGTGGCGGACTACCCGACGCTGGACTGGCTCGGCAAGCTGTCCGACGGCCGCAGCGCGTTCGACATCGGCTTCAGCATCGCCCATGTCGCCGGCAGCGACGCGCTGAGCCAGACCCTCAGCGTCGATTCGCCGCTGCAGGGCATCGCGCTGAACCTGCCCGCCCCGCTGCACAAGCCCGCCACGGACTACCTGCCGCTGCACCTGACGCTGAGCCTGCCGACCGCTGGCAGCGAGCTGCGCTTCGGCCTGGGCGACACCTTGCGCGGTTACCTGCGACTGGCCGACGGCGACCAGCATCCGCTGGCCGGCACCCTGGTGCTGGGCACGCAGATGCCGACCACGCTGCCCGATCGCGACCTGCGCATTCGCGGCCATGCCAGCCAGCTCGACGTCACCGGCTGGGTGCAGCACGTGGCGGCGGGCAGCGGCGGTGGCGGCCCGGGGCTGGAAAGCCTCGACATCAGCACCGACCAGGCCGAGTGGTTCGACAGCCGGCTGGGCCCGCTGAAGCTGCAGGCCAAGCCGCAGCCCGACCTGCTCAGCGTGGACGTGGACGGTCCGGCGATGGTCGGCAACTACAGCGTGCCCACGCGCGAACTGGACAAGCGCGGCGTCACCGCGCGACTGGCCCGCATGTACTGGCCCAAGAGCGCCACGCCGGAGACCACCGCCGGCAAGCACAAGGCCGCCGGCAAGACGGTGGCGGCCACTCCGGCGGCGCCCGCCGCGCCTGTCGTGCCGCCGCCCGACCCGGCCAATACCGGGGTCAATCCCGCCGCGCTGCCGCCGTTCCATGTCTGGGTGGGCGACCTGCGCCTGGGCGACGCGAAGCTCGGCGAGGCGCGGCTGGAATCCTGGCCCACCGCCGACGGCATGCACATCGAGCAGCTGCGTGCGCTGTCCAGCCGGGTGCAGATCAACGGCAGCGGCGACTGGAACGGCAACGCCAGCTCCAGTCACACCCACATGCGGATCAACTTCGCCGCCGAGGACCTGGGCGACATGCTGGGCGCGCTGGGTTTCGACGGACTGGTCAATGGCGGCAAGACCCGCGACCAGCTCGACGCGAGCTGGCCGGGTTCGCCCAGCGGGCTGTCGCTGGCCACCATGGACGGCACGCTCAGCATCCAGGTCAACGACGGCCGCATTCCCGAAGCCGCCTCGCCCGGCGTGGGTCGGTTGCTGGGACTGGTTTCGCTGGCCGAACTGCCGCGCCGGCTCACCCTGGATTTCGGCGACGTGTTCGGCAAGGGGCTGGCGTTCGACTCGATCAGCGGCGACTTCAGGCTCGCCGACGGCAACGCGACCACCGACAACCTGCGCATCGAGGGGCCGGCCGCGAACATCAGCGTGACCGGTCGCACCGGCCTGCGCAGCAAGGATTACGACCAGCAGATGCGGGTGGTGCCGCATGTCGGCAACAGCCTGCCGCTGGTCGGCGCGGTGGTGGGCGGCCCGATCGGCGCGGCCGCGGGCTTCGCCGTGCAGGGCCTGCTGGGCAAGGGCCTGAACCAGGCCGCCAGCGCCCGCTACAAGATCACCGGCAGCTGGGACGAGCCGGTGATCACCCTGGTCGAGAAGCACGGCGCCGCGGCGCCACCGCCCGCACCCCTGCTCAACGCGCCGGCCGGTCAGCCGGCGGCAGCGGGCAGCGCGATCGCGCCGCCGACCACGCCGCAGATCCTGCTGCCGCCCGCCGCCGCTGGCAGCGTCGCGGCGCCGGCGGCTTCTTCATCCGTGCAGCACTGAAGCGGCGGGCGGGGTTCAGGCCGCCGGATTGTCGTCGGTCTTGTTGCCCCGGAACGGAAACAGCTGCTGCTTCACGAAGCCGTCCGGCATGTAGTCACCGACCACGCCGTAGCGCTCGGGAAACTTGTTCTTCGACTTCACCGCGGTGCCGAACAGGTAGTCCAGGAACGCGTAGTGCGCCGCGTAATTCTTGTCGATCGCCTCGTCGTCCGAGGCGTGGTGCCAGTGGTGGAAATCCGGCGTCACCAGCAGGTACTTCAGCGGGCCCCACGGCAGGTGCACGTTGGCGTGGTTGAACACCGCCTGGAAGCCCACGATCAGGATGTAGCCGTTCATCGCCGCCTCGGAAAAACCGAGGATGTACAGCGGCGCCAGCACGCAGACGCGGGTGAAGATCAGCTCCAGCATGTGCTGGCGCGAGCCGGCTAGCCAGTCCATCGTCTTCACGCTGTGGTGCACCGCGTGGAAGCGCCACAGGAACGGCACCTCGTGATACGCGCGGTGCGTCCAGTATTGCGCCAGGTCCGCCACCAGCACGCACAGCAGCAGCTGCGGCACGAACGGGATGTCGCGCACGGTCTGCTGGAAGTGGCTGCTGACCAGCCAGCCGAACAGGTGGTGCAGCAGGAAGTTCACCGTCAGCAGCGCCAGCCCCACGATGAAATGGTTCACCGCGAAATGCTTCAGGTCGGTCTGCCACTCCTTGCGGAAAATCGCCTGGCCCTTGTACAGCGGGAACAGCTTCTCGATCACCACGAAGATCAGCGTCGAGCCCAGCAGGTCCAGGATGAACCAGTCCAGCCCGATGTACGGCGTGTGGTCGGGGAACTCGCCCACCGGCACGCGCGAACCGCCCAGCGCCACCGCCGCGATCACCAGCACGAAGGCCATGATGTTGAGGTTGCGCTGGCGATTGAGAATGACGTTGCCCAGCGACATCCCGCCGGCCACCAGCAGCCCCACCAGCAGCACCTGGCGCAGCACGTCCACCGAATACTTGTGGCGCAGGTCCGGCGTGGTCAGGTACTGCGGAAAGTGGAACGCCACCACCGCCAGCAGGCACAGGAAGCCCAGCGACAAGGCGATCACGCCGCTGATCTTGCCCAGCCCCGGCTTCAGCTCGCCGTCGCGATGCAGCAGCTCGCGGGTCTCGGCCACCGGTTGCACGGCCCGCTCGATGGCCTCGCGGGCCGCCTCACGTTTGGAATGTTCGCTCACGGGTGATCCTTCACTGATGGGCCGACTGGCGTTGCCGCATGGTAGTGGAAGACGGCGGCGCAGGCTTTAAAGCGCGGCGCCACAGCCCCATGTGGGATAGTTCCGGAACTACCGCAGACCGACCGCATCCCATGGATTCATTGATCGCCCTCGCCGAAAGCAAGCTGTTGTCCCCCGGCGGCATCGCCACCGGCGACCTCGACCGCGTGTTCGCCCAATTGATGGGCCCGTCCATCGACGCCGCCGACCTGTACTTCCAGCATTCGCGCAGCGAGTCGTGGACGCTGGAAGAGGGCATCGTCAAGGACGGCAGCCACTCGATCGAGCAGGGCGTGGGCGTGCGCGCGATGTCCGGCGAAAAGACCGGCTTCGCCTATTCCGACGAGATCGTGCTGCCGCAGTTGCTGGAAGCGTCGAAAGCCGCCCGCGCGATCGCCCACGACGGCAACGGCGCCGGCAAGCCGCTGGCCTTGCACAACGCGCGCGCGCTGTACCCGGCGATCGACCCGGTCGAGAGCCTGCCCAACCCCGACAAGATCGCCCTGCTGCGCGAAGTCGACGCGTATGCGCGCTCGCGCGATCCGCGCGTCAAGCAGGTCATCGTCAGCCTCGCCGCGACCATGGACACCATCCTGATCGCCGCCTCCGACGGCACCCTGGCCGCCGACGTGCGCCCGCTGGTGCGTATCAACGTGCAGGTCATCGCCGAAGCGAACGGCCGCCGCGAGCAGGGCTATTCCGGCGGCGGCGGCCGCTACGGCTACCGCGAACTGATCGAGAACGGCCGCGCACTCGCGTTCGCCGACGAAGCGGTGCGCCAGGCGCTGGTCAACCTCGATTCCGTCGACGCCCCCGCCGGCCAGATGACCGTGGTGCTCGGCCCCGGCTGGCCCGGCGTGCTGCTGCACGAGGCGATCGGCCACGGCCTGGAAGGCGACTTCAACCGCAAGGGCAGCTCCGCGTTCTCCGGCCGCATCGGCCAGCGCGTGGCGGCGAAAGGCGTCACCATCGTCGACGACGGCACCCTGGCCGGTCGCCGCGGCTCGCTGAGCATCGACGACGAAGGCACGCCCACCGAATGCACCACCCTGATCGAGGACGGCATCCTCAAGGGTTACATGCAGGACAAGCTCAACGCCCGCCTGATGGGCATGGCCCCCACCGGCAACGGCCGCCGCGAATCCTTCACCGCGCTGCCGATGCCGCGGATGACCAACACCTACATGCTGGCCGGCCAGCACGATCCGCAGGAAATCATCCGCTCGGTGAAAAAGGGCCTGTACGCGCCGAACTTCGGCGGCGGCCAGGTCGACATCACCAACGGCAAGTTCACCTTCTCCGCCTCCGAGGCGTACCTGATCGAGGACGGCCGCATCACTCGTCCCGTGAAGGGCGCGACGCTGATCGGTTCCGGGCCGGACGTGCTCAATCGGGTGTCGATGATCGGCAACGATCTGGCACTGGATGAAGGCGTAGGCGTGTGCGGCAAGGACGGGCAGAGTGTACCGGTGGGCGTGGGGCAGCCGACGCTGAAGATTGATTCGATGACTGTGGGTGGTACGGCGTCGTAACCGGCGCGGCGCCGTAGGAGCGCACCCTGTGCGCGATGTTCTTGCTTTGCCTGTGGCATTCAGAGCGAAAAGCTTTCGTCTGCCTGCGGCAGCCGAGCCACCTTTCTCTGCGTGGCCAGAGAAACGTGGCCCAAAGAGAGGCCACCCCGCTTCCGCGCTTTCCGGGCATCCTGCCCGGAAAGTCCGCGAGTCGGGGCCGGGCTTTTCGAACGGACATCCTGTCCGTGCGAAAAGGAGCCGACATCCCTGTCGGCTCCCGCTACGCGGCCTGTCGACCCCGCCTCGCCGCTACAGAGGGGCCCCGGGTAGAGCAGCGGGCCATCCCGGCCCGCACTCGGTGCGCAACCGCTGCGCGATTGCGAAAGCCAAGAGCTGAAGAGCTGAAGAGCTGCAGTGGGGGGAATGCTGGATGGCTGATCGTGGTGACGGATTCAAAGATTGATGAAGTAGATTTCCGATGTGCCGCACTCTGGGCACTCACGATAAAACTGGTTGCCAGCCTTTCGAAGACGTGGCTTATGGCCCGCTTGGCAGGTGAACTTGATCGCCGTATTGGCGCTGCATTTCGGGCATTGGAAGTAATATCCGTATTTGCCGTGTTGGATGCTGCCGTCCACGCCTTTGCAGTCCTTGCACCGCGGTCCTGCGTTGGAAGACAAAGTTACGGGTGTTGCAGCGATGGCGGTGCGATACGCCGTTGCCGATGGTTCGGCAACTTTGGAGGAAGGGGTGAGATTGGTCGAAGCAGCACTAGCCGACGCCATGGCTACGGTTGATGGCCGCGCCAACTTGGCAGGTCGATGCAGTCGAGCCAATTGCCTCGCCACATCACGCACCGTATCAGCCGAAACGATTTTCGCAGCTGTTTTCACGATGCCGATGAAGGCGTTCTCATTGTCGATGTCACGGGAGATTCGCGCGCGAAGCTGGTCAGCCTTGATCACGCGGCTGGCGTCGAATTTCTTCGGCCGATCAATGCGGGCGGTCGGCGAAACCAGCACGAGCGATTGAAAGCTCAACTGGATGCGCATGCCGAGCCTGGTGGGCAGGTCGATCTTGTTCATCGCGTCACGCAGCACGGCGATATGGCGATCATTCTGCTCCAGCGGCGATGGCATCCCTTCAAAGTTGCGTTTGAAGCTGTTCCAGCGCATGAATTCGCCGTCATCGGTGATCTTCACGCCATCGCGAAAGTGTTTTGTCTCCAGCACATAGCATTCCATCCAGCGATTGATCAGCAGATGGTCGATTTGCGCGACGCGATCGTTGAATTCGATCCGGAGGTCATGGATCACCGCCCAGTTGGCGGACGCCGCAAAATGAAAGTCGATCAGGTAAGCCGAGTCGCTCTCGCCCTTGACGCCCGCCTTGCGTATCGCAAGTTCCTTGGCAGCGTGCTTCGCCGTCTCGCCTCGGTTTGTCGCGGCCGTCCGCTCAAGCTGCGCCAAGGCTTCGCTTTGATCGTCAGCTTTCTTGATCAACATGAAGATTCACCTTCCCTGGCAGGTGCGGATTCGGGGGTGATGCGTTTGCGACGCGTCGTCTTTGGTTTGGCAAGGGTAGCAGCGAGATGAGCTGCGGGAAAACGAGGCAGTTCAGTTGTCGCAAGTCTGCTTTGGTTCGCGATGTATCGGTCGTGGAGTCTCCGGGCTATCGGTGAAATGTTCGCGTGCCTGCTCTGCCACGTCGGAGGCGGCTGGCGTTGCACTGAACAGACCGGGTTGCGGATTGGTGGAGTCTCGCTGCCATTCTTCGGGAGTTGCGCGATCATGCGGGTCGATGCGCAACTCGTCGCTGCATCCGTCAAGGAATGCCTCCCAGTCTTGCGTTGATTTCAGGGTGAACGATGCGGCAGAGCCGTGGATCAGTACGACGGCCTTGCCGGCGCGTATCAGACGCAACGCATTCAACACGGTGCCGGGATTCTTGCCGTCCCAGATCATCAGGCCGAAGTCGGCCGCCGCAGCCATCTCGCGATCCTTGGCGGCATAGAACTGGAATCCCCTGGCCGACTTGGGCGGCGCGACCGGATGCAGGTCCCACTGCCCGAGATTGTTACGTGGTCGATCGCCGGAGCATTACACGGTGACCTTGCGATAGCCCGCACTGCGGCGTGGTCACCGTTTATCGGGACTGCCCTCAGCAAGGAGGTCACATCTGCGCGCAGATGCTTCGGCTCCGCTCTGGCTGTTGCCTTTAGGCTTCATCATCGAGTGCGGGCCACGATGGCCCGCTGCTCTACCCGGGGCCCCTCTGCAGCGGCGGGCGGGTGGAGGGTCAGCCCGCAGGGTGCCTGACATGGATGTCAGGCAGTTTGGCGTCAGGGCAGGATGCCCTGTCGACAAACCCCGTAACCCGCACGCGAACCTCGCAGGCAGGATGCCTGCGAGGCGCGGAAGCGGGGTGGCCTCTCTTTGGGCCACGTTTCTCTGGCCACACAGAGAAAGGTGGCTCGGCTGCCGTAGGCAGACGAAAGCTTTTGCTCTGATGCACAGGGACAGGCAAAGCGTCAGGCGCAACAGCAAGTGCGATGACCGGCTTCGCTGTTTTAAAGCTCTTCCGGCCTTCGCCCGAGCATGGGTTGGGTGGCCTTCGCCGTGGGCCACGTTCTCAGGCTACACAGGGCCCTGACTCAATATGCCGCGGTCACGGCCGCGCGGTCGCGCGCGCATCGGCTAACGCTGCGACTTGGCCGGACGCCGCGTGACTTCGAACTGGATGAAGTCTTCTTTCTGGAAGTCGGGTTGCTGCAGATAGCTGAAGACGATCTTCGTGTCGGGTGCGGCTTCGGGGCTGTCGATGACCATGGTGCCGGACCAGCGCTCGATGTCGCTTCCACTGGTGGAACCGACGATCTTCTGTTGCTGCAGGCAACTGCTGGCGTCGTTGATGTTGATCGCCATGAATTCCCGGGAGGTATTGGCGATCAGCCAGCCACAGAAGGCGTGATCCGCCTCGTCGTCGGTGTCATGGTGGCAATCCATCTGGAAGTCGAGCGGGAACGCTCCCTTCGTGCTCAGTCTTATCGTATGCGTCGAACCAATAGGTAACGATGCGGCGTACGTGTAGAGGTGCTTGCAGATGTCCTGCTCAGCAGCAGGCGGTACGGTCGCGCAAGCTGCGCAGAGCAGGCATAGCCCCACTGCGCAGAGTATTTTCACGCAGCGGTGTCGTCGGATGTATCCGTCTGCGCCAGATCCTTCAACAACTGAAAGATCTCCCGGTACGCCTTCGGCGGCTTGTTCGGCGTGTCCTTCTCGACGCGCGCCTGCCGCACCAGCGACCGCAGATGCTGGCGATCCACCTGCGGATGCTCGGCGATCAGTTCGGACAGGGCGGTTTCGTCCTCGGCGATCAGTCGATCGCGCATGGACTCCAGCCGATGCATCGCGGCGGTTTCCTGGCGCTGCTTCTCGCGGTTCTCGCCGAGCTCGGCGCGCACCGCGGCGAAGTCGTCGTCGTCGTAGCGGCGCATCACCTTGGCCAGGAAGGCGAGCTGGCGCTTCTTCGCGCCGTGCGAACTGATGCGGCGGGTGACATCGATTTCGTGGCGCACGTCGTCGGGCAGGGGCAGCTTGGCCAGGCGGCTGGGCGGCAGGTCGACCAGTTGCTGGGCCAGCGCCAGCACCGCCAGCGCATCGCGACGCTGCTGGGTGCGGCTGGGGCCGTAGTCCGCTTCTTCTTCGAGTTCGTACTGGTTGCGGCTGCGGCTCGGGCTCACGGTGTCATTCCAGGATGGGGTGGGTCAGCGCTGCGGGTCTTCGCGGTCCGCCACGCTTGCGGTGTGGTCGTCCGCCGGCGTGGTCTCGGCCTGCTCCAGCGCGAAGCGGGGCAGTGGCTCGCCATCCAGTTCGACGGTTTCGCAGAACATCGTCGCCGGGCGCACCCACAGGCCGAAGTCGCCGTAGAGCGCCTGGTAGACCACCAGCGGCTCCATCGTTTCGCTGTGCTGCGCGGTGCCCAGCACGCGGTAGCGCTGACCCTTGTAGTGACGATAAATGCCGGCGGCAGGTTGCATGGACGTGCTCCGCAGCTCTTTCAATCCGCGCCCGCGCCCCCAATTCGGGAGCCGGCGGTCGCGAACCGCTTATTCTACCCGCCTAATCTCCAGGAATGCCCAACGTGAGCGAAGTTGCCCTCAGCCAGACGCCGGATCGCAGTGAACAGGACATGGAGCGACTGGCCGATCTTGCCGCTGACGTGATCCGCCGCGCGCGCGCCGCGGGCGCCAGCCAGGCCGAGGTGGCGGCCAGCATCAGCAGCGGGCTCAACGTGAACGTGCGGCTGGGCGAGGTGGAGACGGTCGAGCACACCCGCGACCGCGGCTTCGGGCTGACCGTGTATTTCGGCCAGCGCAAGGGTTCGGCCAGCACCGCCGACCTCAACCCCGATTCGATCCAGGCCACGCTCGACCAGGCCTGCGCGATCGCCCGCTACACCGAGGAAGATCCCGCCGCGGGGCTGGCCGATGCGGCGCGCATGGCCACCTCATTCCCGGACCTGGACCTGTGGCATCCGTGGAGCATCGACACCGCGCAGGCGATCGAGCTGGGCATCGCGATCGAGGATGCCGGCCGCGCCCACCCGGGCATCAGCAATTCCGACGGCGCCAGCGTGCAGGCTGGCGAGGGCTTGTCGGTGTATGCGAATTCGCACGGCTTCGTGGGGCGCGAGCGCGGCACCCGGCATTCGCTGTCGCTGGCGCTGATCGCCGGCGACGACGACGGCATGCAGCGCGATTACTGGTACGACAGCGTGCGTGCCGCCGGCGATTTCATGACTGCGCAGGCGCTGGGCGACCAGGCGGCCGAACGCACCCTGGCGCGGCTGGGTGCGCGCAGCCTGTCGACGCGGCAATGCCCGGTGCTGTTCGTGCCGGAGCTGGCGCGCGGACTGATCGGCCATCTGCTGAATGCGGTCAGCGGCGGCGCGCTGTATCGGCAGGCCAGTTTCCTGCTCGACCATGTCGGCAAGCCGGTGATGCCGGCGTGGCTCGACATCAACGAGCGGCCGCATCTTGCGCGTGGCCAGGGTTCGGCGAACTTCGACGCCGAGGGCGTGGCCACCGTCGACAGTGCGCTGGTGGAAAAGGGCGTATTGGCGCGCTACATGCTGAGCAGCTATTCGGCGCGCAAGCTGGGCCTGTCCTCGACCGGCAACGCCGGCGGCATCCACAACCTGGTGGTGGACGCGGGCGCGGCCGACGGCGAGCGATCCGATTTCGACGGCATGCTGGCGCGACTGGGCACCGGCCTGCTGCTGACCGAGGTGATGGGGCAGGGCGTGTCCACCGTCACCGGTGACTATTCGCGGGGCGCCTCGGGCTTCTGGGTCGAAAACGGCAAGATCGCCTACCCGGTGGAAGGCATCACGATTGCCGCCAACCTGCGCGACATGTTCAACGGCATCGTGGCCGTGGGCAGCGACGTGGACATCCGCTCGCACCTGCTCACCGGCTCGATCCTGCTCGACCGCATGACCGTCGCCGGCGAATAGGCATTGACTCCCTCCCCTGCGCGCAGGGGAGGGTTGGGGTGGGGTCGCTCGTGATCTCGGCTTCGTCGCCAGCCTGCGCAACCCCCTCCCAACCTCCCCCTGCACGCAGGGGGAGGAGCGAAGCCGCTCGTCTCCCTCCCCTGCATGCAGGGGAGGGTTGGGGTGGGGTCGCTCTGCCTGTCTTTCGCAGATTCCTGCGGCAAAGCAGCTCCAGCCTTGCTAGCATCGGTGCAACCGGCAAGCGGCCGGCGACCTTTTGACGTAGAAGGAGATGCGCATGAGCGTTCAACCCGAATCCGTGATTCCGCCCCCGCCGAGCGAACCGCCGATGGCCGGTGCCCCTTCCGCCGACGAGCGCCAGTGGGCGATGTTCTCGCACCTGTCCGCGCTGATCGGCCTGATCATCCCGTTCGGCAGCATCGTCGGGCCGCTGGTGATCTGGCTGATCAAGAAGGACACCATGCCGTTCGTCAACGATCAGGGCAAGGAAGCACTGAACTTCAACATCACCGTGGCGATCGCCGCCATCGTGGGCTGGATCCTGTGCTTCATCCTGATCGGTTTCCTGGTGCTGGCCGTGGTGTTCGTGGCCTGGCTGGTGCTGGTGATCATCGGCACGATCAAGGCCAACGAAGGCACGGCGTACCGTTATCCGTTCACGCTGCGGCTGGTGAGTTGAACCTGCGGCAGGCATGAGGAAAGGGCGGCGCAAGCCGCCCTTTTTTGTGGCCGGTCACTTCCAGCCGTTGATGAAACCGGTGATGACCAGGGCGTTGGTGAAGTCGATCAGGAACGCGCCCACGATCGGCGCGACCAGGAAGGCGCGCGTCGCCGGGCCGTAACGCTCGGTCAGCGAACTCATCACCGCCATCGCGTTGGCGGTGGTGCCCAGCATGAAGCCGATGAAGCCGCTGGCCATCACCGCCGCGTCGTAGTCGCGGCCCATCAGTTGCAGCAGCGGCCAGCAGCAGAACGCCACCACGATCAGCGACTGCACGCCGAGGTTGACCAGCAGCGGCAGCGCCAGCCCGCTGAGTTCCCACAGGTGCAGGTCCATCAGCGCCATCACCAGGAACAGCGACAGGCAGGTGTTGCCGATGACGTCGATGGTCGGCATCGACAGGCCGAACCAGCCGTGGCGGTCGTCGATGTTGCGGATCAGCGCGCCGACCAGCATGGCGCCGATGTAGGCCGGCAGGGTCAGCCCGAGCTGGCCCAGGCCGCCGCTGATCCATGCGCCCAGTCCCATCGCGAGCAGCAGCCAGACGAAGTTGCGCAGCCCCGAATAGGCGGCCTCCTCGACCCGCGGCGCGCCGGCGGGAGGCTCGTCGGCCAGCGTCACGGCGACTGCGCTGGCCGCGCGAGGCGCGCCAGTCGGCGTGCGCAGTTTCAGCCGCTCGATCAGCATCGTCGCCACCGGCGCGCCGATCACCGAACCCAGCACGATGCCGGCCATGGCGTTGGCCAGCGCCACGCTGGCCGCGCCATGGACGCCAGCCTCGGCGAACACCGGGGCAAACGCCATGCCGGTGGCCGGGCCGCCGGTGAGCGTCACCGAGCCGGTGATCACGCCGAACAGCGGCGGCAGGCCGAAGGCGGTCGCCAGGCCGATGCCGACCAGGTTCTGCACCACCGCCAGGCCGCTGGCCAGGCCCAGGAACAGCAGCAGCTGGCGCCCGCCGATCCTGAGCAGGGACGTGCTGGCGTTGAAGCCGATCGCGGTGAAGAACGCGATCATCAGCGGCTGCTTGAAGGTGGTGTCGAAGCGCACCGGGGTCACCTCCCACTGGCGGCAGGCCAGCAGGGCCAGCGCCACCAGCAGGCCGCCGATCACCGGCGCCGGGATGCTGAAGCGCGCCAGCAGCGGCACGCGCTTGCGGATCGCATAGCCGACCAGCAGGAACAGGCCGCCGCAGGCCAGGCTCTGGATCGCGTCGAGGTTCAGCATGGCGTGCTCCCCGGTCCCGGCCGCGGCATCGTCAGCCGCCCCAGAACGCGGGCGCGGGCGGCAGCAGGAAACCGTCGTGCAGGCTCACGCCGTCGGCGTAGTCGTCCTGCAGCCAGAGCGGGCCATCCAGGTCGATGAACTCCGCCTCGCGGGCGATTTCCAGTGCCGGGGTGATGCCCAGCGACGAACACACCATGCAACCCACCATGATCTTGAATCCGTCGGCACGCGCGGCGCGCAGCAGTCGCCAAGCCTCGGTGAGTCCGCCGGTCTTGTCCAGCTTGATGTTGACCGCCTGGTAGCGGCCGCGCAGTCGCGGCAGGTCGGCGGTGACGTGGCAGGCTTCGTCGGCGCAGATCGGGATGCGGCTGTGGAAACCCAGCAGGGCCTCGTCCGCATCGGCGGGCAGCGGCTGTTCCAGCAGTTCCACGCCGGCGCGTTCCAGCAGCGGCTGCAGGTCGCGCAGGATGTCGATGGTCCAGCTTTCGTTGGGATCGACGATGAGGTGCGCACGGGGCGCGGCCTGCCGCACGGCCTCGATCCGCGCGGCCGGGTCGTCGGCGTCCACCTTGATCTTGATCAGCCCGGCGTCGGCGATGCGCGCGGCCGCCTCGCCCATGCGCGCGGGCGTGTCGATGCTGAGGGTGATCGCGCTGCGCAGGGTGGCGCGTGGCGGCCGTCCCAGCTGCACCCACACCGGCACCGAGCTCAGTTGCGAATCGAGGTCCCACATCGCCGCGTCCAGCGCGTTGCGCGCCGCGCCGGGCGGCAGCCGCAGCTGCAGTTCGTCGCGGCCCATGCCGGCGGCCAGCTCGGCCCGCAGCGACTCGATCTCGTCGAGGACCGAGGCCATCGATTCGCCGTAGCGCGCATACGGCACCGATTCGCCGCGTCCGGTCCGTCCCGCCTGGTGCAGCTCCACCGTGACCACGTCGGCGGCGTACTTCACGCCGCGCGCGATGCGGAAGGGCGCCACCAGCGGGAAGCTGCGCTCGCTGATGGTCAGTTCGCGAAGCATGCGAGCAGCTGGTCCACGATCGCTTCGACACCCATGGTCACCGGGTCCTGGCAGGGCAGCTGGAGCAGGTCGCTGATGCGCTTGCAGGCGTCGGCGGCTTCGCCTGCCGCCATGCCGGAGGTATTCAGCGCGACGCCCACCGGCTTCACCGCCGGATTGGTGAGGCGCGCGGCGACCAGGTTCGCCTCCAGGCACGGCTTCAGCTCGGGCAGCGGGTAGTCGGGCAGGCCGCGCATGTGGCGACGGGTGGGTTCGTGGCACAGCACCAGGGCGTCGGGCTGCGAGCCGTGCAGCAGGCCCAGCGACACGCCCGCGTAGGAGGGATGGAACAGCGAGCCCTGGCCTTCGATGAGGTCCCAGCCGCCATCGTGGCGCGCCGGCGAGATCCACTCCGCGCCCCCGGAGATGAAGTCCGCGACCACCGCATCGATCGGCACGCCGGCGCCGGCGACGAAGATGCCGGTCTGGCCGGTGGCGCGGAAGTCCGCCAGCAGGCCGCGCTGGCGCATCGCGCGTTCCAGCGCCAGCGTGGTGTACATCTTGCCCACCGAACAATCCGTGCCCACGGTGAGCAGGCGCCGGCCTGCCCGCGGCCGGCCGTTGCCGACCGGGATGCCGGGCGCGGGATCGCGGGCGTCGAACAGCACCCGGCCGTTGCGCTGCGCCGCGGCCACGATGTCGGGGTTCTCGCGCAGCTTGTGGTGCAGGCCGGCGACCACGTTGAGGCCGGTGTCGAGCGCCTCGATGGCGGCGGCCACGATCTCCGGCGCCATCGTGCCGCCCGCGTTCGCGGTGCCGATCAGCATGGTGTTCGCGCCGAGGTCCTTCGCCTCGGCCATGCTCATGTCGGGCAGGTCCAGCGTGGGCTTGCAGTCGGGATGGCGCAGCTGGCCCACGCACCATTCCGGGCGCCAGTAGGCCACGCCTCTGGCCGTCTTGATGGCCAGGTCATCGGCCGCGTTGCCCAGGTACAGCAGGTACGGCGGACGCCATTGCGCGGAAGGCTTCGCATCGCCTTGGGTGGACATGAAAGAGGACTCCAGGTGGCGGCGGCGCCGTCGATCAGGGGGAAGTGGAAGGAGGCGGAAGATCGGGCACGTGAAACCTGGCTGGGCAACCGCCAGCAGCTCGCGGTGTCGCAACCGGCCTTGCGGCCGGCTGCCTCAATGGGCGGTTTCGACCTTGCCCAGGCCGTTGGGATTGCGCGGGTCGCTGGCGGCGGTTTTGGTGTTGCTGGTCTTGTCCCACACCACCACGTTCATGTTGCCCCAGGTCTCGGTGTCGTTGATCTCGTAGCCCATCGCCTTCAGCTTGGCCAGCACGTCGGCGGGGATGTCGCTGCCCTTTTCGATGTCGATGCGGTCGGGCAGGAACTGGTGGTGGATGCGTTTCTGCGCGGTGATCTGGCCCGCGTCCTTGCCGTCGACGAAGGCGAGGATCGCCTCGAACACCTGGGTGATGATGGTGGAGCCGCCGGGCGAGCCGATCACCGCGAGGCGGTCCTTGCCGACCACGATGCTGGGCGACATCGACGACAGCATGCGCTTGCCGCCGACCGGCGCGTTGGCGCTGCCGCCGATCAGGCCGAACGCGTTGGGCTGGCCCGAGACCAGGGCGAAGTCGTCCATCTCGTTGTTGAGCAGGATGCCGGTCTTGCCCGCCACGAAGCTGGAACCCAGGGTCGTGTTCACCGTGGCGGTCATCGAGACCATGTTGCCGTCCTTGTCGATGATCGAGTAGTGCGTGGTGTGCATGCCGGGGCTCTTCGCATGCACCGACGGCAGCCACGCCGACTTGGTCGCCTGCTCGGGCAGGATGCTCTGGCGCAGGCCGTCCGCGTAGTAGGGCGACAGCAGCATGTCCAGCGGCATCTTCACGAAGTCGGGATCGCCGAGGTATTCGTTGTGGTCGCGGAACGCGCGGCGCATCGCCTCCACCAGGTAATGGATGCGGTGTGCTTCATCCATGCTCTTGAGGTCGAGCGGGGCGAGGATGTTGAGCATCTCGGCGATCGCCACGCCGCCGGAGGAGGGCGGCGGCGCGGTGATCACCTTGTAGCCGGCGTACTGCAGCTCGATCGGCTGGCGTTCCTTCGCGCGATAGTTCGCCAGGTCGACGAGTGTCCAGGTGCCGCCGGCGGCGCGCACCGACTTCACCAGTTCCTTCGCCACCGCGCCCTTGTAGAAACCGTCCGCGCCGTTGGCGGCCAGCGCCTTCAGCGTGCGCGCCTGGTTCGGATCGCGGAACAGGTCCGCTTCGCCGGGCGCCTTGCCGCCGGGCATGAACTTGCCCGAGGAGGCGGGGTAACGGCGCAGCACCTCGGCCTTGCGGGCGATCGAACGAACCAGCGAACCGCTGGGGTGGAAGCCCTGCTCGGCGATCCGGATCGCCGGACTCAGCGACACCGACAGCGGCAACTTGCCGTACTTGTCCGACATGTAGGCGACGCCGGCGGGGAAACCGGGGATGCCGGCGGCCAGCGGGCCATTCAGCGAGGTGTCGCGGTTGGGCGTGCCGTCCGCCTTCAGGTAATCCTTCTCGCTGACCGCCTGCGGCGCCATCTCGCGCGCGTCGATGAAGGTGTCTTTGCCGGTGGCCGCGTCGTGGATCACGGCGAGGAAGCCGCCGCCCATGCCGGACGCTTCCGGCTGCACCACCGACAGCGTGCTGCCCACCGCGATCGCCGCGTCCACCGCGTTGCCGCCGCGCGCCAGCACTTCGAAGCCGGCTTCGGTGGCCAGCGCGTTGGCGCTGGCGATGGCGGCGGTCTTCGACGCCGTGGTCGTCGATGTCGCGGCGTCCTGCGCGTGGGCCAGCACGCCGAAGCTGCCGAGCGCCAGCGCCAGCAGGGTGCGACGCCAGCGCGGTGTGCTGCGCACCGTGGTGCGGCAGGCCATTCCGGCAGCGCTGCGCAGCGTGTGTTGTTCGCTCATTCGTTCACTCTCCACGATGGGGTTCGAGCATAGTCACGGGGGGTTGCGTGCCACCAATGAAAAGACGCTTGCGTTGCATAACTGATGGTTGTGGCATGCCGGCGACGGCGGCTGGCGCAGGACGTCGGCGAAGGTCCCGGCCTGCGCCGGGACCTTCGCCGCGCCGGGTTTGCCTACCAGTGGTACTGCACCTTGCCGTACACGTACGCCCCCTGGAAGCCGAACGGCGAACTGGAGGAATACGGGAAGGCGCCGTTCTGGTCGTCGTCTTCGGGCACCTTCTTCGGGTAGGTGTTGAGCACGTTGTCGCTGCCTACGGTGAACGTCCAGCGGTCGTGGTTGTAGCTCGCCGCCAGGTCGAGCAGCCACTTGTGCGGGTAGACGGTGTCGTCGAGGTAGCTGGTCGAGCCGTACGAGGTGATCCGGCCGTAGCGGGTCAGCGTGCCGTTGAAGGCCCAGTTGCCGAGGCTGTAGGTCTCGTTGAGAATCAGCTTGCTGCGCGGCGCGGTGTCGGCCAGCAGGCCCTTGATCGCGCTGCGGTTGAGGCGCTGGAAGATCACGCCCAGCGAATCGAGCACGGCCGGGTTCGGCTTGACGTCGGTGACCTTGTTCTTGTGGTAGCCGTAGCTGAGCGTCGACATCAGGCTGCCGTTGTCGCCGAAGTCGCTGCGGTAGCTGGCTACCACGTCGGCGCCCTGGGTACGCACGGTGCCGGCGTTGGTGAAGTAGGACAGGCCGCTGTACTGCAGGTTGGTGACGCCGTTGGCAGCCAGGTAGGCCACCACCGAAGGCGTCGACAGCGAGAGCGAACTGGACAGCGCGATGCGGTTGGTGACGGTGATCTGGTAGACGTCGAGCGACAGGTTCAGTGCGTTGGTGGGATTCCACACCATGCCGGCGGTGAAGTTGCGCGACTTCTCCGCCTTCAGCGGCTCGCTGCCCAGCAGCCGCGCGAGCGGGTTGTCCACCGGCACCAGGCCGCGCAGGTAGATGCCCGGCGGCAGGCCCAGCGAATTGCCGGTGCCGTAGGCGGCCGAGGTGGTTTCCGAATAATGCTGCTGGCCCAGCCCCGGTGCACGGAAACCGGTCGACGCGCTGCCGCGCAGGGCGAACGAGTCGGTGAAGTCGAAGCGGCCGGACAGGGCGGCCGACGTGGTGGTGCCGAAGTCCGAATAGTCCTCGTGGCGCAAGGCGGCGGAGAAACCGAAGCGGTCGGTGAGGTTGCCTTCCAGCTGCAGGTATTCGGCAACGTCGTGGCGCGCCACCGAGATCGCGTCCTGCGGGCCCCAGCCGGCAAAGCCCTGTGCGCCGCCGCGCACGCCGGAGGTGCCCACATAGTACGAGCCGAAGTCGCCGGCCTCCACGTCGTAGCTCTGCCGCAGGTATTGCGTGCCGAAGGACAGCGTCAGCGGATTGGGCAGCCAGCCGAACGCGATCTCCTTCGAGATGTCGATGTCGAAGGTCTGCTGCTTGGCGGTGAGGATGCCGTCGTGGAAGCTGGTCGGGCTGCTGCCGAAGTCGTTGAGCATCGCGTAGTTGGTGCTGTTGCGCGTGCTGTAGGAGACGCGGTTGCCGCCGTAGTTGCCGCTGACGTCCCAGCGCCAGCCGTTCCAGGTGCCGCGCAGGCCGGCGACCAGCGAGGTGTCCATCGAGTCGCCATGCTCGCGCGGCAGGAAGCCGTCCGGATAGACCAGGCCGATCAGCGGGTTGTTCGGGTAGGCGGTGTTGCTGCCGTAGCGGTAGAAGCCGCGCGGTTCGCCCACGCGGCGGCCGTAGTGGCCGAACGCGTAGAACTGCACGCCGGGCGTGATGTCGTACTGCGTGTTGAGGAACAGGTTCTTGTTCTTGAACGACACCGTGCCGAAGTGGAACTTCACGCCGAGCTGGGCCAGGCCGGGGCGGCGGTCGACACCGGCGCGGTTGCTCGGGCTCTGGTTGCTGTCTTCGGCGGTGATGCGCAGCCAGCCGCTGTCGCCGCCCAGCGGAATGCCGAAGTTCGCCGCGCCCTGCCACTGGCGGCCATCGCCGGCGGAGAACTGGCCGCCGCTGAGCTGCACGTCGCCGCCCTTGGCGCCCTTCTTCAGGATGATGTTGACCACGCCGGACAGCGCGTCGGAACCGTATTGCGCGGAGGCGCCGTCACGCAGCACCTCGATGTGATCGATGGCCGACAGCGGGATCGTGTTGAGGTCGATGCCCTGCGAGCCCTGGCCGATCTGGCCCAGGCTCAGCACCAGCGCGCCGGGATGCCAGCGCTTGCCGTCCACCAGCACCAGCACCTGATCCGGCGACAGGCCGCGCAGCTCGAACGGACGCTGGAACGCGAACGTGTCGGAGGCGGGCGCGAACGGGAAATTCAGCGAGGGGATGGCGCGCTCGAGCGCCTGGGTCAGGTCGATCGTGCCGGTCTGCTTCAGCACGTCGGCGGAGATCACGTCGATCGGCGTCAGCGACGAGCTTTCCGTACGGTTGCCGGCGCGGGTGCCGGTTACCACCACCGGTCCCAGGTTCTTCGCCCTGGCCGGCGTGGCGGCGGGTGTCTGGCCTTGCGCGTCGGCTGGCGGATTGGCCTCCTGTGCCGTGGCGGCGTTGGCGAGGACGAGCAGGATCGCGGCAGACAGCAGGGTCGGAACGATCCGACCGGTACGCTTGTTCATGAACATTCTCCCCGGATGTTTTGCAGCAACATGATGCGGCCGGCCGCGGCGGCGGTACCGCCCGGCGGGTCGGCGACGACTTCGAAGCGAATCGTTGACTTGCTGCATCGTGAATCGGGGCGGCCCCTTCCGCCCCGCGTGTGCTGCCGCCGGCTTGGGTGCATGCCGCGTCGGCGTGTCGCCGCCGCGCGGACTGACCCTGCATCTGATCGAGGCGTGCTCCGGTCGGACATCCACTCTCCCCCTCACGACACGGATCGAGGATAGTCACAGCCCCGCGCCAGCCTCCAATGAAAAGACCGGCACCAGGCATAACCAAAGGTTGTGGGTGTGGCTGGCGCCGGAGCGCCGCGCCGGGGCGCCTCAGGCCTGGCCCAGCATCTGCTGGGCCAGTTGGCGGACGAGGCCGAGGAAGCGCTTCTGCAGCGGGTTCAGCGGACTGTCCAGCCGATAGAGTGCGTAGAGCACCACGTCCAGCTGCAGTTTCAGCGGACGCGTCTGCACGGTCTTCCCGCCGCCCCACGACGCGGTGAACGGATCGACCAGGGCCAGGCCCTCGCCTTGCGCGACGAGCGAATACGCCAGCTGGTAGGTCTGCACCCAGACCGCGGTGCGCGGTGCCGGTACCACCTGGCTCAGGTGGCCTTGCAGCATGCGGCCCAATGCATCGTGCACCGCGATGCCGACCATCGGCTGGTCGGCCAGCGCGGTGACCGACAGCGGCTGCGCCAGTTCCTCCGGCGACCACCAGTCGGGCGGAGCGATGACCATGATGTGGCCGCGGCACAGCGGCTCCTGGTGCAGGCCCTGGTGGCCGGCGTGCTGCAGGGTGAGCCCGATGTCCGCTTCGTGGAGCATCAGCGATTCGCACATCTCCGCCGAGTGCTGGGTGAACAGTTCGGCAGTGGTGTTGGGAAAGGACTTGCGCAGCAGGGTGGTCGCGTCGGGTACCAGCGCATGCGCCAGGGTCGGCGTGCAGGTCACCCGCAGCGGCGAGCTTTCAGGGTCGCCGATGTTCGCGGTGAGGCGCTGCAGGTCGTGCAGATCCTGGATGATCTTGTCGACGCGGTGGCGCAGCAGCAGAGCCTCCTGGGTCGGCTGCAGGCGCCCGCGCACCCGGCTGAACAGGGCGAAGCCCAGTTGCTGCTCGGCATGCTGCAGCGCCTTGCTGGCGGCAGGCTGCGAGATGTTCAGCAGGTCCGCCGCCCCGGTCAGGCTGCCGGTGGTCAGCACCGCATGGAACACTTCGATGTGGCGCAGACGCATCGGTTGACGACCCCTTGCCGCGATGGCGACAGTGTCCGAGTGCAGCATAGGAACTGCCGGGTAGCAAGTTTCTGCGCGGCGCCGGGGAACGCCGGCGAACGGGTTCAGCGCGTCGCCGGGCAGAGCGGTGCGAGGCGCGTGCAGGCGGGCGGTCGCCAAGCCAGGCCGCTCCCGGCTCGCGGTGCGTCAGGCTCGCAATTGCAGGCGCAACTTGCGCAGCAATCGTGCAAGTTCGGTCCGTTCGGCCGCGCTCAGGCCCGAGACGACCTGGCTGGCCTGCCTGAAGCGCACGCCGATCGCCTGATCGATCAGCTTGATCCCCCTGGCCGTGAGCGCCGCTGCCAGTGAGCGGCGATCGCTGGCCTCCAGGTTGCGCACGATCAGCCCGCGCGTTTCCAGGCGATTGAGGCAGGCTGTCATGGCGCCGGAAGTGAGCAGCACCGACTTTCTGAGCGTGGTCGGGGTCAGCCGGTACGGCGCCCCTGAACGCCTGAGCGTGGCCAGGACATCGAGCTCGGTGTAGCTGATCCCGCTCTCGTGCAGGTATTCGCCGGCGCCGGTTTCCAGCAGGCGGCCCAGGTGCAGGATGCGTCCGACCACCGCCATCGCCGACGCATCCAGATCCGGCCGCTCGCGACGCCAGTCCAGTAGCAGCAGGTCGACGACATCGTGCTCGACGGGAGCGGCTCCCCTGGCGGACTTCGTGGGCATGCGGCAATCATACTTGATGTGAAGTATCTTGACGTAAAGATATTTCGGTGAAAATATCCCTGCCATCCCCCAGGGAGCGCCGCACATGCGATCGATCATCCAGACGATGTTCTTGCGGCGCGCACTGCCGTTGCTGTTTCTGGCGGCACCGGTTTTCGCGGCTACTCCGCATCGGCCCGGCGACATCGTCGTCGAACATGGCACGGTCCGCTCCGAAACGGGAGCCAGCGTGCCTTACGAAATCGGCACGCTGTACGTGCCTGAAAACCGGCACAAGCCCGGCAGTCGCCTCATCGGCATCGGCTTTGCCCGCATCCGGGGAACCCGGCCTACCGGCGCGCCGCCGGTGTTCTGGCTGCCGGGAGGCCCCGGCGTGAGCGTGCTCGGCGTGCTCACCGACCATGATGGAACGGCCACCGCCCGGCTGCGGTCATGGTTGACCTACGGCGTCGTGGGCGACCTGGTGGTGATCGAACAACGCGGCTATACGCGTCGCGGTGACATGCTCACGGCAAAGAGCGCCGCCATCCCGCTGGACCGGCCCGCTTCGGTCCATGCCGAAGTCGAATCCATGCGTGCCCAGGCCAGGGCGGCTGTCGCGGCGAATCCGGACAAGGATCTGTCCGGCTATGACATCGGCGAATTCGCCGCCGACGTCGACGACCTGCGTCGGGCGCTCGGCTACGACAAGATCAGCCTGTTCGGCGGGAGCTTCGGCTCGCAATGGAGCCTGGCGGTGATGCGGCTGCATCCGGACATCGTCGCGCGCGCCGTGCTGTCTAGCGTGGAGCCGTTGAACAATGGCTACGACATGCCGTCGCATGTATTCGCGGCGCTGCAGCGCATCGCTTGCGACGCCGATCGCGACCCCTCGCTGGCGCCTTACCTGCCGCCCGGCGGCATGATGGAGGCGGTGCGCGCCCTGCATCGGCGTTTCGCCGGTGCGCCGGTGCGTGTGCAAGTCCGTAATGCGGCGGGGCAGGCATCGACCGTGGTGCTGGGTGCGGAGGATCTTCAGCTCGCGCTGCTTTCCCATACACAGGAGAGCGAGCAGTGGCCAGCCTTCATCCTGTCGCTCTACCACCGGCATTACGACGATTGGGCGCGCGAGGTCCTCGCCGATCGCCAGGCGGGGACCACGACCCTGATCGGCCCCCTGGCAGACAGCAGCCTCGGCGTTACCGCGGCGCGCGAGCAGCAGCTTCGTACCGATCCCGCGGTCGAACTGCTGGGTACCTGGAACTTCGAGGCGAACATCGCCTCGGCAGCCGACTGGCCTACCCGGGACATGGGCGACGCGTTGAGGGTGCCGGTCGAAAGCCCGATCCCGGTGGTGTTCGTGCACGGTGACTGGGACACTTCCACGCCAATCGAGAACACCCTTGGCCTGCTGCCGTATTTCCCGAATGGCCGGGCGATCCTGGTCCATCGAGCCAGTCACGATGGCACGTTCTACCAGTTGCGGGAAAGTCCTGCGGCAAAGGCGGCGATCTACGCGTTCCTGCGGACGGGCAAGATGGACAATCTGCCGGTGGATGTGACCTTGCCCGTGCCCAAGTTCGAGCTGCCATCCTTTGCGCCACCGGCGAATCGATCCGAAGGCGGTTGAGGGTGTGGGAGATGGCCAGATGGCGCTGACCCTGGCGCCGTAGCCGTAATCGTCCCCGCAGGGTCGTATCCCGGTGCTCAGTGATGCCGGTGCGCGGCGTAACGCGCCAGTTCTTCCAGCAGCCTGCCTTGTGCGCCGAACGGTGCGACGGCGTCGAGCGCCTGCTCGGTCAGTCCGGCCAGCCGGGCGCGCGAGGCGTCGAGGCCGATGATCGAGGGGAAGGTGGGCTTGTCGGCGGCGGCGTCCTTGCCGGCGGTCTTGCCGATCACCGCCGATTCGCCTTCCACGTCGAGGATGTCGTCGCGCACCTGGAAGGCCAGACCGACGGCATACGCATAACGGTCCAGTGCTTCCAGTGCATCGGCCCCGGCGCCGGCGGCCAGCGCGCCCAGCTGCACCGAGGCGCGGATCAGCGCGCCGGTCTTGCAGGCGTGCATGTGTTCCAGTTCGTCCAGACTCAGCCGCTGGCCGACCGCGGCGAGGTCGAGCGCCTGGCCACCGGCCATGCCTTCGGCGCCGCAGGCGCGGCCCAGTGCACGCAACATGGCGATGCCGGTGGCGGCCTCGACCTGGCGCGCGGCGTCGTCGGCGAGGATCTCGAACGCCAGCGCCTGCAGCGCGTCGCCGGCGAGGATCGCCATCGCCTCGCCGAACACGATGTGGCAGGTCGGGCGACCGCGGCGCAGGGCGTCGTCGTCCATCGCAGGCAGGTCGTCGTGCACCAGCGAATAGGCGTGGATCAGCTCCACCGCGCAGGCCGGTGCATCCAGCGCGGCGCTGTCATGGCCCAGCGCCTGCGCGGCGGCGTAGACCAGCAGCGGACGCAACCGCTTGCCGCCACTCAGCACGGCATAACGCATCGCGCGGTGCAGTTCGGCGGGGGAGTGTCCGGCCGGCGGCAGATGACGATCGAGCGCCTGTTCGGCGCGCTGGATCAGGGACTGCAGGGCAGGGCCTAGCTCGGCGTGATCAGAGTTCGGGTTCAAACGGCTGGGCGCTGTCGGGGGCATCGGGATCAAGCAGCAGGCGCACGCGCAATTCGGCTTGTTCCAGCGACTGCTGGCAATGGCGGAACAGACCGATGCCGCGCTCGAACGAGGCCAGCGAATCGTCCAGGCTCATGTCGCCACCCTCCATCTTCGCAACCAGTTGCTCCAGCTCGTCGAGCGAGTGTTCGAAGTCGGCGACGGGCGGGGTCTTGCTGGTTGCGGGAACGGTCTTGGCCATGGCCCGCAACGCTAACGCAGCAGGCCCCTAGAATCAATGCAGAAAGACAACCCGATCCACCACGCTACGTCGACGCACGAAGCCCGACTCCCGCTCGGCACCATCGCCTCCTCTCCCGCTTGCGGGAGAGGATTGAGGTGAGGGCACCCCAATCTACCCAATCCACCACCGAAACTCGACCCACCGAGCCAAGCCGAAGCACGAAGTCCGACTCCCGTTCGGCACGTCAGCCTCCTCTCCCGCTTGCGGGAGAGGATTGAGGTGAGGGCCGCCCCGCCTCACCGCCCCGCCCGCCAACGCGGCCACGCCCCCACCGCCCGAAACAACTCCGCCCCACGCCCGCTAACCCAGCGATCCGCCACCGCCACCAGCTCATCGCCCGCATGGATCAAGGGACAACACGCTCTCCGCCATGGCGGCATCCGCGCCTGCTGGAACAGGTCGCGCAATTCCCGGGTGTGCGCGTCGCCCTCGGGCTTGATGCGTTCCCCGCCGCGACGCAGCCGCACGCGCAAGGGTTGCGCGAGGCGGGCGGCAGGATCATCCAGGGCCAATTCGCCGCCGTCGGGAAGCAGCAGTGGTTCGCCATGCCAGTCGGCCTGCCACTCGTCATCGATGTCGATGGCGGTCGGCAGCGCCCACAGCCGACCCTTCCAGATATGCAGCTCGGTGTCATCCCAGCGAATGCAGGGCAACCGGCCGGCACGTGCCGCGCATTGACGCTCGATCTGCTGGCGTTGCGCCGCGGTGGGCGCGCTGCGACCACGCGCATGCAGCCAGTGATCGAGCAAGGGTTCGCGCAGCGCCGGCGCCAGCGCCAGCCAGCCAGGGGCGTCGAGGCTGCCGCTGGATGCATCGTGCAGTTCCTCGAACGCGGCCAGCCATTGCGTGCGCAGCGTGTCCGCCGCCGCGCGACTCAATGCGGCGCTGTGCAGGATCGAATCCGGCGCCTGCGGCCAGAAGCGCAGCAACTGCGGCAGGATCTCGTGGCGCAGGCGATTGCGGGCGAGGTGGATGTCGGCATTGGATGGGTCGTCGATGCAGGCCAGCCCCTGCGCCGCCACGTAGTCGTGCAGCTGCTGGCGGGGAAGTTCGAGCAGCGGGCGCCACAACTGGCCACCACCGAACCGGCGCAAGGCACGCATGCCGCCCAGTCCCTCGGGCCCGGCGCCGCGCAGCAGTTTCAGCAAGACCGTTTCGACCTGATCGTCGCGGTGATGGGCGAACAACAGCAGCTCGCCTTCGCGCAACCGGGCGGCCAGCGCGGCGTGGCGCGCTTCGCGTGCGGCCGCTTCCAGGCCGCTGCCGCTGCCACGCTGCACGTGCACCGGCAACACCTCGCAGGGGATGTCGAGCGCGGCGCAGAACGCCCGGCAATGTTCCGCCCAGAGCCGGCTGTCCCCGTGCAGGCCGTGATCGACATGCAATGCCCGCAGCCCGCGAAGGCGCGCCGGCGCCAACTGCGCCAGCGCATGCAGCAAGGCGCTGGAATCGGGCCCGCCACTGAAGGCCACGCACAGGGGCGCGGGCGGCAAGGTCTCGAGCGCGCGGCGCAGGTGCCGGTGCAGCATGTCGCTCACTTCGGGCCGCTCATTTTTTCGCGGCGCGCTGGCGCACGTAGATGTGCTTGCCGTTGCCGATGTGGCGTTCCTCGGTATCGAACAGGCCGATGCCCTTGATCAGTCCACTGAGCTTGGCATAGCCGTAGTTGCGCGAATCGAAGTCGGGCGACTGCTTGTTGATGATGCTGCCGATCGGGCCCAGACCGGCCCAGCCGGTGTCGTCCGAGGCCGCCTCGATGGCGCCGCGCAGCAGGTTCATCAGGTGGGTGTCGCCGCGCAGTTCCTTGGCCGAGCGCTGTTTCGGCGCCTCTTCGGCTTCGGCGGTCGCCGTGGTGCCGGCCAGCACTTCGGTGTAGATGAACTTGTCGCAGGCGGTGCGGAACGGTTCGGGTGTCTTGCGCTCGCCGAAGCCGTACACGGTCAGCCCCGATTCGCGGATGCGCGAGGCGAGCCGGGTGAAATCGCTGTCGCTGGAGACGATGCAGAAGCCGTCGAAACGCCCGGCGTAGAGCAGGTCCATCGCATCGATGATCATCGCCGAGTCGGTGGCGTTCTTGCCGACGGTGTAGCGGAACTGCTGGATCGGCTGGATCGAGTGGCGCAGCAGCACTTCCTTCCAGCCGTTCAAGTCGGGCTTGGTCCAGTCGCCGTAGATGCGCTTGACGTGGGCGGTGCCGTATTTCGCGATTTCCGCCAGCAAGCCCTCGACGATCGCCGGGCGGGCGTTGTCGGCGTCGATCAGTACGGCGAGCTTGTCGTGGGCCATGGCGTTTCCGGTGAAAAGTTCGGTGACGCGATGGTATCGCGCCCTGACCCGGCGTGGTCCGTCCGGCCCCCTGCGCGACTCGCCGGCCTTGCGCCAACGCCACGGCATCGCCCCGCGAGCGGGCCCCGCATGCTTAAGGCACGCTCCAGCCCTTGTGCTGCCGGCAATGGCGGGGTCGCCGTGGCGATGGCTGTGCCGTCGGTTCCGTCAGCGGCCGTTGACCGGGACGGCCGGCAGAAAGGCCGATGCCGGCGCGGCGGTCATGGTCGCGATGTCCATGGCCGGCTTGAGCTGCATGCGCTGGGCTACCAGCCGGTAGCCGACGCTGTAGCCGGCCCATTGCGGGATCTGCTGACGAGGATCGCCGAACATCACCGCCCGCATCATTGCGAAATCGGTGCTGTCCGCGTCGCCGCGCAACCGTGGCCACAATGCCGCGAACTGGCTATCGGTCAGGGCTTCGTCCCACGGTGCGAACGTGTCGGGATAGAGCAAGTGGGCGAAGTAGTCCGCGCGCCCCTCGAAGACCATGTAATCGAGCAGGGAGAACGGCTTGGCGGGATCGAAGTCATGGCTCGCCCAGTAACTGTGGTGCAGTTCGTGCGCCAATGCGTACGGCAGCATGCGCGCCCAGTCTGCATCGACCGACACTTTCAGCATGATCCGGCCGCTGCCTGCGGTCAGGCCGGTCACGCCACGCATCGCCTTGGTAATGAATTCACTGTGCGCGTCGACCAGTTCGACGCACAGGTTCAGTGGTGCTGCCTGGGGGAGTGCGGCGTTGGCTTTGCGCCATGCCGCCGTGGCCAGGGCCTCGAAACGGGCCTGGTCGAAACGCTTCGACACGGCTTCGCGTTCCTTGGCCGAAAACGAAGGGTTCGGGGCGAAAGTGGCGGCGAGACTCGCGAACTGGCCGCCCTCCGAGCACTGCGCCACCCAGCGTTGGCCGAGCGCTTGCAAGGATTTGGTGTCCAGCGGATGAGCCGGGGTGGACGTCAGCCCGGCATCGAAATAATGAAAATGGATCGGGGCGGGCCCGATCGCCGCCTTGGCGAGCGGCGCGGCTTGTTCGCTCCGGGGAGATTGGGCCCGTGCGTCACCTGGTAGCTGGCATACGCAGGCGGCAACGAGTACGAACGTCAGACTGATGAATTTCATGCTCGCATTCCCCTTGCGGCCGTCGTGTCCAGGATGAAAATAAGCTCGATGCTTCAGCAGCCCATGGCGCGATGGGCGAGAACGCTGGCGAACTCCCGCCAATTGCGCACATGCGTGCGGACACCAGCGGGTCACTTCAGTTCAGTCGCGTCCGCAGGAATGCATTGGCGACTGACGGATCATGGTATCCAGGCCATTTTGCGGGCGCTACGTGACTGGCGGCATGTTCCGGCCATGCCGGAGACGATGCCTCAGCCGAGACCGGCGCGCCCCTGCGACAGGGTTTCGCAGTTATCCCTGGTACGCGCCGTAGCTGCGCAGGCGCTGGTAGCGCTGTTCGAGCAGGTCGGGCACGGGCATCGCCTGGAGTTCGTCGAGCTGCTTCAGCAGCACGGCTTTCAGGCGGATCGCCATCGAGCGCGGATTGCGATGGGCGCCGCCCAGCGGCTCGCGCACGACCTTGTCGACCAGGCCCAGCTCGAACAGGCGCGGGGCGGTCATGCCCAGGGCTTCGGCGGCGTCCTTCACCTTGTCGGCGCTCTTCCACAGGATCGAGGCGCAGCCTTCGGGCGAGATCACCGAATAGGTCGAGTACTGCAGCATGTTGGTGCGGTCGCCCACGCCGATCGCCAGCGCGCCGCCGGAGCCGCCTTCGCCGATCACGGTGCAGATGATCGGCACCTTGAGTTCGGCCATTTCCAGCAGGTTGCGGGCGATCGCCTCGCTCTGGCCGCGCTCCTCGGCACCGACGCCGGGATAGGCTCCGGGGGTGTCGATCAGGGTCAGCAGCGGCAGGCCGAAACGCTCGGCCATCTTCATCAGGCGCAAGGCCTTGCGATAGCCTTCCGGGCGCGGCATGCCGAAATTGCGGCGCACCTTGTCCTTGGTGTTGCGGCCCTTCTGGTGGCCGATGATCACCATCGGCCGACCGTTGACGCGGCCCAGGCCGCCCACGATGGCGGCGTCCTCGGCGTACATGCGGTCGCCGGCCAGTTCGTGGAATTCCTCGCAGATCACGCCGATGTAGTCGAGCGTGTACGGACGCGCCGGGTGGCGCGACAGCTGGGTGGTCTGCCACGAGTTGAGGTTGCGGAAGATCTCGGCGGTCTTGATCTTCAGCTTCTCGCGCAGGCGGCCGACCTCGTCCTCGATATTGAACGCCTGGCCGTCGCTGGCGTGGCGAAGCTCTTCGATCTTCGCGTCCAGTTCGGCAATGGGTTGTTCGAAATCGAGGAAGTTTGGGTTCATTCGCTGCAATTCACGGTACTGAAGCGCTGCAGTATAGCGTCCCGCAACAAAACGCGAGAACGCCGCCGTATGGCTGTGACGGGGTCGACACCCGGTCTGCCACGGGCGGCGCGATTGCGCTATCGTCCGCCCCATCACGCCTGTCCCATCACGTCCGCAGTTGGATCATCTGCATGTCAAGCAAGCCCATCGACAACGCGAAACTCGACCGCATCGTGGCCGAGGCCCGGCGCGCCGCCGAGCAGCGCGAGTTGGGTTATCGCGAGCGTGCCCTGAAGATGTACCCGTGGGTGTGCGGTCGCTGCGCCCGCGAGTTCACCCGCACGAACCTGTCCGAGCTGACCGTGCACCACCGCAACCACGATCACGACTTCAACCCGCCCGACGGCAGCAATTGGGAGCTGCTGTGCGTGTATTGCCACGACAACGAGCACTCGCGGCACATCGACCACGTGCGCGGCGGGGTGATGGCGGTGGAGGAAGCGCCGCCGGCGACGGGCAATCCGTTTGCCGACCTCAAGACGATGATGGAGCGTGGCAGGAAGTAGCGACCCCCCACCCCACCTGCGAAGCAGGGGAGGGAGCAAGGCGCGTCAATCCTGCTGCTTGACGATGCGCAGGCGGACGGCTTGCACGCCGGGCAGGGCGCGGACGGCGCGCAACAGGTCGGGGATGGCGTCGACCCGCCAGGCCTCGCCCAGTTCCAGGTCGGCCTGGGCGTTGCGGTTGCGGTAGCCATGCAGGGTGACGCTGGCGCGACCGCCGCGGTAGCCGGCCAGGGTGCGCTGCAACTGGGCGGCAAAGTCGGGGCCGATGCCGTTCAATTTCAGCTGCAGCACGCGTGCGTGCTTGCGACAGGCGTCTTCCAGTGACAACGCGCTGCGTGCGCGCAACTGGAAACCGCCGCCGGAGAAGTCGTCGATGCGCAGGCCGCCATCGACCACCAACATCTGGTCGCGGGTGAGCAGCGGCGCCATCTGCTGGTACAGCTCGCCGAAGAAGCTCACCTCGATGATGCCGGTGCCGTCTTCCAGCCGCACGAAGGCATCGCTGTCGCCGCGCTTGCGCACGGCGGTGACCATGCCGGCGACGGTCCATGGTGTGTCGGGGCCACGGCGGAAACGGTTGTTGTCGCCGTCGTCGTTCTTGCGCGGCTTGGGCGGCTGGTAGCGATCGACGATCTCGCCCAGCGGGCAGGTCGACAGTTGCGCCAGTTCGTCCTTCCACGGGTCGGTGGGATGGCCGGACAGGTAATGGCCCAGCGTGTCGCGCTCGCCCTGCAGCTTCTGTTCCAGAGGCCATTCGGGCACGGTCGGCAGTTCGATTTTCACTACCGGCGTGGTGTTGCCCATCGCCGCGCCGAACATGTCGTTCTGGCCGGATTGCTTGTCGCGCAGGTGCTGTTCGGCGGCCTTGATCGCGTCGGGCAGTTGCAGCATCAGGCTGGCGCGATTGGCCGCCAGCGCATCCAGCGCTCCGGCCATGATCAGGGCTTCGAGCACGCGCCGGTTGAGTTTGTTGGGATCGACGCGACGACAGAAATCGGCGAGGTCCGTATAGGCGCCGTGGGTGCGTTCGGCCACGATCGCTTCGCACGCACCCTGGCCAACGCCCTTGATCGCGCCGAGGCCGTACTGGATCACCTTCGGTTCGATCGCCACGAACATGTACTCGGACGCGTTGACGTCCGGTGGCTGCACGGTGATGCCGATCGCGCGCGCTTCGTTGAGGAAGGTTACCGCCTTGTCGGTGTTGTCCATGTCCGCGGAGATCGTGGCGGCCATGAACTCGGCGGGGTAGTGCGCCTTCAGCCACGCGGTCTGGTACGAAACCAGCGCGTAGGCGGCGGCATGCGACTTGTTGAAGCCGTAGCCGGCGAATTTCTCCATCAGGTCGAAGATGGAATCGGCCTTCTCGCCGCTGAGGCCGTCCTTCGCCGCACCCTCGCGGAACTTGGCGCGCTCCTTGGCCATCTCCTCCAGTTTCTTCTTGCCCATCGCGCGGCGCAGCAGGTCGGCGCCGCCGAGCGAGTAGCCGCCCACGATCTGCGCCATCTGCATCACCTGCTCCTGGTAGACCATGATGCCGTAGGTCTCTTTCAGGATCGGCTCGACGCGCGGGTCGGGATATTCCACTTCCTCGCGGCCGTGCTTGCGCGCCACGAAGCTCGGGATCAGGTCCATCGGGCCGGGGCGGTACAACGCCACCAGCGCGATGATGTCCTCGAAGCGGTCGGGCTTGGCGTCCTTCAGCATGCGCTGCATGCCGGAGGATTCGAGCTGGAACACGGCGACCGTCTGCGCCTTCTTCAGCAGCTCGTACGGCGCCGGGTCGTCCAGCGGCAGCGCCGAGATGTCCAGCGGCGCTTCATCGGCTTTCGCGCGGCGCGCGTTGATCGCCTTCACCGCCCAGTCGATGATGGTCAGCGTGCGCAGGCCGAGGAAGTCGAACTTCACCAGGCCGACCGCTTCGACGTCGTCCTTGTCGTATTGCGTTACCACGCCGCCGCCGCCGGCTTCGCAGTACAGCGGCGCGAAGTCGGTCAGCGGGGTCGGCGCGATCACCACGCCACCGGCGTGCTTGCCGGCGTTGCGGGTGAGGTTTTCCAGGCTCAGCGCCAGGTCGATCAGTGCACGGGCATCCTCGTCCTGCTCGTAGGTTTCGCAGAACTCCTTGACGACGCGGTCGGTCTCCTTCTTCGATTTCTCGGAGCGGCCGAGCGCGTCGGAAAGCGTGAGGTCGAGCGGTCGCGGCGGCACCATCTTGGCCAGCCGGTCGACCTGGCCGTACGGCATGCTGAGCACGCGACCGGAGTCGCGCAGCACAGCCTTGGCCGCCATCGAGCCGTAGGTGATGATCTGGCTGACGCGGTCGCGACCGTACTTGCGCGCCACATAGTCGATCACCTCGTCGCGGCGATCCATGCAGAAGTCGATGTCGAAGTCGGGCATCGACACGCGTTCGGGGTTGAGGAAGCGCTCGAACAGCAGGTTGAACTGCAGCGGGTCGAGGTCGGTGATCTTCAGCGCCCACGCCACCAGCGAGCCGGCGCCCGAACCGCGGCCGGGGCCGACCGGGATGCCGTTCTGTTTGCCCCAGTTGATGAAGTCCGCCACGATCAGGAAGTAGCCGGGGAAGCCCATCTTGACGATGACGTCCAGCTCGCGTTCCAGCCGGGCGTGGTAGTCGTCCAGCGTGTGGTCGGCTGCCAGCGGCGCGTTTTCCAGGCGCTCGCGCAGGCCTTGCCGCGACAGCTCGCGGATATGGCTGTCGAGGTCGTGGCCTTCGGGCACCGGGAAGTCGGGCAGGTAGTACGTGCCGAACTTCAGTTCCAGCGTGCAGCGCTTGGCCAGTTCGACGGTGTTTTCCAGCGCCTCGGGAATATCCGCGAACAGCGCGGCCATCTCGGCGGGCGTCTTCAGGTATTGCTGGTCGCTGTATTCGCGGGGGCGCTTGGGATCGGCCAGCACGCGGCCCTGGTTGATGCATACGCGCGCTTCGTGCGCGGCGAAGTCGTCCTGCTTGAGGAAGCGCACGTCGTTGCTGGCCAGCACCGGCAGCGCCAGTTCGCCGGCCAGTGCCAGCGCGGCGGTGTTCCAGTTTTCCTCGCCGTCGCGGCCGCAGCGGGTCAGCTCCAGATACAGCCGGTCGGGAAACAGCCGGGCCAGCGGACGCAACCTGGCCTGCGCCGCGCCGATGCCCTGGCCGATGGCGAGGCGGGCGGTTTCGCTGTCGCGTCCGAGCAGGGCGATCAGGCCCTCGGTGGCGCCGGCAGTGAGCCACGACACGTCGACCAGGGCGCGCCCGCCGTGCTGACCTTCCTGCCATGCGCGCGAGACCAGTCGCGACAGGTTGAGATAACCGTCGCGGTTCTGGCACAGCAGGGTGAGTCGCCACGGACGCGGGTCGTCGCTGGAGGAAATCCACAGGTCGCAACCGCCGATCGGCTTGATGCCGGCGGCACTGCAGGCCCTGTAGAACTTCACCAGCGCGAACATGTTGCTGTCGTCGGTCAGTGCCACCGCCGGGATGCCGTCGCGCACGCAGGCGGCGACCAGCGCCTTGATGCGGATAGTCGAGTCGACCAGCGAATATTCGCTGTGCAGGTGCAGGTGGGTGTAGCTGACGGTCATGCCGGTTTACGCACTGAATTCATGCAGGCTACCCGGCGGCCGGGGCAGCGGCAAGATTGACTTCCGCGCGGTTTGCGCGAAGCGCGCCGGCGCCCCGCCCGATCGGCTCAAGGTCCGATCAAATCAAGGCCCGATCAACTCAAGGCCTGGCGACGGCTGCCGTCGCGGCAGGCTGTTCGAGCAGCAGGGCGTTGATCTCGGCGACCAGCGTGTCCAGCATGTCGGCACCGTAGCCGACATGGACGTGGGCGATGCTGCCGTCGCGACGCAGCATCACCATCACCGGAATGCCGCTGACGCCGTAGGGCTTGCCGATCGCGCCGTCACGGTCCCAGGTGACCAGCAGTTCGGGCAGGCTCCTGCGCAGTACGCGCGAGGTTCGCACGAAGGTGTCGCGGTCTTCCCGATGATTGACCGCCACCACCTGCAGCGGCAGGCCGCGCCGGGTCGCCAGCAACTGCAGCTTCGCCAGCACGGGAATCTCTTCCATGCAGTAGCCGCACCAGGTGGCCCAGAAACTGATCACCACGACCTTGCCGTGCAGCGAGGAGACGGTCACCTCCTGGCCTCGCTGCGTGGTGCCCAGCGCATCCGGCGGCGTGTCGCCCGGCTGGAGTCCCGGCCTGTCGCCGGCCACGGCGTTGCAGCAAAGCAGCAGGCCAAGCAACAGGCCAGGCAGCACGATCGCGATTCTGCGCATCTCTTCCATTCCCCCGGGGCACGCGCCAGCGTAGCAACATGCCGCGGAGCGAGGAAGTCGGGCCGCGTGGCCGGATCGGGTGGCCTGCCGGCTCAGCGGACGAAGAAGCGCTCGTCCTCGCCGGCGCTGCTCACGTAATGATCGAGGGCCCGTACCCGCAGCGGTTGCAGGTTGTAGTCGGCGTGCGACAGCGGGGTTTCGTCGGTGCGATCGGTCGTGTCGAGAACCGGTTCCCATGCGGACGCCGCGGTCGATGGCGACGGGGTGGTCGGGTGGCTTTGCGGATGCATCATGGCGTGACTCCTGCGTTCCCTGGGAACGCGTGCGAGTTCGCTGGCGAGCGGGCCGGCAGGTCAGTACGGGCCGGTGCAACGGGCGCATCCGTGCTGTGCGGGTTTCCTTGAAGGTAATGATGCGCGCGCGCGGGGGAAAGTTGCATAGACCGATGGCCTATGCGGATCAATCTCATCGGGATGCGCGATCGTGGCTGGAACGGGAACAAGCGCCCCGGGCGGTCAGAACAGCCTTGCCTGATCCAGCAGCAGTCGCACCGGGGCGAAGCTGCGGCGGTGCTGGGCACAGGGGCCGAGCATCTGCAGCGCAGCCAGGTGCGCCGGGGTGGGATAACCCTTGTGCGCGGCGAAGCCGTAGCCGGGATGGAGGTTTTCCATGGCCACCATCAGGCGGTCACGGCTGACCTTGGCCAGGATCGAGGCGGCGCTGATGGCCGGTTCCAGCGCATCGCCGCCGACGATCGCCCGGCCGGGGCAGGGCAGGTCCTTCGGCAACTGGTTGCCGTCGACCAGGGCTTCGTGCGCACCCGGTGCGAGGCCGGCAACCGCGCGGCTCATGCCGGTCATGGTGGCCTGGAAGATGTTCAGGCGGTCGATCTCGTCCGGTTCGACCAGCACCACGCACCAGGTCAGCGCGCGCTCGATGATCAGGGGATAAAGCGCCTCGCGTTTCGCCTCGCTGAGCTTCTTCGAATCGTCCAGACCGGCGATCGGGCGGGAAGGGTCGAGGATCACCGCGGCGACGGCCAGCGGGCCGGCCAGCGGGCCACGTCCCGCTTCGTCCACGCCGGCCACGAACAGGCTCGCTCCAATCGATTCCCGCGCTTCCTGCGCTTGCCTCATCCCCCCTGAGGGGAAGGATTGAGGTGGGGAGCAGGTACTCGCGGAACGCTCAGCCATGGCTGGGATTCCGTGCATCGATCAGCTCGGCGATGGCCGCCGCGGCGCGATCGCCGGCCTGATCGTCCAGCCCGCCGCGCAGCGCCTGGTGCAATTGCTCGAAGGCGGCGACCACCGCGCCACGCCGCTCGCTGTCCTTGAACAGCGCCAGGGTGGCAGCAGCGAGGTTCTCCGCGGTGCAGTCGTCCTGCATCAGTTCCGGCACCAGCAGGCCGCCACCGATATCGATGCCGCTGGCGCGTGCCAGGATGTTCGGCAGCGAATAGATGTCGGTCTTCAGCATCTTCAGCGCGCGGGCGATGCGATAGCTCATCGGTGCCACGCGATAGCCCACCACCATCGGCCGCTTGGCCAGCATCGCCTCCAGCGTGGCGGTGCCCGACGCCAGCAGCACCACGTCGGCCGCCAGCATCGCCTCGTGCGCATGGCCGTCGAGCAGCAGCGGGCGGGATTCGCCCTGGGGGACGTGGGCGAGCAGCGCGTCGAGCTTCGCGCGGACCCGGGCGTTGGCCGCGGGAATGACCACGCGCAGGCCCGGGACGGCCGCGGCGACGCGACTGGCGGCCGCGATGAACGGCTGGCCCAGCCGGCTCAATTCGGAAAGCCGGCTGCCGGGCAGCACGGCGAGCACCGGCGCCTGTTGCGGCAACTGCAGCACGTCACGCGCGCCCACGCGGTCAGATACCAGGGCGAAACGGTCGGCCAGCGGATGCCCGACGAAGCGCGCATCGATGCCGTGCTTCGCATAGATCGCCGGTTCCATCGGGAACAGGCAGAGCACCCGATGGGCGCTACGGCCGATCTTCTCGGCACGCTTCTCGCGCCACGCCCATACCGACGGGCTGACGTAGTGCACGGTCAGCAGGCCGGCCTGTTTCAGGCGCTGCTCCACACCGAGGTTGAAATCCGGCGCGTCGATGCCGACCACCACGTCGGGTTTCAGCTCGAACAGGCGCGCGACCAGCGCCTTGCGCAGGCGCAGCAGCCGGGGCAGGTGGAGGATGACTTCACTGAAACCGAACAGCGACAACTCGTGGATGTCGTACCAGGACTCGAAGCCTTCGCGCTGCATGCGCGCGCCACCGATGCCCACGAAGCGCGCCTGCGGATAGCGTCGGCGCAAGGCGGCGATCAGGTCGGCGCCGAGCTGGTCGCCGGAGTCTTCGCCGGCAATGATGGCGATCAGGGGCGTTTGCGTGGAGACGTCGCTGTTTTGCATTTCGTCTCCTTCGTGAGGCGAGAGCCAGAGCGCGTGCTTGATTTCCCGATAAGCGCGATGCGCTTATCGGGCGAGCGCCCGCTCGCTGTGGTCGAGGAACTCCAGCATGGCGCGCACGTCGTCGCTTTCGCGCGCCTGTTCGGCCAGCTTTTCGCGGGCTTCGGGCAGCGACAGGCCGGCCATGTACAGGGTGCGGTAGGCGCGCTTGATCGCGGCGATCCGCGGCGCGTCGAAACCACGGCGCTTCAGGCCTTCGCTGTTGATGCCCCGCGGGCGCCCGTGCTGTTCGTTGGCCATCATCACGAACGGCGGCACGTCGTGGCCGACCAGGCAGCCCATGCCGATGAACGCATGCGCGCCGACCTTGCAGAACTGGTGCACGCCGGAGTAGCCGGACAGGATCGTCCAGTCGCCGATGCTGACGTGCCCGGCCAGCGCCGAGTAGTTGGAGAACACCACGTTGTTGCCGATCTGGCAGTCGTGCGCGATGTGCACGTACGCCAGCACCCAGTTGTCGTTGCCGAGCCGGGTGATCGCGCCACCGTCACCGGTGCCGCGGTTGATCGTGGTGAATTCGCGGATCAGGTTGCGGTCGCCGATCACCAGTTCGGTGCGTTCGCCCTGCCACTTCTTGTCCTGCGGATCGCCACCCAGCGAGGCGAACTGGTTGATCCGGTTGTCGCGGCCGATCCGGGTCGGACCCTCGATCACCACATGCGGCCCGATCACGGTGCCTTCGCCGATCTCCACCTCGGCACCGATCACGCTGTACGCGCCGATGCTGACGTTGGCGCCGATGATGGCGGAGGGGTCGATCAATGCGGTGGGATGGATCATTTGCCCGACCTCGCGGCGCACATCAATTCGCAACTGGCCACTTCCTTGCCATCGACCAGGGAGCGGGCCTCGAAGATGCCCATGCCGCGCATCAGCCGCTTCAGGCTGACTTCCATGCGCAACTGGTCGCCGGGAACCACCGGGGCGCTGAAGCGCGCGTTGTCGACCTTGACCAGGTAGAACAGCGGGCTGACCTTGTCGCCCTTCATGTGGCGGCTGACCTGGGTCAGCAGGCCGGCGGCCTGCGCCATCGCCTCGATGATCAGTACGCCGGGCATTACCGGATGACTGGGGAAATGGCCCTGGAAGAACGGCTCGTTGATGGTCACGTTCTTGATCGCGACCACGCTGACCTCGGGTACGATCTCGATCACTCGGTCCACCAGCAGGAACGGGTAGCGGTGGGGGAGCAATTCCCGGATCTGCTCCACATCGATCGGCAGGGTCATGAAGTCGCTGTTTTCACTCATTGTCGCTGTCCTTCTCCAGCGTCGACAGTCGACGCGCGTACTCGTCCAGATGTTTGAAGCGCGCCGCATTCTTCCGCCACTGGCGGTTGTCCTGCAGGGGCACGCCCGATGAATATTCGCCAGGTTCGCGGATCGAATGCGTGACCAGGCTCTTGGCGGTAATGGTAACCCGGTCGGCCAGTTCCAGATGGCCAAGCACGCCGGCGTTGCCGCCGATCATGCAGTAACGGCCGATCCTGGCGCTGCCGGCTACCGCGGCGCAGCCGGCCATCGCGGTGTGCGCGCCGACGTGCACGTTGTGGGCGATCTGGATCTGGTTGTCCAGCCGTACGTCCTCTTCCAGCACGGTGTCGTCCAGTGCGCCGCGGTCGATCGTGGTGTTGGCGCCGATCTCGCAATCGTCGCCGATGCGCACGCCGCCGAGCTGGGGCAGCTTGATCCAGTGGTCCCGGTCGAAGGCCAGGCCGAAGCCGTCCGAGCCGATCACCGCACCGGGGTGCACCAGCACGCGCTGGCCCAGCGTGACCCGGGTCACCAGGGTCACCCGGGCGACCAGCCGCGAATGCGCGCCGACCGTGCAGTCCTCGCCGACGATGCAGTGTGGACCGAGTACCACTCCCTCCGCGATCACCGCACGCTCGCCGACAACGCAGCCCGGCCCGACGCTGGCGCCGGGATCGACCTGCGCGCTGTCGGCCACCACGGCGCTGGGGTGGATGCCCGCCGCGGCGGCAGGCATCCGTTCGAACAGGGCGGCAAGTTTCGCGTAGGCCACATAGGGATCGGAGGCGACCAGCGCCGCCGTCGGGCACGCGGCCAGGTCCGCTTCGCGCAACACCACCACGCCGGCGCGGGTGGCTGCCAGCTGGCCGCTGTACTTGCTGTTGGACAGGAAGCTGAGCTGGCTGGGACCGGCGCCCGCCAGAGTGCCGACGCCGTCGATCACCCGCGCGCCATCGCCGCTTGCGACCAGGCCGAACCGCTCGGCCAGCCCGGCCACCGTGTAATGGATTGTGCTCATGCTTGCTCCGGAACCTGCCGGCCATTGTAGAGGGTGGCGGCGCGGCGTGCAGTCGACCCTTCCGGCAAAAGAAAGCGCGGCCGGGCCGCGCTTTCCGATCCACTTCCGGATGGAATCAGAACTGGCTGCCGAAGGTGAACTGGATGCGTTCCTCGTAATGGCGATCGGCGTCCTTGGAGCGGAACGGCACGGCCAGGCTGATGATCAGCGGGCCGATCGGCGCCTGCCACTGCAGCGAGAGACCGGTTGATGCGCGCAGTTCGGAGGCATCGAAGCTCTTGTAGTCCTTGTACACGTTGCCGACGTCCATGAACCAGGACACGCGGGCGGTGTTGACGTCCTTCAGGAACGGCAACGGCAGGAAGACCTGGGCCGTGCCCAGGACCTTGAACGCGCCGCCGATCGGCTGGGAGTAGTAGGCGCCGTTGTTGCACATGCCCTTGGCATCAGGCGTGCTGCCATCGATGCACACGCGCGGACCCAGGGTGTTGTCCTGGAAGCCGCGCACGTCGCGCACGCCGCCGGCGTAGTAGTTCTGCCAGAACGGCAGGTCCTGGCGCATGTCGGTGATGATGTGGCCCTGGTTGACATTGTCGGCCTTGCTGGCCGCGGCCAGCGCATCGTAGGCATCGTCGCTGAGGCCGTTCTTGCCATAGGTCTTGCCGTAGCCGACCTGGCCATCCAGATACAGCACGAAGCCCTTGCCGATCGGCCAGTAGTGGTTGAGTTCGGTGTTGAGTTTCCAGTACTGCACGGTCGAGCCGGGCAGGGCGACGTCGGTCGAGGCCGAGATCAGGCCGCCGCGGGTCGGCGCCCAGTAGCCGTTGCGGGTGTCGTGGTTCCAGCCCAGCGTGCCGGTCCAGGTGTGGATCGTCTTGTTGCCGATCTCGTTCTGGTAGTCGATCAGCACCAGCGGACTGTAGCCCGGGTACAGGTTGACCTTGTTGCTGCTGATGCCCAGGCCCACGCGCAAGCCGTCGGTTTCGCTGATCGGAATGCCGAGATAGGAGGAGAAACTTGTCGTGCTTGTCGCGTAGTTGGCGAAGTCGGTGTTGCCGTAGTCGGTCTTCGAGTACGAGGCGCTGTAGCCGATGCCGATGCCGCTGTCGGTGAGGTAGGGGTTGTAGTAATTCAGTCCAAGGCGGGTGTAGTACGTGCTGCGCTCGCCGCTGATCGAGAAGCTGTCGCCGGTGCCGAACAGGTTGTTCTGCGACACCGAGGCATTCAGGATGATGCCGGAGTACTGCGAGTAGCCGATGCCGAACTGCATGCTGCCGGCCGACTGCTCCTCCACCTTGACGGTGACGTCCACCTTGTCCTGGGTGCCCGGGACGCGCGTCTTGTCGATGTCGACCGTCTTGAAGTAGCCCAGCCGCTGCAGGCGGACCTTGGAACGGTCGATGGCGGCCTGCGAATACCAGGAACCCTCCAGCTGGCGCAGCTCGCGGCGCAGCACGCCGTCCTCGGTGCGCGTATTGCCCTGGAAGATCACCCGGCGCACGTAGACGCGCTGGCCGGGCTCGATGTACATGGTCAGGTCGACCGTGCGCTTTTCCTTGTCCAGCTTGGGAATCGGCGTGACCTTGGCATAGGCATAGCCGATGTTGGCCAGTACCGCCTTGATCGCCTTGCTGCTGGCTTCGATCGCGGCACGATTGAAGGTAGCGCCCGCCTTGGTGAAGACGAGTGAGCGCATGGTCTTTTCAGGCAGGATCAGGTCGCCCAGCAACTTCACGTCGCTGACCGTATAGACCTCGCCTTCCTTGATGCTGGCGTCGATGTACATCGAACGCTTATCCGGTGCGATCGCTACCTGGGTGGAGTCGATGCCGAAGTCGGCGTAGCCGCGATCCATGTAGTAGGACTGCAGCTTCTCGAGGTCGCCGGACAGCTTTTCGCGCGAATACTGGTCATCCTTCGAATACCAGGACATCCAGCTGCTGGTGTCCGATTCGAAACCCTCGCGGATGTCCTTGTCGCTGAAGGCATGGTTGCCGAGGATGTTCAATTCCTTGATCTTGGCGGCCTTGCCTTCGCGGATCTCGATCTCGATGGCGACGCGGTTGCGATCCAGCCGGGTCACGTGGGGTTCGACCGAAACGTTGTACTTGCCACGGTTGTAATACTGCCGGATCAGTTCCTGCTGCACGTTGTCCAGCGCCAGCCGGTCGAAGGTCTCGCCCTCGGTGAGGCCGATCTCCTTCAGGCCCTTCTTGAGGTCGTCGGTCTTGATGTCCTTGTTGCCGCGCAGGGTCAGCTTGGCAATCGAGGGGCGCTCGACCACCTTGATCACCAGGATGCTGCCTTCGCGATCCATCTCGACGTCGCTGAAGAACTTGGTCTGGTACAGCGCGCGGATGGCGCGCTGCGCCCCGTCGTTGGTCAGCTGGTCGCCCTTGTTGATCGGCAGATAGTTGTAGACGGTACCGGCGGAAATCCGGCTGAGGCCGTCAATGCGGATGTCCGACACCACGAAGGGATCGAACGCGAACGCATTGGCGGAGAGGGAGGCAAGCAGGATCAGCGCGGCGATACGCTTCATCGTCGATTCCGTTGGGTTATTTCGATGAAGCGGCCAGCGCGGCCGCCCCGATCAAGAGCAAGGGGCAGGGACGAACCCCTTCCCGAAAAAGAAACGCACCCTGCCGAGACAGGGAGCGACCTGAAACACCGCTGCAGCTTGCCGCGGCTGGCGCAGTCAGGCCTGTCATCGTGATCCCGTTGTCGCCGTGCGTCGGCATCACGACGGCAGCATGCGATGGATGTCGTTGTAGAAAGCCAGCCCCATCAGGGTAAACAGCAAGGCGATGCCGATGTACTGGCCGACCACCATCGTCTGTTCGCTGACCGGACTGCCCTTGACCAACTCCACAAGATAATACAGCAGGTGCCCGCCATCCAGGACCGGGATCGGCAGCAGGTTGAGGATCGCCAGGCTCAGCGAAACCAGCGCCAGGAAGTTGAGGAACCAGGGCAGGCCCATGCTGGCCGACTGGTTGGCCACCGAGGCGATGCCGATCACGCCGGACAGGTTGTTGGTCGAAGCCTGGCCGCTGATCATCTTGCCGATCAGGTTGAAGGTCTGCGCGGTATTGCGCCAGGTGGCGTCGAGCGAGGCGGAAAACGCCCTGATCGGCCCGTAACGCAAGGTGACCTGTTCGGGGCCGGGGCCATTGACGCCGATGATCCAGCTGACCGGCTGGCCTTCGATGGATTCGTGCCGCGCGTCGACCGCCAGCACGAGTGGCTTGCCGCCCCGTTCGATCGCCAGTTTCAGGTGCGGCGATTTTGCGGCCTCGAGTGGCACCAGTTTCTGGAACGCGGCGTAGTCGCTCACCGGCTGGCCGTTGATCGAGACGATCCGGTCGCCGCCCTGCATGCCGCCAAGTGCCGCCGGCATGCCGGGCAGCACGCTGGCGGCGATCGCCGGGGACGAGGCCAGCTTCAGCCCCAGTTGATCCAGATAGCTGGCCACGCCTTCGCCGGCGGGCAGTTCGTCCAGCGGCAACACCAGTTCGCGCTGGCGACCATCGGTGCCCCGAACGGTCAGCGGCAGCGGCGAACGCCCGAGCAGGGCGTTGACCACGCCGTCCATCGCATCGGTATAGGTGCCTACCTCTTCGCCATCGACGCGGAGGATGCGGTCACCAGGCTGGATGCCGGCCCTGGCGGCGATGCTCTGCGGCGTGGCGGTGACCAGCGGGGCGGCATCGGGCCGGCCCAGCATGAACATCAGCCAGAACGCGGCGACGGTGAAGATCAGGTTGAAGCCCGGGCCGGCGGCGACGATGGCGATGCGCTTCCACACCGACTTGCCGGTGAATTCCTGCGACTGCAACGCGGGGTCGACCTCGCCCTCGCGGGCGTCCAGCATCTTGACGTAACCGCCCAGCGGAATCGCGGCGATCTGGTATTCGGTGCCGTCGCGGCCGATGCGTTTCCAGATCGCGTTGCCGAAACCGACCGAGAAGCGCAGCACCTTGACCCCACAGCGGCGCGCGACCCAGTAATGGCCAAACTCATGGAAGGTCACCAGCACGCCGAGCGTGACCAGCAACCAGAACACCGAGCCGAAGAAGGAAGTCATCAAGTACCGGGGCAGAAAGTCATCGGAGCAAGAATATCAGCAAGCATTGCGCAGGACGCGCCGGGCGGCCTCCCGCGCCATGCGGTCGCGTTCACAAAGCGTTCCAACATCGACCACGGCTTGCGCCGGCAGTTCCGCAAGTACCGACTCGACCACGTCGGCGATCGACAGGAAGGGCAGTGCGCCGCCGAGGAAGGCTTCCACGGCGACCTCGTTGGCCGCGTTCAGCACGGCGGGGGCGTCGCCGCCGGCACGCAAGGCCTGGAAGGCCAGCGCCAGGCAGCGGAAGGTGACCAGGTCCGGCGGCTCGAACTGCAGCGGGGCGCACCGGGCCAGGTCCAGCGAAGGCACGCCGGACTCGATCCGTTCCGGCCAGGCCAGGGCATGGGCGATCGCGGTGCGCATGTCCGGGTTGCCCAGCTGGGCCAGCACCGAGCCGTCGACGTACTCGACCATCGAGTGGATCAGGCTCTGCGGGTGCACCACCACGTCGATGACCTCGGCCGGCGCGGCGAACAGGTGGTGGGCCTCGATGACTTCCAGGCCCTTGTTCATCAGGGTGGCCGAGTCGACCGAGATCTTGCGCCCCATCACCCAGTTCGGGTGCTTGCAGGCCTGGTCCGGCGTGATGCCGGCCAGTTCGGCCCGCGTGCGGCCGCGGAACGGGCCACCCGAGGCAGTCAGGACCAGCCGGCGCACGCCACTTCGAGCCAGCTCGGGTCGGCCGCCGGGCAGGCACTGGAAGATCGCGTTGTGTTCGGAATCGACGGGAATCAGCGCGCCCTTGCCGGTGGCGACGGCCTCCAGCAGCAGCGGGCCGGCCATCACGATGGATTCCTTGTTGGCCAGCAGCAGGCGCTTGCCCGTGCGCGCGGCGGCCAGCGTGGACTCCAGTCCCGCGGCGCCCACGATGGCGGCCACCACGGTGTCGCACAGCTGGCCGGAAGCGGCCGTGGTCAGCGCGGCATGGCCGCTGGCCACCTCGCAACGCACCCCCGCGGCGCCCAGGCGACGGGCCAGTTCGCCTTCCAGCGCAGGATCGGCGATCACCGCCAGTTCGGGCCGGTGTTTCACGCACAAGTCGACCAGGGCCTCGACCTGGCGGTGCGCCGTCAGCACCGTGGCACGAAAGCGCCCGGGGTGACGCGCGATCACGTCGAGCGTGCTGCCACCGATCGAGCCGGTGGCGCCGAGTACGGCAATGTCCTGCATGTCAGATGTCCAGCAACAGCAGGCCGGCGGCGAACACCGGCAGCGCGGCGAATACGCTGTCCAGTCGATCCATCAGGCCGCCGTGGCCGGGAAAGATGCTGCCCGAATCCTTTACCTGGGCGTGCCGCTTCATCAGGCTTTCCAGCAGGTCGCCCACGATCGATATCGCCACCGTGGCAGCGGCCAGCACCGCCAGCGCAAGCAGCGAGCTCCCGCGCACGCCGAGCAGCCAGCCACCCACATCGGCGACCAGCACGCCGGCGACCATCGCGCCGTATGCACCGGCCCAGGTCTTGCCGGGACTGATCTGCGGCGCCAGCTTGCGCTTGCCGAAGGTGCGGCCGCTGAAATACGCGCCGATGTCCGAGGCCCACACGATCACCAGGGCCAGCAGGGTCCACCAGTGACCGTGCGGCAGGCGGCCGTGGATGCTGGTGAGTGCGACCCAGGTGGGGAAGATCACGAAGACGCCGGCGATCAGCTTCAAGGTCAGGTTCTCGCGCGTGGGCGCGGCGCCGAACGTGAAATGGCGCAGCCACAGGCAGGCCACCACCCACCAGGCCACGCCGACGGCGAGCAGCCACGGTGTCCATGCGCTGCCCCGGGCAAGCCAGAGCAGGATGAAGACGCCGGCAGCCGCGAGCAGCAGCACGATCCGCGCCGAACGGTTCTTCAGTCCGCTCAGCTGGGCCCATTCCCACCAGGCGGCGAGGAAGGCCAGCGCGACGATCGCACCGAAGATGCCGGTGGACGGCAGCAGGATGATCAGGATCGCCAGCGGCGCGAGCACCAGGGCGGTGAGAATGCGCTGAAGCAGCATGGGAATCCTCTAGGAAACTGGGGTGACCTGCTCGCCGGTACGGCCAAAACGGCGCTCCCGGCGGGCATAGTCTTCGATGGCCCGGCGCAGGCAAGCCTGGTCGAAATCGGGCCACAAGGTATCGGTAAAGTACAGCTCGGCGTACGCGACCTGCCACAACAGGAAGTTGCTGATGCGGCATTCGCCGCCGGTGCGGATGAACAGGTCCAGCGGCGGCAGTTCGGCCAGGCTCATCCACCGGCCAAGTCGGGCCTCATCGATGTCGTCCGCGCGCAATTCGCCGCGAGCCACCGCGGCGGCGGCTTGGCGGCTGGCCTGCACGATGTCCCAGCGGCCGCCGTAGCTCACCGCGATGTTCACCTGCAGCCGGTCGTTGCCGGCGGTGCGCGCCATCGCCGCCTGCATCCGCTCGCGCAGGTTCGCCTCGAAGGCGTCGAGATTGCCGATGAAGCGCAGCCGCACGCCGTGGCCGTGCAGTTCGTCCACTTCCTTGTCCAGTGCCCGCACGAACAGCCCCATCAGCGCGCCCACTTCTTCCTGCGGGCGTTGCCAGTTTTCGCTGGAGAACGCGAACAGGGTCAGCGCCTTCACGCCTTCGCGCAGGCAGGCCTCGATCACTTCGCGCACGGCCTTGCGGCCGGCGTTGTGGCCGAAGCTGCGGGGGCGATGCCGTGCTTTCGCCCAGCGCCCGTTGCCATCCATCACGATGGCGATGTGGCGCGGCACCTGGGCGACGTCGGCGCCGGGCATGATGGGGGCGATGACGCTCAGAGCGCCATCAGCTCCTCTTCCTTGGCCTTGACCACGACATCGACGTCCTTCACCGCGCGATCGGTGAGCTTCTGGATCTCGTCGTCGACACGGCGGTCCTCGTCCTCGGTGATCAGCTTTTCCTTGAGCAGGTCCTTGACCTGCTGCAGGGCGTCGCGGCGGACGTTGCGGATCGCGATCTTGGCGTTCTCGCCTTCGTGGCCAACCAGCTTGGCCAGCTCGCGGCGGCGCTCCTCGGTCAGCGCGGGCATGTTGAGGCGGATCACGGTGCCGGCGGTGGTCGGCGTGATGCCCAGGTCCGAAGCCATCAGGGCCTTCTCGATCGGCGCCACCATGTTCTTTTCCCATGGCGTGATCAGGATGGTGCGCGCATCGGACAGCGACACCGAGGCGACCTGCGCCAGCGGCATGTCCGAGCCGTAATAGGACACCTTGATGCCGTCCACCAGCGAGGTGCTGGCGCGGCCGGTGCGGATGCGGGTGAGGTCGTGCCTGAGCGAGTCGATGCTCTTGCCCATGCGGGTCTGCGCATCGTTCTTGATGTCATTGAGCATGTCGTGCTTCCCGGTGAATCGTGCAACGCGTGATTATAGCAGTGGCCGCCGTGGCGGCTTGTTGCGGCGCGGTCAGCCGCCGTCGACCAGGGTGCCGATCGACTCGCCGCGCATGATCCGCATCAGGTTGCCGGCCACGGTCATGTCGTAGATGCGCAGCGGCATCTGCTGGTCGCGGCACAGGGCGATCGCGGCGGTGTCCATCACCGCCAGCTTGCGCTCGATCACGTCGTCGTAGCCGAGCCGGTCATAACGGGTCGCGTCGGCATGCTTGGCCGGGTCGGCGGTGTACACGCCATCGACCTTGGTCGCCTTCAGCAGCAGGTCCGCGCCGATCTCCACCGCGCGCAGGGCGGCCGCGGAATCGGTGGTGAAGAACGGATTGCCGGTGCCGGCGGCGAACAGCACGATGCGGCCCTTCTCGATGTGGCGAATGGCGCGGCGGCGGATGTAATCCTCGGCCACGTCGTGGATCTGGATCGCGCTGGTGACTCGCGCGTAGCCGCCGCGCTTCTCGATCGCGTCCTGCATCGCCAGCGCGTTCATCACGGTGGCCAGCATGCCCATGTGGTCGCCGGTGACCCGGTCCATGCCGGCGGCGGCGAGGCCGGCGCCGCGGAAGATGTTGCCGCCGCCGATCACGATGCCGATCTGCACGCCGGTCTTCTGCACCTCGATGATTTCATCGGCCAGCCGGCCGATCACCTTGGGATCGATGCCGTAGTCGGCATCGCCCATCAGGGCTTCACCGGAGAGCTTGAGCAGGATGCGGCGGTACTTGGGCTGGTCGCTCATGGGGGCTCCGGATTGTGTGGGGTAAACCGGCTTATTGTAGCGGCAGCGGCCCGTGGTCGGGGCGTTCGCCGTGGCCATCCGCGAAATTTTCCGCGAATCGGGAAGCGGGGCCATGGTTTCAGGCGCCAGGGAATGAAAAAGGCCGCGATTGCTCGCGGCCTTTTCGTTGTGCAACGACTTGCCGGGGGTTCAGCCCTGCATCGCCTTGGCCACTTCGGCCAGATAGTCTTCCTGCACCTTCTCGATGCCTTCGCCAACCGCCAGGCGAGCCACCGAGATGACGTCGGCGCCTTCCTTCTTCAGCGCGTCGGCCACGGTGACGTTGGTGTCCAGCACATAAGGCTGGCCCAGCAGGGTCACTTCGGAGACGATCTTCTGCACCTTGCCGGAGATGATCTTCTCGAGGATGTCGGCCGGCTTGGCCTTTTCCTTGTCGGACATCAGGCTCAGCGCGATCTCCTTTTCCTTGGCCAGGAATTCGGCCGGGACGTCCTCGGCGCGGATGTGCGCCGGGTTCATCGCCGCCACGTGCATGGCGATGCCCTTGGCCAGCTCTTCGGAGCCACCCTTGAGCGCCACCAGCACGCCGATGCGGCCGCCGTGGGTGTAGCTGCCGATCACGCCGTCATTCTTGACGACCGCCATGCGGCGCACGTCGATCTTTTCGCCGATGGTGGCGATCAGGCTCTTGGCGGCTTCCTCGACATTGCTGGCGCCCGGGTAGGCGGCGGCCTTCAGTGCGTCGATGTCGGCGGCGCCGGAGTTCAGCGCGACGTCGGCGACGGTGTCGCTGAACTTCAGGAAGCTCGCGTCCTTGCCCACGAAATCGGTTTCGCAGTTGATCTCGACCAGCACGGCCTTGCCGGCGCTCTGGGCGGCCACGATGCGACCTTCGGCAGCGATGCGGCTGGCCTTCTTGTCAGCCTTGGCCAGGCCGGACTTGCGCAGCCATTCCATCGCGGTTTCGATGTCGGCGTTGTTCTCGACCAGGGCCTTCTTGCATTCCATCATGCCGGCGCCGGACCGCTCGCGCAGCTCCTTGACCAGTTGTGCGGAAATATTGCTCATCGTCAATCCTCTAATGCTTGGATGGCGCGGTGGCGAACGGACGCCAACGCGCGGTGATCTCGGGCAGGGCCTGACGGCGGCCGGTGACCGCCGTCGGCGCGCTTACCTGGCGTCGTTGCGCGAACCACGACCGCCGTCACGGCCACCATCACGACCGCCTTCGCGGCGCGGGGCGGACTTGCGCGGGGCAGCCTCGCGGCGCGGACGATCGACCTTGGCGACCGGGTTGCCTTCCTCGTCCAGCTCGACGAAGTCGTTGCCGTCGCCCTGGGCGGCGGCCGGCGCGGCGGCCTTGCCTTCCAGGATCGAGTCGGCAGCGGCGCGGGCGTACAGCTGGATCGCACGGATCGCGTCGTCGTTGCCCGGGATGGCGTAGTCGACCAGTTCCGGGTTGTAGTTGGTGTCGACCACGGCGATCACCGGGATGCCCAGCTTCTTGGCTTCCTGCACGGCGATGTCTTCGTGGCCGATGTCGATCACGAACAGCGCGTCGGGCAGGCGGTTCATGTCCTTGATGCCGCCCAGCGAGGCCTGCAGCTTGTCGCGCTCACGGCGACGGGCCAGCACTTCGTGCTTGACCAGCTTGTCGAACGAACCGTCGGTCTCGGCCGCTTCCAGTTCCTTCAGGCGCGAAACGGACTGCTTCACGGTGCGGAAGTTGGTCAGCATGCCGCCGAGCCAGCGCGAGGTGACGAACGGCATGCCGGCGCGTGCGGCCTCTTCGGCGAGCGGTTCACGGGCCGAACGCTTGGTGCCGACGAACAGGATGGTGCCGCGCTTCTGCGCCAGGCCCGACAGGAAATTCATCGCGTCGGTGAACAGCGGCAGGGTCTTTTCGAGATTGATGATGTGGATCTTGCCGCGGGCGCCGAAGATGTACGGGGCCATCTTGGGGTTCCAGTAACGGGTCTGGTGACCGAAATGGACGCCGGCTTCCAGCATCTGACGCATGGTGACTTGTGCCATGGGGTGTCGCTCCGATTGTCGGTTCCCTCGAGAAGGAACCTGGGGGTTGGGACCTCCACGCATCCCCGGCTTCGACCGCGACTTGCCCGATTTTGTGGGTGGGCATGGCGCGGCACCCCGAAGGCGGTGCCGATGCGTGTGTGGCGTTGGTTTGGGAGTTGTCCCGCGGAGGGTTACAATTCCCGTTCGCTTTGCGCTGGCTGCTCCAGATATCGAGCTGCAGGGCCTGCAAAACTCCGAAATTGTAGCCGGTACGCCGGCGGTGCGGCAAGTCGCTGGATTTATTTGGCTTTTGCCGCCACATGAGTGGAACCGATGGCCATTACCCTGAAATCCCCCGAAGACCTCGAAGGCATGCGTGTTGCCGGCCGGCTGGCTGCCGAAGTGCTGGCCATGCTCAAGGACCACGTCAAGCCCGGCGTCACCACCGAGGAGCTCGACCGGCTCGCCTACGAGCACATCGTCAACGTGCAGAAGGCGATCCCCGCCAACGTCGGCTACCACGGATTTCCCAAGACCCTGTGCACCTCGGTCAACCATGTGATCTGCCATGGCATCCCGAACGAGGGCAAGGTGCTCAAGGACGGCGACATCGTCAACCTCGACGTCACCGTGATCAAGGATGGCTGGCACGGCGACACCAGCCGCATGTATGTCGCCGGCACGCCGTCGGTGCTGGCCAAGCGGTTGATGGACACCACCTTCGAGGCGATGATGCGCGGCATCCAGGCCGTGCGCCCCGGCGCGACGCTGGGCGACGTCGGCCATGCGATCCAGCAGCACGCCGAGGCGGCCGGCTTCTCGGTGGTGCGCGAGTATTGCGGTCACGGCATCGGCAAGGTCTATCACGACGAGCCGCAGGTTTTGCACTACGGCAAGCCCGGCACCGGGATCGAGCTGAAGAAGGGCATGACGTTCACCGTCGAGCCGATGGTCAACGCCGGCAAGCCGCAGACGCGGCAATTGCCGGACGGCTGGACCGTGGTGACCCGCGATCACTCGCTGTCGGCGCAGTGGGAACACACCATCGCGGTGACCGACGACGGCTTCGAGATCCTCACCGCCTGGCCGGATGCCTGAGAAGCCGGGATGCGGGATACGGAGCGGGCCGTCGCGGCATGGCAGACTGCCCCTCTCACTCCTTGCCATTTGCTTCCGGCTCCAATGAATCCAACGCTTCCCCCGTTGCCGCGCCTGCCCGTGGCCGTGCCGCGCTCCGGCGTTTCGGCCGAGGCGCGGCGGGCGTTGCGGCAACTGCTGGGCGACGTCGACCGGGCGCTGGCCACGGCGTTTCGCGACGGCGCCGACGCCAGTGCGCTGGCGCGCCGTCGCGGCGAATCGGTGGCGCGGGTCGTGGCGCACGTGTGGATGGCCTGCCTGGGTGAGGTCGGCGGCACCGCGTTGTTCGCGGTCGGCGGCTTCGGCCGCGGCCTGTTGTTTCCCTGCTCCGACGTGGATCTGCTGGCCCTGACCGGGGCGTCGGAGCCGGCGCGCCTGCGTGCCCTCGAACAGTGCTTCGCCACCTTGTGGGACATCGGCCTCAAGGTCGGCCATGCGGTGCGTGATCCGGCCCAGTGCCGCGCACTCGCCGCCCGGGACGCCAGCGTGTTCACCAGCCTGCTGGATGCGCGTCGGCTGGCGGGCGATCCGGAAATGGAAGGTGTGCTGCGCGCGATCGTCGACGATCCGGCGCTGTGGCCGCCACGCGAGTACCTGGCCGCGCGGCTGGCCGAACGCAATGCGCGCCACGCCCGTTACGACGACACCGCCTACAACCTCGAGCCGAATCTGAAGGATGGCCCGGGTGGCCTGCGCACGCTCGACTCGCTGCGCTGGATGGGCCTGCGGCTGGCGCACGCCAACGATCTTGCCGACATGGTCACCGAAGGCCTGCTCGACCCGGCGGAGCAGTCGGTGCTGGAGGAGTCCGAGGCGACCCTGCGCCGCTATCGCTATGCGCTGCATCTGGAGGCCGGACGCGCCGAGGAGCGGCTGCTGTTCGACTACCAGCGGGCACTGGCCGAGCGCCTGGGCTTCGAGGACGAGCACGCCAAGAACCTGGGCGTCGAGCAATTCATGCAGGGCTACTACCGCGCCGCCAGCCAGGTGGAGCGGCTGGGCGTGCAGGTGGCCGAACGGTTCGAGGAAATGCTGGAATCGCCCGGCGAGGCCTTGCCGGTGGGGGAGGCGTTCGTGCGTTACGGATCGCGCCTGGCGGCGATCGATCCGCAGCTGTTCATGCGCCGCCCGGCCGCGCTGGTGGAGATCTTCATCGCCCGGCTGGACCAGCCGGGCGTGGTCGGCTTCACCGCCGACTCCATGCGCCGCATCCACCAGGCCACCGCCGTGCATGGCGATGCACTGGCCGATGATCGCGAGGTGCTGGCCGCCTTCCTGCGACTGCTGCGTCGCGGTGCGCCGGCGGTGGAGGCGTTGTGGCGGATGAACCGGCACGGCCTGCTGGCGGCGATCCTGCCCGCGTTCGGCAAGGTGTTCGGGCGCATGCAGTACGACCTGTTCCATGTCTACACGGTCGACGAACACACCTTGCGCGTGCTGCGCAACCTGGCGCGGTTCGCCGACCCCGCGGCGCAACGCGAGTTCGCGCTGGGCTGCGAGATATGGGCCAGCCTGCCCACGCCCGAGGTGCTGCTGCTGGCCGGCCTGTTCCACGACATCGCGAAGGGGCGCGGCGGCGATCACTCGCTGCTGGGCGAGGAGGATGCGCGGACCTTCTGCAGCCGCCTCGGGCTGCCGCCCGCCGATGTGGAGCGCGTCGCCTGGCTGGTGCGCCACCATCTGCTGATGAGCACCACGGCGCAGCGTCAGGACATCACCGACCCGGACGTGGTGCACCGTTTCGCCGAGGTGGTCGACAACCGCGAGCAACTGGGCCAGCTCTACCTGCTCACCGTGGCGGACATCATCGGCACCAGCCCGCGCCTGTGGAACGGCTGGAAGGATCGCCTGCTGGCCGATCTCTACACCGGCACCCGCTATGCGCTGCGCAGCGACGTCGAGCTGCCGCGCGACATCGGCCAGCGCGTGCGCGACTGTTCCGAATACGCACTGGCGCTGCTGCTGGACCAGGGGTTTGCCGAGGCCGACGTGATCCGCGTATGGGCCGACTTCCCCCAACTCAGTTTCCTGCGTCATCGGCCCGAGCAGATCGCGTGGCAGACTGCGGCCATCCTGCAGGCCGATGGAGCGGTGCCGCTGGTGGCGGTGCATCCGCTTTCAGTGCGCGGCAGTACCGAACTGTTCGTCTGCACGCCCGACCGGGATGGCCTGTTCGCCACGGTGACCGCCGTGCTGGATCGCCTGCGTTTCTCGGTGATGGAGGCGCGCATCCTCAGCTCGTCGACCGGCATGGCGCTGGACACCTTCCTGCTGCTCGATGCGGACAGCCAGCAGCCGGTCAGCGCAGCACGTGCCCAGGAATTGCAGCAGCGGCTGCAACGCGCACTGGCGCAGTCGGCGGGCGTGCAACCGAGCAAGCGCGGCATGTCGCGCCATCAGAAACATTTCCAGATGACCCCCAAGATCAGCTTCCACGCCGCCGGCGACCGGACCCAACTGGCGCTGGTCGGCACCGATCGGCCAGGCCTGCTGGCCGCGGTGGCCCAGGTGATGTCGAGCACCGGGGTGCGCGTGCACGACGCCCGCATCGCCACGTTCGGCGAACGCGTCGAGGACTTCTTCCAGCTCACCGACCGGCATGACGCACCGCTCGATGCAGGCATCCAGCAGCGGCTGCTGCAGGCCCTGCTGGAGCGCATGGGTCCCGCATCGGCCTGAGCGGCGGCGCCGCGTTATCATCCCCTTCGCTGCATGCCGCAGCGGCCATCCGTTTCCGTCATGACCTATCTGTTGATCAAGTCGCTGCACCTGTTGTTCGTGATGGCCTGGATGGCCACGGTGTTCTATCTGCCACGGATCCTGGTGAACCTGGCCGAAAGCGCTGGCGAACCCGTGGTGCAGGCGCGATTGCAGCTGATGGGGCGGCGCCTGTACAAATTCGGCCACAACATGTTCGGCCTCGCCTTCGTGTTCGGCCTGACCCTGTGGCAGGGCTGGCGGGTGTTTCCGCAGAGCTTGCCGAACGTCGCCTCGGGCATGCACTGGATCGACGCCAAGCTGACCCTGGTGGCGCTGCTGCTGGCGTATTTCATCTGGGCTGGCCGCATGCTCAAGAACAACGCGAAGGGCGCGGCGCTGCCGTCATCGAAGGCCCTGCGCTGGCTCAATGAACTGCCGGTGCTGCTGCTGCTGGGCGTGATCTGGCTGGTGCTCGCCAAGCCGTTCTGAGCAGGAGTTGAGTGGAGAGGAGTGAGAAGTGAGAGTTGCTTCGATCCGGCTCTTCTCTCACTCCTCACTCCTCTTCACTCACTCCTCGCGCCCTGGTATTCCCGATACCACTCGACGAACTTCGCCACGCCATCCTCGATCGAGGTGCTCGGCGCATAGCCCACGTCGCGGCGCAGCGCCGACACGTCGGCCCAGGTGTCGGGCACGTCGCCGGGCTGCATCGGCAGCAGGCGTTTTTCCACGCTGCGCCCCAGGTTCTGTTCCAGCAGTTCGATGAAGCGCAGCAGCTGCACCGGCTGGTCGTTGCCGATGTTGTAGACGCGATAGGGCGCGTTCGACGTGCCCGGATTCGGCAGCTCGGCGTCGTAGGCGGGGTCGGGCGTGGCCGGCTGATCCAGCGTGCGGATCACGCCTTCGACGATGTCGTCGACATAGGTGAAGTCGCGGCTGTGGTGGCCATGGTTGAACACGTCGATCGGCTCGCCGCGGCTGATCCGGTCGGCGAACAGGATCGGCGACATGTCCGGCCGACCCCACGGGCCATACACGGTGAAGAAGCGCAGGCCGGTGGTCGGGATGCCGTATAGATGGCTATACGTGTGCGCCATCAGCTCGTTCGCCTTCTTGCTGGCGGCATACAGGCTGACCGGGTGGTCGACCGCATCCTCCACCGCGAACGGCAGTTTGCGGTTGGCGCCGTAGACCGAACTGGAGGAGGCGTAGACCAGGTGCTCGACGCCGCCGTGGCGGCAGCCTTCGAGAATGTTGACGAAGCCGGCCAGGTTGCTCTGCACGTACGCGCGCGGGTTGCTGATCGAATAGCGCACGCCGGCCTGGGCGGCCAGGTTCACCACGCGCTGCGGCTTGAAGTCGGCAAACGCCTGATCCACCGCCTCGGCATCGGCCAGGTCGGCGCGCTGGTGGCTGTAGTTGGGGTGGTCGATGAAACGGGCCAGGCGTGCTTCCTTCAGCGCCGGGTCGTAGTAACTGTTGTGGTTGTCGAAGCCGCGGACCACGTCGCCGCGTGCCAGCAGGCGCTGGGCCAGGGCGGCGCCAATGAAGCCGGCGGTGCCGGTAACCAGGATGCGCATGGAAAGTCCTCGCAGGATCGGGCTGCATTCTATCGCGCACCTCGTGCATACCGCCCTGAAAGCGGAGGATTGACAGCCGATTTGGGCTAAACTAGCGTTTCTGCAATCCACAAGATCAAGGTGGCCCGCGTCACGCCGGCCGAGTGTGCGACATGGCAACTACCCGCTGCTCCTGCTGACCCCACCACGCCTTGTGCTTTTTGAAGAAGGGCGGATGCCCTTTTTTGCTTTTCAGAGAACGCTTCCCATGATCGAGATCACGCTACCCGACGGCAGCAAGCGGCCGTTCGACCATCCCGTCACCGTGCAGGACGTGGCCGCCTCGATTGGCGCCGGCCTGGCCAAGGCGACCCTGGCCGGCAAGGTCGACGGCAAGCTGGTCGATGCCAGCTTCCCGATCGAACACGACGCCAGCCTGCAGATCGTCACCGAGAAAAGTCCGGAGGCGCTGGAGATCCTGCGCCACTCCACCGCGCACTTGATGGGGCAGGCGGTGCAGCGGCTGTTCCCGGGCGCGCAGGTCACCATCGGCCCGGTGATCGACAACGGCTTCTACTACGACTTCGCCTATGAGCGCCCGTTCACGCCGGACGATCTGCCGAAGATCGAGGCGGAGATGCACAAGCTCGTCGCCGAGCAGCTGCCGGTCACGCGCAGCGTGAAGTCGCGCGACGAGGCGGTGGCGTTCTTCCGCGGTCTCGGCGAGAACTACAAGGCCGAGATCATCGAAGGCATTCCGGCCGACCAGGACCTGTCGCTGTATTCGCAGGGCGAGTTCACCGACCTGTGCCGCGGCCCGCACGTGCCGAACACCGGCAAGCTGCACTCGTTCAAGCTGATGAAGGTGGCCGGCGCGTACTGGCGTGGCGATTCCAACAACGCGATGCTCAGCCGCATCTACGGCACTGCGTGGCTCAACGACAAGGACCTGAAGGCGTACCTGTTCCAGCTGGAAGAGGCCGAGAAGCGTGACCATCGCAAGATCGGCAAGCAGCTCGACCTGTTCCACCAGCAGGAAGAAAGCCCCGGCATGGTGTTCTGGCACCCGAACGGCTGGGCGATCTGGCAGCAGGTCGAGCAGTACATGCGCGCCGTGTACAGGAAGAGCGGCTACCAGGAAGTGCGTTGCCCGATGGTGCTGGACGTGTCGCTGTGGAAGCGCTCGGGCCATTGGGACAACTACGCCGAGAACATGTTCTTCACCGAGTCGGAGAAGCACACGTTCGCGCTGAAGCCGATGAACTGCCCCGGCCACGTTCAGGTGTACAACACCGGCCTGCACAGCTATCGCGAACTGCCGATCCGTTACGGCGAGTTCGGCGGTTGCCACCGCAACGAGCCGTCCGGCGCGCTGCACGGCATCATGCGCGTGCGCGCGTTCACCCAGGACGACGGCCACATCTTCTGCACGCCCGAGCAGGTCGAGGCGGAGGTCACCGCGTTCCATCTTCAGGCGATGAAGGTGTATGCCGACTTCGGCTTCACCGACCTGGCGATCAAGCTGGCGCTGCGCCCCGAAAAGCGCATCGGCTCGGACGAATTCTGGGATCGCACCGAGGAAATGCTGCGCAATGCGCTGCGTGCCGCCGGCGTGGCGTGGGAGGAACTGCCGGGCGAGGGTGCGTTCTACGCGCCGAAGATCGAGTACCACCTGAAGGACTCGATCGGTCGCGCCTGGCAGGTCGGCACCATGCAGGTCGACTTCATGATGCCCGAGCGCCTGGACGCCGAATACGTCGACGAACACTCGCAGAAGCGGCATCCGGTGATGCTGCACCGGGCCATCGTGGGCTCGATGGAGCGTTTCATCGGCATCCTGATCGAGCACCATGCCGGCCTGCTGCCGGCCTGGCTGGCCCCGGTGCAGGCGGTGGCGTTCAATATCACCGACGCCCAGGCCGAATATGTCCGCGAAGTGACGCAAACCCTTGTCGACAAAGGTTTCCGGGTACAATCGGATTTGCGCAACGAGAAAGTCGGCTATAAAATCCGCGAACATACGATGCAGAAAGTGCCGTACCTGCTCGTGGTCGGTGACCGCGAGAAAGAGACGGGGACGGTTTCTGTGCGTACCCGTTCCGGTGAAGACCTGGGCAGCATGAAGCTGGCCGATTTCATCGAGCGACTGGAGACCGAAACCCGGCGCTGAGCGAAAACGCTCAGCCTGGCGGTCAGTGACATTACTTCTTCTGGAGGATCGTGGTATCGCAACCACCGACAACAAGGGCAATCGTCGTAACCTGGAAATCCGTGTGCCGCGGGTGCGTGTCATTGGCGCCGATGCGGAACAGCTCGGCATCCTGACCCGTGACGAGGCGCTGGCACTGGCGCAGGAAGCCGGCATGGATCTGGTCGAGATCCAGCCCAACGGCGACCCGCCGGTCTGCCGCATCATGGATTACGGCAAGTTCAAGTTCGAAGCCCAGAAGAAGGCGCAAGCCGCCAAGAAGAAGCAGAAGCAGGTCGAGATCAAGGAAGTGAAGTTCCGTCCGGTCACGGACGTGGGCGACTACCAGATCAAGCTGCGCAACATGCTCCGCTTCCTCGAAGAGGGCGACAAGGTCAAGGTCACCATCCGTTTCCGCGGTCGCGAGATGTCGCACCAGGATCTGGGCCAGAACCTGGCCAAGAAGATCCAGGAAGACATCGGCGAGAACGGCCAGGTCGAGTCCTTCCCGCGCCTGGAAGGCCGCCAGATGGTCATGATGATCGGGCCCAAGAAGAAATAGGCTGCTTGCCTTTGTGGGAGTTCGCTGGCGGGCGATGATCTTCGTGTCGCTGGGCTTACAGGCGTCGTTTCCATGAACTGCGGGCGAACTCCGCACCCTCACCTCAATCCTCTCCCGAAGGGAGAGGAGGCCATGGTCAGCACTTCGTGCTGGTATTTGGCTTTTTGAACCCGTATGATCACGGGTTCGACCCGCCTGGATGGGTCGTGCACCGATCATGGCAGGACGGAAAGCGTGGCTCTCGGGGTCACCGCCAGATCAGTCAGAAACCGGGACGTCCACATCGGAGTCGTCCCACTCAAGGAGCATTCCATGCCCAAGATCAAGACCAACCGGGCGGCTGCGAAGCGTTTTCGCAAGACCGCATCGGGCAAGATCAAGTGCGGTCACGCGTTCAAGTCGCACATCCTGACCAAGAAGTCGACCAAGCAGAAGCGTGGTCTCCGTGCACCGAACCACCTGAAGGCGTGTGATGCGCCCGGCGTGGCTCGCATGCTGCCCTACTTGTAAGGAGATAGACCATGGCTCGTGTAAAGCGTGGCGTCACCGCCCGTCGTCGTCACAAGAAAATCATCGGCCGCGCGAAGGGTTACTACAATGCCCGTCGCAAGGTCTTCCGCGTAGCCAACCAGGCCGTCATCAAGGCTGGTCAGTACGCGTACATCGGCCGCAAGCAGCGCAAGCGCCAGTTCCGTGCCCTGTGGATCGTGCGTATCAACGCCGCCGCTCGCATGTTCGGCCTGTCCTACAGCCGCCTCATCAATGGCCTCTCCAAGGCCGGCATCACGGTGGACCGCAAGGTTCTCGCCGATATCGCCGTGCACGACATCAAGGCTTTTGGTGTGATCGCCGAGAAAGCAAAGGCCAGTCTGGCTGCTTGATCGTCGGGCGCTCCTGCGTCAGCACGATATGATGTAAAGCAAGCGGGGAGGAGGCCACAGCCTTCTCCCCGCTTTCGTTTGGATAAAGGCTTTTTGCGATTGCCTCCTCTCCCTTCTGGCGACCAACGGGAGTCCCCTTGCGGGTGAGAGGATTGAGATGAGGGTACGGGATGTGCCCGGACTTCAACCGGAGCGTGCTTCGGTCAGGCAACAACGCAAGAGTGGCCCCTCAACCCACCCTCTCCCCCGAAAGGGGGAGGGAAGTAGCGAGAAGTGCATCACTATGGACGATCTGGACACCCGCGCGGCACAGGCACTGGCCGATATCGACAAGGCTGACACGCTGGATGCGCTCGAGGCGCTGCGCGTGGGCCTGCTGGGCAAGAGCGGCATCGTTACCGCCGCGCTGAAGACGCTCGGTGCACTGGCGCCGGACGAGCGCAAGGCGCGCGGCGCCGAGGTGAACCGGGTCAAGGAGCAGCTGGCCGATGCGCTGGCCGCGCGCAAGCAGGTGCTGGAACAGGCCGAGCTGGAACGTCGCCTCGCCTCCGAGAAGCTCGACATCAGCCTGCCCGGGCGCGACGGCGAACGCGGCGGCATCCATCCGATCACCCGCGCGCTGGAACGCATCAGCGCGATCTTCGCGCGACTGGGCTACCAGCGTGCCGACGGTCCGGAGATCGAGGACGACTGGCACAACTTCGAGGCGCTGAACTTCCCGCCGCACCATCCGGCGCGCGCCATGCACGACACCTTCTATTTCGGCGACGGCCGCCTGCTGCGCACGCACACTTCGCCGGTGCAGATCCGTTCGATGGCCGGTCGCCAGCCGCCGATCCGGATCATTGCGCCGGGCAAGGTCTATCGCAGCGATTCGGACCAGACCCATTCGCCGATGTTCCACCAGATCGAGGGGCTGCTGATCGACGAAACCTCCAGTTTCGCCGACCTGAAGGGCACGCTGGCCGAATTCATCCGTGCATTCTTCGAACGCGATTTCGAGATGCGCTTCCGTCCCAGCTACTTCCCGTTCACCGAGCCGTCGGCCGAGGTGGACATCCGCTGGGACGCCGAGGATGGCTCGACGCGCTGGCTGGAAGTGCTGGGCTGCGGCATGGTCCACCCGAACGTGCTGAAGAACTGCGGCATCGATCCGGAGCGTTATACCGGCTTCGCCTTCGGCCTCGGCGTGGAGCGTTTCGCAATGCTGCGCTACGGCGTTTCCGACCTGCGCGCATTCTTCGAGAACGATCTGCGGTTCCTCAGGCAGTTTGCCTGAGAAGTGAATCGGGAATGGGGAATAGGGAATAGTAAAGGCAGCAGCCTGCGATCTTCCGATTCCCCATTCCCTACTCCCCATTCCGGACTTCAAACATGAAATTCTCCGAAAACTGGCTGCGCGAACTGGTGGATGTGCAGGCTGACCGTGCCGAACTGGCCCATGCACTGACCATGGCCGGTCTGGAAGTGGAAGAGCTCACCCCGCTGGGCGACAACCTGGCGGGCGTGGTGGTGGCCGAAATCATCGCGGCGGAAAAGCATCCCGAAGCGGATCGCCTGCAGGTCTGCAAGGTGGATGCCGGGCAGGGCGAACCGCTGCAGATCGTCTGCGGTGCGCCGAATGCGCGGGTGGGCATCAAGGTGCCGCTGGCGATGGTCGGTGCGAAGCTGCCCGGCGACATTTCCATCAAGGCGGCCAAACTGCGTGGCGTCGAATCGTCCGGCATGCTGTGCTCGGCGAAGGAGCTGGGCATCGATGCCGATGCGTCGGGCTTGCTGGAGCTGCCGCTGGACGCACCGGTTGGCCAGCCATTGGCGGATTACCTGGGATTGCCTGACGCCAGCTTCGAGCTGAAGCTCACCCCGAACCGTCCGGACTGCCTCGGCCTGGTCGGCCTGGCCCATGACGTGGCCGCTCTTTTCGGGAGCGCCGTGAAGGTGCCGGCTCAGCTCAGCGTGCCGGTCACCAGCGCCGCGCGCCGCGGCATCCGCCTGGAAGCCGGCAAGGATACGCCGCGCTACCTCGGTCGCATCATCGAGGGCATCGACCCGGCCGCGCGCACGCCGCTGTGGCTGGCCGAGCGCCTGCGCCGTGCCGGCCTGCGTCCGATCAGCGCGGTGGTCGACGTCACCAACTACGTGATGCTGGAGCTGGGCCAGCCGATGCACGCGTTCGACAACGACACGCTCGAAGGCGACATCGTGGTGCGCCATGCCCGCGCCGGCGAGACGCTGAAAATCCTCGACGGCAGCGAGGCGAAACTCGATCCGGGTTTCGTGCTGATCGCCGACGAGGCGAAGGGTCTGGCGGTGGCTGGCGTGATGGGCGGCCACGACTCGCGCGTCACCGACGCCACCGGCAACATTTTCCTGGAATCCGCGCACTTCGCGCCGGCCGCCATCATGGGCCGCGCGCGCAAGCTGGGCCTGCACACGGATGCCTCGCATCGCTTCGAGCGCGGCGTCGACCCGGAGTTGCCGCGGCGTGCGCTGGAACGCGCCAGCGAACTGCTGCTGGCGATCGCCGGCGGCAAGGCCGGGCCGGTGCTGGTGGCGGAGAACCTGGCCGACCTGCCGACGCCGGCGGCGGTGACCTTGCGCCGCGCGCGCCTGCAACGCGTGCTCGGTGTCGGGGTGGCCGATGCCGAGGTTGCGCGCATCTTCACCGCCCTGGGCATGCAGGTAGTGGCGGTTGCCGATGGCTGGCAGGTCACCGCACCGAGCAGCCGCTTCGACATCGAGCGCGAGGAGGATCTGATCGAGGAGGTCGCCCGCATTTTCGGCTACGACAACATCCCCACGGCCACGCCGGCCGGCGCGCTGACCCTGGCGGTCGAGCCGGAGGCGCGGATCAACGAGCTGGCCTTGCGCGAGCAACTGGCCGCGCGTGGCTATCACGAAGCGGTCAACCTGTCCTTCGTGGCGGCCGAGCTGCTGGCGAGCTGGGGTTTCCGCGAGAACCTGGTGTCGCTGGCCAACCCGCTGTCCGCCGACCTGGCGGTGATGCGGCCCTCGCTGCTGCCCGGACTGATCGAGGCCTTGCGTCACAACCGCGCACGCCAGCAGGAGCGGGTGCGCCTGTTCGAGGTGGCGCGGGTGTTTGAGTCGTGCGAGTCCCTTCGCAAAGAACCGGCCATCCCTGGCCGGACTCCTGAACAAGGCGATCCCCCGCTGGAAACCCCAAGCCTCGCGATCGTGGCCTGCGGCAGCGCCCGTGCCGAGCAGTGGGGCGAGCCGTCTCGCGTGCTGGATTTCCACGACCTCAAGGGCGACCTGGATGCCCTGATCGCCTGGGGCGGCGAGCCGCAGCGCTGGTCGGTGCATGCCGACGGCCTGCCGGGCTGGCTGCATCCCGGGCGGGGCGCCCGGGTGGCCCGCGACGGCGAGACGGTGGGATATCTCGGCGCGTTGCACCCGCAACTGGCCAAAACGCTGGATCTGGGCGCCGACGTACACGTGCTGGAACTGGCGCTGGAGCCCGTGCTGCAACGCCGCGTGCCGCAGGCGCGTGCGGTGCCACGCTTCCCGCTGGTGCGTCGCGACATCGCGATCGACGTGCCGGAAACGGCGGCCTGGTCACAGATCGGGCAGGTGGTTCGCAGCACGCTGGGCGAGCGGCTGAAGGAACTGCGGCTGTTTGACCGCTACAGCGGCAAGGGGGTCGAAGCAGGCCGAAAAAGTCTCGCTATGGGCTTGATTTTGCAGGACGCTTCACGCACCCTTACTGACGACGACGCGGACCGTTGCGTACGAGAAGCGATAGCTGCGTTGGAGCAAACATGCAAGGCGAAGTTGCGAGGATGAGATGGCGCTGACCAAGGCGGAAATGGCCGAGCGGCTATTCCTCGATGTGGGCCTCAACAAGCGTGAGGCGAAGGAATTCGTGGACGCCTACTTCGAGGTCGTTCGCGGAGCGCTGGAAAACGGCGAGCAGGTGAAGTTGTCCGGTTTCGGCAATTTCGACCTGCGCCTGAAGAACCAGCGGCCAGGGCGCAATCCCAAGACCGGCGAGGAGATTCCGATCTCTGCCCGCCGCGTGGTGACGTTCCGACCGGGACAGAAACTCAAGGTAAGAGTCGAGGGCTATGCTGGATCAAGGGAATAACACCGAACTGCCTGCCATCCCGGCCAAGCGCTACTTCACCATCGGTGAAGTCGGCGAGTTGTGCGGTGTGAAGCCCCACGTCCTGCGCTACTGGGAGCAGGAGTTTCCGGCCCTCAACCCGGTCAAGCGCCGCGGCAATCGTCGCTACTACCAGCGTCACGACGTGCTGATGATCCGCCAGATCCGCTCGCTGCTGTACGACGAGGGTTTCACCATCACCGGCGCGCGCGCGCGGCTGGAAGGCCCGCAGGCCCGGATGGAGGCGAGCATGTCGCATCAGATCGTGCGTCAGGTGCGGATGGAACTGGAAGAAGTTCTGACCCTGCTGCGTCGCTGAAGGCTTCCGGACATGCCGTGCAAGCTGCTAGACTTGCCAGCTTGCCGTTTCGTCGGGGCGTAGCGCAGCCTGGTAGCGCATCTGCCTGGGGGGCAGAGGGTCGTCGGTTCGAATCCGGCCGCCCCGACCAATTGGCAAGAAATTAAAAAAGCGCCCTTGGGCGCTTTTTTGTTGGGAACGGGGAACGGGGAACGGCAGAGCATCGCCGCCTCGCATCTGTTCCCCGTTCCCCGCCTCACTCAATACAGCACCCGGCTGCGCAACGTGCCCGGAATCGCGGCCAATTGCGACTTCAGCTCGTTGGCTTGCGCCTCGTCGGCGCTGACGTCGATCACCACGTAGCCCACTTCGCTGTCGGTCTGCAGGAACTGGGCGTCGATGTTGATGTTGCCGGCCGAGAACAGTTCGTTGATCCGCGACAGCGTGCCCGGCACGTTGCGGTGGATGTGCAGCAGGCGGCGGCTGTGCGGGTGCTCGGGCAGGGTGACTTCGGGGAAGTTCACCGCCGACAGGGTCGAGCCGTTGTCGCTGTAGCGGACCAGCTTGCTGGCCACCTCGATGCCGATGTTGTCCTGTGCCTCCAGCGTGCTGCCGCCGATGTGCGGGGTCAGGATCACGTTGTCCATGCCCAGCAGCGGCGACACGAACGGGTCGTCGTTGCCCTTCGGCTCGGCCGGGAACACGTCCACCGCGGCGCCGGCCAGGTGGCCGTCGCGCAGCGCCGCGGCCAGCGCGTCGATATCCACCACGCTGCCCCGCGAGGCGTTGATCAGCATTGCGCCCGCGCGCATCTTCGCCAGTTGTTCCTGGCGGATCATCAGCTGCGTGGCCGGGGTTTCCGGCACGTGCAGGGTGACCACGTCGGAACGCTCGAGCAGTTCGTCCAGGCTGGATACCGCGCGGGCGTTGCCCAGCGACAGCTTGGTCTCGATGTCGTGGAAGATCACCCGCATGCCCAGGCTTTCGGCCAGCACGCCGACCTGGGTGCCGATGTGGCCGTAGCCGACGATGCCGAGCACCTTGTCGCGCGTCTCGTAGCTGCCGCTGGCCGACTTGGCCCAGCCGCCGCGATGGCACTGCGCGTTCTTCTGCGGAATGCCGCGCAGCAACATGATGGCTTCGGCGATCACCAGTTCGGCCACGCTGCGGGTATTGGAGTAGGGCGCATTGAACACCGGCACGCCGGCCCTGCGCGCGGCGCCCAGGTTCACCTGGTTGGTGCCGATGCAGAAGCAGCCCACGGCGATCAGTCGCTTGGCGTGGCCCAGCATCTCGTCGGTCAGCTGGGTGCGCGAGCGGATGCCGACGATATGCGCGTCGCTGATGCATCGCCTCAGCTCGTCTTCCGGCAGCGACTTCGCATGCAGCTCGACCTGGCTGTAGCCGGCCCGATGAAACACGTCGACCGCACTGGCGCTGACCCCTTCCAGCAGCAATACCTTGATGTCCTGGCGGGGGTAGGAAGTCTGCATGGGTCGTTCCCTGTGAGTGAGAGGCGGGTCAGGCCAGAGTAGGCGAGGATTTGCGGCGCTGCAACACTGGACTCGCCATCGTGCGGCTGGCAGTCTGTGCGGACACCTGGAGCCGAAGCATGTCCGATCCCCGTCTTGCCGACCTGTCATGTCGTCTGCCCGAGCTGCGCCTGCTCACGGCCGCGGGCGACCTCGAACACTACGGACGCGACTGGACCCGCCGCTGGACTCCCGCCCCCCTGGCGATCGCCTTGCCGGCCACGGTGGACGAGGTGCAGGCGATCGTGCGCTGGGCGAACGAGCATGCCGTGGCGGTGGTGCCTTCGGGCGGGCGCACCGGTCTTTCCGGTGGCGCGGTGGCGGCGAACGGGGAGCTGGTGCTGAGCATGGAACGGATGAACCGGGTGCTGGATTTCAACGCGGTCGATCGCACGCTGACCGTGCAGGGGGGCATGATCCTGCAGCAGGTGCAGGAGGCGGCGCAGGGGCACGGCCTGTTGTATCCGGTCGATTTCGCCGCCCGTGGGTCGTGTTCGATCGGCGGCAACATCGCCACCAACGCCGGTGGCATCCGGGTGATCCGGCATGGCAACACCCGCGAGTGGATCGCCGGGTTGAAGGTGGTGACCGGCGGCGGCGACCTGCTCGAACTCAACCGCGGCCTGGTCAAGAATTCCAGCGGCTACGATTTTCGCCAGCTGTTGATCGGTTCGGAAGGCACCTTGGGCATCGTGGTGGAGGCGACGCTGAAGCTGACCGATCCGCCGCCGCCGTCACAGGTGATGCTGCTGGCGCTGCCGGACATGGATGCACTGATGGAAGTGTTCGCGCTGTTCCGCGCGCAGCTGTCCCTGCAGGCGTTCGAGTTCTTCACCGACCAGGCGCTGCGGCATGTGCTGGCGCATGGCGCGCAGCGGGCGATCGATGGCGACCACCCGTATTACGTGGTCACCGAGTTTGATGCCGCCGACGAAACGCAGCGCGAAGCGGCGCTGGCCGTGTTCGGGCAGGCGCTGGAGCAGGGCTGGGTCAGCGATGGCGTGATCGCCCAGAGCGAGGCCCAGGCGGCGGCGCTGTGGCGCCTGCGCGAGGGGATTACCGAAAGCCTGGCGCCGCGACGGCCGTACAAGAACGACGTGTCGGTGCGGATCAGCGCGGTACCGGGTTTCCTGTGCGAGATGCAGGCCTTGCTGGCGAACGAATACCCGGGCATCGAGGTGATCTGGTTCGGCCACATCGGCGACGGCAACCTGCACATCAACGTGCTGCGGCCACACGACCTGGACGAACCGGCCTTTCTTGCCCGCTGCGAGAAAGTCACCCGGCTGCTGGCGAACACCCTGCATTGCCACGGCGGCAGCATCTCGGCCGAACACGGCATCGGCCTGGTCAAGCGGGCCTACCTGGAAAGCACCCGGAGTGCGGTGGAAATCGTCCTGATGCGAGGTGTGCGCAAGGTGTTCGACCCGCGGGGCATCCTCAATCCCGGCAAGCTGTTCACCGAGAGCTCGTGAGTTTTCAGGCTCCCGCAGGCACCGGTTCAAGGCTCAAACTGCGGCCATGCTAATCTCAAGGGCTGTTTGTTGATCACGAGGAGCCCTCATGCCGTCGCCGCTGTTGCGTTCGCTGTATCCCGAAATCGAGCCGTTCGACAGCGGCATGCTACGGGTGTCGCCGCTGCACACCTTGTACTACGAGCAGAGCGGAAACCCGAGCGGCAAGCCGGTGGTGTTCCTGCATGGCGGCCCGGGCGGCGGCACGAATCCGAAATGCCGGCGCTTCTTCGATCCGGCGATCTACCGCATCGTGCTGTTCGACCAGCGCGGCTGCGGCAAGTCCACGCCGCATGCCGAGCTCACCGACAACACCACCTGGGATCTGGTCGCCGACATCGAGCGCGTGCGCGGGCACCTGGGCATCGATCGCTGGCAGGTGTTCGGCGGATCGTGGGGTTCGACCCTGGCGCTGGCCTACGCGCAGACGCATCCGGACAAGGTCACCGAACTGGTGCTGCGCGGCATCTTCATGCTGCGCCGTGCCGAGCTGGAATGGTTCTACCAGAAGGGCTGTGACGCGCTGTACCCGGACGCGTGGGAAACCTATCTCGCCGCGATACCCGAAGTCGAACGCGGCGACCTGATGAGCGCCTACCATCGCCGCCTGACCAGCGAGGACGCGAAAATCCGTACGGACGCGGCGCGTGCGTGGTCGGTATGGGAGGGCGCCACCAGCTTCCTGTGGCAGGACAAGTTGCACATCGAATCCAGTGCCGAGGACGAATTCGCACTGGCGTTCGCCCGCATCGAATGCCACTACTTCGTCAACGGCGGCTTCTTCGAGCACGACGACCAGCTGCTGCGCAATGTCGATCGCATCCGCAACATCCCGGCGGTGATCGTGCAGGGGCGCTACGACGTGGTCTGTCCGCTGCGCAGCGCCTGGGACCTGCACCGCGCCTGGCCGGAGGCCGAGCTGCACATCGTGCAGGACGCCGGCCATTCCGCCTTCGAGCCGGGCATCCTGCACGAACTGGTGGAGGCGACCGACCGCTTCGGCAGTCGGGCGGCATAGGCGCTCATCATTCGCTCTCCCCACCGGGGAGAGGGCAGGGTGAGGGGTTGGGCTGGCGAAAAGTTGATCGAAGTTCTCTTGGCGACCAAAAGTCGGCGGGCGGTGCCCGCCCCACCGGGCGGGCGGATCAATCGTTCGCCGGCAACTGCTTGGTGCCGAAGATCTTGTCCCCGGCGTCGCCAAGGCCGGGCAGGATGTAGCCGTTCTCGTTGAGGCGCTGGTCGATCGAGGCGGTGTAGATCTCGATGTCGGGATGGGCCGCGGTGATGCGGTCCAGGCCTTCCGGCGCGGCGACCAGGAACAGCCCCTTGATGCGCTTGCAGCCGGCGGCTTTCAGCATGTCGACGGTGGCGACCAGGGTGCCGGCGGTGGCCAGCATCGGGTCGACGATCAGCGCGATGCGCTCGTCCATGCGGCCGGTGAGCTTCTCGTAATAGGTGACCGGTTTCAGTGTCTGTTCGTCGCGTTGCAGGCCGACCACGCTGACCTTGGCCGCGGGGATCAGGTCGAGCACGCCCGGCAACATGCCCAGGCCGGCGCGCAGGATCGGCACGATGGTGATCTTGCGGCCCTTGATCCGGTGAACCTTGATCGGCCCGGCCCAGCCCTCGATCTCTTCCTCGACGGTTTCCAGGTCCTTGGTGGCCTCATAGGTCAGCAAGGCGGCGACTTCTGAGGCCAGCTCGCGGAATTCCTTGGTGCTGATGCCGGCGCGGCGCATCAGGCCCAGCTTGTGCTGGATCAGCGGGTGGCGGACTTCGACGATCTTCATGGGCAAAGGCTTCAATGCCAGGCGCGTGGCGCAACAACCAGTGAGCTTAACGAAGCGCCGCTGCCCACGCACGCATGCTGCGTGGACAGCGGCGGGGCAGACTTCAATGCGTGGAAGGGGCGGCGTCGCTCTTCAGGCAGCTGCTCATGAACGTCTTGCGCTCGGCACCCTTGAGCGCCTTGGTCTTTGCGTCGGCGTTGCAGGTCTTCATCTTTTCCTGCTGGGCGGCCTTGGCCGACGGTGCTGCCGCCGCGCTGTGACCTTTCAGGCAGGAGCTCATGAACGCCTTGCGGTCGTCGCCCTTCTTGCCGGTGGCCTGCTTGTTGCAGTCCGCCATGCGCTGCTGTTGCGCGGTGCGCGGCTTGGCCGGCGCAGCGGTGCCCGCTTGCGGCGTGGCGGCGAAGGTGGCGCCGGCGAAGGCGAAGGCAGCACTGATTGCGAGCAGACGTAGTGACATCGACATCGTTGAGTCCTCCCTGGGTAACCGGCGGCTGCCGGCTCGGGCAGTCTAGGCAGGGAATCTCCCTCGCGTCTGCAGGCAAGATCTTGCGTGCATGAAGTATTCAGCTGAAGCGCCTTGTCGTGCCTAGCCGGCGCCAGCGTGGGCGGATGGCTGAGCCCGTCCGCCAAAAAGACGAGGCCGCGCCGGACTAGCCGGCGCGGCCTCGAAGTTCCACGGAAAGTACGCTCAGGCGGCTTCGGCCTTGGCCTTGCGCGGTCCTTCCAGCAGTGCCTTGCGCACGTGGGACACGATCAGGTCGATCTCCGCGCTGGTCACCTTGAAGTGCGGGGTGAAGCGCAGCGAGTTGGTGCCGCCGTGGATCACGCCGACGCCGTGCTCGCGCATGTATTCCTCGGTCGAGTCGGCGCCGTAGCACTTGTACTCGGGCGCCAGCTCGCAGGAGAACAGCAGGCCGGTGCCCTGCACCTTGGTGATCAGGCCGCCCAGCTCGTTCTTCAGCGCGTTGAGCTTGTCGACGAATTCCTTGCCGCGCTCGCGGATGTTGCTGCGCACCTCGTCGCTGAGCTCGCCCAGGGTGGCCAGCGCCACGTCCAGCGCGCGCGGGTTGGCGGTCATGGTGTTGCCGTAGATGCCCTTGCGGTACAGCCCGGCGGTGTGTTCGGTGACGGCCAGCACCGACAGCGGATACTGCCCGGCGTTGAGCGCCTTGGAGAAGGTTTCCATGTCCGGCGGCGGCAGACCCTCGAAGCCGGGGTAGTCGACGAAGGACAGCACGCCATGGGCGCGCAGGCCGGCCTGGATCGAGTCGATCAGCAGCAGGCTGCCGTGGGCGGAGGTGAGTTCGCGCGCTGCCTTGTAGAACTCGGCGGTCACCGCGCGGCCGGGGTCGCCTTCGCCCATCACCGGCTCCAGGAACATCGCCTCGATGAACCAGCCGTGCTTGTCCGCGTCGGCGAAGGCAGCTTCAAGCTGGGCCACGTCGTACGGCGCCACCGTGATCACGCTGTCCTCGTGGCGGTAGCTGGCCAGGTTCTGCTGGTAGGCCTTGCGGCTGGAATCGGAGTACAGCGCCGGCTTTTCGGTGCGGCCGTGGAAGGCGCCCTTCACCGCCAGGCGCTTGATCGTGCGGCCGGCATAACGACCGCCTTCGTCGGTCATCGCCTTGGCGTTGACGTCCGCGATGCGGCAGGCCAGGGTGACCGACTCGGAACCGGAATTGAGGCACATGTAGCTGGTGTACGGGCTGCCGCCGCGGCTGCGGCCGAGTTCCTTGTCCAGCGCCCTGGTGAACTGCAACTGCGCCACGCTGGGCGACATCACGTTGGCCATCACCTGGGGGCGGCCCAGCGCTGCGAGAATCGCCGCGTCGTTGTGGCCGAAACCGAGCATGCCGTAGCCGCCGTTGTCGTGCACCACGGCACCCTTCAGGGTGACGATCCACGGGCCACGCGCCGCGGCCGGCAGGTACGGGTTGATCGCGTCATCGGGATAGAAGTTGACGAAGCCCGCCTGCGCCTGGGCCAGCTGTTCGGCTTCGTCGAGCTTGAGGAAGTCCGCCAGCTCGGCACGCAGTTCATGATGGCGGGCGACCGCTTCGGCGATCGCCTGGACCAGCAGCGGATCGTTCGCCGCCATGCGCTCGATGCTGGCGTCGTCCAGGCCGGTGGTACGCGGCTTGCCGCCGAAATCGCGCAGTTCGCGCAGCTGGTTGATCACACCCATGATGAATCCTCCGTAGCTCTGCCAGGCGGCACGCATGGCCGGATGGCAGATTGGTGAATGCGTGGCGAAAAACGCGAGCGTCTGCGTTTTTCCAATGACTTCAGTCGTTTGAGATCGCCGCACGGGGGCTTTCAGGGCGGCCTTATCCCTCACAGGATACCTTGGCCGCCCAGCCGCCGTAACCCCCGGGGCCGGGTGACGGCTGTCATCCCGGATGGCTGACGAGGGCGACTGCCGCCAGCCAGCGGGGGCGTGCAGCATGCACGGCACTGGAGGATTTCCCATGCCGCATGCCGAAAAACCGATCGCCCGCCTCGCCGGCGCCGTCAAACGTTATGGCTCGCTCACCGCGCTGGACGGCGCCGAGCTGCAGGTCCACCCGGGCGAGCTGCTGGCCCTGCTTGGCCCCAATGGCGCCGGCAAGACCACCGCCATCGCCTTGCTGCTGGGCCTGATCCGCGTCGATGCCGGCAGCGTGCAACTGTTCGGCGGGGACCCGCAGGCGATCGAGCCGCGCCGCCGCATCGGCGTGATGCTGCAGCACGCCGAGCTGCCGCCGACGCTGCGCGTGGGCGAGCTGCTGCGACTTGCCGCCAGCTACTACCCGAACCCCCGCTCGCTGCAGGAATCGGCTGCGCTGGCAGGCATCGGCGACCTGCTCAGGCGTCCTTACGCGAAACTTTCCGGCGGCCAGCAGCGGCGCGTGCAGTTCGCGCTGGCGCTGTGCGGCCGACCCGAGCTGCTGTTCCTGGACGAGCCCACCGTGGGCATGGACATCGATGCGCGGCAGAAGCTGTGGGCGGCGATCCGCCAGCTGATCGATGAAGGCTGCGCGGTGCTGCTGACCACGCATTACCTGGAGGAAGCCGAGGCGCTGGCCGACCGGGTCTGCGTGATGTCACACGGCAAGGTCATCCACGAGGGCACGGTGGAAACGCTGCGCGCCCGGGTGGCGCAGAAGCGCATCCGTTGCCGCACCACGCTGCCGGCCGAGCTGATCCGCGACTGGCCCGGGATCGGCGAGGTCCGCCAGGAAAATGGACGCACCTACATCGTCACCGCCGAAGCGGAGCCGCTGGTGCGGCGCCTGCTGGAAGCCGATCCGCAGCTGGACGAGCTGGAAGTGCAACGCGCCGGCCTGGCCGAGGCGTTCACCGAACTGACCCGCGATGCCGACGAGGCATCGACCAATCCGCAGCGCGAGGCCGCCTGAGATGGACATCGTGATGACTGACGCACCTGTTTCGTTCCCCCCGACCATGTCGCGCCGCCGCGTGTTCGGCGCCTACCTGGAGGAGGCGCGCAGCGAATGCCTGCGCTACATGCGCAACCCCAGTTTCATGCTGCCGATCATGCTGTTCCCGGCGATGTTCTACCTGCTGTTCGGCGTGCTGATGGCGAGGTCCAATGGTGCCGATGCGGCTCGCTATCTGCTGGCCAGCTATGGCGTGTTCGGCGTGATGAGCCCGGGCCTGTTCGGCTTCGGCGTGTCGCTGGCACTGGAACGCGACAGCGGCCTGCTGACCTTCAAGCGTGCGCTGCCGATGCCGCCCGGTGCCTACCTGATCGGCAAGATGATCATGGCGATGGCCGCCGCCGCCGGGGTGGTCATGTTGTTGCTGACGATGGCCCTCACCCTGGGTCACGTGACGCTGGCCGCGTCGCAGGCCGCCGCCCTGCTGCTGGTTGGCGTGCTCGGCGTGCTGCCGTTCTGCGCGCTGGGCATGTTCGTGGGCACGTTGTTCAAGGGGCAGGGCGCGCCGGGCGTGCTGCAGCTGATCTACCTGCCGATGTCGTTCATGTCCGGCCTGTGGTTCCCGCTGCCGATGCTGCCGAAGTTCCTGCAGCAGATCGCGCCGATCTGGCCGAGCTATCACCTGGACATGCTGGCCCTGGCCGCCGTGGGCATGAACACGCAGCCGCTGCTGGGCCACGTGCTGGTTTTGCTGGTGTTCGCCGCGGGCTTCCTGCTGCTGGCGGCGCGGCGCCTGCGCCGGCACGGTTGAAGTAGCATGCAACGCAGCCCGTCATTCCAGCGAAACGACACGCCATGATCCCCGCCTTCATTGCCCGATGGTTCGTTCCGGCCCCGGATTCCGCCGTGGCCGACGACCTGCGACGAGGCAAGTCGCCGTGGACCGACAGCGTGCACCTGCTGTGGTCGCTGTGGATCTTCATCACGCCGATGTTCGATAACGGCCTGCGCGGCTACACGCTGACCTGGCTGCTGTTCACGCTGGCTTCGTATCCGGTGTTCCTGCTGCTGTTCGCCAAGCTGCGGCTGGCTTCGCGGCGTAGTGCCCATCTCTACGCCTGGGGCATGGCGGTGCTGTGTTTCGCCCTGTTGCGCTGGTATCCCAGCGGCCTGAGCTACTTCGTCTACGCCTGCGTGATGCTCAGCCACTGCGACCGGCGCAGCTTCCGCAACTACGTGCTGCAGGTGTTGGCGGTCAACATCATCTACGTGGTGCTGGCATGGCAAATCGGTTTCCCGACGGCCTTGCTGGTGATCATGCCGGTCACCGTGTTCGTGATCTGCATCATCGTCACCGTCGAGCAGCTCCACAAGGAAAAGGATGCCGCGCTCAGTCTTTCCCATGACGAGGTGCGCCGGCTTGCGGCCACCGCGGAGCGCGAGCGGATCGGTCGCGACCTGCACGACCTGCTGGGCCACACGCTGTCGCTGATCACGCTGAAGCTGGAGTTGTCGCGCAAGCTGTTCGACCGCGACGTCGAGGCGGCCAGGCGGGAAGTGGAGGAGGCCGAGAAAGTCGCCAGGCACGCGCTGGCCGAAGTGCGCAGCGCCGTCACCGGCATCCGTGCCACTGACCTGGCGGCGGAACTCGCCTCGGCGCGACTGCTGCTGGAATCGTCGCGCGTGCACCTGGAGTACAACGCCCCGTCGATCGACATGCCGGCCGAGATCGAGCGCGGCCTCTCGCTGCTGCTGCGCGAGGCGGTGACCAATATTGCCCGGCATGCGGCAGCCAGCTGCGTGCAGATCGAGCTGCGACGCGAACACGCGGCCGTCTGCATGCAGGTCAGCGACAACGGTCGCGGTGGCATCGCCGCCGATGGCAACGGCATCAGCGGCATGCGCGAGCGCGTGCGCGCCCTGGGTGGAACCCTGGAGGTGCAATCGCCGCTCGGCGGCGGCACGCAGTTGCGGGTGGTCGTGCCGGTGCCCGTGCTGCGTCTGGTCGAGCCGCCGCGCGCGCCACCGGCGGCCACGCCGGCGCAGACCAGCTCAGGTTATCCTGCGGCCTGATCGGCCACCGCGCCGGTTTTCCCTTTCGTACAGACAGGCAAACCCATGATTCGTGTGTTGCTGGCCGAAGACCAGGCGATGGTGCGCGGCGCGCTTTCGGCCCTGCTCAAGCTGGAGGCGGATATCGACGTGCTCGGTTCGGCGGCGGACGGCGAGGCGGCCTGGCGCGACATCCAGAAGCACAAGCCCGACGTGCTGGTCACCGACATCGAGATGCCCGGCCTGACCGGACTGGAGCTGGCCCAGCGCATCCAGCGGCAGGAGTTGCCGATCAAGGTGGTCATCGTCACCACCTTCGCCCGTCCCGGTTTCCTGCGCCGCGCGCTGGACGCCGGCGTGTCCGGTTATCTGCTGAAGGATGCGCCGGCCGAGAACCTGGCCGAAGCACTGCGCACCGTGCATCGCGGCGGTCGCGCGATCGACCCGCAACTGGCATTGGAAGCATGGTCGGAAGCCGATCCGTTGAACGATCGCGAGCGCCAGGTATTGCGCCTGGCCGGCGAAGGGCAGTCGGCCGGCGACATCGCCGCGCAATTGAATCTGTCGCATGGCACCGTGCGCAATTATCTTTCCGAGGCGATCGGCAAACTCGGCGTGGCCAATCGCATCGAGGCTTATCGACTGGCACGGCAAAAAGGCTGGTTATAGGAATTATTCGGATATTCGACAAAATCGCTTGCGCTTCAAAAATAATCCGCGTATTGTTCGCGTCCTTCGCCGCCGTGGCGATAATCCGATGAAGAAACTTTCCATGTCATTCCGTCTCGTTCCCACAAACAAGCCATGCATGTCGCGCGACTATCGCGACGCGGGTTTGTTTGCGCGCGATGAAAGGCACGACCTGGCAACCGCTTTCCGATAATCGACTGATCCCTTCGCGGAGATCGGTCACCCCGATCTCCCGAGGCAACGCGAACGCCCTCGGGTCGCCATACCCGGGGGCGTTTTGTTTTTGGCGTTCGCCGGGGATGCGCATGCATCGAACCACCTTGCAGGAATCCGCTACGCCCTGAAGCATCCGGCTCGTGCAGCCGAGGCAGGGGCACGGCTGCAGACCGGCGCATGTGCGCTGCGTCCCGATGCTTCGGCGCGGGCTGTGTGCGGATCGGATTCCACACGAACAGGGTCTTCACGACCCGTACGAATGCCCGGTTGGCGACAGCCGGGCATACGGAACATCAGCCACAAGGGCTTTCAGCGGCGCGGGTTCCCAAGACCCGCCCGGTGCGCGCGGCTCTGCCGGCAGCGTATGCCGGGGCCTGCGGGGAGATGTTCCGCGATGACGTTGGCTCAGTGGTAGAGCGGCAGCGAAAGCTGCAGGTCGCCGGTTCGAATCCGGCACGTCAGCCACTGGATAGCTCAGATGGGTAGAGCATCGGTCTCATAAACCGACTGTCGCGGGTTCGACTCCCGCTCCAAAACCATGACCTGTCACGTCATGACACCAGGAACGAAAGTTCCGACCAGGAAACGCCTCGTGTGGAACGCGGCACGCCCGTCAGGGATGAGGGTGGATCGAATGACGCAGCGAGGATCGAGCCGGGCCGGCCCCCTGAAGGCGGACGGTCGGTCGTCGAACGACATCGCGGCAAGGCATCGCCGTGACCAGCCGATGACCGACTCTCTTCCGAAGCGTGCGGGCTTCGCTGGATCAATCGTCAAGAGGCGTTTCCGCCTTTTTCAATAAAGCTTGCGGTTATTGAAGATAATCGCGTGTTTATCCCGGAAGGGAGGGGTGATTGCACCCCGAAGTAAATCACGGACCGCAACGATCCGGCGGCCCTGATTCATTCAATGCGGATCGAAACCAGGAATATCGACAAGGAGTATCGCCATGTTCTGGCTCAAGCAAATCGTGATCGGCGACGGCGAGCGCGGTCTGCTGTATCGCAACCGTCGTTTCGAGCGCGTGCTGTCGCCGGGCGTCCATCGCCTGTTCGACCCGCGCAAGCGCATCGCCGTGACAGTGCACAACCTCACCCGCCCGGAATACGCCGGCAGCGATGCCGAGGTGTTGATGGCGCAGATGGACGGCCCGCTGGCCGAGTGCTTCCTGGTGGCCGACATCGGCACCGACCAGGTCGGCCTGGTGCTGAAGAACGGCAAGCTGGAAGACGTGCTGGCGCCGGGTACGCGCAAGCTGTACTGGAAGGGCATCGTGCCGGTCGAGGTGCAGGCGGTCTCGCTGGTGGAAACGCTGGAGATCGATGCGCACGTGGCCAGCCGTCTGCTTCAGCTGGGCGTGCTCGGCAAGGTGGCGGTGACGGTGGACGTGCCGGTGGAATCGACGGGCCTGCTGTTCGTCGACAACAAGCTGGTGCGCACGCTGGCGCCGGGCGCCTGGGCGTTCTGGAATTTCCGGAAGAACGTGGCGGCGGAGGTGATCGAGCTGCGCGTGCAGTCGCTGGAAGTGTCGGGCCAGGAACTGCTGACCCGCGACAAGGTGAGCCTGCGGGTGAACCTGGCCGCCAGCCTGCGCGTGACCGATCCGGTCGCCGCGCGCACGAAGGTGACCAAGTACGGCGACTACCTCTATCGCGAGCTGCAGTACGGCCTGCGCAAGGCGGTCTCCGGCAAGACGCTGGACGAGCTGCTGGGCGACAAGGCTTCGCTGGATGCGGACATCTTCGCCTACGTGCGTGGCCGTGTCGTCGAGCTGGGCATCGAGGTGCTCGGCGTGGGCGTCAAGGACGTGATCCTGCCGGGCGAGATGAAGGACATCCTCAACAGCGTGGTGCAGGCGGAGAAGGCGGCCCAGGCCAACGTGATCCGCCGGCGCGAGGAGGCGAACGCCACCCGTTCGCTGCTCAACACCGCGCGGCTGATCGAGGAGAGCCCGGTGCTGATGCGTCTGAAGGAGCTGGAGGCCTTGGAAAAGGTCACCGAGAAGATCGACAAGCTGACCGTGTTCGGCGGCCTGGACGGCGTGCTGAACCAGTTGGTGAGTTTGAAGGCATAAATTCGTGCGAAGCATCCCGCTCTTTCGCTGGTCATCCCGGCGCAGGCCGGGAGCCGGCGACTCAAGGCACTGGATTCCAGCTTGCGCTGGAATGACGGTGAGGGGCGGCGATGCTTTCGCACCATTCAAAGGCAAGGAATCATGAGCAACCAACAGTACGAACTGCTGCACGCCGAAGGCAGCGCCACGCCGATCAAGGGCTGGGTGCACGGCGTGCCGCTGGAGGATTCGGCGAAGCAGCAACTGCGCAACATCGCCACGCTGCCGTTCGTCGGCCCGTGGGTCGCGGTGATGCCGGACGTGCATCTGGGCAAGGGCGCCACGGTGGGTTCGGTGGTACCGACCCGGGGCGCGATCATCCCGGCCGCAGTCGGCGTGGACATCGGCTGCGGCATGGCCGCGGTGCGGACCACGCTGCGCGCCAGCGACCTGCCGGACAACCTGGCCCAACTGCGTTCCAGCATCGAGCGCGGCGTGCCGGTCGGCAACGGCCGTGGCGGCGAGCATGGCAAGCCGTCGGACAGCATCCACACGATGCTGGTCGAATCCCGGCTGGCCGAGCGGCTGGAGGCGATCAAGGCGAAGCACCACAAGATCCGCACCGACAAGGTCGACCGGCAGCTCGGCACGCTCGGCGGCGGCAACCACTTCATCGAGGTCTGCCTGGACGAATCGGGCGCGGTGTGGGTGATGCTGCACTCCGGTTCGCGCGGCACCGGCAACCTGATCGGCAGCTACTTCATCCAGCGGGCGCGCGAGGAGCTGGCGCAGCGCGTGCTGGGCTTTGACCTGCCGGACAAGGACCTCGCGTTCTTCATGGAAGGCGAACCGCTGTTCGACGACTACGTCGAAGCGGTGTCCTGGGCGCAGGATTACGCCCGGGCCAACCGCGAGGCGATGATGGCGCGGGTGCTGGCCGAGATGCGCCACCGGCTGCCGAAGTTCCAGCTGGAACAGATGGCGGTGAACTGCCACCACAACTACGTGCAGAAGGAGACGCACGGTGGCGAGGAACTGCTGGTGACCCGCAAGGGCGCGGTGAGCGCCCGTGCCGGCGAGCTCGGCATCATCCCGGGCAGCATGGGCACGTGCAGCTACATCGTGCGTGGCAAGGGCAGTCCGGACAGCTTCCACAGCTGCAGCCACGGCGCGGGCCGGGTGATGAGCCGTACCGCGGCGCGCCAGCAGATCACCCTGGCCCAGCATCGGGAAGCCACCGCCCACGTCGAATGCCGCAAGGACGCAGCGGTGATCGACGAGTCGCCGGCGGCGTACAAGTCGATCGACGCGGTGATGGCCGCGCAGACCGACCTGGTCGAGGTGGTGCACACGTTGCGCCAGGTGCTGTGCGTGAAGGGATGAGCCTGGGCGCCGCTCCGCGAGGAGCGGCGTTTTTTTTTTGCAGGCGTGCCCCGGCGCGTCCGCTGCGGGATAATGCTCCGTTTCCCGATGCCGGCCACACCTGCCTTGAAGAAGTCCGATTTCGATTTTGAGCTGCCGCCCGAGCTGATCGCCCAAGCCCCGCTACCCGAGCGATCGGCCAGCCGGATGCTGCTGCTCGACGTCGCGGCGCAGTCGCGGGAAGACCGCATGTTCCGCGAACTGCCGGACTTCCTGCGGCCGGGCGACCTGCTGGTGTTCAACGACACCCGCGTGCTGCCGGCGCGGCTGTACGGGCGCAAGGACAGCGGCGGCGCGGTGGAGATCCTGATCGAGCGGGTCACCGGTGCGCACGAGGCCACGGTGCAGCTCGGCGTCAGCAAGAAACCGAAAGAGGGCGGCCGGATCGAACTGGCCGACGGCAGCCATGCGGTGGTGCTGGGCCGCGACGAGGGCTTCTTCCGGCTGCGTTTCGAGGCGCCGGAGCCGCTGGAAAAATTGCTGTTGAAACTGGGCGAGATGCCGCTGCCGCCGTACATCGAGCGGCACGCCGACGCCAGCGACATGGAGCGCTACCAGACCGTGTTCGCCCGCGAGCCCGGCGCGGTGGCGGCGCCGACCGCGGGCCTGCACTTCGACGATGCGACCCTGGCCCGGCTGCGCGAGCGGGGCGTCGAGTTCGGTTACGTCACCCTGCACGTGGGCGCGGGCACGTTCCAGCCGGTGCGTGCGGATGACCTGAAAGACCATCACATGCATACCGAGTGGCTCAACGTCGGGGCGCACCTGATCGGCCAGATCCGCCGCACCCGCGCGAATGGCGGGCGGGTGATCGCGGTGGGCACCACCGTGGTGCGCGCGCTGGAAAGCGCCAGCAAGGACGGCGAACTGCATCCGTTCGCCGGCGAGACGCAGATCTTCATCTTCCCCGGCTACCGCTTCAGCAGCATCGACGGCCTGCTCACCAACTTCCACCTGCCGCAGTCGACCCTGCTGATGCTGGTGTCGGCGCTGGCCGGGCGCGAGTACATGCTCGACGCGTATCGCCACGCGGTGGAGCAGCGGTATCGGTTCTTCTCGTATGGCGATTCGATGCTGATCCTGCCGAAGGGCGTCTAAACCCGCGATAATGGCCGGATGACTTCCCTCCAGTTCAACGTTCACGCCACTGACGGCGCCGCCCGCCGCGGCCGCCTGACGTTCGCCCGTGGCACCATCGAGACCCCGGCGTTCATGCCGGTGGGCACCTACGGTTCGGTCAAGGCGATGACTCCGCGCGACGTCACCGAGACCGGCGCCGAGATCATCCTGGGCAACACGTTCCACCTGTTCCTGCGGCCCGGGCTGGAGATCGTCGAGAAGTTCGGCGGGCTGCACCGCTTCATCGGCTGGGACAAGCCGATCCTCACCGACTCCGGCGGCTTCCAGGTGTTCTCGCTGGCGCACAAGCGCAAGATCACCGAGGAGGGCGTGACGTTCGCCTCGCCGGTGGACGGTTCGAAGGTGTTCCTGTCGCCGGAAGTGTCGATGCAGATCCAGAAGACCCTGGATTCGGACATCGCGATGATCTTCGACGAGTGCACGCCGTATCCGGCCACCGAGAAGGTGGCGTCCGACTCGATGGAGCTCTCGCTGCGCTGGGCCGCGCGTTCGCGCCGCGCCTTCGATGACTTGAAGAACCCCAACTCGCTGTTCGGCATCGTGCAGGGCAGCGTCTACGAGAACCTGCGCCGGCGCTCGGCGGCGGGCCTGATCGACATCGGCTTCGACGGTTACGCGGTCGGCGGCCTGGCGGTGGGCGAGCCGGAGGCCGAACGCAACCACGCGCTGGATTTCACCGTGCCGCTGCTGCCGATGGACAAGCCGCGCTATCTGATGGGTGTGGGCCGGCCCGAGGACATCGTCGAGGCGGTGCGCCGCGGCATCGACATGTTCGATTGCGTGATGCCCACCCGCAACGCCCGCAACGGCTTCCTGTTCACCGCCGAGGGCACGCTGCGCATCCGCAACGCGAAGTACGCCACCGACACGGCGGTGATCGAGGAAGGCTGCGACTGCTACAGCTGCAGCAACGGCTTCAGCCGCGCCTACCTGCGCCATCTTGACCGCTGCAACGAGATCCTCGGCAGCCAGCTGGCCACCATGCACAACCTGCGCTATTACCAGCGGCTGATGGCCGGGCTGCGCGAGGCGATCGCCGGACAGGCTTTGCAAGCGTTCGTGGCGGAGTTCTACGCCCGTCGCCGGGTAGCCGGGACGGGGTCAGGGTCACTTTTCGCAGGCGAAAAGTGACTCTGACCCCTTGAAGGACCCCTCGCGGCCGCTGCCGTGCACGCTCCGGGGGTGCATGGCATAATCGGGAATCTTTTCCCAGGCGTTCTGTCGAAAACCTCGACAACGCCCAGACTTGCGAGACAGACCCATGAGTTTTCCGATCTCCCCCGTGCTGGCCCAGGCCGCGGCTCCGCAGCCCGCCGGCGGCGGCATGTCCATGATCATCATGATGGTGGTGCTGTTCGGCCTGATGTATTTCATGATGATCCGTCCGCAGGCGAAGCGGCAGAAGGAGCATCGTGCACTGATCGCCGGCCTGGCCAAGGGCGACGAAGTGGTCACCAACGGCGGCATCGCCGGACGGGTGGACGAAGTGGGCGAGACCTTCATCACCGTCGAGATCGCCAGCAACGTCAAGGTGAAGGTGCAGAAGGGCGCGGTGCAGCAGGTGTTGCCCAAGGGCTCGCTGAAATCCGTCTGAAGAAGTACCGGACGCCGCCAGGGGGCCTGGGCGGCGACTTGCAACGTGGCCATTCCCGATTGTTGCTACCGCCGCGGCCTGGTGCCGCGGCTTTGATGGATGCAAGGCATGAGTGATTTTCCTCGCTGGAAGTACGCGCTGGTCGCGCTGGTGATGTTGTGCGGCGTGATCTACGCGCTGCCGAACGCCTTCCCGCCGGTGCCGGCGGTACAGGTCACCGCGAACCGCGATGCGCCGCCGATCAACACCGCCTTCCAGCAGAAGGTGGAAGCCGGGCTGAGGGCGAAGAAGATCGCCGTGAACGAGGTCTTCGTGGAAGGCGACCACCTGCTGGTGACGTTCGCCAACTCCGACGTGCAGAAGACCGGCTCCGACGAGATCAAGGCGCTGGTGGGCGACGGCTACACGGTCGCGTTCAAGCTGCAGTCCAACGTGCCGCACTGGCTGGGCGTGATCGGTGCCCGCTCGATGCCGCTGGGCCTGGACTTGCAGGGTGGCGTGCACTTCCTGATGCAGGTCGACCAGAAGGACGTCATCGAGAAGCAGGAAAACAGCTACGCCGATGACGTGCGCAGCCTGTTGCGCCAGAAGAACATCCGCTACGAGTCGGTCACCCGCAGCGCGGTCAATGGCCAGGGCATCTCGGTGATCCTGCGCTCGGCCGACGACCGCAAGACCGCGTCCGACGCGATCGCCAACGAATACACCGACCTCAACGTGTCCGACGGCGCCAGCACCGGCGACCGCTTCATGCTGAAGGTGACGGTCAAGCCGGAAAAGCTGCGCGAACTGGCCCGCGGTGCGATCACCCAGAACCTGGGCACGCTGCGCAACCGCATCAACGCGCTGGGCGTGTCCGAGCCGCTGATCCAGCAGCAGGGCGACAGCCGCATCGTGGTCGAGCTGGCCGGCGTGCAGGATCCGACCGAGGCGAAGAAGCTGATCGGCGCGGTGGCCACCCTGCAGTACCGCCCCGGCATCGGCCAGCCCGGCGATGCGCGTGCGGTGGAAGCGGCGCGCACCGGCAACATCCCGCCGGATGCCAACCTGTATTACATGCGTGGCGACAACCGGCCGGTGCTGGTCAGCAAGCAGATCATCGTGACCGGCAACCAGCTGATCGACGCCTCTTCCGGCATCGACCAGAACAGCGGCACGCCGAAGGTCGACGTGACCCTGAACGCCGCTGGCGCCCGCAAGATGGGCGACTTCACCAACGCCAACGTCGGCAAGCCGATGGCGGTGGTGTACGTGGAGCAGGTCTACGAGACCAAGGTCGTCGACGGCAAGGAAGTGCGCGTGCCCAAGATCACCGAGACGGTGATCAACGACGCGACCATCCAGGGCGCCTTCAGCAAGCAGTTCCAGACCAGCGGCCTGGGCAGTCCGAAAGAGGCATCCGACCTGGCCCTGCTGCTCAAGGGCGGCGCGCTGGCCGCACCGATGGACATCGTCGAGGAAGGCGTGATCGGTGCCAGCCTCGGCCAGGACAACATCGACAAGGGCTTCAAGGCGGTGCTGCTGGGCCTGGCGCTGGTGCTGCTGGCCGCGGCGATCTACTACAAGCTGTTCGGCCTGGTGGCGGACATCGCGCTGTTCTTCAACCTGGTGATCCTGGTGGCAGTGATGTCGCTGATCGGCGTCACCCTGACCATGCCTGGCGTGGCCGGCATCGTGCTGACCCTGGGCATGGCGATCGATGCGAACGTGCTGATCTGCGAACGCGTGCGTGAGGAATTGCGCAACGGCTCCAGTCCGCATGCCTCGATCCGCGCCGGTTACGAGAAGGCCTGGTCGACCATTCTGGATGCGAACGTCACCCACCTGATCGCGGCGCTGGCACTGACCACGATGGGTACCGGTGCGATCAAGGGCTTCGGCGTGACCCTGCTGATCGGCATCCTGACTTCGCTGTTCACCTCGGTGACGTTGACGCACGCGTTCACCGCGGCGATCCACGGCCATCGCAAGCTCAAGACGCTGTCGGTCTAAGGAATCCCCATGGAAATTTTCAATCACGACAGCAATATCCACTTCCTGGGGATGCGCAAGTACACCGTGGCCATCGCCATCTTCCTGATGGTGGCCTCGATTGGCCTGATCGCGTTCAAGGGTCTCAACTACGGCCTGGACTTCACCGGCGGCGTATCGATGGTCGTCGACTATGAAAAGTCGGTGGAAATCGCCGACGTGCGTGGCGCGCTGGAGAAGGGCGGCATCCACAATGCGATGGTGCAGAGCCTGGGCGGTACCCGTGAGGTGTCGATCCGCCTGCAGCCCAAGGACGATCCCGGCGCCGTCGATGCCGCCGGCAAGTTCAACCTCGACAAGATCGCCGCCGACGTGCTCAAGGTGCTGCACGTGGCACGCCCGGACGCGAAGCTGAAGAGCCGCGACTACGTCAGCGCCCAGGTCGGCCAGGAACTGCGCAGCGACGGCACGGTGGCCGCCGTGTTCGTGATCCTCGGCATCATGGCCTACCTGTGGATCCGCTTCGAGCGTCGCTTCGCGATTGCGGCGGTGGCCACCGAAGTCCATGACACCCTGGTCACCCTGGGCATCCTGGCGCTGGTCCAGCGCGAGTTCGACATGACCGTGCTGGCCTCGGTGCTGGCGGTGATCGGCTACTCGATCAACGACAAGGTGGTGGTGTTCGACCGCATCCGCGAACTGTTCCGCCTGGCGCGCAAGGCCGAGCCGGAGGAAATCCTCAACCGCTCGATCAACAACACGCTGTCGCGCACCATCATCACCTCGCTGTTCACCGGCATCACCATGGGTGCGCTGTACTTCTTCGGTGGCACCGCGGTGCATGGCTTCGCCGTCACCATGCTGATCGGCATCGTGGTCGGCACGCTGTCCTCGATCTTTGTCGCCAGCCCGATCCTGCTGTGGCTGGGCGTGTCGAAGAAGGACCTGATGCCGGTGACCAAGGAAAACCCCGAGCTGGCGCGGCGCCCCTGAAGCAACCATCGCTCGCTTCGCGAGCGATTCCAAATGGTCTTCCCCTGCATGCAGGGGAAGATGCCCGCAGGGCAGATGGGGTAGCTCCCAGTCGAAGCGAGATCCGCTTTCTTCACGTGCCCGCAGGGCAGCCGAACGAAAACGGCCCGGTGCAATCCGGGCCGTTTTTTTTGCATGAGACGCGCCTCACCTTACCCCCGTAACCCGTCCTCCAGCTCCGCCAGCCGCTGCGGCGTGCCTACATCGGTCCACGCGCCCCGATGGTGCGTACCGGCGATCTGCCCCCGCGCCATCGCCGCCTCCAGCAGCGGCCGCAGCTTGAACCGTGGCGGCTTCGCGTCGGCGCCCGCTGCGGCGCCGACCGCCCCGGCCCAGTCGTCCAGCAACTCGCGGCGGAACACGCCGATGCCGCTGTAGGTCAGCCGGGGTTCGCCGTCGCCGTGCACTTGTCCCGTCGCATCCAGCCGGAAGTCGCCGCCGGGATGATGGGCGGGGTTGTCGGTCAACAGCAGGTGCACAAGGCCGCGAGGCTCGGCGGGCAGACGGCCGAAATCGGCGTCGCACCACACGTCGCCACTCACCACCAGGAACGGCTCGTTGCCCAGCAGCGGCAGCGCGTTCAGCATGCCGCCACCGGTTTCCAGCGGTATCGGCCCTTCGTAGGCGTAGCGGATGCGCAGGCCCCAGCGCGAGCCGTCGCCCAGTGCCTCGGGAAACTGTTCGGCGAGATGCGAGGTGTTGATCACCACGTAGTTCACGCCGGCGGCGGCAAGCTTCTCCAGATGCCACGCGATCAGCGGCTTGCCGCCGATATGGAGCAGCGGCTTGGGCGTGTGATCGGTCGACGGGCGCATGCGCTCGCCGAGGCCGGCGGCAAAGATCAGCGCGTGCCTCATGCCGCTGCGGCCTGGCACAGGTCGCGTGCGCCGATCTGGCGTTGCAGGAAGGCCACGAAGTCGGCCAGCTCGGGGTAACGTGCCGCCACGTCGATCACGTAGTCGTACACGCGGGGCAGGTCGTCGAGATAGCCGGACTTGCCGTCGCGGTAGTACAACCGGCAGAAGATGCCCAGCACCTTGATGTGCCGCTGCAGGCCGATCAGGTCGAACCAGCGCAAAAAGCGTTCGCGACTGACCGCCGGTTCGATCAGGCCGGCGCCGAGCAGGCGCAGGCGATGGCCTTCGGCCCAGGCCTCGACCCGCGCGCGATCCCACACGATGTAGCAGTCGCGCAGCAGCGAGGCGAGGTCGTAGGTGATGGGCCCGTGCAGCGCGCCCTGGAAGTCGATGATGCCCGGGTTGTCGTGCGCGGTGATCAGCAGGTTGCGGCTGTGGTAGTCGCGATGCACGAAGCAGCGCGGCTGTTCCAGTGCGCTTTTCAGCAGCACGGTGAAGGCCGATTCCAGCACGTCCCATTCCTCGCATTCGGGCGTGCAGCCGAGGTGCCGGCGCAGGAACCACTCCGGCATGATCTCCAGTTCGCGTTGCAGGAAGGCATGGTCGTACGCAGGCAGGCCGTTCGTGTCCGCCTCGCGCTGCATGCGCAGCAAAGCTTCCAGCGCGTCGCCGTACAGCGCGTCCACCGTGCCCTCGTTCAACGCGGGCAGGTAGAGCCGCGAGCCGAGATCCTCGATCAACAGCAGGCCCTGTTCGAGATCGTGCGCCCGCACCTGTGGCACGTGCAGCCCGGCGGCGGACAGGCGGGCGCCGATTTCCAGCCACGGGCGCGGGTCCTCCTGCGCCGGCGGCGAGTCCATCACGATCCAGCTCTGGCCGGCATGCCGGGTGCGCCAGTAGCTGCGGAAGCTGGCGTCGGCCGAGGCGGGTTCGAGGGTCAGCGAGGCATCGTCGAGGACGCTTCGGGTCCAGGCAAGGCGGGTGGTGGCGCGGTCGGCAATCGGGGTCATGGCAACGCTGGGCTACAAGAGAATTCCAGCTTAGCGATCCGCTGCCGTCATGACGAGGCGGCAGGGCTTTATTGACCGCGAGGGCTCTAATCAGTACCATTTCAGTCCTGATTCAAACCCGTTCCGAGCGCCCCATGCTCCGCGTCAGCCGACTGACCGATTACGCCACCGTGGTGATGACCTGCATCGCTGCGCACCCGACCGAAGTGCTGAGCGCGGTGCAGATCGCCGACGAGACGCGGCTGGAGCTGCCCACCGTGAGCAAGTTGCTGAAGGCGCTGGGCCACGCCGCCCTGGTCGAGTCGTTCCGCGGCGTCAATGGCGGCTACCGGCTGGCGCGTGCCGCCGCCGACATTTCGCTGGTCGAGATCGTCGAGGCGATCGAGGGTCCGATCGGCATGACCGAGTGCAGCATGGCCGAAGGCCAGTGCGATCGCGAGGCGCAGTGCGGCGTGCGCGGCAGCTGGCAACTGGTCAACAACGTGCTGGACAACGCGCTGCGCGCGGTCAGCCTGGCCGACATGCTGAAGCCGCAACCGCCGCGGCCGTCGCGACGGATCGCTGCCGTGGCCATCAGCGACATCGCGATGCCGGCCAAATCCCGCCGGGTCACCACCGAATGAACGAGATCATGAACGAGCAGAGCAGCACCGCCACCGCGTTGCGCGACAACGCCGCCGTTGCCGAGGCACTGGGCCGCAGCTACAGCGCCGGCTTCGTCACCCAGATCGAGATGACCGGCCTGCCGCCCGGCCTGGACGAGGACACCGTGCGCGCGATCTCGGCGGTCAAGGGCGAACCGGAGTGGATGACAAACTGGCGGCTGGACGCCTTTCGCCATTGGCTGACCATGCCCAAGCCCGACTGGGCCAAGCTCAACATCGATCCGATCGACTACCAGGCGATCAGCTACTACGCCGCGCCCAAGAAGCAGCCCAAGTCGCTGGACGAAGTCGATCCGGCCCTGCTGGAAACCTACGAGAAGCTGGGCATTCCCCTGCACGAACGCGCCGCGCTGGCCGGCGTGGCGGTGGATGCGGTGTTCGACTCGGTCTCGGTCGGCACCACCTTCCGCAAGCAGCTGGCCGACGCCGGCGTGCTGTTCTGCTCGATGAGCGAGGCGATCCGCGAGTATCCCGGGATCGTGCAGAAATACCTGGGCAGCGTGGTGCCCACCGGCGACAACTTCTTCGCGGCGCTGAACTCGGCGGTGTTCTCCGATGGCAGCTTCGTGTTCATTCCGAAAGGCGTGCGCTGCCCGATGGAACTGAGCACGTATTTCCGCATCAACGCGCAGAACACCGGCCAGTTCGAGCGCACCCTGATCGTGGCCGAGGAGGGCGCCCACGTGTCCTACCTCGAAGGCTGCACCGCACCGAAGCGCGACGAGAACCAGCTGCACGCGGCGGTGGTCGAGCTGGTGGCGCTGGAGAAGGCGCAGATCAAGTATTCCACCGTGCAGAACTGGTACCCCGGCGACGAGAACGGCGTGGGCGGCATCTACAACTTCGTGACCAAGCGCGGCGACTGCCGCGGCGACGATTCGAAGATCAGCTGGACCCAGGTCGAAACCGGTTCGGCGATCACCTGGAAATACCCGTCCGTGGTGCTGCGCGGCGATCGTTCGGTGGGCGAGTTCTACTCCGTCGCGCTGACCCATCACTTCCAGCAGGCCGACACCGGCACCAAGATGATCCACCTCGGCAAGCACACCAAGTCGAAGATCGTCTCCAAGGGCATCAGCGCCGGGCGCAGCTCGAACAGCTACCGTGGCCTGGTGAAGATGGAGAAGGGCGCCGAGGGCGCGCGCAACTACACCCAGTGCGACAGCCTGCTGATTGGCAAGCAGTGCGGCGCCCACACCTTCCCGTACATGGAAGTGAAGAATCCCAGCGCCATCGTCGAGCACGAGGCGACCACCTCGAAGATCTCCGACGAGCAGATGTTCTACTGCCGCAGTCGCGGCATCGCCGAGGAAGACGCCGTGTCGATGATCGTCGACGGCTTCTGCAAGCAGGTCTTCCGTGAACTGCCGATGGAGTTCGCGGTGGAAGCGAAGAAGCTGCTTGAGGTGTCGCTGGAAGGTGCGGTGGGCTGAGTTCGTGACACGACCTTCCCACGGGCGTCATTCCCGCGACAGCGGGAATCCATTTTGACTTTGTCGCAAGAATGCCCATGGATTCCCGCGTTCGCGGGAATGACGGCAGTCGAAGCAGTAAAAGGTACGAGACCATGCTGAAAATCGAAAACCTGCACGCCCGCGTCGAGGGCAAGGAAATCCTCAAGGGGCTCAGCCTCACCGTGAACGCGGGCGAGGTGCACGCGATCATGGGGCCGAACGGCGCGGGCAAATCCACCCTGGGCAACGTGCTGTCCGGCCGCGACGGCTACGAGGTGACGGCGGGCACGGTGAGCTACAACGGCATCGACCTGCTGGCGCTGGAACCGGAAGCGCGGGCGGCGGCCGGCGTGTTCCTGGCGTTCCAGTACCCGGTGGAGATTCCTGGCGTCAACAACACCTATTTCCTGCGCGCGGCACTCAATGCGCAGCGCAAGCAGCGCGGCGAGAAGGAACTCGATTCGATGGCCTTCCTCAAGCTGGTGCGCGAGAAGCTGAAGGTGATGCAGATCTCCGACGAGCTGCTGCACCGTGCCGTCAACGAAGGTTTCTCCGGCGGCGAGAAGAAGCGCAACGAGATCTTCCAGATGGCCGTGCTGGAGCCGCAGCTGGCGATCCTCGACGAGACCGACTCGGGCCTGGACATCGACGCGCTGAAGCAGGTGGCGCAGGGCGTCAACACGCTGCGCTCGCCCGAGCGCGCGTTCCTGATGATCACCCACTATCAGCGCCTGCTCGACTACGTGGTGCCGGATTTCGTGCACGTGCTGGCCGACGGCCGCATCGTCGAGAGCGGTGACAAGTCGCTGGCCCTGCGGCTGGAAGAACAGGGCTATGCCGGCGTGAGGCACGGAGCGGTGGCATGACCCAGTCGGCCACCTTGCCCCTGGTCGAGTCGCTGCTCGATGCGCCGCTGCCGGCCAGCGGCATTGCCTGGTTGGATGCTGCGCGGCAGGAAAGTCGCGACGCGTTCGCCAGCACCGGCCTGCCCGATACCCGGATCGAGGCGTGGAAGTACACCGCCTTGCGCGGCCTGGCCCAGCGCCGCTTCGCCCACGGCGACGCGGCCGCGTCCGGCCGCGCCGTCGCTTCTTCGCTGCTGGCCCTGCCCGGCGTCGAGGGCGCGCGACTGGTCTTCGTCAACGGCGTGTTCCGGGCCGATTTGTCGACGCTGGACGCGCTGCCCGACGGACTCACCCTGCAGCCGCTGTCGCGCGTGTTGAAGGACGACGCCGAGCCGTTGCGCTTCGGCTGGTCGCGATCCGCTACCCGTGCCGAGGCGCACGGTGCCGCCGATGCCTTCGCGCGGATCAACGCCGCCAGCGCCGCCGACGGCGTGGTGCTGCGCGTGGCCGCCCGCGCCACGATCGCGGCGCCGGTGCAGCTGGTCTTCTTCGGTGCGGACGGCGAGGCGGAACTGGCCTGGCATGCGCGCAACCTGATCGAGCTGGGCGAGGGCGCGTCGCTCACCCTGGTCGAGCAGCACCTTGGCGACGGCGGTCAGGCGCAACTGGCCACCTTCGTCAGCGACATCCATGTGGGCGCGGGCGCAAAGCTGCATCACGTCATGCTGCAGAACGCGGCGTCGGCGGCGAACCTGATCCGGCACAGCCACCTGCGCCTGCAGGCGCGCAGCGAAGCGACCCTGCACGTGGTCGAGCTGGGCGGCGCCCTGGTGCGCCACGACCTGCAGGTCGAACTGCTGGGCGACGAGGCGAAGCTGCACACGCGCGGCGTGTTCATGCCGCACGGGCGCCAGCACATCGACACTCAGCTGGCGATCCGCCACCAGGCGCTGAACACCGCTTCCAGCTCGAACTGGCGCGGCGTGGCCAACGATCGTGCCCGTGGCGTGTTCCGCGGCGCCATCGTGGTGGCGCCCGGTGCCGACGGCAGCGACGCCAGCCTCAGCAACAAGAACCTGCTGCTGTCGGCGGGTGCCGAGATCGACACCAAGCCCGAGCTGGAAATCTACGCCGACGAAGTGCAGGCCGCCCACGGCGCCACGGTCGGCCAACTCGACGAGCGTTCGCTGTTCTACCTGCGCTCGCGCGGCATCCCGCTGGCCGAGGCGCGCGCGCTGCTGACCGCCGCGTTCTGCCGCGCGGTGCTGGATGACCTGCCGAACCCCGAACTGCGCGAACACCTGGCCAGCCTGCTGATCGCACAATTGCCGGAATGATGTTTATCTCCTCCCCTTGCCTGCAGGGGGAGGCTGGGAGGGGGTAGTGCTCTCGCGGCAAAGAGCGACCCCACCCCAACCCTCCCCTGCAGGCAGGGGAGGGAGCCAACCGGATTCCCTTGAATGAACACCACAGCCAGCCCCGCCACCGTCTTCGACATCCAGCGCATCCGCGCGGACTTCCCGCTGCTGTCGCGCACGGTGCATGGCAAGCCGCTGGTGTATTTCGACAACGCGAACACCAGCCAGAAACCGTTGCCGGTGATCGAGGCGATGAACGAGCACTACCGCGAGCACAACGCCAACGTGTCGCGCGCGGTGCACCAGTTGGGCGAGGAAGCCACCGCGGCGTACGAAGGCGCGCGCGACAAGCTGGCGCGCTTCATCAACGCGCCGTCGCGCAACGAGGTGGTCCTTACCTCCGGCACCACCCAGGCCACCAACCTGGTGGCCTACAGTCATGCCCTGCCGCGGCTGCAGCCGGGCGACGCGATCCTCACCACGGTGATGGAGCACCACGCCAACATCGTGCCGTGGCAGCTGGTCGCCCAGCGCAGCGGCGCCACGCTGAAGGCTGCGCCGATCGACCAGCGCGGCGAGCTGATCCTCGAGCAGTACATCGCGATGCTGACGCCGGAAGTGAAGCTGGCCTGCGTCACCCAGGTTTCCAACGTGCTGGGCACGGTCAACCCGGTGCGCGAGATCGCCCGCGAGTGCAGGAAGCGGGGCATCGCGCTGCTGGTGGACGGTTCGCAGGCGGTACCGCACCGGCCGGTCGACGTGCAGGCGCTGGGTTGCGACTTCTATGCGTTGACCGGGCACAAGATGCTCGGCCCCACCGGCACCGGCGCGCTGTGGGCCAGGCGCGAGCATCTCGATGCGATGCCGCCGTTCTTCGGTGGCGGCGAGATGATCCGCGAGGTGCGTTTCGACGGCACCAGCTTCGCCGAGGCGCCGCACAAGTTCGAGGCGGGCACGCCGAACATCGCCGGCTTCGTGGGCCTGTCCGCCGCGATCGACTACTACGAGTCGGTGGGCTTCGAGGCAATTCATGCGTGGGAACAGCAGTTGCTGGCCTACGCCACCGAACGCCTGCGCGAGATTCCCGGCCTGCGCATCATCGGCGAGGCGGCCGAGAAGGAACCGGTGATCTCGTTCCTGATCGACGGCACCCAGGCGACCGACCTGGCCACCTTGCTGGACCTGCAGGGGGTGGCGGTGCGCTCCGGCCATCACTGCGCGCATCCGCTGATGCAGTTCTTCGGCGTGCCGTCCACCTTGCGTGCCTCGCTGGCGTTCTACAACACGCGCGAGGAAGTCGATGCCTTCATCGTGGCCCTGCTCAAGGTGCGCAAGCTGCTGATGTGAAGCGGCCAGCTTTTCGTGGTCGCAAGCATGGCTCTTCCGGCCCGCGCAAGGCATCATGGTCGGCAGCTTTCCCTGTGTAGTCCACCCATGCTTGCCTTCCTGCCTTCCGTGCTGCGCATCCCGCTGGCGATGCTGCTGCTCCTGCTGAATATCCTGTTGCACGTGCTGCCGCTGTTCGCCCTTGCGCTGCTCAAGGTGGTCATTCCGCTTGGCTTCGTGCGCCGCCCGCTTTCGCGCGCGCTGGTGCTGATCGCGGAAAGCTGGATCGGCGTCAACAACGTCCTGTTCGGCGTGTTCACCTGCATCCGCTGGCAAGTCGAGGGGCTGGAAGGGCTGCACCACGACCGGAGCTACCTGGTGCTGAGCAACCACCAGAGCTGGGTCGACATTCCGGTGCTGCAGAAGGTGTTCAACCGGCGCATTCCGTTCATGCGCTTCTTCCTGAAGCAGGAACTGATATGGGTGCCGCTGCTGGGCCAGGCGTGGTGGGCGCTGGATTTCCCTTTCATGAAACGCTACTCGCGGCAGACCCTGCTGCGTCATCCCGAATTGCAGGGCAAGGATCGCGAGGCGACCCGCAAGGCCTGCGAGAAATTCCGGCACATGCCGGTGTCGGTGATGAATTTTGCCGAGGGCACGCGCTTCACGCCGGCCAAGCACGACGCGCAGTCGTCCCCTTATCAGTATCTGCTGCGGCCCAAGGCCGGCGGCGTGGCCTTCGTGCTCGACGCGATGGGCGAGGCCCTGCAAGCGATCGTCGACGTCACCATCGTCTACCCGGAAGGCCCGTGCACGATGATGGACCTGATCGCCGGGCGCGTGCACGACATTCGCGTGCATGTGCGCGAGCGTGCGATCGATGCCGGGCTGCTCGGCAGCTACGACGAGGACGCGGCCTTCCGTGGCCGGGTCAAGGCGTGGATGAATGGCCTGTGGAGCGACAAGGACGCCCAGGCCGCTCGCATGCAATCGGCCGCCGCCGGCACGACCAAGGGAGACTGACATGCGCATCCTGATCGTGGGTGCCGGCGCCACCGGCGGCTACTTCGGCGGACGCCTGCTGCAGCACGGACGCGACGTGACCTTCCTGGTTCGCGAAGCCCGGGCGCGGCAGCTGGCGCAGCACGGCCTGGTGATCCGCAGCGCCACCGGTGACGCCGAGCTGCCGGCGCCGCCCACGCTGACCACCGGCGAGCTGCGCGATCCGTTCGACCTGATCGTGCTCGGCTGCAAGGCGTACGGGCTGGAACAGGCGATGACCGACATCGCCCCGGCGGTCGGGCCGCGGACGGCGATCCTGCCGCTGCTCAACGGCATGCGCCAACTGGATCTGCTGGACGCGAAATTCGGCGCCGAGCACGTGCTGGGCGGCCAGTGCGTGATCTCCGCCACGCTCGATGCGCACGGCGCGGTGCAGCACCTCAACACGCTGCACGGGCTCACCTTCGGCGAGCGCGACGGCAGCGCCTCGCCGCGGATGCAGGCGATTGTCGAGGCCTTCGCCGACGCGGGGTTCGACTCGCGCCCCAGCAGCAACGTGGTGCAGGAGATGTGGGACAAGTGGATCTTTCTCGCCACGCTGGCCGGCATCACCTGCCTGCTGCGCGGCGCGGTCGGCGAGATCGTCGCCGCTCCCGGCGGCCGCGCGGCGACGCTGGCCCTGCTGGAGGAATGCCGCGCGGTGGCGGAGCGGGCGGGACATGCACCCGGCGAGCGCGTGCTCGAGCGTGCCCGCGCTGCGCTCACCGAGCCGGGCTCGGCGCTGGCCGCCTCGATGCTGCGCGACCTGCAGCACGGCTATCCGATCGAGGCCGACCATGTGATCGGCGACATGCTGGCGCGTTCCGGCCGTCCTGCCGACGAGGTTTCGCTGCTCGCCACTGTCTACGCCCACCTGAAGATCTACGAAGCGGGACGCAAGCCAGGCGCGTGAGCCTGGGCAGCAAGGCTGTTTCAGGTCATGGTGGAAGCGGCAGACCACGCATTATGATTCGCGCATGACCGAACCGACTCTCCCCGTTTTCCGTCCGGCATCGAGTGCCGATGTCGATGCCATCGTGGCCCTGGTCGAATCGGCCTACCGTGGCGAGTCCGGCCTGCGCGGCTGGACCACCGAGTCGCACCTGCTCGACGGCCGCCGCACCGATGCGGCCGACGTCGGCGCGCTGATCGGACGTCCCGACAGCCGCATCCTGATCGCCGAATGCGATGGCCGGATTAAGGCCAGCTGCCACATCGAGCGCCAGGGCGACGCCGGCTATTTCGGCATGTTCGCGGTCGACCCGAGCGGGCAGGGCAGCGGCCTGGGCAAGCAGGTGCTGGCGGAGGCCGAGCGGATCGCGCGCGAGGAGTGGCGCTGCCGTGCGATGCGCATGACGGTGATCGTGCAGCGCGAGGAACTGATCGCCTGGTACGGCCGTCGCGGTTACCGCCGCACCGGCGAATACCAGCCGTTCCCCTATGGCGACGAGCGCTTCGGCATTCCCCGTCGCGACGACTTGCGCTTCGAGGTGCTGCGCAAGGATTTCGACGAGGTGGCGGCATGAACGGCTGGGTGAAAGTCGGCACCCGCAGCGACTTCCTGCCTGGCGAATACAAGGTGGTGTGGGACGGCGACACGCCGATCGCGGTGTACAACATCGACGGCGCGCTCTACGCGGTCGAGGACACCTGCACCCACGACGGCGGCGACCTGGCCGGCGGCGAAGTGTACGACTTCGAGGTGGAATGCCCGCGCCACGGCGCCCGCTTCGACCTGCGCACCGGCGCCGTGACCAAGCCACCGGCGTACGAGCCGATCGCCAGCTTCCCGGTGCGCGAGGAAGACGGCGCCATCTGGACCCGCGACGACCGCTGACGGGCCGTGCCAGGTGGAAAAAGCACGTCAGTTGTTGAGATTGATTCTTGTTTACTGTCTAATGGCGGCATCCGCGCGGCCGGCTCGCCGCCGCCGCGCATCGCATGAATGGCCCTTGCCTGTCGCCGCATCCGCGCGGCGTGGCAGGGGTGCGAGCCACGGACACCGATGGGACAGTCGCCAGCACAATTCGAATCCGCCACACCGCAACGCCGCGCGTTCTGGATGCGGCAACTGCACCAGTGGCACTGGATCAGTTCGGCGCTGTGCCTGATCGGCCTGTTGTTGTTCGCACTGACCGGGATCACGCTGAACCATGCGCGGCAGATCGAGGCCACGCCGCAGGTGACCCATCGCAACCTCGTGTTGCCCACGGAGCTGCGTGTTGCGGTCGGCGGCGATGATGCGCGCAAGGCCGCGCTGCCGACGGCGGTAGGCGCGTGGCTCGACGATCAGTTGCAGGCGCACGTAGCCGGCCGCGTGGCTGAGTGGTCGGCGGACGAGGTCTACCTGTCGCTGCCGCGCCCCGGCGGCGACGGCTGGCTCAGCATCGACCGCGCCAGCGGCGCCGTCGAATACGAGCTGACCCGGCGCGGCGCGATCGCCTATCTCAACGACCTGCACAAGGGTCGCAACGCGGGCGCGGCATGGAGCTGGTTCCTCGACGTGTTCGCGCTGGCCTGCCTGGTGTTCGCGATCACCGGCTTGTTCCTGCTGAAACTCCACGCCGCGCGGCGCACCTCCACCTGGCCGCTGGTGAGCCTGGGCCTGGTGCTGCCGGTGGTGCTGGCGCTGCTCTTCATCCATTGAACGGAATTCCCGCGATGCGTCGTCTGCTGCTTTCCTGTTTCGCCCTGGCCCTGGCCACGCCGCTGGCCGCGGCCGAGCTGAACCTCACCGTGCAGATTCCCGAGCAGAAGGTGGCCGAATACCACCGGCCGTACACCGCGATCTGGATCGAGCGCGCCGACCGCAGCGTGGCTGCCCAGCTGGCCGTTTGGTACGCACAGAAGGACAGCAAGGAGGGTGCCGGCAACAAGTGGCTGCTCGACCTGCGCCAGTGGTGGCGCCGCGGGGGTCGCGAGCTGGCGTTGCCCGTGGATGGCGTCTCCGGCGCCACCCGGCCCGCCGGGCAGCACCGGTTGAACTTCGTCGACGGCCAGGCGCCGCTAGGCACCCTGGCCGCGGGTGACTACGTGCTGGTCGTGGAGGCGGCCCGCGAAGTCGGCGGGCGCGAAGTGGTGCGTGTGCCGTTCACCTGGCCGGGTGCCACCACGCAGCACCTGACCGCACGGGGCAGCAGCGAACTCGGCGCGGTCAGCCTCGACATCAACCCCTGAATCCCGTTACCGAACTGCCCGGAGTGAACATGCACAAGCGCACCCTGAAATGGATCGTCCTGGCTGCGGCGATCGCCGCACCGCTGGCGGCGCAGGCGCACAAGATGTGGCTGCTGCCGTCGGCCACCAATGTCGCCGGCGCCGATCCGTGGGTCACCGTGGATGCGGCGATCTCGAACGACCTGTTCCATCCCGACCATCACGCGGCGTCGCTGGAGCAGCTGGTGATCACCGCGCCGGACGGCCAGACGGCCAAACCGGCGAATGAGGCCGTCGGCAAATATCGCAGCGTGTTCGACCTGCAACTGAACCAGCAGGGCACGTACAAGCTGGCGCTGGTCAGCAGCGGCCTGTCTGCCAGCTACGAGCTGGACGGCCAGAAAAAGCGCTGGCGGGGCAAGGCCGACGAACTGCGCTCGGCCATCCCCAGCGCGGCGAAGAACGTGCAGGTGACGGCGTCCAGCAATCGGGTGGAAACCTTCATCAGCAACGGCAAGCCGAACGAAACCGCGCTGAAACCCACCGGGCAGGGCCTGGAACTGGTGCCGGTCACCCGCGTCACCGACCTGGTCGCCGGCGAACCGGCCACATTCCAGCTGTTGCTGGACGGCAAGCCGGCCGGCGACCTCCGGGTCAGCGCGATCGCCGGCGCCACCCGCTACCGCAACGCACAGGACGAGATCACCGCGCAGACCGGCAGGGACGGCAAGTTCCAGCTGACCTGGCCGCATGCGGGGATGTACTGGATCAACGCCGCGACGCAGGACGGCAACAGCGGCAGCAAGCTCGCCAGCAAGCGCCGCCTGTCGTATACGGCGACGCTCGAAGTGCTGCCCGAGTAAGCAGGATGTCGTTGCTGCGTCTGGCCGTCTGTTTGATCTTCTTGACCGTCGCCGCGCCGGTGGCGGCGCAGCTGCAGCGTCTGGACGGCCAGACCATGGGCACCACCTGGTCGGTGCAACTGGTGCTGCCGTCCGCGCAATCGGCGGAACAGGTGCGGCGGGGCATCCAGGCCGAACTGGATCGCGTGGACGGCCAGATGAGCACGTACCGGCCGCAGTCGGAGCTGTCGCGTTTCAATCGTGCGCCGGCCGGCAGCTGGCAGGCCTTGCCGCCGGAGTTCTTCGAGGTCTTGCAGCATGCATTGCAGCTGGCGAAAGACAGTGAGGGCGCGTACGACCCGACCGTGGGACCGCTGGTGAATCTGTGGGGCTTCGGCCCCGACCAGCGGCCGCGGCAACCGCCGACGGCAGCGGCGATCGAGCAGGCGAAGGCGCGCGTCGGCTGGTGGAAGCTGAAGCTCGATCCGGTCGCTCATCGTGCATGGCAGCCGGGCGGGGTCTGCGTGGACCTGTCCGCGGTGGCCAAGGGTTACGGCGTCGACCAGGTCGGCCGCTACCTGCAGCGGATCGGTGCGACGACGTGGCTGGTCGAGGTCGGTGGCGAACTGAAGGCGCACGGCCGCAAGCCGGATGGCATGCCGTGGCGGGTCGGCATTGAGCGGCCCGATGCGGCAGCCGGCGCGGTGAACGCCGCCGACGAACTGGTACGCACGATCGAACTGGACGAGCGCGCGATCGCCACCTCGGGCGACTATCGTCACGTGTTCGAGGACAACGGACGGTTCTATTCGCACCACATCGATCCGCGCAACGGCTGGCCGGTGCCCCACCAAGTGGCCTCGGTCAGCGTGCTGGCCGACGACGCCATGCAGGCTGACCCGCTGGGCACCACGCTCAGCGTGCTCGGCGCCGAGCGCGGCATGGCCTACGCGCGCCGACACGGTCTGGCCGTGCTGATGATCGTGCGCACCGCGCAGGGTTTCGAGCAGCGGATGTCGCCGGCGTTCGCGGCGGAGCTGCGCCGATGAAACCGGTCGACGCGGTCACGGCACGGCGCACGCTGCTCGGCAACGCGATCCTGCTGGGCGGCTTCGGCCTGCTCTCGGCGCTGCTGCTGTTGCTGCATGCGGAGGACCTGCACTGGCGCAACCCGGGCGGCGAGCGCTGGCTCGATGCCGCACTGGTGCTGCTGGCATGGCTGGGCCTGCTCGGCTGGCTGCGTCATCGGCAAGCGGTGGCGCCGCGCAAGCCCACGAAGATGCTGGACATGGCGGCCGGCCGACCAACTGCGGTGGCGGATCGCGCCGCCGTCACCCCGCAGGCGGCGGCGGACACCACGGTGCGCGTGATCTACGCCAGCCAGACCGGCTTCGCCGAACAACTGGCGCGGCAGACCCTGCAAAGCCTGCAGGCGGCCGGCATGGCGGTGCGCCTGGACGGCATCGACGGGGTCACCGTCGACGACCTGCGCCGCGCCAGCCGCGTGCTGTTCGTGGTCAGCACCACCGGCGATGGCGAACCGCCCGACATGGCGCTGGTGTTCAATCGGCAGGCCATGTCGCAAGCGCAGACGCTGGCCGGCCTGCGCTACGGCCTGCTGGCGCTGGGTGACAGTGACTACGAGGATTTCTGCGGCTTCGGTCGGCAGCTGCAGCGCTGGTTGCAGGCCAGCGGCGCACAGGCCTTGTTCGATCCGGTCGAAGTGGACAGCGAGGACGAGGGCAGCCTGCGCCACTGGCAGCATCACTTGGCGACGCTGTCCGGCGTCAACGATCTGCCCGACTGGCAGGCGCCGAAGTACCAGCGCTGGCGACTGGTCGAGCGCCGCCTGCTGAATCCCGGCAGCGTGGGCGATCCCTGTTTCCACCTGGCATTGCAGCCGCTGCAGGGCGCTGCCAGCTGGCAGGCTGGTGACCTGGTCGAGATCGGCCCCTGCCATCCGGCCGAACGGGTGGCGGCATGGTTGTCGGCACGGTCGCTGGATGGCCGCGTGCCGGTGTCGTACCGCAAGCAGCGGCAGCCGCTGGCCGAACTGCTGGCGCGTTGCCGCCTGCCCGAAGCGGACGAAGTCGACGGGCTGGATGAAGAGGCGGTGGCGACATTGCTGCAGTGGCTGCCGCATCGCGAGTATTCGATCGCCTCGCTGCCGGACGATGGCGCGATCCACCTGCTGGTGCGCCAGATGCGCGGCCGCGGTGGTTACCTCGGGCTCGGTTCGGGCTGGCTGACCGGGCATGCGCCGATCGGTGCCGAGATTGCCTTGCGCGTGCGCGGCAACAGCAACTTCCATGCGCCGCGGGATGGGCGGCCGATGATCCTGATCGGCAACGGCACCGGGCTGGCGGCACTGCGCGCCTTGCTGAAGGCGCGCATCGGTGCCGGGCACCCGCGCAACTGGCTGCTGTTCGGCGAACGGCAGCAGGCGCACGACTTCCTCTACCGCGAAGAGATCGAACGCTGGCTCGCGGCGGGCTGGATCGAGCGTGCCGATTTCGCCTGGTCGCGCGACCAGGTCGAGCGCATCCACGTGCAGCAGCGACTGCGCGAGGCGGCCGATGACTTGCTGGCATGGGTCGACGCGGGTGCGGCGATCTACGTCTGCGGCAGCCTCGACGGTCTCGCGCCCGGTGTCGACGCGGTACTGAACGAGGTGCTGGGCGTGGCGCGGGTCGACCAGTTGCGCCAGCACGGTCGTTACCGGCGCGACGTCTACTGACGCGCCGGCCTCCCACCACCGGCAGGAACTTTCGCTCGCCACGCATGACCTATGGCCTATGCCCCGTTTCCCTGACGGGCGCAATCTGTGGGGATTGTCCAGGGGAGTGACAAACATGCGGCGAATTGCACGCAAGTGGGGGTATTTGTGTGCCGTGACCTTGTCGGTCGCGGCATGTCCGGTCATGGCGCAGACGCCTGCGTCCGCCAGCACGACGGCCAGCGCACCGGCTGGCCAGGTGATGGCTCCGGCCAGTGCCGGCGCGGTCGCCGCCGACATTCCGTTCGTCTCGCCGGATGCGGCGAATTTCCAGGTGCCCAGCGCGCCCGACGCGTGGGGTGGCCCGCGCGGCGAGCACCCGGCCACGCTGTCCGATCAGGTGGTGAGCTACACCATCCAGGCCACGCTGGACCCGGCCACGCACACGGTCGACGCCAAACAGACGATGACCTGGCGCAACCGCAGCAACCAGCCGGTCAGCAAGATCTACCTGCACCTGTACCTCAACGCGTTCGAAGGCCCGGGCAGCACGTTCTTCACCGAGCGGCGCCTGTTCTCCGGCAGCGGCCACTCGCGCGGCAACGCCGACCTGAAGAAGGGCGAGTGGGGCTACATCGAGTTGAACAAGGTGCAGCAGGGTGGCCAGAACGTGAGCTGGCGTTTCGTGCAGCCCGACGGCGGCCCGAAGACCGACAAGACCGTGGTCGAGCTCGACCTGCCGCAGGCGGTGCCGGCGCAGGGCACGCTGAGCCTGGACATCGACTTCCACGACCAGCTGCCGCGCGTGGTCGAGCGCACCGGCTGGTTCGGTGACTTCCATCTGGTCGGCCAGTGGTTTCCGAAGATCGCGGTGCTGGAATTGCCCGGCGAGCGCGGTGCCACGGCGCCGCGCTGGAACGCGCACGAGTTCCATTTCCACAGCGAGTTCTATGCCGACTACGGCAACTACGACGTCAAGCTGACCGTGCCGAAGGGTTACACCGTGGGCTCGGTAGGCGAGGAGCAGGGCGCGCCGGTCGAGAGCGGCGACAAGGTCACCCACCACTTCGTGCAGACCGATGTGGAGGACTTCGCCTGGGTCGCCGCGCCGGGCTACAAGGTGCAGCGCACCAGCTGGACCGGGCCGGGCAGCCCCAAGGTCGACGTGCAGGTGATCTACCCGCCCGAGTACGAGGCGAGCGCGCAGCCGGTGCTGAAGGCCACCACCGATTCGCTGACCTATTTTTCCGACACGCTGGGCCCGTATCCGTACAGGACGATCACCGCCGTGGTGCCGCCGTACAACGCGGGCGAGGCGGGCGGCATGGAATACCCGACCTTCTTCACCGCCGAGGGCTACGACAAGGTCACGCCCGACACGCTGACCCAGTACGCGATCGACTTCGTCACCATCCACGAGTTCGGCCATGGCTATTTCATGGGCCTGCTCGGCTCGAACGAATTCGAGGAGCCGATGCTCGACGAGGGCATGAACCAGTACTGGGACGATCGCATGCTGGTCGATCGCAAGCAGGACATCTGGGTCACCACGCCGCTGCTGAGCAAGCTGGGTTTTGCGCCGCGGCTGACCCCGTTCGAAGGCGAGCGGCTGTCCGGCGTCGTCGGCATCGGCGTGCCGGCCGATTCGCTCGACTCCAACTCATGGGACCGCATGTCCAGCAACAGCTACGGGTCGGTGTACGCGCGTACCGCGGCGACCATGCGCACGCTGGAAAACCTGCTCGGTCACGAGGTGATGGGCAAGGCAATGAAGCTGTACTACGAGCGCTGGAAGTTCCGCCACCCCGACGCCGCCGACCTGCGCGATGCGCTGGCCGAGGGTTCGGGCCAGCCCGAACTGGTGCATGCGATCTTCGCCTCGCAGGTCTACGGCACCGACAAGGTCGACGCCAGCGTGGTCTCGATCGACAACGAGGAGCAGGTGCCGCGCGCCGGTACCGTGATCCGCGACGGCAAGCGCGTCACGCTCTCCGCGAAGGACGTCGACAAGCAGATCGACGACGCCCGCGCGGCCTGGGACAAGGCCCACAAGGACGCCAGGCACGGCGGTCCGTATCCGTGGCTGTCGACGATCACGGTGCGCCGCACCGGTGCGGCGGTGCCGCGCACGGTATTGGTGAAGTTCGCCGACGACAGCAGCGAGACGGTGAAGTGGGATGACGCCAGTCGCTGGAAGCGGATCAGCTTCACCAGGCCAGTCAAGGCGGTGTCGGCCACGGTGGACCCCGACCGGAAGATCGTGCTGGATGCCAATTCGCTCAATGACAGTCGGACGATCAAGGCCGATGGCGCAGCCTCGCGCCGCTGGAGTGCGGATGTCGCCTCCTTCTTTCAGACTTTCTACGCCTTGATGGGGACGCTGTGATGAAGACCGGACGCATTTCACGCCGCGTGGATTCGGCCGCCCTGATGCGCGCGCCGTTCGCCGCCATGCAGTGGCGGTTGCTGCTGCTGTGGGTATTGCTGCTGCTGTTGCCGACGGCGGTGGTCAGCCTGCCGATCTGGCGCGCGCTCAGCAGCGTGCTGGATCATTCGATCCATGCGCAGGAGTGGGCGACACGCTTCAACGGCAGCATGTTCAGTGACGTCATGACGGCACTCAACATGTCCAACTGGTTCGGCGGCATCGCCTTGCTGGGCATGGTGCTGACCGCCCTGCTGTCGCCATTCCTCACCGGCATGGTGGTGGGTACCGGCCGCGCGGGTCGCACGCTGGGCTTCAGTCATCTGCTCCAGTGCGGCATCGTCGAATACGGTCGCATGTTCCGCCTGATGCTGTGGTCGATCCTGCCCTACGTGGTGATGGGCGCCCTGATCGGCGTGGCGATGCACATGGCCGACGACGTCGGCGACAAGGCCGTCCTGCAGTCGCAGGCTGATCGGGCCTCGCACCTGGCGCTGTTCGTCGCCGGCGTGCTGTTCGTGCTGGCCCAGTCGATTGTCGAGTCCAGCCGCGCCGCGTTCATCGCGGACGCCGGGCTGCGTTCGGCCACCCGCGCCCTGGGTCGCGGCTTCATGCAGTTGCTGCGTCGTCCGCTCAGCACCTTGCTCAGCTATCTGCTGATCAGCGTGATCGGTTACGTGATCGCCATGGCGATCGGGATCGGGCGGGTGAACACGCCCGCAGTGGGCGTGGCCGGACTGGTCATCGCCGTGCTGCTGGCCCAGTTGGTAGTGCTGGTGATCGGCTGGATGCGGGTGGCACGCCTGTTCGCGCTGGCCGAGGTGGCCCGCTCGCTGGTCTCGTCGCGCTCAGCCAGCGGGTTGCCGCCGGCGCTTTGACGAGGGGGCGGAGGGCGCTCACGCCCTCCGCCATCCGATGGCGCGGGTTTTCCGGCGCGCCCGCGAAGAGAAATCGTGGAGCTCAGCCGTAGGCGCGGCGCGGCTCGCGATGCGGCGGGTAGTAGGCAAACACGTGGCTGTGGCTGCCGTAGAAGTCCATGTCTTCGATGTGCTCGCCGCCCAGCCGCTCGGCGACCCGGTCCGAAGCTTCGTTGCCGATGCGCACCAGGCTGATCACCCGCTGCGCGTGCAGCTGGTTCCAGGCGAATTCCAGCACCGCCGTGCCCGCCTCGGTGGCGTAGCCGTGGTGGCGGTGTTCGGGCTTGAGCATCCAGCCCATTTCCAAGTCGGGCCAGCCATCGGGATACATCAGGCCGGCGCGACCGATGAACTCGCCGGTGGCTTTCAGTTCCAGCGCCCACATGCCGCAGCCGCGCAGTTGCCAGTGGCCCAGCAGCATGGCCAGCGAGCGCCAGGCATTGGTGCGGTCCAGTGGCTGGCCGTCGCCGATCCAGCGGGTGCTGGCAGGGTCGGCCAGCATCGAGGCGTAGTCGTCGAAATGACGTTCGGTCAGCGCAGTCAGGCACAAGCGCGCCGTTTCAATGGTTGGGATATCAAACATCACGATCAGCGGTGGGCGGCAACCAGCAGTTCGGCCAGTGCATGAGTGCTGCTGGCGAGGCTTTCTTGCCAGGACAATCCGGTGATTGTCTCACCTGTGACCGAATCGACAAAATCCTCGGCCTGGCCCGGCGGCAGCAGGTGCCGGTAGTCCACCGTGATCTCGGTCCCCGGCGGGAGCTCGGCCAGGGCAAACACGAAGCCCAGGTGCCACAACCCGTTGGGCGCGAAGCTGTGGTTGATGTAGCACTCGTCGGGCCAGTCCGGCGACAGCGTGTAGCGATCCTCGAACCAGCGGGCGCTGGCGTGGAACTGCGCGCGCAGCTCCGCCGAGGCCATGATGTCGGCGTAGCGGAAGGTCTGCGTGATGGCGTCCGGTGCGGTGATGATGCTGCCCGCGGCCACCGTTTCGTCGAGGAACAGCCCGTTGCCGGCGCCGTGGATGGCCGAAGCGGCAATGTGATAGCGCGGCAGGATCATGACCGGGATGGCGGTGAGCTGGGCGCGCGAGTGTAACGCAAGCGGCGCGGCCCGCCATGGACCGCGCCGCCACTGCCGGCCTGCCGGGGCCGCTTATTTCTCGCTCGCGGCCTTCCTGCTCTTGTGGGCGGGTTTGGCGGGCGCGTCGGCCTGGGCGACCGCTTCCGGCGTGTCCCCCGCCTCCAGCTGGATCGCGCTGCGATTGCGCTCGATCGTGGCCTTGCCGATGCCCTTGACGTGCTTGAGGTCGTCGGCCTTCTTGAACGGGCCGTGCGCCTCGCGCCAGGCCACGATGGCCTCGGCCTTGGCCTGGCCGATGCCGTCCAGCGACTTGGCGATGGTGGCCGCATCCGCCTGGTTGATGTTGACCGGGGTGGCCGCCAGCAGCAGGCCGGGCAGGGCGAGCGTCAGCGCGAGCGCAACAGCGACGAGTTTGTTGAACATGGCTTTCTCCTTGGGCGGTGGTCACGGCATCCGTGTGCCGTCGGCGAACTATCCCGCCGCCGCCCGGCCTCGCACAGTCGGAAGCGCGACAGGTCGCGCGTGCGTGGTCGTCGTGCGCCCGCGTGGGGCGCGGCCCGTCGGTTGTCGGTGCGACGGAAGCGCGCTGGTACAATGGCGCACTTGTCTGCCTGCTGGAGTGATACCGATGGATACTGCCCGCCTCTCGCGTTTTGTCAGTGGCCTCTGGGACGACGAGATCGTGCCGCAGCTGGTGGAATACATCCGCATTCCCAACAAGTCGCCGATGTTCGACAAGGACTGGGTGGCGCACGGCTACATGGATGCGGCGGTGAAGCTGATGGAAACCTGGGCGCGCTCCAAGCTGGGCCAGCTGCCGGGTGCCACGCTGGAAGTGGTGCGGCTGGAAGGACGCACGCCGCTGATCTACATCGAAGTGCCGGGCACCGGCGACGACACCGTAATGTTGTACGGCCACCTGGACAAGCAGCCGGAGATGACCGGCTGGGCCGAGGGCCTCGGCCCGTGGACGCCGGTGATCAAGGGCGACAAGCTGTATGGCCGCGGTGGCGCCGACGACGGCTACGCGATCTTCGGTTCGCTGGCCGCCTTGCTGGCGCTGCACGAACAGGGCATCCCCCACGCGCGCTGCGTGGTGATGATCGAGGCCTGCGAGGAATCGGGCAGCTACGACCTGCCGTTCTACGTCGACCACCTGGCCGAGCGCATTGGCAGCCCGTCGCTGGTGGTCTGCCTGGATTCGGGCTGCGGCAACTACGACCAGCTGTGGCTGACCACCTCGCTGCGCGGCATGACCGGCGGCAACCTCAGCGTGCAGGTGCTGGAGGAAGGCGTGCACTCGGGTGACGCCTCCGGCGTGGTGCCGTCCAGCTTCCGCATCCTGCGCGAGTTGCTGTCGCGGCTGGAGGACCCGGCCACCGGCACGATCAAGCCGAAGGAGCTGTACGTCGACATCCCGCAGCAGCGCATCGACCAGGCCAAGCTTTCGGCCGAGGTGCTGGGCGACGACATCTACGACAAGTTCCCCTGGGTCGACGGCATGCAGCCGGTAACCAGGGACCTGGCCGAGCTGGTGCTCAACCGCACCTGGCGTCCGCAGCTGGCGGTCACCGGCATCGGCGGCATCCCGCCGCTGGAAAGCGCCGGCAACGTGCTGCGTCCGTTCACCTCGGTGAAACTGAGCCTGCGCGTGCCGCCCACGCTGAGCGGCGCCAAGGCCGGCGAGTTCGTCAAGCAGTTGCTGGAGAAGGACCCGCCGTACGGCGCCAAGGTCACGTTCACCCTGGAAAAGGACGGCTCGGGCTGGAACGCGCCGGCGCTGTCGCCGTGGCTGGAACAGGCGGTCAGCGACGCCTCGCAGAACCACTTCGGCGCACCGGCCACCTACATGGGCGAGGGTGGCAGCATCCCGTTCATGGGCATGCTGGGCGAAAAATTCCCCCAGGCACAGTTCCTGATCACCGGCGTGCTGGGGCCGCATTCCAACGCCCACGGTCCGAACGAGTTCCTGCACATCCCCACCGGCAAGAAGGTCAGCATGGTGGTGGCCGAGGTGGTGGCGAAGCACTTCGCGCAAGGCTGAGAGCGAGGAGTGAGAGGAGAGGGGTGAGGAGTGGGAGAAGGCCGCGTCACGCTTCGCTCCTCTCTCACTCCTTAACTCCTCATTTCTCACTCCTTTCCCGCGGAGTCCGCAAGATGCCTACCCCCTCCCACCTTGCCGCCAACTGGTCCGACATCCGCCGCCGGGTGGATGAGGCCTGCCGTGCCGCCGGGCGCGACCCGGCCGAGGTCGACGTCCTGCCGGTCAGCAAGACCTTCGGGCCGGAGCTGATCCGGGCCGGCGTGGCGTTGGGCATGCACCGCTTCGGCGAGAACAAGGTGCAGGAGATCCGCGACAAGTCGCCGCTGCTGGCCGACTGCGGCATCGACTGGGTGATGATCGGCCACCTGCAGACCAACAAGGCGAAAGACGTGGCGCGGCTGGCCAGCGAAGTGCAGTCGCTGGACCGGCTGGAACTGGCCGAGGCACTGGATCGGCGGCTGCAGCACGAGGGTCGCGGCATCGACGTGCTGGTGCAGGTGAAGACCTCCGTCGAACCCAGCAAATACGGTCTCCCGCCTGAACAGCTGGCCGACTTCCTGAACGCCTTGCGCGGCTATCACAGCTTGCGCGTCCGTGGCCTGATGACCTTGGCCATCCACTCCGTCGACGCTGACGAGGTACGGGCCTGCTTCCGGCTGCTGCGCGAGCTGCGCGACCGCTCCATGCTGCAAGGTCATGATATCCCACGGTTATCCATGGGGATGAGCGGTGATTTCGGGCTGGCCATCGCCGAAGGGGCGACTGAGGTGCGGATCGGCACGGCGATCTTCGGCCAGCGTGCCTACCCGGACTCGCACTACTGGCCCGAAGCTGGCGCCTGAGCCATTATTTCAATAAAAATCATTGGCTTGTGTAAAGTGTGCGCGCTATCCCGATTTTTCGGAACGGCAGAGTTCAGTTAACCTCAATCCAACATCTGCACGCCATCTTCTTGTTAAGTTCACTCCATCGTCACGTCGTCGGCACCTGCTGTGCGGCCAATCCTGTGAACAACAAGGGATTTTTCCCAGCATGTCCTTCAAGCACCTGATTGCCGCCACCGCGCTCCTTTCCGTGCTGCTGGTTTCCGCTCCGCTTCAAGCGAAGTCCCTTGCTCCCCTCGCCGTCGTTGCCGGCCAGACCGCCACGGCGGCTCCCGCCGTGCTCGATGATGCCGCGATCGCGCGCGTCAGCGCACCGCTGCTGGGGCAGTTGCCGATCTTCAATCCGACGGCCGGGCTGGCCCAGGCCGTGGTTCCCGACGCCGGCGCCATGATCGCCGTGAAGGCCGCCGTTGCCGCCGACACCAGCGAGCAGAGCGACGCCGCTGCCAGGGTCAGCGCCAACATCACCGACCTGCGCAAGTCGTTGCTGGTCGTGGCGATGGGCCTGCGCGACACCCGTTACGTCCGCGGTGGTCGCGACCCGTCCACCGGCTTCGACTGCAGCGGTTTCGTGCGTTACGTGTTCGCCCATGCGGTGGGCATGCAGCTGCCGCGCAACTCGGCCTCGCAGTTCCTGGCCGGCCTCAAGGTCAAGCGGGCCGACATGCAGCCGGGCGACCTGGTGTTTTTCCGTACGCACGGCAAGCGCGCCATTTCGCACGTGGGCATCTACATCTCGAACGGCCGCTTCATCCACTCGCCGGCCACCGGCAAGTCGGTGGAGATCTCCAGCCTGAAGGAAGGCTACTGGGCCAAGCGCTTCGCCGGCGCCAAGCGTCCGGAAGCGATGGCGCAGGTGGCCGACAAGGGCTGAGCGCGGCCGCACACGTTTTCCGTGGAGCCGCCGCGAGGCGGCTTTTTTCTGCCTGCCGTGGCTGAACGAAAGCGGCGCGGCGCGGTCATCAAGCGAAGCCACCCACGCCTTGCCAAGGCACTCTCCGGAACCTGTTGATGCCTTTTGACCTGCCGCCCGTGACCCGCAACCTGCTGATCGCCAACGTCGCGGTGTTCCTGCTGCAGAAGGTGATGGGGCAGGCGTTGCTGATGAACTTCGCGCTGTGGCCGCTGGGTTCGGGCCTGTTCGGGGTGTGGCAGATCGTCACCAGCGCGTTCATGCATGGCAGCCTCGCCCATATCGCGTTCAACATGATCGCGCTGTACATGTTCGGCGGCACCATCGAGCGCACCTTCGGCGCACGCAATTTCACCATCTACTACTTCGTCTGCGCCATCTCCGCCTCGCTGCTGCAGCTGGCCGTGCTGTGGTTCTTTCCGGGCCAGGTCGGCCCCACGCTGGGCGCGTCGGGCGCGATCTTCGGCTTGCTGCTGGCGTTCGGCATGCTGTATCCGCAGGAGAAGGTGATGCTGATCTTCCTGCCGATCCCGATGCCGGCGTGGCTGTTCGTGAGCCTGTACGCGGCCGCGGAGCTGACCATGGGCGTGACCGGCATCGAGCCGGGCGTCGCCCACTTCGCCCATCTCGGCGGCATGCTGGGCGGCATCGTGCTGATCCAGTACTGGCGCGGGCGGCTGCCGTGGAAGCCGCGGCGACGCCTGCTGCGCTGAGAGGTTGTGATTTTTCAACCTCGAAGCCCGGCCATGGTGAGGGCATGGATGCCCGAATTGAGGCAACGCAGGAGCAATTGCTCGATGGCCGGACGTGGATCGGTCACGCAAGTGACTGATTCACGTGAGCACGTCCGGGCATGTACCGGACGTGCGATAGAAGAAAACCACAGGAAGTGGTTTTCTTCACAGGCTCTGAGCGGTGAAGCAGCCCTGCGAGGTTCGGGCAGGGGCCGGCGTCAGCGCAGGGCGAGGAAGTCCGCGCTGACCACGAAGCGTACGGCGTCCAGGCGCAGCCGTGACTGCGGCAGGGCGCCCAGCAGTTCGGAGCGTTCGGCGACGACCGCGGCGATTTCCGCCTCGCTGACCGACGGATTGACCGCACGCAGCGCCAGCAGCCGCGACAGCTCGGCATCCAGCGTCGTGGTGGCCAGGTCGGTGGCTTCCTCGATCCGCGTCTTCGCCTGCACGCCGGCCAGTGCCTCGGCGCGCTCCAGCATCGGCGGTACCAGCTTGCCCAGGAACTTGCGGTAGCGCACCACTTCAATGTTGCGGTCGCCCGCCTTGCGCAGCGCGATGTCGCTGGGTTCGAAATCGGCGCGTTCGGCGAGTCGGGTGTCCACCGTGATCACGATCGGCAGGATCGGCAGGAAGCGCTCGGCGTCGAGCCGGCGATCGGCGACGCACTCGAGCAGGAACACCGCCTGCAGCAGCGCGCTGCGCGGCGGCAGCGCGTCGTCGACCATGAACGCGGCGTTGCCCTGCTCGCCGGACAGCGCCAGGTCCATCGCGCCGGCGACCAGCGGGTGGTCGAGCCGCAACAGCGGCAGTTCCTCGCGGGCCAGCGCCACGTCGCGCACGAAGGTGACCGATTGCGGACCGTCGGCGAAACCGGGCAGGGCATCGGTGGACAGGTATTGCGGATCGAGCAGCAATACCTGGCCGCCCAGCTCCTCGGGATGGATGCCGAACGCTTCCAGCAGGCGCTGCACGAAGGCGTCGCGGGCGGGGTCGTGGTCTTCGCGGGCGAACGCCTGCTGCAGTTCGTCGGCGTGCAGGTCGCGGGTGGCGGCCAGTTCCAGCAGGTGGTCGCGGCCACCGCGGATCAGCTCGGCCATCTGTTCATGGCTGGCATGGGTTTCGGCCAGCAGGGCGTCCAGTTCCTGATCGCGGTTGTCGTCGCCGCGGGCGTGCTCGTCGGCCAGCCGGGTCAGCAGCTCGCCGTAGCGGCGCAGCAGTTCGCGGCCGTCGGCCGGGCTCATGCGGAACGCGTCGACGCCTTCGTCGTACCAGCGCGCCAGCACGTGCTGGGCGCTGTCGGCCACGGCCAGGATGTGGATGTTGATGTCGTGTTTCTGGCCGATGCGGTCGAGTCGGCCGATGCGCTGTTCGAGCAGGTCCGGGTCCAGCGGCAGGTCCCACAGGATCAGTCGATGTGCGAACTGGAAGTTGCGCCCCTCCGAGCCGATCTCCGAACACAGCAGCAATCGCGCGCCGTCAGGCTGGGCGAAGTAGGCGGCGTTGCGGTCGCGCTGGATGATGCCGAGGCCTTCGTGGAAGCGCGCCACGCCGACGCCGCTGCGGGTGCGCAGCACTTCTTCCAGCGCCAGCACCTTGGCCTGGCTGCGGCAGATCAGCAGGAACTTGTCCTGCGGGTGCTGCTCCAGCAGGCCGATCAGCGCATCCACCCGCGGGTCGGCGCTGTAGTCGATCTCGATCAGCGCCGGCGGCTGCAGGATGTCGGCATGGAACTCGGCCAGCAGCGACTGGCGCGTGCTTTCGTCCACCGTGTCCGCGTCCAGCAGGTGCCATTCGGGCAAGCGCTTCGGGAAGCCGCCCACGCCGGCGCGGTTGTTGCGGAACATCGCGCGGCCGGTGCCGTGGCGATCGATCAGCGCGGCCAGCAGTTCGCGGGCATTGGCCGGACTGGTCGAGTCGGCCAGTCGCGCGGTGAGCGCCGCGTCGCCGTGGAAGGCGTCGGCGAGGGTGGCGCGCTGCAGGTCGTCCAGCGGCTCGCCGTCGAGCAGCCGGTCGGCGATCTTCGACAGCGCCTGGTAGGTATCGGCCTCGGCCAGATAGCCGTCCAGATCGTGGTAACGCTGGGGGTCGAGCAGGCGCAGGCGGGCGAAGTGGCCGCTGCGTCCGAGCTGTTCGGGGGTGGCGGTGAGCAGGATCACGCCGGGAATCGCCGCGGCCAGTCGCTCCACCATCGTGTAGCGCGGGCTGGCCGCTTCCGGCGACCACGCCAGGTGATGGGCTTCGTCCACCACCAGCAGGTCCCACGGCGCTTCCAGCAATTGCTTCGCGTATTTCGGCGAGCTTTCCAGGAAGCCGAAGTCGGCGATCACCAGTTGCTCGTCCTCGAACGGATTGCCGGCGTCGCCGGCCTGTTCGAGTGCCTCGCAGCGCTCCTCGTCGTAGATCGCGAAGCTGAGGTTGAAGCGGCGCAGCATCTCGACGAACCACTGGTAGACCAGGGTGTCGGGCAACAGCAGCAGCACCCGCGAGGCGCGGCCGGTGGCAAGCTGGCGCGCGATGATCATGCCCGCCTCGATGGTCTTGCCCAGGCCGACCTCGTCGGCCAGCAGCACGCGGGGCGGCCGACGGGCGGAGGCAATCCCGGCCACGCGCAGCTGGTGCGGCACCAGTCCGATCCGCGCCGCGCCCAGGCCCCACATCGGCGAACGGCGCGCCTCGGCGCGCCGCTTCAGGCCTTCCAGGCGCAGCTCGAAGTGCGCCACGGTGTCGGTGCGGCCGCCGATCAGGCGGTCGTCGGCCTGGCTCACGCTCTGCTCGTCGTCGAGCTGGCCTTCCTCCAGTTCGCGCCCTTCGCCCCGATAGATCAGCAGTTCATCGCGGATCTCCACCCGCTCGACCAGGAACGCGATGCCCTTGCCGGCCACGCGCTGGCCGGCGCGGAACTCGGCGCGCAGCAGCGGCGCCGAATCCATCGCGTAGGGGCGCAGTACCCCGGCCTTGGCGAACAGCACCTGCACGCCGCGTCCCTCGACGCGCAGTACGGTGCCGAGGCCGAGCTCGGGTTCGGCGGAGGAGATCCAGCGTTGACCAGGAACAAACATGTTTCAGCCGCGTTTTGCAGGGGGTCGACAATTATCCGCTCCGCGGCGCGCGGTGGGAACCGTTGTCTGCGGTCGGCCCGGCTCAGCGCCTGTGAAGAAAACCACTTCCTGTGGCTTTCTTCCATCGCATGTCCGGTACATGCCCGGACGTGCTCACGCGAATCAGTCACTTGTGACTGCTCCGCGACCGGCCGTCCGTGGCCGACCCGAGAGGTTGAAAAACTCAACCTCTCAGGTCTCCGACCACTGCCGCAGCAGGTTGTGGTAGACGCCGGTCAGTTGCAGCACCGCCGCCGGGTCGGCAGCCGTTTGCGTCAGGCGCTGGATCGAGCCGTCCAGTTCGAACAGCAGGCGACGGCGGCTGTCGTCGCGGACCAGGCTTTGCACCCAGAAGAAGGAGGCCACCCGCGCGCCGCGGGTCACCGGGGCGACCCGGTGCAGGCTGCTGGACGGGTAGACGATCAGGTCACCAGCCGGCAGCTTCACCTCGTGCTCGCCGTAGGTGTCGTTGACGATCAGCTCGCCGCCGTCGTATTCGTCCGGTTCGCTGAGGAACAGCGTGCAGGACACGTCGCTGCGCAACTGCGCGTCGGCGGACAGCGCCATCACCGCGCCGTCGACGTGGTAGCCGTATTCGCCGCCGCCCTCGTAACGGTTGAAGCGTGGCGGCAGGGTGCGCAGCGGCAGGGCCGCCGCGTGATAGAGCGGATTCTTCGCCAGCGCCGCCTGCACCAGCTGGCCCAGTTGCAGGCGCAGTGGCGAGGCGTCGGGCAATTGCAGGTTGCGCTTGACCTTCGCCCCCTGCACGCCGACGGTTTCGCGGCCGTCGGTCCACGCGGCCGCGTCCAGCTCGGCGCGAATCCGGGCGACCTGCGCGGGATCGAGTACCTCGGGGATGTGCAGCAGCATGAAGCACCTGTGACTTAGGGCGGGAAGCCGAGGATCAGAAACGGATGTTGGCAGTGAGCATCGCCGCGCGCGGCGTGCCCGGGGTGTAACGGTAGCCGCTCTTGTTGATCGCCGCGACGTAGTCCTTGTCGAACAGGTTGTACAGGTTCAACTGCAGGTCGAAATGCTTGCTGACCGGATAGCTGGCCATCGCGTCGAACACCCAGTACGCCTCGGTGAACGCCGGCGTGCCGATCGCGCCGTCGGTGCCGCGCTTCATTTCGCCGGCATAACGGGCACCGCCGCCGATGGTGAGGTTGAACGGCAGGTGGTAGGTGGTCCAGGCGGTGAATGCGCTCTTCGGGGTATAGGCCAGGTCGCTGGAACCGTCGTTGGCGACGGCCTTGCCGCTGGTCACCCTGGCGTCCATCGTGGTGTAGCCGGCGCTGACCGCCCAGTTGTCGGTGAGCTTGCCGACCATGCTCAGCTCGATGCCCTGCACGCGCTTCTCGCCGACCTGGTAATACTGCAGGTCGACCGGGTCCTGCACCAGGTCATTGGTGACGGTGGTGCGGTACAACGCGCCGGTCAGCAGCAGTCTTTCGCCGAGCAGGTCCCACTTGCTGCCCAGCTCGACGGTGCGGGCCTTCTGCGGATCGAAGTCGGGGTTGTCGGCGCTGTTGGCCGAACCGCTCAGGGTCAAGGTGTTGCCGCCCGGCGGCTCCTGCGACACGGCAAAGTTCGCATAGATGCTGCCATTGGCGGCCGGCTTGTACAGCACGCCGAGCTTGTAGCTGGGCAGGTTGCCGGACTTGTCGGCGTCCACGCCCGGCAGCACGCTGCCGGCGGGCAGGGTGCCGCAGGCCGGGGCGTTGCGGGAGCCGCAGACGACCATGCTGTCAAAGTCGGTCTGGTAGTGGTCCAGGCGCAGGCCGGCATTGACCTGCCACTGCTCGTCGAACTTCAGCGTGTCGAACAGGTAGGCCGCTTCGGTATCGGTCTGGCCATGCGTGTCGGCGCCGTTGCTGCCGTAGAGCAGCCCGCTGACGTCGGCCTCGGGGTGGTAGAGATTCGCGGCGGGCCAGGCGCTGCCGGCCAGGGTGGCCATGCCGATGGTGTCGGCCTTTTCGCGGGTCAGCTCGATGCCGGCGCTGAGGTTGTGCGTGACGCTGCCGGTGTCGAAGCTGGCGGTGAGGTTGGTCTGGTTGGTGACGATGCGGTTGGTCTGGTTCTTGTACGTCGGCAGGCTGCGCGCGATGGTCCAGGTCGAGGGATCGGCGGCGTCCGGGGTGAGCAGGTTGGCGGTATCGCCGCGGAACGAAGTCAGCAGGTAGTCCTGGTGGGTGCGGCCCCAGCGCGTGGTGTTGTGCAGCGCCACGTCGGTCGTGAAGTCGTGCTCGACGATGACGGTGAACATGTCCGCCTTGACGTCGTCATGGTCGGAGGTGGTGCCGTAGAAGTTCGACGGATCGACCATCGGCGCGTCGGCGAGGAACGGCCGGGTGGCATCCGGGCTGCTGTAACCGGGCAGGCCCAGGGTCGGCACGCCGCCGTCGGGCAGGTTGTTCTGCTGCACGTGCAGGAAGTCGATGTAGACCCGAGTCGGCGTCTTCAGGCCGAACGCCAGCGACGGCGCGACGCCCCAGCGGTTCGCTTCGACCTTGTCGCGCCCCGGCGAGCCGCTGTCCTGGCCCATCAGGTTGAGGCGGAACGCGGAGTTGGCGCCCAGGGTCTGGTTCCAGTCGGCGGTGGCGCGGCGGTGCTGGCCGCTGCCGTAGCCGATTGATCCGGAGATGCCGTCGCCCAGTTGCGGCTGCTTGCTGGCCAGGTTGACCGAGCCGGTGGGCGCGGTGCGACCGTAGTCGGTGCCGGCCGGACCCTTGGCCACTTCCACCTGTTCGATGTTGAACACGTCGCGCGAGATCGAGCCGAGGTCGCGCACGCCGTCCACGAAGATGCTGCCCGAGGTGTCGAAGCCGCGCATGTAGATGCTGTCGCCGGTGTTGGTGCTGCCGTTCTCGCCGACGTAGAAGGTGCCCACGCCCGGGCTGTTGCGCAGCGCTTCGGTCAGCGTGGTGGCGCCCTGCTGCTGGATCAGTTCCTTGGTGATCACGCTGATGGTCTGCGTGGTGTCCAGCAGCGGCTGGGTGTATTTCGGCGAGGACAGCTTGTCGACGCGGTAGTCGTTGCCGGTGACCGCTTCCACCTGCACGCCGGGCAGGCTCTTGGCCTGCGCCACTTGCGCGCCGGTGAAATCGGCGGGTGTGGTATCCGTGGCGGCCGCGGGGAAAGCCAGCGCCAGGCCGGTGAACAGGGTTGCCGCCTTCAGCGCGCTCGTCGTCGGGACCTGCCGCTGCGAGGCGACGGGATGCTTGCGCGATTTGATCGGTGTCATGAGAGCTCCATGGGTGAACGGGATTTGCATGCGGACAGGGCCTGGCGGGTCTGGCGCATGCAAAGGTCTTGCATTGGCTGGATGCAGGTTTCGGGGCCAGCCGAACGCGCACCGAAGCAGATCAGCGTGCGTCGTGTCGTCCGACGGGAAACAACCTGGAAATGGCGAACATTCCGGCTTGCTGCGCGAATGCGCTGGCGGCCGGAGAAGGTGCCTAAGATACTTTAATGAGAATGATTTGCAATACCCAACAAGCCGGCATCTGTCATCCCGCGCTGCAGCGGCAGGGCGCACACCATGAAAAAGGCCCCGCATTCGCATGCGGGGCCTTCGTTTCAAGCCGCGATGAATTGCGGCCGGTGTCGATATGGAATTACCAGATCTTCACCTGCTTGTCGGCCGGGGCCACCATCGCGTCGCCGCTCTTGCACTGGAACGCGCTGGCGAAGGTCGGCATGTTGGACGGCGCGCCCATCGCGCGGAACTTCATCGGCGAGTGCGGATCGGCATTCAGATAGACCATCTGCGCCTTTTCGCGGATGTCGCCACGCCACACGCGGGCCCAGTTCAGGAAGAAGCGCTGGTCCTGGGTGTAGCCCTCGATCTTCGAGGCCGCTTCGGTCGGGTTCTTCTTCAGCGCGGTCTGCAGCGCGTCATAGGCGATGTTGAGGCCGCCCAGGTCGGCGATGTTCTCGCCCAGGGTCAGCTTGCCGTTGACGTGCAGCTCGGGGTGGTCGGCCAGCGGGGCGTAGCCGTTGAACTGGTCGACCAGCTTGCCGGTGCGTGCCTCGAACTGTTTCTTGTCCGCGTCGCTCCACCAGTTGAGGTTGTTGCCGTCGCCGTCGAACTGGCTGCCCTGGTCGTCGAAGCCGTGGCTGGCCTCGTGGCCGATCACCGCGCCGATGCCGCCGTAGTTGATCGCGTCATCCGCCTTGGCATCGAAGAACGGCGGCTGCAGGATCGCGGCCGGGAAGTTGATCGTGTTGTCGGTGGGGTTGTAGTACGCGTTGACCGTCTGCGGGGTCATGCCCCAGTCCTTGCGGTCGGTCGGCTTGCCGATCTTGGCGATGTCGTACTCGTAGTTGAACTTGCTGGCCGCCTGCATGTTGGCGTAGTAGTTGTCCTTGGTGATGGTCAGGCCATCCCAGTTGCGCCAGGTTTCCGGGTAGCCGATCTTCGGCAGGAACTTCGACCACTTGTCCAGCGCCTTGGTCTTGGTCTCGGCGCTCATCCAGTCGAGGTTCTCGATGCGCGTCTTCAGCGCGTCACGCACGTTGGTGACCAGCTCCTCTGCGCGGGTCTTCGCCTCGGGGGTGAAGTACTTGGCCACGTACAGCTGGCCCAGGGCCTGGCCCATCGCGCCGTTGACCGAACCCAGCGAACGCTTCCACTGCGGCTGCTGCTGCGGCTGGCCGCGCAGGGTCTTGCCGTAGAAATCGAACTGCGCATCGACGAACGGTTCGGACAGGGCAGCGGCCGAGTTGGAGATCGTGCGGGCCTTCAGGTAGGCCTTCCACTCGTCCATCGGCGCGCTGGCGAGCAGCTTGTCGAACTCGGCGAAGAACTTCGGCTGCGACAGCGAGAAGCCCTTGTCGATGGTGACGCCCTGCGCCTTGAAGAACGCGTTCCAGTCGAAGTGCGGGGTGACCTTGTTCGCTTCGGCCACGGTCGCGAAGTGGTACTGGTTCTCCGGCTTGCGCATTTCCACCCGCGGGATGGAGTGCTGCGCCAGGTCGGTTTCGAACTTCATCGCCAGCGCGGCCTGCTTGCTGGCGTCGGCGGCGCTGCTGCCGGTCATCTCGAACAGCTTGGCGAGGTACTTGACGTAGGCGTCGCGCACTTCCTTGTTCTTCGCATCGGTGTAGTAGTCCGGCGTGGGCAGGCCGAGGCCGCTCTGCTCGGTGTAGGCGATCTGGATCTTGGCGTCCTTGAAGTCGGCGCCCGAACCGAAGTTGAACACCGCGCCGTCGCCCTTGGCGAAGGACTGGTTCAGCCAGGTCGGGAGCTCCTTGTTGGACTTCAGCGCGTCGATGCCGGCCAGGTCGGCCTTGATCGGCTCGAAGCCGGCCTTGTTGCGCGCGTCCATGTCCATGCTGGAGTGGTACAGCCAGCCGATCTTCTGCTCGATCGAACCGGCCTTGGCGCTGTCGGCGTTCTTTTCCGCGTCGTCAACCAGCTGGTGCTGGTCGGCCAGGCTCTTCTCGTGCAGCACGCTGAAGGCGCCCCACACGGTCTGGTCGGCCGGGATCGGGTTGGCCTTGACCCACTTCGCGTTGACGAAGCCGTTGAAGTCCTGGCAGGCCAGCGCGCTGTCGCCCAGTTCGCTGACGTCGAAGATGCTCTTGCCGAGGTCGGCCGCGGCGGTGCCGGCCGCGGCCGGCGCGGTGCTGGCCGGCGCCGGCGCGTTGTCGGCGGCGTCGTGCTTGCCGCAGGCGGCCAGCGCCAGGCTGACGGCGAGCGCCAGTGCCATGGGCTTCAGATACTGCTTGGTCATGGATGTCCCTTGTAGGTGGTGGTGAGTGTGCTTGTTCGGCCGCGTCACAAGTCCCCCCGGACGCGGACGCATGCCCATCCACGCTAGGCCAAACGTCATGGGCCAGACAGTGTCAAAGGTCAGGGGCACCGGCCGGGGAAAAAAAGGCCCCGCATCTGCATGCGGGGCCCTGGGGTCGCATCAGGTCGCGATGCATCGCGACCGGGATGATCGCCGGATTACCAGATCTTCACCTGCTTGTCGTCGCCGCGCACCATCGCGTCGCCGGGCTTGCACTGGAACGCGGTGGCGAACGCCGGCATGTTCGACGGCGCGCCGATCGCGCGCAGCGAGGCCGGTGCATGCGGATCGGTGTTCAGGCGCAGCAGCGCCTGCTTCTCGCGGATGTTGCCGCGCCACACGCGGGCCCAGTTGAGGAAGAAACGCTGGTCCTCGGTGTAGCCGTCGATCTTCTTGCCCGCTTCCTCCGGGTGCTGCTTCAGGGCCACCTGCAGCGCGTCGTAGGCCACGTTCAGGCCGCCCAGGTCGGCGATGTTCTCGCCCAGGGTCAGCTTGCCGTTGACGTGCGCGTCCGGCTGGTCCTTGATCGGCGTGTAGTCGTTGAACTGCTGCACCAGCTTGGCGGTGCGGGCGTCGAACTTGGCACGGTCGGCCTCGCTCCACCAGTTGACGTTGTTGCCGGCGCCGTCGAACTGGCTGCCTTCGTCGTCGAAGCCGTGGCTGGCCTCGTGGCCGATCACCGCGCCGATGCCGCCGTAGTTGATCGCGTCGTCGGCCTTGGCATCGAAGAACGGCGGCTGCAGGATCGCGGCGGGGAAGTTGATCGTGTTGTCGGTCGGGTTGTAGTACGCGTTGACCGTCTGCGGGGTCATGCCCCATTCCTTGCGGTCGGTCGGCTTGCCGATCTTGGCGATGTCGTACTCGTAGTTGAACTTGCCGGCCGCTTCGAGGTTGGCGTAGTAGTTGTCCGGCACGATCGTGAGGCCGGTCCAGTCGCGCCACTTGTCCGGGTAGCCGATCTTGGGCAGGAAGGTGTCCCACTTGGCGATCGCCTTGGCCTTGGTCTCGTCGCTCATCCAGTCGAGGTTCTGGATGCGTGCCTTCAGCGCGTTGCGCACGTTGGTCACCAGCTCCTCGGCGCGGCTCTTCGCTTCGGGGGTGAACTCGGTCTTGACGTACAGCTCGCCCAGCGCCATGCCCATCGAGCCGTTGACCGCGCCCAGCACCTGCTTCCAGCGCGGCTTCTGCTCCGGCTGGCCGGACAGCGTCTTGCCGTAGAAGGCGAACTTGTTGTCGCGGAAATTCTTGCTCAGCGCGTCGGAGGCGTCATCGATGGTGTGGAAGCGCAGGTAGGCCTGCCACTGGCTGACCGGTGCGCTGGCCAGCAGCTTGTCGAACTCGGCGAAGAACTTCGGCTGCGACAGCGAGAAGCCCTTGTCGATGGTCACGCCCTGGGCCTTGAAGAAGTTCTCCCAGTTGAAGTGCGGGGTGACCTTGTTCGCTTCGGCGACGCTGACGAAGTGGTACTGGTTTTCCGGTGTGCGCAGTTCCACGGGTGCCAGCGACGCGGCAGCCAGCTTCGTCTCGAACGCCATCACTTCATCGGCCTGCTTCTTCGCGTCGGCGGCGGACACGCCGGTCAGCTGCAGCGTCTTGGCGATGTAGTCGAGGTAGGCCTTGCGCAGGTCAGCCTGCTTCGGGTCGGTGTAGTAATCCTTGGTCGGCAGGCCCAGGCCCGCCTGGAAGGTGTAGCCGATCTGGGTTTCGGCGTGCTTGAAGTCGGCGCCGGAGCCGAACTGGAACACCTGCATGTCACCTTCGGCGAAGCTCTTGTCGAGGTATCCGGCTACGTCCTTGCCGTTCTTCAGCTGGTCGATCGCGGCCAGCTTCGGCTTGATCGGATCGAAGCCGGCCTTGTCGATGGCGGCCTCGTCCATGCCGGACTTGTACAGGTTGCCGATCTTCTGCTCGATCGAGCCGGCGGCGGCCTGGTCGGCGCCCTTGGCGGCGTCCTCGACGATCTTGTGCTGGGTGTTCAGGCTGTCCTCGGCCAGCTTGTCGAACGCGCCCCAGCGGGTGCGATCGGCCGGGATCGGGTTGGCGGCCACCCACTGGCTGTTGACGAAGCCGTTGAAGTCGGCGCAGGCGTTGATCTTCGGATCCAGTTCGCTGACGTCGAAGATGCTCTTGCCGAGGTCGGCTGCCGCGGTGGTGGCGGCTGCGGCGGGCGCGCTGGTGCTGGCGGCCGGCGCCGACTCCTGCTTGCCGCAGGCGGTCAGGGCAAGCGCCACGCTGATCGCCAGCGCGATGGGCTTCAGATACTGCTTGGTCATGGATATCCCTCTGTATGGATGGATGCCGGCGGTGGCCGGGGAGCTTTCATGATCGTGCCTCCGCGTCCCCCCGGCGGCCGTCAAGACCGCCGACGCTAGGCCAAACGTCATGGGCGATACAGTGTCATAGGTCAGGGGTGGGCAGGGGAAGCCTGGCCCGGCAGTGCCCTGAGCTGCGCCGGGTCCAGCCGCAGCACCGGGTAGGCGCCCACGTGCTGGTCGGCGTACCAGGGCGAACGCTGGAAAAACCAGTGCAGCCTGGCGTAACCGTTGGCGGCGAAGGCGGGGTCGTCGTGCAGCTTCTGTTCGAACGAGGCCTTCAGTGCAGGGTCCTTCGCCATCATCTCGCGCGCCAGTTTTTCCAGCACGCGCGGTTCGCCGTATTCCTTGGCCTCGAAGATCGCATCGAGGTCACCCCACTGCAGCAGCGAATCCGGCGCCTGCGGTTCGAGCAGGTTGATCGCCACGTTGGCCGCCCGCTGGTTCATCGGCACGATCACCGAACCGGCCGGCAGGGTGGCTTCGCGCGCCACGGGATGCAGCTTGAAGTCGCGCAGCATCACGTGTCCTTCGAACGACTTGTTCGCCCATTGCGGGTCATCCAGCTGATAGCCCGTCGCGCGGATCGTCATCGGCGCGCTGGTGCGCCGGTAGACGATGCCGTGCGCGTCGAGCTTGTCGATGATCTGCGTCCATTGCACGGGCACCACGTAGGCCGCCGGCGGCGTCACGGAAATGGCCGGCAGCAGGCCATTCCAGTTCGGGATGGTGTACGTCTTCGGCTGGCTCGGGTCGTAGCGGATCCACGGGCTGTTGGAGATGTCGCTCGGGGTCAGCGTGAACGCAAAACCCTTCAGCGTGTACGGCGTGGATTGCGGATCGGGCCTGAACGTGAGCGGCACCGTGGCGTCCGCGTCGGCGGCGCGGGCGACGGTATCGGCATCGGCCTTCGCGGTGGCTGCGAGCAGGGCGGCGGGATGGCGGTTGACCTGCTCCAGCATCAGCTCGACCAGGTCGTACACGGCGTGCACGCGGTTCGCATAGGACTTCAACATGTGCGTTTCGATCAGCAGCGCCGGCCGGTTCTGCAGCGCCGCGTAGCCGGTGGAAAAGCGCGGTCCCGAACCGAAGTTCACGATGCCCTGGCGTGGATCGGTGCCGTCCTTGAACTCCAGGTAGATCGAGGCGAGGTGGCCGCGCTTCTCGTACGCCGGCAGCGCGTGCCTGACGATCGTGTCCTGCTGCCACTGGCTCACCGCCGGATCGAGCTTGTGCGGGTCCTCGGTGTACCAGGTGAGGTCGTACTGGTAGTCCGCGCCGTCGGTGGTGTGCACGTCGATCAGGAAATCCGGCAGCCACTGCTGCCACAGCTTCAGCCACGCGCGCATTTCCGGCGCATCGGCCTTGACGTAGTCGCGGTTGAGGTTGAGGTACTGCGACTGGCCGCGAAAGCCCATGCTGGCCGGGCCGTTCTGGTTGATGCGGTGGTACGGGCTGGAATTCTCGTGGCCATCCACGCTGAACACCGGGATGTAGACCAGCACCAGGTGATCGAGCACGTGCGGATACTTCTTCGTGATCGCGATATCGCGCAGCAGCATCAGCCCGGCATCCTTGCCCTCGATCTCGCCCGGGTGGATGCCCGCCTGCACCAGCACCACCGGCTTGTGCGCGGCGCGTGCGGCAGCCGGGTCGAACGTGCCGTCGGCGCTGGCGATCACCACCGTCATCGGGCGGCCTTCAGGGGTGCTGCCGAAGGTTTCCAGATGGATCATCCCCGGCGCCGCCTGCTGTAGCCGCTGCAGGTAGGCCAGCGTGTCGGCGTAGCTCGGCGTAGTGCGGAACTGCGCGGCTTCCGCCGGCGTGGTCCAGTCAGTGTCGGCGGCATGAGCGCCGCACGCCGCTGCGCCGAGCAGGGCGAAACACAGGAAGTGGCGGAGGTTCATGCGTGCGGCTCCGGGGTGTCCTGGCGCAACTGGGGTGGCGAGGCCGGCAAGGTGTCGGGCGCCACCGCGCCGCCGGAAATGATGAAGGCCATCGCCTGATCCATGGTCCAGTCTGTCGGCGTCAGCTCATCCACCGGCACCAGTTCCAGATAGCCGCCGGTGGGGTTGGGCGTGGTCGGAATATAGACAGCCGCCATCTCCCGACCGCTGCCTTCCTCGATCATCACCCGGGTGACGAAACCCACCACCTTCATGCCGCGACGGGGAAAGTCGATCAGCACCACCCGCTGCATGCCGCTGGGCTTGTTCTGCAGCACCGCCATCAGCTTCTTGGTGCCGCCGTAGATCGTCTGCACCAGCGGGATGCGTGCCAGCAACCCGTCGAACGCCGTGAGGAAGCGCTGGCCGATCACCCGGTTCGCAATGAAGCCGAGCAGGTACAGCGCCACCAGGGTGATCACCAGCGCAAGAATGAAATTCAGCCACTCCATGTTCAGCGACTCGGCGGTGCGCGGAGCCACCAGCGCCAGCGTGCCGAGCAACCCCGCCACCAGCGGCGCGCCGATGCCGGCCAGCATCCCGAGGATGAACTTGAACACCAGCCAGGTCACCCACAGCGGGATGAAGGTGAGCAGGCCGGTGAGCAGGTAGCGCTTGACGCGAAACGGTCGCATGGGGTGAGGGTCCGGGATGCGGGGGATGCCCGCATTGTAGGTGGGGGCGAGTCGCCGCGTCGCCGGGGAGCATGGTCGGGCCGTTCCGGCGAAGGCCGGCGTCGCGCTCGCTGTTGGGGGTGACGCTTTTGCGTGGCCTTGTGCATCAGAGCAAGAGCTTTCGCCCTCCTGCGGAGTGAGAGTCACTTTCCGCCTCTTGCTTCGATGTGCCTAGAAGCAAAAGCTTCAAGTGCAGAGCGGTCGATCGCCTTCGGCGACCGAGTCACTTTTCTCTTGCGTGGCCAAGAGAAAAGTAACCAAAAGAGAAGGCCACCCCGCTTGGCGCTTGTTGGGCATCCTGCCCAACAAGTCCGTGAGCCGGGGCCGGGCTTTTCGAACGGGCATCCTGCCCGTGCGAAAAGGCGTTGCCATCCCTGGCAACGCCCGCTGCGCGGCCTGTCGACCCCGGCTCACCGCCGCACAAGGGACCCCGGTAAAGCAGCGGGCCATCGTGGCCCGCACTCGGTGATGAAGCTGAAAGGCAAAAGCAAAAAGCCAGAGCAAAAGCTCCGGGTCGCCGCTTTGCTCTTGATCCCGCTCTTCTGAAAAGTGCGGGCCACGATGGCCCGCTGCTCTACCCGGGGCCCCTCTGCAGCGGCGAGGCGGGGTCGACAGGCCGCGCAGCGGGAGCCGACAGGGATGTCGGCTCCTTTTCGCCAGGGCAGGATGCCCTGTCGAAAAGCCCGGCCCCGGCTCGCGAACCTTGCGGACAGGATGTCCGCAAGGCGCGGAAGCGGGGTGGCCTTTCTCTTGGGTTACTTTCTCTTTGGCCACTCAAAGAGAAAGTGACTCGCCCTCCGTAGGAGGACGAAAGCTCTTGCTCTGAACGCACCAAGTGCATCGCGCACAAGGTGCACTCCTACAGATACGGAGGATGAAAGCTCATGCTTCACCACTTTTGATTCTCCGGAAAACGCACGATACAAGCAGGACCACCGTAGCGAAACGCACCAGACGCCAGCGCGGAATTGCGCATCAACGCCCACCAGCACGAACGTGCGCCCAGCGCGCGCGATCCATTAGGCTATGCGCCAGCATCACCCAGCCACACTCACACCGCCAAGGAATGCCCATGTCAAACGCTACCCCTCGGGATCAATCTGTGTTGGCCATCGTCGCTGTCGCCCTGTTCTTTGCTGCGCTGGCCTGCGGTCTACCCCTTGCCGGCATCGCCGGTGTAACGATTGCCCTGGCGGGCATGGCATGGCGGCGGCAGCCGGCGCATCGCAAGGCCGGCACCGCGCTCGTCTTCGGAGGCTTCGTGCTCGTACTGGTGGCGATGATGTTCAACGTGGGCTACCAGTTGGGCAAGGACATGGCCCATCGCGACCACATGCGGGAAACGGCCGCGCACATCCGCCTGCCGTGAGCGTGGTCGCGCGGCGAGGGTGTCACCGCAACGGATGCCGTCGCCCCTCAACGCGGAAACCGCGATACCCGCGAGCGAAGGCGCCGCCAGCCACGAGTACCCACACCAGCAGGCTGACGTAGACGCCGATGGCCGGTATCACGCGCAGGAAATCGAGCTGCAGCGCCCGCGCCAGTTCGTAGGTGCCGACCGTGTACATGCCCAGCGGAAACACGATGTCCCAGTCATCCGCCTCGTAGCGCAGCGGCACATGGCGCCAGGCGTGGCGCCAGAGCTCCAGCATCACCAGCAGCGGAATCCACCACGTCGCGGTGGCCCAGAAGAACACGGTGAAACCTTTCACGAACGGCATCAACTCATGCAGCGGGCTGGTGGCCGGCGTATGCAGCACGAGCAGACTGCCGGCGAGGGTGGTGATCGCCAGGGCGCCCATGTCGATCCAGTACGGCGGGGTGAATTCGCGGGCGCGCAGCGGAAAGAACACCATGCGGTAGACGACCAGGGTGATGATCAGCAGGTACAGCGCGCCGCCGAGCAGGTACAGGCACAGCGCGCCGAACAGCCAGCCGGGGCCGGCGGCGGGATCGTTCGCGATCAGCAGGGTCATCAGCACGGCCAGCGCCTGGGTCGACACCACCGCGACCAGCCAGCCGCCGTTGATGCTGCGGGTGAAGCCGGGCTTGATCCGTGCGGTGATGGCGGCGGCGAAGAACAGGTAAATCAGTGCTGCCCAGAACAGCGCGCCGAGCAGGGCGAGCGCGCGGGCCAGTGTCGGCAGGTGCACCACCATCAGGCACTGGCTGCCGAACACGCAGGTGGCCGCGGCCAGGGTGAGGAAGCCGGCGCCGCGGCCCGGGTGCACGAAATCGGCGACCAGTTCGCGGCGGAAGCGGACCAGTCGCACGGCAGTGAGTGCCAGCAGGATCAGCCAGGCCAGCAGGTTCGCGCCGAACAGCACCAGCGCCAGTGCGCGCAGGCCGTGCTGGTTGAGGTCGATCGAGACGATGCCGGTGGCCATGACCAGGGCGAAGCTGCCGGGGCTCAGGTGGCGTGCGCGGGACAACACGAAATCGACAGCCGTCATCGCAGCCTCCGTGGCGAAGGGGCGGATTCGATGCATAGTGCGCCTGCCGGGCGGCAACCGCCGTGATTTTTTTCGCGGCCCTGCGAATCATGGGATGAACAAGGGGAAGATCAGCATCCATGACGGCCAGACCACACCAGCAACGCTTCGAATCGCTGCTGCACGAACATCGCCGGATCGTGTTCAAGGTCGCCGGCCTGTACAGCCGCAGCGCCGCCGACCGCGACGACCTGGTGCAGGAGATCAGCGCGCAGCTGTGGCGTTCGTTCGGCGGGTATGACGAGGCGCGCGCGAAGTTCTCCACCTGGATGTACCGCATCGCGTTGAACGTGGCGATCTCGCAAGCGCGGCGCGAGCGCTGGTCGGAATCCGACCGTTTCGAGCCGCTGGAAACGCACCACCTGGAGACGGTCGGCGGAGGCGAGGGCATCGCCGAACCGGACGAACGGCTGACCGCGCTGTACGCCTTCATCGGCCAGCTCGATCCGCTCAATCGCGCGCTGATCCTGCTGTACCTGGAAGACCGCAACTACACCGAGATGGCCGAGATCCTCGGCATCAGCGAAACCAACGTGGCGACCAAGATCAGCCGCATCAAGCAGAAGCTGCGCGGCCAGATGACCGCCGCACAAACCACCGGAGCATGACGATGGAACTGGATGACATGAAGCTGGCCTGGCAGGTGCTGGATCGCCGGTTGGCGCAACAGCATTCGCTGAACCTGCAGCTGTTTCGGGACGGCAAACTGGAGCATGTGCGCCGGCGCCTGCGACCGCTGGCGTGGACCTTTGCCCTGCAGATACCGCTGGGTATCGCGATGATGCTGTGGGGCATCAGCTTCTGGTCGACCCACCTGGGCGATACCGGCTCGATGGCGTGCGGGATCGTCATGCAGGTCTTCGGCACCCTGTCGGTGTTCTTCCCGGCGCGGGCGCTCGCGCTGGTGCAGGCGATCGACTATGCCTCGCCGGTGCTGGAAATCCAGCGGCGTATCGCCGATCTCCGCGCATGGCGGGTCAAGGTGGAGGCGCCGGTCTTTGCGGTCATCGGCTGCGTGATCTGGATTCCCGCCTTGATGATGCTTGCGCAATACGAAGGCGACCGCGTCGGGGTGAGCCTGTGGGACCACCTCCGTCCGGGGACGGCGAGCTGGCTGGTGCTGTCCGCGGTCGTCCCGTTGGCCGCGGTGGGCCTGGCCTGCCTCGTGCTGCGCCGGATGGGCCGACTGCCATGGCTTGCGAACCGCCTGGCCGGCGCAGCCGTGCAGCGCGCCGAGGCCGAACTCGAAGCGGTGATGCGCTTCGAGCGGGAGAACGGCTGAGCCCGGGTCAGCGCACTCGTGGCTTGAGCCGCACGTAGATCTGCTTGCGCACCACGGCGATGACCTTGCCTGACGCCGTGGTCACTTCAGTCTCGAACCAGCGCAACACCTTCTCGCCGCCGGCGGCGGCCGCGCGCAGTTCGTCGACCACGCCGGGTTCGAGCTTGAAGTGGGCGTAGACGTCCTCGTAGCCCGGTGCCACGAAGTCGATCGTGCCGGCCTTGTCCCACACGAAGTAGTCGCTGCCCAGCTGGTGCATCGCCAGCAGCATCCAGAACGGATCGACCATGGCGAACAGGTTGCCGCCGAACTGGCTCTTCACGTAATTGCGGTTCCACGGGCGCAGCCGCAGCACCACCTTCGCCTCGGTGTAGTCGTCGCTGAGCGACTGCAGGCGGATCGCGTTGAACAGGAACGGCGGCCACAGGTTCAGCAGGCGGCGGAAGGTGGAGGCGCGCATGGGGATTCGTCGGATGCCGGGGGAATGACGGATCTTACATGAGCATACGGTGGCGTACGGATTGGCATGCCTCGCCTCGCGGCCGCCTTGCTCCTCCCCCAGCTTGCCCGGAGGGCGAACAGGGGAGGTTGGGAAGGGGTTGTGGAGGGTGGAATGCTTTGCGTTCCCCCGTGCCCAACAATCAGAACAACAGCGACGCCATCTTCCGCCGGTAGCGGCTGACCAGTTCGGCGTCGTCGAGGGTGGCGAAGGCCGCCAGCAGGCGCTTCTTGCCCTGGCCGTCGTTCCAGTCGCGGGCCTTCTGCAGGATCAGCAGGAACTGGTCGAGCCCGCCGGCGGCGTCGCCTTCGAGCAGCAGGCGCACGCCGAGTTGATCGTGGGCTTCCCAGTCCTCGGCGTTGGCTTGCAAGCGCTGTTGCAGCGTCGCCCGTTCCGGCGCGTCCTGCAGCGAATGGGCCAGCTCCAGTTCGCTGCGCAGGCGCACGGCGCGTGCGTCGGTGGCGAGGTTGGCAGGCAGGGCGGCGAGTTCGGCTTCGGCCGCGTCGATCTGCTCGTTGCGCATCAGGGCCACGGCCAGGTCCAGTTTCAGCTCGGGCTTGTTCGGCTCGGCGGCGATCGCCTGCTGCAGGCGGTTCACGGCCTGGGCGGGGTCCTCGGCGGCGGCGACTTCATCGCCCGCGGCTGCTTCCAGTGGCTGCACGTGGCGCAGCAGGAATTCGCGCAGCTGGCCTTCGGGCAAGGCGCCGGCGAAGCCGTCGAGCACCTGGCCATCCTTCACCAGCATCACGGTGGGGATGCTCTTGATGCCGAACATCCCGGCCAGCTCCTGCTGGCTGTCCACGTCGACCTTGCCCAGCCGGAACGCGCCGTTGAACTCGGCGGCGAGCTTTTCCAGCATCGGGCCCAGCGTCTTGCACGGTTCGCACCAGGTGGCCCAGAAGTCGACCAGGATCGGCGTGCTCAGCGAGGCCTGCAGCACGTCGGCTTCGAAGGTCTGCTGGTCCACGTCGAAGACGTGGGAAACGGTGGCAGCATCGGTCACGGGAAACTCCAGCTTGGTGAATGTCGGTTCAGATCAGGGTTCCCGCGCAGCATATCAAGCAGCGCGTTCACGCCAGATTTGCGAGAATCCACGGACTGTCACGCCGAAGCAAGGCACCGGGTGCATGGGCAAGGCCTATCCAGAAAAGCTGCTGATCTGCGAGCACTGCGACACGGTCTACCGCCGGCGCGCGCTGGAGCGTGGGGAAGTGGCGCGCTGTGCACTGTGTGCCGCGGAGCTGGAGCGGCACCATCTGCTGAGCGTGAACGCGATGCTGGCGCTGATCCTGACCGCGGCGATCGTGTTCGTGCAGGCCAACCTGTGGCCGATCGTGACCCTGGGCCTGAGCGGCCAGCACAGCAGCACCACCTTGTGGGGCGTGATCCTGGCGATGTGGCGCGAGCATTCGCAGATCGTCTCGGTGCTGGTGGCCGCCACGCTGTTCTTCTTCCCTCTGCTGAAGATGTCCCTGCTGGGCTGGCTGCTGTGGTTTGCCCGCGCCGGCCGCCGCGCGCCGGGTTTCGTGCCGCTGATGGTGATCCTGCACCGGCTGGGGCCGTGGACGATGAGCGAGGTGTTCGTGCTGGGTGCGCTGGTGGCGATCGTCAAGGCGCACACCTATTTCGACGTCACCGCCGATCCGGGCATCTACGCCTACGCGGCGCTGACCCTGCTGATCACCATCTTCGCGGGGGTGGATCTGCGCCAGTTGTGGAACGAGGACCTGGAGTCGGCCGCATGAGCGCCTTGCCGCGCGCCGCCGAGCTGGGCCTGATCGCCTGCACGGTATGCGGGCTAGTGTGCCGCAACGTGCCGGGCGACGCCCAGCTGGACGGCGACGGCGTGGACGATGCGATGGCCTGCCCGCGCTGCGCCAGCACGCTGCGCCGGCGCAAGCCGGACAGCTTCGCGCGGACCTGGGCGCTGCTGATCGCCGCGTTCCTGATGTACATCCCGGCCAACGTGCTGCCGATCATGCGCACCGCCAGCCTCAACGACATCGACGACAACACCATCATCAGCGGGGTGGTGGAGTTGTGGCGGGCCGGCTCGCCGAACCTGGCGGTGATCGTGTTCACCGCCAGCATCGTGGTGCCGGTGCTGAAGTTCCTCGCCCTCAGCGTGCTGCTGGTGAGCAGCCAGCAGGGCAGCGGCTGGGCCCGGCTGCAGCGTGCGAAGCTGTACCGGCTGGTCGAGCTGATCGGCTACTGGTCGATGCTGGACGTATTCGTGGTGGCGCTGCTGACGGCGCTGGTGCGCTTCAGCGTGCTGAGCCTGGTGGAACCACTGCCGGGCGTGATCTTTTTCGGGCTGACCGTGGTGCTGACCATGTTTGCCTCGATGAGTTTTGACCCCCGCCTGATCTGGGACGGCAAGGATTCGGATGACTGACGACATGCAAACCCAACCGGTACCGCCAGACGACGGCGACTTGCCGAGGCCGGTGGTGAAGCGGCGCCGCTTCAACGCCTCGCTGATCTGGCTGATTCCGGCGCTGGCGGCCCTGGTCGGCCTGTCGCTGGTGGTCAGCAACTGGCTGCAGGCGGGCCCGCACGTGGTGATCAGCTTCCAGAGCGCCGAAGGGCTGGAGGCGGGCAAGACGCCGGTGAAGTACAAGAACGTGGTGATCGGCCGGGTCAGCAAGATCCACCTCAGCAGCGACCGCAGCCACGTGCTGGTCAACGTGGCGCTGGAGAAGAGCGCCGAGGGTTTCGCCACCGCCGACACGCGGTTCTGGGTCGTGCGTCCGCGCATCGGGCTGGGCGGCGTGTCCGGCATCGACACCTTGCTGTCCGGCGCGTTCATCGGTGCCGACGTGGGTGACTCCACCGAGTACAAGGACGACTTCAAGGGCCTGGAGATTCCGCCGCCGGTGACCCACGGCGCGCCCGGTAGGAGTTTCGTCCTGCACAGCGACGACCTGGGCTCGCTCGACATCGGCTCGCCGATCTATTACCGGCGCATCCAGGTGGGTCGGGTGGTGTCCTACCAGCTGGACAAGGACGGCAAGGGCGTCTCGCTGCAGATCTTCATCGACGGTCCGAACGACCGCTTCGTCACCCGCTCCTCGCGCTTCTGGAATGCCAGCGGCGTGGATGTGTCGCTGGGCGCGAACGGACTGACCCTCAACACCCAGTCGCTGGCCACCGTGCTGGCCGGCGGCGTGGCCTTCCAGGACCCGCCCGGCCCGCACGACGGCACGCCGGCGCCGGAAGACAACGCCTTCAAGCTGTTCGGCGACCAGGCCACCGCGATGGCGCCGCCGGATGGCACGCCGCACTACATCCGCATGCGCTTCGAGCAGTCGGTGCGGGGCCTGGCGGTCGATGCGCCGGTGGAGTTCCTCGGCATCAACATCGGCAAGGTGGTGTCGGTGCGGCTGGATTACGACGAGCAGAAGCAGCGCTTCCCGGTGGTGGTGGGCGCGGTGATCTATCCGCAACGACTCGGCGCCGCCTACGACAAGCTGGAGGCACTGGCCCGGGAGCGCGGGGAGAATCCCGACCTTTCGCAGATGATCGGCCGGCTGGTTGACCACGGCCTGCGCGCCCAGGCGCGCACCGGCAACCTGCTCACCGGGCAGTTGTATGTGGCGCTGGACTTCGTGCCGAAGACACCGAAGGTGGCGTTCGACCCGAGCGCGAAACCGCTGACCCTGCCGACCGTGCCGGGCAGCTTCGACAAGCTGCAGGAGCAGCTGGCCGAGATCGTCGACAAGCTCGACAAGATCCCGTTCGACAGCATCGGCCAGAACCTGGACCAGACCCTGGCTGGCCTCAACGCCACGCTGAAGCAGGTCAATGGCGAGACGCTGCCGGCGGTGAAGGACACCCTGCACGGCGTGGAGCAGACCATGGGCACGGCCAACGATGCGCTGGCCAGTGATTCGCCGCTGCAGCAGAACCTGGGCGCCACGCTGGAACAGGTGCAGCGCATGGCGCGTTCGCTGCGCGTGTTGACCGATTACCTGGGCGGCCATCCGGAGTCGCTGATCCGCGGCCGTCGTCCGGACCCGGCGCCGTCGACCCCGAAAACCACCGCACCGAAAACCGCCGCGCCGGCGCCGCAGCCGGCCTCAGGGAGCAAGCCATGATCCGTCGCGTCACGCAGGTTTCAGCCACGCTGGCGGCGGCCCTGCTGCTGGCCGCCTGCGCTTCCGCACCGCTGCATTACTACACCCTGGTGGCGCCGGCCGATGCGGGCGCGCCGACCCCGGCCGCCGGGTCGCTGCCGTTCGAGCTGTTGCCGGTGGGTATCCCGGCCCAGGTCGACCAGCCGCAGCTGGTGGTGCGCGAGGGCGCCGAAGGCATGGCCGTGCTTGGCAGCGAACGCTGGATCGCGCCACTGGGCGACGAAGTGCGCAGTGCGCTGGCCGCCGATCTGGCGCGCGAGCTGCACAGCCAGGACGTCAGCGGCCTGCCGGCCGGCAGCCAGCCGCTGCTGCGGATCAAGCTGGACCTGCGCCGGTTCGATTCGCAACCCGGCGGCCAGGCGCTGATCGAGGGTGCGTGGAGCGTGCGCCTGCTACACGGCGCGCAAGCGGCCACGCTGTCGTGCACCAGCCTGGTCAGCGAGCCGGTGGGGCCGGGCTATCCGGCCCTGGTTCAAGGTCACCAGCGGGCGATCGCCCGCATCGCGGCGCAGATCGCCGCGGCCGGGCGTGCGCTGGGCGCAGGGCGGGCCGCCGCGTGCCTGCAGGAATAGCGTTCCGGCTTGGCGGCCGGCCCGCGCTGGGCTAGTCTGACCAGTTCCCTCGGGCCGGCTTTCGCCGGTCCGCATCAATCGCATATGGCAGCATGATCATGCAGGACACCCAAGCCCCGACCACCCCCGAGCAGGACGAAACCGGCTATCGCCCGCGGGCCGTGGAGGCCGCCGCCCAGCACTACTGGACCGCGCAGCGCGCGTACGAGGTGGTCGAGGACGACACGCGGCCGAAGTTCTACTGCCTGTCGATGCTGCCGTATCCGTCCGGCGCGCTGCACATGGGCCACGTGCGCAACTACACCATCGGCGACGTGATCAGCCGTTACCAGCGCATGCAGGGCAAGAACGTGCTGCAGCCGATGGGCTGGGACGCGTTCGGCCTGCCCGCCGAGAACGCCGCGATCAAGAACAGGACCGCGCCGGCCAAGTGGACCTACGCCAACATCGACCACATGCGCAGCCAGCTGAAGTCGCTGGGCTACGCGATCGACTGGACCCGCGAGTTCGCCACCTGCCGGCCGGGCTATTACCGCTGGGAACAGCTGATGTTCACCCGCCTGCTGAAGAAGGGCATGGCGTACCGCAAGAACGCGGTGGTGAACTGGGACCCGATCGACCAGACCGTGCTGGCCAACGAGCAGGTGGTCGACGGCCGCGGCTGGCGCTCGGGCGCCGTGGTGGAGAAGCGCGAGATCCCGCAGTGGTTCCTGAAGATCACCGACTACGCGCCCGAATTGCTCGACGGCCTGGACACGCTGCCGGGCTGGCCCGATGCGGTGAAGACCATGCAGCGCAACTGGCTGGGCCGCAGCGAGGGCCTGGAAATCCGCTTCGACGTCAACGACGACGAGGCGTCGGTCGAGCCGATCACGGTGTTCACCACCCGGCCGGACACGCTGATGGGCGTGACCTTCCTGTCGATCGCGGCCGAGCATCCGCTGGCCCAGTACGCGGCGCTGGCGCGTCCGGCGCTGGCCGAGTTCATCGCCGGCCTGCGCCAGGGCGGCGTCTCCGAAGCGGAAATGGAGACCCAGGAAAAGCGCGGCATGGACACCGGCCTGCGTGCCGTCCACCCGATCACCGGCGAGGCGCTGCCGGTGTACGTGGCGAACTTCGTGCTGATGAACTACGGCACCGGCGCGGTGATGGCGGTGCCCGGCCACGACCAGCGCGACTGGGAATTCGCCAAGCGCTACAGCCTGCCGATCAGGATGGTGGTGGTCGACCGCAGCGTGCTCGACGCGGTGCGCGAAATCGGCCATGACCTGTCCCTTGGCGTCGGCGCCGATCCGATGCGCGCGGCACTCGGCGGCGGCGATACCGATGCCTACGATACGAAGTCCGCGGTGCAGGTCATCGAGGATTTCGAGCAGCGGGTGATGGAGCAGTGCGCCTTCACCGAGCGCGGCATCCTGGTGAATTCCGGCGAGTACGACGGCCTCGACTTCCAGCAGGCGCTGGACGCGCTGGCCAGGCGCTTCGAGGCCGAGGGCCGCGGCCAGCGCCGGGTCAACTTCCGCCTGCGCGACTGGGGCGTCAGCCGCCAGCGCTACTGGGGCTGCCCGATCCCGGTGATCTACTGCCCGCAGTGCGAGGCGGTGCCGGTGCCGGAAGACCAGCTGCCGGTGGTGCTGCCCGAGGACGTCGCGTTCTCCGGCGTGCAGTCGCCGATCAAGGCCGATCCGGAGTGGCGCAAGACCACCTGCCCGCAGTGCGGCGGCCCGGCCGAACGCGAGACCGACACCTTCGACACCTTCATGGAGTCGAGCTGGTACTACGCGCGCTACACCAGCCCCGGCGCGAACGCGCAGATCGACGAGCGCGCCAACTACTGGCTGCCGGTCGACCAGTACGTCGGCGGCATCGAACACGCGATCATGCACCTGCTGTACTTCCGCTTCTATCACAAGCTGCTGCGCGACGCGGGCATGGTGCATTCGGACGAACCGGCGCAGAACCTGTTGTGCCAGGGCATGGTGATCGCCGAGACCTTCTACCGCGACAACGCCGACGGCTCGAAGGACTGGATCAATCCCGCCGATGTCGAGATCCAGCGTGACGACAAGGCGCGCGTGACCGGTGCCGTACTCAAGGCCGATGGCGAGCCGGTGAAGATCGGTGGTACCGAGAAGATGTCGAAGTCGAAGAACAACGGCATCGACCCGCAGACCATGGTGGACAAGTACGGCGCCGACACCGTGCGGCTGTTCTCGATGTTCGCCGCACCGCCGGAACAGTCGCTGGAATGGAGCGAGGCCGGCGTCGAAGGCATGGCCCGGTTCCTGAAGCGGCTGTGGCGCGAAGTGACTACGCATGCGGCAGGACCCGATCATGCGGTGACTGATCCGGCCAGCCTGGACGCAGGCCAGAAAGCCTTGCGTCGCCAATTGCACGAGACCATCCAGAAAGTCAGCGACGATTTCGGTCGCCGCCACGCGTTCAACACCGCGATCGCGGCGCTGATGGAACTGCTCAATGCGCTGGGCAAGTTCGCCGACCAGAGTGACCAGGGCCGCGCCGTGCGCCACGAGGCGCTCGAGGCGATGGTGCTGCTGCTGAACCCGGTGGTGCCGCACGTCAGCCACGCGCTGTGGCAGGTGCTGGGCCACCCCGAAAGCGTGCTGGAAGACCAGCCGTGGCCGCGGGTTGATCAGACCGCGCTGGTGCGCGACACGCTGACGCTGGCGGTGCAGGTCAACGGCAAATTGCGCGCTACCATCGAGGTCGCCGCCGGCGCCTCGAAGGAAGACGCCGAGGCCATGGCGCTGGCGCAACCGCAGGTGGCCCATTTCCTGGAAGGCTTGACCGTGCGCAAGGTGATCGTGGTGCCCGGCAAGATCGTCAACATCGTCGCAGGATGAACTTCATGAAAACCGCTCGCCTGTTGCAGCTCGCGTCGCTGCTGGCCACCACGCTGGTGCTGTCCGCCTGCGGCTTCCACCTGCGCGAGAACGCGAACCTGCCCGCCCAGATGCAGCGCATGCACGTCACCGTCAATGGCGGCGGCGAGCTCGAGCGCCGGCTGACCCGTGCGCTGGAAACCTCGGACGTCACGATCGAGGACGCTGCCGGCCCGGGCATCGCCGAGCTGCGTGTGCCGACGGCCCGGTTCAGCACCGAGACGCTGAGCGCCGGCGGTTACGTGCGGATCACCGAGTACGCGGTGCGCTACCACGTCGAGTTCGACGTGACCGATGCGGACGGCCATCCGCTGCTGCCGGTCCAGCGCATCGACATGTCGCGCGAGTACAGCTACGACGCCAGCAATACCGTCGGCAACGAATCGCAGGTGCAGGAGCTGCAGCGCAGCCTCAATGACGACATGGTGCAGGCGATCCTGTTCCGCCTGCAGGCGGCCAGCAAGCACCAGCTGGCCGAGCCGGCCAGCGCCGCCAGCACGCACTGATGCCGCTCAACCCCGGTCAGTGGCAGAAGGCGCTGGCGGGCGACAGCCTGCAGCCGGTCTACCTGCTGGCCGGCGAGCAGTTGCTGGTGCTCGAAGCTGCCGACGCCCTGCGCGCGCAGGCGCGCCGGCTTGGCTACGGCGAGCGCGAGGTGCTCGAGGTCGGCCAGCATTTCGACTGGAACGACCTGGCCCGCTCCGGCGCGGCGATGTCGCTGTTCGCCAGTCGGCGGCTGATCGATCTGCGCCTGCCCACCGGCCGTCCCGGCATCGAGGGCGCCAAGGCGATCACCGCGTTCTGCGCCGATCCGCCGCCGGACGTCACCTTGCTGATCACCGCGATGGAGTGGAGCAACAAGCACGACGGCGCCTGGAGCAGGAAGCTCGACGCCAGCGGCACGATGGTGGTGTTCAACGCGCCGCGACCGAACGAATGGGCCAGCTGGATCACCACGCGGCTGGCCTCGCGCAAGCTGTCCGCCACGCCTGACGCGGTGGCCCTGCTGGCGGAGCGCGTCGAGGGCAATCTGCTGGCCGCCGCGCAGGAAGTCGACAAGCTCGCCGTGCTGCACGGCGAAGGCCGCATCGATGCCGCCGAGATGGAGAACCTGGTCGCCGACAGCGCCCGCTACGACGTGTTCAAGCTCACCGACGCGGCCTTCCTGGGCGACGGCGCCCGCGCGCTGCGCATCCTGGCCGGGCTGCGCTCGGAAGGCGACGAGCTGCTGGCGCTGATGGGCTGGCTGGTCAATCAGCTGCAGCTCGCCCTGCGCCTGGCCAATGCATCGGACTTGGCTGCCCAGTTCCGCGCCGAACACCTGTGGCAGGCGCGCGAGAACCTGTTCCGCCAGGCGCTGCGCCGCGCGCCCCGCGAACACTGGCTGCAATGCCTGGCGCGCGCCTCGCGCATCGACCGCATGGTCAAGGGTCGCGAGCAGGGCAATCCGTGGCAGGAGGCCGAACGGCTGATCGCCGCACTGGCGGAGCCGCGGGCAGCCAGGGCGCTGGCGTGACCCTCGCGATCTTCGGCGGCACCTTCGATCCGGTGCACTTGGGACATCTCAGCGTGGCGTGGGAAGCGGCCGAACTGCTCGACGCCGAGGTGCGCCTGATGCCGGCCAGCGTGCCGCCGCATCGCGACGCGCCGATGGCTTCGGCAGCGCAGCGGGTGGCGATCCTGCGCGCGGCGCTGCAGGGCCAGACACGGCTCACCCTGGACACGCGCGAGCTGGATCGCGCCGGCCCTTCGTACACCATCGACACCTTGCACGAGTTGCGCGCGGAGCAGGGCGAGCGGCCGCTGGTGCTGCTGGTCGGCGCCGATGCCTTCGCCAACCTGGCCAGCTGGCATCGCTGGCGCGAACTGTTCGCGGTGGCCCATGTCGGTGTGCTGAGCCGGCCCGGCGTATCGGCCACCTTGCCGGATGAACTGGAAGACGAGGTGGCGGGCAGGCGCGTCGTCGACACCGCGGATGTGCGCGGCGCGCCGGCCGGCAAGGTCATCGAACTGGCGGTGACGCCGCTGGAAATCTCCGCCACCCGCATCCGCGAGTTGCTGGCCGCCGGCCGCGATCCGCGTTACCTGCTGCCGGCCGGGCTGTTCGACGAACCCGCCTTGCTGGCCCCTTACCGGGCCTGATCCGCCCACACGCTGTTGCCGTCACCGTGGCGGCTGCGCCGCGACGCCGCACGTGCCAGCGAGGCGAAGCCCGCCGCCAGCGCCAGCGCGCCCAGGTCGATCGCCAGCAACGCGCCGTGACCGGCCGCGGCGCTGCGCCAGAACCACCAGCCGGTGACGAAGCCATGGGCCAGCGGAACCAGCGCGGTGACGATCGCGGCGAGCCACAACAGTTCCCGGGCAGCACGCAGGGGCGCGCGCCATGCTGCCCAGGCCACGCACAGCGCCCAGCTGCCGAAGCAGATCCAGCGTTCGCCGGCATCGACGCGCCAGCCTAGCGCGGGCAGCAGTTGCGCCGCCACGAAGGCCGCGGAGATCGCCACGCAGACGCCGAGGCACACGCCGACCGTGGCGCGCGCCATCACGATCGAGGAGCGCCCCTGTTCGGCCTGCCGCCGCTTGCGCCGCGACTCGATCCACAACAGGTTGCCCGAATAGAACAGGAAGGCGCCGCCCAGGCCCAGCAGGAAGTACAGCCATCGCACCGCGACATTGCCGTAGTCGCCGAAGTGCAGCGCGTAGACCGCGGACAGCACCGCGTGGTTGGCGTCGCGCGAACCGGGCAGCTGGGTGGCCAGCACGGCGCCGCTGGTGGCATCCAGCGCCACCGCGCCGGCACCGAGTCCGCGCGGCGAGGTGCCGGTGATCTCGACCACGGCATGGGCATCGCCGGCATGGGCGAGTTTCAGATAGCCGGGCACGAAATCGGCGACGCCATGTTCCGCCGCCACCGCGATCGCGCGTGCGTGCCAGCTTGCCAGTGGCGACAGCGACCGGGAAACGTCCGCCTTCTGCACGATCGGCGCGGTGTCCATCGCCGCGGCCGACGCGGCCATCAGCTTGCCGTCGTGGACCAGCGGATTCAGCGCCAGCATCAGCACGAACAGCAGGCACAGCAGCGCGCCGGTGACCGCGAACACGATGTGGAACGGCAGGCTCAGCACGCCGATCACGTTGTGTGCGTCCTGCCAGAAGCGCTTGAGGTTGCGCCCCGGGCGCAGCGCGAACAGATCCTTGAACAGCCGCGGCAGATGGATCACGAAACCCGACACCAGCGCGACGCCGTACAGCAGGCTGACCAGCCCCATCAGCCAGGTGCCGACCAGCGGCAGGCCCAGCGTGTAATGCAGTTCGTTGACCAGCTCGGGCAGGCTGGCGCCCGGCGGGGTCGGGCTGCCGGCCAGCTGTTGCGGGGTGGCGAATTGCCAGACGCCTTGAGCGTCCTGCCAGTACGCGGTGGGCTCGGCCAGCTCGTAGCCGGGGAAGGTCATGCCCAGGTGTTCGCGTGCTTCCGGGTGGCGCGCCAGCACCTGGTCGAGCAGCTGTTGCGCATCGTCCAGCGAGGCGGTGGCGGCAAGCTGCGGGCTGGCCCATTGCTGCAGCGAATGATGGAACACGGTGATCGCGCCGGCGTAGAACGCCACGAACAGCGCGAAGCCCGCCAGCATGCCCACCCACGAATGCAGGGTGGTGAAGGTGCGCAAGGTGGCCGGTTTCAATTTCATCGTGACATGCTCAGCCGACCCAACCCGATGCCTGTAGCAACCGCAGCAGGCTTAAGCCCGCCACGGCCGCGATGCCCAGGCAGAGCCACGCGCGCCGTCCGCTGGAGAACCGCAGCGCGGCGCAGACGATGCCGATCCACAGCGGGAAGAACGCCAGCAGGCCGACCATGATGGTCGATTCCCACCTGCCGGGCAGCAGCCAGCTGACCAGCCCGAGCAGCGCGGCGGCGAGGAAGAAACCCGGCGCGATGCCGGCGCTGAGCCGCGCCCACATCAGCTCGCTTTCCTGCGGCGGCGGATCATGCTTTGTCATCCGCCGTGGTGTCGGCATCCGGGCTGCCGATGAACAGGGCCAGGTACGGTTGCGCGACCAGCACCAGCATCAGGCTGGCGAGCGTGGCGCCGAGGCCGGCGGCGACGCCGAACAGCTGCGTCCAGGCGAACAGGGACGCCAGCGCGAGCAGCGTGCCGATCAGCCGTGCGCTGCGCGGCCGCCCGCGCAACACGCGCCACATGCAATGCGGTGAGCCGGCGTACAACGCGACGGCGGACAGTGCCGCCATCGCGAAGGCCACCACGCCGAGCCAGGCCGTCATGCGCTTACCAGCGGTAACGCGCGCTGGCGGTGACCGTGCGCTCGTAGCCGTAGTAGCACCACACGGCGCTGTTGCAGGCCGAAACGTAGGTCTTGTCGGTGAGGTTGCTGACGTTCAACTGCAGTCGCCAGCCACCGGTGTCGTAGTGCACGGCCGCGTCGAGCAAGGTGTACGACGGCGTCTTCCAGTCGTTGTAGATGTCGCCGTAGTGCTCGCCCACGTAACGCACGCCGCCGCCGAAACCGAGCCCGGCCAGGGTTCCGCCGACGATGGTGTAGTCGGCGCCCAGCGAGGCCTGCTGTTTCGGCAGCAGGGCGATCTGCCTGCCTAGCGAGGGCAGGTCGTTGGTCCGGGTGACCTTCGAATCGCTGTACGTGTAGTCGCCGTACACGCTGAGGTTGCGGCCGATGTTCCAGCGGCCTTCCAGCTCCACGCCGCGCAGGCGCGTTTCACCCTGCTGCACCTGGTACAGCGTGTGATTCGGGTCGATCGTCAGCGAGTTCTGCTGGGTGATCTGGTAGACGGATGCGCTGAGCAGGCCATTGCCGCCGGCCGGCTGGTATTTCAGGCCCGCTTCGTACTGGTCGCCGGTGGTCGGGCTGAACGCCTTGCCCGCGAAGTCGGTGCCCACGGTGGGCTGGAACGAATGCGACCAGGACACGTATGGCGCCAGGCCGCTGTCGAACAGGTAGTTGACGCCGACGCGGCCGGAGAATGCATCGTCGGTCTGGCCCGTGGTGGTGCCGCCGATCAGGTTGTCGGTGGCGGTTTTCACGTGATCCTGGCGACCGCCGACGGTGATGCCCCAGCGCCCCAGCTTGATCTGGTCCTGCAGATAGACGCCCAATTGCGTTTGCGTCTGCAGCGTGTGACTGGTGTACGCAGGCACCGTCACCGGACTGCCGTAGACCGGGTCGAACACGTCCAGTCCGCCCACGTTGAAGTCGAACGCCGAGGCGTAGTCGTCCTTCGCGCGGCGATAGTCCACGCCGGCCAGCACGATGTGCTGCACGCTGCCTGCGTCGAAGGTGTACTGCAGGTTGTTGTCGACGCCGAAGGTCTTCGTGTGGTTCTCGTTCGGGAACAGGTAGCGCAGCAGGGTGCGACCGTCGCCGAGCAGGCCGAACGCACCCACGTTGCCGCCGTTGTTGTCCACGTCGGCCTTGCCGTAGCGCAGGTTCTGGTTGAAGGCCAGGCCGCTGGCGAAGTCGTGGTGGAACTCGTAGCCGATCGAGGCCAGCGTCTTGTCGTAATCGTTCTGACCCGGCTCGCCGGTGAAGCGATGGCGCGGGATCTTGCCGTTGGGGCTGGGCAGCAGGGTGCCTTCGGCGGGCAGGAAGCCACCGCCGGACGCGGTCGCGGATTTCTGGAAGTGCGACAGCACGGTCAGCGAGGTGCTGTTGTCGGGCTTCCAGGTCAGCGCCGGCGCCAGGTAATAACGATCATCCTTGATGTGGTCGACCATGGTGTCGCTGTTGCGGGCCAGGCCCGTGAGCCGGTACAGCAGCGTGCCTGAATCATTCAGCGGGCCGCCGAAGTCGAACGTGCCCTGACGCAGGTCGAAGCTGCCGACTTCCACGCCCACCTCATGCAGCGGCTGTTCGGTCGGCCGCTTGCTGACCATGTTGACCATGCCGCCCGGCGGCATCGCGCCGTAGACCACCGACGAGGGGCCCTTCAGCACTTCCAGTCGCTCCAGCCCGTACGGTTCGATGCGGGTGATGCCGGTGCCCGAGCCTTCGGCCAGCGCCAGCCCGTCCATGTAGCGCGCCGGGGTGAAACCACGCACCAGCAGCCAGTCGCTGCGAGAATCGGGGCCGTAGCCGCCGCCCTGGGCGCCGGCGGTGTACCACACCGCTTCCTCGATGCCCTGGATGCCACGCAGGCTCATCTGTTCATCGGTGATCACCGACACCGACTGCGGGATCTCGATGATCGGCGTATCGGTCTTGGTCACCGAATTGCTGTCTTTGGCGATCGGCGCGGTGACCTGCACGCCTTCCAGCGTGGTCGCGGCGTTCTGTTGCGCGTCGCCGCCGGTGTTCGTGGCGGCCGGGGTGTCGGCGGCATGGGCGGAGACGCCGAAGCTGACCAGCGTCGCCAGCCATGCCATGCGGATCGCGTGCGGCAGCGCGGAGCGGTGGCGCGGAGCGGTGCTCGCCACGGACGAAGAGGGGATCGATGACATCGGAAGCCTTGTGAGCAGGTTGGCGGGAAGCGGCTGCACGCGTCGAGGCGGACCGGGATGTTGACCCGGCCGCCACCGCGCGATGGCTGTGTTCCTGCACCGGATGGCGACAGGCGCGCGTCGACCGCCACGCCATGCCGGGGAGCCATCAGGTGAGAATGATTCTTATTGTAGGAGTGGCCGGCTTGCCCGGCAACCGATGCCGCGCCGTTGCCCCGCGGCGCAATGCCGCGGGACAACGTGGCTCATCAGCCGGACAACTGCGCGCTCACGTCGTTGATCGAATCGCGGATGCGCTTGCTGAAGACCGAATCGTCGTGGTGGATCAGCAGCAGGTGTTCGGTGGCGCGGGTCATCGCCACGTAGAGCAGGCGGGCTTCGTCGGCTTCGCTCTGGCCTTCCTTGGGCAGGCCGCCGATGCCGGGGATGATCACGAACGGGAACTCCAGGCCCTTGCTGGAGTGCATGGTGACCAGCTTCACGCTGTCCTCGACCACGAACAGCGTCTGCTTGCCGGCGTTGTCGGCCAGCCGGCTGGGGATGTCCAGGCGCTTGAGCACTTCGTGCAATTTCTCGCCTTCCCACTGGTTGCGATAGATCACCGCCATCTCCGAATACGGACGGCCGTGCGCGTGCTCGTCGCGCAGCCGGGCGATCAGCACGTCCATCTGCGCGCGGGCGGTGTCGGTGCGCACCAGCTCGGGCACGGCGCCGCGGCGGCCAGCGCTTTCCGGCGGGATCAGCGGCACGCCGTCGCCGTCGGCATCGTCGAGGCGCGCGGCCAGCAGGTCCTGGGCGAAGGCGCGCGCCACCGAGAGGATTTCCAGCGTGTTGCGGTAGTTGAGCTTGAGGATGGTGGTGCGGCCCTGGGCCTGCACGCCGAGGCTTTTCCAGCTGATCTTGCGGCGATTCGGGTTGCCGTAGATGTTCTGCGCGTCGTCGTACAGCACCAGCAGCGAATTGGTGGCCGGGTCGATCATCTGCACGATCAGCTTGTACCAGTCCGGCTCGAAGTCGTGGCCTTCGTCGACCAGCACCGCGCCGTACTGGGCGCGCGGAATCTGGCTGCGGTCGACGCCGGCGATCACCGCCGGCGGCAGCGCCTCGATGAAGGCCTTGCCGCTGCCTGCCGGCAGCGGCTCGTTGTACGCCACCAGCATCTTGCGGCACCACTTGTGGAAGTTGTAGACCTGCACCTTCTCGCCCAGGCCGCGCTCGCCGATCAGCTGTTCCAGCCGTGCGGCGAGCGTCCTGTTGTAGCAGAGCACCAGGATGGGTTTGGTCAGTTCGCGCGCCAGCTGCATCGCGCGGAAGCCCAGGATCATCGTCTTGCCCGAACCGGCCACGCCGTGGATCACGCGGTGCTCGCCGCCCAGCGAACGCGCCAGCTGTTCCTGCTGTCCGTCCATCACCTTGATCAGGTCGGGGATTTCCAGCGGACGCACCGCGGCATCGGTGGGACCGAACAGGCCGAACTGGCCGCTGCCGGCTTCCACGCGCAGTTCGGGGAACAGGTGCCAGCGCACGCGATCGATCTGGGGCAGGGTCATGGTCACCGGAAACACCTGCGGGAACATCGCCCACAGCCGCTCCTGGAACGCTTCGGCGTCGACCGTCTCGTACAGTTCGTCGCGGCAGATCACCAGGTGTCCGGGCAGCACCTCGCCCAGCGCGCCTTCGTCGAACTGCTTGCGGGTGATGTTGGCCAGCACCACGCCCCAGCCCCACGGCATGATCAGTTTGCCGGCGTAGCGCGAGCCTTCCGGATAACGCAGCGCCGGGTCGCGTTCCAGCACCACGCCGATCTCCAGTGCATAGGCACGCGCCTGCAGCAGCGGATTGTTCTCCTTGATCAGGCCGCGCTCGGTGACCAGGGTGAACTGGGTGCTGTCGGCATGGCGGATGGTGTCGGCCTTCCAGTCCTTCACCTCCAGCACCAGCAGACCGCGGCGCGGGTGGAACACCACGAAATCCGGATGGCGCTGCTTCAGTCCCACCGGTACGTCGTACCACAGCAGGTAGTCGTCCTCGAGTTTCTGTTCGAGCCGCTCGGAGACGCGCTTCTCGCCGCCGGTCATCCGCGGCAGGCAGCTGTTGCGGCTGGGAATGAGTGTCGCCACGAGAACCCCTGGAAGTGCGTGCCCGCCGACGTTAGCCGATGGGGCGGGACTGTCAATCCTGGATGGTCAGTCCGGGCCCGTCAGTCTCGGCCGGCCGGCACGTTCCACCGGTGCAACTGCTCGGGCGGCATATCCATGCGCCGGCAGGCGCGGCTGGCAATGCCGTCGCGCAGGGCGGCGCGGAAGGCTGGCGCCATCAACCACAGCGCGCGGGCGGCAACGCGGGCCTGGCGCTGCTGGCGTGGCGTGCGCTCCAGCAGCGTGATGGCCCAGTCCGGCAGCAGGGCGCTGCCGGCCAGCAGGAACAGGTCGCGCGACAGTCCGGCGGCCGGCACCGGCAGGCGCACCTGGCCGAGCAGGCCGAGCACCACGCGGGAACGTTCGGTATAGGCCAGTTCGGGCTGGATGCGCCGGAAATACGCGGCGACGTCCCGTTCGCTGGCGGGAACATCGCGCGCGCCCAGCGCCTCGGCGATCTGCCGTACTTCGTCGTAGTAGCGATCGGCCGCGCCCGGCGGCATCGCGATGTGGCTGTAGCTGCGGTAACCCTGCAGGAAGCAGTAGGCCTCGCTGACATGCACCCAGGTCAGCAGGTCCGGATCGTTGGCGCTGTATGGACGTCCATCCTCGCCGTGGCCGGTGATGTGGCCGTGGATCATCCGCACGTGTTCGATCAGCGCCTCGGTCTGCGCGCGGGGCGCGTAGGTGGTGCCGCCGACGAAGGCGGTGGTGCGGCGCAGCCGGCCGATCAGGTCGTCGCGGAAGTTGGAATGATCCCAGACCCCGGCCAGGGCCAGCGGATGCAGGGTCTGCAAGGTCAGCGCCGCGAGGCCCCCGGCCAGCATGCCGGGGAAGTCCGAATGCACGCGCCAGGTGGCGCTGTCCGGCCCGAACAGGCCCGGATCACCGTGCGGATGGTCGTAGTCGAGGCTGCCGGTGTCGGCGCGCGGAAAGGCGCGCAGCACCCAGTGGCGGATCGGTTGGCGGAGCACGTCGATGGGCGATGGCATGCGCCCAGTCTATCGTCTGGATGACGGGAAGTTTGATTTGGACGTCCATTGTGTTATCAATGACGCCATGCATTCCGCCACCGCCCGCCTGTTCTTCTGGTTTTACGGCTATCCGAAGCCAACGGCGGCGGCGCGGGCGCGATCGTTTTGAACTGATCGACACAACCTCACCGAACCGCCAGCCTCCCTGGCGGTTTTTTTTGGCCGCCTCCGGGGAACCCACCAGGAGAACCGCCGCCATGCACACCACCGACGACCTGCGCATCCGCGCACTCACCCGCCTCAGCACGCCGGCCGAGGTCATGCGCGACTGCGCCGCCACGGCGCCGGCGATCGCTACGGTGGAAGCGGCGCGACAGGCGCTGCACGGCATCATCGGCGGCAGTGACGACCGCCTGGCTGTGGTGATCGGGCCGTGTTCGATCCATGACCCGAAAGCGGCGCTGGAGTACGCCGGGCGACTCGCGCCGCTGCGCCGTGAACTCGGCGACGCGCTGGAAATCGTGATGCGGGTGTACTTCGAGAAGCCACGCACCACGGTGGGCTGGAAGGGCCTGATCAACGACCCCGACCTGGACGGCAGCTTCCGCATCGACAAGGGCCTGCGCATCGCTCGCGTCCTGCTGCGCGACATCAACGCGCTGGGCGTGCCGGCCGGTTGCGAGTTCCTGGACATGATCACGCCGCAGTACATCGCCGACCTGGTGGCCTGGGGCGCGGTCGGCGCGCGCACCACGGAAAGCCAGGTGCATCGCGAACTGGCGTCGGGACTGTCCTGCCCGGTGGGTTTCAAGAACGGCACCGACGGCAATGTGCGGATCGCGGTGGATGCGGTGCAGGCGGCGGCCCAGCCCCACCACTTCATGGCCGTCACCAAGGACGGCCAGGCCGCGATCGCCAGCACCAGCGGCAACACCGACTGCCACGTCATCCTGCGCGGCGGCAGGCAGCCGAATTACGACGAGGCGAGCGTAGAGGCGGCCTGCGCCTCCATCGGCAAGGCCGGCTTGCCCGCCCGCGTGATGATCGACGTCAGCCATGCCAACAGCGGCAAGCTGCCGGAGAACCAGCCGAAGGTGATCGACGACCTCGCCCAGCGCATGGCCGCCGGCGAACGGCGCATCCTCGGCGTGATGGTGGAAAGCCACCTGGTCGGTGGCCGCCAGGAATTGCTTGTTGGGCAACCGCTGCGTTACGGCCAGAGCATCACCGACGGCTGCATCGACTGGGACACCTCGGTCGGCGTGCTGACGAGGCTGGCACAGGCGGTGCGCCAGCGTCGCCAGCACGAGGCGTCCGCTGCCACGGCGGAGGCCATGGCGGCGGCCTGAGCTGCGCGTCAGAGCAGGCGCGCCTCCAGCGTGATCTTCGCATTGAGCACTTTGGATACCGGGCAACCCTGTTTGGTCTCCTCGGTGATGCGCTTGAACGCGTCCGCTTCCGCGCCGGGCACGCGAGCCTCGCAGTCGAGATGGACGGCGGTGATCGAAAAGCCGTCGCCATCCTTGTCCAGCGTCACCACGGCCTTGGTGTCGATGCTGTCGGCGGTCAGTCCGGCGTTGCCCAGGCCCAGCGACAGCGCCATCGAATAGCAGGCGGCATGCGCCGCGGCGATCAGTTCCTCCGGATTGGTGCCGGGGCCGCTCTCGAAGCGGGACTTGAATCCGTACGGCGCTTCGCGCAGGGCGGCGGTCTCGGTCGAGATCGTGCCCTGGCCATCCTTGATGCCACCGGACCAATGGGCGGATGCGGATTTCTTCATGGCGTGCTCCTGCGCGGCTGTGGGGTGAAGGCCGACTGTGCGCCCCCGGCCATGTAACTGGCGCGAACGAAGTCGGTGCGGTGCTTCACGCGCGATTGCCGTTGGCGCCGTACCATCGCCGTTTGCGCCCCAGCAGGAACCGCCATGTCCTACGTCATCCGCCACGACCGTGCCGCCTACCGTTTCCAGACCGAGGTGGAGGGTGTGCCCTGCGTGCTCGATTACCTGCTCGCCGCGGGCGTGATGACCATCACCCATACCGGCGTGCCGGCCGAAGTGGGTGGCCGCGGGATTGCCGCGGCGCTGGTCCAGTCCGCGATGGACACGGCGCGCAACGAGGGCTGGAAAGTCGTCCCGGCCTGCTCGTATGCTGCCGCATGGATGCAACGCCACCCCGACTACGCCGACCTGCTGGCCTGACCCTGCGCTGGTCCAGCGCGTGGTGAGCGAGGGCTCCACGCCGGATCGACCGGCCCGGCCGCGCCGGCGGGCATCGCGCGGCTGGCGGCCGTGGGCATTCGCCAGGGGGCGCCCACGAACGATCGGTTCGATGCTGGTGTTCGTGGTCGCGGTTGCCGGATTGCTGGTCAGCGGCATGCGGCTGGCCAACGCGGTACTGCTGGCCTTCGATCTCGCCGCGGTGATCTTTCTGGGCGTGATGCTCCATCTGTTCAACCGGTCCACGCCGGACACGATGCGCAGCCAGGCGCAGGCGATCGACACCGGTCGCTGGGGCGTGCTGCTGGGTGGAGTGCTGCTGTCGGGCGTGGTGCTGGGCGCGCTGGGCATGGAACTGCACGCGGCACGCAGTGGTGGCGTCCTGGCGCTGGGCGTGGGCGTGCTCAGCGTGATCCTCAGCTGGCTGTTCCTCAACGTGATGTTCGCGATCCATTACGCGCATGGCTACTACGGCGATTTCGGCAAGCAGCACGCCGGCCTGGAGTTTCCGCATACGCCCGACCCGGACTATTGGGATTTCGCCTATTTCTCGATCGTGATCGGCATGACCTTCCAGGTCTCCGACGTGCAGATCACCAGCAACTACCTGCGCCGCGTGGTGCTGATGCACAGCGTGATCGCATTCTTCTTCAACGTGTTCATCATCGCGATCACGGTGAACATCGTGGCCGGGCAGGGCGGCTGACCCGGCGGTGTAACCCGGGCGTGGGCCATGGCGAATGGAGAGGTGGAGCGGCCCGACCGCTCTATCCCTTTTCGAGGAATGACCGATGATGAATGCACGCCTTGCCCTTGCTCTTGCCGCCGCCATGACCTGCGGCCTCGCCACCAGCACCGCGTTCGCCCAGGACGCGATGGCTGCCAGCTCCAGCACCGCGATGTCGCACGACGCCATGTCGAAGGATGCGATGAAGCAGGATTCGATGAAGATGGACGCCATGAAGCACGATGCCATGAAGCACGATGCGATGAAGGCTGATTCGATGAAGCACGATTCGATGAAGCACGGTTCGATGAAGAAAGATGCGATGAAGAAGGATGCGATGAAGAAGGACGCGATGAAGAAGGACGCGATGAGCTCCGGCGGCTGACCGGGCGCCGCCGACGGGGCATCGCGCGGCGACGCGCCGTCGGCGGCTTCAGTTGCCTTGGGTGGCGGTGGATACTTGGCCATCCTTCCCGCAGGCCATCCGCCATGAGCGCGTCGTTCGCCAGCCGGCTCGGCATCGAGCATCCGTTGATCCAGGCGCCCATGGCCGGATCGACGTCACCTGCGCTGGTTGCGGCGGTGTCGAACGCCGGCGCGCTGGGTTCGCTGGGCGCCGGTTATCTGGAACCGCAGGCGATCCTCGATCAGGCCGCGGAGATCCGTGCACTGGGCGACCGCCCATATGCGATTGGCCTGTTCGTGTTGCCGGATGAATTCGAGGCCGACATGGCGGCGGTGACGCGAGCGCGCGAACAGCTCGACGCGCTGATGATCCGCGAAGGGCTCGATGTCCGCACCGCCGTGCCCGCGCGCTGGGCGCCGCGATTCTCCGACCAGTTCGCCGCCCTGTGCGAGGTGCGTCCAGCGGTGGCCAGTTTCGCCTTCGGCGTGATCGGCCCCGCGCAGATGCGCGAGCTGCGGCAACGCGACATCTACGTGATCGGCACCGCCACCACGGTGGCCGAGGCGCGCGCCTGGGTCGAGGCGGGCGCGGACGCGGTTTCGATGCAGGGAGCCGAGGCGGGCGGCCATCGCGGCAGCTTCCTGCATGACGCGGAGGACGCGATGATCGGCCTGTTCGCATTGTTGCCGCTCACCGTGCGCGCGCTGGCGGCCAGCGGCCGGGAGGTGCCGGTGATCGCCGCCGGCGGCATCATGGACGGTCGCGGCATGCTGGCGGCCGAAGCGCTGGGCGCGGCGGCCAGCCAGCTCGGCACGGCCTTCCTGACCTGCCCGGAATGCCCGGCGGCTACGGCGTGGAAGCAGGATCTGTCCCGGGTCGAAGAACACCGGGTCACCACCATCCGCGGCTTCTCCGGTCGCGCCGCCCGCGGCCTGCGCAACCGTTTCGTCGAGGCGATGCCGGCGGCGGCGCAGGGCCTGCCGTACCCGATCCTCAACGCGCTCACCGCGCCGCTGCGCCGCGCCGCCGCTGCAGCGGGCCGTGGCGACCTGTTGTCCGAATGGTGCGGCCAGGCCGCCGCCCTGGTCCGTCCGCAACCCGCCGCCGAACTGGTCGCGCGACTGATGCACGAGTACCGGCTGGCCCGCCGTTCCCTGGCGCATTGATCCACTCGCGACATGACGGCGGGACGCGTGCCCGCCGTCGTCCCCATGCCGCCGTGGTGGCAAGCTGGCCGTCCGGTCCGGGTTTGGCTAGCCTAGTCCTCACTTTGTCATGATGGTGACTGGGGCATTGACCATTCCTCGAAGCGAGGTGCGGCGCGGCAGTTTGCGCGCACCGTGGGTTCACGTGGCGCTGCTGTTTGTCGCGTACATCGTGATCCTGACCGTCTACTTCGCCCGCCTGCCCGCGCTTCCCGGGGCGACGCTGATATCGAGCGTGCTGTTCGCCGGCATGCTGGAAGCCCTGGCGTTCGGCTGCCTGTGCACGCTGCTGCTTGGCATGGGGCCGTTGCGCGGAAGCCTGCCGCGCACCGTGCTGTACGCCGTCATCGTCATCGTGTTCACCATGACCTCCGTGGTGCAGGGCTATGCCCTGTTGATCTCCAACAGTTTTGTCAGCGTGCTGGCGCTGGAAAACACGGAGGAGGCTTTCCTCACCGCCAGCCTTGCAAGAAATGCGTTGTTGGTGGCAACGGGGGCGGCCTGCGTCGTTATGCTGCTGTACTCGTGGCGCAGCGCCGGAAGGCAGCTGCCGCGACGACGGCAGCTCGGATTGCTGCTTGCCGCGTTGCTCTGTTGCGCAGGCGTAGCCGCGCTCAATGGCGGCACCTCATCGGCTGGCAGCGAAGCCCATCTTGCATCCGGCCAGTCGCCGCTCGCCGCCATGATTCGCGCCGGCCTCGACTTGCACACCCCGGATGAGGTGTCGGATGGATCGCCTGGGCCGTCCGCGGGGGAATCCGTTTGCGGCGTGATCCTGGGTTCCGGTCGTTATCCGTTCCTCAGGGACGGACTGGGCGCTGCGCAGGCGCTGCCGTTTCCCGCGACGCGGGCGGTGCAGCAACCGAACGTGATCGTGCTGTTTGTCGAAGGAGAATCCGCCCGCCTGTTTGAAACCTATGGGGGACGCTATCCCGGTCTCACGCCGAACGTGTCGCGGATGGCCAGCCAGGCGATGGTGGTCGACAATTACTTCAACCATACCGCCGCCACGTTTCGCGGCCTGCAAGGGGTGCTGACCTCCGGCTACCCGTTCCACGGCGGAGCGGACGGCGGGGCCGGCTGGCGCGAGGGGAATGCATCGTCCTACGCAAGGCGCTCGTACGCCTCGCTGCCGAAGCTGTTGCATCGGCGCGGCTATGAAACGGTGTTCTTTTCCCCGCACCCGCGGTCGGATGCGTTGACCTCGCTGGTGGGCATGCTGGGATTCGACGATATCTACACGGCGACCCGAAGCCGCAGCGAGCTGCTGCATGTGGACGAACCCCTGTTCCGCCAGTCGCTGACCGATCGGGAGGCGTACGGCTCGCTGACCCGGTTCCTGCAGCAACGAAAGGACGCGAGGCCGTTTTTCGCCAGCCTGTACTCGGTCGGCACGCACGCCTTCCTGGACATTCCCGCCGACGGCGTTCCCTATCGCGATGGCGACGAGCCGAGCCTGAATACGCTGCACACGACCGATGCGGAATTCGGCGCGTTCTACGACTATTTCATGTCGTCGCCGTATGCCGCCAACACGATCCTGGTGCTGACGGTCGATCACGCGCACTATGCCGAGCCGCCGTACGTGCGCGTGGCGGGTGACCATTACAAGCCGTATTTCGTCGATCAGGTGCCGCTGCTGATCCACGCGCCCTGGCTGCAATTGCCGGCACGGCTGGACGCGCATGGGCGCACCTCGGTGGACCTCGCTCCGACCCTCCTGCAATTGCTCGGCATCGACAAGGTCCGCAACAGCTTTCTGGGGTACTCGCTTTTCGACCGTCGCCACGACCGGGGTTTTTCCGTCGCGGCGATCGGCCGGGCGGTCTATGCGATCTACCAGGGGCAGGTCTACGCTCCCGGCGAGATACCGGATCAGATCGCGGCCGGCTATGCGCAGTGCCGGGCGCTGGTGAAGACCTATTACATGCACGAGGTCGCCAATACGATTTTCCCGGCGGGCGCCGGCCATGGCGAAACGGTGGCGCCTGCGCCTGCGACGGACGATGCCGGGCTGGATGGTTATGCCATTCGCCTGCCGGCTTCCGTGCTGGCTGCGGCCAGGCCTGCCGGCCACTGCGCGCTCGATCGCGTGGACGGCAACACCCTGAAGCGGGGAGTGGCCACCACGGTCCGCCCGGGACAACCGTTCACTACCGGCGGCTGGGTGGTGGATGGCGGCGGTACGGCGCCGGCACAGTTCAGGCTGCTGCTGCGGGGCGACAGCGAGGCGTATGGCTTCCAGGCCCGTACCGGGGTGCCGCGCCCCGATGTGGCCCGGGTGCTGCAGGCCAGCGAGGCAGTGCGTTCCGGGTTCAACATCACCGTTTACCCGGACGACGTGCCGGCGGGAACCTACCGGATGATGAGCCTGGTGGATCGCGGGGCGGCCGGCACGGAAATCTGCGACATGCAGCGGCAGTTGCTCGTCGGCCCCGGGCATGCGCCCTGATCTGCGGCCGCGCCGGCAGGGCGGTTATACTGCGCCCGCGCCATCCTGCGCTGCGACTCCGCACCGAGGCCCATCCTCTTGAGCACTGCCCGTACCAACAAGTCCGTCACCACGGCCACCCTGCGCAAGTCGGTCATCGACGCGCTGGAAGAACTGAAAGCCAAGGACGTGCGCGAGATCGACGTCCGTGGCAAGACCTCCATCGCCGACCTGCTGGTCATCGCGTCGGGCACCTCCGCCCGCCACGTCAAGTCGATTGCCGACGAAGTGGCCAAGTTCGCCAAGAAGGCCGGCGTGATGCCGCTGGGCGTGGAAGGCGAAACCGAGGGCGAGTGGGTGCTGGTCGACCTGGGCGACGTGATCGTCCACGTCATGCTGCCGCGCATCCGCGAGTTCTATGGCCTGGAGCGGCTGTGGACGGTGGGCGACCACGGTCACGAAAGCGAGACTGGCGGCGAAGCCGCACAGGCAGGCTGAGCCGCCGCGTCGATGCGCGCGCGCCTGATCGCCGTCGGTGAACGCATGCCCGGCTGGGTGGCCGAGGGCTTTGCCGAGTACCGCAAGCGGCTTTCGCACGACCTGCCGCTGGATCTGGTTGAGCTGAAACCCGGCACCCGCGGCAAGGGCCGCGATGATGCACGGGCGATCCAGGACGAAGGCGCGGCGATCCTCGCCGCCCTGCCGCACGACATCCATGTGGTCGCGCTGGACGGCCGCGGCAAGACCTGGTCCAGCGAAGAGCTGGCTGCGCAACTGGAGAAGTGGCGCATGGCCGGGCGCGACCTGGCCTTCCTGATCGGCGGTCCCGATGGCCACGCGCCCGAGGTATTGCAACGCGCCGACCAGCGCTGGTCGCTCGGGCCGCTCACCCTGCCGCACATGCTGGTGCGGCTGGTGCTGGCCGAGCAGTTGTATCGTGCGACCACGATCATGAGCGGCCACCCCTATCATCGGGCTTGATGCTTCCAAGGAGCGCGCGTATGTCCTTCTCCGTCCGTCCCGCAACCCGTTCCGATCTCGATGCGCTGGTGCCGCTGTTCGATGGCTACCGGCAGTTCTACGGCCAGCCGTCCGATCCGGCGCGCGCGCACGAGTTCCTGGCGGCGCGGCTTGCCCGGCATGAATCGCTGATCCTGCTGGCCTGCGACGAACACGGCGAAGGGCTTGGCTTTACCCAGTTGTATCCGCTGTTTTCCTCGGTGCGCACGGTGCGCACGTGGCTGCTCAACGACCTGTTCGTCAACGCGTCGGCGCGCCGACGTGGCGTGGCGGCGGCCTTGCTGCGCGCGGCGGCGGACCAGGCGCGCGCGCTGGGGGCAGCCAGTCTGTCGCTGTCCACCGCACTGGACAATGCGCCGGCGCAGGCGCTGTACGAATCGCTGGGCTGGCAACGTGACTCGCAGTTCTGCGAGTACGGGCTGACACTCTGACTTTCCCCGCATCCGTCGGACTTCGCATGCTGTATCTCGCCTCGCAATCGCCACGCCGCCGTCAGTTGCTGGAGCAGCTGGGCGTGGCCTTTGCGGTGATCGATGTCGAGGTGCCCGAACAGCGCGAACCGGGTGAATCACCGCAGGATTACGTGAGCCGCGTGGCCCGCGACAAGGCCCGTGCCGGCCTGGCGGCGCTGCCCGATGCGTCGGCGTCCCGGGTGCTGGGCGCGGACACCGAGGTGGTGCTGGACGACGAGGTGTTCGGCAAGCCGCGCGATGCCGCGGATGCGGCCGCGATGCTGCAGCGGCTCTCCGGTCGCACGCATACGGTGATTTCGACGCTGTGGCTGGTCGACGGGCAGGGCGAGTACCGGGAGGAATGCGTTTCCCTGGTGCGGTTTGGCGCGCTGGATGACGGGGCGATCCAGGCTTACGTAGCCAGCGGCGAGCCGTTCGGCAAGGCCGGCGCGTACGCCATCCAGGGACGCGCGGGGGCCATGATCGAGCATCTGGCCGGCAGCTATTCCGGGGTGATGGGGCTGCCGCTGTTCGAAACGGCGCGACTGCTGCGTCGTGGCGGAGTCACCCCGTCGCCTTGATGGCGATGAACCAGCCGGCGACGGCCAGCAGATTGTTCATGCCGTGCGCCAGCACGGCGGGCCAGATCGACTTCGAACCCAGGCGCAGGATCGCCAGCAGCACCGCCAGCAACAGCAGGCTCGGCACCGCATACCACTGGTAATCCAGCCCCGGCAGATGGATCAGCGCAAACGCCAGTGAACTGAACGCCACCGCCAGGCCGGCACGGCAATGCCTCATCAGGGCCGACAGCAGCACGCCGCGAAACAGCAGTTCCTCCACGACCGGGCCCACGCCGACCACCACCAGCACCAGCAGGAGGCGCGATGCCAGCGGAGTCCGCGCGCCGATCTGCTGGATGTCCTGGGTCACCGGATGGCCCTGCGCAAGCCATTGCGTCAGCAGCGAACCGATCCACGGCAGCAACAGGCCGGTGGCGATGGCCAGTGCGAAGAACCAGGCCCGGCTGGGCGCGACGAAACCCAGCCCCGGCGGCTGACCCGTCGACCACCACGCGCCCCATTGCCGATGCGCCAGCCACAGGGTCAGTGGTGCGGCTGCGCCCAGCGAGACGATCGCCAGCCAGGCCTGCATGCCTGGCCGGGCGAGGGTGGTGCCGACGGCAACTTCCAGGCCGGTCGCCGGGTGATCGAACATCTCGGCGAACATGGCTACCAGCGCAAACGCGAATCCGGCCAGCAATTGCAGCGCAAAGTAGCCCGCGATGATGCCTGCCGCGCCGCCCAGGCCCGGTGGCAGTCGATATTTCGTGCTGGAGGGCAGGGCGGGTGGCCGGGGTGTCTGGGTACCACTGACTTCCATGCGTTGATCATGCCTGCGGGATGCGGGTGAAGGCGCGGCGCGCGCTTCGAGGTGTCACCCGCCGGACAGGTCTTCACCCGTGCCGGGAGCGTGCGTGGGCCACGGCTTGCAGCGCGGGGTCATGCCGCTACTATGCCAAACAGCAGAAGCTTGCGTCACCAGTGGCTACAGGGGGTGTGATGGCTATCGACTTCGGCAGGACGGCCGCTGACTACGCGCGCCATCGGGCAGGGTTCCCCGAGATCTTCTTCGAGCGCCTGCTTGGCGACGGCAGCGTCCATCCCGGTGACGCGGCGCTGGATCTGGGCACCGGCACCGGCACGGTGGCCCGCGGGCTGGCCTTGCGCGGCTGCGAAGTCACCGGGCTGGATCACTCCGCCCCGTTGCTCGCGCAAGCCGCGGAGCTGGATCGCGCCGCAGGCGTGCAGGTGAAGCAGGTCAGGGCCCGGGTCGAGAACGCCGATTTCGCATCGGCTTCGTTTGACGTGGTGACAGCCGGGCAATGCTGGCACTGGTTCGAGCGGGCCCGCAGCGCCGCGCTGGTGCGCAAGTGGCTGCGGCCCGGTGGCCGCTTCGTGATCGCGCATTTCGACTGGGTGCCGCTCAACGGCAACATGGTGCAGGACACCGAGCGACTGATTCTTGCCTACAACGCGGGCTGGACCATGCACAGCGGCAGTGGCCTGTATCCGGCATGGCTCAAGGACCTGGCCGAAGCCGGCTTCAACGACCTGCGCACCTGGTCGCTGGATGTGGAGGTTCCCTACAGCCACGCCGACTGGCGGGGGCGCATCCGCGCCAGTGCCGGCATCGGTGCCAGCCTGGACGAGGCGAAGGTGCAACGCTTCGATGCCGAGCTGGCCGAGATGCTGGCCAAGCGCCACGCCGGCGAGCCGATGGCGGTGCCGCATCGCTTGTGGGTGTTGAGCGGCACCGCTCCGGGTTTGCTCGACTGACTTCAGCCGACCATCATCGCGCGCGCCACGCCGATGCAGGCCATCACGAGCGCCGCGGCCCAGCCGAGCATGCTCACCAGATAACCCGGTCCGCGCTTGCTGGCGTCGCGCAGATAGGCCAGGGCATACCACACGCGGCCGACCAGCCAGACCAGGCCCGCGATGCCGGCCCATCCGGTGAAGCCGTAGTGAGCCGCCAGCCACAGCGTCGGCAGGAACATCACCGTGGCCTCCAGCGTGTTCATCTGCACCCGGTAGGCCCGCTCGAAGGCCGGGTCGCCGGTGGTCGCGGGCGCCTTGACGCCGTACTTGCCGCGGGCATGGCCAACCGCCCACATGGTGCCGAACAGCAGCAGTACGGTGAGCAGGGTAACCAGGGCGGGCAGGTGGGTCATGCTGAAATCCTCACGAAGGGTGGCCTACTTTAGCCGTGATGTCCGACGTGGCGCGATGCGCGGCAGCGCGCTATCGTCGCCAGACAGCGCCGAGGCGCACGTACCAGCACTGCGGGGGATCTATGGATTGGCGAAAGGGTGGCAGCAGCAACAATGTCGAGGTCGACAGTGGCGGCGGCGGTGGCGGCCGGCGCTTCGGCGGCGGTCGTGGCATGGGCCTGGGCACCATCGTGGTGCTGGCGCTGATCGGCTGGATCTTCTTCAAGAACCCGATGGCGTTGCTGGACCAGGGCAGCATCCAGCCCGGCGCCGGCAGCCAGACCGGCGTGCCGGCCCAGGTCGATCCCGAGCAGAAGGATTTCGTCAGCGCCGTGCTGCATTCCACCGAGCAGAGCTGGGGCGAGATCTTTCGCGAACACGGCGCCACCTACGTCGAGCCCAAGCTGCACCTGTTCAGCGGTGGCGTAAGCACGGCCTGCGGCAGCGCCAGCACGGCGGTGGGTCCGTTCTATTGCCCGGGCGACCAGAAGGTCTACCTGGACGTGGCGTTCTTCCAGCAACTGCAGGACGAGCTGCATTCCTCCGGCGACTTCGCCCGCGCCTACGTGATTGCGCACGAGGTCGGCCATCACGTGCAGAAGCTGACCGGCGTGTTCGACAAGGTCGACCAGGCGCGGCGCCAGGGCGCCCCGATGGATGGTGCCGACGGCTTGTCGGTGCGACAGGAACTGCAGGCGG